>LGRT01000017.1 GCA_001642945.1 Rhodobacteraceae bacterium SB2 | reverse complement strand
TTCCATGAAAGTAAAAAAAGATATAAATAGTTATCGAAAGGGGGTTGCGGATGTTATCTGTTGCTTCTAAAAGCGCCTTCACCGAGGGCGTTACGGCGTTTAAGGTGGTCTTGCTGGATTGAAGATTTGGTGGGAACTTAGAGAATTCTGAGGATATATTGGGCGGGTTGCGCGATTTGAGAGGATGGCGTGATCTGTTAATTTGTCTTCGACGTTATTTGACATTGATAGAAAACTGAAGAGATATGTGGGCAGTTTGGTTCATTTCGATGGATCTGCCTATCATATCGCGCCACTAGGGTTTTTAATCCGATGATGTGGTGTCAGCTTCACTGTTTGTCGGCTTTCGGTATCTTTTGGTACCTTGAGCACAGATAAACAGAAGATGAATAATTTGAACAATTATTCGATGTGCATAGGTTCGAACGTCAAGGACAAGCTGGTAACAGCTTTTCAACTTGAGAGTTTGATCCTGGCTCAGAACGAACGCTGGCGGCAGGCCTAACACATGCAAGTCGAGCGCACCTTCGGGTGAGCGGCGGACGGGTTAGTAACGCGTGGGAACGTACCCTTTTCTACGGAATAGCCTTTGGAAACGAAGAGTAATACCGTATACGCCCTTTGGGGGAAAGATTTATCGGAGAAGGATCGGCCCGCGTTAGATTAGATAGTTGGTGGGGTAACGGCCTACCAAGTCTACGATCTATAGCTGGTTTTAGAGGATGATCAGCAACACTGGGACTGAGACACGGCCCAGACTCCTACGGGAGGCAGCAGTGGGGAATCTTAGACAATGGGCGCAAGCCTGATCTAGCCATGCCGCGTGAGTGATGAAGGCCTTAGGGTCGTAAAGCTCTTTCGCCTGTGATGATAATGACAGTAGCAGGTAAAGAAACCCCGGCTAACTCCGTGCCAGCAGCCGCGGTAATACGGAGGGGGTTAGCGTTGTTCGGAATTACTGGGCGTAAAGCGCACGTAGGCGGATTGGAAAGTTGGGGGTGAAATCCCGGGGCTCAACCCCGGAACTGCCTCCAAAACTATCAGTCTAGAGTTCGAGAGAGGTGAGTGGAATTCCAAGTGTAGAGGTGAAATTCGTAGATATTTGGAGGAACACCAGTGGCGAAGGCGGCTCACTGGCTCGATACTGACGCTGAGGTGCGAAAGTGTGGGGAGCAAACAGGATTAGATACCCTGGTAGTCCACACCGTAAACGATGAATGCCAGTCGTCGGGCAGTATACTGTTCGGTGACACACCTAACGGATTAAGCATTCCGCCTGGGGAGTACGGTCGCAAGATTAAAACTCAAAGGAATTGACGGGGGCCCGCACAAGCGGTGGAGCATGTGGTTTAATTCGAAGCAACGCGCAGAACCTTACCAACCCTTGACATACTCGTCGTCGCTCCAGAGATGGAGCTTTCAGTTCGGCTGGACGAGATACAGGTGCTGCATGGCTGTCGTCAGCTCGTGTCGTGAGATGTTCGGTTAAGTCCGGCAACGAGCGCAACCCACATCCCTAGTTGCCAGCAGTTCGGCTGGGCACTCTATGGAAACTGCCCGTGATAAGCGGGAGGAAGGTGTGGATGACGTCAAGTCCTCATGGCCCTTACGGGTTGGGCTACACACGTGCTACAATGGCAGTGACAATGGGTTAATCCCAAAAAACTGTCTCAGTTCGGATTGGGGTCTGCAACTCGACCCCATGAAGTCGGAATCGCTAGTAATCGCGTAACAGCATGACGCGGTGAATACGTTCCCGGGCCTTGTACACACCGCCCGTCACACCATGGGAGTTGGTTCTACCCGACGACGCTGCGCTAACCTTCGGGGGGCAGGCGGCCACGGTAGGATCAGCGACTGGGGTGAAGTCGTAACAAGGTAGCCCTAGGGGAACCTGGGGCTGGATCACCTCCTTTCTAAGGATGTTTCTAGCAACTTAAGCTTGCTTTTGTTCGTGAAACACTTAGCAGATTGGCAAACAAAGCCGATCATATATCGAACCGGACTGTCCTCATATCTCTTCAGTATACATCAGACCTACCGGTCTGTACTGGGTCGGTAGCTCAGGTGGTTAGAGCGCACGCCTGATAAGCGTGAGGTCGGAGGTTCAAGTCCTCCTCGACCCACCATTAACGCGTCTATTTTAGGATATGGCGTGTAGGGGGCCTTAGCTCAGATGGGAGAGCGCCTGATTTGCATTCAGGAGGTCAGCGGTTCGATCCCGCTAGGCTCCACCATATAACAAGTTTTGATCAGATCGCGAAGCACAATGGTTTGTGTTTCGCCGTCCGATTGGACGCATTGACATCGTTTAGAGAGATACAAATATCAACATTGTTTGATCGCCCGAAGTAGCGGGATGATCTCAATTTGGTGAAGCAAGTTTATGCTTGTGGAGAGCTTTTGGATCCACCCTTTTCCTCGGGTGCCCTTAAGTATGCTGGGTTGAAACGAACATGTTGTCCAAGTCAAGTACACTAACCCGAGCAGCAGTAATGTTGCTCAACAGTTCAAACACACCGACATGTGTTTGAGCGGGAAAGTATGACTTTTGACCGGAAGATGAGATGCCTGGTGAACCAGCTTGGCATCATTCAGACGCAAGTCTGACTTTTTCTGGATCAAATCAAGCGCGAAAAGGGCGTTTGGTGGATGCCTTGGCAGTAAGAGGCGATGAAAGACGTGATACTCTGCGATAAGCCATGGGGAGCTGAGAATAAGCTTTGATCCATGGATTTCTGAATGGGGCAACCCACCTGAATGTTTGTTATTGTTACCCTTTTGGGTGTCAATAATGAGCATAAACAGGTACTTATTACCTGAATACATAGGGTTTTAAGAGCAAACCCGGGGAACTGAAACATCTAAGTACCCGGAGGAAAGGAAATCAATTAGAGACTCTGTTAGTAGCGGCGAGCGAACGCGGACCAGCCAAGCCTGATAAGTGACCAGAATGACCTGGAAAGGTCAGCCATAGTGGGTGACAGCCCCGTATGGGAAGCTTTGAAGGATGTATTAAGTAGGGCGGGACACGTGAAATCCTGTTTGAAGATCGGGGGACCACCCCCGAAGGCTAAGTACTCCTTACTGACCGATAGCGAACCAGTACCGTGAGGGAAAGGTGAAAAGCACCCCGACGAGGGGAGTGAAACAGTACCTGAAACCGAACGCCTACAATCAGTTGGAGCATCCTTGCGATGTGACAGCGTACCTTTTGTATAATGGGTCATCGACTTGGTCTATCTAGCAAGCTTAAGCCGTTAGGTGTAGGCGCAGCGAAAGCGAGTCTTAATAGGGCGCATGAGTTAGATGGATCAGACCCGAAACCGAGTGATCTAGGCATGGCCAGGTTGAAGATACGGTAACACGTATTGGAGGACCGAACCCACATCCGTTGAAAAGGATCGGGATGAGCTGTGCCTAGGGGTGAAAGGCCAATCAAACTCGGAGATAGCTGGTTCTCCGCGAAATCTATTTAGGTAGAGCGTCATCCGAATACCCCGGGGGGTAGAGCACTGGATGGGTAATGGGGCCCCACAGGCTTACTGATCCTAACCAAACTCCGAATACCCGGGAGTACTAGATGGCAGACACACGGCGGATGCTAACGTCCGTCGTGGAGAGGGAAACAACCCTGACCGACAGTTAAGGCCCCCAATTCATGGCTAAGTGGGAAAGCAGGTGGGACGACCAAAACAACCAGGAGGTTGGCTTAGAAGCAGCCATCCTTTAAAGATAGCGTAACAGCTCACTGGTCTAAATAAGTTGTCCTGCGGCGAAGATGTAACGGGGCTCAAGCCATGAGCCGAAACTTCGGATGCATTTAATGCATGGTAGCGGAGCGTAGTGTGACATAGTTTCCTGTCTCTTTTGATCCCTTTGGGGTCATGGGAGACGCGAAGCTTTCTGTGAAGCCGGGCTGTAAGGCATCCGGTGGAGAGATCACTAGTGAGAATGATGACATGAGTAGCGACAAAGAGTGTGAGAGACACTCTCGCCGAAAGTCCAAGGGTTCCTGCTTAAAGCTAATCTGAGCAGGGTAAGCCGACCCCTAAGTCGAGGCCGAAGGGCGTAGACGATGGGAACCAGGTTAATATTCCTGGGCCAGGAGATGGTGACGGATTGTGAAGGTTGTTCCTCCTTATTGGATTGGAGGGGCCGCTGATCAGTCCCTGGAAATAGCCCTCCATAAGATCGTACCCTAAACCGACACAGGTGGACTGGTAGAGAATACCAAGGCGCTTGAGAGAACTACATTGAAGGAACTCGGCAAAATACCTCCGTAAGTTCGCGAGAAGGAGGCCCAGTTTCTACGCAAGTATTGGCTGGGGGCACAAACCAGGGGGTGGCGACTGTTTACTAAAAACACAGGGCTCTGCGAAGTCGCAAGACGACGTATAGGGTCTGACGCCTGCCCGGTGCCTGAAGGTTAAAAGGAGGGGTGAGAGCTCCGAATTGAAGCCCAGGTAAACGGCGGCCGTAACTATAACGGTCCTAAGGTAGCGAAATTCCTTGTCGGGTAAGTTCCGACCTGCACGAATGGCGTAACGACTTCCCCGCTGTCTCCAATGTAGACTCAGCGAAATTGAATTGCCTGTCAAGATGCAGGCTTCCCGCGGTTAGACGGAAAGACCCCGTGCACCTTTACTACAGCTTCGCACTGGCATCAGAATTGTGATGTGCAGGATAGGTGGTGGGCTTTGAAACCGGAACGCCAGTTTCGGTGGAGCCTCCCTTGAGATACCACCCTTCGCACTTTTGATGTCTAACCGCGGTCCGTTATCCGGATCCGGGACCCTGCGTGGCGGGTAGTTTGACTGGGGCGGTCGCCTCCTAAAGAGTAACGGAGGCGCGCGAAGGTTGGCTCAGAGCGGTCGGAAATCGCTCGTTGAGTGCAATGGCAGAAGCCAGCCTGACTGCGAGACTGACAAGTCGAGCAGAGTCGAAAGACGGCCATAGTGATCCGGTGGTCCCGAGTGGAAGGGCCATCGCTCAACGGATAAAAGGTACGCCGGGGATAACAGGCTGATACTGCCCAAGAGTCCATATCGACGGCAGTGTTTGGCACCTCGATGTCGGCTCATCTCATCCTGGGGCTGGAGCAGGTCCCAAGGGTACGGCTGTTCGCCGTTTAAAGAGGTACGTGAGCTGGGTTTAGAACGTCGTGAGACAGTTCGGTCCCTATCTGCCGTGGGTGTAGGATACTTGAGAGGAGTTGCCCCTAGTACGAGAGGACCGGGGTGAACGATCCACTGGTGGACCTGTTGTTGCGCCAGCAGCAGTGCAGGGTAGCTATGATCGGACAGGATAACCGCTGAAGGCATCTAAGCGGGAAGCCCCCCTCAAAACAAGGTATCCCTGAGAGCCGTGGAAGACCACCACGTCGATAGGCCGGAGATGTAAGCGCAGTAATGCGTTCAGTTGACCGGTACTAATGGCTCGATAGGCTTGATTTGATCCAGTAATAGTCAGATATTACTCACATCAAAAAGCATACACACATATATGCTTGACTTGGATTTGGTATTTCCTCGGTTTGGTGGCCATAGCACGAGCAAAACACCCGGCTCCATTCCGAACCCGGCCGTTAAGTGCCGTTGCGCTGATGGTACTGCGTCTTAAGGCGTGGGAGAGTAAGTCACCGCCAAACCTAGAAAATACCAAATCCGTGTATCTCTCAAAACGATCACAATACTTACCCCAAATCAAACCCTACCCAACCCGTAAGATAAATCTGCATGCGCGTTTGCTAGAACAGGCGCTTAAATCATACTCATAA
>LGRT01000016.1 GCA_001642945.1 Rhodobacteraceae bacterium SB2 | reverse complement strand
ATTTACGGAAGGCAGGAAAAAATATTTGATCTAAAGGGGAAATTATTTTCCCCACTCCCCTTGTAATCTGTGACAGATGTCATATATTAGTTGTGTAGAGAGAGAAGGAGACTACTATGAAAAACGTAAACATCAAATCAGTCAATCACGGCAATACAGCAGCAGATCGCAACCGCTACTGTGGGCCTGCTGTCATCAGTGCCGTTACTGGCATGACTACTGGCGAGGCTGCGCGCCTGATCCGCCACGTTGGTGGACGTAAATCTATCAAAGGCTCCACTTCATGGGAGGTGAAGAGATCACTTGAGCTTTGTGGGATTGAGAGCAAACGGCAGACTTTTGGCCTGACTCTTAATCGTAGCAGTGGCGTGACACTGGCTGGCTGGCTCAAGGCGACAGTAAAAGAGCGCACAGCCAATCGTGTTTTCTTGATCGTTGCTGGCTGGCACTGGCAGTTAGTTCAAGGACGCCGTTATGTTTGTGGCATCTTGGGGTCACCCGCATCGATAAAAGACAAACGCATCAAGCGCCGTGCGCGGGTGTCTGAAGTCTATGAGCTGACATCAATGGGCGCAATCACTACACCCAGCGAGGCTATAAAGCCAAAGCGTGTGGCGTGTGGTGCAGACAGTGATCGTGGCAAAGCCCAACGCCTAGCCAAGAAGCTGGGCATGGAGATCAGCATTGAGCGCACTGGCTATGGAGATAATTCGTACTGGATCGATTACGAAGGCAAAGATGACTATGTCGATCTTGGCGTAATCGAAGGCCACTGCTCATACGACTGGCAAGAGGTGTTTTGGAAACTCCAAGAAATCGAACAGCACCAACGAAAAAAAGCAGCATAAATAAATTGGGGCTTCGGCCCCTTTTTTTTGCTTACCCCTCTTGTAATCTGTGACAGATGTCATATATTAGTTATGTAGAGAGAGAGGAAAGACCATGTACAACACAAAAGCCAAAACAGTCCAAGACTACGTTGAACTCGCAATGGGCAAGATCCAAGACGATCAGACCTTTGCTGCTAAGTCTCATCAGAAAGAAGCACTGAGCTATCTGAACAGCGGCTATGAGCTTCTGCGCAAGAACAATTTTCAATTTTCAATCGACAGCTTGTCACGCGAAGATTACTTTGCAATCCCGTTTGATCTTCACCAGATCCGCGACAAGCACTTCCGTTTGTTTGATGAGGCGCACCACGCTGACTTAACAGATCTTATTACATTTCGCGTTTTGCTCAAAGAGCTTGAAGTGGTAAAGCCAGCGCCAAAGTCTGACCGCATCACAGCCAAGCAAGCTGAAGTGACAGAGACTGTGGTTGATCTGATTGAGCGCCGAATGGCTCAGTACCATGAAGCTGTTGAGCTTGGCCGTTTGTTTGCTGGCTTGCCTGTAAGCGTCACGCCGCACCAAGTTACCAACGAATACAACACCACTTTCACACGCTGCTTCTATTACCTCGCTGGTAAATTCACACCACTGTCAGTCATCATGGCAGCAGCCGACAAATTGGCTAGAGAGAAAGAGGAGGCATAAATTGTACGGAAACAGCCTCCGCGAATTTATCTTGGCGCTGCACGATGTGGACATCGTGTGGCTCCCCTCCACCCCTGATGAAGAACCTCCATTTTAAGGATCTTCAACTTTTTTTGCCTACCCCCATTGTAATCTGTGACAAGTGTCACTATATATAATGTATAGAGAGAGAAGGAGACACAGACATGAAAGTTTTTGATTTTACAAATGGCACAAAGGGCCGCTTGCTTGATGACATCACAATTGCCAATTCTACTGGCGGTTGGCTCGTTGAGAAAAACGGGAATACGTTCAAAGTAGAGCTGGCTGATCCCAAAAATGTTGATCCCGTTGCTGGCGGAAAGGCTGGAATTAAGTGGTCTTGGGTCAACGCAGCTACAAACCGGACAAAAAACGAAGATCGCGCCATTACAGCAGAATATTTTGGCGTTGGCGCAATTTGTTTTTGCACAGGTGAGTCTTCGGTAACTTGGCACATTGGCCACCCAGAGGCTGAAACTCAATGGGAATGGCACGTTGTCGGAACCACCGACTGGAACCGCGAAGCCTGCAAGTCAGGTATCTTGAAGGCAACAAAGCAATCCTAATTCAACCGGGGAGCTTCGGCTCCCCATCACAAACAAACAAAGGAAAAAACCATGACAACATTTATTGCATATTCACCTCGCCTTTCCCGCAGTCATTCAATCAAGGCTGATTATTATGTTGAAGGGAATAACTCTCACGGCATACCGACATTTACATTCTATCGTAATGGTAAAAAAATATCACAGGTAGAGACTGAGTATTTTAAGGTGAGGAAAGTTTAATCAAACTATAAACCAAAAGGGAGCTACGGCTCCCCCACAACGCTCTGGAGGGCATCGACATGAAACTCAACAAATCACACGGCTCACCCCATGATCGTGGCGGCGCAGACAGCTACTACGGGCGCAGCTACTCGCCTCACTACTGGCCAAACGGAACTGGCCACGGCTACAAAGTTGTAGATCTAACTGAAGAACAGCTAAAAGAATACAATGATGGCTGGAACGAAAACGAAGAGCTAGGTCACTTTAAGGATTGGGGGTAGCCTACTGAGGATAACTTTCTAATATTTTTTGCCTTGCTTCTGGGTCTAGGGTTTGAATCAAGCTGGAAACAGCGGCTGACGTTTCAATATCGTCTTGCTCCACCACTGGCTCCCTTGCCAATGTTTGGCCAGCTCTAGATGCGTCAGCAGGAATAAGAACGTCAACGTCAACTCTTTTATTTGTAAATGGCACTCGACCACCGACACTTAATAAAGGCTTGTTGGATCTTATCGTATATTGGCTGATTGCATTTAAAGCATCATTCATACTGGCACTTCTGCTCATTTGAGATGCAGCACCTTCAGCACCAGTAACTGCTGCGACAACAGGAACTTTAGCGACACTGCTTAAAATACCTGCCATTCTCCCAGCACTTAGAAGTGAGTAGCTTGTACCTGATGCATTTAACATCAGACTTGGGTCAGCCCACATGGTTGGAATAACATTCTTGCGGAAGTCTGCTATCCTTGCAACTTCATCTGGGGTAAACAATTCATCAATAAGATTTTTGTTTTTTAGGAATACATCTTTATAGTTATTGACGATATTAGCTCTGGTTACACCAGATCTCCCAGCACCAGAAAATGCCTTCTCGATGACTCCATCTTTTATAAGAGCAATGACTTCATCATATTTCTCTTGAGGGAGATTGGCTTTGTAGTTTTTTAAAACCTTTGTCATTTCCTTTGAGGGATTGAACTTACTATGTCCAAATAAAGAATTAACAAAAGACTTAGGATCGTAGTCTGGGTTTGTTATCATTTTAAGAATGTTATTAGCTGCGTTGTCATCTTTTTTTGCAGCTTTACCAGTCAAACCAATATACTTTCTGTAAGCCTCTTTGGACGCAAAGAGAGTATCGATTACTTCTTTGTTGCCAGTTATAAAGCCTTGCTCAATGCCATTAAATACTGAGTCATCAATAACTGACTTTATTTTACCAAATGCCATTTTTTCAGTGTCTGTGGCAGCATCTCGCATTAACCTGTTTATGGTCTTTTGGTAGCCAGCAATAAGTTTAAACGGTGACCCTTTAAATCTAGGATTAGCACTCATTTTTTGAAGTTTTTGAAGATATTTCATTTCCCGTGCTAATTGTGGGAAATCCGCAAGTTCTCTCGCTGACAACTGTAGATCAGCAATTGTCTGCAAGGCTCTGGTTGTTGTCTCATTCATTCCCTTGGGAGTTACAATTGGCTGATCTACAGCCTCTCTGACTGCTTTGTAACCAGAAGTAGCTGTGCCTTTTAGCTTATCTGCTTCTCCAGTGACAATGTTTTGCACACCTGTAGCTGATTCATAAGGCACTAAGTCAGAGTCGAGAGATCCAACCCTACCAGAGCCAAGTTGATCTCGAAGCATAGTAGCCTCTTGACGTATTTGATCTAGCTGATTGGCATCGAACTCACGAATGGTAGGTCCACCACCACCTTCAAGTTTAGATCCTCTAAGAATGTCTTCCTGAGTTATTTGCTCAGATGCCTGAGATTGCTTTATGGCACTTGCATTTGGATCATATGGCGAAGATGTGCGTTGTCCTTGGGTAAGTGGGAACTTAGACGTGTTCATTATCTCAGGAGTAATTCTAGGGAAAAGATTTTTAACGGCTGCTGGAGTTATTGATTTTGCAGCTCCTACAACGGATCTTTTTGCCAATTTTGCCGCTGGAGGAAGAACAACGTCAGCACCAACTCCAATTGCTGTCGATAGCGCGATGTCATCTCTAAGGGTTTCTGGAGTGACTTCTCCAGATTTCTTCTTTGCAGAAGCAACTTCTGGAGCCAATTGAGTTTCCAGAGCTTGGCTTCCAGCTTCTGTTGCGGAATACCCAAGAGCGCCCCTTCTTAAAACTGACCACACAGTTTTTCCAGCATTGGCAATTTTAGTTGCAGGGAAGAATTTTGTGAGTTCGCCAATAGCAGTGCCTAAATCTTGACTGCTGGCTCCCGGTTTATTTACATAATATGGCTTGTCGCTCCACATAATCATGGGAAGTCCAAATTTATCCACAAAAGCTCCACCCCAACGAGGATCGTCTTTAAAGGCATTTTCCATAATTTCAGTTTTACCAAAATCATCTCTTGCGGCCATAACTTTTAAATTTGGCAGAAGACCTTCCCAGAACCCCGGTCCTTCACCAGCAGGCATCCCACTAGCAGCCTCTGGGACATCTGGAAATTCAATGTCTTGGCCCTCACCAGTTATGGCGTCACTAATTGCTTTAGGGGCAGCAATAATTCTTTCAAGAATTGAGCGTTCTGCTTCTTCTAGCTCTAAACCAGATTCTGTTTTTGTTGTCGATGTAGTTACTGTTCCAGCGCCCTCTGGTAATGCAAAGCCAGCCATTATGAACCCCATCCTTTAATTACATATGAGTCATTAACATTGAATAAACCATTGTTTATAATTACTGCCCCATCTTCTAAGCTGTTATACCATATTTCAAAGTCTGCTTGCGCGTCTGGCCCCTCCGTAGGACCAGTATATTTTTCAAATATTCCTGAGTCTCCACGTTTTAATTCGTTGTTTACGGCAGTCAAATCTGAATAGTCATTAGATGTTAAAAGTTCTCTTTCTTTTATATTTAGTTCAATCGCGTTTTCAGCCATCTTTTTAAACGCATACAAAGATATGTAGTTTGCTTCTGGAGTATTGCCGATAAAAAGAGCCGCCTTTTGGTAGGCTTTAAATTCCATGTCTGACGTTGAGCCAGAGCCAACAGGGCGCATTTTTGGAGCCATAAAGTTTGATG
The DNA here is from genome assembly GCA_001642945.1 of Rhodobacteraceae bacterium SB2. GTDB lineage: Bacteria > Pseudomonadota > Alphaproteobacteria > Rhodobacterales > Rhodobacteraceae > Thalassovivens > Thalassovivens spotae. The sequence continues at coordinate 1,233 of LGRT01000016.1, read as the reverse complement.
TCGCTTGGAGCGTCAAAAGGTTTGTTATCTGTGGGTCGTTTATTCCAAACATTTGATTAAAAACTTGTTTGTAAGGTAACATTTTTTCATCAAGCAACCCCGTAGTTACCTCTCCAGATTTTAATAAAGCTAGAGCCTCATCAACCCTTGGCAAAACTTCTACTGCTTGGCTGTTGTATGTATCGGCTGACTTAGCAAGCAGGGGCAGGCGTTTTTGAGTATACGTTGTGAAATACGGTATAACTGGCGACTTAGTTGGAGACAGTTGGAAATTTACTAAATTTTCATTTTGGTAAATTGGGAACAACTCTAAGAAAACACCATTTTGAATAATTGATTTTCCAATCTGATCATCATTTACTGCCGTTAAATCTTCAACAATCCTGTTAAAATTAGGACTGTCTTCAGAAAGACCTTGAGCTACAACAAACGCCTTTGCATCTTCCGCAGACATATATTCAGCTAATGATCCCTGACCAAGAGATTTAGTTGTTACTTTTGAATCTGCTGATTGTTTAGGAAGCAGGAAGCCTTGTGCATTTAAAACCTCTGATTCATCTTTTGATAATACAACATTATTATTACCATCAAGAGCAACTTTTCTTCCAAGAAGATTTTCTATTGCAAGCAAATTTGTACCTATTGTATCGTTTGGACTATCTACAATACCAAAAGTGGTAAGCGCGTTTCCGCCCCCTGATGTTGTTTTGCTTAAATCATAAAACTTACCGTCACTGCCCATCTGGCCAGCGGATGCACCGCCATATTGGGCTAGCTCTGCGGCTGTCGCTGGTCGATACGTTACTTTACCAGCGGTAGGCTTTGGCTTCAAACTTGGGGCCAATTGAACAGCAGTTGTCAGCCGCGCACGATCTGTCTCACGCTTTTCTTTCTTCTTGGCGGCAAGGTAATCCATAGGAACTTGCATTGAACCAACAGCAGAGCCAAGCACAGTTGCACCGGGTTGTGACGCCTGCTTGCCCATTTCAGCAAAGAACCGAAACGCAGCTTCCCAAGGATCTGCCTCTGGCGAGTCTGGGTACAATTGGCGCGCATAGTCCATAGCCTGCTGGCCAGCCTTTGCGCTGCCGCCTAAAGTGTTTAAAACGCCCATGCCTTGTCCATACGGACCCATTTCAGCCGCTGCGCCAAAACCTTGATGTCCTAATTCATGCGCCATTATATATTCTCCACCTTACCTATTGTGACATCTTATATGCGCTGTACAGACCA
>LGRT01000015.1 GCA_001642945.1 Rhodobacteraceae bacterium SB2 | reverse complement strand
CAGAAACCTTATTAGAGAAACCAAAAATCAATGGACAAATATAGGGGGCTAGACACAGTTTCAAAAGTGAATTCACGACCCGGTTGCTTCGCGCCAATGGTGGCGGCAGAGAGACACATAGGTTTCATTACCGCCAATTTGCACCTGTGCGCCTTGCGTTATCACCTGACCCGTCTCATCTTGCCGGATCACCATCGTCGCTTTTTTCCCGCAATGACAGATGGTTCTAATTTCTCGCATTTCATCCGCAAGCGCCAAAAGAGCTGCCGAGCCGGGAAACAGTTGGCCCTGAAAATCAACCCGCAAGCCATAACACATGACCGGAACTTTCAAATCATCTACCGCCTGTGCCAATTGCCAAACCTGGCCGTGCTCGAGGAACTGCGCTTCATCGATGAAGATACAATCGCAGGAACGATCTGACAGGCGGCGCTGAATTTTTTGATATAAATTCTCACCAGTTGCAAATGTGTCAGCGGCTTTTTCTACTCCGATCCGCGATGCAATTTTTCCCTCACCCGCACGGCGGTCAAACTGCGCCGTCAACAAATAGGTTTTCATCCCTCGTTCGTGATAGTTATGCGCTGCTTGTAACAGTAAGGTCGATTTTCCTGCATTCATCGTAGAATAATGAAAATAAAGTTTCGCCATAATTTTCTCAGCTCCACAGATCGGCTTTCAAGTTTTGATCGTGCCTGCCTCGCCCTGACCGTTTTGCATCATCGACGTATAAACCGCATTTTACGCAGAAGGGACAGAGCAACCAGCAAAGGTCTTAATGCCCGCTTTCCAAAATTCCGGTACGCACAGAATAATTCACCGCCAGCGCGTAATCTGGATCATCTTCGCTATCAACCATCAGATGGCCAGCCTTGCTGAGCAAACGGTGGCAATCGCGGCTGAGATGACGCAATTGAATGCGTTTTCCAGCCCCCTCATATTTTGCTGCCACGGCTTCGATCGCCTGAAGCGCCGATTGATCCACCACCCGACTATCCGCAAAATCGACAACCACCGTATCAGGATCTTCATCTGGTGTGAATAACTCGACGAACCCATCAGATGAACCGAAAAACAAAGGCCCCTGAATGCGGTAGGATTTGCTGCCATCTTGATTGATCTCTTCATGAGCATGGATCCGGCGCGCGTTGTTCCACGCATAAGCCAAGGCCGAAACAATCACTCCAACGACCACCGCAACTGCGAGATCAGACAGAACCGTCACGATGGTGACCAACACCGTAACGAAGGCATCTGTTAAAGGCACGCGGCGCAAAATGGTAAGCGAGTTCCACGCGAAGGTTCCAATCACCACCATGAACATCACCCCGACAAGCGCGGCCAAGGGAATCATTTCAATGATGCTAGAGCCCACCAAAATAAACAGCAGCAAGAATAAAGCCGCTGCGATCCCGGCGATCCGCGTGCGTCCACCCGAGCGCACATTGATCATTGACTGCCCGATCATCGCGCAGCCCCCCATCCCGCCAAAGAACCCGGTCACGGTATTTGCTACGCCTTGCGCAACGCATTCTTGGCTGGCGCCGCCGCGTTTATTGGTCATTTCGCCCACGAGGTTAAGGGTTAAAAGGCTTTCTATCAAACCAATCGCGGCCAAAATGATTGAATAGGGCAAGATGATTTGAAGGGTTTCCCAACTCAGTTCAACTCGGGGAAAGTGAAAGCTGGGAAGCCCACCTTTGATGGACGCCATATCGCCCACTCTGGGCACGTCCAACCCGAACCCAATCACCACAGCGGCGACAATACCAATGCCTGCTAAAGGCGCTGGAATAATTTTTGTCACGCGCGGCATGATGTAAATAATACCCATCGTAAGCGCCACAAGACCCAACATGGTGATCAAGGGCGTTCCACTTAACCACTCTCCACCAACAGCGCCATGCCCGCCAATTTCCATCGTACCTGGCACTTTGAACTGGGTGAGCTGCGCAAGAAAAATAACAATAGCCAATCCGTTTACAAAGCCCAACATCACCGGATGCGGCACCAATCGGATAAATTTTCCCCACTGCATGACGCCGGCAAAGATTTGTAAAATTCCCATCAGCACGACCGTGGCGAACAGATACTCAACGCCATGCTGTGCAACTAGGGCGACCATCACAACCGCCAGCGCCCCTGTTGCACCAGAAATCATCCCGGGGCGCCCCCCGATCACCGCCGTGATCAATCCTACCAAAAACGCAGCATAAAGCCCAACCAAAGGGTGAACACCAGCAACGAAGGCAAAAGCCACCGCTTCGGGAATGAGAGCCAGGGCCACGGTGAGACCAGAAAGCAATTCGATGCGCAGCCGCGCCGCGCTCAACCCTTCATCATTCATCACGTTCAAATCGGGCATGGTCAAATTGGCAAAAGAGCCGAGGATGGCACGTTTCATAAGCTTATCCAAATCGCTGGGAGTGGGTTCAAAATGTCCATTACCGCATTTTTTCCAAAGAGAACAGCCTACTTGTGCTTGCGGTAGCATTACGACGGGCCCGTCCTGCAGCGCGGCGCATCTATTGGGCGATCAAGATTGAGACATCCAACTTGAAAAGAAAAATTATTTCGTGTTACCAGATCTTTAGGTTGCTTCTGGAGCTCGTATGAAAACCGTAAAAGACTATATTCGCACAATCCCTGATTTTCCCCATGCCGGCATTATGTTTCGCGATGTGACAACGTTGTTTGATGACCCCGATGGGTTTCAATTGGCGATCAAACAATTGGTTGCACCCTATCTGGGGCAGAAAATTGACAAAGTCGCGGGTTTAGAGGCGCGCGGATTTATTTTAGGCGGCGCCGTTGCCTACCATCTAGGATGCGGCTTCGTGCCGATCCGCAAGCAGGGTAAATTGCCGGGATCGGTGATCAGCCAAGAGTATACGTTAGAATATGGCCAAGCCGTGCTTGAATTGCACGAAGACGCGATCGAAGCGGGTGAAACCGTGTTGGTGGTCGATGATCTTTTGGCCACCGGGGGCACAGCAGAGGCTGGCGTGAAACTGATTGAGCGGCTTGGCGGCGATGTAACGGCCTGTGCCTTTGTGATTGATTTGCCCGAGTTGGGCGGATCAAAGAAATTGCAGGCGATGGGCTTGCCCTTGCACAGCCTTTGCTCGTTTGAGGGCCATTGAGCGCTTGCCATCTTTCGTTTGCCGCCTAATTTGTGGAGGCAAGGAGATGCAAGATGCAAGAAGAAACCAAAATTTTATATAACGCCGACTGCCCTGTATGCCGCTTTGAGATAAACCACTACGCCTCCTATAGCGCTGATCGCGGGTTGGCGTTGCGCTTTGATGACCTCAACAGCTGCGATTTAAACAGCTGGGGCTTAAGCTCGGATCAAGCCGCGAAGCGCCTTTACGTGCGTAAATCAGGTCAGCTTTATAGCGGCATCCCTGCCTTTTTGGTGCTTTGGCAAGATATGCCGCGCTATCGTTTTCTGGCGCGGCTGATCGGGTTGCCGATCATAAAACAGGCGGCCTCTGCCATTTATGATTACGTGCTTGCACCCATTATCTACCGCTGGCACTTGCGCCGGCAAGCGCGCAGGACAGCGCCCCAGAGCAATGGCAATAGCGCAGGTTTTTAAAGCCCCAAGCAGTGTCGCATGATTGCTTTTTGTACGTGCAAACGATTTTCAGCCTCATCAAATATCACAGATTGCGGGCCATCCATCACTTCTGATGTGGCTTCATCCTCACGATGCGCGGGAAGGCAATGCATAAACAAAGCCTCAGATTTGGCGTTGGCCATCAAGGCGCTGTTCACCTGATAGCCACGCAATTGATTATGCCGGCGTTCGCGCGCTGATTGCGGATCATGCATGCTAACCCATGTATCCGTTACCACAAGATCGGCACCCTCGACAGCTTTTTGAGGGTTGCGCTCAATCTCAATTTTTACGCCTTTCGCGCGCGCCGCGTTCACGAACACCTCTTCGGGATCTAAGGGCTCAGGCCCGGTAAAGGTGAGATCAAACCCGAATTGGCCTGCGGCATGGGCAAAACTGGCAAAGACATTATTACCATCTCCTGACCACACCACTTTCTTGCCTTTGATCGGGCCGCGATGTTCCTCAAACGTCATGATATCAGCCATAATCTGGCAAGGATGCGTGCGATTGGTCAGTCCGTTTATCACTGGTACGCTAGCATGTTCCGCCATTTCCAGCAGCGTGGCCTCCTCAAAGGTTCGGATCATGATCAAATCCACATAGCGGCTCAGAACCCGCGCCGTGTCAGCGATGGTTTCCCCATGTCCAAGCTGCATATCTGCGCCTGAAAGCACCATAGTTTCGCCCCCCATCTGGCGCACACCAACATCAAAGCTGATCCGCGTACGGGTTGAGGGTTTTTCGAAAATCAACGCCACCATCTGGCCCGCCAAAGGCCGCCCGCGGTCTAACGCAGCACGCGGTTGCCCCGCGCGGTCGTTTTTCATCTCCATCGCCTGGTCGATAATCTGACGCAGCGCTTCGGGTGCGGATTTATGAATGTCGAGAAAATGTTGCATCCGGGCTTTCCTTATTTTTCAAACGCGCGCATCGGGTTTAAACCGCGCAACCTGCCCTATGGGCGGCAAAGCTTCAAGCGCACCGTTAAAATTATTTTGGTTTCAAGCGTTGCACCGCCTGATCAAGCCGCGCGATTGCAAGCTCTATCTCATCATCCGTGATGTTTAGCGGCGGTAACAAACGGACCACATTATCCGCAGCCGGAACGGTGATAACCAATGCCTCATAGCCTGCCGCCACCAAATCTGTATTTGCGCATTTACATTTTAAGCCCAGCATCAAACCTTCCCCGCGCAGACTTTCCAACACATCTGGATGGGCCGCGATCAGCCCCCCCAGTTTTTGTTTGAACAACGCTGACTTCCGGCGCACCTCAGCTAAAAAAGCCTCATCAGCGACGCTTGCCAAAACCGCGCATCCAACGGCGCAGGCCAAAGGATTTCCGCCATAAGTTGATCCATGCGTGCCCGCGCCCATGCCCAAAGCCGCCGCTTCACTGGCCAAAACAGCCCCCAAAGGAAATCCGCCACCAATGCCTTTTGCGACCATCATAATATCGGGGGTAACGCCCGCCCATTCATGGGCGAACAACTTACCACTGCGGCCAATACCGCATTGCACTTCGTCAAAAATTAGCAGCAGATTATGGCGGTCACAAAGCTCTCTTAAGCCTTTCAAGCAAGCATCCGGCACAGGGCGAATACCGCCTTCACCTTGAATCGGCTCAATCAAAATCGCCGCAGTTTTTGCCGTAATAGCGGCATCAATCGCGGCGTGATCGGCCCAATCAAGATGCACAAATCCCGGCAGAAGCGGGCCAAAACCTTTGGTCATTTTTTCTGACCCCGCCGCCGCGATACCCGCCGAAGAGCGGCCATGAAAAGATCCCGAGAAGGTGATAATCTCAACGCGGTCTGACTGGCCTTTTTCGAACCAATATTTACGCGCCATTTTGACGGCAAGCTCGCAGCTTTCGGTGCCCGAATTCGTGAAAAACACCGTATCGGCAAAACTCTGCGCCACAAGTTGATCCGCCAGCTCCGTTTGCTGGGGGATAGTATATAGGTTCGACACATGCCAAAGGTTTTGCGCTTGCTCGGTTAGGGCCGCAACAAGGCTCGGATGCGCATGGCCTAGCGCATTCACGGCAATGCCAGCGCCCAAATCCAAAAATCTGCGGCCATCTTCTTCGATCAGCCAGGTGCCTTCGCCTTTGGTGAAACTGAAAGGTGCGCGCGCGTAAGTTGGCAAAATTGAGGGGATCATAACGGGATCTGTCCTTGAAAAGCGAATTATCTGAAATGGCCTTAGGCCGGGCAAAGAGCATCACGCGCACAGGGGCCGCGGATACAAAACAAAGGATTAGCCGCGTCGGAGCCGGCTTTTAAGCGCACGATATCTCATAAAAACCAAAAAACAGAATTCGGGCAGTGGTGCAAGGCACATTATACCCTTGGCTTGATATTGGGATTTTTGCCTTCATCTGGACGGGCCAATTGAAACGTCTCTTCAATGATTGCATAATCCCGATACCCCAAACGCGTTAAAGGCTTGAATTTCGTGACATCAAACCGGCCATTTTCGATACAATCCTCCCGCATATGCACACCAATCACTTCTCCAAACACGGCAAAATTAGCCGCGCCGGGCAGGTTAACAATTTGCGTCAGCTTACATTCTAGCGCCGCAGGCGCGCCGGCAACGCGCGCGCAATTTATGATATTACACGCGATCTGCTGTAGCCCGGCTTGTTCATATTCATCGGTATCATAGGGCAAAGTGGCAGCGCTTGCATTCATTTGCTTGATCATCGCATGTTCAACAATATTCACGCAAAAAACGCCGGTTTCCCGGATATTCGCAACGCTGTCTTTGGTGCCATTTTGATCCGGCTTTTCCCCCGTTGAGGCAAACATCACCTGTGGGGGCACATAGGCCACGGCGTTGAAAAATGAATAAGGGGCAAGGTTATCACGCCCTTGTGCATCGCGGGTTGAAATCCAACCAATTGGCCGGGGCGTCACGATGGCATTGAAAGGGTTATAAGGCAGGCCATGGCCTTGTTCGGGTTCGTAAAATATAGCTCTCTCTCCTGTTTGATCCTGACTTATCCTCATGTTAAGCCCAGTTCCAGCGCAAAGTGGAATATGAGCCGTGCTTGATTTAACGCCAGAAACGCCCGCAGATTGGTGGGAGGTCGAAGCTTTGTTTGACCTATGCTTTGCGCCCGGCCGCGAAGCCTTGTCATCTTATCGCCTGCGCGATGATGCAACCCCAGTGGCGGCCTTATGCTTTTTGATCCGTGACGAAACTGGCGCGCTTGGCGGGGCCATTCGATATTGGCCCGTCAATATCGCCCAGCAACCAGCGCTGTTATTGGGCCCAGTGGCGGTGCATCCCACCCGACAAGGCGAAGGGTTGGGGGGCTTTTTGATTCGTGAAAGCCTGAAGATCGCGCAGGACATGGGTCACCAGCGGGTAATGCTGATCGGTGACGCGCCCTATTATGAAAGATTTGGGTTTTCAACGCTTCAAAATGTTCATATGCCGCCGCCCACCAATCCAAACCGGATCTTGGGCATCTCATTGTCTAAAAATGCATGGAACACGATCTCCGGGCCGGTCGAAAAACCCGGGTTTACGCGCTAAGATGCGCAGCCCAACAGCATGCGGGTAAGCAAGGCGGTACATTTGCAAACAGTTATGATTTGGTTTGAAGTACTTTTCTAATCTTATATTTTGCTTTAGAGCACGCGCATGCCTCGTTACGCTTTCAAAATTGAATATCATGGCGCTCCTTTTTGTGGATGGCAGCGCCAAGCTGATCAACCCTCGGTTCAAGAGGCGCTAGAAACAGCCCTGCGAAAACTTGCCCCTGGGCTGCAGGAGGTGGCTGGTGCTGGGCGCACGGATACGGGCGTTCACGCAATCGGACAGGTTGCGCATTGCGATTTATCCACCCGCTGGGATCCCTTTCGTTTGAGCGAAGCGTTAAACTTTCACCTCAAACCACAGCCGGTTTCGATCACCGCTTGCGCCGAAGTGGCGGCTGATTGGCACGCACGATTTTCGGCCATCGGGCGCAAATATGTTTTCAAGCTTCTCTCGCGGCGCGCGCCCGCCGTGCATAATGCGGGATTGGTGTGGCAAGTACGCCAGGATTTGCATTTACAGCCCATGCAAGAGGCCGCGCAGCATTTGATCGGCTTGCATGATTTTACAACCTTCAGATCCAGCATGTGTCAGGCTCAAAGCCCGCTAAAAACCTTAGACCGGCTGCAGATTGAACAGATCGATTTACCCTTTGGATGCGAATTCCATTTCACCGTCGAGGCTCGCAGTTTTCTACACAATCAGGTGCGCAGCTTCATTGGCACGTTAGAGCGCGTTGGCGTGGGCGCTTGGTCACCCGCTCAAGTCAAGCAAGCGCTTGAGGCGCGGTCGCGCGCCGCCTGCGGTCCGGTCAGCCCGCCTCAGGGGTTGTATTTACACTCGGTAAAATACCCACAAAATCCTTTTTAATTTCCAGCATTGCCTTCATCGCTTTCAATCTGCGCCAAAAGCAATCGCTTTAAACTTTGCTCATCCACCATTTTAGCAGCTTTTTTCAGCGAGACCCATTTGCGTTGCCGTTGTTTTTTCTCAGGATAGCGCTTTGCTAATGTACAAGGGGCAATTCGGTAAACATTGACCTCAAGGGGCACTTCCTGCGCGCCGCGCAGGCGTTTGACGTAGTGATAAGAGCCGATCAACGCCGGAGATGTTGGATCTGCTATAACCCCGGCCTCTTCCCAGGCTTCCATCAGAGCAACTTCGGCCTCGGTTTTATCCTCTTCCAGCCAGCCCTTTGGCAAAATCCAGCGTTTGGTTTTTCGGCTGGTAATCATCAAGACCGATAATTTGCCTTTACGATGCTTTAAACATAAAGCCGCCGCTTGCTGCTGCCTATGCGCCTTGTCTTCAGAATTGTTCATAAAGGCGAGGATAGGCTTTTCCGCATGATGTTTAAAGGCGGCTTAGACGGTTGGATCAGGCTTTCTTAAAACCCTTGGTTTAAACAGCCGATTTTAAACCAAGGGTGAAAGCGGCTATAATCTGGACTGTGCCGCGCTTTGGCGCTATTTTGGAGACCGCTTTTTATGCAGGCTCGGCAGGGCTTGCGCCGGGTTTTCAGGCCAAGGATGCTTGGGATAGCGCCCGCGCATGTCTTTGCGCACGTCCAGATAACTGCTGCGCCAAAAACCAGGCAGATCCATTGTGGTTTGCAACGGCCGCCCAGCGGGCGAGAGCAGCGTGATTTTAAGCGGGTTTCCCGCAATATTAGGATGGCTGGTTTGCCCAAACATTTCCTGCAACCGCACGGCAATTTCAGGAACCCCTGAGCTGTAATCAATCGCCACTTTGCGGTTAAGCGGGGTCACGAAATGCGCGGGAGCCAAGCGATCAAGCTCTGCCGTTTGCTCCCATGAAAGCTGGGCCTGTAAAGCTGGCAGGATATCAAAGTTTTTCCAGCTTTCGGCATTTTTAATCTTGCCAAGATATGGCAGCAACCAACGTTCCAAGCCTTCCATCAGCGCTGCCTCTGAAAAATCTGGCATGTTGCGCCCCACCAAGTTCACGCGGCTGATAAAGCGCCGCGCCGCGGGCGCATACACAAACCCGATCTCGCGCACCCCCTCTAACATAGCACGCGCAATATCCAGTTCGGGCGCATCGTTCCAAATCTGCTCGGTAAGCGCAAGCGCACCAAAATATTCGATTTTGCGTGCTACAACACGCGCTTCGCGCTTAGACCACAAACAGCTTTGTTTCCACTCGATTCGATCGGCAAAGAGGCTGCGCAACTCGGCTTCTGAGAGCGCAATGGCTGCGCGAATTTTAGCCTCTTTTGGATTGCCATCTAAATCTGCAGCAACCAATAGACGCTGCGAACTTAAAGGGTCTTCTGCATTTAAAATTGCCCCTTTGCCACCTGATAGCAAAAATCGTGGCGCGCCGCCTTTACGCCGCAACCCGATCCGGTCTGGATAGGCAAGCGCGATCATTTGAGCGTCGCTGAGCGGCTCTGCCTGATGACCGATCTGCTTTTGCAGGCGCTTGGTTTCAGCCTTGATGCTGCTTAAGGTTTGCATCTTTACATCATAGGGCCTGTTTTGCTTAAATTTAGCAAGATCGCGCAGGGCTTCGAGGCGCAGGCTGATATCGCTTGGCGCGTCGCGGCTTAGAGGATCCTTTTCGGCAAGCAAACTGGCGATTGGCGCAGCCGCATTGCCGGCTTTGCGCACCATATGCGCAGCACGCGGATGCATTGGCAACCGCGCCATCGCCTTGCCATGGGCGGTCAGTCGCTTGGAAGGCGTTAAGGCACCAAGCACCATTAACAGGTCCTGCGCTTCGGCAAACGCCTTCGGGTTGGGCTGTGTCAGCAACGGCAAGTCATCCGGACTGGCACCCCACATGGCCAGCTCAATCGCGAGAGGTGCCAGATCTGCTGAACTTATCTCCGGCGGGGCAAAAGCGGCCATAGCGCCCTCTTCCGCTTTTGACCACAATTTGTAACACCATCCGCTGTCAAGGCGCCCAGCGCGGCCCTGGCGCTGCGTGGCTTCGGCCTTGCTGGCCCGCTGGGTAATCAAGCGGGACATGCCCGAACCCGGATCATATTGAGCGCGTCGGGCCAAGCCTCCATCGACGACAATGCGAATGCCCTCAATCGTGAGAGAGGTTTCCGCAATCGCCGTGGCCAATATAATTTTTCGCGTGTCCAAGGCCGGCGCCAGCGCTGCTTTCTGATCTTCAAACCGCATCGCGCCGAATAAAGTATTCACTGTGCAACTTCTGGGCAAATTAGACTTTAACAAAGCAGCGGTTTTGTGAATTTCACGCTCACCAGGCAAGAACACCAAAACCGCACCGCTGGTCTGCGGCAACGCTTGTAAGACCAAATCGCAGATTGCAGTTTCGAATTTAATTAATTTTGGAAGCGGTCGGTCCAGCCAAATTGGCGCGACTGGAAAACTACGCCCCTCGGCTGCGATTACCGGGGGATGCTGCATCAGCGTGACCAGCGGCGCGACATCCAATGTAGCCGACATCACAAGAATACGCAGATCTTCGCGAAACGCACTGGCCGCTTCCAAACACAAGGCCAAACCAAGATCTGCATTCAAAGACCGCTCGTGAAACTCATCAAAAATTACGGCACCGATGCCCGTTAATTCAGGATCACTTTGCAACATTCGGGTTAAAATGCCTTCGGTCACCACCTCGATACGCGTCTGGGTCGAGGTTTTTTGCTGGCCTCGCATACGATACCCCACCGTATCGCCAGCCGCCTCATTCAGGCTTTGGGCCATGCGCTCTGCAGCGGCGCGGGCCGCCAGACGGCGGGGCTCCAACACAATAATCCGGCCTTTAATTTTACCCGCTGCCAACAAGGCCAGCGGCACTATGGTGGTTTTACCAGCTCCGGGCGGCGCGGTTAAGATCAGTTTAGAGCTGCGTTCGATTGCCCCAAGCAGCTCTGGGATCACTTTTGTAATCGGCAAAGCGGGGTCCGGATTGAATTTAACGGCGCTCAAAGGTCGCCGTTCCACGCAATGTGCTGAAGCTGAATTTCGTAACCCTATAACCAGCGTCAATGGGGTGGTAATTTATGTAAAAGGGGAATGTGATTCCATCCGCCAGTTCCTGTTTGGAAAACCCGCCTAGACGTGTGTAAATCCCTTGGCAGGTCAATCCATCCTCTGGAAGTTTTGTGGGCCCCGATAAGGAGAGCAAAACCCGTCTTTCTCCATCAAATACTGGCAAATCGGCGTTACACAGCTGAGAGCTCACCGCGTCATCAAGCAAAGCAACCAGCGCCGAAAGCGGGTCAAGCGTGCCCTTTTGGTCGGCGGGTTTCAACCAGTATTTTTTCCGCTCTCCAGCTGCCAAAAGCGTTGGGCGTTGATTTTTATAGCGCATTGTTTTGTTGGTTATACGCTTGCCAGTATTGGATATTTCCACATAACTTTGCGGAAGATACCGATTTTTCAAGCGCTGTCCCGTTACCTCTGCCTGAAACATGTAGGGGGCTAGCAACGCCACCAAACCAGTTGTTTCCAACACCGTTTGTGCCGAATAAGCGGTGCCTTTCACGCTTTTATGATAGCGAAGTTCACCCGCCTTGATGCCCAAAAGAAACACGTCAAAGCGATGCGTTTCTTCGCCTTCAACCGCTCCTAACGTTGCCGAAAAACTTGGCACAGCGATAAAGATGTATAGAAAAAAGGCTACCAGCGTTTTAAAAAAATGCATTTTTAGAAAGGCTCCGCTGGACTTTTCTTACGAGTTCGCGTCAAAACCATACTGCCAAAGACGTGAAACACCAACCCCTGCTCGTAGAAAGTTAAAACCCTCAATGACCGATATCGATCAGCTAGCGCATCAAATCCTACAGCAGGATCGCCGCGCCCTGGCACGCGGGATTACACTGGTTGAAAGCCAGCGCAGTGATCACCGCGAGCAATCGATTGCTTTGATACAAACGCTCCAGAAACATCCCAAACGCGCCTTGCGTATCGGGTTATCAGGCACGCCGGGTGTGGGAAAATCAACCTTTATAGAAGCCTTTGGCAGCTTGCTCACCGCGCGCGGTTTGAAAGTGGCGGTGCTGGCGGTTGATCCCAGCTCGCTGCGTTCAGGTGGCTCGATTTTGGGGGATAAAACCAGAATGGATCGATTGTCGCGCGACCCAATGGCCTTTATCCGCCCCTCTCCCAGCCAATCTCATTTGGGAGGGGTCACGCGGCGCAGCCGCGATGCTGTGGCGCTCTGCGAGGCCGCCGGATTTGATGTTGTGTTCATTGAAACCGTTGGGGTGGGGCAATCGGAAACGATCGTGTCGGAAATGTCGGATATTTTTTTGCTGCTTTTGGCTCCGGCCGGTGGCGATGAATTACAGGGCGTAAAACGTGGCATCATGGAAATGGCCGATATTATTTTAGTGAATAAAGCCGATGGAGAGCTGAGCACAGCGGCAAATCGCACCTGCGCGGATTATTCCAGTGCCTTGCGGTTGCTGCGAAAGCGCCCTCAAGATCCTTCAAACTTTCCGATGGCGATGACCGTATCTGCCTTAACGCTTTTGGGACTTGAAGCGGCTTGGCAAGCGGTGCTTGAGCTGACTAATTGGCGCAAAGCCAATGGCCATTTTGCAGGCCGGCGCGCCCAACAGGCACGATTTTGGTTTGAGGAAGACGTCAAGCAAGGCGCCTTAGACGTTTTGAACCGACAAGAAATTAAAAATGAAATCGACCGTCTGGGCCTGCAAGTTGAATCCGGAGAGCTTTCTCCAGCGCGTGCGGCGGAACAGATTTTGAAACACCTTAGCCGACGTGAGTGATTCGAATGTTTGGGCGGTTGTAAAACCGCAGCGATCGCGCCTTGGCACTTGCAGTGGGAAATTTAGGGCGGTTTTCGAACCCACTCGGCTTTTTCAAGGCGTCAGGCGCTTGACGCGCCGGTTCAATGCCCCTAATACCGCATTTCAAGTTTTGGGCCTGCCTGTGGCATGCTGCCCTTAAGTGGTGGAATTGGCGCAAAATGCGCATTAAGCAGAAGCAAGAGGATTGAGAAATGGCACGTCGTTGCGAGTTTACAGGAAAAGGCCCGATGTCTGGTAACAATGTCAGCCATGCCAATAACAAAACCAAGCGCCGCTTTTTGCCAAATCTGAACGACGTGACCTTGCAGTCTGAAGTTTTAAATCGTGGTTTTAAATTCCGCATTTCAGCAGCCGCATTGCGCTCTGTTGATCACCGTGGCGGCTTAGATCAATTTTTGGCAAAGGCCAAAGATGACGAATTGTCAACAAACGCATTGAAATTGAAAAAAGAAATTGCCAAGGCCCAAACGGCCGCAGCGTAACATCAAACCAACGCAGCGGCGTTTTTGTGGATAATGCCGGTCTAGACACCAACGCCTGACGAGGGTTTTTTAGGTGAAAAACACATCCTATCGTTCGAAAATACGGTTCAGGGTATTCTGTGGTTTTTGCTTGCTGGTAGCAGCACTATTATCTAGCGGGCAAATATCTGCGCGCAGCGTTTTGATACAAGACATCGCAGGACATGTGGTTATTTGCAGTGGAGATGCGTCTTTTGTCCTTGCTGTGGATGCCCATGGCGCACCGATCTCAGATGAGACCGCCTGCCCTGAATGTTCTTGCCTGAATCCCATAGATGCAGATATGATCCGCGGCGTTGCCTTAACAACGCCAGCCGCCGGGCATTATGCCGAGACCTTAAGACAGCAGGATGTTTACCAAAAATCCGTTTACTCTATTCGGCTACGTGCCCCACCCTCTCAGGTCAAAACCACATCTTTATAAATTTTGACCGAACAAAGAGAGACTGGAAATGACCCTAATAAGATCCTTTTTTGCAGCTATCATGCTCTGCGGCCTGCCAGCATTGCTATCCGCCGATACGATTATGGTTAAAGATGCTTACGCGTATCGCGCAACCCCCTCGTCAAAAGCGGGCGGAATTTTCATGATGATCCATAATCACGGCACGGCCGATGATCGGCTCGTCAGCGTTGCGTCAACCGCGGCGCAGAAAGCCGAATTACACACTCATATACAATCTTCGGATGGGGTGATGAAAATGCGACCCGTCATCGGCGGGTTTGTGATTGAAGCAGGCAAAATAGCCATGCTTAAACGTGGTGCAGATCACATCATGCTGATGGGGTTGCACAACAGCTGGCACCAGGGTGATTTGATTTCTATCGTCTTAACTTTTGAGAAGGCCGGCGAAATGACGCTTGACGTACCGGTCGACTTAAATCGCTCTGACGCAGCGCATTCCCATTAAAGCCTTCAATCATCGCTTCAACCAAGCGAACACCAAAGCAAAAACGTATCACGGCCGCTTTTCGATATCGTCGTTCTCTATAGAGAGGCTTTATTGGGCAGTGATTTTTCTGCGCTTCATGATCCAATGTAAGTCAACAAGCGTATAGTCAAAGAGCAGGAGAAAAAATGATACATATTTTGTTGTATATTAGTACCGCAATCGTCTTTCTAGCGCTTGACGTCGTTATGCTGAAAAAGGTGATGTACCCTCTCTTTTCTGCGAATATCGGGCCGATGATGCTGGAAGACCTTCGCATGGGCCCTGCAGCGGTGTTTTACTTGTTTTATGTTGTGGGCGTGGTCTGGTTTGTGTCTATCCCCGCCTTGAATGTTGGTTCAATCGCTCAGGCGTTTTTTGCCGGAGCTGTTCTTGGCGCGCTGGCCTATGGAACCTATGAGTTTACAAATTTCGCGACCCTGAAGGGCTGGACGGCGCAAATGGTGATGGTTGATGTCATTTGGGGTGCCGTTTTAACAGGAACATCAGCAGCAGTGGGCGTGGCTGTAACAAAATATTTTACATAGATAAGAATACCCATCTGCGGATGGGTGCTTGGCATTCCCTGCAAATAAACTTATAGCCGGCACAGCTATCTAGGAGCCCGGCGAATGCAAGGAAGTGCAAACCTCAACGTGATGATCAAAGCAGCCCGTAAAGCTGGCAGATCGCTTCTGAAAGATTTTACCGAGGTTGAAAATTTACAAGTTTCAAGCAAGAGCGCGGGGGATTTTGTATCGCGCGCAGATATCGCGGCAGAAGCGATAATCAAAGCTGAATTAACAGCAGCCCGCCCCACTTATGGCTGGGTGGGAGAAGAAAGCGAAGCAATCGACGGGCAAGACCCCACGCGGCGATGGATTGTTGACCCTTTAGATGGCACCACAAACTTTTTGCATGGTCTGCCACATTGGGCTGTATCCATTGCATTGGAACATAAAGGGCAAATTGTTGCCGGCGTGGTCTATGATCCGACAAAAGATGAAATGTTCATAGCTGAAAAAGGCCAGGGGGCCTGGTTGAATGACAGCCGGTTGCGTGTTTCGGGCCGCAAACGGATGATTGAAAGCATTTACGCAACAGGGTTGCCATTTGCAGGGCGCTCTGATTTGCCTGAAACACTGAAAGATCTTGCGCAATTGCTACCCGCCTGCGCAGGCGTGCGGCGCTGGGGCGCGGCAGCCCTTGATCTGGCTTATGTGGCTGCAGGGCGCTATGACGGGTATTGGGAGCGTCGCTTAAACGTTTGGGACATTGCGGCCGGCGTAATCATAGCGCGCGAAGCAGGTGCGATAGTAGAAGGCATCGCTGCGAATTCTGATCCTATCGAAACCGCTGATATTTTATGCGCAAACGATCTGCAATTTAACCAATTTGCAGCTTTAATCCGGGGCGCATAACAAAGAGCTCACACAGGGACTGGTTTCAAATATCAACCCAACACGCCTCATATGGCTATTTGCTGGTATTTGACTTCCTGGGGACCAGTGGCACGCGCGCAAGTGAGCCAGCATAGATTTTTTCCGGATGGGGCGGATGCCCCAATGTTCGACGCCAAAATGCGGCTGCTCCAAGGCGTATAAACAAAGGGAAGATCAAAACAAGACCGGCGGCAAAGCCACCGATATGAGCCCAATATGCGATACCGCTGCCGGCCGCCGTGGAGGTGGCGCCATTCAGTAGCTGTAACGCAAACCAAAGGCCAAGGACGATCCACGCGGAAATTGAAAAAACGCGGAAAAACACAACGAAAATCACCAAAATATCAACCTTAGCTTTTGGGAATAACAGCAAATACCCCCCCATCACCCCCGCGATCGCGCCAGACGCCCCGACCACAGGAATAGGCGAAGCCGGATCAGCCAAAACCTGCGCCACATTCGCCAAAGCGCCGCAAGCCAAGTAAAACCCTAAAAAAAGCATATGGCCCAATTCATCCTCTAAATTATCGCCATAAATGTATAAAAACAACATATTCCCCCCCAAATGAAGCAGCCCGCCATGCAAGAAAATTGAGCTGATCAAGCTATGAAGGTTCACCCCATAGCTAATATCCTCAGGGAACATCGCCCAATGTTCAAACGTGATTTGTGTGGCTCTTACGCTATCGACACTGCCCCAATAGCTCAAAAATATTGCTGCATTTATAAGGATCAAACCATAGGTGACGATGGGTTTTCGGTTGGGTGGATTGTGATCTCGAAAGGGCAAAAACATGGGCTAAAAGTGACTGATACGGTTTAAAAAGGCAATAAAATAAAAACTTTTTACAGCTAGATATTGCATGAAAATATGAGACGTTTTTTTTATTTTAAACGGTTGCAAAACACAATTAGAAACCCTATCTGAAGCCTCAATATGTTACGCTATTCTTATCAGCGGCTGTATTTTAAAGAGCAACGTTTCGGCAAACAGAGCACAGCAGGTTTATGTTCAAAGATGTTAAAAAATGCTTACAAACTTCATTCACTTTTGAGCCTTTATAATGACTAAAGCGAGCCCAGAAACAATCTTTACGCTTTCTGCGGGCAGAACAGGTACAGCCTGGTTGTCAGATTTTTTAGCCGTAAACTTTAAGTGCGACGCTCTTCATGAACCTTTGGGTATCGAAGATTTTGGCAATCGAATGCCTGATATCAAAATAATGCGTAGTTTCAACGAGACTGGGAATAACGCGATCGTAAAGAATTTTTGGAAACGAAAACTTTCAATGCTGACTTCAAACATGCATATTGAGACAAACCATACGCTTGGGAAATGCGGGTTGATCGAAAATATTTCTCACACCCAACTGGCAGAAAAAAGTAAGATAATTATTTTAAAACGGGATATTGTACGGCAATGCGCAAGTTATGTAATGAGACATGATTTTGTGCATATAACTACGGCTTGGCAATGGTACCTTCATCCTAGCTACCAAAAAAAAATCATCAATCCGAAATTATTTTCACGATTTGAGGGGATTGGGCTCGCCCTTTGGTATTGTTACGAAATGGCGGCACGCCAAGCTTATTATAAACTTTATTTCGGTTCAAAAGTTAAGTTTATTGACGCGCAACTAGAGGATATTACCACCCCATCGGGTGCTCAGAAGTTTTGGCAAGCCATTGGGCAGTCGGGGCAATGCTCTTTACCGCCGCGCAAAAATGAAAATAGGATGCAAACGCCTAAAGAATTGATTGAGCACCTAGCCAAAATCACATCGAAATTTCAGTTTGACCCAAATATTATCGCGCAACAAGCATTCGAAGATGGGTTTAGTTTCGAAAATACGCAAACCGCTTGAGGCAAAGGTTTTTTCGTAGGGATTCAGAATGAAACTCTTAATTATCCGATTGCATAGGCTTTATCGCATCGCACCAAGTTCAATTTTGGTTATGCGAGGGCTATAAAACACGCCTTAAGATAAATATTTGAAATATGTCTTCTGATAAACTTCAAGCTGGTCGAAGAAAGCGCATACGCGCCTTATTTTGCCAATGCTCTTTCTTTTCTGTTTTCAAACCCTCAACAAAAAACACCTTTGGAAAGGCGGCAAAAGTGGAGCTTGAAGAGTGGGTGTAAGGGATAGTTCCAAAAATTGAATTTGCGACATACAAGATATGCTGCTTAAAGATTTTGAGCACTTTCGACATAGTTGTATTTGCATGTAAAAAGCCTAAATGATTAAGAATTTATCAGCCGCTACAAGATGCTAGGGTATTGCCCTAGCCGTGCGACATCATACCCACAGATCTTAATAGAGACCGCCTTCGCTTGGCGGATCTTTATGAATGTTTCTTTTATGTGAGCTCTTGCCCGTTTACCCCTACAGCTTAAAACAGCAATTAACATGGTAACGCTCAACTCTGCTGTTTCGTCGTTTTCAACGGGCTTAAATTTGAAACATCATATTTGCAAAACCGGCTATGCCATGATTTTCTGTGCATATGAAAGGGCACCTATGTCAGATTCATCAGCAGAATATTCAAGGCTCCCCAGCCTTCGCGACCTAACAATTGAAACCAGACGCGCTTTGGTTTCTGACGCTGCCGGATTATCACAAACCGCGCGGGTTAATCTTGCCGGGAAAAACAGCCTTCAAGAGCATATCGCTGATGGGATGATCGAAAATGTGATTGGAAAGTTCGAGCTTCCACTTGGTGTTGCAACAAATTTTAAAATCAATAATCGCGATTATTTGATCCCTATGGCGGTTGAAGAGCCCTCAGTCGTGGCGGCTGCCTCGCATATGGCAAAATTAGCCCGCAAGTGTGGGGGATTTCAGGCCAATGCCGAACGACCGGTTATGCGCGCGCAAATTCAAATCTTGGATCTTTCAGACCCAGCAGAAGCGCTCGAAAAAATTCAAAGCCATGCCGGCCAATTGATTGCCGCCGCGAATGAGTGCGATCCTGTCTTGGTTTCCTTGGGCGGTGGCTGTTTTGAAATAGAAGGTCATGTTTTCAAAGATACACCTCTGGGCAATATGCTGGTTTTGCATCTCTTAGTGGATGTTCGTGATGCGATGGGAGCCAATACTGTAAATACAATGGCGGAAAAAATAGCGCCTAAAATCGAAGAAATTTCGCAAGGCAGAGTTCGCCTGCGCATTTTGTCAAACCTTGCTGATTTGCGTTTGGTGCGCGCGCATGTGTCGTTAGATGTAAGCCTATTTGACGGAGGGCAAATCACCGGCCATGAGCTGTGCACTGGCATTGTTGAGGCTGCGACATTGGCCGTAATAGATCCTTATCGCGCGGCAACGCATAATAAAGGCATTATGAACGGTATTGACCCTATTGTTCTGGCAACCGGAAATGATTGGCGCGCCATAGAGGCCGGAGCGCATGCCTATGCCGCAAGAAACGGGCGATACACGGCATTAAGCACATGGGCGGTTACCTCAACGGGTTATTTAAAAGGCGAAATTGAACTTCCGATGGCCGTCGGTATTATTGGCGGTGCAACAAAGGCCCACCCCGCTGCGCAAGCTGCATTAGAATTGATCAATGTCGGGTCCGCCGGGGAATTGGCAGAGGTCATCGCCTCTGTGGGTTTGGCGCAAAACCTAGCAGCTTTGCGCGCGCTTGCAGATGAGGGTATTCAAAAAGGTCATATGCGCCTTCATGCGCGAACGGTTGCGATAACGGCGGGGGCAAGCCCTGAGCAAGTTAGTCAAATTGCACAGAAAATGATTGAGCACGGGGCGATAAACGCCGAAACCGCCCGACATTTTCTAAAAACCCAAAAACCTTAATCGAACTTTCATTCGATTATACAAATATTCATTTTTGACAGCTTTATTCAGTGCACTGATACCCCATGATACTGACCTCTGCCTGTGGATAGGAACGTAACGCAGTTTGTCAACCTATCGCAGCCAAACCATCTGGGCTTTGCAAACCGATGCGGGATGTTCTGGCTGAAGTAAACCCATGATCTGAAAGCGCAACGCAGCGCAAAATATCTAATTGGTTGTACGAACTTAAGCGGATTTACGTCCTAAAAGAGCGGCCTGCGTCACAAAACAGCGCCGGTTAAATTCGTTACCCCCCTTTGATGGGCTAAACACCGGTGCCATCGGCTTACCTTTGCTTTGATTTAAACAATCAAAATTTGGCCTGATTTTACCTATAGCTGTTATACATAATGCCAAGATAAACAAATTTGTGCAGTTTGCACCCCAGCTCCAAACGCTCGGGTCATCGCCTTCGGAAAGGGGCGTTGTAAAGAACAACTTACTATTTTTTTATCCGATGCCGTTAATCTTTGATTGCGAAATAAGAAATCTCCATCAAGATAGCCCAGTGCGGTTTAAGCGTCTTGTCAGAGGAAAAAATCAATGTGGGCAAAAGACTGGAAAAACACTTCCTACTGGCTAGACGGGCAGCCGGCGCTGTCCGGAAACAGCCAAACAATTATTCCAGATGTTGACGTCTTGGTTGTGGGCTCTGGCTATACGGGGCTGCACGCGGCAATTCAAATATTGCGAGGTGGCAGAAAAGTCATGATCATTGATTCTGGGGCCCCTGGTTTTGGGTGCAGTACCCGTAATGGTGGACAAATCAGCACCAGTATAAAACCCTCCCAAGCCAAGCTGGCCCGCAAATTTGGTACACGACGGGCAACCGCCATTCGCCAAGAAGGCGAAACTGCTCTAGATTGGATTGAAGACTTTATCACTGGCGAAAAAATCGACTGCGCGTTTGAACGCTGCGGCAGGTTTCATGCAGCGCATTCAGAAGCCCATTTTCAAACGCTCGCGAAAGATGCCGAGGCGCTCTCCAAATTTGAAAACATCGCTGTCGAGATTATCCCCAAAGCTGACCAAAAAAAAGAGTTGGGCAGCGATCTCTACCATGGTGGCGTGGTCTATCCCCGCCATGCCTCTGTTCATCCAGCCAAATATCACCATGGCTTGCTACAATTGGCCCTGGAGGCAGGAGCGCATGTGGTAGGGCAGTGCCGCGCTGAAAGAATTAACAAAACGAGCGCGGGCTTTGAAATACAGACAACGCAGGGCCAAGTGACTTGTAAGGACGTAGTTGTTGCAACCAATGGCTACACGGGCAATTTGACGCCCTGGCTCCAACGGCGTGTTATCCCAATTGGCAGCTACATAATTGCCACCGAACCGCTGCAGCCAGAGTTGATGGAAAAACTTTTTCCAACCAATCGAATTATCAGCGACACGTGCAAAGTTGTGTATTATTATCGTCCCTCTCCAGATAAAACACGCATCTTATTCGGTGGCCGCGTTTCAGCGCGGGAAACCGATCCTTCGGCCAGCGGCCCAAAACTACATAATGATATGTGCCGCATCTTCCCTGAATTAAAAGAGACAAAAATTTCACATTCCTGGATGGGCACAGTGGCTTATACATTTGATGAACTGGCTCATATCGGATGCCATCAAGGCATTTATTACGCGATGGGCTATTGCGGCTCGGGTGTTTCGATGGCCAGTTACCTGGGTATGCGTTTGGGGCAAAAACTGTTGGGGTTGCCGCAGGGCAAAACGGCTTTTGACGATCTGCCATTTCCAACGCGGCCCGCCTATACTGGTCGGCCTTGGTTTTTACCTGCCATCGTATCTTGGTATCGCTGGCGTGACCAAATGCAAATGTCGACGCGGTAAAGGACACATCAAAAAAATGTAAATTGAGACGCGCGAAATAAGACTCTTGTTGCGTTAACAAACTTTCTGGCTACTGTTGAATTATAAGCAAAATCAAGGGAGGTAAAAAATGAATTTAAAACCAGCGATGAAAGCAACAAGCTCTTTGGCTGCAGCCGGAGTATTGATCGCCAGTTCAATGGCTTACGCAGACGAATTGCGGATTGTATCTTGGGGTGGCGCCTACCAAAAAGGCCAGTCTGTTGGTATTTTTCAGCCAGTAGCAAAGGCCATGGACATCACGGTCAAAGAAGACACCTATGGTGGTATTTCCGACGTTAAGCTGATGGTGAAGTCAGGTGCGGATAAGTTTGATATTTTCTCAAGCGGTGCTGGTAGCTGCGCCTCGGGTGCGGCAGAAGGTGTGTTAGAAAAACTTGACTATTCCGTCATCGATGTCAGCAACCATTTGCCCGGAATGTATAGTGACTATTGCGCCGGCGCAGATATCTTCTCTGTTGTAGCGGCTTGGAACACAGAAACCTATGGCGATAACGGGCCAAAAACATGGGCCGATTTTTACGATGTAGAAAAATTCCCTGGGACCCGCGCCATGCGCAATAAAGTGGATGCGCAATTGGAAACAGCCCTATTGGCGGATGGCGTTCCGATGGATCAAATCTACGAAGTGCTGGACAGCGAAGCCGGCATCGAGC
Source organism: Rhodobacteraceae bacterium SB2 (assembly GCA_001642945.1). GTDB lineage: Bacteria > Pseudomonadota > Alphaproteobacteria > Rhodobacterales > Rhodobacteraceae > Thalassovivens > Thalassovivens spotae. The sequence goes on along the minus strand of LGRT01000015.1, from coordinate 20,507 downwards.
GTGCACTGGATAAGATCAGAAGCATCAAACCGCATATCGCTGTATGGTGGTCTTCAGGCGCACAACATGCCCAGCTAATGAAAGGTGGCGAAGTTGATATGACAACGGGCTGGAACGGACGCTTTGATGTTGCAAAGCTTGATGGCGCAAAAGTGGCATATGACTGGCGTTCAGGCATCATGGATTGGGAAGGTTATGGAATTCCTAAAGGTGCAAAGAACAAAGACTTAGCGATGCAGTTTATCGCGGAGGCGATGAAGCCAGAATACATGGCTGAATTTGCAAAATACATCACGTATGGTCCAACAAATGGTAAAGTCTATGAGTTGGGTCTAATGGATGAGGCACGCGCAAAACAAATGCCAAGCCATCCAGATAACGCACAATATCAGCTAACGTTGAAAACCGATTGGTATTCAAAATGGCGCACAATTGCAGCTGAAATGTATACAGATATGATGACCGAGTAATCTCTATATCTTTATAACAGACAGTTCAGGGCTTGGAGAGCCATGCTTTCCAAGCCCAAGAATCGGAAATTTACCCTGACATGAAAAATACATCACTTAATATATCGATTAAAAATGTTTCAAAATCATACGATCAATTCCATGCTCTGAATGATATAAGCCTCGAGATAACATCGGGTGAATTCATGACACTTCTCGGGCCGTCAGGTTCTGGTAAAACCACTTTGCTGATGGTTCTTGCAGGCTTTACAAATCCAGATTGTGGCAGCGTAAAATTCGGAAATGAAGAGGTTATTTTGAAACCTCCGCATTTGCGGGGCATCGGTATGGTTTTCCAAAACTATGCGTTATTTCCACATATGAGCGTTGAACAAAATGTTGGGTATCCACAAAAATTAAGAGGCGTGAGCAAAGCAGAAACGCAAGAAAGCGTTAAAGAAGCTCTTAGCACCGTGAAACTGGATGGTTTGGGCCATCGCGGAGTGCATGAGTTATCAGGCGGACAAAGACAGCGCGTTGCACTGGCACGTGCGATTGTGTTCAAGCCTAAAATTCTTTTGATGGATGAGCCCTTATCTGCCTTGGATAAAAAACTGCGTGAAGAGATGCAAATCGAATTGCGCCAGCTGCATGATGCGCTGAATATGACAACTGTCTATGTCACCCATGATCAAAAAGAAGCTCTGACAATGTCGGATAGGATCACGGTGATCAACGACGGAAAACTGATGCAACTGGGCACACCCAATGAGATTTATAAAAATCCAAGCAATGCTTTCATTGCTGATTTTATCGGAGAATCGAGCCTTTTGCCTGTCAGCGTTAACAAGTCGCAAATCAGCTTTGGCCCCGAAACAATAAAAACATCCAGCCCCCCTGCACAGGATGGCAAATTCCTCTTGGTGGTACGCCCAGAAAAAACGTTTGTGGCCACCGACAAACAAGAGGGCGTGAATTACTTTTCCGGTGTCTTATTAGACTCAATTTTCCAGGGGGAAAGCCAATTACTGGTTGTTAAATTGGCGCCTTTGGAAGGCGAAGAACAAACTTTACGGGTCAGAGTTCCCAACGGAAGCATCACACAGGAGGCGTTGCCCGCTGTCGGAGAAACTGTAACCATTGGCCTCAAAGTAGCTGACAGCTACTTGGTGAGTTAACGCGATGTCTTCAACCTCTGATCACCTCAATCAAGACGGGCTGAAAAAACTGGCCGCGCGGGAAAACCTCACCTTCTTGGGCCTCACTCTACCCTATTTGTTGATGGTTGCTTTTCTGATCGTTATTCCGGTCGGCTGGTTGTTTTATCTCTCATTTATCGGCAGGGATGGCACGTTTTCTTTTGAAAATTATGAGCGGATGATCACCAGCCGCTCCTATATGCGGATTTTCATAACAACCTTTAAAATTAGCATTCTAACGACGATCATCTGTACGCTTATCGGCTATCCCTTGGCCTATTTCATGTCCCAACTCTCGCGAAAATGGGCAAATATCTGCATGGTGGGCGTGTTAATTCCGTTTTGGACCAGCCTGTTGGTGCGCACCTATGCGTGGTTAGTGCTGTTGCAAAAAAAGGGGTTGCTAAACAATATCGCATTGGATTTGGGTTTGATCAGCGAGCCGATTAAGATCGTGCATAATACAACGGGTACATTGATCGGCATGGTTCATATTATGCTGCCATTTTTGATCTTGCCGCTTTACGCAAATATGCGCGCGATTGATAAAGACTGTTTGAAAGCAGCGTCTAGTCTCGGCGCCACACCAACCCGCGCCTTTTGGACTGTCTTTTTTCCACTCTCCCTGCCCGGCCTATTTGCTGGCTTATTGATTGTTTTCGTTTTGTGCCTCGGGTTTTACGTGACCCCTGCCATTTTGGGTGGTGGCAGAGTGATCATGGCTGCAATGAAAATTTCGAGCAACATCGAGCTTTATTTTAGTTGGGGGGCTGCAAGCGCGTTAGGCGTGGTCTTGCTGGTTGTGACCGCAATCATTCTTTATATCGCTTCAAAACTCGTATCGCTTGACCAATTCGGGAACAAATAACGTTATGAGTTTTTTGAACAAGAATGTGTCCGAAACCCAAATCCGGCTTAAAAACCGGCTCTGGCTTTATATTTTCTCTTTTATCACTCTATTTCTGTTGATTGTGCCATCCCTAGTTGTGATCCCCATGTCCTTCTCAGCCAGTCAATATCTAGAGTTTCCGCCTCAGGAATGGTCACTCAGATGGTATGAAAATTACTTTTTCTCCTGGAAGGTTGAAAACGGCTTTAACGATTGGATGGCGGCAACATGGACCTCCATCAAAGTCGCTGTTCTTACAATTTTTGTGGCGGTCCCTATCGGCACAATGGCCGCTTATGGGCTGGTCAATAGCAGTTCGAGAACCAGCAAAATACTGTTCCCGATTTTTATTTCACCGATGATGGTTCCAATTATATTGGTTGCAATTGGGCTGTTTTACTTTTTCGTACAATTTAAATTGGTCGGAAGCGTTCTAGGATTGGTTATCGGCCATTCCTTGGTGGCGTTGCCGCTGGTTTTAATTATCGTTTTTTCAGCCTTGAAAAATTACGATATGAACCAAGAAAAAGTAGCCCGATCTTTGGGAGCTGGCCGGTTCCGCGCGTTTCGCGAAATTACACTGCCACAGATTAAATTCTCCATTATCTCTGCATCTTTAATCGCGTTTTTAACCTCTTTTGACGAAATCATTATTTCCCTCTTCGTCGCCGGTGGAGATAATTCAACCATTACGAGGAGCATGTTCTTAGCCTTACGCGATCAAATCGATCCGACAATCGCCGCGATCTCGACCATCTTGATTATCATTTCATCCGGCTTGCTGATCATCGTTCAGCTCTTGGGAAATAATAAAGATCAACATTAAAAGGCTTGAATATAAGCGCGTAAAACAATCTGAGCGGACGCTTACCCATTTTCAGAAGCTGATGGCAGATTGAAGAAATGAGGCCTAGCTAGGCCTAGACAAGCACGCATAGGTTTACTGAGCCCGGAATATCGAAACCCTGCTTGGCGGTATGAGGCTGGTCACTGCCGCGCAGATATTTGAAAAAAAATGTATTTCATTCCACAAAAATGCGGCGGGTTCCTAATTGCCACTACATAGGAAAACCTAACCATGTAATAGCCTCAATCACGCTGCGACTCTGCATGCTTTTCAAATAAGCCAAAACCTTTGGGCTGACTCTACTCATCCTTAACAACGCGCGCAGGCAGGGAGCACCGATAAAATTTTTCGCAGGCGAAACAAAAAAATAACCCTTAAATTTTGAAATTGCATAAAGGTTTTAAGCAGATTGCCGATTTACCGCTTTGCGGCGTAATAACTTACACGCCGCTCTAAATAAGCCAAAAACTCTGAAATTGAAAAAGCGAGAGCAAACAAAACAATCAAAACTGCCCAAAAGTGACTCATCAGAAAATTTGCGGAATAGAGTTCAAATAGAGCACCAAAACCAACAATAGAAATAAGTAATTGGCCTATAATCACGCCCTTTACTGCCCTTATAATACCGATCCGGACGCCTCCTAAAATTTCCGGCAACGCGGCCCAAAAATATATTTTTGTAAATGCTTTCAAGGGCGTGGCGCCAAAGCTTGTCGCCATTTCTACCAGAGAGCGGTTGATCTGTCTTACACCAGCGCGGGTATTTAAGATAATAATCCAAACAGCAAAAAGAGACGTGGTGATAATGATAGACTTCATACCAAACCCAAAAAGTACCATGAACACGGGCACTAAAGCCGTAAGGGGGGCACTAAGGAATACGTTTACCCAAGGGAGTAATAACTCATCAATCAGGCGGTTCTTACCCATTAATATTCCAACAACTATTCCGATCACCACGGCGTAAAACACTCCAGAACAAAATGCATAAGCTGTTTCTTTAAGTGCATTTTGAAAGGCCACTGTCCCCAAAACTTCGTAAAGCGTAGACAAAACCTTGCTTAATGGAGGAATAAAAAACGTAACCTTAGCCTGCCCAATAAATTCCCAGAGAGCACCCCATAAAAGCAGGGATGACATACCCGGTAAGCGATATCCAAATAAATGCATGCGCTGCCTTCCTATTCAACGTAACTGCGTAAAGACGTCCAAATATCATCAACGATATCAAGATATTCAGAGTCTCGTCGTATTGCATCTACCCCTTTTGCCCGAAAATTTGACGGTCTAATAATTTCAGACACGCGGCTTGGGCGAGGCAATAAAATAGCAATTTGGTCTGATACATAAACTGCTTCTTCGATGGAATGCGTTACGAAAATAAATGTTTTGTTTTTGCTTTCAACGAGCTGCAACAAGTCTTCTTGAAACTTGCGGCGGGTTTGCTCATCAACGGCTGAAAACGGCTCATCCATCAATAGCACATCTGCATCTACAGCCAACGCGCGCGCCAATCCGACCCTTTGACGCATACCGCCAGATAATTCATGCGGGAAACTATGTTCAAAACCCTGTAGACCCACTTCTTTGATGTAATTTTGAGCAATTCCTTCGCGTTCAGTTTTATCGACACCCCGCATTTCAAGCCCGAATGAGACATTTTTCAAAACAGACGCCCAAGGCATCAGCGCAAAATCTTGAAATACAAATGCGCGGTCTGTGCCTGGGCCGGTGACGCGCTTGTCATTCACCGTTACAGTTCCAGAGCTAGGCTCAAGCAATCCCGCAATGATTTTCAATAAGGTTGTTTTACCGCATCCCGAAGGACCCAAAAGTGAGGTCAATTCCCCCTTTGGGAATTTTAAGGACATATCCTTCAGAGCCTCAACATTTCCATAATTTTTTGAAATATTATCGATAGAAACGGCTATTGGTTTTTCAAGGTTTTGAAGGTCTTCATCAATATTTTTAATCTGAGACATAACCACGCTCGTTTCCTTTAAAGAGAAGGGTTTCTACTTTATCCAAGAGGTTTAAAAAAAGAACTGACAGCACAATAATTGAAAAAATAGCAGCATACATGGACGGGTAATCTGCGATCGAGCGGCTGTAAGTTATAATATCACCAACACCAGTGGGGGTGATTTTCAGCTCGGCTAAAATAGCCCCAATAAACCCTGCCGATATACCAAGGCGGAGGCCCGCGAAAATGACCGGAGATGCCGCCGGAATGATGATACGAGATATGACAGACAGCCGCGAAGCAAGAAACGATATGCCCATTTCTTTTAAGGACTCTGGGGTATTTTTCACCGCGCCGCTGGTGTTCAAGACTATCACGGGCATTGCCATGATGCAGACAACAATCACTTTCGACGTGAGACCGATGCCATATGCCAAAACGAGAAGCGGTATCAAAGCAGCTAATGGCGCGGCTTGCATGACGATAAAAATTGGCGAAAACAGCCAGTCAAAAAATTGGCTCAAACCAACCCATAATCCCACGATAATTCCAACAACGGCAGAAATGGCGATACCAATTATTAAAGGGCGCAATGTTTCTGCATATGCCTCGAAGAGCCTTCCATCCGCGGTCATTTGCATAAGCGCCGACATTGATTCTAAAAACGTAGGAAACGCGTAGCTTACAGGAACTCTTCCTGCAATTTCCCAAGCGACACAGAGGGCAGAAGCAGAAAACAACTTTAATATGAGGGCTCGATTTTGCATTTAATTAATCCGTCTATAGGAATTGGTTGCGCCAATTTTTTTTGCACAACCAAATTTTTCGCAAAATTACTGTGAGGCTTTATCAAGCGGTGCCAAATACCAAAAATCCTCGATATTCAGATCACTGGCGCTGCCCTCAAGTTGGCCAGCAGCCGAGTACCATTCCATATCGGCATTTGCAGCTTTTCGGCCGCCCCCATTAGGATCATATAGACCGCCTGCCACGGCATCGGTGTAAAACCCATCAAGCTCTGCCAAGATTTCAGGCGGCAATTGACCGATTGGTCCATCGGGATTGGTTTCACGACGGATTATAGTTGGATCCTTATGAAGATCTTGCCAAACAGACAAAAGCGCAGTCACAAAAATATCAACATCTTTTTCGTTATTTTTAATCCAATCAAGATTTCCAAATAAGGCCTCATCGCTGGCCTCCACCTCAAACATTTCTAACACATTGAAGTTTTCACCAGCTTCGCTGCGCATGAGTTTATTCTTGTTTGACAGGTCAATAATGGTTGCATCTGCACGCCCACCAAGCAGCGCAGCAACGCGATTAGACGATCCTGGCACATATGAGCGCTTTCCAAACTGCATCCCAAGCCGGTCTTCGATCACATTTGCAATTGAGTCAGTGCCTCCACCCCTTGAGTGTAACAAAATCGGTTCACCATCCAGATCTTTAAGCGATGAATATTTGGTCGTGGTGACAGGAAAAAATTTCAACTTTGAGAGTTGGAATATTATGCGCAAAGGTGCTTTTGCACCTTTGCATGGCTGCATATGGGGTTCCAAATCCAATATCCATTTGCCCGCTAAGCACAGCTTGAATCGCAAGTTCCTCATCAGAAAACGCTGTCCATTCATAATCCAAGCCATTCGCCCGCGCGCGATCAAGAGCAACAAAGAATGCAGCAAGTTCATCTGATGGTGCTTCTGCCAACGCAATTTTAATTTTTTCAGCTTGAGCAGCACCAATTGCAAACGACAGAGCAATTGGGATAGCAGCCGCAAACTGCACGGTCTTTTTAAAAAAATTTATCATGTTACTCCTCCCAGGAAGCGTTACGTGTGATGGCAAGGTTGCTTTTGCTTTTTCTCTTGCTGAGTTTAGTGCTCAATCATCCCCAAAAAGACGTTTTGAAACTGAGATTAGATGCGTGCGCATCGCTGCTTGTGCTTCATTGGCGTTTCGTCCCTCAATCGCTGCAAAAATTCTTGTATGCTCGACAAAGCTGTCATGGTCAGAAGCTGGGCGATCGCTACTGCGCACCACCTTATTCCAAGACACGGCACGGCGAACCGCATTTAAATATTCAAACATTGACATTAAAAGTGGATTTTGTGCTGCCGCGGCAATTTCATGGTGCAATAAGTCATCAGCACGTTCATACTCGGACCAAGAGGTTGCACTAGACGCGGCATTACACGCCGCAGCAATACGAGATACACCTGCTTCTGAAGCGTGAATTGCCGCTTCACGTGCGATCGCAGGTTCAATTGATAAACGCGCCCGCAGCAATTGAACTGGTGTCAGCTCATTCACCAGTTCCGATATATTCAAAATCGATTTTTCAGAATGAGGCTCTGCGATAAATGTCCCTTTGCCAACATGCCGCCAAATAACCCCCTCGCGTTCCAATATATCAAAGGCTTTGCGTAAATTAGCTCTGGTGATCTTAAAGCGATCAATCAAATCACGTTCAGATGGCAGACGACTGCCCGGCGCAAAATCCTCACTGGCGATCAATGACTTTAGCTTTTCAACGGTGCTATATCCCGGTTTTATTTCGCTAGATGTATTGCTCTGCGCATAATATAGCTCATTCATTTGGTCGACCAATTTATCGTTATTTAATCCACATCAGCAAAATTGGTTGCAAAATGCAAACAAAATGTCAATAAATATTAAATTGGTTGCGATTGGTCGAATTCAAAATATACTTATTAACTACAGCATGGAGTCGCATATGGCGCGTTACGCAATACCAGAACCGCAGATTCAAACACTGCCTATTGTTGGAAAGGATGAAGTTTTTCCAGTGCGCCGTGTTTATTGTATTGGACGAAACTATGCAGCGCATGCCGTTGAAATGGGGCATGACCCTGATAAAGAAGATCCCTTCTTTTTTCAGAAGAACCCGGACAATTTAAACTTAACCGGGCGCTTTCCATATCCCCCTAAAAGTTCGGATGTACACCATGAAGCAGAAGTATTGATTGCCCTGAAATCAGGCGGTACAAATATCGAATATGCGGACGCGATGTCTCATGTATATGGATATGCTCTGTGCCTTGATATGACGCGCCGTGATCGGCAAGGTGAAATGAAAAAAGCGGGCCGCCCATGGGAAATCGGCAAGGCCTTTGAACACTCGGCACCTTGTGGACCGTTGCACTTGGCCTCGGATGTTGGACACCCAACGGAAGGTGATATCGTCTTAACGGTCAATGGTGAGCTTCGTCAGGAAGGCAATTTGAATCAAATGATTTGGAAGGTTCCAGACATGATAGCCTATCTAAGCGCGTATTATGAATTAGCGCCGGGAGATGTTATCCTCTCTGGCACACCGTCAGGTGTCGGGCCTGTTCAAAAGGGCGACGTTATGCGCCTTACGCTCGACCCTTTTGGCCACTTAGAAGTAACCGTGACCTAGGGCTTTGAGTAAATATGCATATGGTGTTTTTGAGATTTAGGATCAATTAGCGTAAAGTTTCTATATAAAATGGAAAGGCCGGCCTCTAAGGTAGCTGGCCTTTTTGATGACATTCAACCTCAAAAGGCCTATATCTCATGTTGAAAAGCGCTTCTCGCGGGCGGTTCTTAAAAAAAAGATCATCTTAAAACGCTATAATTTTTCCGGAGATTTTTTTATACGCCAAGGATTTTCGACCGGTTCGAGGCACCACCTTGTCGAAAGAAGCTGTATCTGAAGGTTAGATGTTGGTGGCCTCTTTTGAAATTTATTTGCATCCAAAATGCTCCCTAGCCCGGATAAATCATCCACAAAAAACTCTTTCTGTTTTTATCATGATCCGCGAAGCAGAGTGAACAGCCAAACAAACGCCTATTTCTTGCAAAGGACAGGAGCTGGTATTTTTTCAAAAAATGGCAATAGCTCAGCTGGTGGTTATTTTTCAGGCCTGTTGTTTTGCTGAAAAGAATAGCCCCTATACTTGAGCTGCGCCGCAGAGCAAGCGGTCAGCAAATCAAAGGACTTAATTGGTTTCACTCAAAGGGTTTTTACCTAAAACGGGCCGCATCAATATCGGTGTAAGATACATGGGAAATTGATAGCAGCCTAAAAAAATTAAAAACTCTTCAGATTGTGATGCGCTGGCTGCAATCAAAAAAATCGCGACATTGCGATTGCCGGCAACAATGGCTAGGGGTGCCGCATATGCAGGGCTAAGACCATATCGCAGCAGAAAATAAGCACAAACCTGCAATCCAAAATTTATCACCACAGCCAAAAGTAACCACCCCGCCAAGAGCACCGGCTGCGCGGCCAATGTGGGCGCAACCGCGCTCATTAAGCCGATCACAATTACCGCAAGCGCCAAAGAGGTTAATCCATCCAGTGCCGTGATTTCTTGCGCCTGCATGTCAGAGCGCAAAATCGCCCGAAATAAAAATGCACATGCAATCGTTACACTCATGACACCGCACAACCGCAAAGCCGCATCAAGCGCCTGCACCAGGCTGCCCAGCGCGGGCGAGAGCCAAAATATGGGAATGATTGTCAGGGGCAGTAAGATCGTTCCCAGAATAAGAAGGCGAAACGCAGGCTCGGGTGGATGCCCTAACATCACGGATAGGTTTGGTGCTCCGGTCAGTGGGGGGGCTGCCAACATCAGCGTGAGCACAACGGCAATGGGGTGATCTGCCAACCCAAAAAAGCCAAAAAGACAGATGCAAAGCATAGGCAGTGCCAGTTGGTAGGCCAGCACCACCCTTGCTGTCTGGTGAATATGGCGCAAAGCCGCCAACGCATCTGGAAATCCCACGCGAAACGCTGTGATAAACAGCAAAAGCAGCACCAATTCGCTTAACCAAGGACGCAACGCCATCGCAGTTTCGGGCAGCGCCAAACCTGCGCATAAGCCTGCCACAAGAACAAAGCGCCCATGGCGTGACAATTGACCAAGCGCGCCAAGCATCCGGCTTATCCGCTGGGTCGCTGGCGGATATTTTCGGGCAACCAAGTCGCCAATTCGGGAAAGATCACCAAAATCACCACCATCAGCAACATAAGGCCAACCATCGGGATCGCGGTTCTGGCGATATAGCCAATTTCATGACGGGTCATTCCTTGCAGCACAAAGAGGTTAAACCCGATCGGAGGCGTGACTTGCGCGGTTTCGATCACAACAACAAGGAAGATACCGAACCAGATAACATCTATTCCAGCCGCGCGGATCATTGGTTCAACGATCGCCATAGTCAGCACCACCGAAGAGAGCCCATCCATAAACATCCCCAAAATGAGATAAAAAACCGTTAAAACGGCGATTAAGGCCACCGGAGACAGGTTATAGCTGTCAATCATTTCGGCAAGCGCGCGCGGCAGGCCCGTAAAGCCCATTGACAGGGATAGAAATGCCGCGCCCATCAAGATAAACGCGATCATCGCAGAGGTTTTTGTCGCGCCCATCAGGCTGTCCCTGAAGGTTGCCCAGTCAAGTGAGCCTTGCATCGCAGACAGCGCCAAGGCGCCAAAAACACCAACGGCCGCCGCTTCGGTTGCGGTGGCATAGCCCAAATACATCGATCCAATAACGATAAAGACAAGCCCAAATAATGGCAAAAGAAACCGACTTTCGGCCAAGCGCTGGCCAAGCGGCATGGCAGGCTCTGGTTCTGGACGCTGTTCTTTGTAAATGAAGTGCCACGCCATAATATACAGCATAAAAAGGCCTGCCAGAACCAGCCCGGGAAAAACACCAGCCATAAAAAGCTTCGTAATGCTTTCATTGATTGTGACACCATAGACAATTAGCGTAAGCGATGGCGGGATCATCAAGCCGAGCGTCGCCGCGCCCGCTAAGGTGCCTATAATCATGAATTCAGGATATCCGCGTTCCCGTAATTCAGGAATCGACATTTTCCCCACCATGTTAAGCGTTGCTGCGGAAGATCCTGATACCGCGGCAAAAATCGTACAACCCGCAATGTTGGTATGCAGCAAACCGCCGGGTAAAAATCGCATCCAAGGCGCCAAGCCGCGAAACATATCCTGTGATAATCGGGTTCTGTAAAGAATTTCCCCCATCCATATAAAGAGAGGTAAAGCGGTTAAGGTCCAGCTTGAAGCTCCGGTCCAGATAGTCGTCAGCATCGCATCACCCGCCGGTCGAGAGGTGAATAGCTCCATTCCCACCCAAGCAACCCCCATCAGTGCCAGCCCGATCCAAACAGAACCGCCCAGCAACGCGAATAAAACAAACAGAAATATTATTGTGGCATAAAGTTCGTTCATTTCAGGCTTTCTCTGTGGATTTGAGTTTCACGCAGCGCCAGAAGGCGGGTCAGGTAATCCCAAATCGCAACGGCCAAAAGGACTGTGCCAATCGACATTGGAAGCTGCGGAAGCCAGACCGGCGTATAGACCCAATCCGAGCCGGTTTTGGCCCACATCTCGCTCCATTTTGCCGGTGAATTGCCAAACATCGCCACCAGCGTCAGCAGCCATTCCGGCACAAAATCCTGCCCTTGGGTGCGATCATTTAGCATTTCGGATACAATATTTGTTTTGATTGCATAGCGTGCAAAATAGGTGGCGGTGATTGCAGCGATAAACATAGCTGCCGCATCAAGCCAAAACTTTGTGTGCCGATTGAGATTTAATAAAACAGAGACCCGAATATGCGCACCCTGAGTGAGCGTATAGGCCAGAGCAAAAAAAGAAGTGGCGGCCATCGCATAGCCCGCATATTCGGTTGAACCCGGAAAGGTAAGATTTGCCCAGCGGGTAATCATCTGACCAATAATCAGGAGCAGTATGACCACCATAAAACAGGCTGCAAGCACCCCAGCCGCTTTGTATAATTTATCTAAAAGTCGCCAAATAGGTGCAAAAAGCACAGCGGCTTTTGGGCCTTGCCACAAACAAAAGAGGGCAATGAGCGATGGAAAAACGAAAAGCCAAACCCATAAGGGCAGCCCCACGAATGGTTGCCAATCTCGCATCGAAATTCCTTTTTTTTAGAAATACGCAGCAGCGGCCGTTGCAAAGGCCGCTGCTGCTGTCTGCCTTAGTTAGCGTTGTAAGCGTCTAAGATTGCTTGGCCATCAGCGCCAACTTCTGACAACCAATCGGCTTTCATTTTCGCGCCAATCGCTTCTAACTCTGCCAAGAATTCGGGCCCTGCATCCTCAACCTTCATGCCATTGGCTTCCAACTGCTCAAAATACCAATTGGCCAGTTCAGCCGATTTTGCTGCACATGCCGCTCCGGTTTCATCCGCGGCTTTTTGGATATTGGCTTGCACATCAGATCCCAAACCTTCCCAAACGCCCTTATTGACCATCACGTAATTGCGCGGCAACCACGCATTGACCTTATAATAATGCGTCAGATGCTCCCAAACTTTACGGTCATAGCCAGTTGAGCCTGAAGAAATAAAGGATTCTGCAACACCGGTTGCCAAAGCTTGGCTCAGCTCTGCTGCTTCCACTTGCACAGGGATCATGCCCAGCTCTTCTGCAAAGGTTGCCGTTGCGGTATTATATGATCGGAATTTGACGCCTTGCGTATCTTTTGAAGATGACACTGCTTTTTTGAAATAAAAGCCCTGGCCCGGCCATGGGCAGGTGTAAAGCGCCACCAGGTTAAGATCAGAAAGCTGGGCATTCACCTTATCTTTTGCCGCATCCCAAAGACTGTTGTTTTGCTCATATGTTGTTGCAATGAATGGCAGGTTATCCCATCCCAGCAAGGGCGCTTCATTGGCATGGGCCGACATAAACCGCTCGCCAATCGGGGCTTGCCCGGTTTGCACCGCGCGCTTGATCTCGCCGCCTTTAAACAAGGATCCGCCGGGGTGAACGGTGATATCAATGTCACCGCTTGTATAATCGCGTACTTTATCTGCAAAAACCACACCCATTTCTGAATGGAAGTTTGAAGACGCATAGGCCATGGGCATATCCCATTTTTCAGCCGAGGCGGCGCTGCCAACGATTGCCAGTGCCACGGTTGCGGCGGCATTGCTGATCACTTTCGTAAAAATTGTCATTGTTTTCTCCCTTGGTTGTTAATGGTCTTGGTTATTTGCCCCGCTTGAAGCGCATTGGATCAAAGGGGCGAATATCGGTATTGGGATGATGTCCAGCAATCATATCAGCCACCAGACGACCCGTTTTGGGGCCGCCTGTCAATCCAATATGATGATGGCCAAACGCTGTAAAAACGCCAGAGGCTGAAAGCTCTCCTATATAGGGCAGACTGTCCGTGGGGGCGGGCCGGTACCCCAGCCACTCTTGCTCAGACGCAAAACTGAGTTTTGGAAAAACCTCTTGCACCTTGCGGCGCAGAAGTTGCAGAGGGGCCTTTGATTTTTTTTCGCTGAGGCCCCCAAATTCGACGATACCGGCGCAGCGCAGCCCTTGATCCATAGCAGTGGCCACAAATTTTCCGGCTGCAAGCATCATCGGGTTATTAGGCTTTTGGCTGGGCTGTTCAAAAACAATGTGATAGCCACGCTCTGCTTCTAGGGGTACGTGTAATCCCAGCTTTTGCATCAGAGGTTTTGACCAAATGCCCGAGGACACAATGGCTTTATCGCAATGCATCCGCCCGATATTTGTATCTACAGCGCTGATTTTACCACCGCTTAAATCAAAATCTTGTACCTCAGCTTGAATAAACTTGCCGCCCAATTCTTTTAGAACGCAAACAAGATCTTGCACATAAGAGCCGGGGTTGAGGATAAAGCCATGCCCTTTGAGAACCGCTAATAATTGCGTGCCAAATCCAAGGATCGGCTCTTCTTCTTGGACGGCACGGCCTTCAATCAAGTCAGGGATAAATCCAGCTTCCTTTCTCAGCTGCCAGCCAAACGCATCCGCATTAAACGCGGCGCGATCCGCATAAGCAAAACTGTAATTGCTGGATTGCACCCATTTTGCGGCCTTGGTTTGCGCGGTCAGCGCTTTGTGCTGTTCAAGGCTGTCACCAACGATCGTGGTGAGACCTTGGCTGATACGGCGCGTATCGCTTTCATTGGCAAAAGATAAATATTTGATCAACCAAGGCAGCAGTTTGGGCACATAGCTCCAACGCATAAACAGTGGAAAATTTGGATCAGCAAGGTAAGTTGGGCTTTTACGTACCAAGCCGGGTCCGGTCACGGGCACCACCGATGAGTTCGCCAAGATACAGCCATTGCCATATGAGGCCCCCATTCCCGGACGCCCCTTATCGAGAAGCGTTACCTCAAACCCAGCGCGCCGAAGCCAGATCGCCGAGGACGCTCCGACAATCCCTGCCCCTATCACAATAATATGTTGAGATTTCATTCTAGAATATCCACGCTTGCCGCTACAGAGTGGCATGAGAGAGGCATCACTTCAAATATAAAATTGTGGTATCTACATCATAAAAAATGATACCAAGAGATTATGAGACTTAGATTCAGACAATTACAAGCATTTCATGCAACCGTTGAAAGCGGCACGGTTACCGGCGCGGCAGAAGCTTTGGGGATTTCGCAACCGGGCATTTCAAATCTTTTATCCGAGTTAGAGCGCCAAACTGGCTTTGCTCTTTTTGAACGTATGCATGGCCGCTTGATACCAACTCCAGAAGCCCAACTGATGTATCGTGAGATCGAAACAGTGGTGCGCGGGCTTGATCACGTTGCACAAACGGTTGTTGATCTGCAAAACAAACAAATCGGCCATCTGCAGGTGGCCTCTCAACATTCTATGTCCTTTGGCTTTATTCCTAAGCTTATTGCGGAATTTGCACATGACAAGCCTGAGATAAATATCTCGTTTCAGTCGCAATACAGTACAAAAATTCAAGAGTGGATCATTTCGGGGCTTTTTGAAATTGGAATTTGTGAAATGCCTCTGCTTTACGACGCGTTGAATATATATCCGCTGCGCGTCGAAACCCGTATTGCGCTGCATCAAAACAACCCTCTGACGCAGCATCATGTCCTTAACCCTCAGATTTTGCAAAATGAACCCTTCGTCATTATGGGGCCTGACCATATTTCTCAGCGGCGCCTGAAAGACGCCTTTGACGCCGCTGGCATTGCGTTGAATGCGCGCATACATTCCCATTTGTTCAAGAATTTACTAGCCTTTGTGAAAGAAGATATGGCGATCGCGCTTGTGGATCGCTTTGGGTTAGAGTTTGACGCCGATGATCGCTTTGTAACGCGCCGTTTTGATCCCCTCATAGAAATGGAGATGGCGGTGATTACCTCGGCAACGCGGCCCTTGTCACAGGTGGGCAAGGAATTTTTGGAACTGCTGTTAGAGAGGCTTCAGCCCTATAGCGCAGGAAAGCACGTCATTACGCGGTTATAGGGAGGCGATAGATGGGCAAGGCAGCGATCGGCATTCTTATGCTGGATACAAAATTTCCCCGCGTGCTGGGGGATATCGGGCATAAAGAGACCTGGGATTTTCCTGTGCATATGCGCGTGGTCCACGGCGCCTCTGCAAGCCAGGTGATCGAAGATGACCCCCGCCTTTTACTGCCCGAGTTTATAAAGGCAGGCCATCAGCTGATTTTGCAGGGCTGTTCGGGATTAACCACATCTTGTGGCTTTTTGGGTTTGATGCAAACTGAGTTGAAAGACGCGTTGGGCGTACCCTTCGCCAGTTCGCCTTTGATGCAGCTTCCCATGATCGAAGCCATGTTACCCGCTGGGCAAGAGGCAGGCGTTTTAACAATTTCAGAAAAAAATCTCACCCCAGAACATTTGGTGGCCTGTGGCGCGCGTGCCAATACGGCGATTACCGGGCTTCCCCGAAACAGTGTGTTTGCCGAAATGATATTCAATAATAAAAATGACATTGATATAGACGCATGCAGAAAAGACGTTTGTCTCAGCGCCGAACGGCTTGTAAGTTCTGGACCCATGATTGGAGCAATCGTATTAGAATGCACCAACTTAGCGCCCTATGCGCATGATATAGCCAAAGCCACGAGAAAACCGGTTTATTCGATTATTAGTTTTTTAAATTGGTTTCAATCGGGCCTTAAACCTTATCATTTTCGAAACAACTAAACCTTACGCACGCTTCGTTCTCGATTTCAAATTTCCAGCTTTGAAAATATGCGTTTTGAGAGGCATAGTGCAGCTCGCCTTCCTAATCTTTTGAGGGCGCTGTGTCCAACGCCCGCTCTTTTGGGGTGGAAATCTTGCTTTAAGCAAACAGAATTTATGGTGCATCAATACTCTGATGAAAGGAAGATGAGCCAGAAACCCCTGCGCAGCAAAGATGCTACAGATAAAGTGCGGATGAACATCCGCCCCTCGGGCAACCCCAGCGCTGCTTTAACAGCCGAACCGGGGCAAGACGACAGATACTGCCCGCAACTGCAAGCAGCATGGATGGCGTTACGCATGATGGTAATCTCCTTTTCTTGTTACCATCATAAATTCCAAAGGGTGTTTAGTTTTAGCAGAACAGCAACACGATACAGTTCATTCTTAAAGACACTGTTTGATACAGCTTAATCCAAGCGCGGTATCGCATTAGGCAATTGATAATAAGCGTTTATGACACCCTGTGATACAGTGGCACCAATGATATGACGATACCGTGAGCTTTTCGTGTGGGCTTGGTTTAGGGTTGTACCGCGCCAAGCCCCCCCCCTAGCGAATACTCTAAGCACCCTCGTAATGTCCATATAGACTGTATTATCAGGCATTACGGGTGCATATGGTGGCATTTTACACACTGAAACACGCTCATGTGTACTTCTTGGGGTGAATATTATCACCCGAGGGTAAGTAGCAGTGAAGCTCAAAACACAGCTATACGGGGCTCGGGTGTGACGGGTAGATTGCCGTACGCATTTTCACATGGGGTTACGGTTATCCGAGTATCATCCTTGAAACACCGAGGCGGTAAGACATCGTAAACTCTTTATGCACCTGCCCACCATACCCGACGCAAAATTTTAAAAGCCCCCGCTGAGGAAACAGTGAGGCTGATTAAGTTGCAACTGAAGGTGGCCAGGGCCGATTACTCTCGTGTGCTATCCATTCTGACACCCAGCTTGGACAGGGCGGCGCGTCTCCCGAGTAGCCCAATGCCTCGGTAATCCTGAAGGTCGAAACGAGGCCTTTTTTATCAACAACCCCTCCCCGAAAAAGTATATGGTTCGCGCATCGACCATCTTTTTTCAGCATAGTTTGTTCAATATAAAGAAATCTCTCATCCCAAAACACCAGCTTGCTGCGCATTTCGATCCGTTCAAAAACTTTGATCCGGTGGCGGTAACGAGTGCTTGCCCCTGCTGTCGTAAGACCCCATTTATGCTTGCGTAGTACATCCGTCACGCCAGTGCGTTGGGCGAGACCGAAGCGACCTAAGTCAAACAGCGTTAGGGTTCTACCATTATTCAACTCTGCGAACGTATCTAAATCCCAAGGCCAGCATATATGGTGTGACACATGTACGTCAGTTACTTTTAATTTTGACGCAAGGCTAGTTTTTATCAGCTCTTTCGCCATCCGAAGAAATGGGTACATTTTACCTCTCTTTTAAATGGGGGGTCGCATTCCTGCGATAAATGGTCAATCTTTAGCCTAGAACTGATCATTAAAGTTTGCTGATCTCTTCACTATTTTGTACGGCGAACTCAACGAAGCTCGATATTCGTTCAGCACGCAGCGTATGGCAACTGCGGCCCTAGATGTGAAACGAAGCCAAGTCTGGGACCCTACTGTAATAAGTGATTTCTCGCCGCCAACCAATCACGTCTCTCTGCCATCGACATTCTAGGTTCTGGCGGCTTCGAACTCAGCCCATACTTTTTCAAGCCTCTCAATATCAAAGCCAGGTGCGCGCGCAGGACCTAGAACTATCGCTTCGTTTGCGATGACTGTTTCGATGGCTTGTTTGAGATCCGCAATGATTTCGTTTGGGATAACGATCGCCCCGTGCCTGTCCGCATGCATCAACTCCTCTTGTGATATATGCATGCCCATGAGGATTACAGGCCCCCCGATTTCAACCACATGAACAAATCCATGGCTTGGACCAATCGATCCAGCCAAAACCGGAAAGCCCGCATCCATCACGTCTAAATCGCGCATCACGCCATTGGTTATAGCGCCTACCTGCCCAAGCCCTTTATGCACGGCCACATGAATCTCACCCCACCAACCGGCAATGCAATTAGGATAATCAATATCCTCTATCACAGCCAATCTTGGGCCTTGTCCTGCGGCCATTGATCTGAAGTAATCCATACGCCGTGCGCGGATAACATCCGCTGGTTCACGGGCGGGCAAGAGGCCTGAAATTTTCGCAGTTCTGGCAAAACCCACCATCGCGGGATCACCGGGTTTAGAATGTTGCATTGTGCCGCGCGTGAAACGATTAAAGCCGCGCTTTCCTTGCGCCACTTCGATTGCATTGCACACTGTTGGTGTATCCACCTGCCGCAGCAGCGCAAGTAAATCCGCGGGGATCACATTCTCAGCCATTTTTCCAATATCCTGTTTGTAATTTTAGGCTGTTCGAGCGTTGGCAAATGGCCTGCGCCGGGGATAATGGAGAGGGTCGAACCCGCGATTAGATCATGCATGAATTCATGCCTAGAAACGGGGCAAAGCCGGTCATCCTCTCCACACATTATATCAGTCGGAACATTAATTGCCTTGAGGGTTTCGCATTGATCTCTGCGATACTGAAGGGCAATAGACTGTTCTGTGAACACGGCCGGGCCTAAAGCCTCAGCCATATCCATACATAACTTGAGAATGCGCGCTCTTTCTGATCCTTTTGCTAAATAATTCGGCTTCATTTCATCCCGCATAACCGAACGCAGCTTTCCAGCCTGCACTTGTTTAATTTGCTTTTGGCGCATTGCCGCCCGATCTGTTGCATCCGCCATTGGATTGGTGTCAATCAAGGCCAGGCGCACCACCCTTTGGGGCATCTGCCGCATGATTTCCATCGCCACAATTCCACCCATCGAAAGCCCTGCGAGGGAAAATTTCGGGGGCGCTAGATGCAAAATATGGCGCGCCAAGCCGGCGATTGTATCATGCCCATATAGCGGCATTACGAGGATTGGAACTTTCTTTGAAAAGGCGGCAATCTGGGGCAGAAAAAGGCGCGCATCGCACATCATTCCTGGCAGAAAAACAAGAGGCTCATTCATCGAGGTCCACTTTCTTCAATTGGAATATTACTTCATAGCAAGTCAAAGTTTGGGAAACAATTTCAAATCGCTCTCGGCTCATTTGCGGGTGAATTTTGGAACAAACCACTTGGGCATTCTAGTGTTCTTTCTGTTCGTAATACATAAATAAAAAACATCTCTGGAGCCGCTTGCAAGGCAAGGTTAAAAAAGTAAGCTGTGTCCGTTGGTAGAGAAATTAGGATATACCATGCTCCATTCAATTTCTTAATCAAAAGACTTACGGCTTACAGTGGCGTTAATACTTGCAAGTACTGCCGGAAGTGAAGTCTACACCAGCTTTGAAGATATTGGATTGGCCACTGTCATCATAGCAGAGCCCGAGCAGTTTCAAGGTTCCAAAAATCTAACAGCCATTCGAAATGAATTATCTCTGAAAGGCTCTAGTCAGATGATACCAAAGCGCTCCGATATGAATAAAAGTCAATTTCTCTATAGTTTTCACACACAACGTTCACCGACCCACTCCCTTTTGGGTATTAGGTTTTCGGCTTGCCTAGAATCACTGGCTGGCTGTTGATACAATTACTGACTTTTTTTGTCAGAAATGTCAAACCCTACAGTTTTAATCGGAAATAAATTGTTGAATTATTCCTGGCCCTAATTGGATAAACAGTCACGTTTAACTTAGTTTTACACGCAATAAAAAATTTGCTTTTTATCTACTCCACACCTCGAATAGAGGCGTGGAGTGAGAGTTTTAAATACTTCAAATGCACCTATCCCTATTACTTCGCTGGCAACCTCACCCCATCCACGATCTCCCGCTTCTGCGCGTCACTGATACCTGCGGAGTACAGCCCGTAGGTGAGCTTATTGGCTGAGCGCGCAGAGTCATGCCCGACGAGCGAGGCGGTGAAGTGCTCAGGGGTGCCTGTGCGCTCGCACTGGGTGATGAACCACTTGCGGGTGGAGTGGAATACAAAGCCTTGTCTAGTCCCCTATATTTGTCCATTGATTTTTGGTTTCTCTAATAAGGTTTCTGGTACGGGT
>LGRT01000014.1 GCA_001642945.1 Rhodobacteraceae bacterium SB2 | reverse complement strand
AACGACATCAACTACGATCCTGCATCCATTAACGAAAACAGAATAATATCAGTATGTTATTTTGGAAGATGGTGCCCGGGGGCGGATTTGAACCACCGACACGAGGATTTTCAGTAGCGATGGTGTGAGATTAATATTTAATTACAACATGTTATATAATAATTAATTAGGTGTGCGCAAAGGTGTGTTTTTACTGCTCCGTTTGCTCTGGAGAAACCACTGTGTCTTGAACCAATGGCTAAAACACACTTCTAGTCATCCAACACCCCTACTTCCTATTTAACCGGAAAGTTACGTGCCTTTTTTACTTTAGTACCTTCTCCATAATTCAATCAATTTTCGCTTGCAAATTGAGAGCCAAACCGGTGCCATCATCATCGGACAAATTCATAGCTAGCTCGTAGCTGCCATGGGTGTGCGAGATGTAAAATTTCACAGAGCTTAAAATTTATTAGAGAGAAAAGTTGACTGATCGTTAGTGATTGTTTATGATTGATTCTTAAGTTTTATGATTTTAAATGATCGATTTTTTGCATTGGAACATAGGAAGTTAGAAATGAACATGTCCGATACATTTGAATTAGCTGAGGTCAGACGTGGAAAAGTTGCTGATCTAGTAGCTTCTAGGGGCGCAATGACCTTGCGAGATTTATGTGACCATTTTGGTGTTTCAGAGGCCACAATGCGCCGAGATTTGCAGACGCTAGATAAAGAAGGGCGCGTCGCACGAACCCATGGGGGCGTAATGCGAAAAGCTAGCGTGATTGGTGATCTGCCAAATGATCAGCGTAAAATGGTTGGCGCAGACGAAAAACGCAGAATCGGGTTGGCTGCAATAAATCTACTGGACGGCGATGAGGTTGTTTTCCTAGATGCGGGTACTACTGCGCACGCTATTGCCGTGCAGGCAGCCAAAAAACCAAAGTGTACCTATGTCACTACTTCGCTGGGCATAGCTCAAAAGTTGCAATCAAATGGTGTATCAAATTTTTACCTAATAGGGGGAGCGTATGAACCAATCAACGATTCATTTGCTGGTTCTTTAGCAATCGAAGCGTTAAGGACATTGTCCTTCGACATTGCCTTTATCTGTTGTACAGCTATTGATCTAAAAAGTCGTTCGATCAGTGTTGCAAGTGAAGCATATAGTCAGGTCCAAAAAGAAGTCTTGGCCACTTCACGAACAAAATTTGTCATCGCAGATCACAGAAAATTTAAGCCTAGCGCTTTTATGCGTACAGCAAAATTTTCTCAAATTTCGGGCATCATAACCAATCAAGAAATACACACGGACGATCTTGATGCGCTTCGCCAAACTAAGCTTGATGTCGTGCTGGCATGAGCGCTAAAGGGATTTCGCTTGCAGTTCGCAACCTCCGAAAAAGTTGGGGCGTGACAGATGTTTTAAAGGGAATTGATTTTGATATCCATGCTGGCGGATTTATAACCCTTCTTGGACCGTCAGGATGCGGTAAAAGTACTGCTTTAAAATTGATTTCTGGTCTTGAAGACGTCACTAGCGGTCAAATTCTTCTGGACGGTCAGAACGTTACCAGTAGAGCTGCATCGGATCGAAATATTGGCATGGTATTTCAGAATTATGCGCTCTTTCCGCACATGAATGTTTCTCAAAATATAATTTACGGACTTAAGGTGCGCAAAGTAGCAAAAGCTGCTCAGCAAGCTGCGCTTAAGCGTGTAGTCGACTTAATGGATCTAAGCTCACTTCTGGCCCGCAAGCCCGCGCAACTATCTGGCGGTCAACAACAGAGAGTAGCTTTAGCCCGCGTTCTAGTTTCTGAGCGCCCAATTGTCCTGATGGACGAGCCATTGTCCAACCTCGATGCGAAGTTACGGGTAGAAATCCGCAGTGAAATTCGTTCACTTAACAAAGAGCTGGGTATTACTGTTGTCTATGTGACGCATGATCAAAGCGAAGCCTTATCTATGTCGGACAAAGTTGTCCTCCTAAACGATGGACAGGTCTCTCAGATAGGAACTCCGGAAAACCTTTATGACAGCCCAGCTAATACCTTTGCTGCGAGTTTCATTGGCACACCTCCGATGAATCTATTGGCGGCTGAAGATTTAGAGTATCCAGACTGGGTTTCCGCGACTAGTGGCGCGCGGCAAACGGACCTTATCGTCGGTGTACGCCCCGAATTAATGGAAATAAATACTCCGAACAAAGGCTTCACTGCAGTTTGCTTCGTCAAAAGTGTCGAATACGAAGGGAATATTTTTCTTGTTCAGCTGCGCACTAAATCCGGTGCGCCCTGCATCCTTGCCCATCGCGGGCCTGATGCGCCATCTCCCGGAGATAACATCATTGTAAACTGGGGTAATGAAGAGACGCACTTGTTCTCAAGACGAACAGGTGAACGAATTTCGAGCAAACAATAATAATGGCAAAAATTGCTGACAATTTTCACCAACTGGGAGGACACCCAAAATGAAGACTTTGAAATATCTTACTACCTCTTGCTACGCTGCAGCTATTATAGGACTCTCTGCTGCTAGCACTTACGCCGCAGAACTGGAATTTTACTTTCCAGTCGGGGTAAACGCACCAGCGGTAGAGACGATTCAAGCGCTCACTGATGAATGGGCAGCACAGAATCCACAACATACCGTTAAAGCAATATATGCAGGAAATTATGTGGAAACGACAACAAAGGCGCTAACAGCGGCGAATGCAGGCAAGCCGCCTCAAGTTGCCGTTTTATTGTCAATTGATCTTTTCACATTGATCGAAGAAGACGTAATTCTTCCAATTTCAGATATAGCTAACACACCCGAAGATCAGAAATGGATTGATGGATTCTACGATGGTTTCATGAAGGACGCCGAATTCGAAGGAAAAACTTATGCTATTCCGTTCCAGCGCTCTACTCCAGTATATTACTACAACAAAGATGCATTCCGCGCTGCAGGACTCGATCCAGAATCTCCACCTAAAACCTGGGATGAAATGATCAAAATTGGGAAAGCATTGACAGTCAAAGACGACAATGGAAACGTCACCCAATGGGGTACTAGAATTCCAACTTTGGGTCTTGGTGGCGCTTGGTTGTTTGGTGGTCTGGTAGTGTCAAAAGGTGATGTGCTGACCACGGAAACTGGTATCGAAGCAAGAATAGACACGCCTGCAACTATCGCTTCTTTGGAATTTCTACTCGATCTATCCGAACAAGGAGTCATGGCACCCGGCGGCATTTCATGGGGAGACACGCCAAAGGCCTTCCTCGAAGGACAAACTGCTTCAATGTGGACTTCGACAGGGAACTTAGCTTTCATAGAAAAGAACGCAACTTTTGATTGGGGTGTCGGTTTTCTTCCCGGTGGTGATGGCCCAGGCGCACCTATTGGAGGTGGCAACTTCTATATTTTCTCTGACACGACTGATGAGGAGCGCGAAGCTGCCTTAGACTTTATAAAATTCATGACAGCACCAGAGAATGCAGCAACTTGGAGTATAGCGACAGGTTACGTTGCACCGCGTCCTGATGCTTGGGAAACACCTGAGATGAAAGCTTATTCAGAGCGTTTGCCTCAAGCGTTAGTCGCTTTGGATCAATTGCAATACGCTGAGCGCGAGTTCGCGACTTTTCAAAGGGCGAAGGTGACCCAATATCTTGTTGATGCAATTGAAAGCGTAGTTACAGGAAATTCTGAACCTGCCGCCGCGTTGAAAATTGCACAAGAAGGTGCTGATGCTGTGTTGAGCGATTACCAGTAATCTAAAACTAGCAAAAGCCCCGCGCGCTTCTCCCGTCGCGCGGGGCTTAAAGGCGATCACAAATGAGCGTAGTTAAAAATGAATAAGAAAATACCATTTAATTTAGCGATAATTATGCTCATCCTACCCTGCCTATTATTGATCGCTTTTACACACTACCCTGCGGTACGAGCTCTGATAAACTCTTTTTGGAACAACGCTAGTTCGCGAAGACCATCAAAATTTGTTGGTATTGAAAATTATCAAACCCTATTCGAAGATGATCGCCTTGCTCAGGTAATGTTTAACAGCACCATTTATGCTCTTGGAACAATACCTGTGGCGATTGGTATGGCGATTGGTATGGCACTTTTAGTAAACGCAAGGCTTCCTGGAACTTGGCTAATGCGCTTATCCTTCTTCATGCCAACAATGTTGCCAATGATTGCGGTTGCAAATATCTGGCTGTTTTTTTACGCGCCCGGGATCGGGCTAGCTTCTCAAATATTAAGTTTGTTTGGTCTACCCCCCATAAATTTTTTAGGTAGTACCGAAACATCGTTACTTTCAATGATGTTCGTCGCCGTCTGGAAAGAAGCAGGGTTGTTCATGATTTTCTATCTCGCCGCGCTTCAAGCCGTACCAGAAAACCTTAAAGACGCAGCAAAGTTAGAGGGGGCAAGTAACACGCATGTTTTTTTGACGATAGTTTTTCCTCTTTTACGCCCAACTACTATCTTTGTCGCCGTCAATGCACTCATTAACGCTTTTCGTTTGGTAGACCATGTAATTGTTATGACACACGGAGGGCCTAACAATTCAAGTGCCCTACTTCTTTACTACATTTATGAAGTGACGTTTTCGCAGCGTGACTTTGCGTACGGCGCGACCCTGACTGTTGTGATGGTCTGTCTTTTAGGAGTTCTTGCTGCGGTTCAATACTGGCTGCTGAATCGGAAGGCACATTATCAATGACACATGGATTAAACAGAATTATGTGGTCGACATTGGGCATAGTGCTTGCGGCACTCTGGGGACTTCCTTTTGTATATTCAGTGTGGACTGCTTTCCATGACGAAGTTTATTCCGCTAATTTCGTTTGGAATGCTCCCCTTACTATAAGTAATTTCTTTGAAGCTTGGAAGGCGGCGCCATTTGCTTTGTATTTCATGAACACTTTCCTCATGATCATGATCGTTCTTATCGCAAACCTTATTCTCTGCACACTAGTGGCTTATGCTTTCGTTCGGTACAAATTTAGATGGTCGGGATTCCTATTTGCGTTGATCATGGTTCAACTTTTAATTTCACCCGAAATCCTAATTGTTGAGAACTACCTTACCCTGTCACGATTAGGAATGATCGACACAATCTTAGGTATTGCTTTGCCTTATCTGACTTCTGCTTTTGGTATATTCTTGCTCCGACAAACTTTTATGACAGTACCAATATCTCTGGATGAGGCAGCACAAATTGAAGGGGCTAGTGCATGGCGTATCCTATGGGACATCTATGTGCCGTTGGCAAAACCTGTCTATTTGGCCTATGCACTTGTGTCGGTTAGCTTTCACTGGAACAACTTTTTATGGCCTCTGATTGTGACTAATTCACCTGAAGTGAGACCTGTCACAGTCGGTTTGAGTGTATTTGCAACTGTCGAAAGCGGCGTGGAATGGTCTCTAGTAAACGCCGCAACCTTAATGACAACTGCGCCATTAATAATTGCTTTTGTACTTTTTCAACGCCAATTTGTCGCCAATTTTATGCGCGCTGGCATCAAATAGCTACTCGGAGGCCTAAATGTTAATTGCGCATATTTCTGATTTTCATATTTTTGCGGATAATCCCGAGTCTATGCTAGTGCGTAAAGATGCTGCCGATGTAGCACGAAAGGTCATTGCAGACATTAAAGACCATATACCGGCTTTGGACGTGGTGATTTTCACAGGCGACTTAGCAGATGGTGGTTCACCGGAAGACTACGATCTCTTAAAAGAAATTTTATCACCACTTTCAATACCAGTCTTTGTAATGCCAGGTAATCACGATAATCGTGAGAACATGTACCGTGCGTTTAAAGCTACCACCCCTTTCGAACCAAGCCCAAATTTGAACTATGAAGCAGTTGTGAATGAACTGAGAATTCTCGCTCTAGATACCCTAGTTGACGGCGCGATCCACGGAGCACTAAATTCAGATCAGCTTGATTGGTTACAAAGAAAACTTCAAGATCAACATTCCGGTCCCACCATAATTGCAATGCATCATCCGCCATTCCCGTCCGGCGTCACTGCTTATGACAAAATAGGTTTAAAAGCAGGAAAAGAGAGACTTGGAAAAATAATTGCGGAGTATAAAACTCAACTAATAATTTTGGCAGGGCACATACATCGCCCATTTCAAGCACTTTGGCATGGTGCTTTTTGCCAGGTAAGTGGTGGTTCTGCTTTTCAACACGGTTTAGACCTTAGAGCACATTCGATAGATCCCGGCGGAGTTTCAGAGCCGTACTCCTATCATATCTTAAGTTTCAAGGGGTCAGAAAAATTTATTAATCATGTAAGGTATGTTAGGCTGTGACCCTCCCACTAATTCCAAAATGTGCAAATATTATTGAGACCATCGCCCGCAAAGCTGGTGATCTTGCTCTCTCACATTTCTTTGAGCTTAGCTCTTTACCCGTCGAAGCCAAAGGCCACCTCGATTTGGTGACAGTTGCAGACAAAGAAGTCGAAGCCTTTATTACGCGTGAACTAATTGCAACCTTTCCAAATGATGGAGTATTTGGAGAGGAAGGTGCATCGCGAAAAAGTCAATCTGGACGAACATGGGTTGTTGATCCGATTGATGGGACATTCAATTTTGTTCGCGGCGGCGATCAATGGGCCGTGTCCATCGGACTATATGAAAATGGATATCCCATATTAGGCGTGCTTCATGTTCCAGTTAAAATGCAAACATTCGTTGGCGGAAAGGGTCTTCCCAGTACTTTTAATGGAAAGCTCATGGATCAGCGTAAAGGAATGAAACCAGAACAGGCAGCCTGTTGTATTGGTTTTCACCCCGCAACATCAATTAATCTACGACTAAACACTCTTCGTTTCGTCTTAGAAAATGCGCAAATGTCGTTTCGAACTTGCGGCTCTGCCACCTTGTCTTTGATTGAGGTCGCACAAGGGCAAGTTGATGGCTATCTGGGAACAGGTGACTCTACCTGGGATCTGATGGCGGCGATTGCGATATTAGAACAGGTTGGAGTCGGATGCACAGTAGATTGGGCGAAAACTGATCTCAATGACAAGCTACGTTTTGCCTGCGGAACTCCAGAATTTCTTGAAGCAGTCACTGGGCTAGTTCCATATGGCACTACTTTTTCACTAGATTAAAAAGAAGTAGGTTTAGCGCGGTTATTTAACTATGTATCTCTGGACATAAAGGAACGGGTACTAAAATCACTTACAGGCGCCTCAAACTGTAGTGTTTCAACGGAGTTCGCGACGTAGTTTTTAACGAATGTTGGTTTCTAACTGGTTCTGAGAGGTGCTTGTGTTGCCTGTGGCTTGAGCCTGTCATAATCTGCCTGTGAGATTGCCGTACTGATGGCAGGGGGCATACCAGTTGTGGTGTCTTGTGCCTTTGGTGTGTTTGCAGATTTTGGGATGGAGGGCGCGGGTGGTTTTGGTTGCCCCACAGTCTTTCTAGGTTTTGACTTACTCTTTGGATTGGCGTCTTTGGTCTTAAGCCGCGTATCCAGCGCGTTGGCAAGAAAGCTTGCCGTATTTGCGAAGAGTTTGATATCATCCACCGCTTGCTCAACACTGGTGCTTTTTGCGCCATTCTCAATCACATCAATGAGCTTGCGCATCTCCTCTCTTGCATCATCCATGTTGTTTCCTTCTCATGCACCCATACGCTCTGGTTGCTTCCAGATGGCATGGGACTGCTTGGCGATTGCATGCTCACAGAGGTCTTTCAGGCGATCAAATGTAGCGACCCAAGCTTGGTGATCTGTTTGATCACTCGACCTCAACTTATCTGCATAATGTCCAAGTTTATGGGAACACACACTTAGCGCTTCCACACTGGGTTCTAACCCATGGAAACGCAGTGTTCTGATGTAACCCTCACTTCTTCCTAGCCAGCTTGAGCAAAACTCTGGTGTGTTTTGAACTGCACCAGAACCTCTCAACTCATCCCGTATATGTTCCAATAGTCTTATGCTCATAATTAACTCCCTAAATAACTTACACAGTTATTTATCTCATTGCGCTGTTTACAATGAGAGACTCTGGGCACACCAAAACTGGCCAAGACTCGGAAGACACAATGTTGGCCCATACTGGGTCAACCGACTGTGTCTAAGACACAGTAGAATTATCTCTTATCTCTTAGCGGAAACTGCCCCTTGCCCACATTCTCAATATACTGCTCTGCAATGCGCAGGTGACGCTGCACGGACAATTGCTTACGCCGATAAATCTTCTTTTCAATTTTGTCTGTCGAGAGATTGAGGCTCTTTCTGGATTGAAGAGTTTCACCATCCACAACGTGATTGATGCGAAGACCCACTAGATCGGCCAACTCTGCATCTTTGAAGTTTGGATGCCTCTGCTTTGCATCCCAAACGAGAAGATGTTCATGTAGTGCAGAGAGTATAGGCTTCGTTGCCACTGGATACTTCGCCCGGCTGGGTAACTTCTGGCGCGCCGCCTTTTTTATTTGAGGTCTCACCAAGCGTTTGAACTGACGTATTGTTATAGCAAGCGATGTTTCCAAAGGAACCTTTATGATGAGCGTTTGATCATCTGCAAGCTCCCCTGCCTCAGCAGCTTTAACCTGCCTTATGGGTGGCTCAGCAAAGATCCAGTTATGCGCGCGCCACCAGTCCCAGAATTCACCTTCGTGCACATTGCCAAAGTCTGCATAGAGCTTGGCATAGCGCCCTCGCCCACCCTGCGCACAGGTACGTTTGTACCCCTCATGGCGCCTTAGATACTCCCACCAGTAGTAATAAACCGAACATTGCCAAGGCTCTGCCTCTGGAAAAGGCGGCGGTGGCAGCACTCTTTTGCTACGTTTGGGATCTTTTACGGGCCACGCATAGGCAAAGTGTAATGGGCGATCTTTAAACTCTTCCATAAAATCAATCCAAAATGATGCCATTTATAATTTATATTAATGCTTTTTATTTCGGCATCAAACTTTGAATTACGTTTGTTTCATCGACACGGCAATCACGCCAGTCACAGTTTTAAACTTTGGAGAACTAAAAATGACAAACGTAACTCAAAACACAAATGTAGCGCCAAGCCTAACGTCCGTTATCGATGAGATGATTGCAAACCGAATCAAATGGCAAAACGGCACCTATGCAGCAAGCAATGCAGAGCTCTATGCAATTCTAGGCAACTGCTTAGAGCTTTTTAACAAAGCCAAAGATGCCAAAACTGGTTTAGCCAAAGCCATTACGGAGCAATTGGAAGAGCGCGGTATTGGATATAACAGCTCAACCAGCCTAGCTTTGAAGATCATCCGCCTTGTATTTGTTGGGCCTAATATGGAGCAAACAATTGCAAGCCGCGCATTCTCATATGCACGCGTTCTTAAAGTCGCTTCTGACGCAGGACAAACCGGCGATACGCTTGAGACGTTCATTACTGACAATCACGGTATTGATGAGATCCGTCGCGCCAATAAAGAAGGGCTGAGCGAAGCGGATAAAGCCAAACAGAACAAAGACTATGCAGAAACCGTATTAAGCGATGCAAATGGTATTATGCAGATCGAGATGAGAGACGAGCTACAGCCCGCAGATGGTGAACAATTCAGCCTGGCCCTTATTCGCAAAAATACGGATGGAACCGGCACTATTGTGTTTGGCACAGATAAATTGGTTCCAATTAAAACTGTTCTCACATTGGCAGGTAGTCAACTTAAAGAGCAGGCAAGTCAAACAGAGCAAGCGGGCGTTGCAAAGCGCAATGAAGAGCAGCGCAAAGCCAATCTAAAAAGCTTGAGCCAAGAAATGGAGCCGCAGTCGTTTGAACCTGCCTTCCATGTCGATGTCACAAAGTTAAATGGCGCAGCTATCCCTGCGGAATAATCAGCCTTGATAAGTGAGCAGTCTTTGCACTGCTCACTATTTCTTTTCGAAAGGAACAGTTAAATGAAATTTGAAGAAAAGCATCGCCCCAAAACTTTGGACGATATTATCTTTGTGGACGCTTATGTCGAACGTATCGTTAAAGAAACTGCTGCCAACAAAAGGCACAAGCATCTTATTCTGCACGGACCACGCGGCGCTGGTAAGAGCGAGACCGCAAACCTGATCATGAAGGGTAGATATGCAGAAGAAGACGTGAACATTGCCAAATGCTCAATACATGCAAGCGCGTTAGAAGATAAGAGTTTGGATATTCTCACCGGTAATTGGAACTACCAACGCGCCTTTGGCATGTTGCACGGATGTTTGGTCATAGAAGAAGTAGATCAACTAAAGCCCGGCATGCAGCAAGCATTGCGCGCAATCGTCGATGAGCATACTTTTGGCATCATTATTTGTACTACAAATAACCTGCACCGGATTGATCAGCCGCTCCAAGATCGCTGTCGATGCCTAGAGTTTAACTATCCAAGCGTAGATCAATGGCTTCCTCGAGCCAAAGCCATATTAGATACAAACGGTATCTTTTTAACCGAAGTTCAAACCCAGCTTTTGCTTAAAGGGTTTGAAGGCAGTGGACGTAAAATGATGGATTGGTTAGAAGATACAATTCTGGATTTCACCTCAGATAAGTCTGAGTTTGATCAGCCTCTTGAAGCCCGCACTGGATCCTAAAGCTTCTTACCAGCTTACTGAAGAGCCGCTCATTTTTTGGGTGGCTTTTTCTATATTATCCGGTCGTCCAAACTTACCGTTGAGCATATGCTTTTGTAAAAGGAGCTAGGCTTGCAGCCCGACGTTGACAGAACAGCCCAATCTATTGCCCTTCTAAACGATCAAGCCCGCACCACTCTCACCAATTGCAAACTCATCATCACACGAGGCATAGATTTGCTAGGTAACGACGCTGTGGATTACATCTTAGATTTGGTGAAAGGTTTTGATGACTTCTCTGAGCGCAATGACCCATTTGGCGAACACGACTTTGGAGCCATCGAATATGAAGGCAATACTGTCTTTTGGAAGATCGATTACTACGACCTTGATCTGATGAACCACAGCCCTGATCCAAGTGATCCACATGTGACCAGACGTGTGCTCACGATTATGCTTGGAGAAGAATATTAGGTGTAGTTCTAACTTCTTGAATATCTTTATCGTCAATCGCATCTGCTTCGCATCTACGAGTGTTCAGCTATCGCCGAACTCAGATACTTCGTCTTAACTAATTCAGTTCAATTGAGTTCGTTTCCTTTATTCGATATTGCAAAGAGCAGTCAGATCAACGCCTGTAAAGGCATCAATCTAAAACTGCTCAATGCGTTTATTGCACATCGCTTGTCAGTCCGTATCACCAAACCCTTTGCAGGGAAGAGCAGGTTTTGCGATCATCTCTATTACTGGCGTATCACACGCCTACACAGGACCCATACGGTCAGGCAACCCTGTGCAGTGACGGATCCCTTGCGGGGTTGTCATCCGTCTCACTTTTAGAAGGCGTTCCTTCTCAACCATTACGACTTTGCAAACGTCATATCCCTTCCGATTTTTCAGGATAAAAGGATGTCTCTCCAGTGGGATTGCGTTTAAGGCATCCTGCCATCAACAGGATAGTGCAAAGAAGATGAACAATGAGCAGTTCAGTTGATGCTAACGTTTTCAAAGTACGTCACCACAGCGCAATTACAATCGACGCGCCAATCTTGATCTCATTTTTGATGCCTGTGTTTTTGCCTATATGTTTATTTATCAACTTTAGCAGAAAACCGTCTCAAAACTGGTTCACTGTAAAAAAACCTCATAGAACGCATATTGTATGAGATTATAGCTGATCTCATTGAGATCATTGGAGATATTTTTTGGCAGATTTCGGTCGCCCAACCTAAACCTCAGACTTTATACTCAGAGCTAACAAAACATTATGTTTAAGGAGCTTTGAGATGCGGCAGGCACAAACACTAAATGAAGCACAGTTTCGCAGAGTATTACACTACTGCCGCAGTCGCCGTCATCCAGTTCGTGACACGACAATATTCATGGTTAGCTTTTATGCAGGCCTGCGCGCCAAAGAAATTGCGGCGCTTAAACTGGGCGACGTATTTGATGAGACAGGCGCTGTGCGAGAACAATTTATTCTGGGCGTGGATCAAAGCAAAGGCAGGCAGCGCAGAACTGTGTATCTCAATCAGCGCTTAAGGAAAGCGCTTGTCACCTATGCCAAAAGTAAATGTGTGCAAGAGTTAGATCGTCCTCTATTTGAAAGTCAAAAGGGCGGTCACTTTTCGGCAAACACAATGTGCCAGCTGTTTTTAGACATCTATAAAGCCTGCGGTCTTAAAGATGCATCCAGCCATAGTGGACGGCGCACATATATCACACGATTAGCAAACAAAGGTGTGGGAGTGCGGTTGCTCGCTGAACTTGCGGGGCATTCGCATATCAGCACAACGCAGAGATATATTGATGTGAATAGTGATCAGCTTAGTCAGGCAGTGGAGTTGCTGTGACAGGCAGGAACTAACTAGAGCGGACATTCATTCAAAGCGCAGCAAATGGCTGCTTTGAGCCCACATAAGACCTCCGGCGCGTGTCGTAATTTGACCGAGTTTGAGCATGGACAATCAATTCTGATCGTTTGAAGATCAGTTTCATCGAAGCAGGTGATTTCAGAACGACGGTGTGAGATATGACAGCAAAGATTGGACTAATTGGAGGCGTTGGATGGCCTGCCACCGTGGCGTACTATGAAACCATTTGTCGAGCATCAGGTTCTGAAGCCATCGATGCTCCAGATATGTCAATTGAATCTCTTGATATGTCGAAGGCTCTGGAGGCTCTCGGCAAAGCTAGAGCTGATGATGAGGATAGTTGGGCCGCGTTTGATAACTATTTTTCCATAGCTCTCGGCCGACTGGCTGCCTCGGGATGCAAGCTTGCGGCTATAGCAAGCGTAACCCCACACATTCGACTTCCTGCCATCACAAGAAATTCGCCAATACCTGTTGTCAGCGTTGTCGATGCAACAGCAGAATTGCTTGCTTCAAATCCACCAAAGCGGGCGGTGATCCTCGGTACCAGTTTTACGATGCAGGGCACGCTCTTCGACAAGGCCCTTGAGGATCTTGGTGTTGAGATAATTAAACCGGAGAACGACAAAATTACGGCGCTAACAGAGCTTTTACACCAGTACTTTTACTCTGGTCGAGGCGCGGCGGG
Source organism: Rhodobacteraceae bacterium SB2 (assembly GCA_001642945.1). Taxonomy (GTDB): domain Bacteria; phylum Pseudomonadota; class Alphaproteobacteria; order Rhodobacterales; family Rhodobacteraceae; genus Thalassovivens; species Thalassovivens spotae. The sequence goes on along the minus strand of LGRT01000014.1, from coordinate 310,534 downwards.
ACATGAAGCGCTGATTGAATATGTTCGGTCAATTGTAACTGATCCTGACAATGTACTCTTTGTTCTGGCATGCACCGACCTGACACCAGCGTTTCCTGAGAACGTCGGACAGGCACTATTTTCGTCTAGTGGAATTCGGTTTCTTGACACCACGGCTGCACATGTTGATGCGATTTTGCGAGCAAGCCAGAGTTAAGCCGATACTTTTGTGCCTCATGTCGCGGTGTGCATACTAGAGGTGGACAAAAGCGGTCGCTTCGTCCGCATAGCAGACATTTACGTCTTTAGCCGCGAAGGTCAGCTTTGTAATATTTTATCTTTTAAGCAGTGATCTATTTATGTGAACGGTTATCAGCAATGTCAGGCGGAGGAATTACTCTAAATCTACCCAAACAGGGTCTACTTTGATTTTTTCAAAGAACGCCTGCAAGCCTTCCAACGTGATGCCCAATGTACGATCATTAACTAAAGGGTGCACATAGATCTGCTGGCAGCTTTTTAATCCACTATCAATGAACAACTTAACTCCCGTTTCAACACCATTAATCATGGCAAGTGGTGTGACAGCCCCAGGGCGAACACCTAGGTTTTCCATTAGGCGCTCGGCAGAGCCAAAAGAAAGCCGCCCAGTTCCCAGTTTCGTATTCAGAGTTTTGAGATCTATCTTTCTATCCTGCTCGGCGACTAAAAGCACGTTGCGCTTTTTATTATCTCGCAAATAGAGATTTTTGATATGACCTCCACCCTGCTCTGAAGATAAGAATTGCCCTTGAACCCTCTTTGATTCTTCGACGGTCCTCAAAGGCACATGATCAGCGCGTGTGTACGCAATCCCCCAATTATCCAGCTGTTCCATTATCGCATCTGATGAGATTGGAAGGCTATCTTGGTATTTAGATGAGGCATCAACCATGTCGTTCATTTTAAAGCCTTTTCCTGATACTCGGCTCTGCTGAGTTCATATCGTTTGCCCGTGAGCATGTCTTTCTTAAGCCTTGGCGTGAGATGGCTGTAGTGGCGTTCAATCATGCCAATGCTTGTGCCCATCTGTATGGCCAGTGCATGTATATCCATACCATCGTTTATCAAAGCGAATGTCGCGTAAGTATGGCGTAGGCTGTAAAGCGTTCGGTTGAGACCTGTGCGTGGGCATTTGATCAGCTCGCTCTCTTTCATGAATGCACGGAAGGTCTGGTGTATGTTCTTACTCACTGTTCCATCCGGCAGTCTAAATACTGGCAGATCTACGCGCTCTTTTAGGAGCTGCTCGAAGCTCATGTGATTGAGATCGTCCGCGCGCTCATGGATGCGTTTGAGGTAATTAATGGTTCCGCTTCTGCAGATGATATCCCGCCTGCCCGTTTTCCCTGTCACGCTCATTTCTAGGTATTGAAGATCATTTTCCTCAAACAGCGTGATGTGTTTCCAGTTTAGGTTAAGTGCTTCAGTGCCATGGCGCATACCCGTGTTGGCCAATATGAGCACATAATCCCGCATGAGATATCGCATGTCGGTGGGCTTCCCCGCCTTACCCTGTTTGATCCAGTGCGGCAGTTTGCGGATCATTGTGGCATATTCTTCACGTGTAAAGTCTGGACGCCGCTCGCTTTTCTCACCTTTGTTCACAAGCATTGGCACATTCTTATGTGCTAAAAAGCCCCTTGCCACAGCTTCATCAAACACGCGGTTCATTGCAGAATTGTGTGTGTTGAGTGTACTTGCTTTTGGCTCCCTGCCCATCTTTGTTCGGCGCCACTCATAGAAGCTTTGCACCTTCTCATAGTCAATGGAGGTCACATACTGCGAACCAAAGTAGGGAATGAGGTAACGCTCGATGCACACGATGTAATCTGCATAGACTTTCTTGCCCAATCCAGCATCCAGCTGTTTGCGCATGTCGGCAATTGCCAGACGCGCTACATCTGCGAACTTCTTGGTAATCACAGGAAGGTCATTCTTATGTCTGAACTTATATTCTAGATAGGTATCGCGGGCGATTTCTTTGGCTTCATTGAGGTCTTTCTTACCTGTGCTGATGCGTATGGGCTTACCATCAATGCTGAATGCAGTCTGCCATCTTCTACTGCGTTCGCGACGATACACACGAACCTCTCCGTCCAAGATCAACACAGTATCATCTCGCAAGTGTCGCACGCCAATCTCCTTACCAAATTATATGGCTCACAACACCGACAAGTCTACCAATGTGTGTTTTTGATTAGGAGAAATCCAAAGAGCAAAGACTCTGCTCATTCTTTTTAAACACAGTCTATTATTCGTGTTACTTAGAAAAAATTTTTTTTAAAACTCAAAATCTGACGCATCGTGCCTCTCAAGAAGTTGACTAGAAGGGTCGCCAGAAGTGCGGTTCACCATCCGGCCACGTTGAACTGCAGGTCGCTCGTTGATTTTCTCAGCCCAATCTAAAACATGCTTGTAACTGGCTACATCCAAAAATTCTCCAGCTTTATACAATCTACCAAGCACCAACTGTCCATACCAAGGCCAAATAGCTATATCTGCAATGGAATAGCTTGAGCCACTTACAAATTGTACTTGAGCCAGACGCTGATCGAGAACATCTAGTTGTCGTTTGACCTCCATAGCAAAACGATCAATCGCATACTTAATTTTTTCAGGAGCATAATTGTAAAAATGACCAAATCCTCCACCAAGGTAAGGCGCACTACTCATTTGCCAGAAAAGCCAAGATAAACACTCTGTTCTTTCAGTTGGGTTTTCCGGAATGAAACTACCAAATTTCTCGGCCAAGTATAACAGAATTGCCCCAGACTCAAAAACTCGCTGTGGGTTTTCTGAACTGTAATCCATTAGAGCTGGAATTTTAGAATTTGGGTTAACTTCCACAAATCCCGATGCAAACTGATCTCCATCGTTAATCCGGCAAACCCATGCATCATATTCAGCGCCCAAATGCCCCAACAGCAATAACTCCTCTAGCATAATAGTTATTTTGACACCATTTGGAGTTCCTTGAGAATAAAGCTGAAGAGGATGGCGCCCCACAGGTAAATCCTTCTCATGTGTCGCGCCGGCAGTTGGACGGTTAATGCTGGAAAATGTGCCTCCATTATGGCCAGCCATTGTCCATATTTTAGAAGGCTCATAGCCAGTTGGATAACTCATGTTTGTTGTCCTTTGTTTTGAACTGAACCTTCTCCGACTGAATTCGGAGGTTTTAAAGCAGATTTTTGGAAAATAAATTTCTGTAAGTTCCTAGATGCTGATCATGTTGCCGTGACACCTCTACTAATCTTTTGTTCACGATGGAAAGTGTAAATACCCGTGACCACTATAATGAGCGTCCCAGCTAAAGTTGGTTGATCAGGCCATTCGCCAAACATTAAAATCCCAAGTCCTATGGCGCCAAGCATAGAAGTATATCTGAAAGGAGACACAAAACCAATCTCCCCCGTCCGCATCGCCATTACACTGAGTAAGGTAGCAATCAAAACTGCGAAAGCTGCGCCTATGAGCAACAACCATGATGATGTACTTACTGCATGCCATTCTGCCCCAACCATCATGATCCCAGCAAATACAGCACTGCCGATGGCTGTCGATAGAACGACAGTAATTGTGGGTACTTCCTGCGCAAGTTTACGCGTCGCAATTTCTCTCACGGTAATAAAAATAATTGCTGCTAAAGCTGATAATGAATAAACATTAAAACCGTCCAGACCAGGTCGGACAACGATTAGAACACCCATAAATCCTACAAGAATGGCGCTCCACCGCCGCCACCCAATGGGCTCTGCAAGAAAAAGCGCTGCCGCCATCGTTACGGCTAGCGGTAGTGCCTGTAAAATAGCTGTGACATTGGCTAAAGGCATATATTTAAGGGCTGTCAAAAAAGCGATCGTAGTGCAAATCTCAGCACCCACCCGCAACCATATCAGACGTATGTCTTGTTTGGCTAAGTCTCTAAGTGTTACTTTGGCAACCCAGACCATCAGCAAAACTGGTGGAACTGTAATAATACTGCGTAAAAACACCGCCTGGAACAAAGCGATTTCAGAAAATAGAAATTTCATAAAGGCATCATTGATAACGTAGGCAGATACACAGCCAGTCATCAGAGCCGCGCCTCTCATGTTATCATTAAGTCGCATCAATAGTCCCAAATCATATTTTCATTCTCTTTTGATGTTCAAACAATGCAATGCCACCAAATACACAGATCATCGCAGAAAGGTGGTAAAGACTGAAAATTTCACCCAAGAGTATCACCGCAATGATGGCGGAAAATACGGGTACTAGATTAGCATATAAACCGGCTGACCCAGAGCCTATCAGATCCACACCACGCATGAAAAATATCTGTGAAACAAAGGATGGAATGAGAGCAATGTAAAGAATAATCAACCACCCTTTTGGTCCAGGCATGATGGTTCCATATACTGCGTTTTCGATTGCCATTAACGGTATTGTCATCACAAATGCAGCAACCGAAAAATAGCCCAACATAACCAGCCCTGAAACCTTTGGCCTATTTTTCAGTCCGATAGCATACCCTGCATAAAAAATACATGCGACAAGCATCAACAAGTCACCAGTGCTAAAGGTTAAGAGCATTAGGTTTTCTATTGAGCCTTTGGACACCATTACAACCACGCCGATAAAAGTCATTAGCAGTCCAAAAATTTGAAATGTATTAATGCGAGACCCAAATATGAAAAATGAACCAAGTAGGATCATTCCAGGCATCGTGCTTTGTATAATGCCCAAGTTCACTGCGCTCGTGCTATGAGCTGCAATATAAAAGAGCGCATTAAATATACTCAACCCAAAACCACCCATCAGAAAAACCCATTTAAGCCTATTACGAATGGCGGGCCATTCCTTGATCATCTCTTTTCCATGCAAGGAAACGATGAATAAAACAACTAGGCCCCAACGCAAGAAAATCAGCATCATGGGTGAAACTTCCCCAACCGCAAGGCGACTGGCAACGGCATTACTACCCCAACCTAATGTGGCGAGACAAAGCACTATCGGAGCATTTGCATAAATACGAGACATAAGGAAGACAGCCATAAGTTGTCTCTAGATCATACGCAAGTTTGAGCAAGTTATTTTATAGCTTGATATTTGAGGTTAGTATAACTGATTTAACTACGAGGCTTTTCTAGCTGCCACTGCAGGTTCGCTTTTACGGTAGGCCACTCTGAAACCAATATGGGATAAACCGCCGTATCCCTAATTGTCCCATTCGCCATAACCATGTGAGACCTCAATACGCCGTCTAGCTTCGCACCCAAACGCTCGATCGCACGTCGGCTTTGATGGTTCACAAAATGGGTTCTGAATTCGACAGCGATGCATTGAAGTTCTTCGAATGCATGCTTCAAGAGCAAATATTTACACTCAGTGTTTATCGGAGTTTTTTGCACACTTGGACAGATCCAAGTGGATCCTATTTCCAAACGAGGGGTGGTAGCATCGATATTCATGTATGTTGTCATGCCAACACACTTGTCAGATGATTTATCGATGATTGTAAACGGCAGCATATTTCCCTGGCCCCTCAGAACCAAACGTCGCTGGATCTCATCTGAAACACGATCAGGCTCAGGTATCATTGTGTACCACAACCTATGGAACTGACCTTTCGCAACAACTTCTGCCAGGTCATTTGCATGTTCTAGACGAGACATTTCCAGACGGACACTCTCACCATCAGCAATAAATTCGGGTGGCCAGCTGCTCATTTTTTCCTCGCAAATAATTCATGCGAAATACATGAGACCTTTTTTCAATCAACACAAGAAAATGCTCACCCCTGGAACTATCCGGGACGGAATAATTTCCCTCGTCCCCTTTTGATCCACTATCAATGGACTCTGTTCATTCACTAGGGTTAAGACACAGTGTTTAAGCCCAAAATCTAGCCCTACAAACACGCAAAAAAGTGTGTGTTTGGTGTGTTTTTGAAAAACACACGCATAACGTTAATAGTGAAAAACTAAGTCATTGATATCGTTTTAAAAGATGGTGCCCGGGGGCGGATTTGAACCACCGACACGAGGATTTTCAGTCCACTGCTCTACCCCTGAGCTACCCGGGCACTGAAGCGCCTGAGCCTTCAGTGCGGCGGTTTTAGGACCTGTAGCACAAACTGTCCAGAGCTATTGCTATAAATTCTTGTTTCTAGATCAAATTTCTACCGCAATCCGATCAAATCAATCAAACGGCCCCTCGCCGAGGGTAAGCGATCAATCCCCAAATTCGCGCATACATGGCCCGCCAGAAAATACTCGGTCACGCGCAAGCCCGAAACAATCTCTTTATCCTCGAAGGCAGATGCGCCTAACATGACGGGCGGCAAGGGCAATAAGCGCTGCGCCCAAGCGCCAGCCCCTTCGGCAGAGACTGCTCGCCCTGTTTTTGGCGAAACATAGATTAAATTGTCGCGCGCACCCGTGGCCGCACAGCGGCTAAGATCCAACCCATAGCCAAGACTGTCCAATAACAACATTTCCCACTGAAGATAGGCAAGCGGCCAAACATTGCCCTGCCCTAAAAGATCTAGCAATTGCTCGCTGCGCTGATAAAGCTCTGGCATGGCTTCACGCTCCGGCATCAAGCGCGACAGCAGTGTTGTAACCGCATTCAAGCCCGCCAAAGCCAATCGATCGCTTAGCGCCGCGGCGCTGCGGCTGCGTACAGGCTCGATTGTGAACTTTCCCAAATGCGCCTCTAACCTGGCTCGCCAATGAATATCAACTTGCGAACCCGGCTGCAAAACCGCGGCCATTTTGCGCGCCCGCCCGCCCGGCACAACCCCCAGATGCCGCCCTTGGCTGGGCGTTAGAACATCTACAATGACAGAGGTTTCACCATGCAAACGGCGGCTTAAAACGATTCCCGTATCGCGCCATTCCATTTTGTTACCCTATCTCACCAACGCCCCTTGGCGAAAGCTTACCATAGCGATCTGCGTTTTACACATAGTCATCTAAAAAATGCCGGCCCGCACGGTCTTCAAGTTCGATCACCCAAAGATCCGGATCAAATCCCAATTGTCGTTGCAGCGTTGTATCAATTTGTTCTTCTGTGCCTTGTTCAAGCTGTTGCCAGACACGATCGCCAGTTTGCAGGTCGAACCCGCGCTGAAACAGGCGGGCCTGACCGTCTAATGTTGCCAGTTTGACAAGCACCGCGCCAGCGGTATCGTCCCCATGCGCCAATATATAGGCTGGGATGTTTTCAAGCGCCAGACGCCGCAGATAGGCTTGCACCCAAAAGGCAGCGGTCAGCCGCGTCATCCATTTCCATCCCTAAAATCTAAGCCCATTTCACTGTAGCGTGCCGCATCTTCCAGCCATTTCTGCCGCACTTTCACTTTGCAAAATAGATGGACGCGACGCTCTAAAAAGCCTTCCAGCTCTTCGCGCGCCGCTTTTGATACGGCCTTGATTGTTTCGCCCTTATTGCCGAGCAAAATACCCTTATGCCCATCACGCACCACATAAATCACCTGATCTACGCGGGCGCTGCCATCGGGGCGCTCTTCCCAGCTTTCTGTTTCAACCGTCAGCTGATAGGGCAATTCCTGATGCAATCTCAGCGTCAATTTCTCACGCGTCATTTCAGCCGCAATCATCCGCAGCGGCAAATCAGCGATCTGATCTTCCGGATAGAGCCATGGGCCTTCGGGCAGCTCTTGCCCCAGCCAAGCCCGCAAATCTGGCACACCATGCCCACGCTCAGCAGAAATCATAAAGGTTTTCTCAAAAGCAAAAGCCGCATTCAACTGCTGCGTCAAAGCCAGAAGCGCATCTGATTTAACCCGATCAATTTTATTGATTGCCAGAATAACACGGCGACCCTCTAGCTCTTTAAGCTGGTCTATAATGCTCTGAACACCAGAGCTGATGCCGCGATGCGCTTCCACCAGAAGCACAACAATATCTGCATCCATCGCGCCGCCCCAAGCCGCCGCCACCATCGCCCGATCAAGACGCCGCCGTGGTTTGAAAAGCCCCGGCGTGTCCACGAATACCAATTGCGCGGCTCCTTCCATGCAAATCCCGCGAATACGCGCGCGTGTTGTTTGCACTTTATGCGTAACAATCGATACTTTCGCACCAACCATTCTGTTCAAAAGCGTCGATTTCCCAGCATTGGGTTCGCCAATCAGCGCAATAAAGCCTGCCTGGGTCATGTGTCCGCCTCCATTGCGTCTAAAAGAGCTTGCGCCGCCGCTTGTTCTGCAGCGCGTTTGGTGCCGGCTTTGGCCCGCGCTGACGGGCCATCGGAAAGTTGGGCCTCGATTTCAAAGACTGGCGCATGATCCGGTCCGTCACGCCGCTTGGTGAGATAGGTTGGAGGTGGCAATCCGCGGGCCTGTGCCCATTCCTGCAGCGCGGTTTTGGCATCGCGGGTATTCTGCCCATCAACGGTTTGCAAACTGCGGTGCCAGAGGCGCAACACAAGCGCCTGCGCCGCCTCCATGCCACCATCAAGATAAGCGGCCGCAATCACGGCTTCCATCGCATCCCCCAGTAAGGTTTGCTTGCGACGCCCCCCTGTCATCATTTCTGATCGACCCAGTTTTAACACCGCTCCCAGATCAATATCGCGCGCGATTTCGGCGCAGGTTTCTTTCCGCACCAGCGCGTTATACCGCAAAGCCAAAATACCCTCAGACGCCTCTGGATCCTGCGCCAACAAAGCTTGCGCGATCACCAACCCAAGCACGCGATCACCCAAAAACTCTAAACGCTGATAATCCCGGCGGGTACTTGTGCCTTTTGAGGCATGCGTGACGGCTTCAATCAAACCAGACGGCTGTTTAAACCGATAGCCCAGCCGAGTTTGAAAAAGCGCCAGATCACTAGCGATTTTCACTGAACCGCCTTAAAAAACCGATCTGAACGCCAGGTCCAAAAATACAACATTGAGCGCCCAGCCGAGGAGAACATGATGCGATCGGCGCGCCCGATTAAATCCTCATATTTCACGAATCCAACGCCATTGCTTGCTTGGCGTACCCGGCTATCCGTTGAATTGTCCCGATTATCACCGATGAAGAAATATTCACCTTCTGGCACGGTGAAAATACCCGTATTATCCAATGACTGTTTCCCGATATTCAGCGTGGTGTAGGTTACGCCATTGGGAAGCGTTTCTGCAAAACGTTGCTTTTCACAAATGCCCCCCATTCCAACAGCCCCATTCGCGCAGCGCGGCCGGTTTCCAAACGCACCTTGCGGTTCCATAATTTCTTCAAAAACACCATCTGGCTTTTGCGCAACGGTCTGCCCGTTGATCACCAATTGGCCGTTTTTCATCTGCACTTTATCACCGGGCATTCCGATCAAACGTTTGATGTAATCGCGCCCCGAAACCGGATGGCGAAACACCACCACATCGCCTTGTTGGGGCGTGCCTCCAAACAAGCGCTTATTGTCGTTTCGGGTGAACCCGCACAGATCCTTTGCATCGACATTCAATCCCAAACGCGGAATGATCAGGCTGGGACAAGATGCGTAGGAATAGCCGTAGGCCATTTTATTCACAAACAGAAAATCACCGATCAACAGCGTTTCTTTCATCGACCCTGATGGGATCCAAAATGGCTGAAAAAATAAAGACCGAAACACCCCTGCAAGCAGCAAAGCATAAACAATTGTTTTTATCGTTTCAAAGATAGAAGCCAGCGGTGATTGGGCTTCAGTGGCCATGACGTTCTCCTGCATCCAAATTTGGGCTTAAATGGGCCTTTGCCGCATGCGTGTCAAGGCAAGAGGCGGGCCTCAATGACCACGAAAGCTTGTGCCCAAGGATGATCATCGGTCAGGGTCACATGCACCACGGCGTGATGCCCCTCGGGAGTGAGGCTGTTTAACCGTTCTAGCGCCCAGCCAGATAAGGCCATCACCGGTTGGCCCGTTTTCAAATTGCTGACGGCCATATCCTTCCAGCTAATGCCCATACGCAAGCCTGTGCCCAGCGCTTTTGAGCAGGCTTCTTTTGCGGCCCACCGCTTGGCATAGGTGCCTGCTTCATCTTTGCGGCGCTTTGCCTTGGCCTGTTCGGTATCTGTAAAGACGCGGTTGCGAAAACGGTCTCCGTGGCGTTCAAGAACCCCTGCGATACGCTCAATATTCGCAAGATCTGTTCCGATCCCCAAAATCATGCGGGCGTACGGGCCGCATCCATCAGGCGGCGCATTTCTTCAATTGCTGGTGCAAGCCCGCGAAAAATTGCCTCACCGATCAGGAAATGGCCGATATTTAACTCTATCACTTCGGGAAAGGCTGCCACAGGTTGTACAGTATCATAGGTCAGACCATGACCCGCATGCACTTCTAAACCAAGACTATGGGCAAAACTGGCCATTTCGCCCAACCGCACTAACTCTGCATCGCGTTCCGCAAAGCGCCCCTCTGCGTGCAAATCGCAATACGCCCCCGTATGCAATTCGATCACTTGCGCCCCGATGCGGTTTGCGGCTTCGATCTGCTGCTGGTCCGCGGCAATAAAAATAGAGACACGGCATCCGGCTTCGCGCAATGGCGCAATATAATGCGCAAGTTGGTTTTCTTCGCGCGCGACCTCTAGGCCACCTTCTGTGGTGCGTTCCTCGCGCTTTTCGGGCACCAAACAAATAGCATGCGGCTTATGACGCAGCGCAATTTCTTGCATTTCAGCGGTTGCCGCCATTTCAAAATTTAGCGGCACGCGCAGAATATCCATCAATCCATCAATATCCGCATCAGAGATATGCCGGCGATCCTCTCGAAGATGCGCCGTAATACCATCCGCCCCTGCCTCTTGCGCCAATTGCGCCGCCTTCAGCGGATCCGGATAGGCGCCGCCCCGCGCATTGCGCACGGTTGCAACATGATCGATATTCACACCCAGCCGCAGCTGTCCTACAGGCTTCATGCCGCTCTCCTTCGCTCTATATAGCGTAAACTAGTGCGGACGATGCGTTTCGTCATCAGATTTCAAAGCTTTTTTTCGAAGCGCAATTAATTTTTCACGCAAGGCACCTTTTCGGCGCTTTTGATAGGCCCGAATGATCGGCACACTGAGATAATATCCAACCGCCCCGGTCACAACGCCCGGAAAAATACCACCCACCATATAGGGAAAGAAAATTTCGTTATAAAAGGTCATGAGATTGGTCCAATCAACCTCTTCCCCAGAATAGCCTGCTAATAAATTATCTCTTAGATCGCGCCAGGCATCTAAAAACTTACCCCCAAATGAGCGGGTGCTTTCCACATTTTCCGTTCTATGACCCAAGATAAAATGACCGGTCTGCAAGGACACAAGCCCAATCGGGATATAGGTCAGCGGATTGCCGAAAAACGTCGCAAGCAACGCAGCCAGAGCGTTGCCATTAAACACGCGCGCCAGAAGAATGGCGGCAACAAAATGCAAACCGTAAAACGGAGTGAATGTTGTAAAAACGCCAACCCAAATGCCGCGCGCAATGCGCTCGGGCGTATCGGGCAAGCGCCGAACCCGATGTTTCACGTATTGAAACGCCCGCGACCAGCCACCTTTGGGCCAAAGCAAGTCGCGCATGATGTTTATCACCGCTCGCCGGTCACGTCGTTTAAATACCACAGGGCACCTCTGATTCTTCTTAGCTTTCGTTTACGCCGCGATGCGCAGCGCGTAAACGACGAACTGAGGCCACTTCACCTTCTGCCTGCAAAACCGTGCTGACCGCATGAAGCTGTTCGATATCGCGCAGATCCACATCAATATTCAGGCGATAAAAATCAGGGTTTCGATCGATAAACTCGAGATCCGAAATATTTGCCCTCTGTTCCCCAATCAATGTACAGACGCGCCCCAAAACGCCCGCATCATTGCCCAGCGTCATCTGCAGTGTCACCGGATAAACAGCCGCGTGCTGCCCGGAATGCCAATGCAAATCCAGCCATAATTCCGGCAAATCTTCGTAATCCACCAACATTTGGCAATCAATTGAATGCACTGCAACCCCATGCCCATGCGCCGCAATCCCAACAATCCGCTCACCCGGCAAGGCCTGACAACAAGGCGACCGGTTGAAGGATTGCCCCGGCGATAGGCCGATCACCGCGCGGCGCATATCAACATCAACAGCTTCTTTTCCACCCAGCTTAGGATAAACGCTGCGCACCACATCGCGGGCGCTAAATTCCGCGCTTCCCATGCGTGCCAATAACTCATCAAGATCGCCGACACCCATTTTCTTGGCTGCTGTTTCAAGTACTTTATCCGTGGCGCGTTTGCCCACATGCTCAAAAGCCGCGCGCGCCAATTCCTGGCCCATCACGATGAATTTTTTACGATCTGCCTCTCTGAGGGCGCGTCGAATAGCGGTTTTGGCCTTTCCAGTCTCGGCCATTTGCAACCAAGTGGGTTGCGGATTTTGACCCTGCGCGGTGATGACCTCAATCGATTGGCCATTGCGCAGACGGGTCCATAGGGGCACGCGCAGTCCGTCGACTTTCGCCCCCACGCAAGCATTGCCAATCCGCGTATGAATGGCATAAGCAAAATCAATCGGCGTTGCGCCTTTCGGAAGCTTGATCACATCGCCCTTTGGCGAAAAGCAAAACACTTTATCCGAATACATCTCGAGCTTCACGGCCTCAAGAAAATCAAAATGGTCATGATCGGAATCAAACTGCGCGATCAGCGAGTTAATCCATTGAAAGGGATCCACGGTGAATGGGTTTTCACTGCGCACGCCATCCCGATAAGACCAATGGGCCGCCACGCCGCTTTCCGCAACATCATGCATTTGCTGGGTGCGGATTTGCACTTCAACGCGCTTACCGTCTCGGCCGGAAACGGTGGTATGAATCGACCGATACCCATTGGATTTTGGTTGGCTAATATAATCTTTAAATCGACCCGGCACGGCCCGCCAGCGTTGATGGATAACTCCCAGCACGCGATAACAATCGGCTTCACTCTGGGTGAGGATCCGGAACCCATAAATATCTGATAGCCGCGAAAAGGCTAAATCCTTTTCCTGCATTTTACGCCAGATCGAATAGGGCTTTTTGGCCCGCCCGAACACTTGCGTCGAGATATTGGCCTTGTCCAATTCATGGTTCATATCGCCGGTAATGCGCAGAACCACATCGCCCGTTTCTTTTTGCAATTTGATAAAACGGCGCATGATGGACGAGCGCCCTTTGGCATTCAACACCTTAAAAGATAGGTCTTCCAAATCTTCGCGGATCGATTGCATGCCCATCCGGCCCGCAAGGGGTGCAAAAATATCCATGGTTTCACGGGCTTTTTGAACTTGTTTTGCCGGGCGCATCGCGCGGATGGTGCGCATATTGTGAAGCCGGTCCGCCAGCTTGACCAAAATGACCCGCATATCCTGCGCAATCGCCATCAACAGCTTGCGGATATTCTCGGCTTCTTTGGTTTCAGTGGAACTGAGCTGCATATTGGTTAACTTGGTGACCCCATCCACCAATTTGGCGACTTCTGGGGTAAAGCGATCTGAAATATCCTGAAGCGTTGAGCCGGTATCTTCAACCGTATCATGCAATAAGGCCGTCACAATCGAGGCATCATCCAACCGTTGGCCAGCCAAAATTTCCGCCACGGCGACGGGATGCGTAAAATACGGCTCGCCAGATTTACGCAATTGCCCTTCATGCTTCATCCGCCCATACGCATAGGCTTGCATGATCAACTTTGAATTTGATTTCGGATTGTATTGAGCAACCTGTTCAGCAAGACCTTCAGCAGACAGCATATGCGCATAAACCCTTAAGGCAGATTACCCTTGGCCTTGAGCGGCCATCAATGCACGAAGCAGTTTTTCTTCTGACATATCATCATCCGCAGGCTGATCCGCTTCACCGCCCATCAACAGGGCCATTGCGTCTTCTTCGGGCTCATCCACTTCGATTTGCGTTTGGTTTGATTCGATCAGGCGTTCCTGCAACGCGCCGGAGGATTGCGTTTCATCCGCAATCTCACGCAAAGACACCACGGGGTTTTTATCGTTATCGCGATCGACCGTAATCGGTGATCCTGAAGAGATCTCGCGCGCCCGGTGAGCTGCCAGCATCACAAGGTCAAACCGATTAGGAACTTTATCGACGCAATCTTCTACGGTAACCCGGGCCATTCTCTACTCCGCCTCACTTTGATCAGAAAGGGCTTCCTTACGCCCAGATGCCCCAAATTACAAGAGCCAATCAAAGAGCGCGCAATTCCGCGCGCAAAGCCTTTGGCAATGCCTCAAACATCTGCGCGACGCTCAATCCCAACACTGGATGACACCACTCTGGTGCAATCTCCATCAGCGGGCCCAGAACGAAGGCCCGCTCATGCAGGCGTGGATGCGGTAAAATCAAAGTACCAGGCGCTTCATTTCGTTGTTGCGCGGCGTCTAAGTGATACCAACGTCGAAATTCAGCCGTATCCGGCACAACGGCATCCGCGCAAAATAACAGATCCAAATCCAAACAGCGCGCGCCCCAACGTTTGATCCGGCGGCGCCCAAAATCAGACTCCACTTGATGCAGGGCACTTAGAAGACCCTCCGCAGGTAGGCGTGAACGAATCAGGGCTGCAGCGTTTACGAAATCGGGGCCGCTGCCTGCGGGAAAGCTTGCTGTCTGGTAAAATCGACTCACCCGCACAACCTCGATCTGTGGCAGTTGCGAAAGGGACTTTAACGCCGCATTTAATAGCTCAGCTGAGGTCAGGCCTTGCCAAGTTTCATTGCTTCCCAACGCAATCGCGCTACTTATTCCAGATAGGTAGTTTGACCGATCCTTTGGCGTGTTCATTTGACTTGCGAGCCCGTTGAAAATAATTAAATTGTGCGACCGAAACGGCGACTTTGATGCGAAGGCTCACCGATATAAGAGCCGCTGTTTATTTGAAAGGAAATTAAATGTTTTACAAGGACGAACGGCTGGCGCTGTTCATTGATGGATCCAATCTATACGCGGCAGCCAAATCGCTTGGCTTTGACATAGATTATAAACTATTGCGCACAGAATTTATGCGCCGTGGCAAATTGCTGCGCGCATTTTATTACACGGCATTGCTTGATAATGAAGAATATTCGCCAATTCGTCCGTTGGTCGACTGGCTGAATTACAACGGCTTTACCATGATCACAAAAGCCGCGAAAGAGTTCACCGATAGCCAAGGCAGGCGCAAGGTCAAGGGCAATATGGATATCGAATTGACCGTGAATGCAATGGAACTTGCACCGCATGTCGATCACATCGTTTTGTTTTCGGGGGATGGGGATTTTCGGCCCTTGGTTGAAAGCCTGCAGCGCCAAGGGGTACGAGTATCCGTTGTGTCGACGGTTCGCAGCCAACCTCCAATGATTGCCGATGAACTTCGCCGCCAGGCGGATAACTTTATCGAGCTGGAAGGTCTCAGGGATGTGGTGGGTCGGCCTGTGCGCGAAGACGATGGCACAGACGAAATTTATACGCCCGAATAACGCTTATCTCTGGGCATTTGGATCAATCGGGCCGCGCCAGTGGTCCACCACCTGCGCCAATTCCAACGTCGACACAGGTTTTGTCAACTGCGCGTCAACCCCTTGCAAGACCGTCGCAGTGGCTGACGCGCTGCGGCCTACAGCAATCAACGCTGTTTGAGGTCCGTGACCCGCCGATTGAAGCGCGCGTATCTCAGTGATCACACTCTGGCTACTCGCCTCGATAAGTACAGCGTCAATGAGGATCAGATCAAAGGTTTTATCGCGCAATACCAGCAAAGCATCTTGAAAACGTGAGGCTTCGGCAACCACGCAGCCCAGTTTTTCAAGCTGATGTTTCAAAATCAGTCTGCTCACCTCATTTTGATCGATCAATAAAATATGTGCTTGTGCCGGCCCCTGAATTGGGCCGATAGGTTTGATGCTCTGTAACCCTGCCTGGGTGCGAGACAGCTGCGCCGCATGTATCTCAGATAAGGCGCGCCAAACCTCTGAGGGCAACATGGGACGGCGCGCAAGAACGCGACGCCCTGAAAATATCTTTTTAAAATCAGGATGTGCGCGGGAGGCAAACGTTACCACAGGCAGATCTGGATCATGCATAGATATATCACGAAACAACTGATCTTTTTGCAAATCCCCCAACCCAGAATTTGCAATCACAATAAAAGCCTGTGACGCGCTAGTTTTAAGAAATTCGAGCAACGCGCCCGGCTGGTCAAAACTGTGCCAAATGGCGCCTGTTGCCCGCACATAGCGCTCGAATGCCCTTGGCGGTTTCCCCGGTTGGTGCAAACAAAGCACCTGTTCAGACTTCAAGCACGGAATATTCACTGACCCTTCCGGATTCACCATCGGCAACAAAATTTCAAACGTCGCTCCACTGCCCTTCATGCTATCAACTTTTATCGTACCGCTCATTTTACTGACCAGCTGGTAGACGACAGACAGCCCCAACCCGGTTCCGCCAAAATCCAACCCTGCGCCGCTTTCCAGTTGCAGAAACGGCTCAAAAATATCTTGATGATTTTTCACATCAATCCCAATGCCATTATCCGATACAGCAATTAGTAAGCGATCCTTTTCATCCCGGGTTAAACATAACGAAACCGCCCCGGTCTTGCCCGGTACGCTCGCTGTGGAAAATTTGACTGCATTGGTGAGTAAATTCAGGATAATTTGCCGTAAGCGGCCAGGATCAACGTCAATTCTCTGGGGCAAGTGAGGATCAAAACTCAATGAAAACTCAACGTTTCGAGATTGCGCAAAGGGCAGTATTCCTTCAACAATATTTTCAAAGAGCTCTAAAAGAGCCGTTGGTTCAGGATGTAACGCAACCCGGCCCGCCTCAACTTTTGAACTGTCTAGAATTTCATCAACTAGCCGCAATAACACCGCAGAGCTATCACGCATAACTTTGATCAACCGCGCTTGCTCATGATCAAGTTGTTTCGCTTCAAACAACTCTAAGACGCCCATGATCCCATTCATTGGGGTGCGGATTTCATGGCTCATATTTGCAAGAAACCTCGTTTTGGCAATATTCGCGGCAGAAGCCTTCTTATTAGCCTGATAAAGATATCGGCTGTAGGATTTACTAATCGTTCCGACCGCAGAATATTGAATAATCAAAATAATAAAAACGGACAACACCGCCAATAGATCCACATAGCGCAGGGCCAAAGGGTCAGACACGACCATTATGCCCAGAAGATCATCTTCCAGCCCCCAGCGGGTGATCCAAGCCATTATGCTGATCAGAACAAAAAATATTATATAAGCGCGTTCTTTCTTTACCGAAAAAACTAAGAATGCCCCACCGCAAAGCCTGTGTAGAGAATGGCAGCGCAACTGTTCTTACTCACGAGTAAAATCCCAATCGTGACCGCAACCCAAGTAAACCCCACCCAGAGCAAACGCACCAAGAGATGAAAGCGCGTGTTCAAAAAAACAACGGCAATGAGCGATGCAAGTATCGTGATTGCCGCGGGAATAAAAAACTTAATTGCTGCAAAAAAAGCCCATTGCAGCCCACATGATCGATAACACCAAGGTGACCCAAGCGGATATTCGAATAATTTCAAACCGCCTTGCCTGGGTTAATTCTTCTATCTTCACATCAATTTCTAGGGCGTGCGCCATTTTAAATACTCAAAGTCAAAAAATTCTTTTAAAAATAATATCAGCCCGTATATCACAGTTGAAAAAACATGCAAAATCTTCGGCCATCGACCTAGCCAATGAAATTAAATATTTACCCTGCGCCTTGGCTTAATTAATCTATGCCTAACAATAAAAAATTTTCTCTGGAAAAGGGGTGTAACGATAATGCCGTTAAAGGATCTAACTTTATATCTTGCGGCACCGCGCGGGTTTTGTGCCGGCGTGGATCGGGCAATTCAAATTGTTGAGCTTGCTTTGGGAAAATGGGGGGCACCAGTCTATGTGCGCCACGAAATCGTGCACAATAAATTTGTGGTCGATGGATTGCGCGAAAAAGGCGCCATTTTTGTAGAAGAATTAGATGAGTGCCCGGATGATCGACCGGTTATTTTTTCCGCCCATGGCGTGCCAAAGGCAGTGCCAGCAGAGGCTGCAAAGCGTGAAATGATCTATGTCGATGCCACCTGCCCTTTGGTGAGTAAAGTGCATATTGAGGCCGAGCGTCATCACGCGGCAGGGCTACAGATGGTAATGATCGGCCATGAAGGACATCCCGAAACAGTGGGTACAATGGGCCAATTGCCGACGGGAGATGTTCTTTTGGTGGAAACCTCCGAAGATGTGGCAAAGCTAAACATACGCGATCCTGAAAAATTGGCGTTTGTGACGCAAACAACGCTGTCGATTGATGATACCGCGGATATTGTGGCTGCCCTTAAACGGCGCTTCCCGAATATTGTAGGGCCGCATAAAGAAGATATTTGCTATGCAACAACCAATCGGCAAATTGCGGTCAAAGAAATCGCGCCTTTGGTGGATGCATTACTGGTGGTCGGAGCTCCCAATTCTTCCAATTCAAAACGTTTGGTGGAAGTGGCGTCAAAGGCTGGCTGTTCTTACGCACAGCTCGTTCAGCGCGACACCGAGATTGACTGGCGTGCTTTGGAGGGCATTCAATCGGTGGGGCTTACGGCGGGGGCATCTGCACCTGAGGTTTTGGTCAATGAAATCATCGAAGCATTTCGCGCGCGCTATAAGGTGACGATTGAGCATGTGGAAACCGCGCAAGAAAACGTAAATTTCAAAGTTCCACGCGTGTTGCGCGAAGCCGCCTTATGAGCGCTATTCAGCCCGCCCAAAATAGGGTGCTTCGAAAAGCTTCACCCTCTCGTTTAAAGCAGATGGCCAAGGCCAAAGCCCGAGATCCTCACAAATGGTAAACATCCCACGCTCCGCGTTGGTTTTGGGCTTGGCCGGCGTACTGCCATTTTTCTGGGGCGTGGCAACGCTTTATTCTGATGCCTTAAGCCTTTGGACCCTGCGCACAATTGGTCCGCGGTTCAACGGCCCCTATGTGCAAGTTTATTACGGGGCAATTATCTTGTCATTCATGTCTGGCGTACTTTGGGGCTTCGCGACGAAAACCTCCGGCCGACAGGCCACAATTGGCTATATATTATCTGTTTTACCCGCCTTGTGGGCGTTTTTTATGACTGGGAACGGCCCGACCTCGGCCTCAATACACCTAATGACCGGATTTGCTGGCCTGCTGCTTTTGGATTGGTTTTTTTGGGCTCAATCTTTGGCACCGCCATGGTGGATGCGCTTACGGGTATTGCTGACGGCTTTGGTGCTTGGCTGTTTAGGCTTAGGGGGTTTGTAATGGCAGCCGATCAGGAAACCATCGCTGTTTATGATGGCAAAATGCAAGATTACGCCGCGTTGAAACCGGATCCGCAGCAGAATAAAGCAATGCGTGATTTTTCAGCTCAACTCGCGCCTGGAGCAAAGGTTTTGGATTATGGTTGCGGGCCTGGCGCCTTTGCCCGCGCCTTTGCAGATCAGGGCTTTCAAGTAGAGGCTTTTGATGCTTCAAAAGAGATGGTCGCACTGACCCAAGCCGATCAGCGAATAAAGACATGGCAAGCGAGTTTTGAAAAGTTTCGAGCGCGGCATCGCTATGATGGGGTTTGGGCCAGTTTCTCTTTATTGCACGCCCCGCGTGAACAAATGCCAAATTTGTTAATGGCCATTCAATGCGCGCTTAAACCCAGCGGCTGTTTTACACTGGCCTTGAAACTGGGTAGCGGATCGCAGCGCGATAGCCTAGGGCGGCTCTATACCTATTATAGCCTGCCAGAGTTGCGCGGCTTGCTGACAAAGGCGAAATTTGACTGGCTGAGTCATATTGAAGGCAGAAGTATTGGGCTGGATGGCACCCAATCAGATTGGGCAATCATTCATACGCGGATCCAGAATGGCTGACTTATTTGCCTATACAGATGGCGCCTGTTCGGGCAATCCAGGCCCCGGTGGATGGGGTGTCTTGTTGCAAGCGAGCCAAGCCGGTAATATCGTTAAAGAGCGCGAATTAAGCGGCGGCGATGGTGCAACGACCAACAATCAAATGGAGCTGATGGCCGCGATCATGGCGCTTGAAACGCTGGATCGCGCAAGCACGTTGACCATCGTGACCGATAGCACCTATGTCAAAAACGGTGTCACCCAATGGATTCATGGCTGGAAGCGCAACGGTTGGCGCACAGCGGCGAAAAAACCAGTCAAAAATGTAGAGCTATGGCAACGGCTTGATCTGGCGCAAAGCCGCCATCAGGTGACATGGGAATGGGTCAAGGGCCATGCAGAGCATCCGGAAAATGAACGGGCGGATGAATTGGCCCGCGCTGGTATGGCCCCTTTTAAAATATGAGCAAACCTATCGTGCAAAAGGTTTGCCCTATTGTTTCACGATGCTCAAATGCGACGCCAGAAATCTTAATGTTTCGGCATCTGCTGGCCGGTATACAGCTGGTCAAAGGCACCGTTGAACCTTCAGAAAATCCAGCAGATGCAGCGCGGCGCGAACTCTTTTAAGAAAGTGGTCTCGTCTCAAAACAGCCATTATTTTTCATTGGAAAAAACACCCGAATGGTTTGCGGATAAATTTGGTATTTTTATCACCTCGATCTGCTTTTCACACGAAATCAATGGATCCATTTCACCCCAGATGATGGGGGCATCAAGCTGCAATTTTTTTGGCATGCCCTGCTGGCGCCACCGCCGCCAGACTGCGGCGCTTTATATGCGCACGTGTTAAATTATGCGCGCCCACTGCTCCTTAAGCAGCTAGAGCTTTAACGGCGTTTACGGTGAAAAACCGCGTCACTCCAGTTTCGGATGTGCCGCGTCATGCGCTTCGACAGCCTTTCCAGATTGAGGGCAGGCTTTGGCACTGGTTCATGCTTTTGGCGCGCCAGATCACTTGGATCAGCCGGCCTGAACATTCGAAGCGCATTCTTACCCTGTAACAGGCGAAAATGCTCAAACATAACAACTCATAATTTAAAAGGGGATCTGGCCTCTTAAAGGCACATTAAGCGGAGCGTTATCACCAACAAGCAGGGTAAAAAGCATCCAAGCCGGCTAACTCTCTCGAACATCGTATGATCATGGCGCTCTCTCCATAGGAAGTTGAGCCTAACTATAAAGATCACCGCTGAAATTACAAGTATAAGTAATAAATAAATATATATTTCTACTTTAGGGTGAAATCAGCAAACTCGCCTGCGCCTTTTTCCGTGGTGAATCGTATCTTATCGCCATTCAATGCGACCTCTTGGCAATTATGCTCGAATGTTTTTCCACCCCAGTATAACACGCGGCAAAAATACCGATCTTCCCAAACCCAAGTGCCCGTAACTTTCATAGCCGCCGCTTTGCCCGTTATTGTTCCGTCTGGCTTCACCTGCAACCTGATCAGCGGGCGCTTTAAATCTTTTCCTTCAATGACAGATAAAAAATGATCACGCTTGGACAATACAACAAATTCGGCCCAGGCGCTGACGGGCAAAAAGATCGCCATGCCAACGCAAGTAAAGATCCCAACAAATAAACCACGCATGCTGTTTACCCTGAAACAATTGTTATGACGGAGACGTATTTCATTGATCCGATGAAGCAAATCACATTTGCGTGTTGCCTGAGGCTAAAGGCCCAAAACATCCAGCATATTATATTCACCTACGGGTTTATTTTGCGCCCATTGCGCAGCTTTCAACGCGCCTTTGGCGAACAGCAAACGGTCAGTGGCCACGTGGCGCAGGGTGATCCGCTCGCCAACCCCCGCAAACAGCACATCATGCTCTCCAACAATATCCCCCCCGCGAATGGCCGCAAACCCGATATGGCCTGTTTGGCGCGCACCGGTGATACCGTCGCGGCCGCTATCGCGCATCTGCGCCAGATCAATGCCACGCCCCTCTGCAGCCGCTTCGCCCAGCATCAGCGCTGTGCCAGAGGGTGCATCAACTTTCTTGTTATGATGGGCTTCAATCACTTCAATATCAAAATCTTCATCTAACGCCGCTGCAACTTTCTTCGTAAGCTGCACCAACAGATTTACCCCCAGAGACATATTGCCCGCCCGCACAATCACCGTTTTTTCGGCGGCTTTTGCCACCGCGGCAAGATCCTCATCGCTCAGCCCCGTGGTTCCAATCACATGGGCGGTTCCGGTTTGAGCAGCTTGCTTTGCAAAGGCCACTGTTGCCGCAGGGCTGGTGAAATCGATAACAACATCGGCATGGGCAAAAACGTTTTCCGCTTTATCCTGCACAATCAAACCTGTTTCAGATTTCTGCATCACGCGTCCCAAATCTTGGCCAACCCATGGATGATCGGGCCGCTCTAAAGCCCCAACCAAGGTAGCTGTTTCGCTGGCATGCACGCTTTCGACCAACATTTGGCCCATACGCCCAGATACTCCGGTTATGGCAACGCCAAGCAGATCTGACATAATACGCTCCTATTTTTCTGACTTTCTTCCTCATAACCTGCCAAAGCTGGCTTGGCAAAGCCCAAGGAAGCGCGTAGAGCAAAACTATGGGAAAGAATAAATTTCATGATGGGCCCGGCCCGTCTCAACGGCAATTGCGCGTCGGTGAATTGATCCGCCGCACTTTGTCAGACATTCTGATACGCGGCGATATTCATGACCCAGACCTCAACAGGATGTCGGTGACTGTCGGGGAGGTCAGTACCTCACCTGATTTGAAAATTGCCACCGTTTATGCCTGCCCATTGGGCGGTAATGGAGGGCCGGAAATGATCGCCCTTTTGGCAAAAAATAAACATGAGATACGCCGTGCAATTTCGAAAAACTTAACGCTAAAATACACGCCGGATCTACGATTTCGATTGGATGAAACCTTTGATCGGATGGATGAAACACGCCGGTTAATGGCTCAAAACACCGTACGTCAAGATCTGGAAGACGAATAGCGTTCCGCTAAATGCAAGCGTGATCCTAGGGCAGGAACCGCTATTCTCAAATGGTGTCCCGAGCATAGCCTGCCGCGGCCCATATCCGATAACCCAGCCGGCTTTGGGTTTGAACATAATGTCTTCGTTGTTTTTACGCGCCCGCGCCGCGATATGAAGCTTCGCTTTATCCATAACACCCGCGGTTTTGCAACGCGCAGATCATCATCCGCCCAAAAGCAAAAAAGGGCCCCTAAAAGGCCCTTTTCAAAACGTATAGACCGCGCCGTAGCTTGGTTCATTTTTCGCCTTGAGCAAATATCAATTCAAAGCGGGGCGCGGCGCATTTGCCCCGTCGCCCTAAGAAATTTCGATCCTGCGCGGTTTCAACGCGTCTGGAATTTCATGCTTCAATTCAATATGCAGCATTCCGTCGGCATGGCTGGCACCATTCACGCGAATATGATCCGCCAAATGGAAATGGCGTTCGAAAGATCGAGTGGCAATACCGCGATGCAAATACCGCCCTTCCGCCTCGGTCTGCGGTTTTTGTGCGGCAATGCTCAGAGTGTTTTCCTTAACATCAACGTTTAAATCCTGATCCGAAAATCCGGCCACGGCCAAAGAGATTCGATAGGTTTCTGCATCGGTTTTCTCGATATTATAAGGAGGGTAGCTTGATTGCGTGGTCTGATTTGAGGCCAGCCGATCCATAAGTGTGGCCATGTGATCAAAGCCAACACTGGCACGATATAGCGGTGTAAAGTCAAAATCTCTCATAGGTTGTCCTTTCTGAAGCAACAACGTGGGGCCCTGTCATTTGTAGACCAGAGCGTTAAAATACAGGCCCTTTGCGGCGCCTGTGGTCTTTAAGTGGGACTCTACTTTTGCAGTTTCAAGCCCCCCAGAAGCCAAAAAATAATCCTGACGCTTATGGGCGCGCGTAAAGCCGCGCATACATGCGCGTCAAAGCTGGCTGCAGCGCCGGGCCCAGCGCAACATCCTGACCATTCAACTGTGCTTTGGCGGAAATCAGCGAGACCATGGTGAAACGCCCATCGGGGTATTTGTAAAAAACTGGGGCCCCAGAGGATCCGAATGTAACCTCGCAGGCCAAGACAAGCATGCCAATTTGATCACCGGCTGCGCCGCAATTTTGTTGTATATGCGGCCCGTCAGATTTACCGCGCTGGTAAGAGACCAATGCCAAAGCAGCACCCAAAGCGGGGAACCCATCCACCTTAAACGGCATAGCTGCCCCGACAGGTACAGCCTCTTTCAATTCCAGCAGCGCAATATCGTTACGGATCCGGCGGGTCTCAAAAAATATATCTTCAAACTGGTAATCCGGATGCGTGACCGCCCGCTTGATCGCTGTTGTGAAATAGGCTTTTCCTGCGCGCCACCCAGCCTGAAAGCGCAATTTTTCCGCAGAAAATGCCTGCCCTGTGGCGCTGTCAAAAAGACAATGCGCTGCCGTGACAATGATTTTTTCTGACACCAAAGACGCCGTACAAAACCCGTCACCCTGATCAATTGACAATCGCCCAACAGAGGGCAGAAGGGTCGCGATTTCTTTTTGCGAGAGCAGATGGCTGTCTTCGGCGTGGCTGGGCAGTGCCAGCCCAATGTAGCAGATAAGGCACCACGCCAGCATCCAATAATATGTTGTTAAAAACCAAGAGCGCATGCCCCCATGGCTAAACGATCATCGGATCGTCCGAAAGGACAAATTGCTCAGCGCAGACGTGGAATTCCATCACCATGCGAGGCATAGCCCGCCCGCAACGCCGCCGGTTGCGGCCCCCCGGTCGCCCAATCCAAAAGCTCAACGCTATGCACAACAGGCACGGCGGTTCCAGATCCAATTTGCATCATGCAGCCAATATTACCCGCAGCGATGATATCCGGCTGCAAGGCTTCAAGATTTGCCACTTTGTGCGTTTTTAATTGGCTGGATATCTCTGGTTGCATCAAATTATAGGTGCCCGCTGATCCGCAGCATAAATGCGGATCTGCAGGTTCCAAAACCGTAAAACCAGCCTTTTGTAAAAGCGTTTTGGGGAATGTTTTGATTTGCTGACCATGCTGAAGTGAACAGGCCGCGTGATAGGCCACCTTGATATTTTTTTGCTCTAGGTCGGGCATGTCGAGCTGCATCAAAAGCTCGGATACATCCATCGTCAGCTTTGAAATCTGCGCAGCTTCTTCCGCCAAATCACTGTCGCGGAACATGTGGCCATAATCTTTTACCGTGGTGCCACACCCGCTTGTATTGATTACCACCGCGTCCAAACCGCCATGGTCTATTTCGCTTTGCCACGCCCGAATATTTTGCGCGGCTGCCGCATGGCTTTCGGTGGTTTTGCCAAGATGATGCGTTAAGGCACCGCAACACCCCTGCCCCTGCGGAATAACAATTTCGCAGCCCAACCTCTGAAGCAGACGAATGGTTGCATCATTTATATCCGTATTCAGCGCGCGTTGTGCGCAGCCGGTCATCAAGACAACGCGTTTCTTGCGCGCGATGCTTGGCACAAAGCTTTGCGGATCATCATTGCGGCTGACAGGAGGGACCTGTTTTGGCGCCATCGCGATCATCGCACGCAGCCGTGGATCGGGCAAAAAACGAGCAATAGGCCGCGCCATTTTCGCCCCCAAAAGGGCAAGCCTAAACCGCGTTGGATAGGGTAAAATTTTCACCAGAGCCCAGCGCAACAAGCGCTCAAAAAGCGGGCGTTTATACTTATCTTCGATATAGGCGCGCGCATGATCAACCAGATGCATATAATGCACCCCGGAGGGGCATGTGCTCATACAAGCCAGGCATGACAGGCAGCGGTCGATATGTTTTACGGTTTTTTGATCCGGCACACGGTTGTTTTCAAGCATGTCCTTGATCAGATAAATGCGCCCGCGCGGACTGTCTAATTCATCGCCCAAGACTTGATAGGTCGGGCATGTAGCAGTGCAAAACCCGCAATGAACACAGGCCCGTAAAACCTCATTTGAGCGTTTAAAATCGGGTTCTAGCAACTGGTCTTCGTTGAAAAAAGTTTGCATATCTCAGTCCATCAAGCCGGTGTTTAAAATCCCGCGCGGATCAAATTTCTGACGAATTTTTTGGCTCAGCACGGCAAGCTGGGGCGCCTCTGGCTGAAACCGGGGAAGCGCACCCTTTTGGCCACGGATGCAGGTCGCGTGACCCCCAAACCCCTGCAAAGCGGGGCGCGGATTGGCACCGGCCTCTAAAACCCCCCAGATCAATCCACCTGACCAATCCAAAAAGCCCTTCTGCAGGCCTGCCGCCTGACATACCGCAGGCGCATCACTTGGCTTGACAGAAATACGCCAAATATCACCTGGAAGATCGGCCAGCGCCTCAAGATTGCGTACAGAATGCCATAAATCAGCAGAGGCGTCTTTTGGCAGGCGCGATATCTGGGCGCCAAAACGGCCCAAAACCTCAGAAAGTTTTTCAGCCCGATACCCAACCGACTTCAAAAAACCTTCAATGCGGATATATGTTTTCTGAGCCATCATGTCATATGCGGCGCCAGACACATCATAGGGGGTGGCCAAAGCGCCAGTCATCGCTTTGACCGCCTGCTGACTATCAAGCCCTTCCAAAACAAAGGTGGTTTCGGTTTCTGAGGCGGGCAGCACTTTAAAGGCCACCTCGCTCAGGACGCCCAAAGTGCCACAGCTGCCAGAAAGTAATTTCACCAAATCATATCCGGTGACGTTCTTCATCACCCGACCGCCATTGCGAATAACCTGACCCTGGCCGTCTACGCATTCGATGCCCAGCAAAAAATCCCGCGCCGCGCCCGTCTGAATACGCCGCGACCCACTGATATTGGCCGCGAACACCCCCCCGATGGTAGAGCTCTTTTGGCCGCCCAGTATTTTGTGATAGCGCATCGGCTCAAACGCCAATCGTTGACCCTGCGCAGCAAGCGTATCTTCAACCTCTTGCAGCGAGGTGCCCGCCCCTGCGACCATGGTCAATGCGCCCGGCTGATAGGCTTTGATTCCCGCCAAACCCGTGGTCTGAAGGGTCGCCCCCGCTTCGGGTGCAATGCCGCGGCTATCGCCGCCAACGATCCGCAAAGGAGCCTCTGCAGCGCGCATAATATCTGAAAGATCAGCTGTGGTTTGCGGCGTCATGATCATGCTTCCAACGTTGGATTATTCAGCAGCAAGCTGCGCCGCGCGATGCGCCTGCGCGCTTTCAAGCGGAAAAACTTTAGCTGCATTGAGCAACCATTTAGGGTCAAAAACATCCTTGAGCCACATTTGTGCCTCTAGGTCCATTGGACCAAATTGAACATTCATCAAATCACGTTTTTCAACACCAACCCCGTGTTCTCCGGTCAAACAGCCACCAACTTCGACGCATAGTTTTAATATCTCAGCGCCAAAGGCTTCGCAGGTTTCCAGATCCCCCGGCTTATTGGCATCATACAAGATCAGCGGGTGCATATTGCCATCACCCGCATGGAAAACATTGCCAACGGCCAGGCCAAATTGTTGACTTAACTCGCTTATGCGGCGCAAAACATAAGGCAATTCGCTCACCGGAATTGTGCCATCCAGGCACATATAATCATTTATCTGCCCCATGGCGCCAAAGGCAGATTTACGCCCCAACCAGATGCGTGCGGCCTCATCCTGATCCCGCGCCTGCCGCAATTCTACCGGATTATGGCGGCTGGCAATCGCCGTGATTTTTTCCAATTGCTCGTCAATTTCCAAAGCGCTGCCTTCGACCTCAACGATCAAAAGCGCTTCGCAATCAGGATAGCCGGCGCCGGAAAACGCATCGGTCGCTTCGATGCAGGGGCGATCCATAAATTCGATCGCTACGGGCAAAACCCCCGCCTGAATAATATCCGACACGCAGGCTCCGGCCACTTCATTACTGTCAAAGCCCATCAAGACCGGTAGCGCTCCTTCTGGCTTGTGCAAAATCCGCAACGTTGCTTCCGTCACCACGCCCAATTGCCCTTCCGAACCACAAATCACCCCTAAAAGATCCAAACCGGCCGCATCAAGATGCGCTCCACCGATGTCAACAATATCGCCTTGCATGGTGACCATTTTCACCCCCAACAAGTTATTCGATGTGACGCCATATTTCAGACAATGCGCGCCGCCAGAATTCATCGCAATATTTCCGGCAATCGCGCAGGCCAACTGGCTGGAAGGGTCCGGGGCATAAAAGAAACCTTGCGCCTCAACCGCGCCGGTCACGCTGAGGTTGGTGCGCCCCGTTTGAACCTTGATAACGCGGTTTTCATAATCGGTTTCAAGCACGTCATTCATCCGCGCCACGCCCAAAATAAGACTGTCTGCGGTCGGCAAGGCCCCGCCGGCCAATGACGTTCCCGCCCCGCGCGGCACAACGGGCACATTCATCTCGTGACATAGCTTTAAAACGGCAGCGACTTCTTGCGTGCTGCGGGGCAAGACCGCAGCCATAGGGGGGCACCGATAGGCCGATAACCCATCGCATTCATAGGCTTTGGTTTCCACAGGATCCGAGATCACAGAATCGCTTGGCAATAGAGCATGCAACCGGCGCACCAATTCAGCTTTGCGCGTCAAAACATCGGGATTTGGCCGGGGCATCTGCATTAAACTCTCCTTATTGGTAAGCTTTTATAACCAATTTTGACTATTTGCAATATGTTTGCTTAAAAAGAAAGCATAATCCGTTCTTCCCCCGCAGGGCTTCTGCTGATGGTTTACGGGGCTGCGTAAAGATGCCAGCACCAAAATAACATTGAGATCCGGTGCTTGCTGCGGCATGCAACCGGTCAGTGGTAAACGCAGAGACATCATAAAAGGGCTATACGCGTTTTCTGCCCTCGCGCAGCCAGGCCAGCACCCCAATTAAAGATACCAAAAACGCCGCCAGCCAGCCCGGAACCAACGAAAACTGGCTCAATTGAACATTTTCGTAAGCCTGTCGGGGCGTAATCCCAAGCCACCCGCGCCCAGCCACAGCGCGCCCTATATTCACGGCTCTTACGCGCGGCAGACCCTCCTGCAGCCAAAAGACGCCCCCCGAACTTTCTTGTATGATTGGCATCATCAGGCTGGCGGTGCTGAGCGGGTTTTCAAACTCTTTTGGGGTGGCACTGCCAATCGCAAAAGCGCGCGTGAGCGCTCCATCCGACATCTTAAAAAGCCCTGTTTGGGTATTTTTATAAAGGCCTTGAAACTGACCCGGCGCGCGTTCTTCTAAGAGAAGTTTTTGCGAAATTCCAGACGGCGCAACAACCTCAACCGGATCTACTACGGCGTTTAAACTGCGTCGGGTGATCAAAACACCCTCCTCCATTTGCTCTGCACGCAGCGCCTCCTCTTCCAATTCTGGCTCACTCATCAGCCAATGCGCCAAACGGCGCAGCAATTCTTGTTGCGGCCCTCCCCCTTCGAAATTACGATCCCACAGCCAGGCGTGATCAGAGGCCAATAAGGCCACGCGCCCGGCTTTAAACCGGTTTAATGTCAAAAGTGGCAGGTCTTGGACGCCCTTTAAAATCACATCGCCTTCGAGCGGCAGCAATTCAATCTGGCGCATCCAACGCCCCCAATCGCCAGTCTCTGGTAATTGCGCGGTCACCGGGTGGCGCTGCCCAAATTCGGTTAAAGCCGGCAAAAACCCGTTTTCAATTACCTGCGCGGTGGGTGCCCCCGGAAGAATCGGCTGCAAGGGAGATCGAAACAACGAATTGGCCGAGGCATATTCAGGCCCGGCCGCCACCAAAACAGCGCCGCCATCGCCGACATAGCGCACAATGTTTTGCAAATAGGCCGGTGGCAGGATACCGCGCCGCTTGTAACGATCAAAAATAATCAAATCAAAATCATCAATTTTTTCAGAGAAGAGCTGGCGGGTTGGAAAGGCGATTAAGGATAATTCATCAACCGGCACACCATCTTGTTTTTCCGGCGGGCGCAGAATTGTAAAATGTACCAAATCCACCGAGCTGTCCGATTTCAATAGGTTGCGCCATGTGCGCGTGCCCGGATGCGGCTCGCCCGAGACCAGCAAAACCCGCAATCGCTCGCGCACGCCGTTCACGGACAGCATCGCTGCATTGTTGCTTTCACTGACTTCCCCCGCCAAGGGCTCTACGCGAAATTCAAAAATATTTTCACCTCCATGCAGGGCCGATAATTCCACATCAACCTCGGTTCCGACCGGCAGGTTAAACTGCGTTGGCGGCGCACCATCCACCGAAATGAAAACATCTGCGCGCGGATCGGTCCGGATTACAGCCCCGCTCTCTTCAATTTTCAACGTCACCGTGACCGGCTCACCCAAAATCGCAAATGCCGGGGCATTTTTAATCTCTAACTTGCGGTCAAACTCATCCTTTTCGCCCGTAAGCAGCAAGTGAAAAGGCGCTTGGAAGGAAAATCCGGGCAGCGGGCGATCATGCACTTGCCCATCAGACAAGGCGATCACCGCAGCGATTTGGCCCGCGGGTTCTTGCGCCAAGGCTTCGCGCAACGCAGCAAACAGCGCAGTGCCCTCTTCTTTGCGATCCTCTATAGAAATTTTACGCACCTCGGCGCCGAATTGGCGTTGAAGCGTCTGCTCTAAAACCGTTTCGGCCGCCTCTAAGCGCGCAATGCGGCCAGCCAAACGGTTCGAAGCCGTTTGATCCTTTAAAAGCAGCACAATATCGGGTTTCAGAATTCGTTCCTCGCGGAGCAATTGCGGGTTTAGCAAAGCCCCGAGCAAAAGCAAAAACGCAGCCATACGCCACGCCCAGCCCCGCAATCCCCGCAGCAAACCAAGCCCAGCCGCCAGCGCGCAGATCACCAACAGGCCAATCCAAACCGGCAGTGGCAATAAAGGATCAAGGAAAACGCTATAGCTCATTGCCCAAGCCGCTCAAGCAATGCAGGAACATGCACCTGGTCGGATTTGTAATTTCCGGTCAACACATGCATCAGCAGATTAATGCCAAAGCGAAACGCGATTTCGCGCTGTCTTTCCCCGATATATCCGCGGCCCACGGGGTATAGGGCGCGCCCCTGCCTATCGACCGCCCAGGCCGCGGCCCAATCATTGCTGCCAATCAATATCGGGGTCACTCCGTCATTGCGCACTTGAAAGGGCAAGCCGCTTTCACCAGCGTCACTCGCCATGCTTTGTGCCACCCAAAGCGGGCCATTTCGAAACCGGCCCGGAAAATCCTGCAATAGATAAAAACTGCGCGTCAGCACATGCCCCTCTGGCACCGGCTCAAGCGCAGGCACATCCAAGATGCGCGCGAGGCGCCGCAACACTTGGTTTTCGCGGCTTTGGCTTGTGATCTGGCCAAGATCGGCATCGCGCGTATCGATAAACAGCACACCGCCCGTTTGCATAAATCCGTTCAATTTATCAGCCGCTTTAGCGCTCAGCGCTGGCTGATCGGGACTGATCAACCAGTATAAAATCGGGAAAAGCGCCAGTTCATCCTCGTCCAAATTCACGCCCCGCGGTTGCCCTGGCTCAACCGATGTGCGCTCTCCCATGCGGCGCGATAGCCCATCCAGGGCTTGAAAAGCCAAAAGATCCAGCTTTGAATCACCCGTTATGACATGCCCCAACGTCACCGTTGAGCTGGCCGCCATGACATCACTTGGCAGCCTGTTTTGGGCATGAACGGTGGTTGGATTATGAGCCAAAGTGGCGGTGGCCAAAATCGCCCCCGCGATTATGGTGCGGCCACTCAGCGCCAAACTGGCCAAAACATCCACCGCCAGAGCAATAAGAGCCAAGCTTAAAAACCACCCGCTGAGCTCGCGTGTCTGTTGCGTGACATCCAGTTTTTGTACCCAGTCCGGCCAGATCATGGGCGCCAAATCTGCAGATTTTGGCTCAAGATTGTGAGACGCCAGCTGCCCCTTAAATTCATACAAGCCTGGCGGGCTAAGCGCTCCAAAGCGCCGCTGCTGTAACTGCTCGGCCTCAATTCCTGGCAAGTAATCTGCATCCATTATTTCACCAAAGCCATCCAGAACCTGAACTGGACTCCACACCGTCCCAGCCGCCAACGGCACCTCATCCTGCCAGCCCCGCGCCGCGTTCAGCCGGTTAAGCATATCCAAGAATAAACCACTTAAGGGTAAGTTGCTCCAGTCTGTATTGGCCGTGATATGCCAGAACACGATCTGCCCCGAACCAGCTTCTTTGCGGGTGATCAGTGGCGTTCCGTCTTGCAACCGGGCGAGAACACGCGCGGCCAAATCTGGGCTGGGTTGCGCCAAAACCTGCGCCCTCACACGAATATCAGGGGGCAGGGTCAAACCGGAAAACGGGCCATCAAGCGCAAAGGGCTCAATTGCTTTAGGTTGTTCCCAACTCATTGCGCCGCCAAGCCGACGCCCGCCTTGCCGCAACACGACTGGCAGCAAAGGATCTTCGCGCAAGGCCGCTGGATTTGCAGCCGCCAATCTTGGGCCCGCAAACCGCACCAATGTCCCCCCAGCTTTCACCCAATCCAGCAGCGGTTCAGGATCGGCCAAAGGCAGCATATCGGCCCAAATGATAAGATCAGGATTGGCCAGCAAAACCTGCTCTAACGCCCCAGTGATGAAGGCCACTTTTGGCGCCAACGCCTTTTGAACAAAATGCAGCGGATCTAAAAGGTCCAAGCTTTCGGCGCTTGCCGGCCCGCCAAATAAGGCCACTTCGGCGCGCTTAATTTGATTGCCCAACAAATAAAGCGCCGCCGCATGATCTTGCCCCTCAATCTCAAACCTTTCAAGCCGTGATAAAACTTCTGCTGGCGCTTTAAACTTTACCTCCTGATCTGTTTCGCCAGCGATCAGGTTAAGTGTTTCGCGCAGCAAAACCGTTCTTGTTCCTGCAGGATCGCGGCCAATTCCCAAAATACGTACCGAGCGATTTGATCCATGCGCGCTGCGGCGCAGGCTTAGAGACACCTGCCCTGCCGCGTATTGCAACTCGCCTAGCGTCAAAATTTCAGTCTGTGCAGAGATCAAACGCACCCTGCCTGCCGCGCGCAACCGCTGCAGGATATCTTGACGACCGCCGTCATAATCTAAACCATCCGAGAGCCAAAGCGTGTCAAATTTTAGGCCTCTTAACGCCTCTAGCTGCGCGTTCACCTGCGTCCATCGCGGGGCGTAGGGGCGCGGCTGTAGCGTTTCGATTTCTCGCACCACCGCTTGCGCGCTTTGAAATGCAATCGGGTTTGGAGCGGTTGCCAGAATCACGCCAACCCGTTGCCCCGCCCGCGCAGCTTTGCGCAAATCGGCCTTTAACATATCCCGTTGAAACTGGAACTCAGGTGCTGCGGCCCATGCACCATCCACCACGATCAAAAGGTCTGGGCCGCGATCAAGCTGCGTTTGCGGGTTGAGAATCGGGCCTGCAAACCCAATCAAAACCGCCGCAATTGCCAGGCTGCGCAAAACAAGCAGCCACCAAGGCGCATGCGCGCTGGTTTGGGTTTCATCTTCCAACCCCAGCAACAAACCCACCGCCGGAAACAGCCTTTGCACAGGTGCGGGCGGCAGAGCCCGCAACAAGATCCAAAGAAGCGGCAGAAGCAGCAGCCCCCAAAGCACCCAGGGGGCGTTGAACGCGATGGCGCTCCAGCCCAGCATCAGCCGCGGCGCCCCTCTTGGCCAAGCGCTTTATGCAATTGTAAAAGGGCAGATATTGGGTTTGCATTGCTGACATAGTTGATCAACTGCCAGCCTGCGTCTTTTGCTAAATTTGCCAATCCATCGCGCCGCGCCGCCAAGCGCTGTAAATATTGCGCGCGCAAATCTGCCGCCTGTAAACTGTCATGCTGCAGGCGTTTAAGCGGGCTTTGAAAAACAGCCCGCCCGCGATAAGGAAACTCAACCTCTGCGGGGTCTAAAACCTGCAATATCACGCCATTAATTCCGGCATCAACGGCTTTGCTCAACGCCAGTTTTAACGGATCCAAATCTCCCAGAAAATCTGAGATGAACAGCGCGCGGGCATTCGGTAGGAAAACCGGTTCCAGAGCTGTGGTATATTCTTCAAGGCCAGGTTTTAAAAACGCATCCGCCAATCTGAAAATCTGTTTACGGCCACGCGCTGGGGGCAAACCTGTGGTCGCCAAACCCACTTTTTCACCGGCTTTCTCAGCTGCAATCGCCAGCGCCAAAGCCAAAACCCCCGCCTGCTGAAATTTTGAGGGGGTCGTTTGAGATGAAAATTGCATCGAGCGGGCGCTATCCACCCAGATCTGAAGCGATTGCGCGGTTCTCCATTCTTGCTGGCGCACAAAATACCCGTCACTTTTGCCCGAGCGGCGGTGATCAATTGCCCGCAGCGTATCCTGCTGCGGTTGATAGGGCCGATATTGCCAGAAATCCTCACCGACACCCGACCGGCGGCGGCCATGCCCGCCCATCAGCGCGTTTTGCGCCAAGCGGTCTGCGGCCAAAAGCAACGCCACTAATGGGTCCGCCAATTGCCCCGCATTGCCATGAAGAGAGGCTGCTAAACTCATGCCGCAACGCGCGCGTGGTCAAGCTGATCTGCAATACGGCGAATAAGATCCGGCAAATCCACCCCATTGGCCTGCGCCGAATAGCGCAACGCCATGCGATGCGCCAAAACGGGAACAGCCAATGCCAGAACATCCTGCACCGAGGGCGATAAGCGGCCGTTCAAAAGCGCCCAGGCGCGCGCAGAAAGCATTAAAGATTGCGCCGCGCGCGGCCCCGGGCCCCACGCAACCGTATCGCATAGCTCTTTTGACGCCGACGCATCCTCGGGGCGACAGGCGCGCACCAAATCAAGGATAAAGTTAACCACGCTGTTTCCTATTGGCATTTGCCGAACCACCCTTTGCGCCGCCATCAACCGTGCCGGATCAAACACCTGCTCAACCCGCACCTGCCCCACACCGGTGGTTTCAAGCAAAATCTCGCGCTCGGTCTCGCGATCTGGATAATCCAAAGTGATTTGTAGCAAAAACCGGTCCAGCTGCGCCTCTGGCAACGGATAAGTTCCTTCTTGTTCAATTGGGTTTTGAGTGGCCAAAACGTGAAATGGCTGCGGCAGCGGGCGCGTTTGCCCGGCGATCGACACTTGCCCTTCTTGCATCGCTTGCAGCAAGGCAGATTGCGTGCGCGGGCTGGCGCGATTGATCTCATCTGCCATTAAAAGCTGGCTGAAAATCGGCCCCTCAATAAACTTAAATTGCCGCGCCCCATCGGGCTTCGTTTCCAATATTTCAGACCCTAAAATATCAGCCGGCATCAGATCAGGTGTAAATTGCACGCGTTGGGTGTGCAGCCCCAGCACGTGCCCCAACGTGTTCACGAGCAGGGTTTTTCCCAGCCCAGGCACCCCAACCAACAATCCATGGCCCCCCGATAACAGCGCGGTCAGGCTTAGATCTATAACCGATTTCTGACCGATGAATTTCTTAGCAATTTCGGCCTTCATCCGGGCCAAATCTGCCGTTAGATCTTCTATCTGATCCGCAATATCCTGTGACGAAGACATGGCTTTTTCCCCTTTGACAAATATATAGGTGTTATTGAGTGTATTGCGACAAAACAAAATGGCAAAACCTATGAGTGCAGAAAAAATACCATCGCCCAGTGCTGAAGGGCTGGCGCAGGCTGCAAGAGCCGCCAGCGACGGGCGCAAATTGCCGCCTGTCCA
Organism: Rhodobacteraceae bacterium SB2; assembly: GCA_001642945.1. Classification (GTDB taxonomy): domain Bacteria; phylum Pseudomonadota; class Alphaproteobacteria; order Rhodobacterales; family Rhodobacteraceae; genus Thalassovivens; species Thalassovivens spotae. The sequence continues at coordinate 274,946 of LGRT01000014.1, read as the reverse complement.
CTTGTGGAATCCGCCATTTTGCGGGGATCTGGATATGCGCATCGCCCGCGACGGCACCTGGTTTTATCAGGGCACGCCCATCGGCCGCTTCGAGCTGGTGCGGCTATTTTCATCCATCCTGCGCAAGGACGGAGATAGCTACGTCTTGGTTACCCCGGTTGAGAAAGTGGGAATCACCGTCGATGACGCCCCCTTTGTGGCTGTCGATTTTGAAAATATCGGCACCCCAGATAGGCCCGTTTTGTGCTTTGAAACGCATGTTGGTGATTTTTCGCAAGCCGGGCGGGAAAACCCCATTCGCGTTGAAAAGCACCCAGAAACTGGCGAGCCCGCGCCCTATATTCATATCCGAGCCGGGCTAGAGGCTTTGATCGATCGCAAAAGCTTTTACCGCTTGGTCGAGCGGGGCGAACAAGCCGAGCATCAGGGTCAAACTTGGTATGGCATTTATTCCGATGGGGTGTTTTTTCCGATTATTCTAGCAGATGAGCTCAATTAACTTAGCTGGCTGCAAACCGGCGCTATTTTCACAAGGGCCTTTGGGTAGATCGTTAACCTTTTAAGACGCAGGCGAACAGATTTTATGCGTCGATTGGCACCACGTCGAACTCAACAAAATCGTTCCAGCGTTCAAACCAAAGATCCTACAAAACAGGGCTCTGCGTCTCCATCAACTGATAGCAGATCAACAAATCTTTATTTGGCCAAGAATTCAAATAATAAAGCCCATTTGGGAGCGATCGGCCCTGCCTTTGAAACCTTTCATGGGCTGCGTCCCAACACCCCGCTTTAAACCGCTCTATCACCATATATTTTTGCATGACCACGCCTAAAACCCCCATATCTGCCGGTTCTACCAGCCTGCCCTATGGCGGGTAAAGGCCCGGCTTGCGAAAAGAAAGACCCGCTATTTTAACGCAGCGCTCTCAGTCACCTGAGATCATAGCGCAGCGGCTTGATCCAGCTCCGCTTGCCGGTGGTGTTTTTGTAGATTTTAAGCCGAATTATAAATTTCCCAAAGGGCTTACAAATGTTGGACCCGGTGATTAAACCTTAGCCCACTGAGAGAGATCTTGCTAAAATTTTATGTTTGTAAACTTATTCCCTTATTAGGGTGTCAGACGAACAAACCTAAACTCAACCCTAAAACACACTGAAAAACTGTGGCGGCGCATAATATAAAACCACCGGTAATACGCGATAAACTCCGTCTAAAACATAAGTCGAAAGACACGCGAGCAAGTGTTTAAAACGCGATCCGCAGCCCATCATGACCCAGATAAAACGGACCATCCCATATCGGGCGAATGGCGGCCAGCCACTCAGCTTCGCCAAAATCTGGATCATCCGACGGGATAAGGTGGTTCAACGCCAAGGCTTTTACGTTGGCAGCCACCGCAATCTTTGCAGCCTCTGCCGCCGTGCTATGCGCGGCATAAAAATGCGCCCGCAAGCGTTCATCACCATTGCCAACCCGGGTCAGCAACGCCTCAATCGCTGCTTCCAGCATTGCCTCATGCACCAAAAGATCAGCCCCTTGCGCGAACCCGGCCAGATCCGGAAAATACGCCGTATCGCCGCTAAACACGACATGCGAACGCGCCGTTTTAAACGATAAGGCAAACGTGTCCACCAATGGCGGGTGGATATTGCGCAAGGCCGAAACCTGAATATCGCCCAGTTGCACCACATCTGGTGTATCGATCACATGAAAACGCACCAGCCGGCGCAAATCCGGGCGCCCTTCATCCGCGATACGCAGATCGATATCCGCCTGCATCGAGGTCAGAAACCCTGCCCAATAGGCATCAAGCCCGGCAGGTCCGTATATCTGCACAATCTTAGTGAGCCCGGCGGTCCAAGCCGTGTGCAACAAAGGGCCCAGTTCTAAATAATGATCCGAATGCAAATGCGTGATAAAAATATGACGAACATCTTTCAACGCCACGCCTTGATCAATCAAGCCTCGAGCCACGCCCAAACCGCAATCTATGATAATCGGGCAGCCCTCTAAGTGCAAAAGATGCGCGGTGGGCATTGTAGAGCCGGGGCGAATCGCAGGGCCACCTTTGGTGCCGAGTAACGCCAGATAATTCAAAGCAAAGCCCCCCCGTTTACATCCTCGCATTTGCGTTTCTTCGCCATCCAACCGCTTTACCAGATGACTTATCCGCCAATTTTAAAACGACTGCACAAAAAACAGCGTGCAAACGGGCTCTATTGCAAATCAGAAACTACGCTTTAGCGCCAAAATTTTCCTGATAAAACCGATACCAGTTCTCTCCCATAATGCCCGCCACTTCCAACTCTGACATGCCTATTTTGCGCAGACCTTCGGCGATATTTCCAAAATCACGATTGTCTTGAAACCAGCTTGGCATTGGTGGAAATCCCGGCGCGCTGGCAGAGCCTTCGCCATAATCAATCGCTTTGCTCCAGCGGCCTACGCGCATCCACTCCACCACGCGATCGGGTTGATCTTGGCACAGATCAGAGCCAAGCCCCAAATGCTGCGCCCCATAGCGCGCAGCCGCCTCGGCGATCATCTGACAAAAGCTTTCAAGCGTGCAGGCCGATTTATCTTTTAAATGATGCGGATAAAGCGAAAATCCGATCATGCCGCCCGCTTCGGTAACGGCTTTGATCACCTCGGGGCGTTTATTACGCAAGGCGGGCTGCCACTCATAGGGGTTGGCATGGGTGATGGTGATCGGGCGCGTTGAAATCTCGGCCGCCTCAATGGTTGAGCGATCCGCAGAATGACTCATATCCACCACCAGACCAACGCGATTCATTTCGCCAATCACCTGCCGTCCCATGCGGGTAATACCGGGGTCTTCCGCCTCATAACACCCTGTGGCCAGCAGCGATTGGTTATTATAACTCAGCTGCATGAACCGCGCACCCAAACTATGCACAATTTCCACAAGCCCGATATCATCTTCAATCGGGCTAGGGTTTTGAAACCCGAAAAAAATAGCCGTGCGATTGCTCGCACGGGCACGATCGACATCTTCAGCAGTCAAGCCTTTCATGATTAAATCGGGATAGGTCTCAAACCAACGGTTCCATTGCTCAAAATTCAAAACCGTTTCGCGGAAATTCTCATGATAGGCAATCGTGACATGCACCGCATCAACGCCGCCCGCCCGCATTTGGCGAAAAATCTTTTCCGACCAATTTGCGTATTGCAGGTTATCAATGATCCTCATGCAGGCATACCTGAGGAAATATAGGCCGTTTTCACCGCCGTATAAAATTCAGCCGCATAACTGCCCTGTTCGCGCGGCCCGTAAGAGCTTTCCCCTCTACCGCCGAATGGCACATGATAATCGGTGCCTGCAGTGGGCAGGTTTACCATCACGCAGCCGGTTTTGGCATTGCGCCTAAAATGCGTGGCCCGCGCTAAATTGGTGGTAACAATACCAGAGGTCAACCCGAAGCGCGTCTCATTGACCACGCTCAGCGCTTCGTCGTAGCTGTCCACTTTGATCACCGCCGCCAGCGGGGCAAACAGCTCTTCGCGGTTGATCTGCATGGCATTGGTGCTGTTGATGAACAGCCCGGGGGACATGTAAAACCCCTCGCTCGCGCGTTCAACTTGCTGCCCGCCGCAGACCAATTCGGCGCCTTCCGATAGGCCCAACGCCACGTTAGCAAGGTTTTCCTGCAATTGCTGGGCGCTCACCACGGGCCCGATTTGAGTGCCAGCCTCAAGCGCGTGACCCACCACCATCGCCTGTGCACCTGCAATCATTTTTTCAACAAATGCATCGTGAATTCGCGCATGCACCACCAAACGCGAGGACGCAGTGCATTTTTGGCCGGATCCCCCATAGGCCCCGCCCAGCGCCAAAGAAACGGCCAAATCAAGATCCGCATCCTCCATCACCGCCAGCGCATTTTTTGATCCCATCTCCATCTGCACTTTGGTCAGGTTTTGCACTGCCGCCGCCGCAATACCTTTGCCCACAGGTACCGAGCCGGTAAAGGATATTGCGTTTACTTTCGGGCTTTCCACCAAGGCCTGCCCGATGCTGCCCCCGGCGCCCATGACAAGGCTGAACAAGCCCTTTGGAATATCTTGGCGGGAAATAATCTCGGTCAGCGCCACCGCCGAAGCAGGGGTTAAATTCGCTGGTTTCCAAATCACAGCATTGCCATAGGCCAACGCCGGAGCGATTTTCCAAGAAGCAGTTGCGGTTGGAAAATTCCACGGCGAAATGATCGCCACCACCCCAACAGCCTCGCGGCGTACGTCAATTTCAATGCCCTCGCGCACCGACTCTGCCGTCTCGCCCATTTGGCGCAGGGTTTCTGCTGCATAATAAGTGAAGAACTGCCCGGCGCGGTACACTTCGCCCTTGCCTTCGGCGACGGGTTTACCCTCTTCGCGCGACAGTAACGTGCCAAGCTCTTGGGCGCGCGCCATCATTTCGGTGCCAATCGCCATCAGCACGTTATATTTGCGCTCGATCCCATAGGCTGCCCATTCGCGCTGCGCCTGCTGCGCTTGCGCCAAGCTTGCATCCAATTGATCTGGCGATGCCTGCGCGAACAAGCCGATTAAATCCGAAACATCAGACGGGCTTCGATTTTCAATTTCACTGCTGCCAGCAACCCAGTCTCCGGCGATAAAATTTTTATTTAACTCTGACATTCTTATCCCCTTTACGGATCACTTTTTGCTTTAATGCGCCTCAGCCCAATGCGCCCCTTGCCCCGCGTCAACGATCAACGGAACGTCCAGCTTCACGATCGGATCTGCGGCGTTTTCCATAACCCCTCGCGCAGCGTCAATCAATTGATCCACCGCGTGGCGTTCCACTTCGAATAGCAGTTCATCATGCACTTGCAAAAGCATCTTCGCCGGCAAATCAGCGATCGAATGCGGCATTCGGATCATCGCTCGGCGGATAATATCCGCCGCGGTGCCCTGGATCGGCGCGTTGATCGCCGCGCGCTTGGCAAAGCCCGCGGTTGGACCTTTGGCATTGATCTCAGGCGTATGGATGACACGGCCAAACAGGGTTTCCACGCGGTTATTTGCTTTGGCGAAGGCAACCGTATCGTCCATATATTCTTTGATCCCCGGAAACCGTTCAAAATAGCGATCGATAAACCCTTGTGCCTCGCTGCGCGGAATACGCAAATTGCGCGCCAGCCCAAAGCCTGAAATACCATATATAACGCCAAAATTAATTGCTTTGGCTTGCCGGCGAATATCCGGCGTCATCTCGTCCAATGGCACATCAAACATTTCCGAAGCCGTCAGAGCATGGATATCTTGCCCCTCACGAAAGGCTTGCTTCAGACTATCAATGCCCGCGACATGCGCCAGAATGCGCAATTCGATTTGGCTGTAATCCAGGCTCACCAAAACCTTGCCCTCTTCGGGAATAAAGGCTTCGCGAATGCGTCGACCATCCTCACTGCGCACCGGGATATTCTGCAAATTCGGGTCGGTAGAGGCCAAACGACCGGTATTGGCCCCAGCGATTGAGTAAGAGGTATGCACGCGGCCCGTTTCGGGGTGGATATGATCTTGCAGCGCATCGGTATAGGTGGATTTGAGCTTGCTCAATTGACGCCAATCCAGCACGCGCTTGGGCAAGTCATGTATGGTGGCCAAATCTTCCAAAATATCCGCTCCAGTGGCGTAAGCCCCCGTTTTACCTTTCTTGCCCCCCTCATAGCCCAGCTTGTCAAACATAATCTCGCCCAGTTGCTTTGGACTGCCCACATTAAAGCTTTCCCCCGCCATATCGTAAATTTCAGCCTCAAGACCCGCCATTTTCTGTGCAAAGGCGTTGGACATGCGAGACAGCGTATCGCGATCCACTTTGATCCCGGTCATCTCCATCTGGGCCAAAACTGGTATCAAAGGCCGCTCAAGCCCCTCATAAACGCGAGTCACTTTCTGAAGATGCAATTTGGGCTTCAAAAGCTGCCAAAGGCGCAGCGTGATATCAGCGTCCTCAGCAGCATAGGGTGTGGCCTCTTCAATCGGCACAAGATCAAAGGTAACCGCTGATTTCCCACTTCCCAAAAGTGGTTTGATCGGAATAGGCGTGTGATCCAAATAGCGCTGCGATAGACTGTCCATGCCGTGATTATGCAAGCCCGCATGCAGTGCATAGGATAACAGCATGGTATCGTCGATCGGCGCGATGCGAATGCCCTGCCGCTCAAGAATTTTGGCATCATATTTCATATTTTGGCCAATTTTCAGGATCGCCGGATCTTCCAAGATGGGTTGCAAAAGCCCAATCACCTGATCCATCTTCATTTGGCCCGCAGCTAATTTTGATGATCCAAATAAATCATCGCTGCTGCCTTCTTTATGCGATATCGGAATATAACAGGCCTCACCCGGCGCGACCGCCAAAGAAATCCCCACCAGCTCAGCGCGCATTTCATCCAGAGACGTGGTTTCCGTATCGATGGCCACATAGCCACGCTGGCGGATTTTATCGATCCACGCGTGCAAAGATGCAAGATCATGTAGCGCGCAATAAGCGCTACGATCAAAGGCCGGCTGTTCGATAAGCGCGGGCGTTTCAAGCGCAGCGGCGGTGGCAATTTGGGGCGGTTCCGCGCCCAGCTTGCTGGCGATACGCGCCGTTAATGTGCGAAATTCCATTTCCGCCAGAAAACCCAATAGGGTTTCGGGCTCGGGCGCGCGCACTTCTAAATCCTCCAGCGTGAAGTCTAGCGGCGTGGCGCAATCCAGCTCGACCAATTGACGTGATAGGCGAATTTGCGCGGCATGATCGATCAAGGTTGCGCGGCGTTTGGGCTGTTTGATCTCTTCAGCCCGCTCTAACAGCGTTTCAAGATCCCCATATTCATTGATCAAAAGCGCGGCTGTTTTCACCCCAATACCTGGCGCGCCGGGAATATTATCCACGCTATCTCCGGCCAAAGCCTGCACATCCACAACCCGCTCGGGGAAAACACCAAATTTTTCGAACACGCCATCGCGGTCAATATGGCGGTTTTTCATCGCATCAAACATATCAACGCCGCCCCCAACAAGCTGCATAAGGTCTTTGTCTGAGCTGATAATCGTCACCCGTCCACCTGCATCGCGCGCCTGAACCGATAAGGTTGCGATGATATCATCGGCCTCATAGCCTTCGACCTCTTCGCAGGCGATATTGAACGCGCGCGTTGCAGCGCGCGTCAGGGGCATTTGCGGGCGCAGATCTTCGGGCATTTCATCGCGATTGGCTTTATATTGATCATAAAGATCATTGCGAAACGTATGGCTGCCTTTGTCAAAAATCACCGCAACATGGGTGGGCGCATCGGGGCCAGTATTGCTTTCGACATAGCGCTGCAGCATGTTGCAAAACCCGCTCACCGCGCCCACAGGCAATCCATCTGAATTGCGGGTTAAAGGTGGCAAAGCGTGATAGGCGCGAAAGATGAAAGCCGAGCCATCGATCAAGTGCAAATGGTGCCCTTTGCCAAAATTCATGCTGGGTTTTCCTTTTTGAACAAATATTTTTACAAGAGGATTACATGAGCAAAGGCAGCTTGACCATCATCTTTGTGATCATTTCAACATTGCTGCCCACTATGCCTTCGCGCAGATGAACAACCGCGCAGGCCCACCGGATAGCAGAGGCAAACCTGCAAGCCAGGGCGGGGCGCCGCAAACGAGAACCTTCGCACTATTTTATCCGCAACCCCAGTGACAAAGCCAAAACGACCGGCTTCCTTCGCGCCGCTCGTGGACGCAAATATATTGCAGATTTGAAACAATGAAGTTGCATTTTGGGCTGGTCGGCTTTGCCCGTGATAATGCCCGGCGCGGGCCAGCCTCAGTTTGTTTGGTTTGCAAAAGCCTGCGCCATTGCCTTTTGGGCATGGTCGCTTGCAGGATGGCGCTGTCGCACAATTTGGAAGCGGGTAAAACCAAGCGGAATTTCTTTGAAAAACATGTCTGGCGTTAAAAACACCAAAGACGCAGAACGCGCGCCGCGCTTCTTTTGGAGTGATCCCTCAGCCCCCACCTTCGCGACCGCTGGGCGGCCAACGGCGCACCTTAACCCAGCACCGCCTCTGCAAAATCGCGATGTATAATTTTACAATCGCAATAGGGGCACTCTACCCATCCGGTTTCTTTTGGTATCTGCAGCCAAACACGCGGATGGCCAAGCGCCCCTCCACCGCCATCACAGGCGATGCGAAACTGATCTACCACTCTGGTTTCTGGTGCGTCTGTTGTCATTTCCCATTCCCTTTTTTTCGCGCTTAGGCTACCTGCCTTATGAGCGATCAGGGATCAAAGGGTCAAGAGCATGTTACCACATACAGCAGTGGAAATTTCTGGACTGTCAAAAATTTATAACGCCTATAAGAGCCAACCTGCTCGGCAAGCCCTCTATGATTTAGACTTATCAATCCCCGCGGGATCCGTTTTCGGGTTGCTGGGCCCGAACGGAGCGGGCAAGTCGACCTTAATCAACATTCTGGCCGGTCTTGTGCGGAAAACCACGGGACAGGTAAAAATTTGGGGGTTTGACCAAGACAAGAACCCAAGGCAATCACGCGCGGCGATCGGCGTTATGCCCCAAGAGCTGAACCTTGATCCTTTTTTTACGCCGCGCGCCGCGTTGGATGTGCAAGCCGGACTTTACGGAATTCCAAAATCGCAACGTCGTGGCGAAGACATTCTTGCAATGGTCGGCCTTAGCGAAAAAGCCGATGCCTATTCGCGGTCTTTATCCGGTGGCATGCGCCGGCGCCTACTTTTGGCAAAAGCCTTGGTGCATAGCCCGCAAATATTGGTTCTGGATGAACCCACAGCCGGCGTTGATATCGAATTGCGGCAAACGCTTTGGGACAATGTTCGCCGGTTGAACCAAGAAACCGGCATGACGATCATTCTAACCACGCATTATTTGGAAGAAGCCGAAAAAATGTGTGATCAGATTGCAATTATGAACCATGGAAAATTGATCGCACAAGACAGCACCCCAAATCTGCTGGCGCAGCTTGATGGAAAAACCATGCATATTCAGCCTGAAGAGCCGGTTCAAACGCTTCCAACCCACCCGGATATGACCAGTAGCCTGAATAAGGATGGGTCTTTGAATATTCGCTACAGCGCCACGAAAACCTCAGCCGAAGAGGTGTTTCAAATGCTACGCCAAAATCAAATCGCCATTCGCGATGTCAAAACCTCGCAAGCCGATCTTGAAGACGTATTTTTAGAGTTGACCAAATCGGCTTAAACAAGAATATTTTCAGCCTAAACCGTTGAAAGCATCCGTCCCAAGCCACGCCCGCCCAAAATATGCAGATGCAAATGCGGCACTTCCTGCACCCCGTCTACACCGGCGTTGGAGATCGCCCGAAAGCCACCGCCGCTTGGCACATCCACCTCCATTTGCTTGCACACCGCTGCAATGGCGCGCGTGAAATCAACGATCTCATCGGCGCTGGCCGCCGCGGAAAAATGATCAAAACTCACATAGGGGCCTTTGGGAATAATCAGCACATGCACCGGTGCTTGGGGCTGAATATCTTCAAACGCCAAGCTATGCTCGGTCTCCAACACCGTCTTGTTTGGGATTTCACCCCTTAAAATTTTTGCAAAAATATTATCCGGATCGTATGTATAGCCCATTTCACCCCCATGGCTTCACTCTCAAACTCTGGGCAAATCCTAACAGGATGCGCAAAAGCGCAAAAGCGTTAAACGGGCTCTTTCAAAGAAAAACCCGGCAGGCTCGGGGGGCTACAACAAAAAATATCGCGCGCAGCGTAAACTATGCTAGCCTGTTGCTATAATTTTTTGAGCCACCGTTTAATTTTTATATTGAGATTTTAGAGATGGATTTACCAGGACTTTGGATGCCGAAAAGCGAAACAGTTTTATACCGCTCGCTGCCCAAATGCGCCTGTTCCAGCATCGGGCAATTGTTATATTTTTCGGACCATGGTCACTTTTTCAAGGGTGAATTTCACAATCTGAAAACCGGTCTTCATAAATGGGATTTTGACACCAGCCGCAAAATATTGATGGCGCATGTGACGGCGCGAACAACCTTCACATTCAGCTGCGTTAGAAATCCCTATGCGCGCATCGTTTCCGCGTTTTTAGACAAAATTTGTAGCCCGCAGCATGATGGTATGTTTTACAGTCACAAGATCCATGAGATCTTAAGCCAAGCCTATGGTCTTGATCCAAATATGATAGAGCCTGCATTTTATGGCGATCCCGAGGCGCGGATCAACGCCTTTCGTCGCTTCTTAGTCTTTGTTCACGATTGTGCCCGCAGTGATAGCAGGGCCCAGCTGGATATTCACTGGCGTCCAATGGCCGCGCAACTTGGTGATTTTATTCGGCAAGGCGGGCGTTTTGATAAAATAATCTGGGTTGAGTATTTTGATCATGGCATGGATTATATTTTTGATCACCTTTCACCAAACCACCGGCCGCAACACGTATCACACACCCAGTTTAACAAGGTAACGGACAGCTCAAACCTCCCGTTAGAGGCCTATTTTGATCAAACAGCCCTTTTCCTGATGGAAGGCATTTACCAGCAGGATTTTGAACTTTTTGGTTATCGATTAAACGATCCCAAAAACGCAAATCCAGAGCGCGAAATACATTTGGACAACCTGCATACCGCCCTCTTGGAAAACCCGGGGTAAGCTTACAACAGCGCTGCCGCCTCAAACAAACCGCGCACCGAGGTTTCGGGCCGGGCGCCAATATGGCGAATAACCTCGCCCGCCGCGATGCATCCCATTTTACAACAAATCTCAATGGGCTGCTTGGTCACCAAGCCATATAAAAATCCAGCAGCGAATTGATCGCCCGCGCCCGTCGCATCCACCGGGGTGATTTCGTCAACCGGCACGTCCACGCGCGCCCCCTTGGCGATCACGCTCACGCCCTCACCGCCTCTGGTGCAGACCACCAATTCGCAAATCTCTGCGGTTTTCGCCAGCGCCGTTTCAAGATCATCGGTTTCAAACAAAGATTTAATTTCAGCGTCATTGCCGATCACGTAATCCAACTCATGCTCGATCAAATTCAGAAAATCCGCGCGGTGCCGTTCAACGCAGAAGGGATCGGAAATCGCGATTCCGGCCTTGCCACCGGCTGAACGGCAAGCCCGCGACAGCTCGACAAAGGCTTGTTTGCCCTTATGCTTATCGAATAGATAACCCTCCAAGAATACATATTCAGCCTCTTTTGCCACGCTGCTCGAGACATCTTCGGGGCCCAGCTCCGCCGAAATTCCCAAATAGGTGTTCATCGAGCGTTCCCCATCGGCAGAGGTGAAGATCATCGAACGTGAGGTTGGCAAATGCGCATCCTGAACTGGCGGGTTCACAAAATCGGTTCCACCTTCCTGCATGGCTTGCGCGTAAAACTGCCCCAGCGCATCGTCTCTGACGCGCCCCACAAACGCCGTTTCAAGGCCCAGTGCGCCCAAACCTGCCAACGTATTCGCAACCGCGCCGCCCGCCGCTTGAACGCGGTTTTCCATTGCATCATACAGCGCTTCCGCGCGCTCTTTTTCGATCAGTTGCATGATGCCTTTTTCAATGCCCATCCGCTGAAGAAACGTATCACTTGATTGGCTGATCACATCAACCACGGCATTACCAATACCCACAACTTTGTATTTTTTCACAAAAACTGCTCCTTCAGCATTATAGATCTTTATCTTCATAGGCGCATAGGTCGCGGATCAAACAGGTTGCGCATAAGGGTTTACGCGCTTTGCAATGATACCGGCCGTGTAAAATCATCCAATGATGCGCGTGCAATTGGAAATCAGCGGGAATATGATCTTCCACCGCCCGCTCGACATCCTCAACGGTTTTCCCAGGCGCAATTTTTGTTCGATTTCCGACTCGGAATATATGCGTATCAACGGCCTGCGCCGGATGCCGCCACCACATGTTTAAAACCACATTCGCCGTTTTACGCCCGACGCCCGGCAAAGATTGCAGGGCCGCACGTGAATTGGGCACCTCGCCGCCATACTCCTCAACCAATATCCGGCTCAGTTTGATCACATTCTTGGCCTTATTGCGATAGAGGCCAATGGTTTTGATATGCTCAATCAGCCCCGCCTCCCCCAATTCCAGCATTTTCTGCGGCGTGTCAGCAATTTTAAACAATGCCCGCGTAGCTTTGTTGACGCCCGCATCGGTGGATTGCGCGCTCAGCGCCACAGCGACCACAAGCGTGTAGACATTTACATGATCAAGCTCGCCCACAGGCGCGGCATCAGCCGCTTGAAACCGCTGAAAAATTTTCCGAATGGTTTTATAATCAAGCTGCTTTACCATATCGAAGGCATATGCCGTTTTCTCGCCCGGCTCACAAGAGCTTTGCAGCATTTTAAGCAAGAAACGGGTCGCTTTCAGGCCCGAAGATTTCTACTCTGAGGGCACATAGTGACAAGGTGCCGCATGAATAAAGAGTCTACAGCCTATTCGTATCGCGTGATAGAACGGGCGTTAACCGAAATAGACGCGGCCGATCACCCGTTGAACCTGACGGAATTGACGCGCCGGCTGCAATTAAGCCCAGCGCATTTTCAGCGATTATTTTCAGAATGGGTGGGCGTTTCGCCCAAGAAGTATCAGGAATATCTAACGCTGGAACATTCCAAACACTTGCTGGCAACGCGCCACAATCTACTGGAAACCAGCCTCATAACAGGATTATCCGGCACCAGCCGGTTGCACGATCTTTTTATCCGCTGGGAAGCCATGACCCCGGGCGAATTTGCTGCAGCCGGCGCCACTTTGGAGATTACTTATGGTTGGACTGAATCTCCGTTTGGTGAGACGTTGGTGATGCGCACAAACCGGGGGGTCTGCGGCCTTGCATTCGCCGCTGATATTGGTCGAGAGGCTGCATTTCAGGATATGGCCACGCGCTGGCCAATGGCTGCTCTAAGGCCAGAACAAACGGGGCTTTCAAGCGCAGTTGAGAATCTGTTCAAACCCAAAAGCAGCGCCAAGCTGCACTTAATCGGGGCCCCATTTCAAATCAAAGTGTGGCAGGCGCTGCTGCAGATCCCCTCGGGGCATGTTTCAACTTATTCCGATATTGCTCGCGCGATCCAAGCCCCCAAAGCCGTTCGGGCGGTTGGCACCGCGGTCGGCCGCAATCCGATAAGCTGGTTGATCCCCTGCCATCGGGCGCTGCGCAAAACAGGTGCTTTGGGCGGATATCATTGGGGCTTGCCAGTCAAACGCGCGCTTCTGGCCTATGAAGCCGCCCGCCAAGACAGCGCCGACCGCAGCCAGCTGCCTTCATAAAGACCCATTTAAAAAGGCGACTGCCTGTGAACAGCCCGTAAGCACAGCCCTGGCAGGTTATGGCCGCTCAAGTGCAATGGCAGTGCCCTCGCCGCCGCCGATACACACAGCAGCAATGCCCCGCTTCACATCACACCGCTCCATTGCATGCAGCAACGTCACAATAATCCGCGCGCCTGAAGCCCCAATTGGGTGTCCTAGCGCACAGGCTCCACCATGAACGTTGATGATATCGCCAGAAATATCCAGCTCGTTCATGAAGGCCATTGGAACAACCGCAAAGGCTTCATTGACCTCCCATAAATCTACATCTTCCACCCGCCAGTTCAAACGGTCTAATAATTTACGCGTTGCAAAAATTGGCGCGGTCGAAAACCATGCAGGCTCTTGCGCGTGGCTGGCATGGCCCAAAATGCGCGCGCGGCAAGGCAGACCCGCCTGCTGCATATGCGTCTGGCTTGATACAATCAGGGCTGCGGCCCCATCAGAAATAGAAGAGGCATTCGCCGCGGTCACACTGCCATCTGCCCGAAAAGCGGGTTTCAGATGCTGAATTTTTTCCGGCTTTGCGTTTAAAGGCTGTTCATCCTGCATCACAGCATAATTGCCTTTTTTACGCGCCAAATTGAATGGGGTGATTTCTTTCTCAAAGGCCCCGGAGCTTTGAGCCTCACGCGCCCGTATCAGCGAGCGCAACGCATAATCATCCTGCGCTTCTCGCGTGAATTGGTATTTTTCGGCGCAATCTTCAGCAAAACTGCCCATCAAGCGGCCATTCTCATACGCATCCTCTAGCCCATCTAAAAACATATGATCTGCCACTTGGCTATGCCCCAAACGGGCCCCGCTGCGCATCTTGGGCAATAGATAGGGGGCGTTTGACATGCTCTCCATCCCGCCAACCGCCATCACCTGTGTTTGGCCAAGCGCGATCTGGTCAAAGCCGATCATCGTTGCCTTCATCCCCGAACCACACATTTTGTTCAACGTTGTTGCAGGCACCTGCGCGCCAAGGCCGGCGTGAAAACTGGCTTGTCGCGCCGGCGCTTGCCCCTGCCCCGCGCCAAGCACATTGCCCATCACAACCTCATCGACCGAACTCAGAGAAGTTTGCTGTAAAGCCGCCTCTATCGCCGCCCCCCCCAGCCTTGCTGCGGGCACAGCATCAAACGCCCCTTGAAACCCACCAATTGGCGTTCTGGCCGCGCCGCATATCACCACGTTTTCCATCAACTCTCTCGCTTTTTTTTCAGGCATACAAAAAAGTAACCTTTGCCGTCTAGTGTAACCACAGCGCATAACACAGAAGTCAGCGATGCAACTTAAAATTATTGATCAGCCCGGGTGCCTTTATCTCAAAGTGCAGGCAGAGCGGATTGATGCCGCCGCTGCGATTCAATTTAAGGACCTGATGCGCCGGGCGCTTACGCCAAGCCTGCAGCAAAAGATCATCGATTTAGAGCAGGTAAATTTTATTGATTCTACGGGGCTTGGCGCGCTTATCAGCCTACAAAAAGCACAGCAAAACGCATCAAAACTTACCATTTGCAGCCTACACCCACAGGTGGCCAAAGTCTTCAAACTGACCCGTATGGACGAGGTCTTCGATATTTATGCCACCGCTGAAGCCGCGCTGAAGGCGGCCAGTGCGGCGCCCGCTTTCAAGGCAGATGAGGATTGAATATCCGCATCAACTTTTCCTTTGATCAAACGCAAGGGTTTTGGCCGGTCCGGGATATATTAGAAAGAATGGCCGAAGAGGTGGGCGCAGCGCAAGGCGCGGCATTTGCATTTTTCCCGATATCGTTGGTCGTCGCAGAGGTTTTAAACAACAGCATTCAACATGGCGTAAATTTTAAAAGCTCCGGTCAATTCAGGGTGCGGCATCTCAGCTGTCAAAACTGCATTGAAATCATACTGATCGATACAGGTTGCGCGTATCCCCCCCCCAAAAAAATGCCCTCGGGCACAGACCCGCTGAACCCCTCTGAAAGCGGATATGGATGGATGATCATCCTCCAACTTTGTACAAGGATCCAGTATCGTCATAAAAGCGGGCGAAACCTTTTGCGCCTCTGCCTACCCATCAACGCGCCTTAAGCATAAAGGCCCCATCTGCGACATCGCCGCACCCAAATAGCGCGGTTTCATGTTGTTTTAAAAGCCAAGCACGTTAAGTAGTGTTATGAATCTACAACAAGGTGACCTCATGCGCGATTTCCATTTTCCCGGTCGTTCCGCAGTTTACGCAGAAAACGGCATGTGTGCGACATCACATCCTTTGGCTGCGAAAACCGCGCTCGAGATATTGCAGCGTGGCGGCAATGCCATGGATGCGGCGATTGCAGGGGCCGTCTTTCTGGGGCTTTGCGAGCCCCAGATGACGGGGCTTGGCGGAGATTGTTTTGTTCTCTTTTCACCCGCAGGCAGCGATGAGATTCGCGCAATGAATGGATCGGGAAAATCACCGCAGGCGCTGCAAGCCCAATTGCTACGCGACCAAGGTCATAAGGTGATCCCGCAGCGCGGCGTGGAGGCGATAACCATTCCCGGCGCCGTGGATGCCTTTTGTACGTTGAGTAATGATTGGGGCAAACTTGGCCTTGATGCGCTGCTGGCGCCAAGCATTCACTATGCTGAAGCGGGCATTCCCGTCGCCCCGCGGGTTGCCTATGATTGGGCCGGCAGCGTAGATGTGCTGCAAGGCAGCGCTAAAGCAGATTACTTACTCTCGGGAAAAGCACCTCAAGCAGGGCAAAAAATTGCCTTCCCAAAACAAGCTGAAGTTTTACGCGCGATCGCAAAAAATGGCCGCAGCGGCTTTTATGACGGCGCCGTTGCAGAGGATATCTTAAACACGTTGACCGCGCTTGGTGGGGTACATTCCAAAGAAGATTTCAGCGACCAAATCGCGTTTTACACGGATCCGATTTCGGGCCACTATCAGGGAATGGACTTGGTTGAGCATCCACCCAATGGTCAGGGCGCCACAGCCATTTTGCTGTTAAACATATTATCACATTTTAATTTGGCCGCTCTGGCGCCCTTCAGCGCGGAGCGCGCGCATATCGAAGCCGAGGCCACCAAATTGGCCTATGATGCGCGCAACCGCTTTATTGCGGATGCGCGGATGACCGATGCCACCGCGCATTTGCTCGCACCAGAAACCGCGGAAAAACTGGCTGCTTTAATCGATCCTAATGCCGTAATTCAAGATGTGACAGCGATCAGCGAGACGGTTCATAAAGACACTGTCTACATTACAGTTGTTGATAAAGACCGAATGTCGGTTTCGTTGATCTACTCAATCTTCAACACATTTGGTTCTGGCATTTCGAGCGATAAATTCGGGATTTTGATGCATAATCGTGGAGCAGGATTTAACCTTATTCCCGGGCATCCCAATGAATTGCGGGGCGGGCACCGCCCGATGCATACCATCATCCCCGGCATGCTGTGCAAAGGTGGAAAGCCTGTGATGCCCTTTGGCGTTATGGGGGGGCAATATCAAGCGAATGGCCATGCCCGCGTTTTGACGAATATGCTCGATTACGGTATGGCGCCGCAGGAGGCACTAGACGCACCGCGCAGCTTTGCTGAATTGGGCCATTTGAAAGTTGAGCGCAGCTACGATCCAAAAGAGGTGCAAAAACTAGCAGATATTGGCCATAAAATCGAGCAGGATATTGAACCAATCGGCGGCGCTCAGGCGATTATGATGCATGAAAGCGGTGTGCTAGAGGGCGCCTCGGATCCTAGAAAAGATGGCTGCGCACTGGGTTACTAACGCCCAGGCTGATCCTGCGGGGGGCGCCGCATGCTAGCCGCTCGCGCGGCGGGTCAATTCAGTTGAAAATGCAGCGGATATTGGCCATTTTCGAAGGGACCGAAGAGATCAGGAATATCGGGATGATCGACGGGTTCACCCGAAGGGTCTTCCACGAGATTTTGTTCTGACACATAGGCCACGTAGAAACTGTGATCGTTTTCTGCAAGCAAATGATAATAGGGCTGCTCTTTGACCGGGCGATGATCCTCTGGAATCGACTCATACCATTCATCCGTATTGCTGAATTCTGGATCAACATCAAAAATCACCCCTCTAAAAGGGTGTTTTTTATGGCAAACAACTTGCCCGAGGCGATATTTAGCATTTTTCAAATACATCAGATAGACATCCTACGCGTTGCGCGATCCGGCTTCAAGTGCCCAGAGGTAAATTTGCCCGCGCTTCGATCCAAGCGGCTTTCACGATTGCCAAAGCACTGAGATCTTTTTTAGGCCTGCTCTGCCAAACATGACGCAGTTTAAATGTATCAAATAGAGGCATAATAATGCTTTTGCGCTACCGGTTTGGCCTTTTGAAATCATCCGAAACTTGATAACCTATAAAAAAACAAAGTTGAAATGACCATGAGCAGAACGATCATTATATTATGCCTGGTTTTTACGCTGGGATCCTGCAGCATCTTTAGCACCGGCGATGTAACGGGCAACCTTGACAATGCCTGCTCTATTCTTGACCAAAAACCGCAGTTTGCCCGCGCCTTCAAGGCAACCAAGCGCCGTTGGGGCGTGCCCGTTAACGTTCAAATGGCGATCATCCATCAAGAAAGCCGTTTCAAAAGTAAGGCAAAAACGCCGCGAAAATATATTCTGGGCTTCATTCCAAATGGCCGCCAAAGTTCGGCATATGGCTATGCGCAAGCCCTGGATGGCACTTGGAGCGAATATAAGGATGATACCGGCCGGATCTTAGCCCGCCGCAGCAATATTCGTGACGCATCGGATTTTATGGGCTGGTATATGACCAAAACAAAGCGGCGCAACGGGATCTCGCTGGCCGATACACGCAATCAATATCTCGCCTATCATGAGGGGCAAACCGGGTTTGCGCGCGGCAGCTATAAGCGCAAAAAATGGTTGATCAATATTGCCGGCAAAGTGGCCAATCGCTCAGATATGTATAAGCGGCAATTGTCACGCTGCGGGCGGCTTTAACGCAGCTTGCGCTTCTCAATATTCAGCAAAATATTGAACATCGAATCTTTAAGTGAGACGCCTTTTTGTAAATCCTCAAGCGCAAGTAACGTTTGATCGCCTTCAGGCGTTTCAATAATCCATTGCGCCAACTCTAATGGGTTATGCCGCAACACAAGCGTGATTTCACCGCGCTCGGGATGTTGCGGATGCTGCAAGGACAACGAAGTTCGCTTTTCGTCATAACGATGATCCGTAATCAAAGCAGATTTTTGAAGATCAATCCTATCCTGCAAAATCAGGGAAAGCGGCGTTCCAGATGTTGTGAAACTGGTTGGCTCACCATCGCCTTTAGGATCAAAAATCGCCATTTGTCCGGCAGAGACCAGCACCAATACTTCCGATGGGATTTGATATTCAAAGCGTAAGCGCCCCGGACGCTTCATAAAAAACTGTCCCTGCACAGAGGATCCGTCAGCGCCAATTTGAACAAACGTCGCCTGAATGCTGCGCAAGCTATTTAGATGTGCGGAAATATCCGCCAAAGAGGCTTTTTCTGCATGACCAACGCCGGCTAACCCAAAAAAAATACCAAGCGAAATTGAAAATATACGTTTCATATATGCAGTCTAGTCATCCCAGAAGCCACCGCCAGCGAAAGTCGCAATTTTGTGACCTCTCGCGCAGGGTTACGGTTGCTCTGGCACCAAAATATCACGCTTTCCAACATGGTTTGCAGGGCTAACAAGGCCTTCCTCTTCCATTTGCTCAACCAAGCGGGCCGCCTTATTATACCCTATGGCAAGCTTTCTTTGGATGTAGCTGGTCGAGCATTTGCGATCCTGCAAAACAATGGCCACGGCTTGATCATAGAGCACATCTTCGCCTTCAGATGCCCCGGTCAACCCCAGCACAAGGTCAATTGAGTCAGATTTATCGTCATCTGGCCCTTCAACGACACCACTTTTATAATCGGGCGGGCCGAAAGATTTCAAATGGCTGACAACTTCTTCAACTTCGGTGTCGCTTACAAAAGGCCCATGGCAGCGGGTGATCTTTGAACCGCCCGCCATGTAGAGCATATCCCCCATACCAAGCAGCTGCTCAGCTCCCATTTCGCCCAGAATCGTACGGCTGTCGATTTTACTGGTGACCTGAAACGAGATCCGGGTGGGAAAGTTGGCTTTAATCGTCCCCGTAATCACATCAACTGATGGGCGCTGCGTTGCCATGATCAAATGAATACCCGAGGCACGCGCCATCTGAGCAAGGCGCTGAATGCAGGCTTCGATTTCTTTACCGGCCACCATCATCAAATCCGCCATCTCATCCACAATCACCACGATATATGGCATTTTTTCAGGCAGAAATTCTTCAGTTTCAAAAACTGGCTCGCCGGTGGCATCATCAAACCCGGTTTGGATCGTGCGGCTGAACATTTCGTTTTTGCCTAAGGCATCCGCCACGCGCCCATTATAGCCGTCAATATTGCGCACGCCCATTTTTGACATTTTCCGGTAGCGCTCTTCCATTTCACCAACCACCCATTTCAAAGCCACAACGGCTTTCTTAGGGTCGGTCACAACCGGGCTGAGCAAATGCGGAATGCCATCATAGACGCTGAGCTCCAGCATTTTCGGATCGATCATAATCATCCGGCACTCATCGGGCGTGAGCTTATAGAGCAAGGACAAAATCATCGTGTTGATCGCGACAGATTTGCCAGATCCAGTGGTGCCTGCAATCAGCAGATGCGGCATTTTTGCAAGATTGGTTACCATCGGCTCGCCGCTGATATCCTTTCCCAGCGCCAATGGCAGGCGGTGGCTGCTATCGCCAAAGGCTTTCGCCGAAAGAATTTCGCGCAAAACCACTTTTTCGCGTATGTCATTGGGCAATTCTATCCCGATGATAGACCGGCCCGGCACCGTGGAGACGCGGGCCGATAAGGCCGACATTGAGCGCGCGATATCATCAGATAAACCGATCACACGGCTGGCTTTTAAACCCGGCGCCGGCTCTAATTCATACATCGTAACAACCGGCCCAGGCCGCACGCTGACAATATCCCCCTTCACCCCATAATCATCCAAAACAGATTCGAGCAGCCGCGCGTTTTCTTCAAGCGATTCATCAGACAATTGATGCCGCGCTACGCTGATTGGGCTGGCCAACAGGCCCAAAGGCGGCAATTCAAAATCGGTTTTGGGGTCTTCAAATTTTAAGCTTGGCTGCGCTTCTTGCTGCGCGCGCGCCGATTGCGCTTGAGACACTTTCAGTGGCGGGTGAACGATTGTGCGCGCCTCGGGGCGGGGTATCGCGGAGCGCAAAGAAAAATTGGTGTCCTGCTCGCCATATTCGGGCTCTGGATAAAGCGGTTGCGCATCTTCATCTCCAGCGCTTGAAACCAAAGCTTGCCCCTCTGTCTGAAAGACTTGCGAAGATCGATCCGCCGAAAGCTGCGGCTCGCGGCGTAATCCGGTTAAAAGCGGTTCGCCCAGTGCAAATTGTGATGGCACTCCAGCAGCGCCTTCTGGCGAAGCGTCTTGAGGCTGAAACACGTGCGACTGAGCCTCAGATGCGGCATCCTCAAAGGCGGGTTCAACCCGTAATCGCGATTTCACAGCATCACTGATCCGCGCCTGCAAACGGTCTTCCGGGCCAGCCGGCGCAGAGCTATGCGCGTGGCTATTGAGCGGCGGTTCTAGAGGCGAGGGATCTTCTTCGCGCTTGATAAATCCAGGCAATCTGGAAAATAAACCCCGCTTCACCTCTGTGTGAGGCACGGCCAAATCTTGGGAAAACTCAGATGGGGCCTGGGGCACAAATGTTGCGGAACCTCCGCCTCGGCGGATAATATCCGAGGGCGCAGAGGCATCAACCTGTTGGGTGCGTGCTGCAAGCAAGCGCATACTGCCCCGGCCAAGGCCCCTTGCGACTGCGCGCCCGGATTGCAACACCCCCCCGCGCAGGAATCGCAGCGCATATCCAAGCTCGCGCTTAGAGACGCCCAAACAATACAGCCCAATCAGCACCAAGATGATCCCCGTTGCAAAAGATGTATAGGTTAAGGTGGGTTGCGCCGGCAAAGGTGACAGCCGCAAAAGCGTTTTCAAAACCGTATCGCCAAACAAACCACCAAGGCCAAAATTATTACCCCAGCTGGCAGGTGGCACAAGCCCAGCGGCGTAAATTGCAAAAACCGCAACGCCGAAGGGCGCAAAAATCAACCGCCCCAACGCCCGATGCGCGCCGCGATGCAATAGGCAGCGCAGCCCCCAGACGGCCTGTATCGCGACCAACGACCAGGCCGATAGACCGAAAATCAACATGATCGGGGCCGCAATCATCGCCCCAAACGAGCCCAGAATATTTTGTACCGGTGCATCAGAGGCGGAAAGCCAACTGGGATCTTCAGGTGCATAGCTGGTAAACATCATGGCGGTCAGCCCGCTTAGAGCCAAAAGTCCTAGGCCCAAAAACTCTACCGCGCGCCGTTCCAGAGCGGCCTGCAACGCGCTGTCAAAAATGGGGGGTCTTACTCTTGCAGAAGGATATGCCATTGGGGCCTCTTAGGTGTAAAGACATGCATGCAGCCGCGTCAGCGCCTGCTCAGTTATTGATTTTGGGGCCACCAAGGCAACCCGAATGAAACCATGCCCGGGATTTCCGTCGGGCGTGTCGCGCGCCAAATAGGCACCCGGAAGAACGCGAATACCGGTTTCGCGCCATAATTTAAGCGCAGCCTGTTCTCCATCCTCAACAGGCAGCCAAAGGAAAAATCCGGCCTCTGGGCTGATATAACCGGGCACAGACCCGAAAAGTGCATCCGCTATGTCGAATTTTTCTTGGTATAATCCGCGATTTTCGATCACATGTTGCTCATCCGCCCAGACCGCTTCTGCCACCCGCTGCAAAGGCAATGGCAAAGGCGCCCCCGAATAAGCTCGCAAATGCTTCATCCGCGCGATCGTTTGCGGCCCCGAAGCGGCAAAACCCGAGCGCAGCCCGGGCAGATTTGAGCGCTTTGACAGCGAATGGAACACCACCACCCGTTCAGGGTCAGCGCCAATCTGATTTGCAATCTGCAACGCCCCTGACGGCGCGCCCTTACGATAAATCTCCGAATAACACTCATCCGCGAAAATCTTAAAATCGTAGGTTTCAGCCAGTTCAATCAGAGATTTCAGATAGGCGGGCGAGGCCACTGCCCCCTGCGGATTGGAGGGCGAACAAATATAGGCAATGGCGGTTCGATTAAGCACGTCAGGGCTTAAACTGGCATAATCAGGTAAAAAGCCGTTTGCAGCCCGCGCGGTCACCAAATGGGGCTGCGCCGCGACCGAAAAGGTTGCTGCAAGATAAACCTGATAAAAGGGATTGGGCAGCAAAACCAATGGCGGTTGTCCGGCTTTGGCTTCTGGGCATAACGCCATGGCGGCGTTGTAAAGCCCTTCGCGGGTGCCGTTCAAAGATAAAATATCCGTCACTGGATTGACGCAAACGCCATATCGCCGCGCAATCCATGCCGCGATATTGCTAAGCAATTCGGGGCTGCCATCATTGGGCGGGTAGGCGTTGAATTCAGACATATGCGCGACCAAGATATCTTGAATCCACGCAGGAAAAGCGTGCTTGGGCTCCCCAATTGACATAGCAACGGGTTCGCCGCCCGGAGGGTGCGAGTCTAACAGCGCGCGCAGGCGCGGAAATGCATAAGCGGGAAGGTTCGAAAACCGCTCAGGAAACGCCATATATGCCTCAATCAATCGGGATCATTTTGCCCCGTTAAGGTGCAGACTACCGAAGCAAAGCGCTTTCGTCTATACAAAGCCAAAAAAAATAAAAAAATAGGGCAAAAAAACGTTTTTTCGCTCCTAGGGTGCGCTCTTTAAGCCAAAATTGCAGCCTCAGCAGCCTGTGCAAGGCGCAAAAGCCCCTCTTCTGCGCCTGGCGGTCCCATCAGCATCAGCCCACAACTTGGTGTGCCACTTGGTAAGGTAATCGCGCATAATCCCATAAGATTGCCGATCCGTGTATTGCGCAGCGCCAGCAGGTTTTCCTTTACATAATAGTCAGCATCTTCTATCAGCCGCGCGGCATTGGGCGGTAAAATCGGCGCGGTTGGGCATAAAATGGCGTCATAGCCAGCCGTAAGCGCAAGATAGTCCTGCCGCAACGCCGCAAGCATTTGCGAGGCGGCGATATAATCGCATGCGGCAAAATCAGCCCCCCCCCGAAAGCGATTTAAAATTTCTTCAAACATCACCTCGGGTTGCGCTTCAATCACCGTTTTCCACGTGCCATAGGCCTCTGAAGCAAACAATATCGGGCTTAGTGGCATCGCTTTGGAAACCGCCTCGATTTCAATATCCTCAACCATCGCGCCCGCTTTGATCACCTTTGCCAATGCCGTTTCAAACCCTAAAGCTGGGGCCTCTCGCAGCTCATCAAACGCAACCGTTTGCAATACACCAAGGCGCTTTCCACGCAAACTGCTTGCGGTTAAATCCGCTGGGGTCCGACCTTCCAAAGCCGCCAATAACAACGCGGCATCTTCAACCGTTTTGCTGAGCGGGCCAACCGTGTCAAACGTAGCACATAGCGGCACCACCCCCTGAACCGAGACGCGGCCAGCTGTGGTTTTCAAGCCCACCAAATCATTCCACGCCGCTGGAATGCGCACTGAACCGCCCGTATCCGATCCGATCGCTCCAGCGGCCAAATCACACGCGATAGACGCCGCTGCCCCCGAAGAAGACCCGCCCGCCACCGCCGCTGCATCATTGATGCAGGCTGGTGTCGCGGTGACAGGGTTCAGACCCAAACCGCTGAACGCCAGCTCTGACATATGCGTTTTGCCCAGGCAGACCAAACCTTGCGCCGTCGCGTTTGCCAAAACCTCAGCATCCTCCGCCGGCACCCGCCCCGCCAAAAGAGCCGAGCCTGCCTCGGTTGGATATTCGGCGCTGTCAAATAAATCTTTCCAACTGATCGGCACACCATCTAATGGCGATCGCAATCCGCCAGTTTTCGCCCGCTGTTGCGCCGCTTCAGCTTCAACGCGCGCGCGGTCAGGCGTTTTGCAAGCATAAATTCGGCTTGTATCTGCATGCGCTTTCATCTGCTCAAGATAGGCCTCAGTGAGCTCAACCGGATCCACACGGCCTGCGGCGATCGCCCTACCTTGTTCTGCAGCACTCATCTTTAAAACTGAGCTCATTCTTATATCCCCACAATATGTTACCCCTAGACTAGCGTCATCACCGCGCATGGACAATGCGTAGAAAAAGCCCATATTACAGCGCATGATGAAGAACGCAGATATCGCAATTGTGGGCGGCAGTTTAACCGGCGCCGCCACGGCCTTGGCCGCCGCGCAAGCCGGGTTTCGGGTGGTTGTTGTTGATCAGCTTGCGGCCCATACGCAAGTCGAGCAGGGCTTTGACGGGCGCTCTTACGCGATGGCTCTTACCTCCGTGCGGTTGCTTAAGGCCTTGGGGCTTTGGGCGGATCTTGCAGAAACGGCCCAGCCTATCTTGAAAATCAAAGTTGCCGATGGCAGCCCCAGCACGGGCCCCTCGCCTTTATTTATGCAATTTGATCATGCCGAAATTGAAGAAGGTCCGATGGGGCATATGGTCGAGGACCGTTTCTTGCGCCCCCTACTTCAACGGGCGATGGCGCGCTATGAGACCATTGAGTATATCGCTGGCACCGCGCTGATTGAGCAGTCGATATCGGGCAGTGAAATGCAGCTGACCCTGTCAGATGGGCGCCAAATTTCAACCAGCCTTTTGATCGGGGCAGATGGGCGCAAAAGCCCCTCTGCGGGCCGCGCCGGAATCAAACGCATCGGCTGGGAATATGGACAAACAGCGCTTGTTTGCGCAATACAGCACGAGATCCCGCATAATGGGGTGGCCTGCCAATATTTTTTACCGGCCGGCCCTTTGGCAATCTTGCCCTTAACAGAAAACCGCGCATCCATCGTGTGGAGCGAAACCGCGCAAAACGCCAAACAGATCATGGCGCTGAGCGAGGCCGATTATCTGTCGATATTGCAGCCCCGTATTGGCGATTATCTAGGCAAAATCAGCATGGCCGGCCAGCGCTACAGCTACCCGCTTGATCTGACTTTGGCGGAAAGTTTCGTTGCGCCAAGGTTGGCTTTGATCGGCGATGCCGCGCATGGCGTGCATCCCATTGCGGGCCAAGGTCTGAATGCGGGCCTGCGCGATATCGCAGCGCTTGTGCAAGTTCTGAAAGAAGCAAAATTGCGCGGCGAAGATATTGGGGCCAGTGCTACGTTGATGCGCTATCAAGAATGGAGGCGCTTTGACGCAACCAGTCTGGCTTTGGCAACCGATACATTCAACCGTCTATTCTCAAATGATAATAGCCTGCTAAGATTGGGGCGCGACATGGGGATGGCCATGATCAACGCTGTACCTAAAGCCCGTCGCAGTTTCATCCGCGAAGCCGCAGGATTAACAGGCACATTGCCCGATTTGATGCGCTAACAAAGCATCCTGAAATGCCTGTTTGAAAAATATTTTTCAAGCGTACCCCACAGCCCTGATCACCGCAGTTTGAGCCTTGAGGCAGGGCATCGAGTAAGCCGCGTTCACGCTTAACTCTTAGATTGTGGCTTGATTAAAATAATTTATAACTGCCCATAGCCCAGCAACCAAACAGCGTGTTTCTTATGACTCAATCTGTCGACAAAACATTGCGTGACGCCGCCGCGCTGCACAAAGCCGGCCGCATCGCTGAGGCCATAAAGCTGTATCAAGCGGTATTGACCAAATTCCCCAAAAACCTGCGCGCATTAAAAGCCCTTGCTATGCTTAAAGGCGTATCAGCCCCTGCAAGGCCAGGGCAAATGCCCCAGACAGAGTTCAATGCGCTCAAAGAACAGTATCAAAAAGGAAATTTCATTGACTTGGCAAATCAAGCACAAGGCCTGGCAAATGCTTTTCCAAAAGACAAAGCCTTACTCAACTTGCTTGGATCTGTGTTCAACCAACTGAACCAAGCTCAAGCAGCCATCACGTTGCTGAGTGGCGCCTTACGCTTGGATAGGTTTTTTATCGACGCCCAATTCAATCTGGGCATCGCCCACCAAAAAAATCAGGATCTGGCAAACGCGATTGCCTGCTTTCAAAACGTTATAGAGCTTGCGCCAAATAACGGCGCGGCACATTTTAAATTGGCCAATGCTTTTAGGGCAAATTCTGAATTTCAAAAAGCGATTCTACATTATAAAAAAACGCTTACTTTAGAGCCAAACCATGCCCCCGCGCATTGCAATTTAGGGCTCTCATTGCAGGCAATCGGCGATATCGCGCAAGCTATTCGCCAGTATCAAGCAGCGCTTAAAATTGATCCCAAATTTGTTCCAGCGCAGGGTAACTTGGGCAATGCAATGATGGCACAAGGCGCGTTTGAAAATGCGATTAAAGCATTTTTGAAAACGCTGAAGTTGCAGCCTGAAAATTATATCACCTCTTTAAACCTTGGCCGCGCGTATAAAGAAAACGGTGATTTCCAAGCTGCCTTTAACGCCTTTAGCAAAGTGATTTCGATGCAGCCGGAATTTTCTGAGGCGCATAACGATCTTGGCTTAACGCTTTATGGCCAAGGAAAATTGGAAACCGCGCTTAAAAGCTATCAAAAAGCCGTAGACCTAAATCCAAATTACGCAGATGCCTATAACAATATGGGTGTTGCCCATCAAGAATTGGGCGCAGTGACGCGCGCGATTGAAAGTTATCAAAAAGCCATAGCGATAAACCCGAACCATCTTGTGGCATATGGTCAAAAAATGTTCCAGCAAGCCAGCCTATGCGATTGGAGCGCGTTGCAGCAAGACCGAACGATGATTGCAACACTCGGTGTGAGCACACCCGATGTTACGCCTTGGAATATGTTGGGGTTTGAAGATCATCCAATGCGCCATTTGCAGCGTTCAAAACTTTTTGCTGAGAAAAAATATAATCAAAAACCCCTCGCCGAAGCCGCGCGCCCTGCACAGCGCGCTAAACCGGTGCGCATCGGATATTTCTCGGCAGATTTTCATGATCATGCAACCATGTATTTGATGGCGCGCGTGTTTGAAAAGCATAGCAAATCAGACTTTGAAATATACGCCTATTCTTATGGGCCAAACACCAATGATTGCATGCGCAAAAGGCTTACAGCCGCCGTGGATAAATTTCACAATGTGCGCCAGTTGAGCGATTTTGACATCGCCGCTTTGGCGCGCGACCATGAAATTGATATAGCGGTCGACCTAAAGGGCTATACGCAAAATACCAGACTTGGCATTTTCGCCTTCAAAGCAGCGCCGATACAGATCAGTTATATCGGGTATCCGGGCAGCCTTGGAGCGCCTTTCATCGACTATATTATTGCCGATCCAGTCGTTATACCTCGCGCATATGAAAGCGCTTATTCTGAGAAAATTATCTTTTTACCGCATAGCTATCAGGCCAATGATGATATGCGCCCAATCGCAAACACCGTTTATAGCCGATCCCAGCTTGGCTTGCCTGCAGACGCTTTTGTGCTCTGCTGTTTCAACAATTCGTATAAAATAACCCCCTGTGAATTCGACATTTGGATGCGCGTGCTATCGCAAATCGAGGGCAGCGTACTGTGGCTGTTGGAGGCAAATAAATGGGTCTCGCAGAACTTGCGCAACGCCGCCCAAGCCCGCGGGATCGATCCAAGCCGTTTGATCTTTGCGCCAAAGCTTGCCCATCACGAACATTTGGCCCGCCATAGCTGCGCGGATCTTTTTATAGATACGTTCAACGTGAATGCCCATACCACGGCCAGTGATGCGCTTTGGGCCGGCCTTCCGCTGGTCACAAAAGCCGGCAAAGGCTTTGCAGCGCGGGTTGCCGCCAGCCTGTTAACCGCCATCGGACTGCCCGAGCTAATCGTAGAAACCGAGGCGGCCTATGAGGCGCTTATTCTTGATCTGGCACGCTCGCCCCAGCAGCTTCAGACGGTTACAGAAAAGCTTGCGCAAAACCGCAGAACCAGCCCGTTATTTGATGCAGGCTTGCTTACCAACCATTTGGAAACAGGCTATCGCGCCGCCTATCAGCGCTGGGTTGAACAGAAACCACCCGCGCATATACGTATTGCCCCCTGACCCCCGAACAGATCCCGTGCAGAACTGCTTGCAGAGCAACCTACCCATTGCACGCGCTTTTCGTGGGGCCAGATGGGCTTTATTCGCAGCCTAAAAGACGCTTGTTTTCATTTTTTATCGACGCTTTGGTTTCAGCGCCAAGCCAGGTGCATAATCTCAGCGCGCCGCGAGGCAAAAGCCTCACGCCAAAGGGCGCGCTTCATCAAGCAGTAAGACCGGAATACCATCGCGAATTGGATAGGCCACGCCCGCGGCTTTTGACACCAATTCTTGACGATCGGGCAAATATTCAAGCCGCGTATGCGTTTGCGGGCAAACCAAGGCTTCGAGCATCCGCCGATCTGCCTGCGCCGCCGCATCAGTCATTGCAACATCTCATCAGAATTGCCACCGCGCATACTGTATTCAATCAAGGTGATCAGCGTTTCCCGACGCGTCATCAATGAGGGGGCTTCGAGCAAAGCTTGTTTATCTTCGCTTTCAAACTCAAGCAGCATCGACAACGAATTGATCAACAATTCATCATCAGCGTCTTTCAAGGTTTCCCAATCCGTCGATAAACCGCGATTTTCAAAGTAACGCTCCAACAATTTGAAAAACGTTTGACGTCTAAATCCGGGATCTTTTTCAGATTTTGCAA
Source organism: Rhodobacteraceae bacterium SB2 (assembly GCA_001642945.1). Taxonomy (GTDB): domain Bacteria; phylum Pseudomonadota; class Alphaproteobacteria; order Rhodobacterales; family Rhodobacteraceae; genus Thalassovivens; species Thalassovivens spotae. The sequence continues at coordinate 245,850 of LGRT01000014.1, read as the reverse complement.
GGTCACCTTCAAAGCCCGTCCAAGAGGTTTCAAAGCGGCGATAAGGGGTAAACCCGTCTACTTCTGCGCCGATACGATAGCGTGATACCCCACTCAGCGTGACCATATAACGGCCATCTTCAGTTTCCGAAAATTGGGTCACGCGGCCGGCACATCCAATCGCTTGCATGCGGTCCGAGGCTTTTTTCCCGCGGGGCTGTATCATACCAATCAAGCGATGCGGTGTTTTCAAAACATCTTCGATCATCGCAAGATAACGCGGCTCAAAAATATGCAAAGGCAGACGCGAGCGAGGCAGCAACAACGCCCCGGGCAGGGGGAATACGGGTATGATATCGGGAAAATCAGAAGAATTTGTCATATGCAAATATTAGCGCCCGATACCGTTCAGGCAAATATCATCGAGCTTAATTTGCGTCGGCCCGCCAAAACGATCGGATCATTTGGCTTTAACGCATCAAATATGGTGAAAAGCTGCGCGCGGGCGGCGCCTTCATTCCACTCACGGTCGCGGCGAAACAGCTCTAAAAGCTCGCTCACAGCCGGTTCAGCCTCACCAGCTGCATATAGCGCCTGCGCAAAATCTAACCGCGCCTGATGATCATCCGGATTTGCCGCAACCGCGGATCGCAAATCCTCAAGCGGGCCGGCATTTTGGCCCTGTTTGGCCAACTCAAGCTGAGCGAAGGCGGCTTCCAATTCTGGGCTCTGCGCAATCTCAGCAGGGGCTCCGTTCAGCACAGCTTCTGCTTGTTCTAGATCGCCCAAAGCAATATGGGCACGCACCAAACCGCCATAGGCAGCCGGATTATTTGGCTCTTCTTCCAGCACGGCGGCAAAGGTTTGGGCGGCATCCTCCGCAGCACCTTCGGCCAGCATCTCTTCAGCCGCCTCGATCGCATCCGCCAAACCGCCCCCCGGCGCCCCATCGCCAGCGGCCACCACGCGCTCTACAAATGCTTTCACCTCCGAGGCGGCAACCGCGCCTTGAAAGCCATCAATCGGCTGGCCTTTCCAAAATGCATAAACCGTCGGAATTGACTGCACGCGCAGCTGCTCAGATACCATCGGGTTTTCGTCAACATTGACTTTCGCCATTTTTACGGCGCCATTGGCGGCGTTCACCGCCTCTTCCAATTGCGGCCCCAATGTTTTGCAAGGCCCGCACCATGGCGCCCAAAAATCAACAATCACAGGAATAGTATTGCTGGCCTCGACGACTGCGGTCATGAATTCGCTTTCGTTCACATCAGCAATCACATCAGCCGCTGCCGGCGCGCTGGGTTGTCCTAATTCAAGCATTTGCTACCTCGTTAATTATCTTAAATGGTTATATGGCGATTGTGGCGCGAAATTCAAAGGTCAAAGCTGGCAAAAACCGGCACATGATCACTGGGTTGCTGCCATCCGCGCACGTCGCGCAGAATTTTTGACGAATGGGCAAGCGGCGCAATATCTTTGCTGGCCCAAATATGATCCAACCTGCGCCCCTTATCCGCTGCGTTCCAATCTTTGGCGCGATAAGACCACCAGCTATATAAAAGCCCCTCCGGGATATCCTGGCGGGTCACATCCACCCAATCACCCGCAGCTTGAGTTTCAGCCAAAGCGGCAACTTCTATCGGCGTGTGGCTGACCACTTTCAGCAATTGCTTATGGCTCCAAACATCATCTTCGCGTGGCGCGATGTTTAAATCTCCCACAAGTATTGATTTTTGCGGCTTGGCGGCACCAAAATAATCACGCAAATCCGCCAGATAATCCAATTTCTGACCAAATTTTTCATTCACAAGCCGGTCCGCGACATCGCCGCCTGCCGGCACATAGACATTATGGATCGTCACCCCGTTGTCCAGACGGCCGGCAATGTGGCGGGCATGGCCCAATCCTGCGAAATCTTCCCCAGCGGCTTCTTCCATCGGCCGCTTAGAAAAAATCGCAACGCCATTATACCCCTTCTGGCCCCGTGCAACCATGTAAGGATAACCAATTTTGGCAAAAACCTCGGCGGGAATTTTCTCAACCGGCGATTTACATTCTTGCAAACACAGCACATCCGGCGCCTCTTCTTGCAGCAGGCGCGCCACCAGATCAACGCGCAGGCGAACAGAATTAATATTCCAAGTGGCAAGCGTAAAAGACATCACAAGGCTCCTTTCAAATGTGCTAGAAGGCCTCTAGCACAGGGCCTGTTGATGCAACAGCGTTATTCAAAGGAATAGCTGACCACTTCATACTCAATGCCATCAAAATCATGAAAATAAAATCGCGACACTGGTTCATATTCTGCATGGTCACGGGGTGTAAACCCCGCTTTTTTCGCGCGGGATTCGCAGGCCACAAGATCGCGCACGCAGACTCCAATATGATTCAAGCCGCCCAGAAAACCATCTGGATCAGACGGTGTTTTCTGCAGATCTGCAGGGCAATACAGCGCCAGATACTGAGCGTCTGTTCCAACGTGAACCGTATATCCAGTATTTAGTGCTGGCCCTGCCAGCGTATGCGCCACCCAAAAACTGTTTGCATCCAGGCCGCGGTTTTTTCAGGATCAGAAACCGTAATATTCGCATGCTCTAAACTAATATGTTCCACCCTATACCTCGCATCATAAAAATACCTGATTCTTCTGATAGCGGTTCAACCATGGTTTAAGACAAATGGTTTTTGAAAGATGCAGGAAATTTCTATCCGCTTTCTGGCAAGGCGCAGGGGTATTGCTGCCTCGGCATTGCGCTATTATGAAACGCGAGGTTTTTTAAAACCACAGCGCAACCGTGCCGGTCAACGGCGCTATCCCCGTTCGGATATCCGCCGCGTTTCAATTGTAATCATAGCCAAAAAATGTAGTTTCCGCCTGCGCGACATCAAAAAATTGCTTGCACCTTTATCGCAGAACCGATCGCCAACCGCCGCTGAATGGGCCTTGGTCTCGCAGGCCATGCGGGCTGAATTGAATAGAAAAATCCAGCAAACAACCAACTTAGGGGATCAATTGGAAAGCTGCATTGGCTGCGGTTGCCTTTCGATGAAAGCCTGCCATTTGTTCAATGCGCAGGATTACCTGGCCAAACAAGGGGCCGGTCCAATGCGGTTTGCACTGCAGGCGGCGCCTTTTCCGGCATCCGATTCGGATTAAATCCCACCAAACCGCTCGGCCAAGTAGACTAGGCCACCAATTTATATCCGCCCGCCGCTGTCACCAAAAGACTGGCCTGCGATGGATCCACTTCAATCTTTTGCCGCAGGCGGTAAATATGCGTTTCCAGCGTATGGGTTGTGACGGCCGCATTATACCCCCACACCTCATGCAATAATTTTTCCCGTGGTACGATCACAGCGCCGGCGCGCAGCAGAAATTTTAATATATTGGTTTCCTTTTCAGTCAGTCTGACTTTTTGGCCATCCGCACCCGTCAAGATCTTATGGGAGGGTTGGAACGTGTAGGGCCCCAGCGTAAAACTTGCATCCTCTGACAACGCATGTTGGCGCAATTGGGCGCGTAAACGGGCCAAAAGCACAGCCATTTTGAAAGGCTTTGTAATGTAATCATTGGCCCCTGAATCCAAACCAAGGATCGTATCCGCATCACCATCATGGCCGGTCAACATCACGATCGGGCATTTCACATTCTGCTTTCGCATCACCTTGCACAGCTCGCGACCATCCGTATCTGGCAACCCAACATCCAAGATAATCAGATCAAAGCTTTTTTGCGCAATATGGTGCAACGCCTCTTGCCCGTTTGCAGCTTGCTCCACCATGAATTCCTGCGTGACGAGCAGTTGATCTGAAAGGGCGTCTCGTAGATCATCCTGATCCTCAACCAATAAAACCGAACTTACCTGCGTCATTTAACCCATCCCTCTTCTGTGCCTTTAGACATGGGAAACTTTAAATCTTTATGCAAGACTTCTCTCCGGTTGTTCACGCGGACGTGTGGGATTGTGAGGGTTTTGCAGCCAAATCACCCAAAAATGAAACATTGACCCGCTTCTGCGTTTCCAGCACAACCCAAACGAAGCAATGTGAAGGGTTTGCAGGCGCAAAATGAGGGTCGCGTTAACAATCATTGAACAAATCGCGCGCGCGCGTACTGATTTGCGCATGGGCGTGCCCGTGATCTTAAGCGCCGGGCCAGCGCAAACTTTGGTGGTGCCCATCGAAACGCTGAGCCAGGCGCGGCTAGATCAGATGATCGCGTCCAAGCATCACCTGCATATGGTGCTGACCAAACAGCGCGCAGAAACGCTGAAAATTGCTGCCTATGACGGCGATCTGGCGCGGCTTGCGCTGCCTGCAGATCGCAATTTGGCCTGGCTTCGAAGCCTTGCAAACCCGGTCGATGACCTCAGTGTTCCGTTGAAAGGTCCGTTTCAAACCCTGCGCGGGGGAGAGGTTCACCTGGATCGGATTGCGCTGGCCTTGGTGAAATCGGCGCATCTTTTGCCGGCTGCGCTGATGGCCAGCCTTCCCGGATCAATAAGCGGGCCAGATCTTGCAATGCTGACGCGCCTGAACGCCGAGCAAACCAAACCGTTTTTAAAGGCGCAAAGCGTGTTATCTTCGGTTGCAGCAGCGCAAATCCCAACCGCGCCTGCAGCAAACACCCGCTTACATGTGTTTCGACCTGATGATGGGGGTGAAGAACATTACGGGCTGGAAATCGGTCTTCTTGACCGTGCGCAACCCGTCTTGGTGCGTTTGCATTCGGCTTGTTTTACCGGCGATGTTCTGGGCAGTTTAAAATGTGATTGCGGCCCCCAATTGCAAGGGGCGCTGCAGCAGATGGGGCAAGAGGGCGCGGGCACTTTGCTCTATCTCAACCAAGAGGGGCGCGGGATCGGCCTGACAAATAAATTGCGCGCCTATGCGTTGCAAGATCAGGGCTTTGATACGGTAGAAGCCAATCACCGCTTGGGGTTTGAAGATGATGAGCGCGATTTTCGCCTCGGCGCTTCAATCCTGCGCAAATTGGGCATTTCGCAAATCCGCTTGCTTACCAATAATCCGGCAAAAGTGGCGATGATGGAGCAACAAGGCATCACCGTCGCAGAGCGCGTGCCCTTAAAGCGGGGGGAAAACCCGCTCAACGCAAGCTATTTGTCGACAAAGGCGCAAAAATCCGGGCATCTTTTGTGAGGGTGAGGCCAAAGGATATCGTGCTTACCAAACGCGGCCTGCGGTTTCAGGGCCGCTACTATCCTTGCAGCATTGGGCGCGGCGGCATCAGCGATCGTAAGCGCGAAGGCGATGGGGCAACCCCGTCCGGCAGCCATGAAATCGTTGGCCTGCTCTATCGCCCCGATAGGTTAGCAGCACCAACCGACTGGGCGCGCCCGATTGGCCCAAGCGATCTTTGGTCGGATGATCCAACCGATCAAGACTATAATATGATGGTGCGGACGCCCTATTCAGGCCGCCATGAAAGGTTAATGCGGGCGGATCCGCTTTATGATCTGATAATCCTCACCAATTGGAACTGGCCCTATGCTGTGAAAGGCCGCGGTTCGGCGATCTTTTTGCACCAATGGCGGCGGCCGCATTATCCGACCGAAGGCTGTATCGGCGTGTCGCGCACGGATCTGCGCCGCATCGCCAAAGGCCTTAGATTTGGCACTAAGCTGGTAATTGCTTAGCCGCTGGCACCCGATTGCCAAAAATAGCCGATCCAACGCGGATATGCGTGGCGCCGTGGGCGATAGCCAATTCAAAATCTGCCGACATGCCCATCGATAACCCTAACAAGCCGTTGCGCGCCGCCATATCGGCCAAAAGCTGAAAATGGGCGCCGGCCTCTTCTTCAGCCGGCGGAATACACATCAGCCCGATAATCGGCAAATCAAGCGCGCGACAATCGGCGATAAACGCATCGCAATCGGCGTTTAAAATCCCGGCTTTTTGTGGCTCGGACCCCGTGTTAACCTGAATAAACAGTTTTGGACATTGTCCCAGTTCCTGCGCCAATCGGGCCAAGGCGGCTGCCAGTTTTGGCCGATCAAGCGAATGTATCACGTCAAATAGCTGCATCGCTTGGCGGGCTTTATTGCTTTGCAACGGCCCCAAGAGGTGCAGATCTATGCCGGAAAACTCAGCACGGAAATGCGGCCATTTTTGCGCCGCCTCTTGCACTCTATTCTCACCAAAACACCGATGCCCTTGCGCCAGCACCGCGCGCACGCGTTCATCGGGTTGCACTTTTGACACGGCGATCAATTCAGGAGGGGTTTTAATGCCCGCCGCGGGCGGCGCAACCGCCTCAACCGCGCGTATGATCCGCTGTTTAATTTGATCCAGGCTCATGCGCTTTTCTCTTCGCTCGTAGTTTATCCTCAATAGGATAGGGTTTTACGGGTGATTTCAACCTTCGACGCTGTTTTAAACCTTGAAGGAGCGCGCAACAGAACCCAAACAACATGCCGATCGAAATTCGAGAGCCATATGCAATGACGCGGCGTTTTAAAGCCGCGCTGCCGCGCATCACCCCGGATAGAACCGGCCCCCGCATTCACAGGCGCCAAAAGCTGCAAAAACAGGACGTCCATAAAAAAAAGAGCAGCCCAAAGGCTGCTCTTTCCATCCAAACTAACTTGTTTAACTTAGAATGAGAATGCTGCTGAAACTTCTGTTTGGTCTTGGTTGTTGCCTTTGGCAAGAAGTGTAATACCGCCAAGATCATAAGTAACAGTAGTGACAGTGCGGGCTTCGTCACCAAATGCAGTTGTCTCGCTGTTGCCAGTGTCTGTCGCATATCCAACTGTCAAAGCACCCATAGTGTATGAAATTGACAATTCACTTTCAGCTGTATCATCTGCTGTATTGCCTTCTGCTTCTGAGCGCGCTGTCAAAGCTAAGCCGCCAAAAGAAGTAGTGATACCTACATAATGGCTCTCGATTTCATCACTACCAGCAGACAATACTGTGTCGCCCATTGTGTATGTTGCTCCAACATCATAATCTTGCTGAGCCTGATCGTCTGCTTTATATGTGATACCTAAGTTACCCATGGTGTAGCCGACAGAAACAGTGTTTACTGCACCGCCCGCGCCTTCGCCATCATCGTCTGAGATGTGTAGACCAACAGTTAAACCGTTTGCTGAGTATGACATGATTGTGTCATAACGACCAGCATTGATGTCTGCAGCGCCAGCATGATCTACCGCTAAGGCTGTATCAGTATCCATCTCGTGTGAGATAGAGAAACCGTTTCCAGCATAAGAGAACTTCAAGTCGCCCGCATTGTCGTCTTCGCCGTCATTACCAGTATCAACCAAGCCGCCAAAATCGTTTCTGTCATAAGCAACTGTAAAACCGTTGGTGCTCATTGAGATCGCGGCTGTATCGTCAATACCGCCTTCATGAATGGTCATACCGGCTGAGTAGGCAACACCGCCCGCTTCGCCTGAGCCTGTGATAGTGAAATCAAATTCGCTACCGTAAGCATACCCGGTGGGAGCAACAGTACCCGTGGTGAAGTTGCCGTATACCAATTTAGCTGAAGCGCCGTATGATACGTCCGCTGCTGCATAACCTGCAGTCAACGCAATCGCTGTAGTCGCGAGAAGAACATTTTTCATCTTTTTTTCCTCGAAGTTAAAACTTAGATAGCCGCACCGATAGTCAGCGCGGCGTATGACACCCTCTTGTCGTGTTTCGGGGGTGTTTTGCAAGCTTTGCCATGCGCGGCCGACAAGAGCGGCTTCAATCTGATGCAGGAATGCCACAGTTTGCCAAACCAGTTCGGCACTGCATGTCGCCATCCTGCGTGCCCTTTCGGGCGGCCACTGCCCGATGCGCAAAGCCAGCAGATACCCGAACCAGCCATTGCGAGAAAGCCCAGCACAGCTCTGGACGCTGCGCGCCGAAACCACTATCACCATACCAACAGAAATGCTTGCAAGGAATTCCAAAAAGATGCGCTATGAGGCGGGTGAAATAGAAGCGAAATGGCAACAAAGCTGGGAAGACGCTGGCGTCTTCACGGCCACACGCGATCAAAGCAAACCAAAATATTACGTGCTTGAGATGTTTCCCTATCCTTCGGGGCGGATCCATATGGGCCATGTGCGCAATTACACAATGGGCGATGTGATTGCCCGCCATAAAATCAGCACCGGACATAATGTGTTGCACCCGATGGGCTGGGATGCGTTTGGAATGCCGGCTGAAAACGCCGCGATGGCAATAGGCGGCCACCCCAAAGATTGGACCTATAGCAATATCGCCGATATGCGCGCGCAAATGAAGCCGCTTGGCCTGTCGATCGACTGGTCGCGCGAATTTGCCACCTGCGATCCGGAATATTATGGGCAACAACAAGCGCTGTTTTTGGATTTCTTAAAGGAAGATCTGGTCTATCGCAAAAACGCTGTGGTCAATTGGGATCCTGTGGATATGACCGTTTTGGCCAATGAACAGGTGGAAAACGGCCGCGGGTGGCGCTCGGGCGCGTTGGTCGAGCGGCGCGAGCTTACGCAGTGGTTCTTCAAAATATCCGACCATGCCGAAGATCTTTTGCAGGCGATCGACGGGCTAGATGATTGGCCTGCCAAGGTCAAACTGATGCAATCTAATTGGATCGGGCAATCGCGGGGGTTGGAATTTGCCTTTGATGTGATCGATGGGTCGACCGATCATTCACAAATTGCTGTTTACACCACGCGCCCGGATACATTGCTTGGCGCATCTTTTATTGGTATTTCGGCCGATCATCCGCTGGCCCGGCAGCTCGAGGCCTCAAATCCCGAGATTTCAGCCTTTAACAAAGAATGCCGGCAGATGAGCACCTCGGAAGCCGATATGGAAAAAGCCGATAAAAACGGCCTTGATACGGGGTTGCGCGTGCGCCATCCGCTAAACCCTGACTGGACTTTGCCCGTTTGGATCGCGAATTTTATTTTGATGGATTACGGCACCGGAGCAATTTTCGCCTGCCCCGCGCATGATCAACGCGATTTGGATTTCGCTCGCAAATATGACCTGCCCGTGATTGATACATTTTTTGCGCTCGATAATGACACACCGGTTGCGGATCTGGCGTTTGTGCCCCCTAAATCTGAAAAAGTGAAATGGGCCAACCACTTCGCCGGGCTCGACATGGCCACCGGGCAAGAGGCAGTGGATGCCACGATTGCCTTCGCCGAAGCACAAGGCTGGGGCAAGGGCGTTACCAATTACCGGTTGCGCGATTGGGGCTTGTCGCGCCAGCGCTATTGGGGCTGCCCGATCCCCGTTGTACATTGCGATGCCTGCGGCGTGGTGCCCGAGAAAAAAGAAAACCTGCCCGTGATCCTGCCCGATGATGTCAGTTTTGACAAACCTGGAAATCCGCTGGATCGCCACCCGACATGGCGCAATTGTGCCTGCCCCGCCTGCGGGAAACCGGCTTTGCGTGAAACCGACACCATGGACACATTCGTTGATTCCTCTTGGTATTTCGCCCGCTTTACCGCGCCGCATGCCGCGCAACCCACCACGGCCGAAGATATCGCCTATTGGATGAATGTGGATCAATATATCGGTGGGATTGAACACGCGATTTTGCATTTACTCTATTCGCGTTTCTTCTCGCGGGCGATGCAGCTTACCGGGCATTTGCCAAGCCGTGCGAATGTTGAGCCGTTTAAAGCGTTGTTCACGCAAGGCATGGTCACGCATGAAATCTATCAGACCCGTGATGGAAAGGGACGCCCCGTCTATCACCTTCCTGAAGATGTAAGCGATGGGAAATTGGCAGATGGCAGCGCTGTCGAAATTATTCCTTCGGCAAAAATGTCAAAGTCGAAGAAAAACGTGGTGGATCCGGTGCATATTATTTCAGCTTATGGCGCGGATACCGCCCGCTGGTTCGTGCTCTCTGACAGCCCGCCAGAACGCGATGTGGAATGGACCGCCAGCGGCGCGGAGGCCGCGCATCGCCATCTTAGCCGCGTCTGGTCGCTGAGTGAAAAGATCGCGCAAATGGATATGGCGCAGACCGGGAACGGGGATGAGGCCCTGCTCCGCGAGATGCATAAAGCCATCCGTGATGTCACGCTGGGCGTGGAATCATTTGGCTTTAACGCCGCGATTGCAAAGCTATACGGCTTTACCAACACGCTGGCCAAATCAGAGGCTGGCGGGCGCGTGCAACGCGATGCGATGCGGATATTGGCGCAACTGATGGCGCCAATGACCCCGCATCTGGCAGAGGATATCTGGACCCGGCAAGGCGGCGACGGCTTGGTTATAAACGCCGCATGGCCGCAGGCAGATGAGGCCATGCTGGTTGAAACCACGCTCACGCTGCCAATTCAAATAAACGGCAAGCGGCGGGCGGAAATAACCGTTGCGAAGGATCTCGCAAAAGACAAGATCGAAGCCCTGGCTTTGGCGGAAGAGGCGGTGCAGCGCGCCTTAAACGGCGCTGCTCCGAAGAAAATTATTGTAGTGCCGGGGCGCATTGTGAATGTGGTGGTTTAGGCGCAATATCCTTTACAGCGCAAGCCTTTTGATAGGGCTGGCGCTTGCCGGATGTACGCTTGAGCCACTTTATAAATCGGGATCAGAGACCGCAGATTTTCTGCAAAATATCGAACTGGATGTGCCCAAAGATCGCGACAGCTATGTGCTTTATAACCGCCTTTCAGAGCGGCTACATAGCGGGCAAGGAACCCGATATCTGCTCAGCATTACGCCGCGCAAAAGCGAAGCCAGAGCTGGCATCGCTGCGGACGGCCGAGCGCAACGCAAGATTGTAACCGGCTTTGCTGATTATACCATTGTTCAAATAGCCGATGGAAAAGAGGTGCAATCGGGAAGCGTAAAAGCGTTTACCGGTTACGCACAAAGCGGCTCTAATGTGGCAATTCTAGCCGCGAGCAATGATGCCTATGACCGCCTAATGATCCAGCTGGCCGATAAAGTATTGGATGCCCTGATCTTGATCCAACCCCAGGCCAAGCCATGAAACTGCCCGCGCGCGATATTGCCACATATTGCGCCAAACCCGACCCCAATCGGGCAGGGGTTTTGATCTATGGCGCCGATGCGATGCGCGTATCGATGCGCCGACAAAGCATGATCCGAGCGCTGTTGGGCCCCCAAGGCAGCGAAGAAATGCGACTCACACGCCTCTCTGGTGCCGACTTGAGCAAAGACCCGGCCGCCCTGATTGACGCCGTGAAAGCGCAGGGATTTTTTCCAGGTCAACGGGTGGTGTTTTTGGAAGACGCGGCCGATGGCCTGACCAAAACCATTGCCGCCGCGTTGCAGGATTGGCAGCAAGGCGACGCCCAAATTATCGTGACCGCAGGGCAATTGCGGGCCTCTTCAAACTTAAGAAAAACCTTTGAAACGCATCCTAATACCTATGCGATTGCCATTTATGATGATCCTCCCAGCCAAGCTGAAATAGCCGCTGAATTGCAAAAGGCCGGGTTGCAAAACCTTGGCGATATCGGCCTGAAAGCGCTCAGCGCTTTGGCGCGCGAATTAGAGCCGGGCGATTTTCGGCAAACGCTTGAAAAGCTAGCGCTTTACAAACTGCATGATGCAACGCCTCTGGGGCTGGAAGATATCCAAAACTGTGCGCCAAATTCCCAAGAAGCTGCGCTAGATGATATTCTATGGGTGGTCAGCGAAGGGCGTGCAGAGGCGATCGGACCCTTAATGCAGCGGTTAAAATCGCAGGGAATGCAGCCCGTAACCTTATGCATAAGCGCGGTGCGGCATTTCAAAATTCTATTCAGCATCGCCAGCGACCCAGCGGGTGCCAGCGCGGGCATTTCAAAGCTTCGACCACCGGTCTTCGGCCCACGGCGTGACCGCTTTCAACGCAGCGCGACGCGCTGGAGTCTGTCTAAATCTAAAATGGCGCTTCAAACGTTAACCGATCTCGACCTGCAATTGCGCTCGGCCAATCAACACGCGCCCGCCTTAGAGCTTGTTGAGCGCGCCCTCATCAGGCTGGCCATGGCAGCCCAAAAATAAAAAGGCCCGCCAAAAGCGAGCCTTTAAAATTTCCACTAGAGCGCAGATTTAGCGGGTGCCGGATAATCCCATTTGGTCGCCGACAGCCACCATATCCGACAGCATTTTAGCGGCATCATCAACAGGGCCAGGCTCGTTTACAAACGCGTCTTGCGCCTGCCCATAGGCAGATTTGGCCTCTTCCACCAACGCCTCAAAGCCCTCTTGGGTCAGCTCAGCGCTTGGCACCGCTTTTTCGGCCAGAACCGACACACTTTCGCCAATTTCAGCAAACCCGCCCGTGACAACGTATTCCTCGCTTCCGGCTGCGGTTTGAACCCGCAAAATACCGGGGCGTAAAGACGTGATCACCGGCGCATGACCCGGCATCGCCATCAAATCCCCATCCGCGCCTGGAATCAAAACTGCTTCCACTTGCTGAGAAGATAATAGCTTTTCTGGGCTCACCAGATCAAATTGCATCATATTCGCCATAAGAGGCTCCTCTAGGCCGCGCTCGCAGCCAGTTTTTCGGCCTTAGCGATCACTTCATCGATGCCACCAACCATATAGAATGCTGCTTCGGGAAGATGATCATACTCGCCCGCGACAACCGCTTTGAAAGAGGCAATGGTTTCGTCCAAAGGCACCTGAACACCATCAGAGCCCGTAAACACTTTCGCCACGTCAAAGGGCTGCGACAAGAAACGCTCGAGCTTACGCGCCCGAGTTACCGCCAGCTTATCATCTTCGCTCAATTCATCCATGCCCAAAATCGCAATGATATCTTGCAAGGATTTATAACGCTGAAGTACCTGCTGCACATCCGTTGCAACCGCATAATGCTCTTCACCGATGATCATTGGGTCAAGCAACCGTGAGGTCGATCCCAGAGGATCCACCGCCGGGTAAATACCTTTTTCCGAAATCGCACGATCCAAAACTGTGGTCGCATCCAAATGCGCGAAAGAGGTGGCCGGCGCGGGGTCAGTCAAGTCATCCGCAGGCACGTAGACCGCTTGCACTGAGGTAATTGAGCCCGATTTCGTGGAAGCGATGCGTTCTTGCATCGCACCCATATCGGTCGCCAATGTTGGCTGATATCCCACCGCTGACGGGATCCGGCCCAAAAGCGCAGACACCTCAGAACCCGCTTGCGTAAAGCGGAAAATATTATCAACGAAGAACAGCACATCAGATCCCGTATCGTCGCGAAACTGCTCGGCCAAAGTCAGACCAGATAAGGCAATCCGCATCCGCGCTCCGGGAGGCTCGTTCATCTGGCCATAAACCAACGCGATTTTTGACTCTTCGAGATTGTCGGGCACAATCACACCCGATTCAATCATCTCATGGTACAGGTCATTGCCTTCACGCGTCCGCTCGCCCACACCGGCAAAAACCGACACGCCCGAGTGCACTTTGGCGATGTTATTGATCAATTCCATGATCAAAACGGTTTTGCCAACGCCAGCACCGCCAAACAGACCAATTTTCCCACCTTTTGTATAGGGGGCCAGAAGGTCAATCACTTTGATCCCAGTGACCAAAATTTCGGTTTCTGTAGATTGCTGATCAAAATCCGGTGCATCGCCATGAATACCGCGCGTTTCGGTTGATTTCACAGGCCCCTGCTCATCGACCGGATCCCCCGTTACGTTCAAAATCCGACCCAATGTTCCATTGCCAACGGGCACTTGAATGGGGCCACCTGTGTCAGACACCTGCTGTCCACGCACCAATCCTTCGGTCGCATCCATCGCGATCGCCCGCACTGTGTTTTCACCCAAATGCTGCGCAACTTCTAAAACCAGATTTTTACCGTTATTGTCCGTGATCAGCGCGTTCAAGATTGGCGGTAAGTCTTCGCCAAATTGAACGTCGACAACGGCGCCGATCACCTGAGTGATTTTGCCTTTTGAGTTTGCCATAGTTTCGTCTCCGGTCTTTAGAGCGCTTCTGCGCCCGAGATAATTTCAATAAGTTCGTTGGTGATCACGGCTTGACGTGACCGGTTGAACTCGATGGTAAGTTTGTCGATCATATCGCCTGCATTGCGCGTGGCGTTATCCATTGCGGACATGCGCGCGCCTTGCTCGGACGCGCCATTTTCCAGCAAAGCGGAAAAAATCTGCGTTGCCACGCCGCGCGGAAGAAGGTCGCTTAAAATCGCTTCTTCGCTGGGTTCGTAATCATAAACTGTGCTATCCGCTTCGGCTTCTTCCTCAAACGCAGCTGGAATAACCTGCAGCGCTGTTGGCACCTGCGTCACCACATTTACGAATTTTGAATAGAAGAGCGTTGCAACGTCAAACTCTCCAGCATCAAAGCGAACAACCACATCGCGCGCGATGGCTTGGGCATCGCTATAGCCAACCCGTTTCACTTCGGTCAGATCAACATGGTCAATAAACACATCGCCAAAGTCACGTTTCAGCTGATCGCGACCCTTTTTGCCCACTGTCAGGATTTTTACGGTTTTCCCCGCCTCCTGAAGCTGTGCGATATGGGCCCGAGCGCGTTTGGCAATGTTGGAATTAAATCCTCCACACAACCCCCGCTCTGCGGTCATGACAACCAGCAAATGCACCTGATCTTCGCCCGTACCGCGCAACAATTTTGGCGCGCCCTCGCTTTTGCCTACAGACGCTGCCAAGCCGGATAACACGCCCATAAACCGCTCGGCATAAGGGCGCGATTGCTCGGCACTTTCCTGCGCCCGCCGCAGCTTTGCAGCTGCGACCATCTGCATGGCTTTGGTGATCTTCCGCGTGTTTTTAACGCTGGAGATGCGGTTTTTAAGATCTTTTAGATTTGCCATCTAGCAGATCTCCTACGCGAAATCGGCGGCGAACTCGTCAAGAGCAGCTTTGATTCTATCTTGGGATTCGCCTTTGATCTTTGGATCCTCATCGGTGATGAAGGCCAAAAGATCTGCATGCTTGCCGCGTAAATGCGCCAAAAGCCCTTTTTCAAAGCGACCAACATCGCCCACGCTGATCCCATCTAAATATCCATTTGTTCCCGCGAAAATCACGCAAACAATCTCGGCATTGGTCAAGGGTGCATATTGGGGCTGCTTCATCAGCTCGGTCAGGCGCGC
This sequence comes from Rhodobacteraceae bacterium SB2, assembly GCA_001642945.1. Lineage (GTDB taxonomy): Bacteria > Pseudomonadota > Alphaproteobacteria > Rhodobacterales > Rhodobacteraceae > Thalassovivens > Thalassovivens spotae. Next base: position 230,798 of record LGRT01000014.1, on the reverse strand, counting down.
GCCACGGTTCAGCAATTGCTGCGTGGCCACGTCAAGATCTGAGCCAAACTGGGCAAAGGCTGCCATTTCGCGATATTGCGCCAATTCCAACTTCACAGGGCCGGCGACTGTTTTCATCGCTGAGGTTTGCGCAGAAGATCCAACGCGTGACACCGATAGACCCGTGTTCACCGCGGGGCGGATGCCCTGATAAAACAGTTCGGTTTCCAAAAAGATTTGGCCGTCCGTGATCGAAATCACGTTGGTTGGAATAAAGGCTGACACGTCGCCGCCTTGCGTTTCAATCACCGGCAGCGCCGTCAAAGACCCCGCACCATTGTCTTCGTTCAGCTTTGCAGAGCGCTCGAGCAGACGTGAATGCAAATAGAAAACATCGCCCGGATAGGCTTCACGTCCGGGTGGACGGCGCAGCAACAATGACATTTGGCGATAGGCCACAGCCTGTTTGGACAAATCATCATAAATGATCAGCGCATGGCGGCCATTATCGCGAAAATGCTCGGCCATAGCTGTGGCTGAATAAGGCGCCAAAAATTGCAAAGGTGCCGGGTCCGATGCGGTCGCCGCAACCACGATTGAATAGGCCATCGCACCGGTTTCTTCCAGTTTCTTCACCAATTGGGCAACCGTTGAACGCTTTTGACCCACGGCCACATAGACGCAATACAATTTCTTGCTTTCGTCGTCGCCAGCCGCTTCATTATAGGATTTCTGGTTCAAGATCGTGTCCAGCGCAATCGCCGTTTTACCGGTTTGGCGATCGCCAATGATCAACTCACGCTGGCCGCGGCCAATCGGGATCATCGCGTCAACAGATTTCAGACCCGTGGCCATCGGCTCATGCACCGATTTACGCGGGATAATGCCCGGCGCTTTCACATCGGCAACGCCGCGCGTTTCGGTTGCGATCGGCCCCTTGCCATCCAACGGGTTGCCAAGGCCGTCAACCACACGGCCCAAAAGCGCGTCACCAACAGGAACATCCACGATTGATTTCGTGCGCTTGACGGTATCGCCTTCAACGATATCGCGGTCAGACCCGAAAATAACCACACCCACATTATCGGCTTCTAGGTTTAATGCCATGCCTTGAATGCCGCCGGGAAATTCGACCATTTCGCCCGCTTGCACATTATCAAGACCATAAACCCGCGCGATCCCATCTCCAACGGAGAGCACGCGCCCCACTTCTGCCACTTCAGCCTCTTGACCAAAGTTTTTAATCTGCTCTTTGAGAATTGCAGATATCTCGGCTGCTTGGATACCCATTTATCCGACCTCTTTCATTACATTCTGAAGGGCGTTAAGTTTGGACCGGATCGACGTATCGATCATTTTAGATCCCACCTTAACAATTAAACCACCGATAAGATCTTTATCGACAGCTGCATTAATTTTCACATCCTTGCCAATCTGCGCTTTGATCGCGGCAGTCAGCTTGTCAGTTTGCGTTTTCGTAAGCGCTTTGGCCGATGTCACATCCGCCGTTTCTTCGCCCTTTTGCTCAGCAATCAGCGCGCGCAACTGGCCAATCAATGCCGGCACAACAAACAAACGCCGCTTGCTGGCCATCAAAGCCAAGGTGTTTGACAGATCCTCCGACAGCCCCAATTTTGCGGCTACAGCCGCAATCGCCTGACCTTGCGCGCCACGGCTCAACAAGGGCGATTTGAGCATCGCGTTGAAATCCTCACTCGTATCAAGCACCTCGGATAAAACGTCGATGTTTTTTTCAAGATCAGCGACTTGATCCGCCTCTTGGGCGATTTCGAAAACTGCCAACGCATAACGGGCAGCGATGCTGGACGTAAAAGAAGCTGGTTCGGACACTGTTATCCTTCCACTGTCAGGCCAGATCAGACCTCGCACCACGCGATCATCACTAAGCGTTAGAAGATCTGCGCAAAGCAAATCAATAAAATCGGGGCACGTTTAGCAGAGCCTTTCCCGCCTAGCAACCGCCCTTGCTACATTTCGCAAGATCAAAAAAACCAATAAAAACAAAGCGCTTTTTAAAAACACAAGCTATTGCCTATTTTTAAGCCAAAAAAATCGCGCCGTGATATCGAAAAACACGATTCCTCAGCCAAACTCAGCAGCGTTCTTTCGCCCGTTCTAAGGCCGGTTTGGGATCAGCGGCGCGCAAGCCCTCTAGCACGCGCAGGGGTCGCGCCCGCAAGACGGGGGTTTTCAGCCCCGGCAGCGGCGGCGTGCGCGTTGACACTTCCAGCATCAATACGCCGCCGGCAAGCCGCGGCAGCCGATTGCCAATACGCTCAAGAAACGGTCCCATTTTTTGCCAACTGCGCCGATTGGAGGGGATCTGAAACAGGGCAGCCGAAGCTTTTTGCGGCAAAAAGCCGTGAAGTCGCAACTGTGTTTCCAGCTGGCTGGTGCTGTAAGGCCTGCCAAACCCCATCGGCGTTTTATCGCTACGCGACCACAATCCAGCCCGATTGGGCACGATAAAAAGCGCCCGCCCCCCCGGCCCCAAAACACGGTAAGCTTCTTGTAAGACGGTATTGGCATCCTCGCTTGTTTCTAGCCCGTGTAAAACGATCAACCGATCCACATGCCCCGTTTCAAGCGGCCAAAACCGCTCATCAGTCAGAACGGATACGTTCTGCGACGGGTTGGGCCAGGCCAGCACCCCCTGAGGGCCTGGCATTAAGGCAATCACGCGGCGCGCCTGGGGCAAAAAGGGCCGTAATAAAGGGGTTGCGAACCCAAAGCCGGCAATGGTTTGGCCGCTCAGATCTGGCCAAAACTGCAAAACTTTATTGCGCAATGCGCGCTGCGCGGCGCGGCCAAGCGGCTCACGATAATAAAAGTTTCGAAGATCTTGTACATCAAGATGCATTGCACCGACCTCTCGGATACGCCAAACATACATCAGTGTAGCAAGTGAAAGAAGGATTGCCTATGCCATATGAGCTGATAACCATCCCCTGCCGATCGGATAATTACGCATTTCTTCTGCGCGATCACGCCAGTGGTGAAACGCTACTGGTTGATGTGCCCGCCGCCGCGCCAATCCTTGCAATCTTGAAAGAAAAAGCATGGTCTCTCACGCATATTCTATTAACCCACCATCACGATGATCATGTTGCGGGTTTAGCAGATGTTTTGGCCGTGCATCGCGCGCAAGTGATCGGCGCAGCCGCGGATCAACATAGATTGCCCAGCTTGAACCGAGCGGTTGTTGCGGGGGATACGCTTGTTATCGGATCGCAGCGGGGGCGCGTGATGGATGTGCCCGGGCATACGGTGGGGCATATCGCGGTTTATTTCGAAGCGGCCAAGCTACTCTTCTCTGCTGACAGTCTGATGGCGCTGGGTTGCGGCCGCTTATTTGAAGGGACGGCAGAGCAAATGTGGCAAAGCTTGGATGCGATTCGCAACCTGCCGGCAGACACGCTGGTATGCTCGGGGCATGAATACACGCTGGCCAACGCGAAATTTGCGATCACTATAGAACCGCAAAATACGGATTTGATCAAACGCCAGGCGGATACGATCGCGGCCAATCAACAGGGCAAGCCAACGGTTCCTTCGCGTCTATCACTAGAGCGCGCCACCAATCCATTCTTAAGGCCTGAAAGCCCCGAGATCCGAGAGCGGTTGCAAATGCCCGGCGCCAGCAATGCGAAAGTTTTTGCCGAGATCCGGCGTCTAAAAGATAAGTTTTAGTTATTAAATTCGCTATGAAAACGGAAAAAATGAACAAACTGGCACAGTTTTCGCAAAAAAGACTTGAAGCCGCAAAAATAACGACCACACTTTAAGGTACAGCAATCATGTTGGGGGTCGACCCCCGACGCAACTTAACAGGAGCACCCAACGTGCCTTCATTTTCAACCACGCTCGAACAGGCAATCCACGCAGCTCTTGGCTTAGCAAATAAGCGATCGCATGAATTTGCAACGCTTGAGCATTTGCTCTTGGCGTTGATGGATGAGCAAGACGCAGCGCGGGTGTTGCGCGCCTGCGATGTGGATACAGAAGAGTTGCGTGAAACCTTGGTTGAATTCATCGAGACCGATCTGGCATCTTTGGTGACCGAAGTGGAAGGATCAGAGGCGGTGCCCACTGCTGCGTTCCAGCGGGTGATCCAACGCGCCGCGATCCATGTACAATCGTCAGGCCGCACCGAAGTGACCGGCGCAAACGTCTTGGTTGCAATCTTTGCTGAACGCGAATCCAACGCGGCCTATTTTCTGCAAGATCAGGAAATGACGCGCTATGATGCGGTTAATTTTATCGCGCATGGCGTGGCCAAAGACCCCAATTTTGGCGAGGCGCGGCCCGTCTCGGGCTCACCCGAATTCGAAGAGGAAACCAGCGCGCCTGAAAACGTAAAAGAAGACGAAAAGAAAGAATCGGCGCTGGCCAAATATTGCGTTGATTTGAACGCCAAAGCAGGAGAGGGCGATATTGACCCGCTGATTGGCCGCAGCCATGAAGTTGAGCGCTGCGTGCAGGTTCTGTGCCGTCGTCGCAAGAACAACCCGCTTTTGGTCGGCGATCCAGGCGTGGGCAAAACCGCCATCGCAGAAGGCTTGGCCCGCAAAGTTGTTTCAGGGGAAACCCCGCAAGTTTTGGCCAACACCACGATCTTTTCGCTTGATATGGGCGCGTTACTGGCCGGGACCCGGTATCGGGGCGATTTTGAAGAACGCCTTAAAGCGGTGGTGGATGAATTGGAAAGCCATCCGGATGCAGTTTTGTTTATTGATGAAATCCACACCGTGATTGGCGCAGGCGCGACCTCCGGCGGCGCTATGGATGCCTCAAACCTGTTGAAGCCCGCGCTGCAAGGTGGAAAATTACGCACAATGGGTTCGACTACTTATAAAGAATACCGTCAACATTTTGAAAAGGATCGCGCGCTCAGCCGCCGCTTCCAAAAAATCGATGTGAATGAACCCAGTGTCGATGATGCGGTGAAAATTTTGCAAGGTATCAAAGGCTATTTTGAAGAGCATCACAGCATCAAATACACCGGTGATGCGATCAAGTCAGCGGTCGAGCTATCAGCGCGCTATATCAACGATCGTAAGCTGCCAGACAAAGCAATTGACGTGATTGATGAAGCCGGCGCTGCGCAGCATTTGGTTGCAGAAAGCAAGCGGCGCAAGACCATAGGCATCAAAGAAATCGAAGCGGTCGTGGCGAAAATTGCGCGCATTCCACCCAAAAACGTCAGCAAAGACGATGCTCTGGTGCTGAAGGATCTTGAAACCAGCTTGAAACGCGTGGTCTTTGGGCAGGATCCAGCAATTGACGCGCTGGCCTCAGCGATCAAACTGGCGCGGGCCGGATTAAGAGAGCCGGAAAAACCCATTGGCAGCTATTTATTCGCCGGCCCAACCGGTGTTGGGAAAACAGAAGTTGCCAAGCAATTGGCCGACAGTCTTGGCGTGGAAATGCTGCGCTTTGACATGTCCGAATATATGGAAAAACACGCAGTCAGCCGGTTGATCGGCGCGCCTCCGGGCTATGTTGGATTTGATCAAGGCGGGCAGTTGACAGACGGGATTGACCAGCACCCACATTGCGTTTTGCTGTTGGATGAGATCGAAAAAGCCCATCCCGATGTGTATAATGTGCTGTTGCAAGTGATGGATCACGGCACTCTCACAGACCATAATGGCCGCTCGGTTGATTTTCGCAATGTGATTTTGATTATGACCTCGAATGCCGGTGCAGCTGAGCAAGCGAAATCGGCAATCGGATTTAACCGCGACCGCCGCGAGGGCGAAGACACCGCCGCGATTGAACGGCAGTTTACCCCAGAGTTTCGCAACCGTTTGGATGCTGTGATAAGCTTTGCACCATTGCCGAAACCCGTCACCATGCAGATTGTTGAAAAGTTTGTTTTGCAACTTGAAGCGCAATTGATGGACCGGCATGTCTCTATCGAAATCACTGAAGCCGCCGCCGAATGGCTGGCAGATAAAGGCTATGATGAGAAGATGGGTGCGCGCCCGTTGGGCCGGGTCATCCAAGAGCATATCAAAAAGCCTCTGGCCGAAGAATTGCTGTTTGGAAAGCTGGCCAAAGGCGGCTTGGTGAAAGTTGGCGTGCGCAAAGGCGAATTGCATCTTAAATTGGAAGGACCGCAAAATCCGCGCCTGACCAATAATAAGCCGCCTTTGCTGACCGCAGATTAAAACAGCGCGCATCTGACCGGCGGTGTCAAAGGCGGCCGGTCATGCTGCCAATGCCCCAAGGGCTTGGCGCACCAAACGAGGCCTCGCTCTGTTTCTTTAGCGCTCGGTTAATTTCAGCTCAATGCGCCGGTTTTGGCTGCGGGCCTGCACCGTATTTGCCGTATTGACGGGTTGAAATTCAGCAAAGCCATTCGCCGCCAAACGGTCAGCTGGTATATTGAGCTGCGAAATCATGAACTTGACCACGGATAAAGCGCGCGCCTGGCTCAGCTCCCAATTGTCTTTGAATTCTCCCGTACCGCTCAGCGGTTGGTCATCCGTATGCCCATCAACGCGGATAATCCAATCTATATTCTGCGGAATTTCCGACATAATCTTATTCAATATGCTGCCCACTTTTACGATTTCGCTCTGGCCAAGCCGCGAAAGCTCGGCCGCGCCGGGGGCGAATAACACCTCTGAAGAAAACACAAACCGATCGCCGACAATGCGTACCCCAACTTGATCCGCGAGCAATATGCGCAAGCTTCCAAAAAATTCTGATTTATATTTTGCCAGATCTTCGGCCTGGCTGGCCAAAAGGTCGCGCTCAGCCTCTAGTTTAAGCTTTTCCGCCTCGAGCCTTTGGCTCTCGGCCTCTTCCAGTTTTAAACGGCGCCGCTGCTCAGAAGCGGCCCGCGCCAAAGCCGCATTGAGCCGGTTACCAAGGTTTTGCAGCTGCGCCTGACTTTCGACATCTTTCTCTTCGGAAATCTCCAATAAATCACTCACTTTCACCAATTGCTGCCGCAATGCGGTAACCTGCTGGTTCAACGCAGCAGCTTGGCGCTCTGCTTTCAAAAGCTGCGCGTCGCTTTTTTGCAACTCTTGCGACTTGCCCAGCAAGGTCTGCTGGGCTTGCTGCAGCAAAATTTCCTGCTGTGCGCGCGCATCCAGCTGCGCGGCAAAATCCTGATCGGCTGCGAGTTTTGCCGCCAAGGCCGCCTTTAATTGCGCGGCCACTTTATTCATATCGGTTTCGGCAGCCAATTTCGCGGCAAGCGCCGCCGCTAGGTTTTCTTCAAGGCTGGCTTTTGCCGTTTCAGCCTGCGCAATTTCTGCAGCCTGTGCGATTTGAGCGGCCTGCGCGGCGGCTTGATTTGCCGCTTGATTTGCCGCCTGATTCGTGGCCGCCTCAAGCTCTTTTGTGGTCGCATCGACCTTTGCTTGCAAAAGCGCGCGCGCATCTTCTGCCTGCGCAACGGCAGCCAAGGCGGCGCTGAGCTGCGCCTGTAAGGCCTTTGCCAGCTCAAGCGCGCTGGATTGATTATCTTGGCTTTCCGTTCGACTTTTTTCGCTGTTCTCCAGCGCAGTTTGCAAGCGTTTAATCGCATCCGCTTGCTGGGCCTGCGTTTGCGATAGAGTGCGTTCTTGTATTTCCAACTGCGCCCTTTGGCGCTGCAAGGCGGCGATTTGATCTTCCAACAACAATTGCCGCGCAAGCGCCGCGGCCAAAGCCACTTCGGTTTGATCTAGCTCTGCAGCGCCATCGGCAACCTGCGACTGCAAGCGCTGAATATCTTGATCGCGATCGGCCAGTTGCAGCTGCGCTGCACGTAAAGCCAACACGCTGTCTTGCAGACGCGCCGCAACAAGTTCCTGCGCGGCTTCGGCCGCCGCCAACATGGTAAGCGTTTCTTCCGCAGCGCGGCGCTGCTCTTCCAGCGCCAAGCTCATCGCTGTTAATTCCGCGTCGGCGTTTTCAAGCTTTTTGCGCAGCGCCTGCGCCGCCGCGGCTTCTAGCAGCCGCGCTTCCTCTTCGGCGCTTAAGCGCTGTTGCAGAGCTTCCAGATCCGCAGATTGCTGGTTTAAAAAGCTTTTTTGATCACTATTTTCGTTTTTCAGCGATGCGATCAACGCCTCAAGCGCATCGCGCTCAGCCGCTTTGCGGCGCGCCTCTTCCACCGATTTGTCAATTTCTGAACGCGCCGTTGCAAGGGCCAAATTCAACGCCTCTTGCTGAGACATCAAAAGAAATTTTTCCCCTTCCAAATCGGCAATCTGCGCAGTTTTCTCGCTTTGGGTTTTTAAAAGGCCGGCAACCTGCGCTTCAAAAGAGGTGATTTTCGCCTGGGCACTGACCAATTGTTGCTGCGTTGAATCACGCTGAAAAGTCAGTTGATCGATCAAGTTGGCCTGCGCCATCAATTCGGTTTGGGTATCGCTTAGCGTAGAGGTCAAGGCGCCCACTTCGCCTTTTAAAGCGCTCACTTTTTCTTGTTCGAGGCCAAGCGCTTCTGCAATCGCAGCGATCTCGGCACTTAGCAGGTTAAGTTCATTTTCTTGCCCTGTGATGGTTTCGCGTAAGACGAATTGAACAACCATAAAAATGGTTAAAACAAACATCAACACCAAAAGAAGGCCGGTCATCGCATCCACAAAACCCGGCCAGATTGAGGCTTGAAATCGATGACCAGTTCGGCGGGAAAGTGCCATGATCAGCCCTTATCATCAGAGCTGGTTGATCCGCCGTCACCCGATGGCCGGCTGGCGCTGGCATGCAAAATTGCAGCGCTCAAAGCGTTTATTTCTGCGCGCAACGCCACGGTGCTTTCCTGGCGGCCCGCGGCCATTTCTTCGGTCAGATGCAAAAGCTGAACATCAATCGAGCGCAAACGCATGCGGCTTTCAGCATCCGCCGCCTCGCTATTTTCAATATTGCGCAAGACTTCAAGCAGCTTTTCTTGGCCGCCCGCCACCCGCAATAACGCGTCATTGCTGGGTGCATTGGCCTCAATCCGAGCGGTCAACTGATTCAGGCTTTCCGACAAGCCCCGCAACCCATCATCCACCATGGCCCGCCCGGCATCCGCTTGCGTAAACATCATTTGCATGGCTTCCATATTCTCGTTCATTTGATCTAGCACGGTGCCCAGAATATTTTGCTCATGGCTGGCTTCGCCATCCCCGTCACCGGAGGAAAATCCCAAACGCGTGATCGAGGAAAGCCATTCCTCCAATTCCCGATAAAAGCGGTTTTGGCCGTGGCTTGCAAACAGCTCTAAAAGTCCCACCACCAAAGAGCCTGCCAAGCCCAGCAACGAGGATGCAAAAGCAATTCCCATACCGCCAAGCTGGCTTTCCAGCCCGTTCATCAACCGGCTGAAAACGGCAAAACCCGACTCGCCGGCTTTCGGAGCCAAAGAGCGGATGGTATCAACCAAGGCAGGCACCGTGGTTGCCAACCCGTAAAACGTGCCCAAAAGCCCCAGAAAGATCAGCAGATTAACAATATAGCGGGTGATCTCCCGCGCTTCTTCGATCCGCGTTCCAACCGAGTCTAGGATCGAGCGTGTTGAGGATGCAGCAATTTGCATCCGCGCGCCGCGATCTCGCAACAAAGTTGCCAGCGGCGCCAGCAGCTGCGGGGCCGTTGACTCTGAAATACCTTGATTGCGCACAAAGCTTTCGATCCAGCGCACCGATGAAGCCAGCTGAAACACCTGCACAAAGCAACTGATCACCCCGATACAAAACACCAAACAAATAAAGCCGTTGAGCCAAAGGTTAGACTGCACCACCGGCATGATGCGCGGCGCGGCAATGACAGCGCCAAAGCCGGTTAGGCCAACCACAAGCAACATCAGCATGCCTTGGCGTATGGGGCGCGAGAACTGAAGTTTGAGTTCTAGATCAGCTTTATGCATGATGTTTTACCTTGATTGGGAAACGGGGCCTATCCATGGCTGACACCGGGGGAGGCCCCCCGACCCTTTTCGGCAAGCCTTGCACGCACGTCTTGTGCCAGCCATTGAAGATCAGCATCTTGGATCGACAACTTCTCCATTTGTTCAACCGTTTTAAACAGATATTCACTATTATCGCCGCGCCCACCGCGCGCTGTTGCAATAATGCGGGCTTGCTCTTCCAATGACAAGCCTTGGCAGTATTGATCATTGGTTTGATCGATCACATAGGCCAAAGCCTCAAGCTGCCCGCCCTCTGGCAAATCCAAGCGCACGGTTTTTTCGTAATACGCGGATGAGACCAGCTCGCGCTCTCTCAAATAAACAAGAACTTGTGCTTCATCTTTGGGCGCGATGCGAAAGGCCAAACCATCACAGATCGCCGCGTTGGCGGCGTCTAAAGCTAACACCAAACCAGGCGCAGCAGGCGTGCCACGATGGTGGATCGACCGCATGCAAAAATTACGGCGATAGCCACTTAACCGCGCCAACCGCTTTTCTACAAAGTCAAAGCCCGGGTTCCACAATAACGACCCATATCCAAAAACCCACATCTGCATTTGTCTGGCCCTTCCAAGTTAGTGTCTGTAAATACTAATTTGCCGCGATCGGAAAGGGGCCAAGAATGCAACGTTTGATTATTCTCGTATTGGGTATCGCGATCCTTTGGTCCGGGTTTTGGTTCTGGGGGGCGGAACGCAACAAGGCCGGTATTGCGGCCCTGGTCGCGGGGGCTGAAAAGAGCGGATGGCAAGTTCAGTTTGACCAGATCAGCCAAATGGGATTTCCAAATCGCTATGATGTCACCTTGCGTAACCCGCAAATCGGCAATGCTGCGGGTACATTCGATTGGCAAGCGGCGTTTTTGCAAATCATGCGCCTGACCTACACCCCGACCCATTGGCTTATTATTTGGCCCGACACGCATGATTTAACGCTTGCAGGTCAGCCCGTGCGCCTCACCAGTCAAACTTTGCGCGCCTCGGTAACCCAGAGCGAGGGCGCACAATGGCGCGCAACGGCAACCGCTGAAAATTTAACCTTTACCGCCAATCCAGGTTTAAGCTTACCCGTTGAAAACGTACAAATTTCGATCGAACAACGCGTGGAGAAAACACGCGTTTACGCTAAGGGAACCACCGCGCAACCGCTCAGCCCCGACGCAGAGATGACGCTAGAGCTTTTCGCCGACCTGCCAGATATGCGCGACAATAAGGCCACGCGGTCAGCCCAGAATATTATTATAAAAATGAATGGTAAAACGCTTATTTCTGATGGTATGGTCAAGTTTCATGGGGACATGCCGCCCCAAGGCTGGCTTGGCATTAAAGTGGCAAACCTAAACAGCGGCTGGGCCGTTCTAACCGCGCTAATGTTGCCCTTAAAAGCCCTTTTGGGCGATCAAGTGGCCGATATTTCTTTAAAATTTGATTTGGGCAGCTGAAACTTTTGGCGCCAAACAGATTTATTTTCTAGCCTAAGATAGAATTTTATTCCTATAGTTTAGCATAAGCTGCGCCGGCCAAGCCGCAGCATCTCAGGCCCATAGGGCCGATTTAATAGGGAGAGTAACATGCCAATCAAGACTGGAAGACTTCTAAGAATCAGCGCCGCAGCTTTGGCTTTGACTGGCGGCGCCGTTGCCGCCGCGCAAAGCGATCTCACCGTTGCCCTGCAACTCGAGCCCCCGCATTTAGACCCCACCAGCGCTGCGGCTGGCGCGATTGACAGCGTGCTTTATTCAAATGTGTTTGAGGGGCTTACCCGCTTTGCCTCTGACGGATCTATCATTCCCGGCCTCGCAAAATCATGGGAGATTTCCGAAGATGGCACCAGCTATACATTTCATTTAAACGCCGGCGTCACCTTTCATGATGGCAGCAGCATGGATGCCCAAGACGTCAAATTCTCATTAGATCGGGCGCGCGGGGAAGACAGTGCCAATGCCCAAAAGGCGCTGTTCGCCGGCATTACGGATGTAAGCGTTGTTGATCCGCTGACCGTCAAAGTGAGTTTGGACGCCGCCAATGGCAGCTTCTTGTTCAACATGGCTTGGGGCGATGCGGTGATTGTTGCCCCCGAAACGATCGAAAATATCAAAACAAACCCAGTGGGAACCGGGGCGTTTGAATTCAGCAATTGGGTGCAGGGTGATCGCATTGAGCTGACTCGCAACGCCGATTACTGGGGAACCCCTGCGGCACTAGAAAGCGCAACGTTTAAATTCATCTCCGATCCCACAGCGGGATTTGCGGCGATGATGGCCGAAGATGTGGATGCGTTCGTGAATTTTCCAGCCCCTGAAAACCTACCACAATTTGAGGCGGATCCGCGCTTTCAAGTGATTGTAGGCTCCACAGAAGGCGAAACTATTCTTTCTACCAATAACAAAATGCCGCCTTTGGATAATGTAAAAGTGCGCAAAGCTATCGCGCATGCGATTGATCGCCAAGCGATCATTGACGGGGCGATGTTTGGCGTTGGCACACCGATTGGCACGCATTTCGCGCCGCACCATCCAGACTATCTCGATCTGACGGCCAACTCGGCTTATGATCCTGATTTGGCCAAACAGCTTTTGGCCGAAGCCGGGTTTGAGAATGGCTTTGAAACCACATTGAAACTGCCGCCGCCCTCTTATGCACGCCGCGGCGGCGAAATCATCGCAGCGCAGTTGCGCGCGGTGGGGATTCAAACCGAAATCAGTAATTTGGAATGGGCACAATGGCTCGAGCAAGTGTTCCGCGGCAAGGATTATGGGCTCACAATCGTCAGCCATACCGAACCGATGGATATCGGAATTTATGCGCGTCCGGATTATTACTTCCAATATGACAATCCAGCTTTTCAAACTTTGATGACCGATCTCAGATCAGAAAGCGATCCGGCGACCCGCAGCGCGATGTTGCAAAACGCACAAACGATCATTTCCGAAGATTATGTGAATGGATTTTTGTTCGAACTGGCCGTACCAACCGTTGCAAATGCCAAAATCCGCGGTCTGTGGGAAAATGCCCCCACGCAAGCCACGGATCTGACAGGGGTCAGCTGGGCGAATTAAATCGGCGCGAAAACAAGGCGCCAAAGGGGGCTTTACGGCCCCCTTTTATTTCGCTGGACCCGCGCATCGCCTGTGCCTAATCTGAACCAATGATACCCTATATTTTCAAGCGGTTATTATCCTTACTGATCAGCCTATGCCTGGCCTCTATCGTCATTTTTACGGTGGTCGAAGTGGCGCCCGGAGATCCGGCCGCCTTCATGCTTGGAATAAACGCCCAAGACGATACCATTCTGGCGCTGCGCAAAGAACTGGGATTGGATCAGGGTAAATTTGCGCGTTATCTTTCTTGGATCGGCGGGATGCTGAGCGGTGATTTTGGCCTCTCTTATACCTATCGCAGCCCAATCGCCGATATGGTGGGTGAACGTCTCTGGGTGTCGTTGCCATTGGCGCTTTATGCGCTGGGATTAAGCGTTCTCATCGCTTTTCCAACTGGGCTTTATGCAGCGGCGCAGCGCGGCAAACGCGGCGATGCTATGGTCATGGGCGCAACGCAATTGGGGATTGCGATTCCGAATTTTTGGTTTGCGATGATCCTTGTGGTGATTTTTGCAATTAAGCTGCGCTGGTTTTCAGCCGGTGGCTTCGCCGGATGGGATGATGGTGTGTTCAGCGGGTTAAAATCGCTGACCTTGCCGGCGATCGCATTGGCCTTGCCGCAAGCGGCTATACTGTCGCGCGTGATGCGCAGCGCGTTGATCGAAACCTTAGGCGAAGATTATATTCGAACCGCACGCGCCAAGGGCTTGAGCAAACGCGCCACGCTGTGGCACCACGCCCTGCGCAACGCCTTAATTCCGGTTTTAACGATTATTGGATTGCAATTTTCCTTTCTGATGGCTGGCGCCATCATTATCGAGCAAGTGTTCTTTCTGCCCGGGTTGGGCCGTTTGGTGTTTCAGGCGATCACCCAGCGCGATCTGATCGTGGTCGAAAGCGTGGTTATGCTGCTGGTCTTTGCCGTGATCATGGTCAACTTTCTGGTCGATCTGGCCTATGCGGCGGTTGATCCGCGCTTGCGGAGCCAAGCATGAAGCTGGGGGGCTCATTTCTCATCGGCCTTCTGCTCAGCGCAGCTATTGCCAGCACCGCGCTGCTCTCTTTTATTTGGGTGCCTTATGATGTGACCGTGCTCTCCATCGGCGAAAAATTGCAGGGCGCCTCTCAGGCACATTGGTTCGGCACTGATCATTTCGGGCGCGATTTGCTGTCAATGATCATGGTCGGGGCCCGCACCTCGCTGGCGGTGGCCTTGGTGGCCGTGGGCATTGGCATTGGGCTTGGCGTGCCCCTCGGGCTGGCAGCCAGCGCAAGGCAAGGTGGCTGGCTGGACGAGGTCATCATGCGGAGCAATGATTTGATTTTTGCCTTTCCCTCTTTGGTGATTGCGATATTGATCACCGCGCTTTTTGGCGCAAGTGCGGTGAATGCAATCATCGCGATTGGGATCTTTAATATCCCGGTCTTCGCCCGCGTAACACGCGGCGGTGCGCTCAGCCTTTGGCAGCGCGAGTTCATTCTGGCCGCGCGGGTCTGCGGAAAATCGACTGGTCGCATCGCGATCGAGCATATTCTGCCCAATTTGAACAATTTGCTGATCGTGCAGGGCACGATCCAATTCAGCCTTGGCATTTTGGCGGAAGCCGGCCTGAGCTATGTGGGTTTGGGCGCCCAACCGCCCACGCCCAGTTGGGGGCGGATGCTCGCAGATGCGCAAACCATGGTCAGCTTCGCCCCGCATCTGGCGTTGGTGCCCGGAAGCGCGATCATCCTCAGCGTGATAGGGCTCAACCTGATGGGCGATGGTTTGCGCGACTTGCTGGATCCAAAACTGCGCGAGGCCCCCCGATGAGCCTTCTTAACGTACAGGATTTGACCTTAACGCTTTATGGGTCCCCAATTTTAAAACAGCTTAATTTCACGCTGGAGCCCGGCGAAATTCTGGCGCTTACAGGTGAAAGCGGCTCTGGAAAATCGATGACTGCGCTTAGCCTTTTGCAATTGCTGCCCGATGCCGCAGGGTTGAGCGGAAAAATTACCCTGGATGGTACAAACCTGTTACACCTCACCGAGCCGCAGCTTTGCGCCCAACGCGGCGGTATAATGGGGATGGTGTTTCAAGAGCCGATGAGCGCGTTAAACCCCGTACAAACCATTGGCGCGCAAGTTGCTGAGGCGCTTCGACTGGATCCAAAGACAAACGCAGCAGCGGCCCAAAACCGCGCCGGCGCGATCCTAGGGCGGGTTGGACTGGCCCCCGAACACGTGCCCCCGAGCCGCTATCCACATGAATTATCAGGTGGTCAAAGGCAGCGCGTGGTGATCGCCCTAGCGATTGCGCGACAGCCAAAATTACTCATCGCGGATGAGCCCACAACCGCGCTTGATGTCACAACGCAAGCGCAAATTCTGGCGCTGCTCAAACGCTTGGTGCGCGAGGATGATATGGGGCTGATCATGATCACCCATGATTTGGCCGTGGTGGCCGATATGGCGGATCGTATCGCGGTGATGCATCAGGGTGAAATTGTGGAACAGGCAGCTACAAGCAAAATTTTAAAGGCAAGCACGCATCCGTACACGCAAAAGCTGCTGCAAGCAGCCAGCCATATGGCGCGGCAACCCAGCGCAGAACACAGCCCTAGGCCGTTGCTAGAGGTGGCAAATGTCCGGCGCAGTTATCCGGCCAAACGGCCATGGCTCTGGATAAAACCACCCCGCAATATTGCCGTCAAGAATGTGAGTTTTTCGCTTCAGACAGGCGATCGGATGGGGCTGGTGGGGGAATCAGGCTGCGGAAAATCTTCGTTAACGCGGGCAATATTGGGATTGGATCCAATCGAGAAGGGCACAATCACCCTGAATGGAAAGGCAGTTTGGGGCGCTTCATCCGCCATCAGGCGGGATCTGCAAGTGGTGTTTCAAGACCCCTATGGCTCTTTCAACCCGCGCCATAAAGTGGCCAAGCTCATTCAAGAGGCGTTTCATCTCTATGAGCGCCCACCGCTGCGCGAAGATCAAGAGCATCGCACCTGCGATGTCATGCGCGCGGTTGGCCTGAACCCGGATGATCGTGACCGCTATATCCATGAATTTTCAGGTGGCCAACGCCAGCGTATCGCAATCGCTCGCGCCTTGATAACACGCCCGAAACTGGTGATTTTTGATGAGGCGGTTTCGGCGCTTGACGTCTCGGTGCGGGCGCAAATTCTTGATCTGATCGCAGATTTGGCAGAGCAATACGGCCTCAGCTATCTGTTTATCAGCCATGATCTCTCAGTTGTGCGCAGCATCACCGATACCTGTATGGTTATGAAGGAGGGGGAGATTGTTGAACAGGGGCCAACCGCTTCGATCCTGAATACCCCCACCCATCCTTACACCCAGCAGCTGCTCCGCGCTGCGCCGAAACTGCCCAAAATCTTGACAGGAGCTTAAGCCATGCCGCTTCCAAACTTGCCCTTTAACCCTGCCTTTTGCTTTATTGATGGCCAGTGGCAGCCCAGCAGCACCGATCAAACGCTTGGATTGATCAACCCCTCAAGCGGGGCGGCCTTATCTGCGATTGCGGATGGCCGACCTGAAGATATCGATTTGGCTGTGGTGGCGGCGCAGCGGGCGGCGCGGGGCGAATGGGGGCGCAGCACCGCGCTAGAGCGCGGCCGGCTGCTCGTGCGGCTTGGCGTTTTGATCTTAGAACATGTCGAGCTGTTGGCGCAGATTGAAGCATTGGATGTGGGCAAACCGCTTAAGCAAGCGCGCGCGGATGCTGTTGCCATGGCGCGTTATATGGAGTTTTACGGCGGCGCCGCCGATAAGATCCACGGCGAAACCCTACCATATCTTGAGGGATATACGGTTTATACATTGCGCGAGGCGCATGGCGTGACCGGGCATATCGTGCCTTGGAATTATCCCATGCAAATCATTGGGCGTTCGGTGGGGGCCGCCTTGGCGATGGGCAATTGTTGCGTTCTCAAACCGGCAGAAGAAGCCTGTCTTAGCGCGCTGATGTTCGCCGAATTGGCGCGGCAGGCCGGCCTACCCAGCGGGGTTCTGAACGTGGTGCCGGGGCTGGGCGCGCAAGCTGGCGCAGCGCTTGCGGCGCATGATGGCATCAATCACCTTAGTTTCACCGGCTCGGTGGCCACCGGGCGGCTTGTACAGGCAGCAGCGGCGCAAAATGTTGTGCCGGTGACCTTGGAGCTGGGGGGGAAATCTCCGCAAATCCTGTTTGAAGATGCGGATGTCGCCGCAGCGCTGCCCTTTTTGATCAATGCGGGCATTCAAAATGCCGGACAGACCTGCTCGGCCAGCAGCCGGATTCTCGTGCAGCGCAGCCTTTATGATACAATTGTTGAGGCAATGGCCGCCCGCTATCAGACGCTGGTTGCAAAGCCGGCGATAGAAGATGGCGATTTGGGGCCGCTGATTTCGCAGCGGCAAAAAGCGATTGTCGAAAACTTCCTAAGTCAAGGCCATGACCTAACTTTGGCAGCGACAGGTCAAATTTCAGACACAGCCCCCGCCGCGGGGGCCTATGTCAAACCACATCTGTTTTGCGATGTCGCCCCCAGCCATAGGCTAGCGCAACAAGAGATTTTCGGACCGGTGCAGGTTATCATTCCCTTTGACAGTGACGAGGAAGCGTTAGAGATCGCCAATGGCACTGACTATGGATTGGTCGCCAGCCTTTGGACACAAAACGGGGCGCGCCAAATGCGCTTGGCCAAAACGCTTAAATCGGGGCAGGTCTTCATCAATAATTACGGAGCTGGCGGTGGTGTCGAATTGCCCTTTGGAGGCCGCGGCCTATCCGGCCATGGGCGCGAAAAAGGCTTTGAAGCGCTTTATGGGTTTTCATCTTTAAAAACTGTGGCAAGCTATCACGGATAACCGAAAAGAAAGGGAGCGGCCAATATGCGACTTGCAGGAAAAACAGCCATCGTAACAGGCGCAGCCTCGGGCTTTGGCTTAGGCATTGCCGAAAAGTTCTTGGCCGAGGGCGCCAAGGTCCTAATGGCCGATATCAATGGTGAAGCCGTGGCCGATCAGGCCTCGCGCTTGGGAAAATTGGCGATTCCAATGCGCTCAGATGTGGCAAGTTCTGCGTCAATTGCGCAGATGCATGACGCGGCGCAGACAGCGCTTGGCGCGGTCGATATCATCGTGAACAATGCGGGCGTTACGCATTTACCCAGCCCGTTAGAAGACGTCAGCGAAAAAGATTTTGATCGCGTTTTTGCCGTGAATTGCAAATCTATCTATCTGATTTCGCGCGCGTTCGTTCCAGCACTGAAAACCCGCCGCAGCGGCGTGATTTTGAACATTGCCTCAACCGCCGGTGTCTCTCCACGGCCAAATTTGAATTGGTATAACAGCTCAAAAGGCTGGGTAAACACCGCCACCCGCACGATGGCGGTTGAGCTAGCACCCTTTGGGGTGCGGGTGAATGCGCTGAACCCGGTGGCCGGGGAAACCCCGCTTCTTACCTCATTCATGGGCGAAGACACGCCCGAGATGCGCGCAAAGTTCCTGTCTACCATTCCACTTGGGCGGTTTTCCACCGCAGAGGATATGGGCAATGCCGCCTGTTATTTATGCTCGGAGGAAGCCAGCATGGTAACCGGGGTCTGCATGCAGGTAGATGGCGGGCGCTGTATTTAACCATGACACCGGGACCCAAAAACCTGATCACAGATATCGCGGGCATAATGGTGGGCAATGCCGAAGACCAGCGGCTGAAATCCGGCGTCACGGTGCTGCGCGCCGCGCAGCGCTTTACCGCCGCTTATGCGGTGATGGGCGGTGCGCCGGGCACGCGCGAGACGGATCTGCTGGAACCGGATAAATCTTTGCAACAGATTGATGCTTTGGTGCTGTCGGGTGGCTCTGCCTATGGTCTGGATGCGGCCAGCGGTGTGGTCGAGCGTTTACGCGCCCAGCAGGCGGGGTTTGCGGTTTCTGGCACGCAGGTTCCAATTGTGCCAGCAGCGATTCTGTTTGATCTCAACAATGGCGGCGAAAAAGAATGGGCGCTATCGCCCTATCCCGCGTTAGGGCGTCAGGCTTTTGACGATTTGAGCGCAGAATTCCAACTGGGCAGCGTAGGCGCGGGATGCGGTGCCACCACAGGGCGCCTAAAAGGCGGCCTTGGCTCGGCCTCGTTCATTCTGTCAAATGGAATTCGTGTGGGCGCAATCATGGCGGTCAACGCCGTCGGCAATGCAACAGGCGAAGATTTACGGCATTTCTGGGCTGGACCTTTCGAAGCAAATGGTGAATTTGGCGGATTGGGCGGGCCACAAGCTTCGCCTCAGCCACACGCTTTCAGGTTGAAGAATCTTGGACCCTTGGTTGAGGGGGAAAACACCACAATCGGAATAGTCGCCACGGATGCTAGCCTCAGCAAAGCAGCGGCCAAACGCCTTGCCATCAGCGCCCATGATGGTGTGGCGCGCGCGCTCATTCCTTCGCATATGCCCCAAGATGGCGATTTAATCTTTACAGCGGCAACGGGATCAGCGCAGGGGCAATTGAGTCCAACCGACATGGCCGAGCTGTGTCACGGCGCCAGTCTTTGCGTTGCGCGCGCCATCGCGCGGGCCATATATCATGCTGAAAAAGCCCCCAATGACCGTTTGCCAACATGGCAAGAGTGCAATCGTTAGTCAGCCTTTTTCATGGAAAAAATCATAGATTTTTTGCGCTACAGAGGCCGATACGCCCTCAACCGCTTTCAGATCGGCCAAATTGGCACGCCCCACGGCTTTTGCCGATCCAAAATGCGCCAAAAGCGCCCGCTTGCGTGCGCCACCGACACCGGCAATTTCATCCAAAGGCGAGGCCCCAATGGCTTTGCTGCGTTTGGCGCGATGGCTGCCAATGGCAAAGCGATGAGCCTCATCGCGCATGCGTTGAATGAAGTATAAAATCGGATCATTGCGCGGCAAACCAAAGACCGGCTTGCCAATGCGGTAAAACTCTTCCTTACCCAAATTGCGATCAACGCCTTTTGCAACGCCGACCATCGGAATATCTTGCACGCCAAACTCGGCCATGATCTGCGCCACGGCCGAGACTTGCCCCGCGCCACCATCAATCACCAGTAAATCAGGCCAATCCCCGCTTTGCCGCGCCGGGTCTTCTTTGACCAAGCGCTTAAACCGCCGCGTCAGCACTTCTTTCATCATCCCAAAATCATCCCCCGGCGTCAGATCATCGCCGCGTATATTGAATTTGCGATAATTGTTTTTGGAAAACCCATCCGGGCCTGCAACAATCATCGCCCCAACCGCAAAACTGCCTTGAATATGCGAGTTGTCATACACTTCGATCCGTTTGGGGGGCGACTCAAGCTCAAACAGTTCTGCAACACCACGCAACAATTTGGTTTGTGTCGCTGTCTCGGCGAGTTTGCGCGCCAAACTTTCTTTTGCATTGCGCAACGCGCCAGAAATCAGCTCTTGCTTTTCACCACGCTGGGGTACCAAAATTTCCACCCGCCGGCCGCGTTTATCGCTGAGCAGTTCGGTCATCAGATCCATATCGTCAAACCCATGCGAAAGCAGAATCTGCCGCGGCGGCTCTTTACTGTCATAAAATTGGCCCAAAAACGCCTCAAGAACTTCATCATGGCCCATATCGGCGCTGATGCGGGGGTAAAAATCACGGTTTCCCCAATTTTGATTGGCGCGAATGAAAAACACCTGCACGCAGGCCTGCCCCCCCTCAAGATGCAAGGCGATTATATCGGCTTCGCTGACGCTGCGCGGGTTGATGCCCTGCGTGGTCTGAACCTGCGTTAAGGCGCGAATACGGTCGCGCAGCGCGGCCGCGCGTTCAAATTCCATTGCTTCGGAGGCCTGCGCCATGCTGGTGGCGAGCGTTTCCTGAATTTGCGTTGATTTACCCGATAAGAATTTTTGGGCATCCTGCACGGCGGCACCATATTCTTGCTTGGACACGCGATCCACGCATGGGCCGCTGCAGCGTTTGATTTGATATTGCAGACAGGGGCGAGTGCGGCTTTCAAACATCGCATCTGAACAATTTCTCAACAAGAACACCCGTTGCAGCTGGGCAAGTGTACGATTGACAGCCCCCGCCCCAGCAAAGGGGCCATAATACGCCCCCTTTTCGCTTTTTGCGCCACGGTGCTTTTTAATTTGGGGAAAATTATGCTCTGTGGTCACGAGAATGTTGGGAAAAGATTTATCATCGCGCAGCAACACATTATAGCGCGGTTTTAACTGCTTGATTAAATTTTGCTCCAGCAGCAACGCTTCGGTCTCGGTCTGCGTGGTTAAAAACATCATCTGCGTTGTTTCAGAGATCATACGGGCAATGCGCGCCGAATGTCCGGTTGGGCGCGCATAACTGGAAACGCGTGCCCTGAGGTTGCGGGCTTTGCCCACGTAAAGCACGCGCGATTGATCATCGAGCATCCGATAGACGCCTGGCGAGGTTTCAAGCGATTTTGTATACTTTTGTATCAGCGCGTAGCCTGTATATGCCATTTTTATCGCCTTCGTCTGGTCTGGCTACCGATCTGGCCATGATTCTGTTTGTCCTGCAATGATCTGGCGTCGGTTTCAAGGAAAAAGCTGTCCACTGATCCTGTGGATAACATTGGGGGTAACTCTGAATTATTGGAAATTTTCCTTTGCTTTTTGGTAACTTCCCCTATTTGCCTAAAAAATAGGCGTTTTTGTAAGGTGCTGTTATCATTTGATATTTTAATTAAATTATACGCAAATGACTGAAAACAAACCATTTTTGTTAAAACGCTGTCACAATTATGTAACCCCGTGTACAACTTGGGCGCCGTGGCTTACTCAACCCCAAGCACATCTGGCGTTTTCCAAGCCAAATGTTGGCCACCATCTGCGCAAATCAACTGCCCCGTAACCGCCGAAGCATCCAAAAAATACCCCAAAGCCGCAGTAATATCAGACGCATTTGCGCCGCGTCCCAGAACCGTATGTTTCCGCTGGTCTTGAAAATGATCCGCTGATTGGCGCGCGCCCTGCAAAGTCGGCCCGGGCCCAATCGCATTCACCCGGATATCAGGGGCCAAGCCCTGCGCGGCCGTTTGCGTTAACGCCCAAAGACCCATTTTAGCGATGGAATAGCTGGAAAATTCAGGCGTCAATTTACGCACGCGTTGGTCCAACATATTGATCACCAAAGCTTGCGCCAAAGGCTCGCCTTGGTCATCCTGACGGGCGCGGGGGGCCTGCCGCGCAAAACATTGCATTAACACGAATGGTGCCCGCAAATTGCTTTCAATATGGCGATCCCAACTGCGCCGCGTGGCGCTTTCCAGCGTATCATATTCAAAAATAGAGGCATTATTGATCAGGCAGGTTAAATTGCCCCCAAGGCCGTGTACCGCCCGATCAACCAGCGTCTCAACTTGATCTTCTTGTAACAAATCGGCCTGTAACGCGATGGATTTCCGACCTTTGGCGATAATCTCTTGCACAAGGCTCTTTGCGGCTGTTTCAGAGCTGGCAAAATGCACAGCCACGTCATAGCCACGATCTGCAAGATAGAGCGCCATTGCGCGCCCAAGCCGTTTTCCTGCACCCGTTACCAAAGCCCGCATCATTCAAATCCCTTTGCGTTACATAACCACCAACCAAACATAGACCAGATATGCGGCAGTCAAGAGTGCGCCCATTAAGCGGTTGATTCGCAATCGGTAAACCACGAAGGGGGCAAGGATCAAAGAGGCAGCCAGCATCACCCAAAGATCCGCCGATAAAAGCTGCGGAGAAACCGGAATTGGGCCCACAAAGGCGGTGACGCCCATAATTGCCAACAGGTTGAAAACGTTGGACCCGATCACATTGCCTAGCGCCACATCCGCTTGCCTGCGTATTGCACTGGCCAAAGTCGTTGCCAATTCTGGCAGCGAGGTTCCCAAAGCAACCAAGGTCAACCCGATAGTGGTTTCGCTGATTTGATAGCTGCGGGCAATTTCAGTGGCATTATTCACCAAAAGATTTGCGCCATATGGCAATCCCACCAAACCAATGCAAATCAACCCGGTTATTTTCCAAACCGGCAGCGCTGCATCTTGCACGGCGCCGCCCTCAAGGCTGATATCCGCCGCATCTGCGCGCTTTGGCTCCTGCAGCGTATCGCGCAAAGCCAACCCCAGCACGACTGCCAGCGCCGCCAGCAAAATCATCCCGCTGCCATAGGAAAACACTCCAAGCGACGCCAAATAAATAAACAGTAAGCTCCCACCGATCATCAACGCATAGTTTTTTCTTAGATCGGTTTCTGCCGCATCAAGCCCAAACAACACTGCAGGCAACCCCAAAACCATCAGAATATTTGCAGTATTTGATCCCACCACATTCCCAATGGCCATTCCGGGCACCCCGGACAGCACCGCTTGAATAGAAATCAGCAGCTCGGGCGCTGATGTCCCAAAAGCCACAATGGTTAATCCCACAATAAATGCCGGAATCCCAAGCCGATCGCTGAGCGCAACGGCACCTTTAACCAGAAAATCTCCGGACATCACCAAAATGATCAGCGCCAATGCAGAGAGCAGCCAAGTCATCAGGCCTGCCTATTTGGAACCGCAAGAGCAGCCGGATGTGCCCAATCGGAAGCGGCCGCACGCATTGCATCTCATCGCTTCCAATTTGGTTTGTCCGGGCAGTTTGATCCGTCCAAACATCGCCAAAACAGCGATCCCAATCAAAAATAGGAAAACAATTTTTACGATCATATCACAAACCAAAGCGGCCAAACGCCGCCCTTTCCTCAAAATACAGATCCGCAGATTGGACAAGTGAAGATGAAAACCTTTGCAAGACGCCTTTTTTCTGCCCGTATGTTCGAAATTTCACGTTTTCGCCAAAACGCTGTTTCATCACCGGCACCAGATGGCCAAGCCCATCCGCTAGGCCGACGGATACAGCTTCTTCGCCCACCCAAATTTCACCCGTAAACAAATCTTCGTCATCGCGCAATTTAGCGCCACGCTGCTTGGCGACATGTGCGATGAAAACGCTGTGTATCTGCTCAAGTAGTTTTTTCAACCGATCAACATCTTCGGGTTTTTCCGGCTTAAAAGGATCCAATGTCGATTTTGAAGCACCTGCGGTATAAACGCGCCGTTCAATCCCATAGCGCTGCAAGAGATCATGCGCTCCAAAGCCAGCCGAAATAACGCCGATTGAGCCCAAAATTGAACTGTCATCTACGTAGATTTCATCGGCGGTGACGGCCAACCAATAGCCACCTGAGGCGGCTACATCTTCCACAAAAGCAAACACTGGAAGGCTATTTTCAGCCGCCAACCGGCGGATCCGCGCACCGATTAAAGACGATTGCACCGGCGAACCGCCGGGCGAGTTGATCACCAGCGCCACCGCATCCGGTTTGCCTTTGCTGAAGGCTTTTTCCAAAACAGGCGCCAGCGCCTTATCATTCAACTGGCCGCGTGATCCACCCGAAATCACCCCAGAGAGATGCACCACAGCCACGGATTTTTTGGCTTTCATAAAAGGCAGTTTAAACTTCATACCCTGTATGTAGAGCCCTTGCCGCACGGGCACAAGACGCGCCGCGCAGGAAGGTTGCAAAATCCCTGCAAACCCTGCTTTTTAGCTGCGCAACCGCCAACCCGTTCTAAAAATCCACATAATCGCGGCAAAACACAATAAAATGAAGCCAAAAACTGCTAGCAAGCTGACCATGATAGGCACGTCCGCGGTTCCAAAAAAGCACCACCTAAACGCAGAAACCAAATAGACCACGGGATTAAACAACGAGATCGTCTGCCAAAACGGGGGTAGCATGGAAATCGAATAAAACGTTCCGCCCAAAAATACCAAAGGGGTGATGATCAGCATCGGGACCATTTGCAATTGTTCAAAATTACCCGCCCAGATGCCCACGATAAAGCCCAATAAGGCAAAGGCGATACTGGTCATGACAAGGAAAAACAGCATGGCCAAAGGATGTATGATCGTCAGGTCAACAAATAATAATGAGGTCAACAGAATAACCAGACCGGTAAAGATTGCCTTGGTGGCCGCAGCGCCAACATATCCCACCACGATTTCCGCAGCGCTGATCGGCGCTGAAAGCACCTCATAGATACTGCCAATGAATTTTGGAAAATATATTCCAAAAGCACCATTTGAAATGGCCTGTGTAATCACCGTTAACATGATCAAACCCGGCACAATAAAGCTGCCATAGGCAATACCCTCAACCTGCGAAATCCGGCTGCCCATGGCGGCGCCAAACACGATAAAGTAGAGCGAAGCGGATAAAACCGGCGAGACAAAGCTCTGCAGAATTGTACGAAAAAACCGCTGCATTTCAAATTTATAAATGGCTTTTACCGAGTGAAAATTCATGCCGCCTCGCTGACCAGCTGTAGGAAGATTTCTTCCAAAGATGATTCGCCCGTTTGAAGATCTTTGACTTTGAGCCCCAAGGCCAAAATTTCCGAAAACAGCTTTTCGATCTCCGGTCCAGCCCCTGTCAAATCATATTGATAAATCAACGACAGACCATCCGCAGCCAAGGTCACACCCAAGGCCAAAAGCGGCGGCGGCATTATTGGTAACGGGCTCAACAAATCGATCTGCAACTGTTTTTTACCCAGCCGCTGCATCAACGAGTCTTTTGCCTCGACCAGTTGCAACGCACCTTGATCGATAATCCCTATCCTATCTGCGATGGCTTCGGCCTCTTCGATATAATGCGTGGTAAGAATGATCGTTACGCCGCTGGCGCGCAGCCGCTCAACCAGCGCCCACATATCTTTGCGCAATTCAACATCCACACCGGCTGTGGGTTCGTCTAGAAACAACAAGCGCGGTTGGTGGCTCAAGGCCTTGGCAATGCTCAACCGGCGTTTCATTCCCCCCGATAAGGTTCGAATTTGGGACGTTTTTTTATCAGATAATGACAGCGCCTCCAGCAAAGAGGATAGATACCCCTCATCTGGTTCTTTGCCGAATAAACCGCGCGAGAAGCGCAGCGTATTTTCAACCGTTTCAAAAGGCTCTAAGGCCAGTTCTTGCGGCACCAAACCGATCAAACTGCGCGCCGCGCGATATTGCTGCACGATATCATAACCGGCCATTTTTACCGAACCCGCGCTGAAGCGCGAAATTCCACAAATTGTTGAGATTAACGTGGTTTTACCCGCACCATTCGGCCCAAGAAGCGCCAAAATCTCTGCCTCGTGCACGTTCAAATTTATATTTTTGAGCGCGTGAAACCCGTTCGCATAAAATTTCGACAGGCCGCTGATTTGCAAAATATCCGACATTCATCTCTTTTCATGTCACCAAGCTACGGCCCCGATGCCGGCTTTGGGCTCAGACCTAATCCAGAACGCAGAGATTGCAAACACCGCTGCGCAAAATGGCCGCCCGAACCTCAACTGTTTTGCCCCCGAGGAAAAGATTTAGCCAGATGCTCCTTCGCGCACGGTCTCGATCATCAACTTCACATTTTCTGGATCTGCATCCGGTGTGATCCCATGCCCTAAATTGAAAATATGAGGCCCCTTGCCCAGCGCTTTTACGATGCGCCTTGTGTCATCAACAAGCTCTTGCCCCCCCGTCACCATATGCGAGGATTTCAAATTACCCTGCACACAGCCATCAACTTGCACATGGCTCGCAACCCATTCCGGCGTAACCGAATTGTCAATCGCCACGCAATCCGCGCCGGTTGCTTTTGCAAAACCGATATAATTATCTCCAGCCTCACGCGGAAAGGCGATCACCGGCACCTGCGGATAACGTTGCTTGAGCGCTTGCGTTATGCGGCGCGCCGGCGCCAACGCATAATGTTTAAAATCATCTCCGCGCAAGGATCCCGCCCAACTGTCAAAAAGCTTCACAACTTCAGCCCCTGCGTCGATTTGGGCGCTTAAATACTCGATCGTCGCATCGGTTAGCAGGTCAATTAAACGTTCAAACAGTTCTCGGTCTTGGCGCTTCAGCGCGTGTGCAGGCGCCTGATCTGGGGTGCCCCGCCCCGCAATCATATAGGTTGCCACGGTCCACGGGGCCCCAGCAAATCCAATCAGCGTTGTTTCAGCGGGAAGCTCTTTTGACAAAATTCTCACCGTCTCATAAACCGGATCCAAGGTTTTATGGATTGCCGAAACCGGCTTCAGCGCATCAAATTCAGCACTTTTGGTTAAAGTGGACAGGCGTGGTCCTTCCCCGGTGACAAACCACAGATCAGCCCCCAAAGCTTGTGGCAGCAGTAAAATATCGGCAAAGAGAATCGCCGCATCAAAACCATAACGGCGAATAGGTTGCAACGTTACCTCGGCCGCCAACTCACTGTTATAGCAAAGTGAGAGGAAATCGCCCGCCTCAGCGCGCGTGGCCCGATACTCAGGAAGATAACGGCCCGCTTGCCGCATCATCCAAATCGGTGGCGTCTCCAACACTTCACCGGCCAATGCACGCAGTATTTTTTTATTCTCAGCCATAAATTACCCTTCTTTCGTGCCTAGCTCACCACTTCCGACATTAATGTCAAGCATCGGTTCTTGTCATGTGTAGTTTACACTATTAAAACGATAATTATGACTCAGCAATACCCAACCCCCGCTTCACCGCTGCGCATAGGCACAAGAGGCTCCCCTCTGGCGCTTGCCCAAGCCTACGAAACCAGAACACGCCTCTCTCAGGCGTTTGACATTGCAGAAGAGGCGTTTGAGATCGTTGTGATCAAAACCACGGGTGATAAAGTTCTCGACCGACCGCTCAAAGAAATCGGCGGCAAGGGCTTGTTCACGCGTGAAATCGAAGATGACATGCTGTCAGGAAAAATTGACATAGCAGTGCATTCGATGAAGGATATGCCGGTTTTGCAGCCCGATGGGTTGGTTTTAGAAACCTATTTGCCGCGGGAAGACGTACGCGATGCCTTTGTATCGCTGCATCATGACGATCTGGCCAGCCTGCCCGCAGGCGCTTTGGTCGGCAGCTCCTCGTTGCGCCGCAAAGCCCAACTCACCCATCGGCGGCCTGATCTTGAAGTGGTGGAATTTCGCGGCAATGTGCAAACCCGTTTGAAAAAACTTGAAGCCGGCGTGGCAAGCTGTACGTTTTTGGCAATGGCAGGTTTAAACCGCTTGAACCTATCACATCTGGCAAAATCGGCGCTTGACGTCGCGGATATGCTTCCGGCGGTTGCACAGGGGGCCATCGGTATAGAACGGCGCGCGAATGATATGCGGGCCGCTGAGATGTTAGAGGCCATTCATCACGGGCCAACAGGGCAACGTTTGGCCGCCGAGCGGGCATTTCTGGCAGGTTTGGACGGATCTTGCGAAACTCCGATCGCGGGTCTGGCCGAGCTGAAGGGTGGACAAGTGCATCTGCGTGGCGAAGTGTTGCGTCCAGACGGATCAGAAACCTTGGATGATGCAATGAGTGCGCCCATCGAAGATGGTGCTTTGCTTGGGACAGAAATGGCCAATAGGTTGCTAGAGCGGGCCGGCCCCGGTTTTTTTGACTGGCGCCACGCGTAATCGGATTTAATCGGCCGCGGGCACCACTTTACCTGGATTCATGATATTATTTGGATCAAGGCTGTGTTTGATCGCCCGCATCACCTGCAAAGCCGCTTTATTTTTACGGCGCCGCATCGACGGTAATTTTGTTACGCCTATGCCATGTTCGGCGGAAAAGCTGCCCCCCATGCTAAGCGTTACATCTTCAACCGCTTCCATAATATCATCCTGCACGGCTTTGTCGTGGCTTGCGGGCCAAACCGCATAATGCACATTGCCATCGCCCAAATGCGATACCACCAAAGCTGCGGCCTGCGGATCTATCTCTGCCAGACGTGTTTTCATCTGATCTAAAAACGCCGCAACAGACTCAAGCGGAAGCGCTATATCATTATTGACCAATCTTGGATGGCTGGCCGTTACTTCTGCCGCCTGCTCGCGGCGCTCCCAAAATGCAACGCGCTGGGCTTGATTCTGCGCCACCACCGCATCAAGAATCGCGCCCGCTTCAAGATGCGCTGCCAGCAGCGTTTCGAAATGTTGCATCAATTTGGGCTGGCCCGTCACATCCTGCGCCGCCAAATCCGCGCTGGTGCTGGCAAGCTCAACCAAAATATTGGTGTCATGAACCTGTGCAAAAGGCTGGCGGGCATTTGGAAACAGCTTTTGGTGCTGCTCCATGTAAAACCCGGGCATATATTCAAACGCCTCAACCGCGCCGCCCGTCGCGTGCTGAAGATCGTTCAACAGCGTCAGCGCGGATGCAAGCGATGTAGTGGCGATCATTGCCGTTGCGTATACTTTGGGTTTTGCCTGCAATTTCATCACGGCCGCGGTGATAATCCCAAGCGTACCTTCAGCACCGATCATCAAATGCTTCAAATTATAGCCAGAATTGTCTTTATGCAGCTCTGACATCAGGTTCATAATTTCACCATTGGGCAGCACAACCTCTAGGCCAAGGCACAGATCGCGCGTGTTGCCATAGCGCAAAACGTTTGATCCACCCGCGTTGGTGCTGAGAACGCCACCAAGCGTTGCTGACCCGCGCGCGCCGAAAGTCAGCGGAAATAAAAGGTCTTCGGCATCTGCTGCGGCGTGAAGATTCGATAAAATCACACCCGCCTCAACGATTGCCACTTTTGATTTGGGCCGAATTTCACGAATAGCGGCCATCCGCTCGAGCGATAGAACAAGCGCCGCCTCGCCGCAGGTGCCCCCGGCAAGGCCCGTATTCCCCCCCATCGGTACAAGTGGAATCTTCAGCCGATTGGCCAATTTCACCACCTCTGACACCTGCTCTGTGGTTGCTGGGCGAATGATCGCCCGGGGTTGCCACTGATATTGATGAAGCCAATCGCTGCTATAGCGCGCCATATCTGTGCCCGTCAAAACATGGCGCGGCCCAACGATCCGGCCTAAATCAGAAATCAGTTGATCCATCGTCACCGCCTCGAACAGTTATAAAAGGAAGCAAGCCCATGCCAGGCGCGTTTATCGTGCAGCTCCATAAGGCCTAATACCATTTGGCCACGGGGGGCAGGCTCATCAAAACCGCATCCGCATCATGGCCGGTTGTCAGGCCAAATTTGGTGCCGCGATCATACACCAAATTATATTCTGCATAAAGCCCGCGATGGCGCAGTTGAACCTCTTTATCCTGCGCATCGAACGCGTCCTGAAGATGTTTTTCAACCAGCGGAATATAGGCGGGCAAAAAGGCCCGACCGATATCTTGGGTCAAGGCGAAATCTGCAGCCCAATCGCCGCTATTGCGATCATCCATAAAAATCCCCCCCACGCCGCGCGCCCGTTTGCGATGCGGGATATAAAAATACTCATCCGCCCATAGCTTCAATTTCGGATAAAGCGCGGGGTCGTGGGGATCCAGATGCGCTTTTTGTGTAGCATGAAAATGCGCGGTATCTTCAGAATATTCGATGCAAGGGTTCAAATCAGATCCGCCGCCAAACCACCAGGCATGCGGGGTCCAGAACATCCGTGTGTTCATATGCACCGCTGGACAATGCGGGTTTTGCAAATGCGCCACCAGCGAAATCCCTGCCGCCCAAAACCGCGGATCCTCTTGCATGCCAGGAATGCCCATGCGCGCCGCCATGGCTTTTTGCGCTTCCGCCCCCAGTTGCCCATAGACGGTTGATACATTGACCCCCACTTTTTCAAAAACGCGGCCATTGCGCATTACGCTCATCAAACCGCCGCCTGCATCCGAGCCATCGTCCGAGCTGCGTTTGGTTTCTTTCACGTCAAATTGGCCAATCGGCGCATCCGCAAAAGGCCCTGTAGCATGCGCGGATTCAAGCGTTTCAAAGGCCGAGACGATTTGATCACGCAAGCTGCGAAACCAAGCGCTCGCCTGTTGTTTTTCAATCTCTGTAATATCGCCCATGATTTTATATCCGCTGCTCTTGATGAATTGGTGCACACCATTGCCTGTGAGGCAGGCACCGTCAAGCGAAACACAAAGCATTTTAATCAGCTGCGGGGCTTAATGCGCGGGCGCTTCAACGGGATCAATCAAGGTTCTTCCACCATCCACGGTAAGAATTTGGCCCGTCACAAAGCCAGAACTTTCCGAGGCTAAATATTGCACGGTTTCCGCCACATCTGAAGCGGGCGCAATCCGCCCCATCGGTGTGTGATTTTCAATATCTTTGCGGAAGGATGGTTGCTCTTTTAAAGCCATTTGCAGGCTTGAGGACATCACCGAGCCGAAGGCAACCGCATTCACGCGGATCCGGTGCGGCGCCAAGCCAACCGCCATTGAGCGCGTCATCTGATCTAGCGCCGCAGTTGACATGGAATACGCCAGCAAATCAGGATGCGCGCGGCGCGCCGCGACGGAAGATAAGTTCACAATCGATCCCGCCTGCCCCAGCTCTTGACCCGCGCTTTGTTTAATCATGCGCTTGGCCACCAATTGTGATAGGCGCAGGCTCGTCATAACATTTTGTTCCAGCATTGTCTCAACGGACTTATCATCTTGATTCAGAACATCAGATGGCATCACCTGACGCGATGCATTGACCAAAATATCCACTTGGTCAAAACTGTCTAACGTCGCAGACAGCAAATTTGCGATGGTCAATTTTTCGCGCAAATCTCCCGCGAAATATTCAACCTGAGCCCCATCTGGCACGGCCGCAACTTCTTTGGACAAGCCCGCTTCATCCATATCAGCGCACATCACATTTGCCCCAAGCGCCGAAAAATGCCGCGCAATAGCGAGGCCAATTCCATGCGCGGCCCCCGTCACAATGGCCGTTTTCCCATCAATTGAAAAAGACATGAGCGCCTCCGATTCGCTGCGCATCCTACCGGATTTATGCCTTGCGAGCGAGAGGCCGTTCTGCGGTGAGGATTTTGAACCCATTTGCCTGCGCCAGCGTCTGCCACTGCTTAAAACAGGTCGATAAGGTGGTTTCGTAAGGCAATGACCGGTTGGCCACCAAAAACAAACGCCCCCTAGGCGTTAAATTGTCCGCGGCAGCGCGAATAAAATCTTGGCCCAATCTTGGCTCTGCGGCGCGGCCAATATGAAAAGGCGGATTCATAATCACGGCGTCCAGCTTTTGTGGTGCCCACCACTGCGCCACATCCTGCCATTCTGCTTGTACCCGCGGATCGGGGCAGTTTTTGGCCAGACAATCCAAAGCGGCACGATCTGCCTCAACGCAATACAGCTTTTTAAGCGCCGGCGATTGCAATAAATGCCGGCTTAGATACCCCCAGCCTGCGCCAAAATCTGCCACATTTCCTGAAATATCACTGGGCAATGTCTCGGCCAAAAACCGCGAGGCCTGATCAATAGCATCGGCAGAAAATACGCCCGGGCGAGTGACAAACCCCTCTTCGATGGGCTCAAACGCATCCGCTTGCCATTGGGGCAGGCCGGTTTCTGGGCGAAACCATACAAGTTTACCATGGGCTTTGGAAACTGAACCCAAAAGGGTTTCGTGCCCTTTCAGCGCTTTGATCAGGCTTTCGATGCCTTGGCTCTTGGCCCCGTCAACCAGAACCACGCCATCTGGAGCGGCGCGGCTGGCTGCAAACACCAAATGCCGCGCCAAACGCTTTGAGCGCGGTACATACACCACGGCCAGATCAACTGGCGCTTCAGGCCGCTCGCGCCATGTATAGCCTGCGGTTTCAAGGGCGGTGATTTGCGGCTTAAATCGGTGCAGGAATTGCAGATCCAACCGCTTTAAAGGGGCCAAATCCAGCGCCTGTTCCGGGTGCAAAGCCAGGCAACGGCCGCGTTCGGGTAAGCACAGGCCAGTCTCCACCAGCGCATGATCTAAACGGGAATGGAACATAGAAAAAGAGCGCCCTGTGTTTGAATGTTCAGGCGCCGCCTACTCTTTTTCCATCGTGCATTGCAAGGGGTGTTGGTTTTGGCGCGCCGAATCCATCACCTGGGTAACTTTGGTTTCGGCCACCTCATGGCTGAACACCCCTACAACCGCCAAGCCTTTTTTATGAACTGTCAACATAATATCAAATGCTTGCGCGTGGTTCATGCCAAAGAAGCGCTCAAGTACCAACACCACGAATTCCATCGGTGTATAATCATCATTTAACAGCAAAACTTTATACAGCGGTGGCCGTTTGGTCTTGCTGCGCGTATCAACCAAAACATTCTGATCTGTGTCATTCTCAGATGAAGCGATCACATCAAGATCAAACCCTATCATATCATCCTCGGACTAAAGCTGCGCTGCGTTCGCCTTAATATAACGTGTCTTGCTTAAGAGAAAAGGGTTGAGGCTTCTATAAAAGAAGAAACCGACCCCTCCCATATATGCGCTCTGCTTCAAACTTGATAAATAAATGAGCCTTTTGCAAAAATTTATGCACTCCCTTGTCAAAATTATCATACGGATAATTACAAATAGACCGTTTCTCGAACGTCACGCGCATTGTTGTAAAACCTACCCAGCCAGATCTTTCGCCCAAAACCCAATTCTTTAGAACAAAAACGGCGCCAACAACCCTAACCGCCAACGCTGCGTTTTTGAAGCTTTGTGATTTTACCACAACAGGGCAGCCCAAAGGGATGGCCACGCGGCGCCAGACCCTGCGCAGCCATTCTCTTAAATTTCTATTTTAACCATAGAATTGAAAGCTTTATTCGTAGAGTCTGATGTGTTACAAATTAAAAAAAATAAAAAGTCAGCCAAAAAATTGGCGGCATGAGGCAGATAAGGACGATCAAAATGGTAAGACGGCATAAAAAGCCGGCTCGCATCGGGCTATGTATTGCAGCAGCGATTTGGATGATGGTCATCGTACCGCTCAGCGCCAGCGCCGCCCCTTACGCAGCCATGGTGATCGATGCCCGCACCGGCAAAACCCTACATTCAGAAAACGCCAACACGCGCTTACACCCCGCCTCTCTTACCAAGATGATGACGCTTTATGTGGTTTTTGAAGCCGTTGAGGCCGGCGAAATCTCACTGGATAAGAAGGTACGCATTTCGCGCGCGGCAGCCTCAGAGCCACCTTCAAAACTGGGGTTTCGCGAAGGTCAGCGCGTGGCGCTGCGCCATTTGATACGCGCCGCGGCGATTAAATCTGCCAATGATGCAGCAACCGCGCTTGGCGAAGCAATTGAGGGCTCGGAAGCGGCCTTTGCGCGGCGAATGAACCGAACGGCAAAAGCTTTGGGCATGACCCGTACAACTTTCAAAAACGCCCATGGCCTGACCGAGAAAGGGCATTTATCAACAGCCCGGGATATGACCATTTTGGGGCGGCACTTATTTTACGACTATCCCGATTATTATCATTTATTTTCACGGATCACACATAAAGCAGCAAATAAAAATGTGCGGAATACAAACCGCAAATTCTTAAGAAATTACAAAGGCGCCGACGGTATTAAAACCGGCTATACGCGCGCTGCCGGTTTTAATCTTGTGGCCTCAGCGCAGCGAAATCAAGAACGGGTCATCGTAACCGTTTTTGGTGGAAAATCCACCAAAACACGCAACGCGCAAGTGGCCAAGCTGATGGATTTGGGCTTTCGTGAAGCGCCAAGTCAAGCGCGGGTTTCAAAGCCCACCAAACCGACCTATGCGCAAGCGGGCATAACCACCCGCCAGCATATGGCTCCGAAAACCAGCCTGCGCCCCAAAGCGCGGCCCATACTGGGCGAGACAAGCGAAAACCTTGCCAATCAAAACCTGCAAAAGCACGTGAAAAAAGCCTTAGAACAAGCGCAAAATCAGGGGGTTAAAAACCCAGATGTTACGCTTGCAGGCTTAGGGCCAAAACCGCGGCCAGGAGATACCCGCCAGAGCACACAGAACGCAGCCGAAATCCGCGAAATTGTCACGCGCATTTCAGCCCAGAGTGGCCAGCCGGATTGGGCGATCAATATTGGCCGGTTCGCAAGCCGGTTCGCCGCTGAAAAAATGCTGCTGCGAACCGCGCTCTCAGAAATGACCACATTGCAGGGCACAAAGCGCAAGATAATAATCCAAAGATCCGGTTATGATGCAAATTTTGTGGGCCTAACGCGCGAGGGCGCAGATCTGGCCTGCCGCAAGCTGCAGGCGCGCAGCATCAATTGCTTGATGATTGGCCCTGGCTAAACCGACCCTGTGTCCAAAGGCATTTCGGCAGACGGCCCAAACGCCGCCGCCATCAAACCGCGGGTATATTGCGTTTTGGGTGCCTCAAACACCTCAGAAACAGGCCCATGTTCCACCACGTCACCCTCTTTCATCACGATCACAGTATGCGACATAGCGCGTACAACACGCAAATCGTGACTGATGAATAAATAAGCCAGGCCGTGGGCTTTTTGTAGATTACGCAACAGATCAACAATTTGCACTTGCACCGTCATATCCAGCGCCGATGTGGGTTCATCCAACACAACCAGCTTTGGCCGCATCACCATCGCGCGGGCAATCGCAATGCGCTGCCGCTGGCCCCCTGAAAACTCATGCGGGTAGCGGTGCTGCATCTCAGGGTCCAGCCCAACCTCCTGCAAAATCTCTTCCACCAGATCCTCTTGCGATCTGCCGCTTGGCGTGCCATGCACCCCCAACCCTTCTGCAATGATCTGCGCGCAGGTCATTCGCGGCGACAGTGACCCGTAAGGATCTTGAAACACGATCTGCATATCCTTGCGCAGCGCGCGCAAATCGCGGGTTTTAAGCGCGCCAATATCGCTCCCGTCAAATGCGATTTTTCCCTCGAAAGAAATCAACCGCATGATGGCCATCGCCAAAGTTGATTTCCCCGATCCACTTTCCCCCACGATGCCAATAGTTTCACCCGCCCGCAGCGTTAAACTGACATCATTCACCGCCTTCACATGTCCAACGGTGCGCTTCAACACGCCACGCTGGATGGGAAACCAAATCTTAGCGTTCGTGGCTTGCGCAATCACAGAGGCAGATGGGTCAAACGGTTGCGGCGCCCCGACCGAATGCGCATTTAACAGTTTTTGCGTATAAGGGTGCTGGGGGGCCTTGAATATATCTTTGGTGGGCCCGGTTTCTACGATTTTCCCATCCTGCATCACGCACACGCGATCCGCAATCTGACGCACAATTCCAAGATCATGGGTAATAAACAGCATCCCCATCCCATCCTGTTGCTTCAACAGCATCAATAAATCGAGAATCTGTGCTTGAATAGTAACGTCCAGCGCGGTGGTCGGTTCATCCGC
This sequence comes from Rhodobacteraceae bacterium SB2, assembly GCA_001642945.1. Lineage (GTDB taxonomy): Bacteria > Pseudomonadota > Alphaproteobacteria > Rhodobacterales > Rhodobacteraceae > Thalassovivens > Thalassovivens spotae. The sequence goes on along the minus strand of LGRT01000014.1, from coordinate 194,605 downwards.
GATTAAAAGCTCAGGTCCATTCGCCAAGGCCATCGCAATCATCACGCGCTGGCGTTGCCCGCCCGACAATTGATGCGGATAGGCGCCCAAGCGGGACGCGGGATCGGGCAGGCCAACGCGCTCAAGCAACGCGATAATCCGCGCCTCTATCTCTGCGCCTGTCAGGCTTTGACGCGGATCCTGATGCAGCTCAATTGACTCGCGCAATTGCTTTTCAATCGTGTGCAATGGATTCAAGGAGGTCATCGGCTCTTGAAAAATAAAGCTAATTTCATTGCCGCGCACTTGCTGCAGCAAATCCCGGCTTGCCCCAACCATTTGCTGGCCATTATAACGGATAGAACCCGTGACTTTTGCATTCGCCCCCAGCAACGCCACGCTGCTCATCGCGGTCACAGATTTACCAGATCCGCTTTCGCCAACCAAAGCCACCACTTCACCGCGGGCCACCTCAAAACTGACCCCGCGTACCGCGTCAACTTGCCGCCCATCCTGCGAAAACGCCACGTTGAGATCTTGGATTTGCAGCACGGCGCTCATTGAAACGTCTTTCTGGGGTCAAACGCATCGCGCACCCCTTCGAAAATAAACACCAGAAGGGCGAGCATAATGGCAAAAGTGAAAAAGGCGGTGAACCCAAGCCAAGGCGCTTGCAGGTTTTGCTTGGCTTGCAGCGTCAATTCGCCCAAAGACGGGCTGGAAGAAGGCAAGCCAAAGCCTAAAAAATCTAAACTGGCCAAGGCACCGATGGTCCCGGTAACGATAAAAGGCAGAAGCGTTAGGGTGGCCACCATCGCATTTGGCAACATATGGCGAAACATGATCGTCCAATTGCTGACACCCAGCGCCCGCGCCGCGCGCACATATTCCAAATTGCGCGCCCGCAAAAATTCAGCGCGCACCACACCCACCAACCCCATCCAACCAAACAAGACGGTCAACACCACAAGCAAGGTGAAGCTTCGCCCCAATATCGCAAACATGATGATGATGATGAATAACGAGGGCACACCGCTCCAAATTTCGATAAAACGCTGAAACAAAAGATCGGTCAAACCACCAAAAAACCCCTGCACAGCGCCCGCAAAAATACCAAGCAGGCTGGACAGGGTGGTAACGATAATCGTGAACACGATCGACAAGCGAAACCCATAGATCACCCGCGCCAGCACATCGCGTTTGGTGTCATCCGTTCCCAGCCAATTTTGCGCATTCGGAGGCAAAGGCGCCGCGCCCGGGCGCTCGACAGACGTATCATAAGAATAAGGGATCAGCGGCCATAAGGCCCAACCCTTTTCAAAACCTAGGGTTTCGGGATCAAACACGCCGCTTGAAATTTGTGCGATCACCTCTTCTGGCGTGTCAAAGCAAATCTCCAGCCCACCGCTGCGGATTAAGCATTGCACCACGGGATCGCTATAGACCGCTTCGGTTTTGAAATCACCGCCAAAGGCGGTTTCGGGATAAAAATTTGTAATCGGGGTGAAATATTCTCCGCGATATTGCACCAAAATAGGCTTATCATTGGCGATCACTTCTGCAAATAGCGACAGCCCAAAGATCACGCTAAAGATCCAAAGCGACCAATAGGCACGCCGGTTGCTTTTGAAGTTGCGCCAGCGACGTTGGTTGAGCGGCGATAAACGGCTCATCCTTCGCGTCTTTCGAAATCAATCCGCGGATCTACAAACACATACATCAGATCCGATAAAATCCCCACGACCAACCCCATCAATCCAAACACAAATAATGTTCCAAAAATGACCGGGTAGTCCCGCGCAACCGCCGCTTCAAACCCCATGCGCCCAAGCCCGTCGAGCGAGAATATGGTTTCAATAATTAAAGATCCGCCGAAAAACACCCCAATGAATACCGCCGGAAAGCCCGCGATCACAATCAGCATCGCGTTGCGAAACACATGCCCCCACAGCACGCGGCGATCGCTTAACCCTTTGGCCCTTGCTGTAATCACATATTGCTTTTGGATTTCATCCATAAAGCTGTTTTTGGTGAGCAAGGTCAGCGTGGCAAAGGCTGAAATGGTGGATGCAATAATCGGCAAAGTGATGTGCCAGAAATAATCTACGATTTTTTCGCCCAGCGAAAGCTGATCAAAATAATCTGATGTGAGCCCACGCAGCGGAAATATTTGCAAAAAAGAGCCCCCAGCAAAGAGCACAAGCAGCAAGATTGCGAATAAAAACCCCGGAATTGCATAGGCGACAATAATCACCCAACTGGTCCAAGTATCAAAGCGCGAGCCATCCAAAACCGCCTTCCTGATCCCCAAAGGAATCGAGATCAGATAGGCCAGTAGCGTTGACCACAGCCCCAGCGAAATCGAAACAGGCATTTTTTCCAAGACCAAATCCACCACGCTGATCGATCGAAAATAACTTTCGCCAAAATCAAACCGCAGGTAATTCCACAACATGGTTAAAAACCGCTCTAGGGGCGGCTTATCAAAGCCGAATTCCTTTTCAAGCTCGGCGATAAATTCTGGGGGCAGCCCACGCGCGCCAACATAATCGCTGGTTTCACTGGCTTCTGCCACTTCGCTGCTGGTGCCTGAAAAGCTTTCAAACACATCCCCTTGGCCTTCCATATTGGCCAAAACCTGTTCAATTGGCCCACCGGGCACAAATTGCGTCAGCGCAAAATTGATCACCAAGATGCCCAACAAAGTCGGAAGCACCAATAACAGTCGCCGCGCGATATAAGCGCCCATGGGTTACGTTACCTCAATACACCGGCCGATTTTAACGCGGCGGCTTTCTGTTCATTGTACCACCAATAATCCAAGTACCCCAGCGAATATGGCGCGATGATGTCAGGATGCTCATACATATCCCAATAAGCAACGCGATGCGTGGCGTTATACCATTGAGGAATCCAGAACCGGTAGGCCCGAAGTGCGCGGTCAAGCGCTTTGACCGCTGTGCGTAATTCAGCTTTGCTGCTGGCGGCGGTGACATGATCGATCAACGCATCAATGCCGGTCGATGAAATCCCAGCCGAGTTAAACACGGAGACATCCGCTGTTTCAGAACCAAAATACTGCTTTAAGCCTGCGCCGGGCTCTAAATTCATCGAGAATTGATCCGTGATGATATCAAAGTCAAAATTGCGCGTACGATCGGTATATTGCGCAGGGTCGATGCGGTTATAAATTGCGTCTACGCCGGCGGCGCGCAGGTTTTCAACAAAAGGCAAAACCACGCGATCAAAGGCTGGGCTGCGTTCGATAAATTCGATCTGCAACGTCTCGCCTGCCGCGTTGCGCCGCATGCCATCTTCGCCAACGATCCAACCTGCAGCCTCCAGCAAGGCTGAGGCTTTGCGCAGGTTTTTACGATCTGTTGCCCGCGGCCCAGACTTGGGTGCCATCACCGCGTCATCGGTTAAGATACCTTCCGGAAGTTGGTCGACAAGCGGCGTTAGCAAGGCCAACTCATCTACACCGGGAGGCCCCGAGGCGGCCATGTCAGAATTTTCCCAAAAGGAATTAATCCGCGCATATTGTCCGTAAAACAGCGATTCATTTGACCATTCGAAATTGAACAAAAGGCTCAGCGCAGCGCGCACTTGTGGATCAGAAAATTTGTCTTTGCGCAAATTCATCGCAAAGCTTTGACCCGTGGCCATGCCCCCGTCGGGCAGAGTTTTTTTGACCATATGACCGTCATCCAGAGCCGAAAAATCATAACCGGTTGCCCATGTTTTCGAGGAATTTTCGATGCGCACCGTGTAAGCGCCCGCTTTGAAGGCTTCGAAAGCTGCATTGCCATCTGCAAAATACTCAACCCGTATCTGGTCAAAATTGCTGCGGCCGCGATTGATTGGAAGATCTTTGCCCCAATAATTGGGGTTGCGCGTATAAATCACGTTGCGGTTAATCTCATAGCGATCGAGCAGATACGGCCCAGAGCCGATCGCGGGCTCCATGCGGCTTTCATCCAACCTTGCGCCCGTACGCTTAAACCAGGCCTGCGACATGACCGGCAATCCACCCACGGTGGGGATCCGATCGCGCAGGGGCGAGTCGGGCAAGAATGTATATTGCACCGTCTTGCTATCGAGCACTTCGACGGTTTGAACAAATTCGCCAAGCACGGCGCGAAAACTCACCAGCCCCTGCTCAAGAAACAAATCATAGGTGAATTTCACATCCTGCGCGGTTACCGCGCTGCCATCGGAAAACCGCGCTTCGGGGCGAATGTGGAAGCGCACCCAACTGACATCTTCAGGATATTCAAGGCTTTCAGCCAGCAACCCATAGCTCGCGCCAACCTCATCTGCGGTGCCCTCGAGCAGGCTTTCAAACGGCGCCGAGGCCAAGGCAGCGGCGCGCCCTTTGCGCGAATAAGGGTTCATTGAGTCGAACGTACCAAACCCCCAAATCGAAATTTCACCGCCTTTGGGCGCGTTTGGGTTGACATAGGCGAGATGCGCGAAATCTGCTGGATAGTTCAATTCGCCAAAAAAGGAATAGCCATGGGTTTTTGTGCTATGGCTCTCTGCCCAGAGGCTGCTGGCCAAAAGCAGAGTTGCCCATCCGAAGCATAAGCCAATCCAAACTCGGCTGTTTTGAACGCTCCACGATGTCGTTTTCACCACTGTTTTGCTTGAATGTCGTACCACAGGCCGCACCTCCCTTTTACGCTAATGATAAACATAGGCTACGACACAAAATATCCAAGCCACAAAACAACACAAAGTTTTGATGCATGGGCTTTATTGGGAAGCGTTCTGATAAAACGGTATCTCTGCGCAATATGGGCCGCGAAGAGTCTAAGCCCTCTTGCTGATCACAAGCTCAGCGAAGCGTGCGCAGCGGCCGTTCGCAACGCTTCAGAGACTCTAAAGGAATTTTCTGCGAATAGCTTACTGAGCGGCCTCAGCCAAATATGCGATCACATTCGCCCGGTCTTGAATTTTCTTAAGACCCGCAAAACCCATTTTGGTGCCAGGCGCATATGATTTTGGGTTTTCCAAAAAACCGTTCAGATTTTCGATTGTCCACACATCTGCCACTTCGATCAAGGCGCCCGAATAGCCATATCCATCTACCGCAGCAACGTCGCGATCCACCACTTGATACAAATGCGGGCCGGTGCCATTGGCGCCATCTTCCAACTTGTGGCAGGCTTTACATTTGCCAAAGACCTTCGCGCCTTTGCCCGTATCGGCCATCGCCACCAATTCGGAAAAATCGACTTCTTCTTCCTCTTCGGCTTCCTCTTCAGCGGTTTCTACTTCAATATAATAGCCAGCCGCGTGTTCTTCGCCATGCCCGCCCCCCATATGATAGACTTCCTCGGCAACCCAATTGCCAAGCAAAAACACCAACAATGCGCCGCAAAGGCTGCCCACAACTTTGGTAAGTGTCATCGTGTCTAGCATTGCGTGAACTCCATCTGAATATGCCTGAGCGCTTTCTAATCGCTTCCACTCGCGGTATGCAAGGTGTAGAAACCGCGACGAAACGACCAAGTTGAAGAAAAGCAGAGAAAAATGACCGGAAAAATCGCATTTCAAGGCGAGTTGGGAGCGTATTCCCATGAAGCCTGCCAAGAGGCGCGCCCCGATATGACGCCGTTACCCTGCCGAAGCTTTGAAGATGTGATCGAAGCGGTGCGCAGCCATCAGGCGGATTTGGCTATGCTGCCAGTGGAAAACTCAACCTATGGACGGGTGGCCGATATCCACCGCCTCTTGCCCGATTCGGGGCTGCATATCATTGGCGAAACGCTCACCCGGGTACGGATCAGTTTGATGGCCTTGCCCGGTGTGCCCTTATCCGCGATCACGCAGGCTTTCGCGCATCCGGTCTTGCTGCCACAAGCACGGCGTTTTTTAAGCGATCACGCGATTGCGCCGGTCAGCGCGGTTGACAGCGCGGGCGCCGCGGCTGATCTGACGCAGAGTCAAAACCACGAACGCGGCGTTTTGGCCAGCGCTTTGGCTGCCGAGATCTACGGGTTGAATATTTTAGCAAAAAATATCGAAGATCATGGCCATAATACGACCCGGTTTTTGCATATGGCTCGCGCCCCGGATTTCACACGCCGCGGCTCTGGCACGATGATGACCACGTTTGTATTTCAAGTGCGCAATATTCCGGCCGCGCTGTATAAAGCCATGGGTGGGTTTGCCACAAATGGCGTTAATATGACCAAATTGGAAAGCTATATGGTGGGGGGCAGTTTTCAAGCCACCCAATTTTACGCCGATATCCAAGGTCATCCCGAGGATGAGAATGTGCAATTGGCCTTAGAAGAATTGGCATATTTTACTTCAGAGCTCAAAATTTTGGGGGCTTATCCCGCAGATACCGCGCGCTGAGCCTTCAACCCTATATTTTTTACAGACGCGCCATGGGCCTGCTGCTTTAGGGCAGCGCTAAGGCCAGCTCGATATAATGCTCAATTCCGGCTTGAAAACGCTTTTGTGTTTTATGGGCCGCCAGTTGGATCGCTTGTAAGCGCATGAACATGCGCAGGCTTAACGGGTGCAGCGTGCAGGAAATGCGCAAAAAGCATTGCGCTTCATCGCCAGCCTCAAGCGCAATATCGCACCGAATGAATAGCGCGGCCTCCTGCAGCTCAAAGCTCCAGTCTTGCGGCGTATCAAAGCGCGGCACGCTTAGTTCAGGATATCGCATTTTACCGCGAAACCAAAACTCTAAAGCCCAGTTACAGCTTAAAGGCTTTTGCAAATCGCCCCGCCGATCCTGCAAAATGCCCTGCGCTTCAGCAAGCGCTTCAAAGCGTTGGAAATCTGTCAGCCTTTGGCTGACGAACTCCAGCGAATGATTCAATCTATGTCGCGCCGTTAAATGCATCGGCCTATGATGATTAAAATGAAGTTAGTCTAAACGATCTGCAAGCCAACGCTGTAAAAGAAAATGCGCGATAGATCCAGCCCGGGCGGGCAGAATATCGGTGCGGATCCCCGCTACGATATCATTCAGCTCGGCCTTGCTGATCCAAAGCGCATCCTGCAATTCGTCGGGATCTATGGTGATATCTGTGTTGAGCGCCTCGCCATGGCAGCCAAACATGAGCGAATTTGGGAAGGCCCAAGGCTGTGATGCCAAATAGTTTACCGACCCCACTCGGATGCCCGATTCTTCCAAAACTTCGCGCCGCACCGCCGCTTCGATGGTTTCTCCAGGTTCCACAAACCCCGCCAAAAGCGAATACATCCCCTCGGGCCAATGCGGAGAGCGCCCCAAAAGGACGTTTTGTCCAGAAGTGATCAGCATGATCACAACAGGATCCGTGCGCGGGAAATGGCTCGCCGAACAGCGCGGGCACACCCGCTGCCAGCCCGATTGTGCGCTATCGCTGGCCGCCCCGCAACGGGCACAAAACCTATGCGATGCGTGCCAATGGAACATCGCCTTTGCGGTTGCGGATAATTCTGCATCGCGCGGCGACAAGGCTGTCATATACGAGCGCAATTCGCAAAATCGCAGCCCTTTTGCCAACTCTGGATGATATTGCTCTGACGGATCGTTAAAAGCACCCTCTGGCGGAAGGTCCTGATCGTTTGGCGACCAACTGGAAATATCAAAGGCAAAGATACGCTGCCCCGCCTCTTGGCCCAAAAAAACCCAAGGCGCCCCCACCGTTAAAGGCTGCGGCAGGCGCAATCGCACTAGGGGCGTTTCTGCGGCCTTATCAACCAGAATTTTACCCCGCCATAAAAGAATGACCTGATCGCCAGCTTGCGGTTGGCCCTGTGCGCTGCCCCGCAACTCTGCTGCACGATCAAGGGCCGACCCTCCAAATGTCACGGTTTCTGCCAGTTTCATTCTTTGCCCTCTCTTTGCCTTAAGCGCCCTGATGACATGATGATCAAGGCAGAGCAATCACCCGCGCGGGGAGGTTGCAGTTTTTTTTAAAACCCCCTAAGAGAGCAGGTGAGAGGTTGGCGCGGGCAGGCACCTCGCCAACCCGGTCAGATCCGGAAGGAAGCAGCCGTAACGAGCCCCGCTTGGGTCGTTGTCCAGCCTCTCACTTTTTTCTCACTCTTCAAAGGCGACGCGCGCCCAACGCTCTTGCTCGGGCGTTTCGATGGCACAGGGCCGAATAGCGCGCAGATGAAACAACGCCACATCAGCGGATAGACCCGTCCGGCGCATAAGCCGCAAAGCGACCATCCCCGAGCGACCGCAGCCACCGAAGCAATGCACCAAAACCCGCCCCCCTTGGCCAAGCACACGACCTGCCTTTGCCTCAACCGATTGCCATCGCTTGGCATTTTCCGGCTTTGGCGTTTGATAATCTAAAATTGGAAAATGGCAGCACTGGATGCCTTGGGCCTTTAAATCTGCCGGAAAATCTGCAGCGCCCACGGGTTTCATTTCAGAGCGCTCCGTCAGGCTCAGCACCAAATCTGGGCGCCAAGCCAGAATCGCCGCAAAATCATTCAGATAGGGCGAAAACCGCCCCGGAAGCGGGCATAGGGCCAGCGCCGCATTGCCAATCGCAACGTCAAAAATTGAAAACACGCGCAGGCCTCCCTTTTTCGATCAGCCGTCTCTGCAGCCCCTAGACCTTCGCCTCACAACAGCTTAGCGTATAGGATAAGAGTATAACCGAGACCCAGCATGAGCGAAACCCCGACCCAAGGCTATCAAGTTCTGGCCCGCAAATACCGGCCAGAAACCTTTACCGATCTTGTTGGCCAAGAGGCGATGGTGCGCACGTTGCGCAACGCCTTTGAGGCAGATCGGATCGCGCAAGCTTTCGTGATGACAGGAATTCGTGGCACGGGCAAAACAACCACCGCGCGGATCATTGCCAAGGGTATGAATTGCATTGGCGCCGATGGCAGCGGCGGGCCCACCACCGAGCCCTGCGGAACATGCGAGCATTGTGTGGCGATTATGGAAGGCCGCCATGTGGATGTGCTGGAAATGGATGCGGCCAGCCGGACCGGCGTTGATGATATACGAGAAATCATCGAAAGCGTGCAGTATCGCGCCGCCAGCGCGCGCTATAAGATCTATATCATCGATGAAGTTCATATGCTGTCGACCAATGCGTTCAATGCGCTGCTGAAGACGCTGGAAGAACCCCCCGAGCATGTGAAATTTATCTTTGCCACAACCGAAATTCGCAAAGTGCCGGTCACGGTATTGTCGCGCTGCCAGCGGTTTGACCTGCGTCGGATCGAGCCAGATGTGATGATCGCGCTTTTGAAAAAAATTGCCGCGGCGGAGCAGGCAGAAATTGCTGCCGATGCCCTAGCCCTCATCACGCGCGCCGCCGAAGGCTCAGCCCGGGATGCCACATCGCTTTTGGATCAGGCGATCAGCCATGGCGCTGGAGAAACCTCGGCCGAGCAAGTGCGCGCAATGTTGGGACTGGCAGATCGCGGCCGGGTGATGGATCTGTTCGAAATGATTATGCGCGGCGATGCCGCCTCTGCGCTGAGCGAACTGGGCGGGCAATATGCCGATGGCGCAAATCCTTTGGCCGTGATGCGCGATTTGGCCGAAGTTACCCATTGGGTTTCGGTTGTTAAAATTACCCCAGATGCGGGAGAGGATCCAACCGTTTCTCCTGACGAGCAGATGCGCGGATTGAGCTTGGCCAAGGCCTTGCCAATGCGCGCCCTGACCCGCATGTGGCAAATGTTGCTGACCAGTATCGAAGAAGTGTCACAAGCACCAAACGCGATGATGGCGGCCGAAATGGCGGTGATCCGGCTTACCCATGTGGCAGATCTTCCCAGCCCCGAAGAGTTGGTGCGAAAATTAAAAGACATACCACCCCCTCCCGCAGGGGCGGGTTTAGCCAGCAGTTCGGGCGGCAGTTCGGGCTCTGGTGCTGGGCTAAGCGCAGCAACCGCTTTAACCGACAAACCGGGCGCGATTGCCACTGCATCCCCGACGCCATCCGCGCAAAGCCCCAGCGGCAATCAAAATATCTCGACCCCAAGCGCGGTACTGGGCGGCGCTGAACAGGCTTTGGCCCTTAACACGCAACAGATGCTGGCCGCCTACCCCAGTTTCGATCATATTATAGATCTGATACGCGCGCAGCGCGATGTTCGGCTTTTGGTCGAAGTGGAAAGTTGCGTACAGCTGGCGCGGTATCAGCCGGGGCGGATTGAATTCGTTCCCACCGCTGATGCGCCCGCCGATCTTGCCCAACGCCTAGGCAGCCGGCTGCAATTATGGACGGGCCAGCGCTGGGCGGTGAGCTTGGTAAATGATGGCGGTGCCCAGACCATAGCGCGAATGCGCAGCAGTGCAGAAGAGGCGCTGAAGGCAAAAGCCTTAAGCCATCCGCTTGTAAAAGCGGTGTTTGACAGCTTTCCAAAGGCGCAGATCATAGAAATCCGCACCCCTGAAGATTTGGCTGCGGAGGCCGAGACCGACGCGCTGCAGCCCGTCGAAGACGAATGGGATCCGTTCGAAGAATAAGGTGGACCGCTTTCTGTCACAGGGTTTTAGCTCCGTTCTGATAGGCTGAAAAAGCGTTGGAGGCGTCATCCAAGACGCTGCTCTAATATATGGCGCATTATCTTGCCGGTGGTGCTGCGGGGAAACTCGAATTCGGCGATAAAATGAAAGGCTTTGGGCAGCTTGTAGCGCGCAAGCGCTGTGCACAAATGCACCAAAATATCTGCCTCGCTCAAACTGGCATCTTTGCGGGCAATAAAGGCAATGGGAACTTCTCCCCAATGGTGGTGTTTCTGACGCACAACCGCAGCCTCTAAAACCCGCGGATCTGCCAAAATAAGCCGTTCGATTTCGGCCGGGTAAATATTTTCTCCGCCTGATTTGATCAGATATTTACGACGATCTACAAAGCGTAAGCCTCCATCTGAGCCGCGCTTGAACATATCCCCCATATGAAACCAACCATTTCGGAAATCCTCAGCATTGGCTTTGGGGTTGTTCCAATAGCCACTGAACAATGCCGGGCTGCGAATCGCCAATTCTCCGGTCTCTCCTTCGGGTACCTCCTGATCTTGCGCATCAACCAATTTGATTTGGCAGAGCGCGCTTTGTTGTTTGTCCAAGCTGGTCGCAATGTCACCAATCCCAATATGGCCTGCGGATGCAGGGGCAAAGCCGGTTTCGGTGGCACCAAATGTGTTCAGATAAGGCGCCTGAAAAAGCGTTGTGACTTCGGCAATTTGATCCAGCGGCACCAAATCCGCCATAACGCCAACCCATTTTACAGATTTTACTCGGGCCTCTTTGGCCCGCATCGCCGCAAGAAGCGGCGCAATCATTCCGGGCATCAAAGTCAACCGCCCCAGGCTTTCGGTGGCGATCAAATCTACAAGCTGATCCGGTTGAAACCCGTCCACCACGATAACGGTTCCTCCAAGTATCAAGGTTTTAAACACCGTATCCGTTGAGACCATGTGGAACAAAGGCGCCCAAGCAATAAACGCATCCTCAGGATCGGCTGGCATATCCAGCATTTGCGTCGCGGCCCGCGCGATTTCCGCCCGATGGCTGATCAAGGCGCCTTTCGGCAGGCCGGTGGTGCCGCTTGTGTAAAGAATGACGATGCCGTCTTCTGGCGTGGCACGTTCCGGCACAGCGCTGCTGGAATAGCCCATCAGAGCTTCAACCCAGACATCATCGATCATTTGAACCGGCGCGATATCGGCCAAGCTTTCTGCCTGCGCCTGATTGCGCGGCGAGGCCAGCAGAATTCGTGGTTCAACCAAGCTCAGGCAATGGCGCAGCTCGTCATGCGTCAAACGCCAATTCTGACAGGCCACGATGGCGCCAATTTTAGCAGCCGCCAGAAACACTTCAATATATTCAATCCGGTTTTCTGATAAAATCGCAATACGGTCTCCACGTGCAACGCCGCGCGCTGTAAAATAATGCGCCATGCGATTGCTGCGTTGATCAAGCTGGCGATAGCTATAGCCCGTGATGGCATCCTTCACGGCCAGATGATCCGGGCGCAAGCGGGTTTGCACCTCAATCAAGGCGCTCAACGTCAAACCCGCCGCCTGAACGGCCAGAGTGGGATCAATTCCCGTCAATATTGGCTCTTGGCCCTGCATATCCCTCTTCTTTCTGCGCGGCAGCGCTCATCCATGGGCTAAAGTTAAATCCTGCAAGCATGGTTTGTAAATCACCTGCAGCGCAGATTGGCGATCAGCGCGGATAGCCGCCCCGTCAAAACGCTTGTTTTTGGGCGTAACACTGCGTAGGAAAGAGCATCGAAGACAAAGGGGATAGAACATGTTCAAAGGCTTAGGCGGCATGGGCGATATGGCCAAAATGATGAAGGCTGCAACCGAAATGCAGGGCAAAATGGCCCAAATGCAAGAGGATATGCACAACATTATCGTCACCGGTGAAGCCGGCGCGGGCTTGGTAAAAGCCAGCTGCACGGCAAAGGGCGATTTGACCGGTTTGGATATCGATAAATCTATATTTTCGGGTGATGATAAAGAAGTTGTTGAAGACCTGATTCTGGCGGCGATCAAAGATGCCCAGCAAAAAGCGGCTGAGCGCGCCAAAGATGAAATGGGCAAAATGACCGAAGGCCTTGGCTTACCCCCTGGGATGAACCTGCCGTTTTAAAAGGGCGCCATAGATTTTCAGACCATATCAAAAAACGGGTAAGCGCTTGCGATGAGCAAAACCAAAGATATTGATGCTTTGATAGAGCTCATGGCGAAACTGCCCGGCCTGGGCCCGCGCTCTGCCCGCCGCGCGGTTTTGCATTTGATCCGCAAGCGCGCCTTATTGCTAACCCCGCTTGCCGATTTGATGCAAACGGTTGCGGTAACCGCGCAGGAATGTCTGAACTGCGGCAATATTGGGACCGAAGATATTTGCGATATTTGTCGCAACGAGCGGCGCGCCACGGGGGAACTTTGCGTGGTGGAGGATGTCGCCGATCTCTGGGCGATGGAGCGGGCGCAGGTTTTCAAAGGCCGCTACCACGTTTTGGGCGGATGCCTCTCGGCGCTGGATGCGATCGGGCCCGATGAATTGCGGATCCCTAAACTTATTGATCGCGTTAGCAGTGAAAATATCACCGAAGTGATCTTGGCGCTGAACGCCACCATCGAGGGGCAAACCACCGCGCATTATCTAGCAGATCAATTGGAAAGCCGCACCAAAGTCACCACGTTGGCGCAAGGCGTGCCCATAGGCGGTGAGTTGGATTATTTAGATGACGGCACCATCACCGCCGCTTTAAAGGCCCGCAAAGCGGTCTGATTCAACAGCCTTGCAGCGGCATCCGGCGGCTTGGGCCGAATGCGCGCAGCAAAAAAAGATCAATCGTCCAGTTCTGGCTGATCGCCCTCGGGCAAATTGAAAAAGCTATCCGCATCCAAAAAGTCATCTTCTGAAGTGTCAGCAGGCTCATCTTCGCGCAGCGAAAAGGATTCTAACCCTTCAATCGCAGCCGGGATTTTTGGTTCTGCCGGCATTGACAAAGATTGCTCAGTGCTCACCAACTTACGACGCTCATCATCGTCCATAACGGGACCATCGGCGGCCTTTTTCGCAGCTGCTTTTTGAACAATCGCATCAAGTTCAGATTGTTTGCACAGGCCCAGCGCAACCGGATCAATCGGCTGGATGTTTGAGATATTCCAATGCGTGCGTTCACGGATGGCTTGAATCGTGGGTTTGGTTGTGCCCACCAGCTTACCAATTTGCCCATCGGATAATTCGGGGTGGAATTTCACCAACCACAGGATTGACGCCGGTCTGTCTTGGCGTTTGGAGAGCGGCGTGTAGCGTGGGCCGCGGCGTTTTTCTTCCCCTTGCGCGGCGGCGTTGAATTTCAGCTTCAACTTATGCAAAGGATCAGCCTCGGCCGCCGTAATCTCAGATTGCTCAAGCTGATTATTCGCAACCGGATCAAATCCTTTCACCCCAGTGGCCACATCACCATCTGCAATGCCTTGCACTTCGAGTTCGTGCATTTGAACAAAATCTGCGATCTGCTTGAACGTCAGCGTGGTATTATCGACCAGCCAAACCGCGGTCGCACGGGCCATAATTGGTTTTGACATAGGGTTACTCCTTGCTACATCTGGCGTCACGTAAACCTCTCCCGGTGCCTGAAAGTCAGGCTGCCTTGCATAAGGCGGGCTTCCGGTGTCGGGGAACTTACTGATGCTATATATAAGGCATATCGAAAAGAAAAGAGGCCATGCAGAAGTTTATACAGATCATATGTGTCGGGCTTTGGGTCTTTACGGGCCATAGCGCAAAAGCGCAGATGTCTGATTATTACGTGTTATCGCTCAGCTGGTCGCCCAGTTGGTGCCAGTTAACCGGGCTCAAGCGCGGTGCTGAACAATGCGATGCCACGCGTGACCTCGCGTAGATTTTGCACGGGCTCTGGCCACAATACGAGAATGGCTGGCCAAAATTTTGTAAAACGACGCAGCCCGCGCCAACGCCCAAACAGCTCAAAACCATGCGCCATATTATGGGCAGCGAAGGCTTGGCGCTGCACGCTTGGCGCAAGCATGGCACCTGCGCGAACCTTGCTGCGGATGATTATTTTCAGGCCTCGCGCGCCGCGTTTGAGGCAATTCGAAAACCAGACCAGCTGACCCTGCCGCTTTCCGAGCAGCGTTTTGCACCGACCAGTCTGATAGACAGCGTTCTGCGCGATAATCTCCAATTGCAACCCAATAATCTGGTGGTGACCTGTCGAAAAGGGTTATTGCATGAGCTGCGGATCTGTTTGGATAAACAACTCTCCCCGCGTCGCTGTGGACGGGATGTTTTACGCGGCTGCTCTGATCCTTATATCAGCGCGCCAACGCCGCCCTAGGCAAACGCGGCGCGGCGCAGCAAGACCAAGCCCATCACAAGCAAAACCAGCAAAGTGACCCGCCGAAACAGCTTTTGATCGATGCGCGTTTGAATCTGCACCCCAAGCCACATCCCAAGCGCCGCGGGCAGGACAAGAAGCGCCGAAAACTGCGCCGTTGCGAGGGTCAATATACCCGATCCTATATGCGCCACCACCAAGGCCACAGCGCCCAATCCGTAAATCACGCCTTGCACCCGTATTTGTTCGATTTTATTTGTATTCAAAGCGGTCAAATACGCCACAATTGGCGGCCCCCAAATGCCCGAAACGCCACCCAAAAGTCCCGCGATACTGCCAAAGATGATGCTGGCCTTAGGCCCCGCGCGCATCACGGGCAAACCAAGGCCACATAGTTGCAAAAGCGAAAAACATACGATCAGCCCACCCAAACTGCCCAAAAACAATATATCTGGAAGCACCGAGGCCAGCTGAGCACTGATCAAAACGCACACCAACCCAGTGATCAAAAAAAGCCGAAAGCGTTTAACGGATTGCCAGGCTGCGGCGCGGCCCTGTGCAAAGGCCTGCCAGATATTGGTGATTACGGTTGGCAGGATAAGCCCTGCCAAAGCCAATTCTGGTGGCACAATTAAGCTGAGCCCCGCGATGAACACCATCGGCATGGCAAATCCAACCACACCCTTGATGAACCCCGCGCAGCACCCCACACCAATCGCAACGATCCAATGCCACTGAGACATATTGCTTAAAATCAAATCCATCATGGGGCTTTATCACAGGCAATTCAGCGCAGTTAGAGTAAATGATTTCGTTTACCGCGAAATTTTTGAACAAATTTAAACATTAATTTGAATTTATATTGCGCTGCAGTTGCAAAAGGCTTATCAGGGACGCAAGCAAAAGGAGCCGTGTTATGCCAGATGGATCGAAGCGTAATTTTTCAGATGAAAATGTAGTATTGAAAGATTTGCTCACACTGACAAAAACCGCAACGCAACGCCTCGAGCAGTTGCTGCAACGGGCCAAGGTGCATTGCCAAGGCGTGCTGTGTGACGAGGGACGCGTTGATCCGCTTCGGCTTGAAACCCATCAGGTCCAAGCGCATGGGTTGGCTTGGCTGGCCACCTATACCGAATCGCTGCGCCAAATGCACAATTGGGCTGCCGCGCTGGCAGCTGAAAACCAATTTTCAACGTCAAACCAGTTAATTTTACAAATTGGGTTTGCCGAATATCTGCAGCAAATCATCGGCGGTATTCCGATGAGTCAAAGCGAAATCTTGCGACCGCAAGATATCGGGTTAACCCCGGAAGACATAGGGGACTTTCAGCAAGGCGCTGTTGTGCAGTTGATGGAAAGCGGCAATAGCCAGGCCGCGAAAACCCTTTTGGTGACGCTGATGCAAGAGGATCAAGGCAATTTGATTTTCGGCACCAGCGGGCTTGATGAAGAGCTGGAAATGATCCGCGAACAATTTCGCCGATATGCTTTGGAACGCATCGAGCCGCACGCGCATGAGTGGCATTTGCAAGATGAGCTGATTCCGATGGATGTTATTGGCGATTTGGCAGAATTGGGTGTGTTTGGTCTGACAATCCCAGAAAATCTTGGCGGGTTTGGCCTGTCCAAAGCGTCAATGGCGGTTGTTTCAGAAGAGCTATCGCGCGGCTATATTGGGGTTGGATCTTTGGCCACCCGCTCTGAAATCGCAGCTGAGCTGATTCTATGCGGCGGTACAGATGATCAAAAAGCAAAATGGTTGCCCAAGATCGCCAGCGGCGAAACGCTTCCCACTGCGGTTTTCACAGAGCCAAATACCGGGTCTGATTTGGGCGCCCTGCGTACGCGGGCGGTAAAATCTGAAGATGGCTATCGTATCACTGGCAATAAAACCTGGATCACCCATGCCTCACGCACGCATGTGATGACCCTTTTGGCGCGCACGGATCCGCAAAGCAGCGACCATCGCGGCCTATCGATGTTTCTGGCCGAAAAAACCCCCGGCGACGATGCAAACCCATTTCCCACCCCTAATATGACCGGCGGCGAGATTGAAGTGTTGGGCTATCGGGGGATGAAAGAATACGAACTTGCTTTTGACGGGTTTGAGGTGGCATCGGAGAACCTGCTGGGCGGCGCCGAGGGTAAGGGTTTTAAGCAATTGATGCAAACCTTCGAGAGCGCGCGCATTCAAACAGCGGCCCGCGCCGTGGGTGTGGCACAATCGGCTTTGGATATATCGCTGCAATACGCGCAGGATCGCAAACAATTTGGCAAACCCATCATCGCCTTCCCGCGGGTTGCCAATAAATTGGCCATGATGGCAGTTGAAATTATGATCGCGCGCCAGCTGACCTATTTTAGCGCCTTTGAAAAAGACAATGACCGCCGCTGCGATGTTGAAGCGGGTATGGCCAAACTGATTGGTGCCCGCGTGGCCTGGTCAGCGGCGGATAATGGGTTGCAGATTCATGGGGGTAACGGCTTCGCGCTGGAATATAAAATCAGCCGCATTCTTTGCGATGCACGGATTCTGAATATCTTTGAAGGCGCTGCAGAAATTCAGGCCCAAGTGATCGCACGGCGCGTATTGGAAGCCGCCTAAAGCGCGGGCGCAACCAACCGCCATGTCTAGGCGGGCGGCGGTATATCAATGCCGCCACGCCAAGGCTTAATATCCAGAACCGGTGTGCCGTCAAATCCGTCAGTGGCATCAATTTCAAACGTGCCAGAATCAGGATCAATGGCTAGGATTTGAACCGCCTCCATTGCGATTGGATTGGGGCGCACCGAGCTGCGCAGCGCAAAGGCACCGCGCAATCCACCAGCATGCGCGGGTGCTTGAAGAATAATATCACGGCGCGCGCGATCAAACCAAAGCAGCAGCCAAATCAGATCACCCACCGCCAGCCCGGTAAGACCCGGGCGGAATTCTGGCTGTATTTCCACCACCGCGCGCCCTGCATCACGTCGGTGGGCTTGGGTTAAGTTTTTTGGACAATTTTCCCGCTGCCAGGGCGACCGAATTACCCCAATAAAGGCCAAAGTTGCATCCGCGCGCTCGGCCGGATCGGGCATCAGCACCACCTCTTGTGGACGCAAGGTTGGATTTGGCGGCATGCGGACCTCTTGAATGAATGCGTTCTCATATCAATGTCAATAAATCTACGCAAAAGTCAAAACATGCCCCATCCGGATTTTAGGCCACGATGCGCCTTAAATGCAAATTTCCGCCCCTTAAAACGATGCCTCCGGCCGAAAGGCCTCTGGAATATGGTCTTGTTCCAATAGCATCAAATCCGCCATGACCTGCGCAATTTTAGGCGCCATGCCAAACCCGATCTTGAAACCACCATTGGCAATGAACGCCTCCGAAATCAAAGGATGCTGGCCCAAAACCGGAGCGCGACTGCGGCTTCTGGGGCGCAACCCAGCCCAGCGCGCAACCACAGGCGCGCCTGCGAGTGCGGGGAAAATCGCATAAGCTTTGTTGAGCAAGGCCTCAAGCTGCGCATCCGTGCTGGTGGCCGCGCTGAAATCGCGCTCTGATGTGGATCCGATCGCGAGCGTTCCATCTTCATGCGGAACAAAATGCAAAGCATCTGCAAAAACCTGCGGATGCTCTGCGCGATCGACCTGGAGCAACGCGGCTTGGCCTTTCACAGCCCCCCCGAACGAGCGATTGCGCGCCCCGCTGATGCGCGCCAAATCATGCACGCCGCTGGCCCAGAGCACGCGGCCTTGATCATCGCCCTCAGTTGAAATGCTCGCCCCTAAACTGCGCAACGCCTCGGCCAAAGCCAAACAAGCCGCATGCGGATTGATGCGGGCCGATAAATCATCAAAGATCCAATATCCAGAGGCCGAGTCGGGCGCCCAACTGGGGCGCTCGTTCAGCACATGCCAGCCCGCTTGCCCCTGCCAGAGCTGACGCGCATTTTCGCCCCGCGCCAGCGCCAGATCAAGCGCCGCATTCTCGGGCAAGGGCTGCACGCGGCCCAAACGCGCATAACCGGCTGATAGGCCAGACGCAGCCTGCACAGATGTCCAAAAGCTGTCAGCCATCATCAGACTTTCGAATTGAAAGGCTTTTTTGGAATTCCAGTTTTCGGGCACATGCGGCGCCAATGCCCCAACAAGGCCACCGCTGGCCCCCGACGCCACACCATAAGGATCGATCACCTGCACAGAGGCGCCGCGCTGCAAGCATTCCCACGCGATGGACAGGCCAAAAATACCCGCCCCTCTGATCGTTACATCGACCATTGCCAACCCTCTTGCTTCTGGTGCATTGTCCCTATCGGCGCAGCGCGTCATTCACAAGGCCTCTGAAATGACACCCCAAGATCCCAAACTTGAATGGCGCGCGCAAAATGTGCCCGTCTCTTTGCAATTTGATGACCCTTATTATTCATTGGAAAGCGGGTTTGAAGAAAGCAAGCATGTGTTTTTAAACGCCAATAGCTTGCCAGAGCGTTTGCATGATGGGTTCTCGATCGCAGAATTGGGGTTTGGCACAGGTCTAAATTTTCTAACCCTGTTAGACAGCTGGCGGCGCATAGATCGCCCGGGCCGCTTGCTGTTCACCAGTTTTGAAGCCTTTCCCTTAAGCGCGAAAGATATGATCAAAGCGCAGGCTGTCTTTCCGATGCTCGAAACGCTGAGCGCAGAATTCGCACCGCTCTGGGAAACCCTTCTGACCACCGGACAAATTGAAACCACCGATATTACGCTCAGGCTTGTGCAAGGGGATGCCCGGCTGAGCCTGCCCCTGTGGCAGGGGGCAGCGGATTGCTGGTTCCTCGACGGGTTTTCACCGGCTAAAAACCCCGAATTATGGCAAGCAGATCTGTTGCAAGCGCTGTATGACAAAACCCAGGCAGGCGGCAGCGCCAGCACCTATAGCGCCGCTGGCGAGGTACGGCGTAATCTTCAAGCGGCAGGGTTCAACGTGGCTCGATTGCCCGGCTTTGGGCGTAAACGGCATATGAGCCTGGCCACCAAAGGATTAATCGATGCAGAATAACCCCAAATTTGGGATTTTTTTGATGATCCTGACCACTTTGATTTTTGCAGCGCAAGATGGAATATCACGCCATCTGGCAACGGAATATAATGTCTTAATGGTGGTCATGATCCGCTATTGGTTCTTTGCCGCTTTTGTCATCGCCCTTGCCAATCGCAAGCCCGGAGGGCTGCGCAAGCAGGCCTACACCCGCCAGCCGGCATTGCAAATCTTCCGCGGCGCGCTTTTGGCGGTGGAAATCTGCGTCATGATCAGCGCCTTCGAGCTGCTGGGCCTGATCGAAAGCCATGCCGTTTTTGCCTGCTATCCTTTGTTGATCGCCGCTTTGTCTGGACCGATCTTGGGCGAGCAAGTGGGTTGGCGGCGCTGGATTGCGATATTTGTCGGATTTATTGGCGTTGTCATCATTCTCAATCCAGGCTCGGATGTTTTTTCAACCAACGCCGCGATACCGCTTTTATCCGCAATCTTATTCGCGCTTTACGGCCTGCTGACGCGCTATGCTGCCCGTCAAGACGCGGCGGAAACCAGCTTTTTTTGGACCGGAACAATCGGCGCTATCGTAATGAGCGCGGTCGGTATCTGGTTTTGGCAACCAATGGTGCAAACCGATTGGCTGTGGATGGCAGCGCTTTGTATCACCGGGGTTTTGGGGCATTGGCTGTTGATCAAATGTTACGAAGTGGCTGAAGCCAACGCGGTGCAGCCTTTTGCCTATTTGCAACTGGTCTTTGCCTCGATGATCGGTCTGAGCGTGTTCGGCGAAACATTAGAACAGAATGTGCTGATTGGCTCAAGTTTGGTGATTGCGGCCGGTCTTTTCACGCTTTGGCGCGAGCGGCTAAAAGCTGTCCCCTGAAAGCTGCGTCAGAAATGCCTGCGGCAAAGGCGTTTTTCCAAGCCGTGCGCGGTAGACAGGCAGGCTTTCGGTAACCCGCATCACATAATTCCGGGTTTCTTGAAATGGTATCATCTCAATCCAATGTACGGTATCCTGCTGTGGATTGCGCGGATCACCCAATGTTCGGATCCATGCATCCACGCGGCCAGGCCCAGCATTATACGCCGCCGCCACCAACACGATATTGCCATCATATTTTTTATTCAATTCTGCTAAATATGCCGAGCCGAGGCGGGCATTATACGGCCAATCATCTCGCGCCCGCGCGCTGCGGTAGCGCAACCCAAGCTTTCGGGCCATTTCGCGCCCGGTGCGCGGCATCACCTGCATCATGCCCAACGCCCCCACTGACGAGACTGCACCGGTCCGAAATTCAGTTTCTTGGCGTGCGATCGCCAGCGCCAGCTCACCAGAGGTGCCCGCAACCACACGCTCACTTAACGGATGCAGCGCAAATGTTGGCCGCGGAAAATAGCGTCCTTGGCTGGCGGCACGCTTGCCAAGCATCACCAGAACCCTTGGTTTTTCGAGCTCTTCCAAAAAATCAGCCAAATACAGAATCTGCGGATCCGGCAGAGTTTCTGCCATATGCGTTAGAAAACGTTCGGCCAGCAGATCCTGCTGGGCGGCAAATAAAACGATGGACGCTTGAAAGACTGAGCGGCCTTGAAACGAAGCCCCGCGCCAATCAGGCAAAGAGCTGCGGACAAAATCCGGCGCGTTCAAGACACGACCCGCCAATTCAGCGCTAAGCAATCCATAAAATGTTGTGGGGTAGCTGGCAGCGCGCTTGATGCTTGCAGCCATCGCCTGATTACGCCCCATTTGCGATTGTGCCAATGCCAGCCAATAATGTCCGCGCGCCAAGGAAATTGGCGTTTCCACCGAGGTGAGGAAATCGCTGAAATGCTTTTCTGCAGCAGCCGGCTTTGCCAAAAATTTCAGCGCGGTATAACCGGCAAGCCAATCAAGCTCGGCCTTTTTACTGCCCGCGCTTAAATGGTGCTGCGCTGCAATTTTATAGGCGGTTTCATAGGCGCCCTTGCGCAATAAATCACGCGCCAAACGCCGCCGTCTTTCGGCCCACGCAGGGGGATAACCAAGCGTTTTGGCCGAGCTGCTTTGCTCTAAAATCAGCGCCAAGGCCGCATCCGCGCGCCCCTTACGCGCGCGCCAAATAAAGCGCGCATGCACCAATAACGGATCCGACTGCAAAGATTTTGGAACCCGGGCAATCAATCCATCAACGCCCGGCTTCTGTTGCACCAAAGCCAGCCAAGCCCGCGCCAAAGCGGCCTCAGGCTTGGGCACCAAGGCCAGCATATTGCGCGCCTGCGAGATATGATTATGCCAGAGTAACCAGCGCAATCGTGAAACATGCAAGCCCGATAGATCCGCTTGGTAGCGCGTCAAAAACCGCGCTTGAACAGCTTTTGACATGGATAACCCAAGCCAAGCGTCTTGCACCACCAGCGTTGCCGTCTCTGGACGGTTCATCGCCTCCAAAGCCCGAGCGTGTATCAAGGCGCCCTGCGCCGTCTGCGCGGCGGTCTGCTGAAAAAACGCCAGCACTTGTTCGGGGCTGGCATCGGCAAAACTTGCTTCGGCATTTTTGCGCAAATAGGGCAGCCCCGGCCAATCTGGGCGACGTTTCAAAAATGATAAGGCCGCGGGCGCCGTCCCCTTGCCGGCGCGGTGCAAATGCCATTCGATCACATCCCGCGCAACCGGCCCCTCTTTTGCCGCAAAACGCAGCGCAAGATCCCATTTTTCCGCCGCCATCGCCGTGAAGGCTTGAGAAAAAGGGCGCGGCACGTCGATCAGCGCAAAGGACGTGGCTGGTAAGAGCAAAAAAATTAGGAAGACACGCAACATCGCTTGCAACTTTTGCTCCAAAAAGGCTAGACAATGAAAGTGTAGCGCAGCCTTCGCCCGAAACCAATTGCCTCTTTTGCATCGGCGAAGCGTTGCCTAATATCAATCTGGGATCAAAGAGCCGATGCGCTGCCCGACCCAACCAGCTAATCAAGGACGCCCGTCATGTTACAAGGATCTATGCCCGCTTTAATCACGCCCTTCAAAAATGGTGCCGTGGATCTTGAGGGTTTGAAAGCATTGGTTGCGTGGCATATTGCTGAGGGAAGCCATGGTTTGGTGCCGGTAGGCACAACCGGAGAAAGCCCCACCTTAAGCCATGAAGAACATGAAGCAGTGGTCAGCGCGGTTGTCGAGGCCGCGGCTGGGCGCATTCCGATTGTGGCCGGCGCGGGCTCGAACAATACCGCCGAATCGCTGCGGTTTATGCATCACGCCAAAGACGTAGGCGCAAGCGCCGCTTTGGTGGTAACGCCCTATTACAACAAGCCCACGCAAGAGGGGCTCATCGCGCATTTCAAAACATTGCATGATTTCTGCGATTTGCCGATTGTGATTTATAACATACCGGGCCGCTCGGTGGTGGATATGTCACCCGAAACGATGGGTGAATTGGCCAAGCTGCCGCGTATTATCGGCGTCAAGGACGCAACGGGGGATTTGGCACGCGTCTGCGAACAGCGCATCACATGCGGGCCGGATTTTCTGCAGATCTCGGGCGAGGATGCAACCGCGCATGGGTTCAACGCGCAGGGTGGTATTGGGTGTATTTCGGTTACAGCGAATGTTGCGCCCGCGCTGTGCGCGCAGTTACAAGAGGCCTGTTTGGCAGGAGATTATGCCGCTGCCTTAACCATCCAAGACAGGCTAATGCCGCTGCACCAGGCGATTTTCACCGAACCCGGTTTGGTTGGAGCGAAATACGGCTTATCGCTTCTGGGCCGCTGCGAAGATAGCGTGCGCTTGCCGCTTACCCCACTGAGCGATGCAACAAAAGCGCTAATCAAGCAGGCAATGCAGCATGCGGGGCTGCTGAGCTAGGTTTCCAATCGCTCACAGAAGCAGCTGTAACCGCCACTGAATGTAAAACTACCCTCTTTTTGTTGGACTGCGCTTACTGCAGCGCGACACGCAACGGCATGTGCTCGGTGGCGTTTCGAAACCAGCGCCGAATTTGTGCTCGTTCGCCCTCTTCCATCCATGTGACATTCGCCGGGGGCATCGCGTGACTGGCCGCCGATTGCAAAAACACGGCCCTGGCCTCTGCCGTGATGTCAAATTCGGTTTCCAAATATACCTGTTTGGGTGCGCGGCGGATTCCGTCATAAACCGGCTCGCGCGCATGGCACATCGAACAGCGCCCCACCACGATATCATGAACCGCCGCATACCCGTCAGCATTGGCAAACAGGGTTTGCTGTTCAGACATCACCCGACTGTCCAAATCTTCGTCTTGCCAAAGCGGCAGCCCTGACAGCCAAATCACGCAAATAAACAAAATAACGGTGGCCGGCCATGTCCAAGTTGGGTTCCCCGCGCGCGCATGGCGCGTGTTAAAATAATGGCGAATAGTGACCCCCATCAAAAACACCAAACCCGCTATCAACCAATTATACTGGCTGGCAAAAGCCAGCGGATAATGATTGCTCAACATCAAAAAAATCACCGGCAAAGTTAGATAATTATTATGGGTCGATCGCAGCTTGGCGATTTTACCATATTTCGCATCGGGGCTGCGCCCCGCCTGCAGATCTGCCACCACAATGCGTTGATTTGGCATAATTATAAAAAACACATTGGCAGACATGATGGTGGCAGTGAAGGCGCCCAAATGCAGCAAAGCTGCGCGGCCAGTAAAGATCTTATCATAGCCCCAAGCCATCGCCACCAATAGAATGAATAGTAAAACCATCAAAGCTGTTGGGGTATTTCCAAGCCGTGATTTGCATAAAGCATCGTAAATAACCCAGCCCACAGCCAAGGATCCAGCCGAAATCAAAATAGCCTGTAAAACGCTGAGTTCCGCTTTTGCCAAATCAATCAGATACAGCTCAGCACCTGCCCAATAAACCACCATCAGCAACGCCGCGCCCGATAGCCAAGTCGCGTAGCTTTCCCATTTGAACCAGGTTAAATGCGCTGGCATATCGCTGGGGGCCACCAAATATTTGCGCACATGGTAAAAGCCACCGCCATGCACTTGCCATTCTTCGCCATGCGCGCCTGCGGGCAAATCAGGTGCTTTGCGCAGCCCTAAATCAAGCGCGATAAAGTAAAACGAAGAGCCAATCCATGCAATCGCCGTGATCACATGCAACCAGCGCAGGGCAAATTCAAACCAATCCCAGATTAGAAACAGCTCATACATTCTTATTCTCCACAGATTTTGCTAGCTGCCGCGATAGGTTGAATACCCGTAAGGAGACAGCAATAACGGCACGTGATAATGATCGGCGCTGCGCATTTCGAATCGGATCGGAATCATCTCCAGAAAAACCGCAGCCTCCTCAATCTGCCCCTGCGCGCGCAGATAGGCGCCTGCGTGAAAAATCAATTCATAACTGCCTAATTTAAAAGCATCTTGCGGTAAAATCGGCCCATCGGTGCGACCATCTGCATTTGTTATTGTGGTTTGTAAAGCGATCGGGCCAGTCTCGGGCACATGGCGGATTAGCTCTATTTTCAGTCCCGCAGCGGGGCAGCCCCGCGCGGTATCCAAAACATGGGTTGTCAAATAGCCTTGCATAAGTACTCTTTTCACAAATCAAATCCCGGCTATATTGGCTGAATTTTCAAAAGGCACAAGCCTGTGCGGCAACTGGTCCTAAGCAGAAATAAAATTTAACATGTATTGCGCCGGTAGGGCCATGATTGGCGGCAGTAAGGAGAGCAGAAAATGAACCGCTATACACGCGACATGCGCGGATACGGCGCCACCCCGCCCCATGCGAACTGGCCAAATAAGGCGAAGATTGCGGTGCAATTCGTGATCAATTACGAAGAGGGTGGCGAAAACTGCCTATTGCATGGCGATACAGCTTCGGAAGCGTTTCTGTCAGAGATCGTTGGAGCGGCGCAATGGCAAGGGCAACGCCATTGGAATATGGAAAGCCTTTATGATTATGGCGCACGGGCCGGATTCTGGCGCGTGCACCGGCTGTTTACCGAACAGCAGATCCCAGCAACGGTATATGGCGTTGCCACAGCTTTGGCGCGCAATCCCGAGCAAATGCGGGCGATGCAAAGCGCAGAGTGGGAAATTGCCAGCCATGGCTTAAAATGGGTCGAGCATAAAGACATGCCGCATGCAGAAGAACAGGCGCAAATCGCCGAGGCTGTGCGGCTGCACACTGAAGTGGTGGGCGAGCGGCCGCGCGGCTGGTATACGGGGCGCTGCTCAATGAACACAGTAGATCTTGTGGCTGCGCAAGGCGAGTTTGATTATATTTCGGATGAATATGCGGATGATCTGCCTTATTGGCGCAAGATTAACGGGCATGATCAGCTGATTATTCCCTATACGTTAGATGCCAATGATATGCGCTTTGCCGCCCCCCAAGGGTTTAATTCAGGTGATCAGTTTTACAGCTATTTGAAAGATAGTTTTGATGCGCTTTACGCCGAAGGAAGCGCAGGCGCTCCCAAAATGATGTCAATCGGGCTGCATTGCCGGCTGATCGGACGCCCGGGGCGCATTATGGCGCTGCGCCGCTTCATGGATTATGCAAAAAGCCATGAAGATGTGTGGTTTGCCCGCCGCATTGAGATCGCCGAGCACTGGGCCAAGCATCACCCCCCGCAGCCATTTGAGCGGCCCTCCTCCATGCAAAAGGATCAATTTATAGAGCAATATGGCGGAGTATTTGAACATTCGGCTTGGATCGCCGAGGGCGCGTTTGATCTGGAATTGGGGCCTGCGCATGACAGCGCGATCGGGCTGCATAACGCGCTGGCGCGGATCTTCCGATCCGCCTCTGGTGAGGCCAGACTGGGTGTTTTGCGCGCGCATCCGGATCTGGCGGGAAAACTGGCGCAGGCAGACCGCCTTACCGCCGAGTCGACCTCAGAGCAAGCCTCGGTGGGCCTTGATGCATTAACCGAGGCAGAGCATGCCGAATTTACCCATTTAAACGCAGCCTATGTGAAAAAGCACGGTTTCCCGTTCATCATTGCCGTGCGCGATTTTAGCAAGGCGGAGATCTTATCAGCCTTTCAAACGCGGCTGGCGCATGACAGCGCGGATGAGTTTGAAACCGCGTGCCGGCAGGTCGAGCGCATTGCCGAGCTGCGTTTGCAGCAACTGTTGCCATGAGCCAAGAGATTGTCACCCAGCCCCTTACTTCCACCGCGTTTGCTCCATTTGGCGATATTTTAGAGGCAAAGGGCACAGCCGATAAAATCATCAATCAGGGGCTTTGCGGGCGATTTCATGATTTGGCGCGTTTGAATTTTTCCGATGGTAGGGCAGGCATAAGCCTCTTTAACGCCACGCCGCGCACCCTACCCTATCAATTAACGATGATGGAACGCCACCCTGAAGGCTCACAAGCTTTTATTCCGATGAGCATGAATCGCTTTCTAATTATCGTGGCTTCAGACAAAAACAACCGCCCCGGCAGGCCCCTTGCCTTCCTGTCAGATCCCGGCCAAGCGATCAATTTCCATCGTAACATTTGGCATGGAGTGTTGACCCCGCTAGAGGATCCTGGGCTGTTTGCAGTGGTAGATCGGATCGGATCAGGAGAAAATCTAGAAGAGATTTTCTTTGACATACCATATATAGTTGTACCACAAGGTTCCTAACCGTTCAAAAAAGAGGCGGTATTCTAACTATTTAGTCAATAGGAGGACAAGATGACATCGACATCGAATAACAGCTACAGCGATCCGAATATAACGCCGCCGCTGGGGCAAGCACTGCCGCTTGGCCTGCAGCATGTATTGGCAATGTTTGCCTCAAATGTCACACCCGCGATTATTGTCGCCGGTGCCGCAGGGCTTGGTTTTGGCAGTCCAGAGCAAATCTATCTGATCCAAATGGCCATGCTTTTCGCGGGTATTGCAACACTGTTTCAAACCATTGGCATTGGCCCAGTTGGGGCGCGTCTGCCGATCATGCAAGGCACAAGCTTTGCCTTTGTCGGCGTGCTTGCTGGGCTGGCAGCCACGCAAGGGTTAAGCGTTGCGCTTACCTCATGCATCATCGCAGGCCTGATCCATTTTGCGCTTGGCTCGGTGATCAGCAGCATTCGCAGTTGGTTCCCACCTTTGGTCACCGGCTTGGTGATTTTGGCAATTGGCCTTTATCTTATCCCTGTGGGGATTAAATACGCCGCTGGCGGCGCCGCAGACTTCCAGATGACAGCAGACAGCTTTGGTTCGCTGAAACATTGGTCGGTCGCACTGACTGTGATCATCGTGGCGCTTTTGGTTAAATTCCGCACCTCGGGCGCATTATCCAATGCAGCAATCTTAATTGGCTTGCTGGCCGGCTATGCGCTTGCCTATATGCTTGGCATGGTGTCCTTTGGCGGCGTGGCCAAAGCCAGTATGATCACCAACTTGCAAGTCATGCCTTACGGGTTCGAGTTTAATCTCGGTGCGGTGATCGCGGTAACCTTGATCTCGATCGTCTCGGCGGTTGAAACAGTTGGCGATGCCTCGGCCACAACCAAAGCCGGCGCCGGGCGCACGGCAACAGATGAAGAAATTTCTGGCGCAACCTATGCGGATGGTCTGGGCACGGCGGTTGCCGGGGTCTTTGGCGGCTTGCCAAACACCTCTTTTAGCCAGAATGTAGGGATTGTTGGCATGACCGGCGTGATGAGCCGGCACGTGGTCACGATTGCTGGGATTATCCTGGTCTTGGCCGGCTTGCTGCCAAAAATCGGAGCCATAATCGCCTCGATGCCAATGCCAGTTTTGGGCGGCGGTGTGATTGTGATGTTCGGGATGGTAGCGGCTGCGGGAATGAACGTGTTGTCTGAGGTGAAAATGACCCGCCGCAACATGATCATCATCGCCATATCACTGACGGCTGGTTTGGGGCTGAACTTGGTTCCAAGCGCGGTTCAGTATTTGCCGGGCGTCTGGAAAACACTGGCCACCTCTGCCGTTGCACCAACCGCTTTCTTGGCGATTGTGCTGAACCTGCTGATACCAGAAGAGGATTAAATTCCCCCATTTGGGATAAAATATTCCTATGTCCGCCGCCTTTGCGGCGGGCATAGATCTTGAAACTCTGTCTTAATATGAACTATTTTTTCAATTCAGTTCCAAAGCGCTTGATTTCACGCGCAAAGGCAGCAAGATTTAAACCATGAACAGTATCACCGCCTTCCCGCAGGAGCGATCCAGCGAAACCGTATCCTTTCAACGTTTAGAGCTAAACATCATCTTATCGCTTTATGGGCGTATGGTGGCGGCTGGCGAATGGCGTGATTATGGCATTTCCGCGCTGCGCGATGTGGCGATTTTTTCGGTGTTTCGCAGAACCGCAGAGCATCCGCTCTACCGAATTGAAAAACGCCCAAAGCTGCGCCAGCGGCAGGGCCAATATGCGGTGATTGGCATGGATGGTCAGATTTTGAAACGCGGCCATGATCTGGCAACCGTTTTGCGCGTGCTCGAGCGCAAATTAATCCGGGCTGTGGATTGACCTGAATGTGTGAAATGCGCCTCAATGTATGAAAACGGCATCACGCTTCTGGGCGGAGGTTTAATAGGAGCCAGCTGGGCTGCGCTTTTCCTAAGCAAAGGCGCTCGCGTTACGGTTTATGAGCCCAAAGCATCTGCCGAAGACGAGATCACCGCCTATATAAAAACCGCCTGGGCAGATTTGGCGAAACTCAGCCCGCTTAGCGCTGCAGTGCCTTGGGCGCAGCTGTCAATAACCACAAACTTAAAAACCGCCTGTCAAAACCCCGATTGGGTTCAGGAAAACGCACCAGACCGACTTGATCTAAAGCAAAAGCTGTTGAAAGAGGTTGAAGCCTACCTTCCCGCTGATACCCCGATCGCCTCGTCAACAACAGCGCTGCTGCCCAGCGCTCTTCAAGAGAAAATGCGATATCCCGAGCGGCTTTTGGTTGGCCACCCGTTCAACCCGCCCCATTTGATACCCTTGGTTGAAGTGGCGGGCGGTGCGCGAAGCGATCCGGCGCTTCTGCAGCAGGCTCGGCAATTTTATGAGCATTTCGAGCGCGAAGTAATTGTGTTGAAAAAAGAAGCCATCGGACATGTTGCCAACCGCCTCAACGCGGCGCTTTATCGCGAAGTGGTGAATATCGTGGCCGATGATATCGCCAGCGTTGAGGATGTTGACCGGGCGATGGTGCACGGGCCCGGCTTGCGCTGGGCATTTTTAGGGCCCAATCTGGTTTATCATCTGGGAGGTGGCGCGGGCGGCTATGCCCAATATCTGCAACATCTGGGGCCCAGCCAAGAAGCCCGCTGGCGCGACCTTGGAACGCCAGAGCTGTCCAACGACATTAAAGACAAACTGGTGAACGGGCTCGAAAGCAGCCTAAACGAAGCCTCGCCTGCACAATTAAGAGCCCAGCGCGATGCCGCTTTGGTGGCGCTGCTGCAACTTAAGAAACAGCTTCGGCCCCCTTCTGAAAACGCATAATCCGCAAAAGAAACAAACCTATCCAAATGCACCCTAGAAATAGAACAAATAGTGAACATATAAGGGCGTATGTTCGCGGAACTCTCGATAACATCCAATTTCACCTTCCTCACCGGAGCCTCGCATCCCGAAGAATATATGGAGCGGGCGGCTTTGCTCGGCTATCCGGCAATCGCCATTGCCGATGTCAATTCGGTTGCAGGCATCGTGCGCGCGCATAGCCAAGCGCAAAAAATTGCACGCCAAGTCAAACTCAGACAAGCGGCGGATATTTACGGGCCAGCGGCACCGGCTCAGGATCAATTCTACGTTTCGGCAGCCATTTTAAATATACCGCGCGTATTGCCCGCCGCGCAATTGGTGCTGCAAAGCGGATTGCGCGCGACCA
This sequence comes from Rhodobacteraceae bacterium SB2, assembly GCA_001642945.1. Classification (GTDB taxonomy): domain Bacteria; phylum Pseudomonadota; class Alphaproteobacteria; order Rhodobacterales; family Rhodobacteraceae; genus Thalassovivens; species Thalassovivens spotae. The sequence goes on along the minus strand of LGRT01000014.1, from coordinate 163,978 downwards.
CGCTTTGCCAAACCCGCCTTGGCTGGGCAAATTTATGCCGGATATTATCAAAGGGCCGATTGCGGGCAAAAAAGGGAGCCTGCATTTTGGATTTAAATGATCTGCTAGAACATAGCGGCGATCTCCATCTGCTGCTGCATCCGCCACCAGCGCTTCACCAGCAAGGCGGCGGGCAAGACTGGCGGGAACAAGCGCATCAGCTGACCCGCCGCTTTGAAACCAGAATGCATATGCTCATGGCGCCGGCCTATGACGGGCAAGATACGCATCGTTTTGCGGCCATCGCCGCCCTCGCCCACCAGTTAGGCCTGCCGCTTTTGGCCAGTGCCCGACCGATTTTGCACCATGCCAGCCGGCGCCGGCTGGCCGATGTTTTAACCGCTATTCGCAACGGTAAAACAGTCGAACAGCTGGGGCGTTCGGCCCTCGTCAATGCCGAGCAGCGGCTGCGCTCCGAAGCTGAAATGCACCGAATATTCCACGCTTATCCAAAGGCACTTTCCACCTTGCCTGCGCTTTTGAAAACCCTGCATTTTTCCCTTTCAGAGCTGCGCTATGATTACCCCTCAGAGCGCGATGGCCATGAAACCCCCGATCAACGCTTGCGTCGTTTGGCCTATAATGGTTTGGCCTGGCGCTATCCAGATGGCGCCTCGCAGAAAGTAAAAACACTGCTTGAGCATGAACTTAGCTTGATCGCAAAATTGGCCTATGCGCCGTATTTTCTCACCGTACATGATATTGTAAAATTTGCCCGCGACCAAAATATCCTCTGCCAAGGGCGCGGCTCTGCGGCCAATTCCGTGGTGTGCTATTGTTTGGGCGTTACCTCGGTCAGCCCGGAAATTGGCACGATGGTGTTTGAGCGTTTTGTCTCGGAAGCCCGCGACGAGCCCCCCGATATTGATGTTGATTTCGAACATGAGCGGCGCGAAGAGGTGATCCAATATATTTACCAACGCTATGGCCGCCACCGCGCTGGGCTTTGCGCCACGGTGGTCCATTACCGCGGCAAACGCGCCATTCGCGAAGTTGGCAGCGCAATGGGGCTCAGCCAAGATACGCTGGCTCTGATCGCCTCCCAATTATGGCGTTTTTTTAGCAGCGAAGGACCAAGTGCGGAGCGGTTGCGCGACATCGGGCTTGATCCCAGCGACCGCCGATTGCGTCAAACTTTGGCCTTGATCGAAGAGATTATCGGGTTTCCACGCCATCTCAGCCAGCATGTGGGCGGGTTTGTGATCACCGAAGGGCGGCTGGATGAATTGGTGCCGATTGAAAATGCCAGTATGGAGGATCGCACCGTCATTTGCTGGGATAAGGATGATATTGATGCGTTGGGGATTTTAAAAGTGGATGTGCTGAGCCTGGGCATGCTCAGCTGTCTGCGCCGGTCATTTGAGTTGATCCGGCAACATTTGGGCCAAGACTATACGCTGGCCAGCCTGCCGCCCGAGGATCCCAAAACCTATCAAATGCTCTGTAAAGCCGATAGTATTGGCGTGTTCCAAGTGGAAAGCCGCGCGCAGATGAACTTTTTGCCACGGATGCAACCCCGCTGTTTTTATGATTTGGTGATCGAAGTGGCGATTGTGCGGCCAGGCCCCATTCAGGGGGATATGGTGCATCCTTATCTGCGCCGGCGTAACAAAGAGGAAACCGTTGAATTTCCCTCGGATGCATTGGGGGATGTGCTTGGCAAAACGCTTGGCGTGCCGCTGTTTCAAGAGCAGGCGATGCAAATCGCGATTATCGGAGCGGGGTTTAGCCCCGATGAGGCCGATCAACTGCGCCGCGCATTGGCCACGTTTAAAAAACACGGCAATGTTGGCGCGTTAAAAAGCCGATTTTTAAATGGTATGCGCAAAAATGGCTATGAAGCCGAATTTGCCGAGCGCTGCTTTTCTCAAATCGAAGGCTTTGGCAATTATGGATTTCCCGAAAGCCATGCTGCCAGCTTTGCGCTGCTGGTCTATGCCAGCGCTTGGATAAAATGCCACCATCCAGGGATTTTTGCCTGCGCGCTTTTGAATTCGCAGCCCATGGGATTTTATACACCAGCTCAAATCATTCGTGATGCCCAAAATCATGATGTGGCGATCCGGCCTATTTGTATCAATACCAGCCATTGGGAAAATAAGCTGGAGCCGGATGGGCGTGGCGGCCTGGCTTTGCGGCTTGGCTTTCGCCAAATCAAAGGGCTGCGCGAAGAAGAGGCCGGCTGGATCGCCGCCGCGCGGGGCAATGGCTATCAATCTATCGAAGATATCTGGCGCCGCGCCGGCACCCCTCCACACGTCTTGACGCGCTTGGCCGAAGCCGATGTTTTTGCATCTTTAGGCCTCTCACGCCGCGCGGCGCTTTGGCAGGCAAAAGCCATCACAGCCCCCAATCAATTGCCGCTTTTTGCGCATGATATGGATGGTGAAGCGATCCAAGAACCGGCTGCCAATCTGCCTAAGATGGGGCTGGGGGAAGAGGTGGTAGAAGATTATATTGCCACACGCTTCAGCCTAAAGGCCCATCCCGTTGCGCTGATCCGTCCGCTTCTTACCCCAGAATGCACAGAAAACAATTGATCCATGCGGAGGAAACACCGCTCTTGGTCAGGCTGCTAAAGATTGGCTAAAAAAGTTAAAACGGCGCGGGGCTGCGAAATTTCAGCCCTTTGCCCGTTTCAGGGTGTTTGAGGCGAAGCTCTTCCGAATGCAGCATCATCCGCGGATATTCTGCCGCGGCGTCGCTGGCGTAAAACGGATCGCCTAAAATCGGATGACCAAGCGCCAAACAATGCACGCGCAATTGATGCGAGCGTCCGGTTTTGGGTTTTAAACGCAAACGGGTTTCCGTGTCTTTCGCACGCATCACCTGCCACTCGGTAACAGCCGGCTTTCCGGTTTCATGGCACACCATCTGCCGCGGCCGGTTGGGCCAGTCCACAATCAAGGGCAAATCCACGATGCCCGTTTTGTCCTGCACCTGCCCGGCAACAAGCGCAATATAGGTTTTTTGGGTTTTGCGCTGCTCAAATTGCAGCGATATATGCCGCTGCGCATGCGCGCTCAGCGCAAAGACCATCACGCCGGATGTATCCCGGTCAAGCCGATGCACCAATAGCGCGCTGGGGAAAACCGCTTGGACCCGGGTAATCAGACAATCGGCCAAATGTGGCCCGCGCCCGGGCACCGATAGCAGGCCCGCCGGTTTGTCCACCACAACGATCTGATGATCATCGTAAAGGATATTCAATGGCTCATCAGGAGGAGAATACGCACTGCTCATATCAGGGGCATAACGCGCGCGCAGAACCCTGTCTATCCCCAAGGCTTTGCGCTGCCATTAGGGAGGGATTTGCCCATCAATAACACAAAATATACCAAAAAAGAGATCGCTGCTGCCTATGCAGGTTTCAAAACCCTCATTGATAGATCACCTGTTGCTTTCTGATCGCAACTTCACAAGACCAAATGAAATACTCAAGTCATCATAATGAACAGGGATAGCGCTGCCCCCTGCACAGATGCGATGTGATTTATGATCCAAATAGCATTGACGCTTGCCCCACCGACCACACTGCATTTTTGAATAATTTTTAATATCCAAAACCTCTTCATATACTTTTTAGGTTCATGCATCTTTTTGAGTTTTTAGGCACATTAAGCCTGAAATAAAGACCCCGTACGGCGTTGAGCATCCGCATTCAAACCGCCATGAGCGCGCCCCCCAACCAAGGCCAGAACGGCTTTTGTAAAACTAACCCTATTTGGAATTTGTTCCTCGGCTTCAACCCGCCCTATCTGAGCATGCAAAAAAATGAAAAAAGAGTTGATTTTTTCATTAATGTCTGAAAAATGAAAAAATAGTGATTTTTTTCACGGAGCAGCTATGGCCGCGGCAGCCGCATCATCACTCAAATCCTTAGGGTCGGATCTGCGCTCGCTGCGCAAAGCGCGCGGCCAAACTTTGGCACATTTGGCAGAACAGGTTGATAAATCAGTCGGTTGGCTGAGCCAGGTCGAACGCGATATTTCGCAACCCTCTATCGACGATTTGCGCGCGCTTGCAGCGGCGCTTGATGTTTCGATCTCGGTGTTTTTTGGACAAAGCGAACCCCCCGCCGATGAGGCCGGTTTTGTCGTGCGCCATGGCGCGCGCCGGCCTCTAGGCTCGGGCGAGGCGGGCTTGGTAGAAGAGCTGTTATCGCCCGATTTGACGGATGATTTTGAAATGCTCCATTCTACGTTTGAACCTGGTGCTGCGTTAAGCGCCCCCATCAGCCGCCCCACGCAAGAAGTCGGGTATTTGCTATCGGGAAAACTGGATATGGTGATTGCGGGCAAAGCCTTTACCATCCACCCCGGCGACAGCTTTCGCATCCGCGGAGAAGCGTTTCAATATGCCAACCCCTATACAACAGCGGCCGTTGCGATCTGGGTGATCGCGCCGCCCGTCTATTGAGGCGCTGATGAGCTTTGAAGCCTGGATCATATTTGTCAGTTTTTGGGCATTGTTTGTCACCACGCCGGGGCCCAATGCGCTGAACTGTATCACGGTGGCCCTGCATTACGGCTTTAACACCGCGCTTTTTTGCGTGCTGGCGATACTGACACAAACATCGTTGTTTCTAACCCTTTCGGCATTTGGCATCACCGCGCTCATCGCCGCCTCCCCTTTGGCATTTGACCTTTTCAAATGGTTGGGCGCAGGGTTTTTGATCTATTTGGGCCTACGGGGGTGGATCAGCGCGGCGCAACCCGTTACCGCGCAAAAACCCGATCATCCGAAAATCTATATCAAAGCCTTTATGATCGCCACGATCAATCCCAAATCAATCGCCGGATATCTGGCGGCTTTTAGTCAATTTGTTCAGCCGGATATTCCGATATGGGCGCAAATGGGCACGATTTTTCCCACCGCGCTTTGTCTGACCACATGCTCTTACCTTTGCTATTGCGCGATCGGGGCAAAGCTAGGCCAAGCCGCAATAAATGCCGTTTTCAGCACAAATTTGCGCCGCATTATGGCACTCTTCTTTGTGTTTTACGGAGTTCTATTGGGCAGTAGCCAAATGGGAAAAGGGGTTTGAGCATGAGGGCGTGCATCAAAGGCGCCTGCGGGCGCGGAGCAATCAAAACTGAACGCCCCAAACCCTTGCGCGATGTTATCGCCTGTCAATGCGGCCAATCTTGCAAGCTGGCCTGCCATTACGGGGCCGCAACGGCAATGCCCACTGAAAGATTGGTTTTTCACTCCAATGCGCGCTTGCAATGGTATAAATCCTCGCAGCATGTTCGACGGGGGTTTTACAACATCTGTGGCTCAAATTTATTTTACGATCATGAGCAGCACTCTGAAATTGCCATCAGCCCTCGCGCGCTTGAAGACCAAGATGAGCTGTCTTTAACAGCGCAGATTTTCACCGCGTCTAAGGGCGCCTTTTATAAGGTTTACGATCAATTGCCCCAGCATCAGCAGTGGAGCGGCAGATGGTCAGACTAGCTCAAAACGCTTCAAATAACTTTAATGCAGAGGCACACAGCCGCGCCATTCGCGAAGCAGCCCAGCAGGTGGGCGCACTCACCAGCCTCACATCACAGATCCTAATATTTGGCCTTAAGGAGTAAGGGGACCATGTCAGAATTTCCATCAACAGCACGCGTTGTTATCATCGGAGGAGGCGCCGTGGGCGCGTCCTGCCTTTATCATTTGGCCAAAGCCGGCTGGCGCGATTGTGTTCTGCTGGAAAAAAACGAATTGACGGCGGGCAGCACCTGGCATGCGGCGGGCAATGTGCCCACCTTTTCTACCTCTTGGTCGGTGATGAATATGCAGCGCTATTCTACAGAACTTTACCGCGGGCTTGGCAAGGCTGTGGATTATCCGATGAATTACCATGTCACCGGCTCGATCCGACTGGCCCATTCGGACGCTCGCATGCAAGAATTCCAGCGCGCCAAAGGTATGGGCAAATCCCAAGGGATGGAGCTGGAAATTTTGGGATTGGATGAGATCAAAGCCCGCTATCCCTTTCTCGAAACACATGACCTGAAAGGCGCGCTATACGATCCCAATGATGGCGATATTGATCCGGCGCAGCTGACCCAAGCCTTGGCCAAAGGCGCACGTGATCTGGGGGCACAAATTTTACGGTTCACCCCCGCCACTGGGGTTGCGCGCGAAAATAACGAATGGATTGTAAAAACCGAAAAAGGCGATATTCGCTGTGAATATGTCGTGAATGCAGCGGGCTATTACGCCCAGCGCGTTGGCGAATGGTTCAAACCTTATGGCGGACGTACGCTGCCAATGATGGTGATGAGCCACCAATATATGCTCACCGATGAAATCCCCGAGCTTGAAGCCTGGAGCGCTGAATCAGGTCATAAGCTGCCGCTGCTGCGCGATGTCGATAGCAGCTATTATCTGCGCCAGGAAAAACACGGGCTGAATTTGGGGCCTTATGAGCGCAATTGCAAAGCCCATTGGGTAAATCCCGAAGATCCAATGCCCGAGGATTTCAGCTTTCAGCTGTATCCGGATGATTTAGAACGCTTGGAATGGTACGTTGAAGATGCGATGGCGCGGGTGCCCTTGCTGGGCTCTGCCGGTGTATCAAAAGTAATCAACGGGCCCATCCCCTACGCGCCAGATGGAATGCCTCTGATCGGGCCAATGCCCGGCGTACCCAACGCGTTTGAGGCCTGCGTCTTTACCTTTGGCATCGCGCAGGGCGGTGGCGCGGGTAAAGTGCTGGCTGAATGGCTGACCGAAGGCCAAACCGAATGGGATATGTGGTCTTGCGATCCGCGGCGCTACACCGATTACACAGATCCAGATTATTGCGTGCAAAAAGGCATGGAAGTCTATGGCCATGAATATGGCATGCATTTCCCCTGGCATGAATGGCCCGCCGGGCGCGATAAAAAGCTTTCTCCCAATCACCAGAAAATTCTAGAGCTGGGCGGTGTCATGGGCGCCTATAACGGCTGGGAGCGCGCCAATTGGTTTGCCAAACCTGGCGATGATACCAGCGAAGAAACCAGCAAGACCTGGAACCGCGCGGGGCCATGGGAGGCGCGTATCCGCGAAGAATGCGAAGCCGTGCGCGATCATTGCGGCGTGCTTGACCTGCCGGGGTTTTCACGATTTTGGATCCAAGGCACGGGGGCTGATGCTTGGCTGCGCGGGTTTTGCACCGGCGCCATTCCAAAAATCGGGCGAATGAATTTGATCTATGTGGCGGATCGCCGTGGGCGGATCCTCACCGAATTATCCTGCATTCGGCTAGATGTGGATAATTTTGTGTTGATCACGGCCGCCACGGCGCAATGGCATGATGGGGAATTGATCAAGAACAGCCTGCCAGCCGAGATTTCATTGCGCGAAACCACAACCGAGCGCGATACACTCATCGTCACCGGCCCCAAATCGCGCGATATCTTATCCATGATCAGCGATGCGGATCTATCGCGCGGCTGGCTGACCCATCAATGGGCAAATGTGGCCGGTGAAAAAGCCTTTCTGATCCGCGTATCGTTCGCCGGTGAACTGGGCTGGGAAATCCATGCCGAAAACGATGCAATGCCGGAAATTTATGCCGCCGTTCTAGAGGCCGGCGCCAAACCTTTCGGAATGTACGCGCTGAACTCACTGCGCATCGAAAAAGGCTACCGGGCCTGGAAGGGTGATTTATCCACCGATTATTCGATGCTGGAAGGCGGGCTGGAACGGTTTGTGAAATTTGACAAACCCGAAGCGTTCACCGGCAAAGCTGCGCTTCTAAGCGAAAAAAAACAAGGCAGCAAAAAACGCTTTGTCACCCTGCGCGTTGATGCGGGCGCCTGCGATGCACCTTATATGTCAACGCTATGGCACAATGGTGAGATCGTTGGAGAAACCACCTCTGGGGCTTGGGGCTATCGGGTGAATGCCTCGCTGGCCTTGGGCATGTTGCGCAGCGATCTGAGCGCGGCCGGAACCGAAGTTGAGGTTGAAATTTACGGTGAACGGCGTAGAGCAATCGTACAAACGGATGAGCCAAGTTGGGATCCGCAAAACGAAAGGCTGCGTGCATGAAAGACATAACCCTATTGGACGGATCCATTGGCCAAGAGCTGGTGAAACGCGCCGGTAAAAAGCCTACTGCTATGTGGTCAACCGCGGTGCTGATTGATCAACCAAATCTGGTAAGAGAGGTTCATAACGACTATTTTTCAGCCGGGGCGAGCGTGGCCACGACCAATACATATCCGGTTCTAAAAGACCGGCTCGAGCGCGAGGGATTGGCCGATCAAATCGAAACCCTTTGGGCGCGCGCGGTGCAAACCGCCTGCGCGGCGCGCCAGGCCCATGGCGCGGGCCGTGTTGCTGGTGCAATTGGCCCTCTGGTGGCTTCTTATCGCCCTGAACTTTGCCCGCCCGCGGCAGAGGCGGAAGCGCTTTATGCAGATATCGTGGCTGCGCTGGCGCCAAATGTGGATGTTTTTATATTAGAAACAATGTGTTCGGCCGATCAGGCTGAGGGGCTTCTAAGAGCCACGGGTAAAACCGATACACCCAGCTGGCTGGCGGTTTCCGTGGATGATTTCAATGGCAAAACGCTGCGATCGGGCGAGCCGCTCGAGGCTTTAAAACCCGTGCTCGACCGTCATAAGCCTGACGCCGTTTTAATCAATTGCGCCCGCCCCGAAGCGGTAAATGAGGGCCTTGAGATTCTAAAAGATTTTGGGCTGCCTTTTGGCGCTTATGCCAATGGATTCACTAAAATAACGGATGGGTTCCTGACCGAAGCGCCAACTGTGGATGCGCTGCAAGAGCGGCAGGATTTAGACCCCAAAGCCTATGCGACCCATGCGATGGGCTGGGTTGCTCAGGGCGCCAGCATCATTGGTGGTTGCTGCGAAGTTGGCCCAGCGCATATCGCAGAAATCGCAAAGCAACTTTCGCAAAATGGCTATCGCATTATTTAACCCGCTAAAAGCGCGCGCCTGAGCGCGCCCAAAAAAACGAGGTATCCGCACATGACAAACCTTCCTTCTCACGCGCGTGTCGTCATCATCGGTGGGGGCGTTATCGGCTGTTCTGTGGCCTATCACCTGGCTAAACTGGGATGGAAAGATGTGGTGCTGCTTGAACGCAAACAGCTGACCTCGGGCACCACATGGCATGCCGCCGGATTGATCGCGCAATTACGCGCCAGCTCGAATATGACCAAACTGGCAAAATATACGCAAGAGCTCTATGGGGCATTGGAGGCTGAAACCGGCGTCTCTACGGGGTTTAAACGGGTTGGATCGATCACCGTTGCCTTGACTGACGAACGCAAAGAGGAAATTTTTCGCTCTGCCGCGATGGCACGGGCCTTTGGCGTCGATATTGACGAAATCACCCCAACGGAAATCGGCGAAAAATACCCCCATCTTAACTTGGAAAACGTGAAGGCCGGCGTATTTCTAGACAAAGATGGCCAAGGCGATCCGGCAAATATTGCCTTGGCTTTGGCAAAAGGGGCCCGTCAAGGTGGAGCGCTGATCCAAGAACGCGTTAAAGTCAGCGCGATTGCCCGTCAAGGCCGGCGGGTGACCGGTGTTGACTGGCGGGCGGAAGATGGCAGTAGCGGCCATATCACCTGCGATATGATCGTGAATTGCGCCGGAATGTGGGGCCATGAGGTGGGCCGTATGGCGGGGGTCAATGTGCCGCTGCACGCTTGTGAACATTTTTATATCGTCTCAGAACCCATCAAAGGGTTGAGCCAACTTCCCGTGCTGCGGGTGCCCGATGAATGTGCGTATTATAAAGAAGATGCCGGAAAAATGATGCTAGGTGCCTTTGAGCCACAGGCAAAACCCTGGGCGATGAATGGCATTCCTGACAGTTTTGAGTTTGATCAATTGCCCGAAGATTTTGATCATTTCGAACCGATTTTGGAAATGGCGATCAACCGCATGCCAATGTTAGGTGAAGCCGGCATTCATACGTTTTTCAACGGCCCGGAAAGTTTCACGCCCGATGATGCCTATCATTTGGGCCTTGCACCTGAAATGGATAATGTCTGGGTAGCGGCCGGGTTTAATTCGATCGGCATTCAGTCGGCCGGTGGCGCGGGTATGGCGCTGAGCCAATGGATGGAGAGCGGCTCAAAGCCCTTTGATCTGGGGGATGTCGATATTAGCCGAATGCAACCTTTTCAGGGCAATAAACATTACTTATTCGAGCGCTCAAAAGAAACGCTGGGCCTGCTTTATGCCGACCATTTTCCCTATCGGCAAAAAGCTTCTGCACGCCATATCCGGCATTCCCCGTTTCATTCAAAACTCGAAGCTGATGCCGCGGTTTTTGGCGAAGCTGGCGGGTGGGAGCGGCCCAACTGGTTTGCCAAGCCAAACCAACAGCGCGCCTATCACTATAGCTGGAAACGCCAGAACTGGTTTGACAATGCCGCCCAAGAGCTAGCCGCCTTAAGAACTGGCGTGGGCATGTATGATATGTCATCATTTGGAAAATTGCGCGTCGAAGGCCCCGATGCAGAGGCGTTTTTAAACTATATCTGCGGCAATGATTTATCGGTGCCAATTGGCAAAATTGTCTATACGCAGTTTCTCAATCACGCAGGTGGTATTGAAGCGGATATCACAGTAACCCGGCTCAGCGAAACCGCCTTTATAGTGATAACGCCTGCCGTAACACGCTTGGCCGATGAAACATGGATGCGCCGCCATTTAGACGGCCGCGCCGTTGTCATCACCGATGTGACCGCAGGCGAGGCGGTGATGGCTGTGATGGGCCCGCAGGCGCGCCAGCTGTTGCAAGCCGTATCTCCTAATGATTTTAGCAACGAGGCCAACCCCTTTGGCACGATGCAAGAAATCGAAATCGGCCTAGGTTTAGCGCGTGCACATCGCGTCAGCTATGTGGGTGAGCTGGGCTGGGAAATTTACGTCAGCAGCGATATGGCGCTGCATCTTTACGACACGCTGAGCGCAGCGGGCACCGCCTTTGATCTAAAACCTTGTGGCATGCATGCGATGGATTGCGGGCGTATTGAGAAAGGCTTTCGCCATTTCGGCCATGATATCACCTGCGAAGATCATGTCTTAGAAGCCGGCTTGGGGTTTGCTGTTAAAACCAATAAACCCGAATTTATCGGCCGCGATGCGGTGCTGCGCAAGAAAGAGGCTGGGCTGAACACCCGCCTGCTGCAATTTCAACTGCAAGATCCGGGTCCGATGCTCTATCACAATGAACCCGTGCTGCGTGATGGCGAAATTGTGGGCTATCTCAGCTCGGGCGCTTATGGCCATTCCCTCGGGGCTGCGATTGGCATGGGTTATGTGCCCTGCAAGGGCGAAACCAGAGAGGATCTTTTGGCCTCGGCTTATGAAATTGACGTTGCTGGTACGCGCGTAAAAGCCACAGCCTCACTGCGGCCACTCTATGATCCAAGCGCCACGCGGGTGAAAGCCTAAGTGTCACATCACAGATAAACATTTTATCCATGCGGGCTGTTACCTGCGCAAAGCCGTTAAAATGCAGTTCATATCCGCATGACTGGCGGTGCGGCGTAGGCTTTTGCGCCGCACGCAGCCAAGCTTAACATAGAGGTTAATATGCAAACAGTAGATCATGTAAAATGGCTGGCGACAGCCGTTCAATTGGTGGGGTATGGTTTAACCGGAATGGGGATCACCCCTTGGAATATATATTTATTTTTTGCAGGTATTCTGCTTTGGTTCGCAGTGGGTGTGATGTGGAAAGATCGAGCCATTATGGTGGTGCATATTGGCGCGTTCATCTCGCTTCTAGGCGGGTATCTCAGCGCCGCTTAAACCGTCAGTTTTTTTTGAATTTCTGTGCTCTCCCTTTGCGCCTCTTACAAATTTAACCCTATAATATTACGCGCTTTAAAAGCCGAGCACGGCTAAATCACACCAGCCAAAAATACCGGGAAATACCGAACACATAGAGGCAAAAAAATACAATATTGATCCATTTTAACTGCGGTTCGCTACGCAGCCACGCGCAATAAATCCAAATCGCACAAAAGGGCAGTGAAAAGAACATCGTATAGGGGTAAAAATCAAAAACCACCGCTGCGACGCTTAACAGACCAAACACCAGGGCAATATTTTTCAACCTTTGTTCGGCCGTTTCTGACACTTCAAACGCCCCGCGACGCACATGTTGCATAAGCAACTCCTTCTTCTTTGCTGCCGGCCTTTATAGGCAAGGCCAAGATTTCGTAAATAAAAGCGCCTAGCGGCGTCAATGATGACCGTGTCCAGTTTTAAAGGTTGGGGCACACTTTAATGCATGTTCTTTGACCGCACCCTATTGCTTAACTCATATGCAGAGACCCGATTATAATGTGCGACCGGCCACCCTCAAACCGCCATGGCCTGTCGCTATATCTCGCAAACCGCCCTCTTGCATGCTGCGGCAACACCTAGGATAACACAGCCCAACCCACATGTCTTCTGCTCTTAAAAAGCCCCACGCAAAATAGGCGTGCACGGGCTGGTTGAGCCTGCTCAACGCAAGCTGTAGCTTTATGAAACCTGAAGCACAATCTTACCGATATGGGCGCTGCTTTCCATCCGCTCATGCGCGGCTGCAGCCTCTTCCAAAGCAAAACTGCTATCCATCACCGGTGCAATCCGCCCCTCTTCCAGAAGCGGCCATACGTTTTGCAACAAGCTTTGGGCAATCCGCGCTTTTGCCAAATCAGACTGCGGGCGCAGCGTGCTGCCGGTTAAGGTTAAGCGCCGCGTCATCATCTGCACAAAATTCAACTCTAGTTTGGGACCTGCCAAGAACGCGATTTGTACCAACCGCCCATCATCGGCCAAAGCGTTGAGATTGCGCGGGATATAATCGCCTCCAACCATATCCAAAATCAGATGGGCGCCGCCCTGTGCACGCAGCGCCACCACAAAATCCGCCTCGCGGTAATTCACCGCTTGCTCAGCCCCAAGATCCAAACAGGCCTGACATTTTGCAGCGCTGCCAGCCGTCGTGAAAACCCGCGCTCCAAATGCATGGGCCAATTGAATCGCCGTGGTGCCAATACCGGATGATCCTCCATGCACCAAAAACCGCTCACCGGCCTGCAATCCCCCGCGCATAAATACATTTGACCACACGGTGAAAAAGGTTTCAGGCAAGCAGGCCGCCTGCTTTAAATCCATACCATTCGGGACCGGCAAGCAATGCGCAGCAGGGGTGACCGCATATTCTGAATAGCCCCCACCTGGCAGTAAGGCGCATACCTGATCACCCAGCTGCAGATTATGCACGCCAGCCCCTAATGCGCAGATCGTGCCCGAGGCTTCCAACCCCGGCAAATCGCTGGCCCCGGCCGGTGGATCATAGAGGCCCGCGCGCTGTAAAGCATCAGGGCGATTGACCCCGGCATAGGCCAATTTGATCACCACATCGCCATAATTTGGTTGCGGCACAGGGCGGGTGCAGAGCCGCAGCATAGACGGACCGCCCGGTTTCTCAATCTCAACGGCGCGCATTCTTGAAAGGGCAGCGAATTCCGGCTCCTGAACCGCGCTCATGATCGACCACGCCATTGACCGGGCAAAGAGCTCACTTCAGAAGGAGAGGGCGCTTTGATTTTGCTGAAAATCTTGCTTGGGCCGGCGCTTAAACGGCTGAATACAGGGTTTTCCCGCACCTTATGTTTGAAGCTTTCAAACTGCATGACATTGGCGATACGCCGCTCTAAAAAATCCCATGTTGCTTGATAATTGACGCTGTCATCGCCCAACCAATATAAAACGCAGGATGTATAAACCGCGCTTAACGTTGTGCGTTTACTATACCAATTGAGATCGCGCGAGCTATCCCCAATCGCCTGCCATATGGCATCGCTTGTGCCCCAGATTAATTTGGCGCCTTCAAGCGTGTTTTGCGGCAAAGCAAATAAGGTTGACCCCCGTCTAACCGCTTCTTTATCCGCCACCGCCTGTAATCGAGTTCGCACTGCAAAGATGATTTTCTCGCGAATTTTCAATTCTGACAAATCCGCAGCCTGCATCGCCTCTAGCATTGCCTGATCGCCTGCGCGGTGAAAGGCAACCGCCAGATCCAAGGCCCCACGTGGAAAATGCAAACGCGCCGCTGGCTCGGATATCTGCGCATCAGCACAAGCCGCCCGGAAGCTGGTTTCAGACCAACCGTCAAAGGGCACATGCATCAATATGGCCGCGAGCAACGCTTGTGTTGCGTCATGTTGGGGATCATTCATACTCTTCACAACCTTCTCTAAATGCCAACTCTAGACAAAATAGCCGCGCCTTGCTAGAGGACCAGCTCCTGCGACTTTATGCAACTTTAATCTAGAAAGGTGGTGACAACCACATGCAGGTAAGTGTTCGCGAAAACAATGTTGATCAGGCGCTACGGGTTCTGAAAAAGAAGCTGCAACGCGAGGGCGTTATTCGAGAAATGAAGCTGAAGCAACATTTCGAAAAACCGTCGGAGAAACAGGCGCGCGAGAAAGCGGAGGCGATCCGTCGTGCCCGCAAACTGGCCCGTAAAAAGGCCGAACGCGAAAATATGATGTAAAAGCCCACGCCTTTGGGCAAAGTCGTTTGACCCCCATGATTAACGTCGTGGGGGTTTTTATTTTACCGGTGACGCAAATGGCACCGCAGATCTATAAAGCGGGATGAAAAAGCCCGCGCCCCCGCTCCAAGCTTGTGACCCCGGACTTGTGGCACGCCTCAGCTTTGAGTAGATTTGCCCAAATTAGACAATCAAGGATTTCATAATGGATTGGCCCAATCTTATAAAGACCGCGAGCGCCCGCGTGACGCCCTATATTCGACAAACGCCAGTTGTGACATTTGAAACCCGCACCGTAACGCAGCCTGTGACGCTTAAATTAGAGCAATTGCAACACGCTGGCAGCTTCAAAACCCGCGGTGCCTTTAACACTTTGCTTGGCACAGAACCGCCCGCGGCTGGGTTGGTGGCAGCCTCGGGGGGCAACCATGGCGCCGCCGTGGCTTACGCGGCGCAAAGGCTGGGCTTTCCCGCCCGCGTGTATGTGCCGGAAATTGCCGGCCCAGCAAAGATTTCCCTTATCCGCGCCTGCGGCGCCGATCTTCAGGTGGTGCCAGGGGCCTATTCAAACGCCTTAGAACAAGCCAAAGCCTGGGAAGAAAAAACCGGCGCGATGCAAATTCACGCCTATGATGCTGAGGCCACGGTTGCAGGCCAAGGCAGCTGTTTCGTTGAATGGGAACAGCAGGGGCTAAATGCAGATACGGTGCTTATCGCGGTGGGCGGCGGCGGGCTTATCGCCGGCGCTTTGGGATGGTTTCAGGGGCGGTGCAAAATTGTTGCCGTTGAACCAGAACGCTGCGCCACGCTACACGCGGCACTGAGCGCAAGCGCCCCCGTGAATGTTGAGGTCTCGGGCGTTGCGGCAAATGCTTTGGGCGCGCAAAAAATTGGGACTATCTGCTTTGATCTGGCGCAATCTACCGGCATAGAGTCGGTGCTTGTTTCTGACGCTGCCATCACGCAGGCCCAGCGCAGGCTTTGGCAAGATCTTAAGCAGGTGGTTGAACCCGCAGGCGCGGCCGCTCTGGCGGCTGTGCTCAGTGGCGCCTATACACCTGAGCCAGACGAGCGCTTGGCAGTTTTGGTCTGCGGGGGCAATATTGCCTCAGACCCGCTTGCATAACGCCGCTCAGTAAATCTTTGGCACGTATAATTTATCGGGCAGCACGCGGCGTTCATAATCAGGGTTAAACACCCGTTCTGGCAAAGTAATCTTTTCAGACGGCATATCCTGATAGGGAATCTTGCCCAGAATATGTTCGATACAATTCAGCCGTTCACGCTTTTTATCGTTGCCTTCCACGATATACCAAGGCGCCTCTGGAATATTGGTACGGGCAAACATATCTTCTTTGGCTGTTGTATATTGCTCCCAACGAATGCGGCTTTCCAAATCAATCGGCGAAAGCTTCCATTGTTTCATCGGATCATGGATGCGCATCAAAAACCGCATCTGCTGCTCTTCATCTGAAATAGAAAACCAATATTTCAAAACAAGAATACCCGAACGCACCAACATGCGTTCAAATTCAGGTACATCGCGAAAAAACTGTTCGACCTGATCTTCTTCAGCAAAACCCATCACCCGCTCAACACCGGCGCGATTATACCAGGAGCGATCGAACAAAACAATTTCTCCACCCGCTGGCAAATGCGGGACGTAACGCTGAAAATACCATTGCGTCTGCTCGCGCTCTGAGGGTTTTGGCAACGCCACAACCCGGGCAACCCGTGGATTCAAGCGTTGCGTAATGCGCTTTATCACACCGCCCTTGCCGGCGCTGTCGCGCCCCTCGCAGATGATTAGGATTTTGGCACCTGTGGCTTCAACCCAATGCTGCAACTTGATCAGCTCCATCTGCAAGCGCAACAGGTTGCGATAATAGACCCGCCGATCCAGCATATCCGGATGCTTATCCTTGTAAATCTTGCGGATCTCTTCGGTCAGCATCGGTTCGCTGAACTCATTTTCATAGAGCTCATCCAGCGTATCTTCCAATTCGGCTTCCAGCCAATCGCGCGGGGTTGAGGAGGTTTCGTTCATTCTTATTCCTTTGTAATGCGAACCATAATAAACGCTGCAATGGCAGATGTCACTGAGGTTACAATTCTTGGCACGACAAGCGCGCTTGGCGCGGTTATTCTTGCGCTCCTGCAATCGTCAAAGCGTTGACAGTCTGCAATACAGCCCAAATACGCCAAACAGGGCCACCCACAGAAACCCCTCGGTTAATGTGCAACGGGCTAGCTTTAGCTTGCGCGATATTTAGAAAATAAATACACTTTAAAAGTGTTTTACGGGTGTCGGTTTGCCCTTTGGGTTTTGCAGTCTATTGTTTTAAGTTTCTAAAATCCGCGATAATGTCCGTGGCACTCGCGGTTTCAACCCAAGCCGTGTCGGAAAGCGCCGCGGATCTCGTTTCCACGATACAGCATCCGAATTTTCAACATATCTATCTCATCACCGATCGCGACGCGCGGTCTTTTGAGGCCAGATTGATTTTCCAAAACGGTGAATTAGACAACCCCTACGCTGAAGGGCTTGCGCATTATGTCGAACATTTGGCTTGGCTCAACGTGACGCAAAGCACAGATTTTGAGGCCCTTCGCCATTCTAATGCATGGACCAATTTAACCAGCACAGCCTATGTCACGCATAGTTCAGAGACGTGGTTAACCAAAGAGCTGCAACGCCTGATCGAGGTTAGCACACCCTTCACCTTGGCTGAACGCTTTATGTTGGAAGAGCGGGATATCATCCTGCGCGAATATGAGGCGAGTGTCGCAGTAAACCCTTATTTCGAAATTGAACAGAATATAAATAAAGCAATTTACCCAAGCTCACCATGGGCCAGATCGGTGCTTGAATCGCCGACTGAAATAGAAGATTTCAGCTTAATCAACGCTAAAAAATTACACCGTAAAAGCCATGAATTGGGCAATGCCGTTTTAATCGTTACCGGGAATATTTCAAAGACCACCTTACAAAAAGCATTAAGAAACTTAAATTTTCCAAAACCTGCCGCTCCCATTGCGCCGACACCTCTGCCCACTCCTGAGGTCGGAAACAAACGTGTCGCGGCAGATATACAAGTTGCAAGGCTTGGCAGCCCGACTTTATTCTATCGAAAGCTAATTAAACGCCCCCCTGCTCAGATGCGGCCTTTTGCGATCAAACAGTTCGAGTTTTACGCGCAGCGCTCGGCTCATCTTTACCCGGCGGGATAGCCGGCCCTTTACGGTTTGATGATTTTTTCGCGCGCAGCTTCTGGTTTGATTTGCGCGCCATAGGGTCAAAGCATCTGCTAATTGAATTCACAGC
Source organism: Rhodobacteraceae bacterium SB2 (assembly GCA_001642945.1). Lineage (GTDB taxonomy): Bacteria > Pseudomonadota > Alphaproteobacteria > Rhodobacterales > Rhodobacteraceae > Thalassovivens > Thalassovivens spotae. Next base: position 146,079 of record LGRT01000014.1, on the reverse strand, counting down.
AGAACCCGATTGGAATGTTTCTTTAAGCAAACTCGAAACCGAATTTACCAAGGTTTTCAACGAAATCGTCCAACAAGGTATCCCCGAAAAAACAATCAAACAGATCAAAAAGCGATTTCAGGGTCACCTTAATGACGTTTTAAAACGCAAAAATTACAGAAAAAACCTTCTTATTGATCGGGTGTCCAACCGTCAGCCTTATTACGGGCTCACAGCTGAACGGCGGGCTCTGCGAAGCGTCACCGCGCAAAAGATCAACGATTTGTTAACCGCCCTCGGCCAATCCGGACGCACAGTTATCTACCGGGCAAATGAATTATGAAAAAGGAAAGTCCAAGTGATAAGATATTTTCTAATTTTTGCGACAAGCATGCTTTTGAGCTGCCAAGAGGATGATCTAAATGCAGATGCCAATGACGAACCACGTCCAGCAGAATTCAAAATGTTACCAGAAGAAAACCGCAGCGTTATTTTGGCCACGACCCCGCGGGGGCATACATTTCATTTTATGCCGATCTATGAACCCGGTGTAACGGATATAACGATCACGATTGCTTGGCCTTCCAACTGGGCCTATGAGGCATCGCGCAATCCGGCCGTTCCATATATTGGCACAGAAACCCTTTTAAGTGGAGGAACGGAAGATATTTCTCCAAAGGAATTGAATGAATTTCTATCAGACAGAAATTCAGGCGGATCGTTTATTCCCACTGCAGACTACGTGTATGGCGAAATCAACTTTCCGAAAGAATACCGCGAAGACGTCATTAAACTTGCTTCTGATACATTGCGCCGCCCGAAATTTGATCCACGTTGGGTTCACAGAATTAAGGGTTCAATACGCCAAAACATACGGTTTGCGGATTTAAAAACAGAAACAAAAATGTGGAATTTAGCTCGAAAAGCGAATTTGGACGATAACCCTCTATACCATTTTCTGACGTTGCCCGATCTTAGGGTGATTGATGAGGTATCTGTGGGTATGTTACGCCAATGGCATAAGCAAACCTTTACGCAATCAGGCTTAACAATCGTGGTCACTGGCGCCATTTCCCGGCAAGATGCCGGCAGCTCAGTGGATACCTTGCTTTTTGATCTGCCAAAAGGGCGCGTATCTCCGCCGCATGACGTAAACGTAACGATAAAACCGCAAACCGTTTTTCTGCATGTACCAGAGGCTGAGAAAACAACAATCGGGATATTAGGCCGCCTACCTCCCACCTCTCAGGGCAATGACTTAACCAACCGCTTAGCCTTATCGCATTTTTCGCAAAGCGGGTCAGGCCCTTTATCTTCTGCTCTGCGCACCGAACAGCGCGCGAGTTACAGCTTTCAGGCTGGATTTTTCGACTATAATCGCAAAAATAGGCGCCTGTTTATAACCGTTGCCGCAGAGCAAGCCACAGACGTGGCGGCAGATATCCTCGAAATATATGAAGAATATCGCTTAGATTCCAATTTTGAAACCTTGGCAGATCTGCAAAATGGCATGGTTAATCAAACGCAGAAAAATGTTGGCTATGTAAATATTGCCGTCCGAACGATTTTGTAATTGGCCCTCGATAAACGCGATCCAAAAATCGCTCCAAAGCTACATAACGAATTGAAAAAACTACATACGCAAGATTTGAAATCAAGAATGAAAACAATATTTCCACCCAAAAGTGAATTGGCGATTTTCGCAGCAGGGCCAAGCAAAATAGGCTCGTCGGATGCCTGCATGATTTCAAAAATCGAAGCGCTTGATGAGTGCTGAAGCTGAAAGAAATCTAGCAGATATTTTTCATCTCTCGATGCACAAATATTCCATAAACCCGCGCGGTCAGCATGCGCAAATTTACAAAGGCAAGGCCGTGGTTTTAAAAACAGTGCGCAGCGCAAATAACGATTGCATCTGCGCCACGCCGGGCAGCCGGGCCAAAGATTGACGATGGATGCGGGCATAATCCTCTGTGCTATCAGCCACCACTTTCAGCAAATAATCAGCGCTGCCCGCCATCAGATGGCACTCTAAAACATCGGGCACCCGCGCAACGGCTTTTTCAAAGCTGTCCAAAATTTCATCCGCTTGACCCGATAAGGTGATTTCCACAAAAACCGTGGTCGGCTTTTGCAATTTGCGCGGATCCAGCAAGGCCACATAATCTTTTATATAGCCCTCTGCCTCCAGCCGCTGGATCCGCCGATGACAGGCTGAGGCAGACAGGTTTACCCGTTCAGCCACATCCGCATTTGACATTCGCCCCTGCCGCTGCAGGATAACCAAGATTCGACGATCCGTTGAGTCAATCTGCATATCTTGCAATAATCTTCTAATATTTTATCTATTATTTATATTATATTTGAAAAATAGTGTAATTCAATCACAATCTTTTCAAGAAAATTGCGTGTGATACCTGTCATAATTTGCGCAAAGCAAAAAGGAGCTCAACATGCAAATAGGATGTCCTACAGAAATTAAACCGCAAGAATTCCGCGTTGGAATGACACCAAATGCGGTAAGCGAAGCCACCCGGCACGGGCATAAAGTGATGGTTCAGGCAGGTGCAGGCGCTGGATCGGGCTTTGCGGATGCTGAATATCAAAGCGCCGGGGCGCAAATTGTTGAGACAGCAGAAGAAGTCTTCACCAGTTGCGATATGATCGTAAAAGTCAAAGAGCCTCAGGCCTTTGAGCGCGCTCAATTGCGCGAAAATCAACTGTTATTCACCTATTTGCATTTGGCACCGGACGCGGCGCAAACGCAGGATCTTTTGGCCTCTGGTTGCACTGCAATTGCCTATGAAACAGTAACCGACCAGGCGGGCGGATTGCCTTTATTGGCGCCCATGTCCGAAGTTGCGGGGCGCTTGGCACCGCAAGTTGGCGCATGGACCTTGCAAAAAGCCAATGGCGGGCGCGGCGTACTCATGGGCGGCGTGCCAGGTGTTTTACCGGCCAATGTCTTAGTCATTGGGGGCGGCGTTGTCGGCACACATGCCGCTAAAATTGCCGCGGGTATGGGCGCAGATGTCACCGTGCTTGACCGTTCTTTGCCGCGCCTGCGATTTTTGGATGATGTCTTTGGTGGGCAATTTAAAACGGGGTATGCCAATAGCGCACTAACCGGCGAGTTGGCCAGCGCCGCCGATATGATCATCGGTGCCGTATTGGTACCCGGCGCCACAGCGCCAAAATTGATCACAAAAAATCAATTGAGCAGCTTAAAACCCGGCGCCGCGCTGGTAGATGTGGCGATTGACCAGGGCGGCTGCTTTGAGACATCGCGCGCCACAACGCATCAAGATCCGATCTATCAAGTGGATGGGATCCAACATTATTGCGTGGCCAATATGCCCGGCGCGGTTGCGCGCAGTTCTACGCAAGCTTTGGGCAATGCCACATTGCCGTTCTTATTGGCGCTGGCAGATAAAGGCTGGCAGGCCGCTTGCGCTGACGATCCCCACCTTTTGAACGGCTTGAATATTCACGCCGGAACGGTGACCCATGCCGCTGTGGCAGACGCATTGGGCTATGCGCTTAGCCAGCCCAATCTAACGCTTAAAACCGCAGCCTAAAACTTAGACCTCCCGCTGAAGGGCCGTGCGAATATCGATTAATATATCCAACTCGCTCGGCCCTGAAGGCGCGGCATCAGGCGCAACCTCTTCCGCTTTGCTCTGCGTCTCTTTAAGCTTATTGACGTAACGTACCAGCAAAAACACCACCCAAGCGATGATCAAAAAATTGATCACGGCCATGATAAACGCCCCATAGGCAAACACCGCAACCCCCGCCTCACGCGCCGCTGCAAGAGACACGAAATCGCCCTCGCCCCGCAGAACCACGAATAAGTTACCAAAGTCGACCCCGCCCAAAAATAATCCAATCAACGGATTGATCAAATCCCCGACCATTGATTTGACGATCGCCGTAAACGCCGCACCGATAATGATGCCAACGGCCATATCCATCACATTGCCTTTGGCAATAAAACCTTGAAACTCTTTCAACATAACGTGCCTTTCAAAAATAAATTTAAATAATAAAATAAAAAATCAGCTCTGAGGCTGCGCGTCTTTTAAGGCATATTTAGCGTGTCTTGTATATTTTTAATTGTTTTTAGGCCGCAAAAAAGGGCCCAAAGGCCCTTGATCACTCTGCTTAAAATCCAGCCCGGCGCTTTTAAGCCGGTAAATCGCCAGAAAGTATATAGGTTAGTAGCGCAACGACTTGGCTGGGATCTTGCGCAACGGCCAAAGCCGCTGCGTCAACTTCTTTCAACGCATGCTGATGCTCTGCCCCATGCAGTACGATTAAAGATTTCCCCAAGGCGGCCGCATAGCCTGCATCAAAGGCCGCGTTCCATTGCTTATATTTCTCGCCAAAGCGAACCACCACAATATCTGCCTCTTCGATGCCTTTACGGGTGCGCATCGCGTTCAACTTTGCGCCTTTATGGTCGTGCCAAAACTTGTTGGATTCTGCGCCCAAAATGGCAACGCCGCAATCATCACTGGCGGCATGATCCGTGACTGGGCCGGTAAACACCACATTAAGATCCCGCGCACCATGCGCGATTTGATCGCGCCAATCTGTGTGAATCTCACCAGATAAATAAACTGTTAGCATCATGACCGTTTCCTCATCCAAAGGTTTTACTTACGCGAATTTGCAATTTACATCCGCAAGGCGCCGCCTGTTGCAGAGGCCACTTTGGCCACAATTTTGGCGCCCACGGCTTCAATCTCAGCATCTGTCAGCGTCACCTCTATGGGCTGCAAGCGCACCCGAATAGCGATTGATTTTCGATCAACTCCTAAGCTGCCACCGATAAATTCATCGAACACGCGCACATCGGTAATCAGCGTTTTATCCGCGCCTTGCGCCGCGTTCACCAAATCCATCGCCTCGGTTTTATGATCCACGACGAAGGCAAAATCACGCTCGACGGCTTGCAAATCTTTTAGCTTCAGCGCAGGCCGCGTGGCCGATTTGTTGCGCGGCAAGGGCACCTCATTGGGCCAAATGGTGAAGCCAACGGCCGGCCCTTTGATGTCAAAAGCCGCCAATATTTTGGGATGCAGCTCACCAAACACCGCCAATGTTTTTTTCGGACCCAAACAAATCTGACCATGCCGGCCCGGATGCCACCAAGGCGCCGCGCCGCGCCGTACCTGCGTTTTCACAGGCGCTCCAATTGCGCCAAGGATCGACAGAGCATCGGCTTTGGCATCAAAAAGATCTACATCGCGGTCAGAGGCATGCACGTCTTTCGGAGCGCTGCGCCCAATCAAAAGACCGGCAATTTGCAAATCTTGTTCCTCGGGCTCACCGCCGCTAAAGACGGGGCCAATTTCAAACAAAGCAAGATCTGCAAACCCCCGCGCTTGGTTGCGCTGCGCGGCAGCCAATAGCCCGGGCAACAGATCAGGGCGCATATGGCTCATATCCGCGCTGATCGGGTTTTCAAGCCGGGTTGCATCACTACCAGCGCCAAAAAGCGCGGCCGCAGCTTGATCGATGAATGAATAGCTTACGCATTCGTGAAAGCCCAAAGCCGCGCCTGCGCGCCGGGCAGCTTGCTCGCGTTTTTGCACGGGCGATAAAATCGGTTTGGGCACGCCGGGTAAGACCCGGGGCAAGGGCTTACCCTGCAATTTTGTTAAGGAGGCTATCCGCGCAACCTCTTCCACCAAATCCGCCTCGCCCAGAACATCCGGGCGCCAACTGGGCACATGCGCCGTTTTGCCATCCAGCACAAAGCCAAGCGCGGTCAGGCTTTGGCGCTGCGTAGCCTCGGGGATTTCCATACCAACCAAAGATTGAATGCGATCCGTATCCAACCGGTAGGCGCGCGCATGATCTGGCACCGCTCCCGCCATCACCACCTCAGAGGCCTCACCGCCGCATAAATCTAGGATCATCGCCGTGGCAGCTTCAACGCCTAAGGGTGTCCAAGCGGGATCAATACCGCGTTCAAACCGATAACGCGCATCAGAATTAATTTTCAGCGCGCGCCCCGTATAGGCGGTGCGCACCGTCTCAAAAAGCGCCGCTTCCAGAAACACAGAAGTTGTGCCCTCAGAGCAGCCACTGTGCAATCCCCCCATAATTCCGCCCAGGCTTTCCACCCCGGCGGCATCGGAAATCACCGTCATACCTTCGCTCAAAGTATAGTCTTTATCATCCAAGGCGGCGAAAACTTCGCCGCCCGTCGCACGGTGCACCCGCAAGGCTGAACCTTCAACCTTATCCGCATCAAAGACGTGCAAGGGGCGGTTGTTATCATAGGTGAAAAAATTCGTGATATCGACCAGCGCCGAAATTGGACGCAGGCCGATCGCTTTCAGCCGATTTTGCAACCAGGCAGGGCTGGGGCCATTTTTGACGCCGCGAATAACCCGGCCAAAGAAAACCGGACATTGCGCTTGCGTATCCTCATCAATCGTAACCGAGATTGGGCAGGGAAACTGGCCCATAACCGGTTCGACCGGATAGGGTTTCAACACGCCCAGCCCGCGGGCGGCCAAATCGCGCGCAATCCCGCGCACGCCCAGCGCATCTGGGCGATTGGGCGTGATCGCAATATCAATTAGAGTATCCACTTTCGATGGATCATTTTCAGCCAAATAATCAACAAAACTTTGCCCGACTTCGCCAGATGGCAATTCAATAATCCCGTCATGCTCGTCGCTTAATTCCATTTCGCGTTCGGAACACATCATGCCAAAGCTTTCGACACCGCGAATTTTGCCGACCCCGATCGTAGTATCAATGCCCGGCACATAAGTGCCCGGCGTGGCAACCACCACGGTGATGCCCGCGCGCGCATTCGGCGCGCCACAAATAATCTGCAACTCACCCTGATCAGTGCTTACTTGGCAGACGCGCAGTTTGTCCGCATCCGGGTGTTGCTCGGCTGCAATCACCTTGCCAATTCGGAAATCACTCAACCGATCCGCCGGGTTTGACACCTCTTCCACTTCAAGCCCGAGATCGGTCAAAGCGTATAAAATATCGTCTAATGCAGCATCAGTGTCCAGATGGTCTTTCAGCCAAGAGAGCGTGAACTTCATGACAGGCCTCCGTGTAAATTGGGCTGATCCAGGCTGGAAAACCCGTAATGACGCAGCCATCGTAAATCACTGTCGAAGAAGGCACGTAAATCCGGAATTCCATATTTCAGCATGGCGATGCGATCGATGCCCATACCAAAGGCGAACCCCTGCCACTTCTCCGGATCGATGCCACCAGCTTGCAGTACTTTGGGATGTACCATGCCAGAGCCCAGAATTTCTAACCAGTCATCCCCCTCGCCCACTTTCAACTGCCCGCCGGCCCAACTGCAACGGATATCCACCTCAGCAGAAGGTTCCGTAAACGGGAAATGCGAAGCGCGAAACCGCAACTCAACATCATCAACCTCAAAATAGGCTTTTACAAATTCTTCCAAAACCCATTTGAGATTGGCCATGGAAATATTTTTATCAATTGCCAAACCTTCTACCTGATGAAACATCGGCGTATGGGTCTGATCGTAATCTGCGCGATACACGCCGCCGGGGCAAATCACCCGCACTGGCGCGCCAGTTTTTTCCATCGTGCGAATTTGTACCGGACTGGTATGCGTGCGCAGCACGTGAGGGGGGCGATCATCACCCTCTGCGCGATGCATGTAAAACGTATCCATTTCCGCGCGCGCCGGGTGATGCCCGGGGATATTCAACGCGTCAAAATTATACCAATCTGTATCAATCCGCGGGCCTTCAGCCACGCCGAAACCCATATCGGCAAAAATCGCTGTGACTTCTTCGGTTACCTGCGAAATCGGATGGATCGTACCGCGGCGTTGATCACGCGCTGGCAATGTAACGTCCAACCATTCAGTGCGCAAACGCTCGTCCAGCGCGGCATCAGCCAGCGCGGCTTTACGCGCCATCAGCGCCGAATTCAGCTCTTCTTTTAACGCGTTCAGCGCCGGGCCCGCCACTTGCCGCTCTTCGGGTGTCATCTTACCCAATTCGCGCAGCTTCAGGCTGACCTCGCCTTTTTTTCCAACCGCTGCGAGGCGGGTTTCTTCCAAGGCGCTTTCATCCTGCGCAGCCGCAATCGCAGCTATATATTTTTCGCGTAGACCATCCATAGATCTTCTCCAAATCCAGACGCCCTCTGCTATCATATTTGGAACCGGGTGCAACCCGCTTAGCAGGGCAGGCCCAAGCCCGACAGGCTTTATAAACTAAGAAAGCCTCCGATCAAATTGGCGGCCTTGGCCAAAATAAAAAAGCACCACAAACGCTGTTTGCAGTGCTTTAAAACTCAATTTTTAAACGCTGGTTTAGGCCAAGGCCGCCTTCGCCTGCAAGACAATCGCCTCAAATGCTGCCGGCTCATGCACGGCCAGATCGGCCAGAACCTTCCGGTCAACCTCAATACCCACCAAGCCAAGCCCATTGATAAAGCGTGAATAGGTCATCGCCTCATCATGACTACGCACGGCTGCGTTGATCCGCTGGATCCACAAGGCCCGAAAGTTGCGCTTCCGGTTATGCCGGTCGCGGGTTGCATATTGATTGGCTTTATCAACCGCCTGCGCCGCGACTTTAAACGTGTTTTTACGACGTCCATAATAGCCTTTCGCAGCTTTTACGATTTTCTTGTGACGGGCGTGGGTTACGGTACCACCTTTAACGCGTGACATATCTTATCCTCCTCAGCGCGAATAGGGCATCATCGACTTGACGATTCTTTCGTCAGGCGTTGACATCACTGTTGTGCCGCGGGCGTTGCGGATGAATTTACGGGTGCGTTTGATCATTCCGTGGCGTTTGCCGGCTTGACCGGTTTTCACACGGCCATTCGCCGTTACTTTGAACCGCTTTTTGCAGCTCGATTTGGTCTTCATCTTAGGCATTTCCGTCTCCTGTCTTAACAAAGGTCGGTTTATACGCGACTCGGCATGCCCTTTCGGCCGGCCACGTTGAAGAGATTGCGATATAGGGCGCTCTTTCTATAAGCGCAAGTGCAAATCGCGCTATTCTGGATCGGTGGAATAAATCATGCGTTCATTGCACGGCGCCACGCGTAAAATATTCGTGGTGCCCGGAATATTGAACGGCACACCGGCTGTTACAACCACCTGATCATTTTCTTCGGCAAACCCTTGTGACAACGCTGCCCGCACGGCGCTGACCACCGCTTCCTTGAAGCGCTCTTTGGGGCCTGAGCGTACACAATTGGTACCCCAGCTTAGCGCCAAACGCCGCGACGTTCCGATTTCTGATGTCATCGCAATAATGGGCACACGCGGACGCTCGCGCGCGGTTAACAGCGCGGTTGTGCCCGATTGCGTATAGCAGCATATCGCCTTCACATCCGTGGTTTCGGCAATTTCCCGCGCCGCGGCGACAATCGCATCTGCCACCGTATGGCGTTTGGCTTTGCGCGAGGATTCCAAAATTTCAGTATAAGTTGGATCGCTTTCCACCTCGACCGCAACATTGTTCATTGTGGTCACGGCCTCGATCGGATAGCCACCGGCCGCCGATTCTGCTGAAAGCATAATCGCATCCGAGCCTTCGTAAATCGCCGTGGCCACATCAGACACCTCGGCCCGCGTGGGCATTGGGCTCTCAATCATCGATTCCAGCATTTGCGTGGCCACAATCACCGGTTTCGCCGCTGCGCGACACTTGCGCACCAAACGCTTCTGGATCGGCGGCACATTCTGCACCGGCAATTCCACTCCAAGATCTCCGCGCGCCACCATTATGCCATCAGAAACTTTCAAAATCGCGTCAAATTGCTCAACCGCCGAAGGTTTTTCAATTTTTGACAGCAAGGCCGCGCGACCCCGCACCAATTCACGCGCCTCGGTTAAATCTTCCGGGCGCTGCACAAAAGACAAGGCCAACCAATCCACGCCCAAATCGCAGACGAAATCTAAATCGGCGCGATCTTTTTCTGACAAAGCTGCCAAAGGCAAAACCACATCCGGCACATTCACGCCCTTGCGGTTTGAAATCGTCCCACCGTTCAACACCAGACAATCGGCAAAATCGGCGCCGCATTCTTCGACTTTGAATTTGATTTTTCCATCATTCACCAGCAGATGAGCCCCCGGCTTCAGCGCCGAAAAAATCTCTTCATGGGGCAGTTGTACGCGGTTTTTATCTCCCGCCGCCGGATCAAGATCCACCCGGAACCGATCTCCTTCGACCAAATCTTCAGCGCCTGACGCAAATTCTCCGACCCGCAATTTTGGGCCTTGTAAATCGGCCAAAATGGCGATCGGGCTTGAAAGATCATCTTCAACCTTGCGGATGATTTTATGACGCTCGGTGATCTCGGCATGCGTGCCATGGCTCATATTCAACCGAAAGACATCTGCTCCTGCTTCATGTAAAGCGCGGATCATGTCATAACTTTGCGAGGCAGGCCCCAGCGTGGCTACAATTTTTACATTGCGCAGGCGTCTCATGATGTATTCCCTTCAATCCCTTTGGCGTCTCTTATAACGTTGCGAGCCGCCAAGCCGCCAGCAAGAAATTAAGATCAGAGATCCAGTTTGAGGCAAGCTGTTAGCGTTAACATTTCTGCTGCGCTTATGGCGAATAATTTCAACAATCACAACCGTTATCCTTGCTGCAACCCGCGGCCAACGCCGCATTCAAAAGGCGGATCGCTTTAAAGCGCTTGCGAGCCAAGCGGGAACTAAGTTAGGAGATTGGCAACGAAATAACAGAAATCGCGCGCATTTATGCCGCGTCTTTCGCAAAGGAAATGACCATGGATGATCAAACGCAGCTTGAATTAGACGCCGCCGCCTTTCGGGCCCTGCGCGCACATTTGATGGAAAAGCGCCCAGATGTTCAAAATATTGACCTGATGAACTTGGCAGGGTTTTGCAGAAACTGCCTGTCGCGTTGGTATCAAGAGGCTGCCCAAGACCGGGGAATCGAGATGTCAAAAGACCAAGCGCGTGAAGCGTTTTACGGCATGCCGATGGAGGTTTGGAAAGCCCAGCATCAAACCGAGGCCAGCGCTGAAAAACAAGAGGCCTTCACGCAAGCTTTTGTAGAAAACGTCAAAGCCCCCGATTAATCAGGCCTGTCACACATGCCAAACCTTATCCAATCAAGGCTTGGCTTTGATAACTTGCAGCAAAGGCAGCACGGCCGACATATCTGGCCCATGGCTTTGCCCCGTTAAGGCCAAACGCAGCGGCATAAACAAGCCTTTGCCCTTGCGCCCTGTCGCTGCCTTTACTTCTGCCGTCCAAGCAGACCATGAATCCGCGTCATATGGGCCATCGGGCAAAAGAGCCATCGCTTGCGCCACGAACGCTTGATCCTCGGGATGAATCACCGGCGTTGCGCCGTTTGAAAACAGCTCCCACCAGCCGGGCAGATCATGCAAGGTAGTAATATTATCGCGCGTCACCTGCCAGAATTGCGCAGCCAGTTCAGCGGGAACGCCCAAGCTTTCGATCTGGTCAGCCACTTCTTGCAGCGGCAGCGTTTGCAGATAACGTGCCGTCAACGGACGCAAATCCTGCGCGTCCAATTTTGTCGGCGCAGACCCAAACTGCGCCAGTTCAAACCCTGCAGCCACGGCAGCCAAATCCGTTTGCAGCTCGACCGGTTGGCTGGATCCCAGCCGCGCCATCAAACTGATCAAAGCGGCAGGGACGATGCCATCGGAACGCAAATCACGCAACGCCAAAGTTCCAAGCCGTTTTGATAAGGCTTCGCCAAGCGGGCCTGTCAGCAACGAGTGATGGCCAAATTTGGGAATATCCCCACCAAGGGCCTGCATCATCTGAATTTGCGTGGCCGTGTTGGTCACATGGTCAGATCCGCGCACCACATTGGTGATCTTCATTTCGATATCATCTACAACTGAGGCCAAGGTATAAAGATATTGACCATCGCCGCGGATCAAAACCGGATCAGACACGCTGGCCGCGTCGATTGAAATATCCCCCAAAATTGCATCGGTCCATTCAATCCGCTGATGCTCTAGCTTAAAGCGCCAATGCCCCTGCCCCCGTTCTGCGCGCAGCGCCGCTTTTTCAGCTGTGCTTAATCCAAGCGCCGCGCGATCATAGACTGGCGGCTTGCCCATATTCAGCTGTTTCTTTCGCTTCAAATCCAGCTCAACCGGGGTTTCAAAACATTCATAAAGGCGCCCGCTATCTTTGAGGCGCTGCGCCGCTGCATCATAGGCGGCCAAACGCTCGGATTGGCGCTCGATACGATCCCATTGCAAGCCCAACCACGTTAGATCTTCTTTGATCGCCTCAACAAAGCTTTCCTTTGAGCGTTCGGGGTCTGTATCGTCAATGCGTAAAATAAAATGCCCGTCATCTTTGCGCGCAATCAGGTAATTCATCAAAGCAGCGCGCATATTGCCAACGTGCAAATATCCGGTCGGGGAAGGGGCAAAGCGTGTGATGGTCATTTTGATCTCCTGTTGAGGGTCGTTTTTCATAGCGCCAAGGATTTGTCCAGCAAAGGCGCATTTTTTATAGAAGGGCGAAAAAACCATTGCACCCTGAAGAGAAATCCGAATTAGTCGGAATAAAGATAAAGGGAAATGGCAATGGGGCTTCCGATTGTGGTAATCGGCGCGGGCATTTGCGGCGTGTCCAGCGCGCTTTGGTTGCAACGCAGCGGCCATAGGGTGATTTTAATTGATAAAACAGCGCCCGGAATGGGGGCTTCATTTGGCAATGCTGGGTTGCTGGCGCAATGGGCGGTAACGCCCGTCACCACGCCGGATCTTTGGCAGGCGCTGCCGAAATACGCGCTTAATCCGGCCAGCCCTTTATTCATCAAATGGCAATATCTACCCAAATTGGCGCCTTGGTTTTGGAAATTCCTGCAACAGGCCAATGACAGCAGCGCCAAAGCTGCCAGCGCGGCTTTGGGCCCGCTTTTATTGGATGCTGTCGACCAACATAAGGCGCTGTCGCAAGGCAGCTCGGCCGAAAGCTGGATCGCTGACAGCCAATTCTGCTACGCGTATCGCGATCACAAAGCCTTTCAAAAGGATCGCTACGCGTGGGATTTGAAACAAGCGGCCGGTCTGGTGCCCAACGTTCTGAGCGGCCCCGATGTGCAAGATGCCGAACCGGCTTTGGGCCCCGCCATTCAATGTTTGGCGATCTTGAAAGGCCAGGGGCATATTCTCAACCCTTTGGGATATGTCACGGCTTTGGCCAAAGCCTTTGAAGCGCAAGGGGGCGTGTTTCGCCAAACAAGCGTCACCGGTTTTGAAAAACAAAACGGGCGCATACGATCCGTTTTAACCGAAGGCGGCCCGATTGACTGCGACAAAGCCGTGATCACTGCCGGTATTTGGTCAAAAGAGTTGATGGGAAAATTAGGGCTGCATATCCCCTTGGAAACCGAGCGCGGATATCACGTGATGTTTAAAAACCCATCACAGATGCCGCGCAATCCAATGATGATGACAACTGGAAAATTTGCGGTGACCCCAATGCAAGACGGGTTGCGCTGCGCCGGTACAGTCGAGTTTGGCGGGATTAAACTGGGGCCCAGCAAAGCGCCAATTCAATTGCTGCGCCGCCGCATGGCCGAGGCTTTTCCACAGATGACCTATGACAGCAGCGAAGAGTGGATGGGCTTTCGCCCGTCAACCCCAGACAGCCTGCCGCTGATCGGTGAGCTGGCCAGCAGCGGGATTTACACCGCCTTTGGCCACCAACATGTTGGGTTAACCGCAGGGCCTAAAACCGGGCGCTTGATCGCAGATTTGATCACGGGGCGTTTGCCAAACATTGATATGCGCCCCTATGATCCGGCGCGCTATGCGGCGATTGCGGCGCACTAAGCAAGCCAAGCGCGCGCCAGTAATGCTACTCGTATACGCGTTGATCTTCGATCACCAAACCATCGCGCGGTAAGCTGCCAGGGGCCACAAGCTCAACATTGCCCGTCAGCTTAAGATGACTTTTCACCAATCCATCAAAATCAGAGGCCGCGGATAGGGTGGTTTCCAGCTGCACGATCATTTCATCCTTAGCACCGTTTCGCCGGGCAATGATGCGCGCGCGATCCAAAGCATCATGCGAGGCCACCAATGCCGCCACTTGTTCGGGGCGCACGAACATACCCTTAATTTTGGTGGTTTGATCGGCGCGGCCCATCCAACCCTTTATCCGCAGATTGCTGCGCCCGCAGGGTGATTTTCCGGGTAATACGGCGCTAAGATCACCCGTTGCAAAACGAATAAGGGGATAATCAGGGTTCAGCACCGTCACCACAACTTCTCCCACTTCGCCATCCGCAACTGGAGTGCCAGTACCGGGCGTCACGATTTCCACCAGCACGCCTTCATCAACAATCATACCCTCTTGGGCGGATGATTCATACGCGATATTGCCAAGATCCGCCGTTGCATAACATTGCAAACAGGCGATGCCGCGATCAGTATATTCCTGGCGCAGCGCGGGAAATAACGCCCCGCCACCCACAACCGCTTTGCGGATTGATAAGCTTTCCCCCATCTCATCGGCTTTATCCAAAATAACCTTCAAATAATCCGGAGTGCCCGCATAGGCGGTTGTGCCAATATCAACCGCAGCGCGCACCTGCAGATCGGTTTGTCCGACGCCCGCCGGTAAAACCGCAGCCCCGACCGCCCGCGCGCCATTTTCAAAAATCATTCCGGCAGGGGTTAAATGATAGCCAAAACAGTTCTGAACGATATCCCCCCGCCCAATGCCAGCCGCATGCAAAAACCGGCCCATGCGCCACCAATCATGCCCGGTGCCGCCAGGTTCATAAAGGGGGCCCGGGGATTGGAATATGTGACTGAATTCATAGAGGGGTTTTTGGACAAATCCGCCTAAAATATTTCCCGGCTTTTGCGCATTGCTTAATTCTGATTTTCGCAAAACTGGCAGAGTCGCCAATGCCTGTACATCCGTAATCTCGCTGGCCGTCACCCGCTCGAACCGATCCACATAGCCCGGCAATTGCTTGGCATGGGCAATTTGTGCGGGCAAAGCCTCTGCAAAATAGGCGGCACGCTGCTCTGATGTTTGGGTTTCAAGGCCGTCGTAATAGCGCATGTTTACACTCCAGATCCTGGCCTGCTCTTTTCGGCAGGCCCAATCATGATAATTTTTACCAAACCGCACATTGGCTGGCGGCCCTACAGTTACCCCTTAAAATTGGGGTTAGTTTAACCACCGCTTGCGCCGCCGATAGCTGCGCACATTGCGAAAGGATTTGCGGCCCTCATCCGACATGCCCAGATAAAATTCCTTCACATCAGGGTTTTCGCGCAATTCCGCAGCCGGTCCATCCATGACCACACGGCCAGATTCTAAAATATACCCATAATGCGCATAGCGCAGCGCGACATTGGTATTCTGCTCAGCCAGAAGGAAGGTCACCCCTTCCTTTTCATTTAAATTTCGTACAATTTGAAAAATCTCTTCCACCAATTGCGGCGCCAACCCCATAGACGGCTCATCCAGCAAAACAGTTTCGGGTTGCGACATCAAAGCACGGCCAATTGCACACATCTGTTGTTCGCCACCAGACGTGTAGCCAGCTTGGGATTTGCGGCGCTCTTTCAAACGCGGGAAATACGTATAGACCATATCCAAATCGGCTTGGATATCGGCTTTGCTATCGCTGCGCGTATAAGCGCCAGTCAACAGATTTTCTTCGACGGTCAAATGCTCAAAACAATGCCGCCCTTCCATCACTTGAATCACGCCACGCTTAACCATATCCGCCGGATCTGCGCCGTGAATTTCAGCCCCGCGATAGCTGACAAAGCCTTTTGTCACTTCGCCGCGCTCAGAATTTAAAAGATTTGAAATCGCTTTCAAAGTGGTGGTTTTGCCGGCTCCATTTCCGCCAAGCAACGCCACGATCCCACCTTTTGGAACGGCAAGCGACACACCTTTCAGAACCAAAATTACGTGATTATAGATCACCTCTATATTGTTCACGTCCAAAAGCACTTCTGACTTTTCAGTTTCAACAACCATTGTGTCACCTTTGTAAAGAATGAACGGCTGCAATACCTGCAGCCGTTCAACTGGTTTAGTTACATCTTTCGGAGATGTTATTTTCTTTGGCGAACGCTTGTGAATCCGCTTGGATTAGCGGGTTGATCAAACCCATATCCGCCTCAAGATAGCCAGAAATCAGCTTCCATTTTCCTGCGCTTGCATCCCATTGCGACACAGCGCCAAGGCCGGGCCCACCATGGTTTTCGCATGATACAGAGAAGGCCGGACCAACATTAGCCAATCCATGCTCCGCCATCAGCGCGTCGGTGATGTCCAACGCTTCCATGCCTTTGATCATATCAGCCTGAGAAATATCTGCCGTTCCAGTGATTTCCTGCGCTTTCACAATCGCCATATGGGTCAAAAACGCCATGTAAAGCGACCGATTATACATCACGGTGCCCAGATTATCCCCCGCTCCTGCTGCCTTTCCGGCATCAACAACGTATTTTTGGATATCCGCATAGATGTCAAAATCGCTGCCTGTGTCATTCATCACTAATGACTTATAGCCATCTGCAACATCCCCTGCTGGGATCACATCATGTTCTGCGCCAGCCCACCAGTTTCCGATGAAGTTTTCCATCGGGAAGCGCACATTTGCCGCTTCTTGAATAGCAACTTGGTTCATCACGCCAAAGCCCCACATGATCACATAATCAGGGCGTTCACGGCGGATCTGCAACCATTGTGATTTTTGCTCTTGGCCAGGGTGATCAACCGGGATCAATGTCAGCTCGAACTTATGCTTTTTAGAAAGCTCTTCCAGCGTACGAATAGGCTCTTTGCCGTAGGCTGAGTTGTGATACAGCAACGCGATATGCTTGCCGTCAAGGCTACCAGAATTTTCATTCAGCAGATAATTCACCCCAGCTGATGCCGCCGTCCAGTAATTTGCTGGATAATTGAAAATATTGGAAAATATCTTCCCGTTTGCGGCAGATGTCCGCCCGTACCCCATGCTGTGCAGCGCGATACCATCCGCTGTTACTTTGGGGATCAGCTGATACGTAATACCGGTGCTTAAGGGATGATACACCAAAGAGCCTTCCGCTTTGGTTGATTCATAACATTCCACACCTTTTTCGGTGTTATATCCGGTTTCGCATTCCAGCAAACGAACCGGAACACCGCCAATACCACCATCGCGCTCATTCAGCAGCGTTAGGTAATCAGCATATCCATCCGCCAATGGAATACCGGCAACCGCGTAGGGTCCAGTACGATATGACATCCACGGCAAAACCAAATCTGCAAGGACCGGGGTTGCCATAGCTATACTGCTTACTGCAGCAGCTAGAAGTTTAAATTTCATCGGTTTTCCTCCCATTTTTATCCGACGTTGGTCTTTTAGAGGCGAGAGCCTCAATGGTAATTTCTCCTTTGAACGCTTAATACGGAAACGGCCAAAGTCTCAGTTTTTCTTTTGCAAGCCGCCATAATTGAGCGATGCCATGCGGCTCAACCACCAAGAACAAAATGATCAAGCCACCGACGATCATAAACTCAAGATGCGTGGCGAGATCTGGTTGCCAGCCCAAACCGGCTACAAACAGATTTTTCAATAAGACCGGCAAAAGTACGAGAAATGCAGCGCCCGCAAAGCTGCCAAAAATTGATCCAAGCCCGCCAATAATGATCATGAACAGCACCAAAAAGGATTTATTGATCCCAAAGGCTTCGCCCACTTCAACAGCCCCCAGATACACCCCAAAAAACAACGCCCCGGATATGCCAATGAAGAAAGAACTGACCGCAAAAGCCGAAAGTTTTGCGCTGAGCGGGTTCACTCCAATGATCTCGGCCGCAATATCCATATCCCGGATCGCCATCCATTTTCGACCGATCGAGCCTCGCGTCAAATTGCGGGCGACAATGCCACAGACGGTTAAGATGATTAAGCAAAAGAGATAGGTCGCCCAGCTATCGGCATTGGCCCCGGTGACGGGTACGCCAAAAAATGTGCGCTCGGGCGCATTGATCTGCCCTGAGGCTGAATAATTATAAAACCAAGGAACCCGGTTAAATATCCAGACGAGGAAAAATTGCGCCGCCAATGTTGCAACGGCAAGGTAAAAGCCTTTGATCCGCAGCGAGGGCAGCCCAAATAACACACCCACACAAGCGGTGATCGCACCTGCCAGCACGACGTGGATCATAATACTCACATCTGGAAAAGCCGTCATTAATTTATACACCGCATAGGCGCCTACCGCCATAAACCCGCCAGTTCCCAGCGAAACCTGCCCACAATAACCTACCAAGATATTTAACCCAATCGCGGCAATCGAATAGATCAGGAAGGGTAGGAAAATTGCATTCACCCAATAATCATTTATCCAAAACGGGATAATCAAAAAGGCTACGATCAAAACAAAATAATACCGGTAACGGTCAAATTTGATCGGAAAGGTTTGGTTGTCTTCTTTATAGGTGGTTTTGAAATCACCGGCTTCGCGATACAGCATGATTTAAACCCTTTCGATAATTTTTTCGCCAAATAGGCCTTGTGGCCGAAAGACTAGAAACAACAGGGCTAAAACATAAGCAAACCAATTTTCAGTTGCGCCCCCGATCAACGGGCCAACCAGAAACTCAAACATTTTCTCGCCCACACCGATGATCAAACCGCCCACGATCGCCCCCGGGATTGACGTGAACCCCCCCAGCATTAACACCGGCAAGGCTTTCAACGCGATCAAAGAAAGCGAGAATTGAACCCCGGATTTTGTGCCCCACATAATTCCGGCAACCAGAGCCACAAATCCAGCCAGCGACCAGACCATTACCCAGATAAAATTCAAAGACACTCCAACCGACAAGGCCGCCTGGTGATCATCGGCCACGGCGCGCATCGCGCGGCCCTGTTTCGTATATTGAGAGAAGGCGACCAATGCCAAAACCAGAATAGCGGCAACGATGGTTGCAAAAATATCCAGATTGTCGATGAAAAAGCCGTAATCAAATATATTATACGTCGCTTCATCTATCCAAAGATTGATCCCTTGGGGAATGCCAACATCTAGCTTTTTAATCTCTCCCCCCCACATCAGGTCGCCAAAACCTTCCATGAAATAGGCCAGACCAATCGTTGCCATGAATAAGATAATCGGTTCCTGATTGACCAAATGTTTGAAAATGATTTTTTGAACAAGCCAGGCGAGCAAGACCATAATCGCCATGGTCAGCAAAATTCCGATAAGCGCGGGTAAATGCCAACCGAAATGATGGATATCGGTGCCAAACACAGCGTTGATCAAATGGCTGAAGGGCACTTGCCCGTTCATCATGCCCACCAAGGTCATGGCTGAAAACAGCGCCATAACGCCCTGAGCGTAGTTGAAAATGCCCGATGCTTTGTAAATCAACACAAACCCCAGCGCCACTAAAGCATAGAGAACGCCCGCCATCAGGCCGTTCAAAAACACTTCCATTCCAAAAATCACCTGTTCTGGCATCAGATTGTCCTTTTAGACTGTGCAAAGTTACACATCGGTTTCATGGCATCCAATCGCGCGCAGGTCTCAATCATGGCTCACCCCTAAATACGCATCAATCACGTCTTGATTGTTGCGCACCTCATCCGGTGTGCCATCGCCAATTTTGCGCCCATAATCCATCACGACCACGCGATCAGACAAATCCATCACCACGCCCATATCATGTTCAATAAGCGCAATCGTAGTGCCAAATTCGTCATTCACATCCAGAATAAAGCGCGACATATCTTCTTTTTCTTCCACATTCATGCCGGCCATCGGCTCGTCAAGCAGCAGCAGCTTTGGCTCAGAGGCCAGCGCACGGGCCAGCTCTACGCGCTTTTTCAAACCATAAGGCAAACGCGCCACAGGGGTTTTGCGGATCGATTGAATTTCCAAGAAATCAATTACCTTTTCACAGATCTCTCGATTTTCCAGCTCTTCGCGCTCGGCAGCACCCCACCAAAGCGCTTGTTGAAACACGCCCGATTTCATCTGCGTCAACCGGCCCGTCATCACATTGTCCAGCACCGTCATCCCTTCGAACAGCGCAATATTTTGAAATGTGCGCGCGATGCCCTGCCGGGCCACTTCATAAGGTTTCACCGCAGGCCGTTTTTTCCCATGAAACCAAACTTCACCGTCTTGCGGATGGTAAAATCCAGAAATCACGTTAAGCATTGATGATTTACCGGCGCCGTTGGGCCCTATAATGGCGCGGATCTCGCCTTCAAGAATATCAAATGAAATATCTTTGATCGCCACCACGCCTCCGAAGCGCAGGGTGATATTTTTCATTTCCATCATGACACCGCCGATTTTACGCCCATCAGCCGTGGTTTGCGTTACCTGACTATCCAACACCTCTGCCCGCCCTATTCTGCCGCGATGCGGCCCGAGACCGCTTCGGTTTTGACATCTCGAATTTCCAGAGTGGCCGAAATTTTACCTTTTCGCCCATCTTCATAGGTGACCTCTGTTTCGGTAAACACATCCTGAGCGCCGTTATAAAGCGCCTCAACCAGATCCGAGAATTTTTCTGAAATCACCTTGCGGCGCACTTTGCGCGTGCGGGTCATTTCCCCATCATCCGCATCCAGCTCTTTATGAAGCACCAAAAACCGATGTACTTGGCAGCCCGATAACATCGCATCCTGCGCAACTTTAACATTCACCTCTTCGATATGGCCCTCGATGACGCGCAGCACCTCTGGGTGGCCCGCCAATTCCTGATAGCTTGAATAGGCAATATTATTGCGCTCGGCCCAATTTCCAACAGCGGCCAGATCGATGTTCACGAAGGCCATGCACCGATCTCGTCCCGCACCAAACACCACGCATTCCAAAATATTTGGGTAAAATTTCAGTTTATTTTCCACATATTTCGGCGCAAACATTGAACCATCAGTCATTTTAGCAACGTCTTTTGCGCGATCAATAATTCTAAGATGACCATTGTCAGGATCAAAGAAGCCCGCATCCCCCGTGGCCACCCAACCTTCGGGATCTTTCGTTTCGGCCGTACTTTCAGGGCTTTTATAATATTCGACAAAGGCCCCAGGCGATCGATAGAACACCTCTCCACTCTCCGCGATTTTCACTTCAACATCCGGCGCGGGCACCCCAACCGTATCCGAATAAACTTGCCCATCAGGTTGGACAGTTACAAAAACCGACGCTTCCGTTTGCCCATAAAGCTGCTTCAGATTGATCCCCATAGAGCGGAAGAAATCAAATATTTCAGGCCCGATAGCCTCGCCTGCGGTATATCCAACGCGCACCCGGCTAAGCCCAAGCGCGTTTTTAAGTGGGCTGTAAATGACCGCATCACCAATCAGATAGGTCAAGCGATCCAAAGCCGAAACCGCGTTGCCATCCAGAATATCCTGACCCACCCTGCTGGCGTGCGCCATGAAATATCGGTACAGGCCTTGCTTGATGCGGCTTGCATCCTGCATCCGCAACACCACCGACGTGAGCATGCTTTCAAAAACCCGCGGCGGCGCAAAATAATAGCTAGGTCCGATTTCACGCAAATCAGACAGAACCGTTTCCTGGCTTTCAGGGCAATTTATGCACAAGGCCGCATAATAAGATTGCCCGACCGAGAAAATGAAATCGCCCACCCACGCGATCGGCAGATAAGACAGCAAGCTATCGGTTTCCTTCAGCCCATCAAATTCACAGGCATTCTTTGCCGAAATAATGATATTTCGGTTGCTTAACACAACCCCTTTGGGCTTACCCGTCGTGCCTGATGTATAAAGCATCACGCATGTTGTCTCAAAGGTTTGCGCCTCAACACGGGAATCGAGCTCTTTTTGCAAACCGTCGGCCGCAGCCAGACCGCTTTGCTGCAGCGCTCTTAAATCATGCAATCTGCTGTGATCGTATTTGCGCATGCCCCGCGCATCGAGATAAATGAGATGTTCAAAATCCTTTAAATCATCTTGGATTTCAAGAACTTTATCAACCTGCTCTTGATCGCCTGCAATCACAAACCGCGCGCCACAATGTTCTAAAACATACGACATTTCTTCGGCCACAGCGTCTTGATAGAGCGGCACGGGCACAGCGCCCGCCATTTGAACGGCCACAAGTGATCCGTAAATATAGGGGCGATTGCGCCCGATCACAGCAACATAATCGCCCTCTTTGACGCCAAGCTCAATCAAGCCCAATGCCATATTCGTGATCTCGCGCTCGGCCTGCGCCCATGTCCAGGTTTGCCAAATACCCAATTCCTTCTCCCGCAAGGCAGGGCGATCAGGAAACCGGCTGGCATTTCTGCGTAGCAAATGCGGCAAAGAGCGCAGATCATCAAGCGCCTGTGACGTCTGTGTCAAAATGTTTATCCTCCCTTGCGAACAGGGCTGCGGCTTTTGCCGTCTTTTCTGTTCAAACAAAACCCTGCGCGACAATCGTTTCTTGATAATTTCTGAAATCTTACAAATTGTTTCAATCAGTAGTTTTTTTTGAGCAGCCCCTTGTTTTTTCGCATGTTTCACGTTTCCCTTTGGCGTAACCGAAGGACATCACCATGGAGCAGCGCTTTACCGATCCCAATGCCATGACGCAGGCGGGGCTAAATTTGATTCAACAAGCGCTGTCGATCTATAACAAAGATCTTGAGCTTGCTTTGTGCAATCAACGCCACGGGGAAATGTTTAACCTCCCTAAATCCCTAACAACACCGGGCGCTAAATTTGAAGACACGATCCGCTATTTGGTTGAAAGCGGAGAATATGGTGATGTTGAAAATGCGGAAGCCTTTATTCAGGAAAAGGTTGATATCGCAAAGGCCTTCGAGCCGCATTACGTAGAACGTATCCGCGCCAATGGGCAAGTGATCAGCATCGAAGGCGCCCCTTTGCCGCAAGGCGGTTGGGTCACCGTCTACACCGACATAACCCAAACAAAAAAACAAGAAAACTTATTGCGCCTGCGCTCTGAAGAGCTTTCAGACCAGCTTTTATCCTATTCAGAGGAACTGGCCGCGAAAAATCGGCAATTAGAGTCCAGTATCGCAGCGCTTGAGGAAGCCAAGCGCGAACTTACAGAAATCGAATCGCGCACTCGCCTGACAAGCGAAATGATTCCGGCCCATGTGGCGCATGTGGATCGCCAGGGGCGCTATCGGTATTCCAATCGGCGTCTATCTATGGTGTTGCCGGACAGACCGAATGACATTATTGGCCGGCCTATTTCCGAGGTGCTCGGCGCGCCCACCTATAACCAAATTTCGCCAAAATTACGCGAAGCGTTTTTGGGAACTCCAAGCGTGCTGGAATTCACCGATGATCTCAGCGCCAGGCGCATTCGCGTGGCCTTCACGCCTGATGTAAAAGAAACGGGCATCGAAGGCGCTTATATCCTGTCGATGGATATCACCGAGGAAACGCAAGCGCGCAACGCCTTGCAACAGGTCGCCAAACGCGAACTTGCCGCTCAGCTGACCAGCGGTTTGGCGCATGATTTTGCAAACCTCCTTACCATTATTTTGGGCGCACAAAGTCGGCTCACCAGCCGCGTGCATGATGCAGAATCACTGGCCTTGATCGAGGCCACCAAAACTGCGGCAACCCGCGGCGGAAGCCTGCTGAACACGATTGGCGACATGACAGGAACCCGCAATTTAAACCCGACACCAACGCATATTGAGGCGCTTCTTGAAAAACTGCTTCCATTGGCTGAGGCTGCGCTGCCCAAAAGCATCATTTTGAAAATCCACAACACAGTGCCGGATGAAGCGTATTTTCTTGATTCTGGGATGCTTCAGGATGCGCTGCTCAATCTAATTCTAAATGCCAAAGACGCTTGTGGCGCGGGAGGGCGGATCAAGCTTTCAATCCGCCCTGTGGCGGATATCTGGCTCGATTTTATCGTCACGGATTCAGGATCTGGATTTAGCGCAAAAGCCTTAAAGCACGCCTTAGACCCGTTTTACACGACCAAAGGCCTTGATGGGAACGGGCTTGGTCTGACCATGGTTTATGATGCCGCCAAGCTCGCCGGGGGTGATTTGCGGCTTAGCAATAGCTTTTCTGGTGCCCGTGCACAATTGCGCTTACCGCTGCGAAAAGTGCCCGCAATGCCGCATAAAGCGATGGTCTTGATTGTTGAAGATGATCCCAGTTTGCGAAAAGATATGCGCGTCATGCTGACGGATCTTGGGCATTTGGTAATTGAAGCCAGCTCGGTCAGCGAAGCCTTAGACCTGTGCCAAAACTTGCCCGATATTGCGCTGATTTTATGCGATTTAAACCTTGAGGGTGATGAAAACGGCACCGCGCTTGCCAAAGCGCGCCCGCACCCATCGGCTGAATTGATTTTCATGACATCGCTGCCGATTGCAGATCCATTGCATCAAGATGCTTTGACTTTGGCGCCCGTTTTGTCCAAACCGTTTTCACAACGCACCCTTGAAACGATTTTATCCGGCGGGCCCTCTTTATGACTCTTCCTTTGGTGTCTATTCTCGATGATGAACCTGAAATCAGAGCCATGTTGGTCAAAGCCTTAGAGGATGCCGGGTTTCGCACCATTAGTTTTTCGCGCGCCACCGAATTTGAAGCCGCGCTGAAAACGGCCACACCCGATGTCTGTTTGGTAGATCTCAGCCTGCCTGACCGCGACGGGTTAACGCTGGTGCATCGCTTGGCGCTTGAAAAAGGGGCGGTGGTGATCATTATTTCTGGGCGCGCGCAGGTTCAAGATCGGGTTACAGGTTTAGAGTTGGGCGCGGATGATTACATCATCAAGCCGTTCGATCCGGCCGAAGTGGTGGCGCGCATTCGCGCCCGCCTGCGCCAAGATCGCACCGGCGCGCATACAGGTACCAGCGCCTATTTTTCAACTTGGGTGGCGCATTTCGATCGCTATAGTCTGGAAGATGAAAATGGGCTTGAAACCCCCTTTTCACACGCTGAATCCGAAGTGTTACGAATGTTTTTACAAAGCCCCAAGCGCTTGATAAGCCGCGCCCAAATGCAAGAAACGCTGGGCGGCGGGGCCAGTGAAAGTTTCGATCGGGCGATGGATGTTCGGATCTCGCGATTGCGCACAAAATTGCGTGAAGACCCAAAAAACCCGCAGCTGATCAAAACCATTTACGGGGCCGGATATATTTTTTTAAGCGATGTCAAATGGGTGACGCAGAGCCCCAAGCCCGCTTAACGCAAAATCGGCGGCTTGGCGGGGTCGCGGCCCGGCGCTGATGGGTTTTGCGCCACCGCTGGCTCTGGCTGCGGTAAATCAAACCTAAGCCCATGCGCCGATAAGGTTTTATACACTTTATCCTCTGAGGTGAAAAACCCCACATCGATGCTGCCCGCCTCGATACCAGAAAAGGTCAGCGCCTCTTGCGCCGCCGTTGTCAGCGCTGGCTCGGCCCCGGCAACCGCGTCAATAAACGCCAAAAGATGGCCCCTTTGATCCCCCGCATAGGTCACAGAGGTCAGCCAAACCTGTTTCACCAGACCCGCCGCAGACACCAATTTGCTATCTAAACTTTCCAAGACCGCTTGCGGAATATCGGAGGGCGTATAAAACGCCATAGGCTGCAGCGAGACTTCCTCGGCTGTTTGCGCCAATGTTTGCGACAACCAGCCAATCGCCTCGGGCGGCAAAAGCATTTGCGAGGGGGCCACGTCTAAATTCACCCCAAGGCCAAGCTTTTGGTCCACCAGCATCGCGATAACCGCGCGCCCGGAAAGCGCCACATAGGGCGAAATTTGGCCGGTAAATTCTGACAGCCGGTCTTCACGGTCAAAAACCAAAACATAAGAATGCTCTTGCAGATCGAAAATCTCTGGCTCTACCGCTTCTCCAACCGGCGGCTGCGTCAGCAGCAAAAACAATTCGGCATCCGCCAGCCGCTCATAAAAGCCCAATCGCGCCGCATCTTGGTCAGATGCAGATTGCATCTTGGCATGCGCCCGATCAAGCGGCGTTTCAACGCTCATCGCATCAGCTCCTTCACGCGCCGCTGCAACTCGGGCAGCAGATCGGCTTCAAACCACAGGTTTTTCTTGAGCCACGCATTATTGCGCCAGGACGGGTGCGGCAAGGGTAAAATTGCCGGTAGGTCGCGGCGCCACTGCACCATCACCTGCCCCAAACTGGCCTTGGTGTTCAAATGCCATTTCTGCGCATAGCCCCCCACCAGAAGCTGCAGTTCGAGGTTTGGATAACGGGCAAGCATTTGCGCGCGCCACGTGGCCGCGCAGATTTTGGGCGGTGGCAAATCGGCGCCTTGCGCGGAATAGCCCGGAAAGCAAAACGCCATTGGTAAAATCGCAATACGCTCTGGATCATAAAATTGGTCGGGCGCAAGCCCCATCCACGCCCGCAATCGATCACCCGAGGGATCGCTAAACGGAACGCCCGAGCGATGCACCCGCGCGCCCGGCGCCTGCCCTGCGATTAAAATTTTCGCGCGCGGATTGCCCTGAAAAACCGGCCTTGGCTGATGCGCATTTTGCGTTGCGGCGAATTGATCTGCGCAAAGCCTGCACTCAAGCAGCGCCTCAATTTTGAAATCTTCCGTGTGTTTAGCCATGCTGTGTTGTAATTTGCAGCGCCGCGAAAGGCCAGTTTGAAAAAGGCGTTAGGCGGGCTTGCAACCGGCAGGCTGGTGGGCGGCAGCGGCGGCGCGCAAGCGCCGGGCGGGATGAAGGTAAATATTTACAATCAAGCCTCGCATACAGAGGTCGAGTCGCGCTCCAGCGCCGATGGCCAAGGCTTGGAGATCACCATTTTGGATGTGGTAAAGGGCGGCATAATGGCGGGGCAATTGGATCGCTCGATGCGTCAGCATTTCGGGGCCAGTCCAAAACCGCAGGGCGGCTAAACCGGCTGCCCCCCAATTATATACAAATAGGCTTGCGCATCATTATTGTAATAAGGCGTATTATAGTCTTTGCGCCGGATCTGCCCCCTGGCATTTGCAGCTGCATCCAATTCAGAACTTGCACATGCGTATCCGCGCCGCGTTTGATCAGATTAAATTGAATATACGCATGGATATCGCTGGAATGGCCCGTGCCCAGAAACATGCGGCCCCACTCTTTCACGCTTTCGGAAATATTTTCATCGCATTTCACGCGGGTTTCGGATTCTTCGACAATCGTCGCGCCAAGCTTAGCGCAATGAACAGCAAAGGTTTCGGATAGCGATTTTCGGCTTTTGTTTTTAAAAATAGCCTCGGGCCAACCGGACGGCGTAATGGCCAAAGGTTCGATTACCTCTTTTTCCTCGCAACCCATTAATGCGCAAAGCGCCAAGATGAAAATATACCGCATAAACCAACACTCGTTAAAAACGCATCAGTTAAAGCAAAGAATAATGGCCTTTTTAGGGCAGGGCAAACCGACGCTTTGATATTAGCGCGCCTGAACACAGCGCACTGGGCCGTGAGTTTGCGCATTGCTGATTGGCAGAACCGCGCTAACTCGCCTCAAACATCAAAGCGAGAACCACAGTAACTCAGCCACATTTGGAATAGCCGCAACTGGCGCAGGTCATGCAGCCTTCCACCATGCGCAAATCATATTGCCCACAGCTGGAACAGGCTTTGCCCTTGCCCGAGGCCCCTGCCGGCATCACGGCCTGCGGATCTTGCTTGAGCCCCAGCCCTTCGCCTTCCAAAAATCCGATCGCCACCATATGGGTTTCCAAAACGCCGCCAATCGCCGCCAGAATCGAGGGGATATATTTGCCCTTGATCCAGGCGCCGCCGCGCGGATCAAACACGGCCTTCAGCTCTTCCACCACGAAAGACACATCGCCCCCGCGCCGGAACACGGCGGAAATCATCCGCGTCAGCGCCACCGTCCATGCAAAATGCTCCATGTTTTTCGAATTGATGAACACTTCAAACGGGCGCCGGTGACCATTCACCACCACATCATTCACCGTAAGATAAATCGCATGCTCGCTATCGGGCCATTTCAACTTATAGGTCTGCCCTTCTAAGGCCTGCGGGCGGTCCAGCGGCTCAGACATATAGATCACCTCGGCGCCCTGATCGGTTTCGGGCGTGGTCTCGCTGCTTTCAGACACGCTTAGCACCGAGCCCGTCACCGCGTTGGGTCGATAGGTCGTGCAGCCTTTACAGCCGCTTTCATAGGCGGCGCTATAGACTTCTTTGAACGCCTCAAAGCTGATATCTTCGGGGCAATTGATGGTTTTCGAGATTGAGCTATCCACCCATTTTTGCGCCGCCGCCTGCATTTTTACGTGATCTTTTGGGGCAAGGGTTTGCGCGTTGACAAAATAATCGGGCAGATCGGCATCACCGAATTTATCGCGCCACATTTGAACGGCGTAATCCACAACTTCTTCTTCGCTGCGCGATCCGTCTTTTTGCAGCACTTTGCGCGTATAGGCATAGGCGAAAACCGGCTCAATCCCCGAACTGACATTGCCGGCATAAAGGCTAATAGTGCCGGTTGGGGCGATGGATGTGAGCAAAGCGTTTCTAATGCCATGCGTTGCAATTTCTGCGCGCACATCCTCATCCATTCCCTGCATCGCGCCCGAGGCCAGATAAGGATCTGCCTCAAAGAGCGGAAACGCGCCCTTTTCCTTGGCCAATTGCACCGAGGCCAGATAGGCGGCGCGCGCGATCGCGTGCAACCAATCTTCGGTTTGCCGCACCGCTGCCTCGGAGCCATAGCGCAAGCCAAGCATCAATAACGCATCGGCCAAGCCGGTCACCCCAAGCCCGATCCGGCGCTTATTGCGCGCCTCAAGCGCCTGCGCCTCAAGCGGAAAACTTGAGGCATCCACCACATTATCCATCATCCGCACGGCGGTTGCCACCAGATCCTGAAGCGCCGCCGCGCTTAATTGCGCGCCGCGTTCAAAGGGCGCCTCTACCAGGCGCGCCAGATTGATCGAGCCCAGCAAACAAGCCCCATAGGGTGGCAAAGGTTGTTCCCCGCAGGGGTTTGTGGCTGCGATGGTTTCGCAATAGCTCAAATTATTGGCCTGATTGATCCGATCTATGAAAATCACTCCTGGCTCGGCGAACTCATAGGTCGATTGCATAATTTGATCCCAGAGCTTGCGCGCCGAAAGCGTTTTGTAAATTCGCCCCTCAAACACCAGATCCCAGTCATCATCCGCCTTCACCGCCGCCATAAACGGATCCGTCACCAGCACCGAAACATTGAACATGCGCAACCGCGCCGGATCCGATTTCGCAGCAATAAAATCTTCAATATCGGGGTGATCACAGCGCAATGTGGCCATCATCGCGCCACGGCGCGATCCCGCGCTCATAATGGTGCGGCACATACTGTCCCAGACATCCATGAACGAGAGCGGCCCCGATGCATCTGCAGCCACGCCCTTGACCAAAGCGCCTTTGGGGCGGATCGTGCTAAAATCATACCCGATCCCTCCGCCCTGCTGCATAGTCAGCGCGGCTTCCTTGAGCATATCAAAAATACCACCCATATCATCGGGCACCGTGCCCATCACAAAGCAATTGAACAGCGTGACTTTGCGCTGCGTCCCGGCGCCAGCGGCAATCCGCCCGGCGGGCAAAAATTTAAAATCTTCCAAAGCAGCGTAGAATTTTTCCTCCCAAATACCGGGCTCCGCCTCAACGCGGGCCAGATCCTTGGCAACGCGCCGCCAGCTTTCTTCAACGCAAGCATCGATCGGTTCATCATCCGCCGTTTTCAAGCGATATTTCATATCCCAAATCTGTTCGGCAATCGGCGCAGAAAATCGGCTCATATCAGATCCTTTGGCTTATGTGCAGCCGCACCTTCCAAAAGGGCAACGCGGCGGATGACTATCATTCACGGGGCCTCTAGCCTAA
Organism: Rhodobacteraceae bacterium SB2; assembly: GCA_001642945.1. Taxonomy (GTDB): domain Bacteria; phylum Pseudomonadota; class Alphaproteobacteria; order Rhodobacterales; family Rhodobacteraceae; genus Thalassovivens; species Thalassovivens spotae. Next base: position 116,228 of record LGRT01000014.1, on the reverse strand, counting down.
AGCGGCATCTGCGTCAGGTCAACTTGCCAAATCATCTGAAAAAGTTAACTTACGGTTCAGGTAGTTTTGGGAAATCAAATGGCAGGTTTAATCCATCTGGTAAAATTGAGCGTTGGCAGCGAAGGCGTTGAGGAACTGCGCGCCTGGCAGGCCACGAAGCGCGCGCAAGCTGAAGATGGAGCGCCCCGCCATGTCACGCGGATGTGGCCCAAACGCGAGGCGGATTTGCTCAAAGGGGGCTCGATCTACTGGGTCATCAAAGGGCAGCTGCAATGTCGTCAAAAAATTTTACGCCTGGATGAAATATATCGCGAAGACGGCATCAGGCGCTGTGCCATCGTGCTTGACCCCGAGATTATCCGCACCCATTTGGCGCGAAAGCGCCCCTTCCAAGGATGGCGCTATTTAAAACCCGAGCAGGCGCCAGCCGATTTGCCTGGCAACCGTCAAGACGAAGAGGATTTGCCCGTCGAATTGGCGGGGGCTTTGGCCGATATCGGAGTGTTTTAAAGCTGCAAGCGGGCTTTCAATGCCTCTAACACCTCAGCCCTCTGCGGGTTCAATAGCTCGCCGCGGGCGCGAAACAGCGTGGCCTGCGATTTCAGCACCAACCCGTCTTGCAGAATGCGCAGGTGATTGGCCCGCAGCGTTTCCCCACTCGAGGTTATATCGGCGATGGCCTCCGCCGTTTGATGCTTTATCGTGCCTTCTGTGGCGCCTTGACTGTCCACCAAACGATAATCAGCCACGCCAGCACCGCGTAGAAATTCCCGCACCAAACGATGATATTTTGTGGCGATCCGCAGCCGAAATCCGTGGGTTTGGCGAAAGGCCGCGGCCGCGCCATCAAGATCATCTACCGTTTCCACATCCACCCAGCAATCCGGTACAGCGATGATCAGATCGGCATGCCCGAAGCCCAATTCAACCAGCGGTTCCACCCGCTGCTCCCAATTGACCAGCTTTTCGCGGATAAGATCGGTTCCGGTTACACCCAAATGGATGCGCCCAGCTTGCAACTCGCGTGGTATTTCGCCTGCGGATAACAAAACCAATTCCAACCCGTCGATACCGTGCACTTCGGCGGCATATTCGCGTTCGGACCCGCTGCGCGAGAGCATAATTCCATGTGCCCCGAACCAGGCAAAAGTTTTCTCCATCAGCCGCCCCTTGGAGGGGACTCCCAATCGCAAACTCATGCTACACCTCGCAAGGCAACCACCAAATCTGGGCGAATGACCCCGCCAACGGCTGGCATTGTAACGCCCTTGCCAAGTTGCTTGGTTAAAGCATCATATCGCCCGCCACTGGCGATAGCGGAAAGACCATTTTGTCCATTTTGAGCATAAAACCCAAAGACAAACCCGTCATAATATTCCATGGAGCTTCGCCCATAGCTGGTCTCAAACGCCAATGAGGATACATCCACACCCTTTGCATCAAGCGCGTTCAAGCGCCGTGAAAACCCTTCAACCGCGGTTGAAATCGCCGGCATATCAACCACTAGATCGCGCAACTGCGCCAGCGCATAGGGACAGCTTTCTTTGATTTTTAACAACGCTTCCAGTAAATCCACTTCAGTTTCAGACAAAGCCGGAGTCTCAGCCTCGTGGCGCAATGCCTGTATTCTATGTTCAATTTCCCCTTTGCCGCGCAAGCCAATTTGGGGGCCGCATTGCGCAAATGGATCCGAGGTGAACAGCTTTTGTTTTTGCGCTTTGCGGTCAGCAGATGCCGAGGCAAAACGTTTCAAAAGCGCCCGAAACCGTTGCGGACGCCATAAATGGCGCATCAAGGCGGCTTTGCGCGCGGCTGTTGTATTCAACCCCCGCACAGCCGCGCTGAGCAGGTTGATATCGCCCGTGGCAATCCGAAGCGGCAAATCAGACAGCGCTTTTGCAATCGCCAAAAACACTTCGGCATCAGCGACCGCAGGATCCCCCTGTTCGAACAGCTCATAACCCACCTGAATATATTCATTCGGCCGCAAGGCATCGCTTTCCTGCATCCGAAACACTTTACCAGAATAGGTGTAACGCGCCGGCATCAAAGCATTCGCCATATGTTGCTGCACCACTGGCACGGTGAAATCAGGCCGCAACACCATATCGCCGCGCAAGGGATCAGGCGTCACATAAGCGCGGCTTCGAATATCTTCTCCATATAGATCCAGAAGTATTTCCGCCGGTTGCAACACCTGCACTTGCGCATCTTGTGCCCCCAGCGCCTGAAAATACTGGTGTAGCCTTTGCGCTTCTTGCAAACTGTCTTGCCCGCTCTGCATTACCCTTGCCCAGCTAGAATTTCGCGGATCTTCGCCAGCATATCGCCGCGAGCAACCTCATATTGACTGGGGCGGTCTTTCCATTCATCCAACGTGGCATTTTTGGCAATCTGCGCCCCCAGCACCAAATCTTTAACCTGTACAACGCCGCGCTCCCGCTCATCCTGACCTTCAATAATCGCAATCGGTGCGTCGCGTTGATCGGCATATTTCAACTGATTGCCAAAGTTTTTGGGGTTGCCCAAATAAACTTCGGCGCGCAAGCCCGCACCGCGCAATTCTGCTGCCAAAGCCTGATAGGCAGACATCTTGTCCCGATCCATCACCGTCACCACGATCGGCCCCCGCCCAGCGCTGGAAAGCCGCCCTTTTGCGCGCAGCGCGGCGAGCAAACGATCCACCCCGATCGATACGCCCGTGGCCGGCACCGATTGGCCGGTGAAGCGTTTGACCAAATCGTCATAACGCCCGCCGCCAGACACGGATCCAAATTGCCGCTTACGGCCCTTTTCATCCAGTATTTCAAAGGTCAGTTCAGCTTCAAAAACCGGGCCGGTATAATAGCCCAAGCCACGCACCACCGAAGGATCAATTTCGATTTGCTCGGGCCCATAACCAGAGGCTGTAAACAGATCTGCCATTGTTTCCAGTTCAGCTATCCCCTCTAACCCAATCGCTGACGCGCCGATTGCCTCGCGCAAATTGCGCAAAGTTGCCCCCCCATCTGCGCCTTTTGACGTTAAAAAGGCCACCACTGGAGCCGCTTGATCAGCGCTTAATCCTACCCCGTCAATATAGGCTCCTGACGCGTCTAACCGGCCCTTTCCAAGCAGCTCTTGCACACCTGCAGCACCGATCTTGTCAAATTTATCGATTGTGCGCAGAACGGCATCCCGATCCTCACCTTCGATCAACCCTGCCGTTTCTAGAACCCCATTTAAAATCTTGCGATTATTCACCCGCACGAGGTAATCCCCACGCGGAATGCCAACGGTTTCCAGCGTATCTGCCAACAAGCTGCAAATTTCGGCATCCGCCGCCACGTTTGCTGAGCCCACTGTATCAGCGTCGCATTGGTAAAATTGCCGAAACCGCCCGGGGCCTGGCTTTTCATTGCGCCAAACCGGGCCCATCGCATAGCGCCGAAACGGGCTTGGCAACTCATTGCGAAACTGTGCGTAATAGCGTGCCAAGGGCGCCGTCAGATCATACCGAAGGGCCAGCCAATCCCCTTCTTCTTCCTGCCAGGCAAAAACTCCCGCATTCGGGCGCTCTACATCTGGCAGAAATTTGCCCAAAGCCTCGACCGTTTCCACCGCGCTGGTTTCCAGCACTTCAAACCCGTAGCGGTGATAAACCTCTGCAATTTGGCCCAGCATTGCATCGCGTTGCGCCACCTCGGCGCCTGCATAATCTCGAAACCCTTTTGGGGTTTGCGCCTTGGGGCGCGGGGTTTTCTTCACTTTGGCCATACCGTCCATCCTGATCTGGGCGTTTGATGCGCGGTGTAGCCCAGCCTCTAAGAATGAGCAAGCCAAAGGCCGCGCTTTGCCTACCCTTGAACTGCCCGTTGGCTCTTCTAGTTCATAGCTATGAAATCGATACTTTTAATTGGAAATAGCGGCGGTATAGGCCATGCGCTGCAAGGCACGCTAGAAGCGCGCGGAGCAAAGGTTACGGGCATGTCCCGGCGAGATACCGGCTTAGATCTGAGCGATGAGGCAAGCATAGAGGGGCAGTTATCCGCCCTGAGCGGGCCCTTTGACGCAATTCTCGTGGCCAGTGGTGCTTTGGAAATAAACGGCGCACGCCCCGAAAAAGCCTTATCTCAGCTGACTCAATCGGCGCTTGTCGAACAGTTTATAGTGAACGCCGCTGGCCCTGCATTGATTTTGAAACACGCACCGCGCCTGTTGCCAAAAGACCGCCCAAGCCAGTTTGCGGCTTTATCCGCAAGGGTTGGATCGATCGGGGATAATAAAATCGGCGGATGGTATTCCTATCGCGCGGCAAAAGCCGCATTAAACCAAATCATCCATACCGGCGCCATCGAGTTGGCCCGAACGCATAAACAGGCAGTTTGTGTCGCCCTACATCCAGGCACAGTGCAAACGCCCTTCACCGCCAAATATCTGGGCCGACATCCTTCGGTTCCTGCAGCCCAAGCCGCTCTTAACCTCTTATCCGTACTTGAGGGTCTTGGCCCCGATAAAACAGGCCAGTTTTTTGACTGGGCAGGAAAACCAGTGCCATGGTGAAAAAGCTCGTTGTTATTCTGGGCGATCAGCTTTCGCATAATCTTGCGGCCCTAAAGCAAGCGGATAAAGCCAACGATTTAATCGTGATGGCCGAAGTCAGTGATGAAACCGGTTACGTGCCGCATCATCCTAAAAAGATTGTGCTGATCTTGGCCGCAATGCGCAAATTTGCGACGCAACTCAGGCAAGAGGGTTGGCACGTTGCGTATACGCAACTGGAGGATGCCCAAAATAGTGGCAGCCTGAGCGGCGAGGTTTTGCGCCAAGCCGCTTTGGCTGGCACGGATCAAGTGGTTGTGACCGAACCCGCTGAATGGCGGGTTATCCAAGCCTTTGAGGCGCTGCCCTTGCATGTGACCCTGCTGCAGGATGATCGCTTTATCGCCAGCCATGCTGAGTTTGATCGCTGGGCAGAAGGGCGCAAAGCCCTGCGGATGGAATATTTCTACCGCGATATGCGCCGCAAAACCGGTTTTTTAATGGAAGAAGGGCTGCCAGCGGGCGGCAAATGGAATTTCGACCATGACAACCGCAAAGCAGCGCCGAAAGACATCACCTATGCCGGGCCTAAAAAATTCGAACCCGATGCGCTTACGCAGCAGGTAATCGATCTGGTAGACCGGCGCTTTTCAGGCCATTTTGGAACCACCGAGGGGTTTTGGTTTGCCACAGATCGCAGCCAGGCCTTGCAAGCATTGGATCGCTTTATTCACGATGCTTTGGTAAGTTTTGGCGATTATCAGGACGCGATGCTGAACGACAATAAATTCTTATATCACGCGTTTTTATCGCCTTATTTGAATATTGGATTGCTGAGCCCGATAGAGGTGTGCCAGGCGGCTGAAGCCGCCTGGCAGGCGGGTTTGGCGCCGTTAAACGCCGTTGAAGGGTTCATTCGCCAGATCATAGGGTGGCGCGAATATATGCGCGGGATCTATTTTCATGAAGGGCCAGATTATACGACGCGCAATGCCTTGAACCATTCTCACCCATTGCCCAAGTTTTACTGGGACGGCGCAACAAAAATGAATTGCCTTTCAAAAGCAGTTGCTCAAACTCACAGCGAAGGCTACGCGCATCATATTCAACGCCTGATGGTGACTGGCAATTTTGCGCTTTTGGCTGGCATTGATCCGCATGCGGTCCATGAATGGTATCTTGCGGTTTATGTAGATGCGTTTGAATGGGTCGAGGCGCCCAATACGATCGGAATGAGCCAGTTTGCAGATGCCGGCATTATCGCTTCAAAACCTTATGTCAGCTCGGGCGCCTATATCAATCGCATGTCAGATTATTGCAAAACATGCGCGTATAAGGTCGCGCAAAAAACTGGCGAATCCGCCTGCCCGTTTAACCTGTTATATTGGGATTTTCTTCTGCGGAACGAGGAAAAGTTTGCCAAGAACCCTCGGATGGCACAAATGTACCGCACATGGGCACGCATGGATGAGACGCGCAAAGAAACCGTGCTCAGCGATGCCGCAGGCTTTTTAACGCGCCTGCACAAAGGGGACCATGTTTAACGCAAATATGGTGTAGCAGATCTGAGCCTGCGCCACCCTTTCGAAACAATGGGTGCGCGCTGCCTGCTTGATGATGAAGCACGCCGCGATCTTATAGGGAAGGTTTAATTTTCTTCCTCGACAACGCCGTCTTTATCCGTGGCAACCAAGGCGCCATTTTTCCATTCGCCCGTTTGCTCTTGGCCCGTTGCAAAGGTGATCGTGCCTTCCCCTTGCCGCTTGCCCTTTACAAAATTGCCTTCATAGACATCCCCATTGGCATAGGTTGCCACACCGTTTCCGGTGATCTCGCCATTTTGCCAATCGCCTTCATAAGTAAACCCATCGGCAAGCGTTATTTTGCCTTTGCCGTTGCGCTTCCCGTCAACATAATCGCCCTCATACACCATACCATCGGCAAATGTGGCCTTGCCGGACCCGTGCCGCATACCCTCTTGCCACATGCCATCATAAGTATAGCCATCTGTATAGGTCATCACCCCCATGCCATGATTTTTTGCGTTCTGGAACCCGCCTTTATACGTGATGCCATTGGCGTAGGTGGCCAGCCCCTCGCCCTCAATCACGCCTTGACTCCATTCGCCCTGATAGCTTGAGCCATCCGGGTAGTCGATTTTACCAAGACCGTTTGCCAAGCCTGCTTCAAACGCACCGGCATAGACCGATCCGTCGGGATAAATCACTTTGCCATCGCCTTTGATTTGGCCATCTTCCCAATTGCCATTATATTCATAGCCATCGGTGCCGATAAATTGCCCCAACCCTTGGCGTTGGTCGGCTTCAAAATTGCCATCATAGATATCGCCATTGGCGTAAGTTACCCGGCCCGGGCCCTGACGGCGCCCAGCCACCAGCATACCTTCATAAATATCGCCATTTGGCTGAATAAGTTTGCCAAGGCCTGTTATTTCGCCATCTTTCCAAATGCCATCAAAAATCAAACCTTCTGACATTTCCAACACGCCGCGCCCCTCGCGCGCCCCGCGCACGATCGCACCTTTGTAAATGGCGCCATCGGGATACGCGATTTCCGCAGTACCTTCCTTTACACCATCTACCCAATCCCCTTCATAACGATACCCATCCGGGTTCGTCATCACACCGCGACCATGATGCATGGCGTTTCGAAAGGCGCCTTCATAAATTGATCCATTGGCATAGGTTGCGATGCCGGATCCGGTTATTTTACCGTCAGCCCAACTGCCAGAATAGGTACCGCCATCGGCAAAGGTGATCTTACCTTGGCCCTCGGGCTTACCTTTGGCAAAGCTGCCTTCATAGACCGACCCATTTGGAAAATTTGCCACGCCTTCGCCCAATATTTCACCATTTGTCCAAGTGCCCGTATATTCATAGCCATTGGGCAGGCGATAGGTTCCGGTGCCATGCTGCAAGCCATTCTTAAAAGTTCCCTCATAGACGCCGCCATCATCATATTGTTTGGTCACCACGCTGGCGTTCTGCGCCACAACAGGGCTTAACAACGCCAATTGCGCGCCAAACAGTGAAACCAATAGGAACTGATATTTCATAACGAGTACTGCCTTTTATCCCTTGTGGACATGTGGAACCTAAAGGACCAACAAAGATCTGACAAATAAAATTTGCATTTAATAATGCGGAGGTGGCGCATCCGCGATCACTTCCGCGCCTTGCGCCTCACGCTCTGCTTCGCGCGCCGCGAGCATTTCAACCATACCAGCCAAGCGCGCCAAATCTTTTTGATGCTGCGCCACCATATCCGAAAGATCCTCATTGGCCTTGCTGATATGGGCCAGATGCACTTCTAGCCCTTCCAAACGGGCCGCGAATGCGGCAGCTTCCTGTTCCATCATATTCCTTTTTTCGCATCATCCATTTTTATATTTTAGCCGCGCGGCACCGCTAACAAAAAGCCCTTCGGCACGCGAGCGAAGTATTTTCGCAGCTTACAAGCATCATGGCGTGAGTAAAAACGCAAACAGCTCTTGTAATCTATTCCATGTTGCCCGATCGCAAGCGGCCAGCAAATATCCGTCTTTATGGGCAGCAGAATATTCCCGACCATCAAGCATTTTCACATAACCACCGGCTTTCTGGAATATCAAAACCCCTGCAGCATGATCCCAAGGCTTCACGATTCCGGCCAGGCAAAAATCGAAACTCCCTTGCGCCAGAAGACGGTATTCATGGCAGGAACAGCGCAAATTTGACATATTCCCAAAATGCGGCAAGCAAGCAGCAAGCCGTGCCTGTTTCGAGGCAGGCACTTGATAGAGATGGATGAAACCATTAAGCTGGTTCAGCGCGCCCCCGACTGAGGTTTTGAGCGATTTTTTGGCGCCGCAAGAGGCCACAAACCTCGCGCCTTCCACGCCCTGCTCAGCGATCATGTAATCATCTTGCAACGGATCATAGAGCAGGCCGAAGATAGGCTGCCCAAACCGCGTTGCGGCAACTATTACGCCAAAGGTCGCCAATCCGTTGGCATAATTCCACGTGCCATCGATAGGATCTATAATAAAGCATAAAGGGGCAGATTCGATATTATCCAAAAGCCCGGGGCTGCGCGCAACGGCCTCTTCTCCGATGATAAGTGCATCAGGGAACAAAGCTGACAAAGCCTCTGTGATCAAAGCTTCAGAGGCCAAATCAGCCGTTGTCACCAAATCCAACGCATCGGATTTTTGCGCAATCTGCTCTGGCTGCAAAGCGCGAAAATGAGGTAGGATTTCCTGCTGCGCCGCAAGCCGTATTGCTTGAATAATCCTATCCGCGATCTGCCGAGGAAAGGACACGCTATCGCTGCGATCCGATTTTTCAGACATAAACGAGCCCTTCCATATTTAATACAACAGCTGTCTTCATTTGTAACATGCGATGGGCTGGCGCTAAACCTCAAACAGATGGGGCATTCAAAAGCCTCTCCGTCAAGGTCGCGATGTCGATGAAACTATAGCGTCCCTGAAACCCGCGCTAGACCACGCCCTCACAGCAAGTTTCTCTGGGCTGTATGTTTCTATGCTGAGCTGCATTGAAACTAAATGAAAAGCATAAAAACTATTCGGAGCCAGTGGCAAAGAACCCCGAAGCCAAGCCGTCTAATGATAAAATGATGGGCGTAAATATTGAAGGTTTAGCTATATCTACCAGCGCCGGAAAAGTGACGTTTTCAACCTTCAGACTGTGCACGAGCGCCCTAACGGGCGCTCGGAATTCTCATCACTCTGCGCCTATGCGACAGAGATGTTCACCGCTGCCTCGCGGCCATCACGGCCGGGTTCGATGTCAAAGGTCACTTTCTGATTGTCGGCCAAGCCGGTCAGTCCTGACCGTTCTACCGCAGAAATATGCACGAAAACATCTTTGCTGCCGCCATCGGGGGCGATAAAGCCGTAGCCTTTGGTGTTGTTGAACCACTTTACTGTCCCAGTTGCCATTGGGTCATCTCCTAAATTATCTGCCCACATCATGCGGCAGCTCGGCTCAGTCAGAACAAGATCGAAAGACTGGCCGTTTGGAGCAGTAGGTCGATAGAAATAACGTCGCGTGGCGTGTATGCTGGGTTTTTTGTAATAAATCAAGGGCTTTTCCATATGGCGCGGCAAAGCACCTAATGCAAAGGCGCCGGTTGCGGTAAAGCGACAGGTCATTATGGGAAAACGCCGATAAACCCGTCCTCATGCCCAAAATAGGCCTGAATACGATGCGCTTAGGCAACATATCTGCGGCAGATGCGATTGAAGGCTTGAATTAAAGGCAAAATAGCTTCATGGGAGAGCGGCGCTTGTTGCTAGGGCGTAACGGATTAAAAGGAGAGACCATGGCCAAGGAAGATACGCTCGAATTTCCAGGTGTCGTTAAGGAACTCTTGCCTAATGCGACGTTTCGGGTCGAGCTTGAAAACGGCCATGAGATCATCGCACATACGGCAGGAAAAATGCGCAAGAACCGTATTCGGGTTTTGGCAGGTGATAAGGTACAAGTTGAAATGACTCCTTACGATCTGACCAAAGGGCGCATCAACTACCGGTTCAAATAACAACCTTGCGGCTTATTCTTGGATCTGCAAGCCCGCGCCGCAAAGAATTGTTGGCCCAGATTGGACTGCGCGCGGATGCGATTATGCCGCCCGATGTGGATGAAACGCCGCTGAAAACCGAGCTGCCGCGGGCCTATTGCCGCCGCATCAGCTTGCTTAAAGCCCAGGCGATTGCAGCCGATCCAAGCGATATGATTTTATGCGGCGATACAACCGTGGCGCTTGGGCGGCGGATCATGGGAAAGCCGACAGACCGCGCAGAAGCAGACCGGTTTTTATCCGCACTTTCTGGGCGCCGCCACCGCGTGATCACCGCAATCACCCTGCGAAAAGGTGAAAAGATTTGGCAAAAAGAGGTGCAAAGCGCAGTCAAAATGAAGCCCTTGTCACAGCTAGAAAAACAGGCCTATTTAGATAGTGATGATTGGCGCGGCAAAGCCGGCGGCTATGGCATTCAAGGGCCGGCGGCGGCCTTTATCCCTTGGATCAGCGGGTCCTTCAGCGCCATAATGGGCCTGCCACTCGCCGAAACCGCAGCGTTGCTGCAAAGCGCCGGTTACCCGGTATATCAGGGCATATCATGATCGGGCGTTTGATTTTACTTGACCATTTAGGCGGTCGGCCCGCGGCCGCAAAACTGCTGGATGGGCGCTTAGAAGACCTTTTATTTGAAGGCATCGGCCCCGCCCCCGGTACGGTCTATCGCGCAATTGCGGACCGGCCTGTGAAAGGCCAAGGCGGTATGTTCCTGCGCACCCCCGATGGCTCGGCATTTTTGCGCCAGATTAAAGGATTGGCCCCAGGCCAAGCGCTGAATGTACAAGTGACCGGCTATGCAGAGCCAGGGAAAGCCATTCCGGTGACCACCAAGCTCTTGTTCAAAAGCCGCTATGTTATTGTCACGCCAAAGGCACCCGGATTGAACGTTTCGCGCAGCATTCGCGATGAGGAACGGCGCGAGGCTTTGCAGGCCCTGATACATGACGCGTTGGGGCGTTTGGAGATGGGAATGATTTTGCGATCAGCCTGCGCCGAGGGTAACGATACAGATATTTTAGACGATGCCGAAACCATGCTGGCGCGCGCTCAAGAGATATCAGAGCAGACGTCACGTACCCCGCTATGCTTAGCGGCCGCAGATGGCGTGCACCTGCAAGCCTGGCGGGACTGGTCGGAGCCGGCCGAGATTATCACCCATGATGGCTGTTTTGCCGATTACGGTGTGCTGGATCAACTTGGCGACCTAACCAAAGCCGACACCCCCATCGCGCAGGGGCGTTATTATATCGAGCAAACCCGGGCTTTTACCGCCGTGGATGTGGATACAGGCAGCGATGGATCACCCGCAACAGGGTTAAAAACAAATCTAGCCATGGCGCGCGATTTACCGCGCCAACTTCGGCTGCGCGGCCTTGGCGGACAAATCGTGATTGATCCAGCGCCCATGGCGAAAAAAGACCGCCGGCAAGTTGAAACGGCGCTGAAAGCCGCTTTGCGCGCCGAGCCTATTGAAACCAATTTCGTAGGCTGGACAACGCTTGGTTTGATCGAATTGCAGCGCGCGCGGGTCCGCGCCCCGCTCAAGGCTTCACAGCTAAACGCCTGGCTCAGCTAAAGCACCCCGCCCCCAACGCGTCAAAAAAACAAGGCGCAGCCATGCTTCACTGCAGTATGCTTCACACTGGACAAAGCGCCCGTGCGCAGTCTTGACATACCCCCCTTTTGCGCGCCCGGCTAAGCCGTTTCACGGTTTCGCCTGCCCCTTTTGCCGGCCTGAAAGAAGCAGGAAAATCAAACTGATCAAAATTAAGCTGCCGCCCACCATCATATATGGCGCAATTTTTTGTTCCAAAAACTGCAGACCAAGCAAGGCCACCCAAAACGGTGTTAAAAATGTATAGGCGGTCAGTTGGCCGCTCGACAAATAGGCAGAGGCGTAATTTAAACAACTGAAACTGCAAATACTTGCGAAAATAGCCAGATATACCAAAGACCAATAAACTGGCACCCCCAATTGTGTCACATCAAGCGCCAAAATCGGGCGCGGTGCTGCGATAAAAATCAATAGGGTTGCTGCCACCATCACGCCGAAGCTGAACACCAGCGCAGATTCTCCACGACGCAGCTTTGGCACCATCACCGCATAAAACGCATGCGCCGCTGTGCCCAGAAAAAACAGCCCCTCGCCGCGCTCAAGACTAAGCGCCAGAAGGTTGGAAAGCTCGCCTCTGAACACAACAATCAAGGCGCCCCACGCGCCAAGCAGCAAAGACAGCAGCAGCGGCCACCCTGCACGCTTGGCAAAAAACGCACGGTCCAAGCAGATTGCAATGAAGGGCATCAACGTGAAAATGCTTGAAGTCGCTACCGGCGTTGCAGTTTCCAGCGCCTCGAACATAAAAATAAAATAAAAGGAAAAGCTGCCCCCCAATAGAAGGTAGCGCCACAAAAGACAAAAATCAGCGCTTCGAAACGCGCCACGCCAGGCTAAAAACGCGCCCAGTAGAACAGAGGCGAGCAAAAACCGCAGAAAAGTCAGCGCGATTGGATCGATCTGATAGGCGATCACTTGCCCGATCGGAAACGACCCGGCAACCAAAAGCGAAAACAAAACCATGCTCGCATGCGCGTATAAAGTGGTTTTGTGCAAATTTAACCTTCATTCCGTTTTCGCAGTAACTGCGGGCAGCATAGCCCAAATCAGCTTTGATTCTTCAATTTTTTTACCAATTGATAAAATTTTTATTATGTGCCACCATTCAGCACCCGTTAGACTTAAGGAAAGAGCAGCATGTCACACTCGCATTCTGAATCCGGCATTGCAACACATCGCCTCAGCGCGGAGGCCTATCACCAGAACTTTTCTGATCTGCATCCCGCTTTGGATGGGCACGAGGCGCTGGTGGCCGCAGATCGCTGTTATTTTTGCTATGACGCGCCCTGCATAACCGCTTGCCCCACCGATATTGATATTCCCCTATTCATTCGCCAAATCGCCACTGGCACAGCGGATGCAGCGGCGAAAACCATATTAACGCAAAATATCCTTGGGGGTATGTGCGCCCGAGTCTGCCCAACAGAAACGTTGTGCGAAGAGGCCTGCGTGCGCGAAGCCGCAGAGGGAAAGCCGGTCGAGATCGGGCGTTTACAACGCTATGCGACAGACAGTCTGATGGATACAGGCACCCACCCGTTTAAGCGGGCCGCAGAAACTGGCAAAACAATCGCCGTGATTGGCGCTGGACCCGCCGGGTTGGCCTGCGCGCATCGCTTGGCGATGCATGGCCATAACGTTAGCCTGTTTGACGCCCAGCAAAAAGCCGGTGGTTTGAACGAATTTGGCATTGCCGCCTATAAATCGACCAATGATTTTGCGGCTGCCGAAGTGGATTGGTTGCTTCAAATCGGAGGCATTCAGCTGCATCTGGGCCAACGGCTTGGTCAAGAGCTACAATTACCGCAGCTGCTTGAGGATCATGACGCCGTTTTTTTGGGTATGGGGCTTGGCGGCGTGAACGCGCTTGGGCTGCCCTCAGAGCAGATTGACAACGTCGAAAATGCGGTCGAATTCATCCATGAATTACGCCAATCAGAGAACTTGGCCGCGCTTGAAATAGGCCGCAATATCGTGGTGATCGGGGGCGGAATGACCGCGGTGGATGCTTCGGTGCAGGCAAAACTGCTGGGGGCAGAGCATGTCCATCTGGTGTATCGACGGGGGCGCGCACAAATGAATGCCTCGCTGTATGAGCAGGATTTGGCGGCCACCAAAGGCGTGAATATTATCGCCAATGCAGAACCGGTCGCAGTGCATGGCAATGGCGCCGTGCGCGAAGTTGAATTCGCCTATATGCGAAGTTCAGAAAAGGGCCTTGAACGCACAGGTGAAACCTTTCGGCTGGCCGCAGATCAAGTATTCAAGGCAATTGGGCAAACTTTACATGACGCCCCGGCAGACCTAACACTTGAGGGGCGAAAAATCGCGGTTTCCCAAAATGGCCAAACCTCACATCCTAAGGTTTGGGCCGGAGGGGATTGCGCCGCGGGCGGCGATGATCTGACAGTGACCGCAGTGGCGCAAGGCCGCGATGCCGCCGAGAGCATTCATCAAACGCTTATGGGCTGACGCCCCGAGACGCCGCTTTTAACAGGCGGCAAGGAAAGGATATACACGATGGCAGACTTAACCAGCAATTTTATTGGCATCAAATCTCCCAACCCTTTCTGGCTGGCCTCAGCGCCACCGACGGATAAAGAATACAATGTCCGCCGGGCGTTTGAAGCCGGCTGGGGGGGCGTGGTTTGGAAAACCCTCGGCTCAGAGGGCCCTCCGATTGTGAATGTCAGCGGGCCGCGTTATGGCGCGATATGGGGCGCGGATCGCCGCCTTCTGGGCCTCAATAATATTGAACTGATCACCGACCGGCCTTTGGAAATCAATCTGCAAGAAATCAAATCGGTGAAACGCGATTATCCGGATCGCGCCCTGATCGTCTCGTTGATGGTGCCATGCGAGGAAGAAGCGTGGAAAGCCGTTTTGGCGCATGTCGAAGATACCGAAGCCGATGGGCTAGAGCTGAATTTTGGCTGTCCGCATGGTATGGCCGAGCGCGGTATGGGATCTGCCGTGGGCCAAGTACCCGAATATGTGGAAATGGTCACGCGCTGGGTCAAACAGCATAGCCGGATGCCCTGTATCGTAAAACTAACACCAAATATTGCCGATATTTGCCAACCGGCGCAGGCCGCCATGCGCGGTGGCGCGGATGCGGTCAGTCTGATCAACACCATTACCTCGATCACAGGTGTGGATCTGGACGTCATGGCCCCAACCCCAACGATTGACGGCATGGGCACCCATGGTGGCTATTGCGGGCCTGCCGTGAAACCGATTGCGATGAATATGGTGGCGCAGATCGCCCGTCATGCAGATACCCAAGGCCTGCCAATTTCAGGGATTGGTGGGGTTACAACTTGGCGCGATGCGGCTGAATTTATGGCTTTGGGGGCGGGCAATGTACAAGTCTGCACGGCTGCAATGACCTATGGGTTCAAAATCGTGCAAGAGATGATTTCGGGCCTGTCTGAATGGATGGATGAAAAATCGTACACCGCGGTAGACGACTTCATCGGCAAAGCCGTTCCCCAAGTCACCGATTGGCAATATCTCAACCTCAATCATGTGACCAAAGCGCGGATCAACCAAGAAGATTGCATTCAATGCGGGCGCTGCTACGCGGCGTGCGAAGATACCAGCCATCAAGCGATATCGATGAGTGCCGATCGGGTGTTTGAGGTTAAGGATGATGAATGCGTGGCGTGTAATCTCTGTGTGAATGTTTGTCCTGTCGAAGATTGTATCACAATGGAAACGCTTCCCATTGGCGCTTTGGATGAGCGAACCAACCGGGTGATCACACCAGAACCTTTGAATTGGACACAACATCCAAACAATCCAAGCGCGCAGGCGGCAGAGTAAAAGAATTACGGGGTCAGGAGTTTTTGAAACACCTGATCCAAAAAATCTTCTGACCCATCATGCGGTTGCGTGATATTAGAACCGCGCACCAAGCGAATCTGGGCTTCAAAATCGGCATAATGCTGGGTCAGCGCCCAAATCGAAAAAATCAAATGAAACGGATCCAACTGAGTGAGCTTGCCATCCTTCATCCAAGCTTGGATCACGGCGGCTTTTTCATCAACCAAATCTCGCAGATCCCCTTGTAAAAAAGCCTGCATACGCGGCGCACCTTGCACGATTTCATTGGCAAATAACCGGCTCTCACGGGGAAAGTCGCGCGACATTTGCAACTTATGGCGGATATAGCGCATCAATTCGGTTTTGGGATCGCCCTGCGGGTCAATCGCGCGCAGCGGATCCAGCCAGGTTTCCAAAAGCTGGCTCAGCAACGCCAAATGGATCGCTTCTTTGCCATCAAAATAATAGAGCACATTGGGTTTTGACAAGCCCGCCTGACGCGCGATTTGATCCAGTGTGGTGCCCCGAAACCCATAGGTTGAAAACACCTCGAGCGCTGCATCAAGAATGATCATGATGTTGCGTTTTTGAATCCGCGTTTGCGGCTTTGAGGGAGAGGTTGTTTTGCTCATAAGCTCTGTTTGGGTGCCAAGCCGTTCCAAATCACCTCAAACACCGTCTCGCTGGCCGCCTCCCATTGCGCCTCGCTAAGCGGCGCATCCGCGTTCAAGGTTTCTATCTGATGCCCAAAATCAGCATAATGCTGCGTTGTCGCCCAAATCATATACATCACCCAACGCGGCTCCACCGATCGAATTTTTCCTGCTGCGATCCACGCTTGAATACTTTCGATGCGCCCATCCGTCCAGCTGCGCAACTGCGTTTCTAGAAAATCCTGAATTATAGGCGCGCCTTGCATCACCTCATTGGCCCAGACTTTTGATCCATAAGGATGCCGGCGGCTGATTTGCATCTTTTCATAAATATAGAGTTTTAACGCCTCTTTCGGTTCATCCGAATTTTCAAAACTACTGGCCGCTTGCAACCAGATCTCAAAAATTTTCTCAACGACACAGCGATATAGTTTTTCTTTTGAAGCAAAATAATAATGCAGATTGGCTTTGGGAAGGCCCGCCTGATCCGCAATCATTTGCATGGTTGCGCCGCGAAATCCGTGCTGCGCAAAGATACGCTCGCCCGCTTCCAGAATCAGCCGTTCATTTTCCGCTCGAATATGCGCTTTTGCCGCTTTCAAAATAAGCACTTTCTTAATCTGGAGCCCAAGTCATTCGCTGCAAAAGAAACAATCTTGACTAGATGGTCAACCGTGTTACGCTCGAGTTTAACAGAGCAATCGCAAATTAAAAAGTCTGCGAATTACCAACCGATCGGGGCTTTGGCGCCAGCAAGCGTTTGTTTGAAACACGCCAAACGATACGCATGTTGCGTGACCTTGATCATAGATGTTCGAAACGGCTGTGATGTGCGAAACGCGCAGCATGGCAAAAGGAGGCACAGATGGGCGCACCCGGAGAAAACCTAAAGATCAATGGCGACCGGCTTTGGAACAGCCTGATGGATATGGCTGAAATTGGACCCGGGGTCGCGGGTGGTAATAATCGCCAGACCCTCACCGATGAAGATGGCGAGGGGCGCCATCTGTTTCAAAAATGGTGTGATGCAGCAGGCTGCAGCATGGGCGTGGATCAGATGGGAAATATGTTTGCCATGCGCCCCGGAACCGACCCCGATGCTTTGCCGGTCTATGTCGGCTCACATCTGGACACGCAGCCCACGGGCGGCAAATATGACGGGGTGTTAGGTGTTTTGGGCGGTTTAGAGATTATGCGAAGCCTCAATGATCTTGGCATTCGCACGAAACACCCGATCGTTGTTACCAATTTCACCAATGAAGAAGGCACCCGCTTTGCGCCGGCCATGCTGGCCTCGGGTGTATTTGCTGGTGTCCATACGCAAGACTGGGCCTATGCCCGCACCGATAGTGATGGCAAATCCTTCGGCGATGAACTCACCCGCATCGGGTGGCGCGGTGAAGAAGCGGTGGGCGCGCGCAAAATGCATGCGTTTTTCGAATTGCATATCGAACAAGGGCCTATTTTAGAAGCCGAAGGCGTGGATATCGGCGTGGTTACGCATGGTCAGGGCCTGAGCTGGACGCAAGTGACCATCACCGGCAAAGACGCCCATACCGGCTCTACTCCAATGCCAATGCGCAAAAACGCCGGGCTTGGTATGGCGCGGGTCTTGAATTTGGTCGATGAGATCGCGCTGAGCCATGCCCCTGATGCCGTGGGGGCAGCGGGCCATATTGATGTGTTTCCCAATTCACGAAATGTGATCCCAGGGCAGGTTGTGTTTACAATCGATTTCCGCAGCCCCGATTTAACGGTCATCGAAGATATGGAAACCCGCCTGAAAACCGGAGCGCAGCAAATTTGCGATGATATGGGGCTTGAAGTGGCGTTTGAAAAAGTTGGTGGATTTGATCCGGTGGCCTTTGACGAGGACTGCGTCAGCGCTGTGCGCAACGCCGCAGAGCGCTTGGGCTATAGCCACAGGAATATCATTTCGGGTGCCGGGCATGATGCCTGCTGGGTCAATCAAGTGGCCCCAACCGCTATGATCATGTGCCCCTGCGTCGATGGGCTCAGCCATAATGAAGCCGAAGATATATCAAAAGACTGGGCAACAGCGGGCACCGATGTGCTGTTTCATGCGGTTGTCGAAACTGCCGTCATAACAGAGTAGCCGCGCGCAAAAGGAGAACCAAGATGAGCAAAGTGATCAAAGGCGGAACCGTTTGCACGGCCGACCGCGCCTGGAAGGCGGATGTCCTTATCGAAGGCGAAACCATCAAACAAATCGGTGAAGATCTGGCCGGCGATGAATATATCGATGCAGCTGGCGCCTATGTGATTCCTGGCGGAATTGATCCGCATACGCATCTTGAAATGCCCTTCATGGGCACAACTGCCGCCGAAACCTTTGAAACGGGCACATGGGCCGCCGCCGTAGGCGGCACAACGATGGTGGTGGATTTCTGCCTGCCAGGGGCAGATGGCTCGATCAAAAACGCAATCAATGAATGGCACCGCAAATCCGCGCCTCAAATCTGTTCGGATGTAGGCTATCATATGGCGATCACCGGCTGGAATGAAGAGATCTTCAACGGGATGAAAGATGCGGTTGATATGGGGGTCAACTCGTTCAAACATTTCATGGCCTATAAAGGCGCCCTGATGATCGAAGATGATGAAATGTTTGCCAGCTTTAAACGCTGTAAGGAAATCGGAGCACTGCCGATGGTGCATGCCGAAAACGGTGATTTGGTGGCCGATATGCAGCAGCAAATGCTCGAGCAAGGTATAACAGGGCCCGAAGGCCATGCCTATTCCCGTCCGCCTGAATTCGAAGGTGAAGCCGCAAATCGCGCGATCACCATCGCGGATGCAGCCGGCGTGCCGCTTTATGTGGTGCATGTCAGCTGCGAGCAGGCCCATGAAGCGATCCGGCGAGCGCGCCAAAAAGGCATGCGCGTCTATGGCGAGCCGTTGGCACAATTCCTAACCTTGGATGAAAGCGAGTATTTCAAGGGTGATTGGATGCATTCGGCGCGGCGCGTGATGTCACCGCCATTTCGTAATAAAGAGCATCAGGCCAGCCTTTGGGCCGGCTTACAATCAGGCTCTTTACAAGTTGTGGCCACCGATCATGCCGCCTTTACGAGCGAACAAAAACTGATGGGCAAGGATAATTTCTGCTTGATTCCAAATGGCTCAAACGGGCTGGAAGAGCGTTTGGCGGTTCTATGGACGGAGGGCGTTGAAACCGGACGATTGACACCCAGCGAATTCGTGGCCGTCACCAGCACCAACATTGCAAAAATTCTGAATATCTATCCAAAGAAAGGTGCGATTGTAGAGGGTGCAGATGCCGATATTGTGGTTTGGGATCCAAAAATTTCCAAAACCATCAGCGTCTCAAACCATCATTCCATCTTGGATTATAATGTGTTTGAGGGCTTCAATGTCAGCGCCCAATCGCGCTTTACGATCAGCCGCGGCGATGTAATCTGGGCCTGGGGCCAAAACAGCCAACCCAATCCTGGCCGCGGCCGCTTCGTACCCCGCCCTGCCTTCCCAGATGCCAATGCGGCCTTAAGCAAATGGAAAGCCCTAACAGCCCCAAAACAAATCCATCGCGATCCAATGAATATTCCAGCCGGGATTTAAAAAGCGAGGAGAGCCCGTCGAAAGACCAGCGAAAGGACAATATGTTTTTGCCACAAGTAGAAACCCCCTAAAATGGCGCAGGAAATAGTGATCTCCGCCAAAGATTTATCCCTTACATTTGCAACGGGGGATGGTGCTGTTCATGCGCTGAAAAACGTGAGCCTTGATGTAAAAAAAGGGGAATTTGTCAGCTTTATTGGCCCATCAGGCTGCGGCAAAACCACGTTCTTGCGGGTAATGGCGGATCTCGAACAGCCTACTGGCGGCAACATCACCGTCAATGGCGTGTCGCCAAGCGCCGCGCGCCAAGCGCGCGCCTATGGCTATGTGTTTCAAGCCGCAGGCCTTTACCCTTGGCGCAGCATTGGCGGCAATATCCGCTTGCCGCTTGAAATCATGGGGTTTAGCAAAGCCGAACAGGCCGAGCGGGTAAAAAACGTGCTGGAACTGGTCGAACTGTCCGATTTTGAAAAGAAATTTCCATGGCAATTGTCAGGCGGGATGCAGCAGCGCGCCTCCATCGCCCGAGCCTTGGCTTTTGATGCCGATATCCTCTTGATGGATGAACCTTTCGGAGCGCTGGATGAAATCGTGCGGGACCATTTGAACGAGCAATTGCTCAAACTTTGGAAGCGCACGCATAAAACCATCGGATTTGTCACCCATTCGATTCCCGAAGCGGTGTATCTATCCACAAAAATCGTTGTCATGTCACCGCGCCCGGGGCGCATCACGGATGTGATCGAGAGCAGCCTGCCAGAGGAACGTCCGCTGAATATTCGCGATTCAGAAGAATTTATCGCGATCGCGCAACGGGTGCGCGAAGGCCTTCGCGCGGGGCATGACGCAGAATGACACAAAAGCTGCTGCCCATTCTAACGGTTATATTGGCTTTGCTGGCCGCTTGGTATGTGGCCGTGGTGCCGATGAATATAAAATCTGCTCTCACCACCGCCGAGCGCGCGGGAGCTGACGTGGTTCCGGCCGGTGCAAAAGAGCGGCGGGATCTCTCGGCTATTGGGCTCGTGGCGACGAATAGTTTCGCCATCGCGGCAACCTTTTCGCAAGACCGCCCGCGGCTTCCTGCGCCCCATCAAGTGGCCAGCGAGCTTTGGAAAACCACGGTTGAGAAAAAAATAACCTCGAAGCGAAGCCTGGTGTTTCATGCATGGATCACCCTGAGCGCTACCTTGCTTGGCTTTGCAATCGGCACCGGTATGGGTATTTTGCTTGCCGTGGGGATTGTGCATAGCCGGGCGATGGATATGAGTGTGATGCCTTGGGCAATCGCCTCGCAAACCATTCCGATTTTGGCCATTGCACCGATGATCATCGTGGTGCTGAATTCTATAGGCATCCAAGGCCTACTGCCGAAAGCCTTTATCAGCGCCTATCTGAGCTTTTTCCCCGTGGTCGTTGGAATGGTGAAAGGATTGCGCAGCCCTGATCGGATGCAGCTTGATTTGTTGAAGACCTATAACAGTTCTGCGCCTCAAAGCCTGCTGAAATTGCGCCTGCCCGCCTCGTTGCCTTATCTTTTTGCATCGCTAAAAATTGGAATTGCCGCCAGCTTGGTTGGGGCGATTGTTGGCGAATTGCCCACTGGCGCCGTGCGCGGCTTGGGGGCCCGCCTCTTGGCCGGGTCCTATTATGGGCAGACCGTGCAAATCTGGTCGGCTTTGTTCATGGCCGCGATTGTAGCCGCCAGTTTGGTGGCGCTGGTTGGAGTGATTCAAAGACTCACGTTGAAAAAAATGGGAATGTCATGAGCATTGTTTTTTTCAGCATTGTGGTCTGGATCGCGGCTTGGACGCTCAATGTCAAATTGGCCAATGGCACCGCCTCCGGCACGCGATTGGTCAAAGTGATCGTACCAACGTTGTTTGGCCTGACCTTATTGCTGGTTTGGGAAATGCTGGTGCGCGGCCTCAACGTGCCTTTGGTGATTTTACCACCACCCTCCTTGGTGGTCGACACTATGGCAGATAATCTGGCAATTCTTTGGAAAGACTTTGTACAAACCTTTCTCAAAGGCGCTCTGCGCGGATATCTGATTGGCTGCAGCGCCGCGATTCTCACCGCATTTCTGGTGGACCGGTTTGATTTTTTAAGCCGAGGGCTGTTACCCGTGGGGAATTTTATCGCGGCGCTTCCAATCATTGGTACCGCGCCAATTTTAGTGATGTGGTTTGGCTTTGACTGGCAATCGAAAGCCGCAGTGGTGGTGGTCATGGTGTTTTTCCCAATGCTCGTGAACACCGTCGCCGGATTGCGCGAAACCACAGCCATGCAACGTGACTTAATGCACACATACGCCGCGCGCCCGGCGCAATCGTTTTTAAAATTGCGGCTACCCGCCGCGATGCCATTTATGTTTAACGGGTTAAAAATTTCAACCACGCTAGCGCTGATCGGCGCCATTGTTGCCGAGTTTTTCGGCTCACCCGTCGTGGGAATGGGGTTTCGAATTTCCGCCTCTGTCGGGCAATTGGCGCTTGATATGGTCTGGGCAGAAATCGTTGTCGCTGCGCTGGCGGGAAGCGCGTTTTATGGCGCCGTCGCAATAATAGAAAAGGGGGTCACCTTTTGGCACCCCTCGCAAAGAGGCTCGTAGCAGAGAAAATGATAAACGACCAAAACCAACTAGGAGAAAAACGATGAAAACCATTCTATCAAGTGCCCTGGCGCTGATGGCTGCAGCCGCAGCCACCACCGTGCAAGCCGCCGATGATGTGAAGCTGCAATTGCAATGGGTGACGCAGGCCCAATTTGCTGGCTACTACGTGGCGTTGGACAAAGGGTTTTACACAGCGGAAGACCTGAATGTCACAATTTTACCAGGTGGGCCCGACATCGCCCCCCCGCAAGTTCTGGCTGGCGGCGGCGCTGATGCGATGCTGAATTGGATGCCCTCTGCCTTGGCCGCGCGCGAAAAAGGCCTACCCGTGGTGAATATTGCCCAGCCCTTTAAAAGCTCAGGTTTGATGCTGACCTGCTGGAAAGATACAGGGATCAAAAGCCCCGCCGATTTCAAAGGCAAAACCATCGGTGTGTGGTTCTATGGCAATGAATACCCATTCTTAAGCTGGATGAGCCAGGAAGGTATTTCCACCGAGGGCGGTGATGATGGGGTTACCGTGTTGCGTCAAGGCTTCAACGTTGATCCGCTGTTGCAACGCCAAGCCGATTGCATTTCCACCATGACCTATAATGAATTTGGACAGGTTTTGGATGCCGGTGTGTCCGAAGATGAGCTGATCACATTCAAATATGAAGACCAGGGCGTGGCCACATTGGAGGATGGCATTTATGCGTTGGAAGACAATCTGCAAGACCCTGCTTTTGCGGATAAGATGGTGCGCTTCGTACGCGCTTCGATGAAGGGCTGGAAATACGCAGAAGCCAACCCGGCTGAAGCGGCAAATATCGTGCTGGACAATGATGAATCAGGCGCCCAAACCGAGGCACATCAAGTGCGCATGATGGGAGAAATTGCAAAACTCACCGCCGGCTCAAACGGCACGTTGGACCCCGCCGACTATGAGCGCACAGTCGCAACCTTGATGGCAGGCGGGTCAGATCCGGTGATCACCGCCAAACCAAGCGGTGCTTGGACGCACGCAATCACCGATAAAGCCCTTAAGTAAAACCTGAAAACACGCGGCCAGAAATGGCCATGCAAAGGTTTTTCACTTCGGCCAGCTGCGCAGTTCATAACGCAGCTGGCCATTTTTTATCACATATAACGGCCAAGCAAAGGGGGCAGCCGCACCGCGTATGATGCGCGTTCGTGCCTTCTCTTCTCGGGCGAATTTTACGCCTGCCCTGCGCCGATCAAGCATCTCAACACGCGCAGCTCTACAGTCCTGATCCCGTCGCCAGCGAAAAATTTTCATTTTTCTCATCCCGACAGGTTTTCTACCTTATTTTTGCTTTTTTCTTCTGTAAAGCTCAGTTTGAGAGGCGTCTATTTTAGCCTCGTTCTAGTATTTTTTTTGTTTTTTAGGGTGACCAGTTTGAGACATTACACACAATTAATTCATTTGCGCGCCATGATTAAAGATATGGAAAAGAATGAGGGTCTGCATACGCTTTCCCAAACCGAGCGCGATATTTTATATGCAGCAACCGACGTAGCCGGTGAAGATGGAGAGTTTGTGGCGCATGATCTTGCCCGCCATACTTTGGCGCGCGATATTTCGCACGCCACGTATCATCGTGCATTCAAATCGCTTTTGGGCAAAGGGTTTATGAAACCCGCTCGCGGTTTCAAAACAAGAAATTATGTTTTGCAGGAAGTGCGAGCACAAGGCTGATGGCTTGGGCTCTGCCCATGAGCTGCAAAAACGCTTTGACGGCGGGCGATCAAGAATGAGGTTTTTTCAAAACAGCATAGGCCGGTTTTCGCCCAGAGCCGGCTTAAGCATAACGTTGGAGAAATTGCAGCATAATACGAAGCATTAGGCGATGGATGTGTTCAGCAAAAGCCCATTGAATTGGGAGGCGTACGAGTCGGTTAGCTTCATATTTGCGGAGGGTCTGAAACACTTTGGAGCACTGAGCACTGAGCACTGAGCACTGAGCACTGAGCACTGAGCACTGAGCACAATTTTACGACAGATCAGGCTGTGTAAGTACCCTTGGATCAAGTTTTGCTTTTTTTCGAACAATCGGACACCATGCTCTAGCATGTGGTAACTGCAATTTATCCGGCGCAGCCTCACGAAGAGCCCGTGATTTTCATTCAGAACTGCCTCAGAACACTGCATATACGCGGCGCCGACATCGACAATCCCAATAGGTTTTGGAACCGGCAGGATGTTGACTGGGTGCCAAAAGCGTTTGATCAGAAGCATTAGCAGTTTTAAGGCGCCCTGCGATTTACACAAACCGGTTGACGTAATTTTCCAAAACCTCTTGTCGCCCTGATTTCGGTTCTGGGTTGATACCCTCGTTCAAAACACGCGCGGTGATTTGATCAAAATCACTGGCCAGCATGTTTTGCGCCTCTTGCGTTTGCCAGTCCGCATAGCGCTGTTTCAAGGCCGTTTCCAATCCGCCATCTTCCAACATCGCCGCGGCGGCTTTTAAGCCGCGCGCACAAATATCCATCGCGCCGATATGGCCGGCCAGCAGGTCTTGAGCCGTTAGGGATTGGCGCCGTAATTTCGCGTCGAAATTCGTACCGCCCGTGCTGAAACCACCGCTTTTTAGTACATGATAATAGGCCAGCGCCACTTCGGGAACATTATTGGGGAATTGATCCGTATCCCAGCCCGACTGGTAATCATTGCGGTTCATATCGATCGACCCCAGCATGCCTTCGGCCGCCGCCACAGCCAACTCATGTTCGAAAGAATGCCCCGCAAGGATGGCATGGCCTTGCTCGAGATTGAGTTTCACCTCATTTTCAAGCCCGTATTTGCGCAAAAAACCGATACATGTGGCCGCATCATAATCATATTGATGTTTCGAGGGTTCTTGCGGTTTTGGTTCCACCAAAATGGTGCCTTTAAAACCAATTTTATGTTTGTAATCGACAACCATGTTCAAAAACCGCCCCATATGGTCCAGTTCTGCGCCCAAATCGGTGTTCAACAGGGTTTCATAACCTTCGCGCCCCCCCCACAAAACGTAGTTTTCTCCGCCAAGTTTATGCGTGGCATCGATGCAGGATTTGACCGTTGCCGCCGCAAAAGCGAACATATCAGGATCAGGATTGGTGGAAGCCCCGGCCATCCAGCGCCGATGGCTGAACATATTCGCGGTGCCCCAAAGCAGTTTCGGCCCCCCCGCTTGCATTTTAGCGCCAATATAATCGGTGATCTCGTTCAAACTTGCCAAATTATCGGCAAAATTGCCTTGATCAGGGCGAATATCCGCATCGTGAAAACAAAAATAGGGCTGCCCCAAAAGCGCAAACATATCAAAAGCGATATCGGCTTTCAGACGCGCATTTTCCATCGAATTTTGTGGGTGCCACGGCCGCTCAAACGTCGGGCCACCAAAGGGATCGCCGCCTTCCCAGGCAAAACTGTGCCAATAAGCAACCGCAAAGCGCAAGTGATCTTCCAGCCGCTTACCCAGCACCACTTCGTCGGGATTATAATGTCGAAACGCCATCGGGTTCGTGCTGTTCGAACCTTCATATTTTATGGACGAAAACCCTTCAAAAAACGCATGTGTCATTGCAACTCCTTCACATATTCAAACCGGGTCGCGAAATGGCGATAGGCTTTTTCATATTCTGTTTGTAGCGCCGCATTTGGCAGGATGCGGTGGGCAATTTCGGGTTTTGTCATCACCTGTTCAGGGGCCTGTGTGGTGATTCCCACGATGGCAAGGCGCGCCGCGCCAAGCGCCGCGCCAAACTCACCCGATTTGGGCAGGTCAAGCGGCACATTCAAAACGGTTGCCAGCGTTTGCAGCCAAAAATCAGACGCTGTGCCCCCGCCAATCGCCAGAAGGGATTGTGGATTCGCACCGGTTTTTCGCAACGCCTCAAGACAATCACGCAACGCAAAACTGACACCTTCCAAAACCGCTTGCGTCATATCCTGCTGAGAGGTGCGATGCCCAATCCCTGCAAAGCCTCCGCGGATTTGCGCATCATTATGCGGCGTACGCTCCCCCGAAAGATAGGGGTAAAATTTCACATCTGAAGGGCCTGTAAGCGTCTTACCCAAGGCCTGCGTCATCTTTGCAGGGCTGCAGCCCGTTATATTTGACAGCCAGTTCAAACTATCCGTGGCCGAAAGGATGACCCCCATCTGGTACCAGCGATCTGGCACCGCATGGCAAAATGTATGCACCGCCGAAGCCGGCAGAGGTGCGTAGCCATCGCGCGCGGCGAGTAAAACGCCCGAAGTCCCCAGAGAAACAAAACCATCGCCCTCATCAAGGGCCCCAACCCCGCAGGCGGCCGCGGCATTATCTCCCGCTCCGCCGACAACTTGCACCGCTGGTGATAAATGCAATTCGGCGGCGCGCGCGGGATGCAGCTTAGCCGCGCAAGCACAGCCTTCGACCAACCGTGGCATCTGATCCAATTTCATGCCAGAGGCCGCCAAAAGCGCCGGCGACCAATCGCGCGCCCCCACATCCAACCACGCGGTACCGGCGCTATCTGATAGATCTGCCACAGCTTCACCGGTTAACCAAAAACTGAGATAGGCGGCGGGCAGCAAAACGCGCTTTATTTTGGCAAAGATCTCAGGCTCATGCCGCGCAACCCACATTAATTTTGGCGCGGTGAAGCCGGGAAAAACAATATTACCGGATAAGGCGCGCAAGTTTTCCACAGCATCTAATGCGGCGGCCTCGGCATGGCTGCGCGTGTCATTCCATAAAATGCAAGGTCGCAGCACAGCGCCGTCGGCGTCAATCAAAGTCGCGCCATGCATATGCCCTGCCACGCCAATACCAGCAACGCTGCGATATGCTTCTGGGAAAGCTTGCCGCAACGCACCCAAGGCAACTTGGCACGCTGAAATCCAATCTGCGGGATCCTGTTCGCTAAAGCCATTGGCCGGGTTTGAAACGCTATAATGCGCCTCTCCTTCGCCGAGGATTTCACCCGATTTCGTGACTAGCAACGCCCGAAGCCCCGACGTACCCAAATCAATCCCAAGAAAGCATGCGTCCATCTGCGCCCCCAGATAAGTCTCAGCTTATGGAAACCACGTTCCCAATCAGGGTTCAAGTCTCTAACTGCGCCACCATAAATAAGACTCGATGCCGCCGCCAAACAAACAGTTCAGCGGCGCCAAGCGCTGGCTTAGAAAATCAAGGTCTTATTCTGCCGCTTGCGCATAATCTGACATTGGCGGGCAAGTGCAAACCAGATTGCGATCCCCGTAAACATTATCGACGCGGTTCACCGGTGGCCAATATTTATCAACGCGGAACGCGCCGGGCGGGAAGCAGCCTTGCTCGCGGCTATACGGGCGATCCCAATCGCCAATCAGATCATTCGACGTATGCGGTGCATTTTTCAGCGGGTTATTCGTCGGATCCATGCGGCCCGCCTCGATCTCGGCAATCTCGCTTCTGATCGCAAGCATCGCATCACAAAAGCGATCCAGCTCGGCTTTTGTTTCAGATTCCGTCGGCTCAACCATCAGCGTGCCCGAAACCGGCCAGCTCATCGTTGGCGCGTGAAATCCGCAATCGATCAGGCGTTTGGCAATGTCGTCCACGCTCACATCAGCGCTATCGGCAAAGGGTCGTACATCTAAAATGCATTCATGCGCCACGCGGCCCGTTGGACCTTTATACAAAACATCAAACGCGCCTTCGAGCCGCTTGGCGATGTAATTGGCATTTAAGATCGCGACCCGCGTAGCTTGGGTAAGGCCTTCGCCACCCATCATCAAACAATAGGCCCAGCTGATTGGTAACAATGACGGCGAGCCGAATGGTGCTGCAGAGACCGGCCCCACCTCGCCTTCGCCCTCTGGATGCCCAGGTAGATGCGGCGTTAAATGCGCTTTCACGCCAATTGGGCCCATGCCCGGCCCGCCACCGCCATGGGGAATACAAAAGGTTTTGTGCAAATTGAGATGGCTAACATCACCGCCCAAATCCCCCGGGCGCGACAGGCCAACCATCGCGTTCATATTCGCGCCATCGATATAAACCTGGCCGCCATGTTGATGAATGATCCCGCAGACTTCATGCACGGTTTCTTCAAACACGCCATGGGTTGAGGGATAGGTGATCATGCAACCTGCCAAATCCTGGCTGTGCTGTTCCACTTTGGCTCTAAAATCTGCAACATCAATATCGCCGTTTTCAGCCGAGGCGACCGGCACAACCGTCCAGCCCACCATTTGGGCGCTGGCCGGGTTAGTGCCATGCGCCGAGGTTGGAATAAGGCAGATATTGCGATGCCCCTCACCGCGCGACCGGTGATATTCTGCAATCGTTAATAGACCCGCATATTCCCCTTGCGCGCCTGAATTCGGCTGCATTGAAATCGCATCATAGCCGGTAATTTGGCACAATTTATCCGATAGATCCGCAATCATTTCTTCATAGCCCAGCGCCTGGTCTTTTGGCGCAAACGGATGCAGCAAGGAGAATTCGCGCCAGCTTACCGGCATCATTTCAGCCGCTGAATTCAGCTTCATCGTGCAGGAGCCTAAGGGAATCATCGCCCGGTCTAGCGCCAGATCACGATCGGCCAAACGGCGCATATACCGCATCATCTCGGTTTCCGCGCGATTCATATGAAACACATCATGTTCCAAATATTTACTGCGTCGATGCAAGGTTTCTGGCACCCTATAATCGGGGCTTAAATCATCATCTGCATGGGTGATTCCAAAGGCCCTCCACACCGCTTCAGTGGTGGCGCGGCGCGTCCGTTCATCCAGCGAGATGCCCACTTTATCCGTGCCCACGGCGCGCAAATTAACCCCTTCGGCCACTGCGGCCTGCATCACCGTTTTTTGCAGTACCCCGACATTTACGGTGATCGTGTCAAAAAACGCCTCCGGCTCTACTTTGAACCCCGCAGCTTCCAAGCCTTTGGCCAGCCGCACGGTTTTACGATGGATCCGCTGCGCGATCGCTTTCAAGCCTTCAGGGCCATGAAACACCGCGTAGAAGGACGCCATCACCGCCAACAGCGCTTGCGCTGTGCAGACGTTTGATGTGGCTTTCTCGCGGCGGATATGTTGCTCACGGGTTTGCAAAGACAGGCGATAGGCTTTGCCCCCATGGCTGTCGATCGATACGCCCACAATGCGCCCGGGCATGGCCCGTTTATAAGCTTCTTTGCTGGCCATATAGGCCGCGTGCGGCCCGCCATAGCCAACCGGCACGCCAAAGCGCTGCGTACTGCCAACGGCGATATCGGCATCCATTGCGCCGGGCTCTTTCAAAAGCGTCAACGCCAGCGGATCTGCGCAGATTATTCCGATGGCTTTTGCCGCATGCAAATCAGCAATCGGTTGCGTGAAATCATGCACATGCCCATAGGTGCCCGGATATTGAAAAATCGCCCCAAATACCTGATCCGCAACCATACGTTCAGGCGCATCTACAATCACCTCAATCCCCAGAGGTTTGGCCCGGGTTTGCATCACGGCTATATTTTGCGGATGGCAATTTTCATCCACGAAAAACACTTTGACTTTTGATTTGGCAACGCGTTGCGCCATTGTCATCGCTTCCGCGCAAGCCGTCGCTTCATCCAGCAGCGAGGCATTGGCAATTTCAAGCCCGGTTAAATCGGTGACCATGGTTTGAAAATTTAACAATGCTTCCAAACGGCCTTGGCTGATTTCTGGCTGATAGGGGGTATAGGCCGTATACCATGCCGGATTTTCTAAAATATTCCGCTGGATCACCGGCGGCGTAACGGTGCCGTAATAGCCCTGCCCAATCAAGCTGCTAAGCACTTTATTTTTTGACGCGGTCAAGCGCATGTGATGCAAAAGCTCGCGCTCAGATTTGGCCTTGCCAAAATCAAGTGGCTGGCTTTGGCGGATCGATTTGGGCAGCGTATCATCGATCAACGCATCCAGCGTATCGCACCCAAGCAGCCCAAGCATGTTCTGCATTTCCTTCGGCGATGGGCCAATATGGCGGCGATTTGCAAAGTCATAAGGCAGGTAGTCGGTTGGGGTAAAAGGCACGAGACACTCCAGTTTTCATAGGTTTCAGCAGCGGTGCCAAAACAGGTGAGGCACCACGAAAATTCATCGCGCGCAGACCGCGCGCAAGACCTCAGCCGATCAGCTTATTATACGCGGCCTCATCCATATATTCATCCATTTGGCTGGGATTATCCGCTTTGACTTTGAAAAACCAAGCGGCGCCCAATGGATCATCATTCACCATCGATGGTTCATCCATCAGGGCTTGGTTCACCTCGACAATCTCGCCATCCAGCGGAGATAGAATATCAGAAGCAGCTTTTACGCTTTCAATCACCACCACTTCATCATCCTTTGAAACGGTGGTGCCTTCTTCGGGAAGCTCAACAAACACCACATCGCCCAATTGCGTGCTGGCATGCTCGGTGATGCCAACCACCACCACATCGTCTTCAACGCGCAGCCATTCATGCTCTTCGGTAAATTTCATCGTTATCTCTCCTCAGTTTTTATCGTTTAAAATTGGCAGCTACAAATGGCAGGTCCACAACTTCAATCGGCAATCGTTTGCCGCGCATCTCACCGTATAAAAGCGTTCCAACCGCGGCATGGGTAACGGGCACATAGCCCATCGCCACCGGGTGATTGAGGCTTGGCGAAAACCCGCCCGAGCTGATTTCGCCGAGCGCCGCGCCGCCTTCAGCGCTGTCATAGAGCGCCACGCCATGGCGCATCGGCGCCCGGCCCTGCGGTTTCAAGCCCACGCGTTTGCGCTCGATGGCCTGTGGAAATTCGGCCAAAATACGCGCTGCGCCTGGAAAACCGCCCGCGCGGGCACCGCCAGAGCGGCGGACCTTTTGAACCGCCCAGCCCAACGACGCCTCAACCGGACTGGTTTGTGCATCGATATCTTGCCCGTATAAACAAAGCCCGGCTTCAAGGCGCAGCGAGTCGCGTGCGCCAAGACCGATCAGCGCAACATCGCGATTGTCCAACAGCGCATTTGCCACATCGTGAACCGCGCTTTCTGGCACAGAAATTTCAAACCCATCCTCACCGGTATAGCCAGAGCGCGATACCCAGCATTCAGCGCCCGCCAAGGGCAAGGTTACCACATCCATAAACGCCATCGACGCAAAAGCAGGGTGATGCTCGGCCAAAACCGTCTGCGCCAACGGGCCCTGCAAGGCAAGCAAAGCCCGGTTGGATAATTCTTTAAGCGTGACCTCCGGCTCAAGATGCTGGCGCATATAGGCAATATCGGCCTCTTTGCAGCCCGCATTGACCACCATGTAAATGTGATCCTCGCGATTCGCGAACATCAAATCATCGCGCAGACCACCTTCCTCATTGGTCAACAGCCCGTATCGCTGCCGCCCCACAGGCAAGCCCAGCACATCCATCGGGATCAGTTTTTCCAACGCCATAGCGGTGGCCTCGTAACTTGATCCGCGCAAAATCACCTGCCCCATATGGCTGACATCGAAAAGCCCGGCCTTGCCGCGCGTATGAAGATGTTCTTGCATCACCCCCATCGGGTATTGCACGGGCATCTCATAGCCCGCGAACGGCACCATTTTGGCCCCGTGTTTGACATGTAAGTCATAAAGCGCTGTGCGCCGTAATTCTTCGGTCATCGCAACCTTCTACGTGTTGACCGGCATATCATCTGCGTTGAAACGACCGGCATCCTGTGACGCATAGGCAAAACTGCCCATACCATGATGCCCCCTCTGTCCTTTTGCCTGAGATCGCTATCCCTTCGGCCGATGCTTGCGCATCTCTCTCCAGAGTTCTGTTGTTCAGAGCGGTCCTGCTGCCTGAGAGTTTCCGGGGGCGGTTGCTCCTTCGGCACTGGTTTATCCAGTTCTCCCGTTCTGATAAACATACTATAATCCAGCTAAGGCGACAGAACAAGCATTTACTTCACACGCGCGGCCAGATCTAAACGGATTTTAAACTTGCAACCGCAAATGGCAAAGGTACGCGCATGATACAAGATTGTGTTTTTGGATATGGCAGCCTGGTAAACGCATCGACGCATGATTTTCTTGCTCCAAACCCCGCGAGGCTCAGCGGATGGCGGCGATATTGGTGCCAAATAGAAGCAACAGATCACGCATTTTTAAGCATTCGCCGCAGCGAGGGCGATATTATTGACGGCTTATTGGCACGCGTCGAGCCGCAGCAATGGCCCGGTTTGGATGCCAGAGAAGCGGGTTATGATCGTTTAAGCTCTCTCGCCGCGATCTATAAGGGCGACCACGCAGCCCATGAAAGCGCCTGCGCGGTTTATGCCGTGCCCCCAATCACATCCCCCACCCGCCCCTGCACCGTACCGATCCTGCGCAGCTATCTCGATGTTGTTTTACAGGGCTATTTGACTGTTTTCGGTCTGGATGGAGCCAAACGTTTTATGGCAAGCACAGATTGGAATTGCGCCGTTTTGGATGATCGCGCCGCGCCGCTTTATCCCCGGCATCAGCACATCAGCGCAGCTGAAAATTCGGCGATCACCGCGCTGCTACACAGCTTTCAGCTGACCCTTCTTTAGCTTGCACACCTGTTTTTGAGCGCAGCGCGCGCTGAGCTGCGCTAAATCGCCTGTTTGAGGCTTTCTTCCAAATAAATCTCACGCAGCCGCGCCGCGATCGGTCCGGGCATGCCCGCGCCCAGCGTTTGCCCATCGATTTCAACCACGGGCATCACAAAAGTACTGGCCGAGGTTACAAAAGCCTCATCCGCGCTTTGCGCCTCATCGATGGTAAAATTACGCTCCACCAGCTCCATTTGCGCTTCTTCGGCAAAGCGCAGAACAGCGCTGCGTGTGATGCCGTGCAAAATATCATTTGACAGCGCCCGCGTGATGATCTGACCATTTTTCACGATATAGGCGTTGTTGCTGGTGCCTTCAGTGACGAAACCGTCTTGAACCATCCATGCATCATCAGCACCCGCTTTTTTCGCCATCATTTTTCCCATTGACGGGTATAGCAATTGCACCGTTTTGATATCGCGGCGGCCCCAGCGAATATCATCGATGCTGATCACTTTAATTCCGGTTTTTGCCGCAGGACTATCGGCAAGGCCTGGTTTGTTTTGCGTGAACATTACCAAGGTCACGGGTGTTTCTTCTGGATCAGGAAAGGCAAAATCGCGATCGCCCGCCGAACCCCGCGTTACCTGCAAGTAAATCATCCCTTCTTCGATCCCGTTGCGCGCAACCAATTCACGATGCACGCCAAGCAACTCATCAATCGGCATTGGCATTGCCATATCCAGCGCATCTAATGAGCGTTTAAGCCGTTGCGCATGGCCTTCAAAATCGATCAATTTACCCTGTAAGACCGAGGTCACCTCATAAACACCATCCGCCATTAAAAAGCCCCGATCGAAGATTGACACGGTTGCCTCTTGTTCGGGCATATAAGCCCCATTCACATAAACAATCCGGTTCATCTTACTCTCCTTTTCGGGTTATCCCCAAAGATCAGCTTGCGGGGGATGCAGGCCTTTTTCATCATAAATTAAAGCATTTTGTCGGTCTTCTGCCAAAAACAAAGACCCGTCAAGATCAATCATATCCGCGCCTTGGGTCAACAAAGTCGCAGGAGCAATTGCCAATGAGCTTGAAACCATGCAGCCGATCATGATGCCAAACCCTTGTTTTTGCGCCGCCGCGCGCAACGCCAAGGCTTCTTGCAGCCCCCCGGTTTTATCCAGTTTGATATTCACCATGTCATATTTGCCTTTCAATGCCGCAAGGCTGCGCCGGTCATGGCAGGTTTCATCTGCACAAAGGGCAATCGGGCGCGGCAAATTGCGCAAAGCGTCATCATCGCCTGCAGGCAAAGGCTGTTCGATCAATTGCACCTTCGCAGCCTGTAAATCCGGCAGCAAAGCCAGATAGCCGTCTGCGCTCCAGCCTTCATTAGCATCAATGATAATATCGGATTGCGGCGCGGCCTTGCGCACAGCCTGCAGGCGGGGCAGATCCGTTTCAGCGCCCAGTTTGATTTTCAACACCGGGTGATGGGCATGTTTCAGCGCCTGTTGAAACATGGCGTCTGGCGTATCAAGCGAAATAGTCAGCGCCGAAATCACCGGTTGTGGCGCCGCTATGCCTAGCAAATCCCAAACCCGGCAGCCCCGCTGTTTGGCCTGCAGATCCCAAAGCGCGCATTCCACCGCATTGCGCGCGGCGCCGGGGGGCAAGGCCTGCGATAAGCCTTCAAGCGCTATATCGTTGGGCAATGCGCGGATCTGTGCCAGAACCGAGGCCGGCGTTTCGCCATATCGTGCATAAGGCAGGCCTTCGCCGCGCCCCGATACGCCATTCTTCTCAACATTTACCGTGATCACCTGCGCGCTGTCTCGTTGCCCACGGGCAATACGAAACACCCGCGACAAAGGAAACCGGTCTTGCTGCGCTGTCATCACCTGCATTGATGCGCCCCCTATCGCGCGCCCAAAGAATAAAAAATTTCGCCCGCTTTTGCCAGCCAGGATGCAGTTCTGAACCCATATTTAAGCCATATAAATAAAAAAATGGAACCGCATTCCACCGCGATCATTCCCATTATGCTGCATCTGCAAAATAAGCTTGCAATTTAAAAAGTAACAAAATAACCAATACGGCGTATAAATTGAAATATCATTACTTTCTGTAAGGTTCATATCATGTCATTTCGTTTGCAACCGGCCCCCGTAGCCCGCCCCAATCGATGCCAGCTTTTTGGCCCAGGCTCGCGCCCGGCGCTGTTTCCAAAAATGGCCAGCAGCGCGGCAGATGTGATCAACCTTGATTTGGAAGATTCAGTTGCGCCCTCGGATAAAGACAGCGCGCGCACCAATGTCATAGACGCTCTTGCTAACGTGGACTGGGGACAAAAAACTCTATCTGTGCGGATCAACGGCCTTGATACGCCCTATTGGTATCGCGACGTGGTGGATCTGTTGGAACAAGCCGGACCGCGGCTTGACCAGATTATGATCCCAAAAGTTGGGAATGGCGCTGATATTTATGCCGTTGATGCTTTGGTCAGCGCGATTGAAACGGCGCGGGGCCGCGAAAAGCCAATCGCCTTTGAGGTGATAATCGAAAGCGCTGCGGGGATTTCAAATGTAAAAGAAATTGCCGCTGCCAGCCCACGGTTGCACGCCATGTCGCTTGGCGCCGCAGATTTTGCAGCCTCGATGGGGATGGCCACAACTGGCATTGGGGGCACACAAGAAAATTATTACATGCAGCATCAGGATCAACGCTATTGGTCAGACCCTTGGCATTGGGCCCAATCCGCAATCGTTGCGGCCTGCCGCATGCATGGGATCTTGCCCGTCGACGGGCCGTTTGGAGATTTTTCCGATGATGCCGGTTTCATTGCGCAAGCCAAACGCTCTGCCACTTTAGGCATGGTTGGAAAATGGGCGATCCATCCCAAACAAATTGCCTTAGCCAATCAGGTATTTACCCCGTCCGAAGACGATGTCAGGGAAGCCCGCGCCATATTAGACGCTATGCAAATTGCCAAGGCCAATGGCGAAGGGGCAACGGTTTATAAAGGCCGGTTGGTAGATATCGCGTCGATCAAGCAAGCCGAGGTCATCGTGCACCAAGCCGAAATGATCGCCGCGTATTAAAGCCACAGTGTGAGACCACAGTTTAAAGCCATTGTGCCGTGCATATGCCCGCTTCGGCGCGGCCGCGCTGAGAGCACGCAAATGCTTGAAACTTAGCGCAGGAGAATGCTAAAGCTCAACACAGCGGGTCTGGGCTGTCTGATTGATTGCTGTTGGCGCGCGACGTACCTGCGCGGCTTTAGGAGAGCTGAATGACCCATTACCTCGAATTTGAAAAACCTTTGGCAGAAATTGAAGGCAAAGCGGAAGAATTGCGCGCCTTGGCGCGCCAAAATGAGGAAATGGATATAGAAGACGAAGCCCAAGCGCTTGATGTCAAGGCCGAAGCCTTGTTGAAAGATCTATATAAAAGCCTAACCCCCTGGCGCAAATGTCAAGTGGCCCGGCATCCGGAGCGGCCCCATTGTAAAGATTACATCAAGGCCTTGTTCAGCGAGTTCACGCCTTTGGCCGGGGATCGGAATTTTGCCGATGATCATGCCGTGATGGGAGGCTTGGCGCGGTTTGAAGACATGCCTGTGGTGGTGATCGGCCATGAGAAAGGCAATGATACGAAAAGCAGGATCGCGCGTAATTTCGGCATGGCACGCCCAGAGGGATATCGCAAAGCGATCCGGCTGATGGATATGGCTGATAAGTTTAATCTGCCGGTGATCACCTTGATCGACACTCCGGGGGCCTATCCTGGCAAAGGCGCCGAAGAGCGCGGACAATCTGAAGCCATCGCCCGCTCAACGGAAAAATGTTTGCAAATCGGCGTTCCAGTGATTTCCGTGGTGATCGGAGAAGGCGGATCGGGCGGCGCGGTGGCCTTTGCCACAGCCAATGCTTTGGCGATGCTAGAGCATTCGATTTATTCTGTGATCAGCCCGGAAGGCTGCGCCTCAATCCTCTGGAAGGACTCGGAAAAAATGCGCGAGGCGGCAGAAGCCTTGCGTCTAACGGCGCAAGATCTAACCAAGCTGGGCGTGAATGATCACGTCATCTCTGAGCCAATGGGCGGGGCGCATCGTGATCCCGATGCCGCGCTTGCCAATGTTAAGACGACGATTGCCAAAATTCTGAAAGATTTAGCGGGCAAAGATCGAAACGCTTTGATCAAACATCGGCGCGAAAAATTTTTAGCGTTGGGATCCTCGCGCCTCAGCGCTTAAGCCTTAAGCCTTAAGCATCCTTAGGCCTTTGGTGACATCCGAGCGAACTGCAATGCGCAAACTGGGCTCATCACCCGATTTTAACGCTTCCAAAATAACGCGGTGAAAATGGGGCGGCTCTTTGCGACGCAAGCGCCCGTATAGCGCGCGCATCGTGGGCCCCAATTGCAGCCAGACCGTTTCCGCCATCGCCAGCATAGCCGGGGCCTGCGCGCGCAAATAAAGCGTGCGATGAAATTCTAGATTGGTGCGAATATAAGCCACCGCATCTTCTTCGATAACGGCCGCAGCAACGAATCCGTTGATTGCCTCCAAACGGTCAATCAGCGCCAAATGCGCCCGCGGCAACGCCCGGCTCGCCAGCTCAACCTCGATCAAGGCGCGCAGCGCTGCAAGCTCTTCAATCCGCTCATTGCTCAATTCGGGCGTTGAAATACGGCCCGATGCCGAAATCGACAACGCCCCTTCAGCCGCCAAGCGGCGAATGGCCTCGCGCGAGGGCGTCATGGACACACCGAACTCTTGCCCCACCCCGCGCAGCGTCAACGGCGTACCCGGACTGACCTGACCGTGCATAATACGGCTGCGAAGCCCGCGATAAACGTGCTCATGCGCGGAGGCGCCCGCATCAGTTTTTTGAAAAGCGTTCCTCATAGGGTTGTGTGATCACAAATAATCCAAAGGTCAATCAACAAATTGAAAGCGATGCAAACTGGCGCCCTGCGCCTTTAACCAAGCGCGCGGCGCCTCATACTCACCATATAAATCACCAACCTGATCCCAAAACTGCGCTGAATGATCCATAAATTTCAAATGCGCCACCTCATGCGCCGCCACATAAGACAATACGTCAAAGGGCGCCAAAACCAACCGCCAGGAATACATAAGCGCTTTATCTTGGGTGCAAGAGCCCCAGCGCGACCTCGTATCGCGCAAACTTAACCGCGCATATTCCATACCAAGACGGGCCGCAAACTTATCCGATTCTTCCACCAGATGATCGCGCGCCAAAGCCTTTAAATAGCCCTGCAACCGCGCGGCAGGTTTGGGCTTGTCAAAGGGTACCTGCACAACGCCACCACCATGAGAAACGCGATGGCTGGCGCCGCTGGCGATCTGATGCTCAACACCCAGAATGGGCAGGCTGTTGCCCAGCGCAATCGCGCTTGGCCCAGGCAGTTTATCTAGGTTCTGGCGCAGCCAG
Organism: Rhodobacteraceae bacterium SB2; assembly: GCA_001642945.1. Classification (GTDB taxonomy): domain Bacteria; phylum Pseudomonadota; class Alphaproteobacteria; order Rhodobacterales; family Rhodobacteraceae; genus Thalassovivens; species Thalassovivens spotae. Next base: position 77,808 of record LGRT01000014.1, on the reverse strand, counting down.
GATTCTCTTTCCGCGATAAAGGCTTGTAATTGGCGTTCTGGTACTTTTGGCGGTGCGGTTAATGTGATCCGCCCGTCTAGCGAGGAGACCCGGAGGCTCAGCCGCTTAGAGCGTGCCGATCGTTTCACTTGAATAACAATATCGGACCGGCCAGACAGTATTATCGCGCGCATATTTGACCCGTTTTTAACGAAAGATGACCTTTGTACCGCTTTTCGGGCTTAAAGCCTTTGACACGATGGCTTGGTTATGGCAGTTGCCCCAGATATTTCGCAAGATAAAAGTTTAGAAAGAAGAGCACATGCCAAAAGAAGAATGGGGTGTAAAACGTGTTTGCCCCACGACAGGCAAACGGTTTTATGACCTGAACAAATCGCCCATCGTCAGCCCCTACACGAATGAATTTGTAGAGCTGGATCAAAATAAAAACCGCATGATCGCAGCAGATGCCGCAGATATGTCAACGGTGCGCGATAAAGAAGCAGAGCTTGAATCAGAAGATATCGTTCTGGAAGAAGACGCCGATGATGTAGAAGTTAATCTGGCGGATGACATCCTAGAAGATGACGAAGAAGATACGGTTCCTTTGGAGGAAATCGCAGATATGTCATCGGATGACGATAGCTGACATAAAGAAAATAGCATGGGGCGGAATTTAACCTTGATAACGCCCCCTGCTTTGCCTAGACAGCATTTAAACCTGTTTTAAACGGGGCCTTAGCTCAGCTGGGAGAGCGCTACAATGGCATTGTAGAGGTCAGGGGTTCGATCCCCCTAGGCTCCACCAAAACACCTATTTACAAAAAAATTAATGTTGCGCGCGAAGCGGGTAAGATCTTTGGGGTGGCTTGGTTGATATTCCACAGCAACACCCGGTTCATCTTGCCCATTATTATGGTGCAGGCGGCCCATCGAACAATTTGCCCCGACCTCGAGGGCGCGGCGGCACACCGCCCTCACTTTTCTTCAATGCTGCAAAAAGTAGCTTGCGCGCTTGATCAAAAACGCAGCCCGTGTGATCGCATCAATTTCAACACATTCGATCATCAGAGCGCACGGTTCAAACCGCCCATGTAACCAAGGCTTGGACACAGCCCAGCCCTCAAAAAAACATAAAGCAAATCCACTTTGCAACAGCGCACTATTGAAAGCGGCGCTGCCTTCTCTCTGCGGATTCGAGGATAGGCCCATCAAAAGGGAATTTCATCATCCTCAAAAGACCCGCTGCCAGATTGCGCTGGAGGATAAGCATCTTGATTGTCAAAGCGTCCCGGACCGTCAGCACCCTGACCATCTTTGGATACTTTCCAGGCTTTCACATCCGTGTACCAACGGCCATTATATTCCCGGCTTTCAAGATCGATAGAAACTTCTACTTGGTCACCCTTGTTAATATTGAACTGGTCAATTTTATCACCCCAAGCCATAAAGCAAATCTTTTTGGGATAATTAGCGTTCGTTTCCAAAACATATTCTTGTTTGCGCCATTCCCCATTGGCCGATTGCCCCGATTTTAAGGGCAATAATTCAACAATCTTTCCTTTAATTTCCAACGTCACACCTTTTGTAAAAGCTTCAAGTTCCAGTTTTTCGCAAACTTAATTTGATTGCCTAAGATACACAACGCCAGAGCGATAAATGATCCAAAATCTTATCGCTGGCGTATTCTATGTGAGATGTAGCAGGGGCCGCGGGTGAAAACACGCGCTTTGGAGCAAAGCTAAGCCCTGAGAAAATGGAGATGAATATGAGTTGCAATTGTGGTCGTTCGCCAACCGGAAAATGTGTTGGCTGGCACAAACTGGATGAAGATCAGTACCTTGAAAAGAAAGCCGCCTGGGACGCGAAACAGGCTGCAAAAAAAGACGCGGCTTGAACCAACCAATCGCATCGTCAACCTTAAGGGAAATAGTATGAACGCATATAGCAACATCAAAAGCACAGAGGTGGTTCTGCAGCATTGTTTTAAAAAAACAAAGAATACAGACAGAGAGCAAGCGATGCATTACGGGCGTTTATCTGGCTATTTTGACGAGACAAATGGACTGACACGCTCCGGAGAATATTTGGCGCAGTTTTTACAATTGGACCTAGCGCATGAGAGAGCGGGTTAAATGATTCCAACCGATTCTTTCCGTGGGTTTTCAGGTCGCGATCAAACGCCTTGCGATTGCGGAATGTGCGCACCAAATACCATCGATTGGAGCGCGCTGACAAGCACCGAGAAAATGGTGAAAGCCATGCTATTAAAAGCCCAAATAACCGCCGAGTTAGAGGTCAACGCGCCCACCAAGACAGGAGATTTATGATGTTGAATTACACACTATTGAATGAACGAAACGGCGATGCTTTTGATATGGCCTTTAAAAGCGAGCAAAAACTTCAGCAATATCTCGATGCGAACGAAAACTTAAAAATCGTTGGCAGCAGTAAAGCCTATCTTCCAACCCGCCATATCAGAATGAAAAGCGAGCAGCAGATAGCCGAATGAACTAATCGCTCCAGACGCGCTGCAAATCAGCCTCAAGATTTTCCCAAAACCCGCTACAACTAAGCGCGACGCATTGCTCAAACCATTTTTGAGAGAACTCTAAAGCCAGGTTTTGCTTTTCTTCAAATCCGGTCACCACCCGTGCTTCATAGGCATCCATGATTATTTCCCAGGCGGCAGGGCTTCCCAGTTCTATGCGGTTATAATAGCTGAAAGGTCTCGCGCCGTTTCTTTTTTCTATAACAAATTTTGCAAAAGCTTCTGTGTTATTGCACGTCTCCAAAGCCAGTTCTAACGCATGCGCGCCTGCAACAGCTTTGCTTGGCACGCATAGCGGCAGCGACAGAGCGAGCGCCATCAAAAACCAGATGATTGGAGTAGGCATATTTTCTTAGCGATCTTCCATCTTTTCTAACATCGCCATCAGACGCTCTGCGATACCGCTATCCTCAAAACTTTCTGAAATGCATTGATCTGTTCCAAGAAATGGCAGCTTCTCTGATGTCCAGATTTCGGCTTTTGGCGACAGATCTTTTGCTGTGTTAAACAGCCCTAATGGAATGCCAACCATGCCTTCCATCACTTCAGGCGCAGGATGGGTTTTACAACGAACATGACACTTTTTACAAAAATGCGCCGTATTCAAATAACCACTGCCACCTTCAAACTGATAGATATCCGTTTCACCGGATTGCGTGATCTCCGTAACCGCATATAAGCAGCCTAACTGATAGCTGCCCGATAATTTCCGGCAATTCATACAATTGCATTGAATAATCAACATTGGGTCTAAGTCGCTTTCGAATTGAAACTGACCACAAAGACAAGAACCTTGATGTTTCAACCTTTTTCTCCCTTGATTTTGTTCAATAATAACCCAAAGGAGACCTTTATGAAATCAGAATTAACAATGGCCCCGGTTGAAAATACATAAAAGTAACATTAAGCACCCGTCACAGCGCCCCGCATCCCACCACGGGCCAAAACCCCGCCCGAAAACCTGCGTGTAATTATAATGAGCGAAACCGCGTTGTGTATTTCTATGTCAGTGGGTACCTCTCATTTGCGCAATCCTCCCCTGCTCTCGCCTCACGAAGCCCGCCTGCACGTTGCGCAGCTCAAGGCTAAAGTCAGCAATGGTGAAGATCCAGCAGCAACTCTGCCGCGCAAAACTGTTGAAACCTGACATTAAGGGTTTCAACACATGCCGCTGAGACTGAAGCTTGGTAAAGCTAAATAGAAGATCTTGAGCCATGCCTCAAAGCATAAACACGAAGAACATATGCATTCGAAGAAGATGTTACGCGAGTTGGGCATTCAAAACACCCTCTTCCCATCACAAATCACAGGGCGCGCGATAGGTAAATTTACGTCCCCCCATAGTCACCAAAAATCAAAGCCCAGCCATCAGCTGCCAGCCAAAGCATGCAAGCGGTTTCACGTTTTTTGACGATCTGGCAGGTGAAAAGATCATCACCCACAATCCAGCCAAAAATACCTTTCGCCGGCATAAACTCAGGGCCTCTGCCCAGCGCAAAGCATTTTAATCACCTCCGCACTTGCAAAAGCTTGGATGGTGAGAAAATGAACTGCGCAAAGACGATCCGCATGTCTTGCAGTTTAAGAGTATCCGCATTTTCAGCATGACCCAGCCGTCTTATTTAACACGTTATAATAGCTATCTAAGCGACCAGTAATTGCACATAAAGCGCGCACTGCGGGAAGTTTAAATATGAATAGGAACCAATAGCTCGGGCTCAATCACCCGCGCATTTGGAACCGCCTTAATCAAATTATCCGCAGATTGCTCAAGAACTGGGAACGTTTTGTAATGGCAGGGAATAATAGTTTGAAAATCAAAAAATTTTGCAGCTGCATAGCCTGCGCGCTTCATATCCATGGTGAAATACCCCCCCGCCGATAAGATGCCGATATCGGGGGCGTGAAGATCATTAAAAATCTGCATATCAGCCATCACATCCGTATCACCAGAAATATAAATCGTGTGCCCTTCAGCAGAGATCATAAATCCACATTCGCTTCCAACACAGTGAGGCCCACCTTGCCCAGAAATTGTTGAGCTGTGCACCGCATGCACCATCGTTACAGCAACATCTCCCAACATCACTGTTCCACCCTTATTAAACCCGATACCTTCGATTGCTTCGGTTTTCACCCAATGACTGATCAGATCAACTTGCCCGACAATAGGTATATTTTTAGCCTTCGCGATCGGCAGCGTATCGCAGATATGATCGAAATGTGCATGCGTTAGCAAAATATGGGTGGCGCCCTGTATCGCCTCTGCATGCTTTTCTTCCGGCAAAATGGGGTTTCCAGTGAGCCACGGATCAATCAATAAAACCTGCTGCGCGATCTCTATTTTAAAAGATGCATGGCCCAACCAAATAATCTTCATTTTTGCGCCCCTTGCATGAAAGTTTAAGATGTAAGGCTGACTGGTTTTTATTTTTTTTGCAATTGTTTTTAAGGGTAAAAATCGACGTTCAAACTCAAAGATAATAAATGATGCTCAAATGCGTACTCTCTTCGAGATCCGCGAATACACTATGCTAATCGGAGACCCGTTTCGATGGTAACGGCTAAGTTTTTAAACACGCCCTCCTGCAAAGCGCCCTGCAATCTCACCAAGGCTCAACGCGGTTAACAATCCATTGCCCGACAAATAGCCCGATACATCCGGGCCTGACACGCCACAGGCAGCTCCGCCGCAGGCAAAGATATTTTCAAACGCTATACCATTTGGCTTTTGAATCTGAGCGCGCGCATTCACCTTCAACCCACCTTGCGTGTGAAAAAGCGCTCCAGTCACTTTAACCGCGTAATAGGGCGGCTTAAGCATTTTTTCGGGTTTAAAACGACGCCCGAAGGGATCAGGAATTTCTTGTGACGCATAGCTTTGGCATTCTTTCAATGTATGCTCCAACGCCACGCGGTCTATTGCCAGCATTTTTGCAAGCGCATCGCAGCTCTCGGCGCGCAAAACCGCGCCATTTTCTTCAGCCTTTACAAAATCATCAAAGCCCCGCCCCAACTCCAAAAGCCGCTGGTCAAATATGTTAAATGCAACTTGATCAGGTTGGCCAATTACCGATACTGCTTGCTCGGAATAGCCTTGATGTTCATTTGAAAAGCGCAGGCCATTCTTGTTGATTTGAATTCCACCTTCCATCATCAAAGCCCATGTCACCAAAATGCCATGCGGATGTGCAACCGATCCATGGCCCTGATACCCTGACAGATGCGCGAGCTCAGCCCCCAAAGCTGCACCCCAAATGATCGCTTCCCCCTGATTTCCGGGATGGCCAAAATACAATGCATCTTTCATCTCAGGAATATGCTCTGCAATCAAATCTGGATTGCCGCCATACCCGTTACAGGCCAAAATCACAGATGACGCCGCGATATGTTCAACATCCTTGTTGGGCCGTTGGCATATAGCGCCCAACGCCATATCATTTTGATCCACAATAAGATCCGTGATGAGAGCATCAGTTACAACCAAAATATCTTTAGCGGTAACGGCAGCTTCAAGCCGGTTTACAAGCCCAATCCCAGTGGTTTCAGGCACAGCATGCATCCGATGATTGCTATGCCCCGGATAAAGAAAGTTATCCAAAACATGGAAAGGTATATTATAGCTGCCAGAGAGCCAATCAATCGTTTTAGAAATTTGCTGAACGATTTGTTGAACATAAATTGGATCCGCGCTGTGATGGTTTTTGTTCAAAATATCACTACAGAAAATATCTTCGCTGTCATCGATCTGTTGCGCCTGCTGGGCACGGGTCCCGGCCGCGGGAATTAGCCCAGATGACAGCGCGGTTGAACCCGACAGGCGCGTTTCACGCTCGGCGATCAGAACCGTCGCGCCCGCCTCCTGCGCGGCAAGAGCCGCCGTCAGGCCCGCGGCGCCGCCGCCGATGACAAGGCAATCAACATCTATATCAGATGGAAACGCGTTTCTTCTGATAATGCCGGACACTGGTTTTCATCCTTCAAATAAATTTATGGCATCCCGTATAGAGATCACATCCCCAACCGTGGCGAGTGATGCGATCGAGATATCATGGGTTTCGGCACTAAAGGCGGCACACCCATCCTCTAATGTGATGGTGTGGAAATCACGCACATGCGCCTCTCGCACCGTTGATGCGACGCCGCCATTGGTAACAATTCCACAAACCATTAAGGTTGTGATCCCCGCGCGATTAAGCGCAAACTCCAAGCGCGATTGATAAAACGCCGAATAGGCTACCTTTTCGATCGTGATATCCGCAGGCTGAAGCTCATCGACCAAACTATGCCCCCACCCACCGGGCTTGAAATCACCCCGCGTGAGAAACGGCCTTAATTTTTTCAGATGCGTCGAGATAAAAGGCGCGCCTTGTTTTCCGGGCACCAAAGTAAACTGCGTGGAAACGATCCAACCGCCAGCGCTTCGTACAACATCGAGCAAAGGGCCAATCTTTTCGGGCAAAGCTGCAATCGCCGAACTAGAGGTTCCAGAGCGCCCATAAGCCCCTTCAGGGTGCAAAAAATCGTTCTGCAAATCGACGATAAGCACTGCCGTTTGCGAGGGAATAAATTCATGTTGAGACATTTAATCCTCCTCTGATTTCATAATAATATTACCAAAATCATCAACCTCTGCACTCAGACCAGGGTCGACGTAAATCGTTGCATCTGGCTGCACCAACAGCGCGGGGCCTAAAATTTTGCTGCCCTGAGGCAATAAAAGGCGGTCGTAAATACCCGCGTCATGCCAGGCACCATTTGCAAATATCTTTTGATCTGCCAAGTAACAGGCTGCAACGCTTTCAGCACGTTTTCCGCGTGCCAGCATTTTAATATCAATCTGCGGACGCTTCCCAATCACCGACAGGCGCAGGTTTAAAATTCGAATTGGGATTTGATCCAACAATCGGCTATAGGTTTTGAGATAGGTTGCCTCAAACGCGGCTCGGATAAGGTCCGGGCTTATGGGCTTATCGCTGGGGATTGGCACCGCAACAGCGTGGGTTTGCCCCATATAGAGCATATCCAATTCGATCACGCTTTCTGTTGCCACCAACTGCGCTTTTGATTTTTTGATGATCGAATGCCCCATCTGCGTCATCGCCTGGATCAGCCCATTTATCTCCTTACAATTAAGGCCATCCAGCATCGTATTTAACGTGCGTACTTCATCATGGCGAAGGTCAGACATCACGCAACCCAAGGCCGAGTTTACGCCCGGGTAGCGGGGAATAACCGCCGCTGCTAAACCGATATCTTGCATAAGGGCCCCTGCATGAAGCGCCCCGCCGCCCCCGAAAGGCATGGCAGCAAATATTTTCGGATCATGACCGCGCTCAATCGAAATCAGCCGTATCGCGCCCGCCATTTTGGAATTGGCCACTTTAATAAGCGCTTCTGCGGTTTCTTCGACATCCATCCCCAATGGGTCAGCGATATGCGTTTTTATCGCGGCCACGGCGGCGTCACGATCCAAAGCCTCGAGCTTGTTGCCGATCGGTTTGCGCGCATCAATGCGGCCCAAAACCAAATTTGCATCTGTAACGGTGGGTCGTTCATTTCCCAAGCCATAGCACGCCGGACCGGGATCAGAGCCCGCGCTATCGGTTCCTATTTCAAGCAGGCCTGTTTCATCGATATGCGCGATTGAGCCGCCCCCTGCCCCAATCGTTGACATTTCAATCATCGGGGTTCGGATAACCATTCCAAAATCAATACTGGCTTGTGATGTCAGCATGTTTTGGCCATCGGCCACCAGCGATACATCAAATGACGTACCCCCCATATCGCAGGTAATCACATTTTCAAAACCAGCAGCCTTGGCAATTTGTCGCGCCGCCACAACACCTGCAGCAGGGCCCGACAGCGCCGTGCGCACCGGAAGCGCTTTGGCTGTATCAACCGACATAATTCCGCCATTAGACTGAACGATTAATATTTCAGAGCCAGCGTCATCCTCTGCAATGCGGGTTTCCAAACGCGCCAAATAATTGGCAACAACCGGCTGCAGATAGGCGTTCAAACTCGCCGTAGAGCAACGTTCAAATTCGCGAATTTCAGGAAGGATTTCTGTCGCCACACTAACATAATCATTGGGCCAAACCTGCCGCAAAACCCGTGCAGCTTTGGTTTCATTATCCGTATTTGCATAGCCATTGATAAAAAACAGACAGACAGAGTCACAACCTTGAGCAATCAAATCCTGCGCCGCCGCTTTAATTGAAGCTTCATCCACATCTTTCACAACCGTACCATTCGCCAAGGTACGTTCGGGCACTTCCAGACGGCATTTGCGTTCAATGACCGGCGTAAATTGCCCCCAAAGCCCCCAGGTTGAAGGGCGATCGCGCCGCCGCATTTCCAGAACGTCGCGAAACCCTTCGGTGGTTATGATGCCGGCCTTTGCCCCCTTGCGCTCTAACAAAGCGTTAGTTGCAACCGTGGTTCCGTGAATGATCGTGGATACAGAACTGAGATCATGATCGGTTGCCGCCAGAATACCGCTTAGAAATCCGTTGGATTGATCGCCCTTGGTAGAGGGAACCTTTTCAACTCTGACGGCGCCAGTCGCCTCATCAAGCGCCAACGTGTCGGTGAATGTGCCGCCAACATCGACACCAATAACGATTGATTTACTCATGATTTTTTTCCAGAAACGTAACCTTGCGCAAGATCATTGCGTATCAGCTCTTCAGGGCGCTCTTGCGCGTTACCATAGCCACCTCCACCCGGAGTTTCCAAACGAACCCGTTGACCTCTGCGCAGTTTCACGCCCGTGATTTTTGAGGCCAAAGGCGGCGTTTTATCGGGAAAAGCAGTCTCTTCATCAGCGCTTTGGTAAGCAAATTTATTCATCGCCCCAGCGCCTCCTCCAACGACTCCAGGAGGCGGGAATTTACCACGCTCGCCAAACAAAAACACCGTGGCACTTTCTTCCAGCAACTCAATTTCATAGATGGCTCCCAACCCGCCACGATGCTTCCCAACGCCGCCCGAATCCGGACGAAGCGCCCATTGCGTGAAGGCCACCGGATAGGCCGCTTCAAGGATTTCCAATGGCGGGATCGTTGCGGTTGAAATGGGCGCATTACCATGGTTCAGCCCATCTCCTTCTGGGTGCCCACCATGGCCACCGCCAAAAAACGAAAACATCACCCAACGCGCGCCGTTTGAGCGATGCCCCGCCATAGACAAGGCATTGATGGTTCCATAGGCGCAGCCATTCACCCGCTCGGGCGCAATATGCTCGAAAGCACAAAACAACACATCAATGAGGCGTAGGATGGTTTCCGTGTAGCCCCCAACCGGCTTTGGCGCTTTCACGCTTAAAAAACTATCTTCGGGTATGATAAACTCGACGGGCTGTAAAACGCCCGCATTCGCCGGCACATCGGTAAAGATGTGTTTCAATGCTACATAGGTTGCGGCAATCGTTGTTGATCGGGAAATATTCACTGGCCCTGCACAGGCCTGGCTCGAACGGCTGAAATCCACCGTGAGGCGTTCGCCATCAATGCTCAGATCAACCGCCAGTTTAAGCGCCACATCATGCACGCCATCATTGTCAAGAAAGTCTTCGACAGAGATCGTACCATTTGGCAAAGCCTGCAAATGGTCACGCATCATACGATTTGCACGCGATTTAAGAAGGCCCAGCGCGGTTTGTATATCGGTTTCGCCATATTGATCAAGCAGGTCGTTCAACCGTTGATGGCCTAAATCAAGCGCATTGATTTGGCCGTTAAGATCTCCATAAAGTGAATTTGGCAAGCGCGAATTGGAGGAAAGAATATCCACAATATCTGTGTTCAAAACTCCGGCTGAAAAAAGTTTTACTGGGGGAATCAACATGCCTTCTTGAAAAGATTCCGTGGCTTCTGGATTGTAATTTCCAGGAACATTGCCGCCCACATCATGCCAATGCCCAACCGAAGCCAAATAACAAAAGACGGTTCCATTTCGATAGATCGGCTTGACCAGTCGAAAATCAGACAGATGCGTCCCCCCCTCATAAGGGTCGTTGAAGATGAACACATCCCCATCGCTTAAATTACCATCGCGCGCAACTTTTTCGATCACCGCCTTGACCGCAAAAGCCATCACTCCAACAAAAATCGGTAGCCCGGACTTGCCTTGTACCAAGGTTTCACCGGTGATCGCATCGTAGATGCCATGGCTGGCATCATGCGCTTCAGCGATAATCGGGTTAAACGCAGATCGAAACAAAGTGGCATCCATCTCATCGGCGATTTGCTCAAGCCTGCCCTTCAAAATCGCAAGGGTGACCGGGTCTAAACTCATATCCGTCATAATATGTTCAAATATTCCCTTGATCTTCGTATTTGCGCCCGAGCTCAATCAGGTCTTTGGTGCCGAGTAAATCGTTCAGACCGTTAAAGTCGTGCATTTTATCTGAAAATTTCTGATTATTTCCATGGGTCAGCAAGCCAGTGTAATAGGCCTGCAAATGATGCGCAATCGCGCGCACAGCCCCGCCAGGAAATATGGCTATTTTATAACCGAGCTTTGCCAGTTCACTGGCGGAAGAAATCGGTGTTTTACCACCTTCGACCATATTGGCCAAAAGGGGGATCTGAGCTGAAAATTCTGCGCATATATGCTGCATTTCTTGAAGCGATTGGGGGGCTTCGACAAATAAGATATCGGCCCCCGCCTCTTTATAGGCCCAGGCGCGCTCAATCGCTTGGGCAAACCCCTCAACCGCGCGCGCATCCGTGCGCGCAATGATCAACGTCTCCTCACTGGCACGGGCGTCAAGCGCAGCCTGAATTTTCCCAACCATCTCTTGCGTTGAGACCAGTTTTTTCCCATCCAAATGGCCACATTTCTTTGGAAAAGACTGATCTTCAAGTTGAATCGCATGCGCGCCTGAACGCTCAAAACTACGCACCGTGCGCTGAACGTTCAACGCATTGCCAAAACCTGTATCTGCGTCGACAATTATCGGAATATTTATGCGATCGGTGATTGCGGCGATCGTGTCATTCACTTCAGAAACGCTGATCAGGCCAATATCAGAGGTTCCAAATCGCGTATATGCTAGGCTGGCCCCCGATAAATAAAGAGCCTGAGCGCCCGACTGGCTTGCGATCAAACCCGACAAAGCATCATACACACCTGGCGCAATGATCAGACCGTCTTTTTCAAGCGCGTCGCGCAAACTCATTGGCCGCTCTCCTCACGTTGAAACCGCTTCTCCAGATGTGGCACCAGACCACCATCCAAAATGAGGCGTTTCAAAAAGTCTGGTAAAGGGTTCAGCGGAATATTCTCGCCTCGCCCTCCTAGGCTCAATGTAGCCGCGTGAAAGTCAAAATCCACATCTGCTCCATCAACCAATTCTGGCAAACCCATAAGCGCTGCATCTATTACCAAGACAGGCAATCCCAAATTAATCGCATTTCGATAAAAAATACCCGCAAAACTGGGGGCAATAATCGCAGCTATCCCCAAATATTTCAAAACTTCAGCGGCTTGTTCACGCGAAGATCCAACCCCCATATTGGCATTGGCCAACATCACATCGCCAGGCCGTACAGAAGCGGCAAATTCAGGCCGCACCGCCTCAAGGCAATGGCGCGCCAGCTCTTCCAAGGGCTTTTTCATATAAAAGCCCGGCGCCAAAACATCCGTATCAATCGTTGTGTCAAACCGCCACAAGCGCGCCATCTATCCGCCCCCCATAACCTGTCTGGGGTCACTCAATCTGCCCGTGACGGCCGAAGCGGCGACCGTGTAAGGAGAGGCCAAATAAACTTGTGAACTCGGCGCGCCCATGCGGCCTTTAAAATTACGCGCCGTCGAAGATAGACAAACTTGGTTCTCTGCCAAACGATCTTCTCCATAGCCAGCGCAGATACCGCAGGAATTGGCTAAAAACTCGGCGCCAGCATCCTGCAAAATTTGCATTATTCCATCCTGCGCGGCGCGATTTTGATCGCGCAAACTGGCCGGCGCAACTTTCAACGTCACATTTTTTGCAATACGCCGCCCCTTTAAAACCTCTGCGGCTGCAGCCAGATCTACATATTTGGCACCCGTACAGGCCCCAATATAGGCCACATCAAAGGAAATATTACGAAAAGCATCTGCCGCATCAGCGTTTTCAGGGGAATGCGGAGCCGCAATTTGCGGCTCTAAACTGGCAGCATCAAATTGCATTACATTTTCAGCGCTTTCCGCCGCCTCTATCTGAAAATCGCGCCAATTTGCAGGCACCGTGCCACCCGCGGCCTGTACAAAAGCGACGGTAGCTTCATCTGGCGCAATTAAACCGGCTTGCGCACCCAGCTCTGCCGCCATGTTAGATAAGGTCATCCGCTCTTGCATAGAAAGCGCTTGAATGGTTTGCCCAGCATATTGGATGGCCTGATACCGCCCGCCCCCCATACCGATTTTACGACACATTGCCAGCATCATGTCTTTCGCCGTTACATAAGCGCTTAACTGATTGCGCCATGACATAAGGATCGTCTCTGGAACCTTGATCCAAATTTCGCCCGTTGAAAGCACCCCGGCCATTTCAGTCGCACCGATGCCAAACATATAGGCGCCAAAGGCGCCACCGGTGGGTGAATGGCTATCCCCCCCAACGCAGAAAAGCCCTGGAGCCAAATGCCCTCGCTCGGGCAGAACAACATGGCAAATGCCCTGCTCATCATAAAATTTATCTATAGATTGGTCTTGGACCCATTGTTTTGTCAAAGCTTGAATGGCTTGCGTTTCCGCATTATCCGCCGGCACATAATGATCCGTCACCACAACGATCTTATCTTTATCCCAAACCTGCCGCTGCAATCGATCTAAAATCGGTTTGACCCGCCGCGGACCGCCGGAATCGTGGATCATAGCCAGATCAACCTCGCAGATCACAACATCATCAACGCGCAGCTTTGACTGGCCAGAGGCCCTAGAAATAAGCGCTTTTGCTAAAGTATCCATTCAAACTGCCTATCACAGAATTGTCACATTGCTATAATCTTCTTTGGCCTTCTCGGCTGCTTACTATTAAGATACGGCGATTGCTCGGATTTCAACGGGCAAAAATACAAAGGAAGATGGAATGCCACTTATAGAATGTACGTTGATCGAAGGCTATGATGCGCCGACGCGCCGTTTGGTTTGCGAACGAATAACCGATGCGGCCTGTTCTGCCATTGGGGCATCACCTGAATTTGTAATCGTAACGGTAAAAGAAGTTGCGCCCGAAAATTATATGCGCGGGCGCAGCCCCAAAAAGCCCGCCGCCGCGCCAAGACAGCCCGATCAAATTGTAAGGGCGTTTCTTGCGGCAATGGAAAAGCGCGCGCTGGATGAGGCAGTTGGCTGGCTGGCGGATGACGTCAAACTGATATTCCCAGGCGGGGTAAGTTTCAGCCATCCTGACCAAGTGGTGGCTTGGGCAAAAACGCGATATCAATCCGTTTCCAAAACAATAGAAAGCATGGAAACGGCTTTTGAAGGTGAAAGCGCATCCGTATTTTGCTTTGGAACGCTTCAAGGCACTTGGCTGAATGGCGAAAGCTTTGCGGGCATTCGTTTCATCGACCGGTTCGCCATACGCGGTGGCAAAATTACAGAGCAGCAGGTCTGGAATGACTTGGCAGAGAACAAGCATCAACATTAGGGGCGCTAACGCAATGGCCGAGACAATCCTTCAAAAACGCGTGTTGGACTATTTTCGTGGTGTCGACCAAGAAGATTTGGCCCTTATATTAACAACATTATGCCAAGACTGTCTATTTTCGGTCGAAACGCATGGAATCGTGCTAAAAGGGCATCAAGAGATTAGCGGAATGTTCCAGCGGCTATGGTCCAAGCATGAATGGGTGCGCCATGACCAGTTTTCATTTGTAGAAAATGCAACGAATGCCGAAATTGCCACCCGGTTCAGAGTCACCAATATGCTAAAAACGGGTCAGCTGGTCTATAAATCCAACTGCAACTTTTTCACGCTTAAGGATGAAAAGTTTCACACTGTGCGCGTTTATATGGCCGGCGAAAACACGCTGAACCATGCTGATGCGGATTAGTGATTAAATTCACCGGCAGCGTCCATCATTGCCTGCACCATAGCATCGCGCGGTGCTGGCGATGTTGGATAGGCGCGCGCGCTTTGCATAAGCCCCAAACCCAGCAAGGTTTCCACCAGTTTATAAGTCAATGGGCCGGGATTGATCACCGGGATATCTAACGCATCAGCAAGATACGCATGGGCTTGATGCATTGTGGTTGACCCCAGCAAAATAACATCAGCGCCGTCTTGATCGATCGCTTGCTGCGCAGCAGACAATAATTTTGAAAAAATCTCTTCTTCTTTACCTTCTAATAAGGCTTGATTGTCCGGAGCCACGTCGATCGATCTTATCGAGGCCATTTGCGTCTGAAGACCCAAGTCTTTTGCCGTTTTTTGGTAAAGATGATCCCATTTTTTCCACATTGTCAGAATTGAAAACCGCCGCCCCAACATCAGGGCGGTTAACATGGAAGCCCGTCCGGGCCCGACAACCGGGATCGATAAAATCGAGCGTAACGCAGCCACTCCGGAATCGCTCATCGTATCCACGCAAACGGCATCAAACCCATCCTCTACAGCGCTTTGACCAGCTTCCAGAATTGCCACATCCGCAAGCACCATATCAGCCTCTGAAATATAGTTTTTAGGCGCAGCTTTCACCGCTTTGAATGTAAATGCCATTTGCTCAGACATTTGAACCGCTTCGAGCTGTTGTTTACGCAGGGCCAAATTGTCTTTTGACATTGGAAACGGAACAATCACCAAAATTTGCTTCATATATTCATACCACTGTGCAACTCTTCTACAGGCTTTACTCGATCTAGGACGCCACCAATGATATCGCTTGTCAATAGACGTCTGTTTATAACCGGGATGGGAAGTGGCATCGGCCTTGCCAGCGCGCGCCTTGCCAAAAGCCTTGGCGCGCATGTTTCAGGGACTGTTTTCAACAAGGCACAACGTGACGCAGTTGCGCCGATAGTCTCTGCTGGTCACTGCTTTGAGCTGGACGTCACCGATCAAAACGCATTGCACAGCGCGATACGGCAAGCCGCAGAGGCATCCCAGGGCCTAGACGGGATTTTATCTTCAGCTGGTATGATTAAACTGCTGCGCAGCGAAGAGACCAGCCCGCCAGATTGGGCCCGCATTCTGGATGTGAATTTGAATGCGAGCTTTCAGCTTGCCAAATGCGCTATTCCCTATTTGCGCCAAAATAAAGCAAGCGCTATTGTTATGATCTCAAGTCAAATTGGCCTCGTCGGGCATAAAAATGCAGCGGCATATGCCGCCTCAAAATCTGCAATTAATGGTTTGGCCCGAGCGATGGCGCTTGAGCTTGCGCCAGATAACATACGCGTAAATGCCATTGCACCGGGCCCAATCGCAACTGATATGACAGCCGCGACGCGCGCCAACAAATCCCGCTTCGAAGCCTTGACGCAAGCAATACCTTTGGGCCGTTTTGGACGCGCCGAAGAAATCGCCAACCTGGCGGCATTTTTACTTTCCGACGCGGCCTCTTTCATAACCGGTCAGGTGATTGTGGCAGATGGCGGGTTCACCGCGCAATGACTTACAAGCCCAAATATGACCTTTTCAAATCACTGTTTTCGCGTAAGTCAGCAGCAGGGCCGGACATAGCGACCGTACCCTCTGCAATCACATAAGCCCGATTTGCAATCGCAAGCGATTGAATGACATTCTGCTCCACCAATATCACGGCGAGACCGCTTTCATTGATCTGTTTTATCAATGTGAACATCTGCTCTACCAATAAAGGAGAAAGGCCCAAAGATGGCTCATCCAATAGCAGCACGCGCGGCTCTCCCATCAGACCGCGCGCTATGGCAACCATCTGCTGTTCGCCCCCCGAAAGCGTACCCGCGGTTTGGAATAGGCGCTCTTTGAGTTTAGGGAAAACACCCAGAACCCGCTCAAGATTGCTGGCCCGATTGGGCTTGCCCCGTCGATAACTGCCTAATTCGAGGTTTTCTTTTACGGATAGGTTGGGAAATAACTTGCGCCCCTCGGGGACATGTATCAGGCCCATATCAACGATCTCAACCGGGTCGCGCCCCGAGATTAAAACATCATCGAAATAGATCGAACCAGAGCTTGGTTTGATCAAGCCCGAAAGTGTGTTGTTCAGAGTGGTTTTTCCAACACCATTGCTGCCCAGAACCGCGACAATTTCCCCCTCACCCACATCAAGCGTGATATCGCGCAACACCTGCAGCGGGCCGTAGCCTGCGTTTAAACCTTCAATCCTGATCATGCTGCACCCTCGCCAGCCATCGCCGCGGCCGCCCCATGGCCCAGATAGGCCTCAATAACGGTTGGGTTCGATGCCACCGATTCTGGCGTGCCCTGCGCAATCAGTTTTCCATCATTCAAAACATATGTTCTATCCGATAAGTTCACGACCGCTTTCATCACATGCTCGATTAAAAAAATCGTCACGCCTGTATCGCGAATACCCTTAATGACGTCGACAATTTCGTCGATCTCCGTCGGATTAAGGCCCGCCATAACCTCATCAAGCAGAAGCAGCTTAGGTTTGGTGGCTAAGGCCCGCGCCAGTTCCAGGCGTTTGCGGGCCGCAACGGTCAAACCATCTGCTTTTTGATGCAGTTGCGAGGTCATGCCAACAATGTCAGCCACGCGTTCCGCCTCACGCTGCGCTAAGGCTTTATCACCGGTTCGAGAATAGGCCCCAACCATAATATTCTCAAGCGTATTCAACGCCGCGAATGGCTGGGTAATTTGAAACGTTCGCACCATGCCTCTCTGGCAGATTTTATGCGGTTTCAGATTTAAAATCGACCGCCCATTCAGCTGCACGTCACCGCCATCGGGCTTCAAGAAACCTGCAATACTGGCGAATAATGTGGTTTTGCCTGCACCATTGGGCCCAATCAAAGATACGATCTCACCTTCTACCACCGATAAATCTACCTCGGAAACGGCGATCAAACCACCGAAGCGTTTTGTAAGTTGCTTTACCTCAAGCACCACCATCCTCCTTTTTGCCGCGGCTTCTGCGAAAAAGCCCTACCAAGCCGTTTGGAAGATACGAGATGATAAAAATCAAAATCACACCGTAAACGATCAGACTCAAACCCGGGGTGTCAATAAAATGCCGGGCAACTTCGTTCACAACATGCAACACAACTGATCCGATAAGCGGGCCAAACACTGTGCCCAGCCCCCCCACGATGCTTACAAGTAACATTTCAACCGATAAGGCGATAGAATAGGAAATTGGCGGGTCAATATATAAATATTTCTGGGCATAAAATGTTCCCGCGGCGCCGCCCATACCCCCCATAATCATAATCGCATAGAGCTTGCATTTAAGCGTATCAATGCCCAAAGCTTCCGCGGCCTCTTCATTCTCCCGGATCGCAATAAGCTGCGCGCCAAAACGTGACCGTTCCAACCACAGGGCAATTGCCAAAGAAATCACCAATAAGAAAAGCGAGAAATAGTAAAACCCCGTGGGAGACACAAATTGCAAATTCATCAACCCGGGCGCATAGGTGAGGAAAAGCCCAACACCTCCGCCCGTAAATTCAACCGAATTTGCCAAAACGCGCAAAAGCTCGGCGAAAGCCAGCGTGATCAACGCAAAATACGAGCCGCGCAGGCCTGATCGGAAACTTAAATATCCGACTAGAAACCCTAAAAATGCCCCCATTAAAACCGCCACAAAAATACCAATAAGCGGCGGAATACCAAACGTGACCAGAAGAATGGAAGATGTATACGCCCCGGTTCCAAAGAACATGACACCACCAAAAGAAAACTGACCTGCATACCCCCCTAAAATATTCCAAGACTGCCCGATATAGGCGGTAAAGAAAATCAGCGTCAGAACATCGAGGTAAAATTTGCTCGAGATGCCAACTGGCGCAAGCGCCGCTGCCAGCAGAGCCAACCCGAACAGCAATGTATTTTTGGCGTTAAAACTCATGCCTTGCTCCCAAAAATACCTGTCGGTCTAAAAATTAGGATCAAGATAAAGATAAGAGAAATTCCAATCTGCCCAAGGCTTTCACCCAGAAGCAGCCCCCCTACAGATTCGGTTATTCCAATAATAAAACCGCCGAGCAAAGCCCCAACGATACTGCCCATACCCCCCAAAACAACGATGGTAAAAGCGATAATGACAAAGACGTTTCCGGTATAGGGATCTACGTAGAAAATTGGCAGCAACATGCAACCGGCAGCGCCCAAACATGCAATACCAATGCCGAATGTAACGGCAAAAACATGCTCGACATCTATCCCAACCAATCGGGCGCCCTCGCGCTGTTTCGCAACAGCGCGTATTGCCTTTCCCAAATCTGTGAGGGTCATCAACATCCAAAGCAATCCACAGATCACAAGCGAGGCAATGAAAGAAATCAACTTGGGATATGACAAATACAAGAACCCTAAATCGAGCGAGTCATAACTGTAAGAAAGGCTTATCGTTTGTTGATCACCTGTGAAGAAAAACAACGCTGCGTTTTCAAGTATAATCGATAAACCCAGCGTGATCAGCAGGATATTTTGATCTTTGCCGCCGGAAAGCTTCCCGATTCCCCATCGATAAATGACATAGCCAAAAACAAAGCTCGCCGGCGTCACAATAAGGATCGCCACGTAAGGATCGATATTCAAGATTTTAAACAGAAAATAAGCGGAATACAGCGCCAGCATCAACATCGCACCATGGGCGAAGTTAATAATGTGCAGCACACCGTAAATCAGCGTTAAGCCCAAAGCGACCAGCGCGTAAATAGCGCCAAACATAAACCCATTGATGATGCCTGCTGGAAGCAGTGAAAGACTGGTTGATAACATCTAATTTCTTTGCTCGATGACGGTTTGTTGTGGAGGGGGCAGCCTTTAATTCACAAAAGGCTGCCCCCATTTCATACCACTCTTTTAACTACGCGGGAAAACCGCAGAGGCGGACGCGTATTCAGAGGGCGCGATGATTTGCACATCGCCCTTCTGCGCTTGAATGGCCACCGCGCGCGAACCCATATTTTGACCATCAACCATTTTGGTCGATCCATAGGGCATAAAATCAATATCCAGCGTTGAGCTTGCCAAAGCTGCATTCACAGCCTCTTTATCGGTGGAGCCTGCACGCTCAAATCCATCGGCAAGGAACATGATTGACATGTAAGCGCAATACACCTCGAAGGTGAAATACTTACCATCTGCCTCGGTGCGCGCACGCATCTGTTGCCCCGATGCCGAGCTCGGATCGTACCAATGGTTCACATCGATCATATTTTCTGCAATTTGAGGCATTTCATCCACAAACTTGAAGTTAAAACCGCCTCCAAGCACAGAATAGCTAGCCATAAAATCAACCCGCTGTTGACGCAAGGTTTTCGCAAGTAGGATATATTCACCAGGATAATTGATCGGCATGATGATATCCGGCTTGGCCGATTTTAACCGCAATGCGATATTATCAAAATTTCGCGTTGGATTGGCATGTTTGATTGTTTCAATCACCTCCAAACCATGACTGGCAAGGGCTTTGGTCACCAGTTTGGCTGTTCCTGTACCAAATTCTGATTCCTCATGCACGATTGCAACCGTTTTGGCAGGTGAGCCTGCGGCTTTGTTAATCTCGGCAAGATTAACGGATGCATCTGCCGCAATCCGGCCATATCCATCCGCCATTCTAAAGACATTGCTCAGACCGCGCTGCACCAATTTATCCGAAACACCAACATCAACCGAGAACGGTATATTATATTTGGCCGCCGCTGCAGAGGCCGCAAGTCCAACGGCTGATTGATAACAGCCTTGAATGGCGTGCACGCCTGCCTCGTTCATTTTTTCAACTTCGGCGGCGCCGATCTCTGGTTTTGTCTGCGAATCTCCCAAAACCGCTTCTAATGCCGCACCGCCCATAGATCTTATCCCGCCCGCGGCGTTGAGATCGGCAATGGCCATTTGCGCACCATAGCGCAATTGTGCGGCCGGATAAGCAGCCCAGCCCGTTGCGGGATGGATCAAGCCAATTTTAACGGCACCAGCGGCACGCGCGATTTGTGGAGCTGATAAACCTGCTGCGGCAAGTGCAAATGTTGCCGAGGCCCCTTTCATAAATTTACGGCGCGAGCCTGTAAATAAATCCTTTGATTTAGTCATTAAACCCTCCTGTCGGTTTTACATGGGCCATTACTTGGCCCTTATACTTTGATTAAACACGTAAAACTCTTCTTGTGTCCAAACAATAATGATAAAATAGCACGCAACGCAGATAATCAAATTTGTAAAGTTGGAACAAACTTATGCCAAATCACCTGCACGCTTTTGCTGATTTCCTTACGCAAACAAAATTCGATGATATTCCTGAACCGGCTGTAAAACGGGCAAAACTGATTATAGCCGATTGCATTGCGGCCATTGTAGGCGGCAGCGCTGAGGCCGAAAATCAAGCCCTGGAAACCTCAATCATGCGCCACGGATGCGCGCGTATCTTAGGCGGCTCAAACTTCAGCGATGCACAATCGGCAAGCTTGATGAACGGAACAGCGGGCACCGCGCTTGAGATGGATGAAGGTCATCAATTTGCACGAGGGCATCCTGGTATGCATGTTTTCCCAGCATTGCTTGCCGCCTCCGACACCGCGGATGCGCCGGTCACAGGGCAAGAATTTCTTCAGTCGTTTATCCTTGGATATGACATTGCCGCGCGTATCGGTCTTGCAACGAACCTGAACCCCTATATGCACCCGCATGGCACCTGGGGCGTTATCGGCGCTGCTTCCGCGATTGGCGTCTTAAATCGCTTAGATAGACAAAAAATTATCGAATTGATCAATATTTCCTCAAGCTTCAGCTTGGCGACCAGCCGAAAAACCATGCTGGAAGGTGGCACGGTTCGCAATTCTTACACTGGTATTTCAAATCAAATGGCGCATTTGGCGTATCAAATTTTACAAGCCGGTTTCAGTGGGGAAAAAGATGGAATCGGCTCTGTTTTTGGCAATATTGTTTCTTCCAGCTTTGATACCGCCGCAGCTTTGGATGCGCTAGGAACGCGATTTGAGGTAACCCGCAACTATTTCAAGCTTCACGCATGCTGTCGTTATAATCATGCAGCTTTAGACGCGCTCTGGCTCTTGATGGAACAATATTCAGAGCTTCAAAATCCCGAAAATATCGCACATATCGATGTTGAAAGCTATTTTCTGGCTGCCGAACTGACCGATCCTAAACCACGCAATATGCTGGCGGCACGGTTTTCTGTTCCCTTTGCTGTAGCCACAAGTTTAATCAATAGATCTTCAAAAATTCAGAGCTTTACCCAAGACATGCTTGAAAAGACTAAAATATTGGATCTGGCTGCAAAAATATCAATTAAAGAAAATTCCGATATGTCAGCGCAATTACCCGATTATCGCCCAGCCAGTATTTGCATTACGATGCAAGATGGAAGCACCTATCGCGCCAGTGTAAAAACCAACCGTGGGGATTGGCGAGATCCCTATTCTGAGGCCGCTTTAAAAGAAAAATATAATAGCTTAACCGCCCGCCGTTGGAGCCCTGCAAAACGTAACGCTCTTTATACTCGCATTCTAAATTTGGAGCATGCCTTGGACCTGAAAGAAACATTCACCCTTTGAAACAGGCATCAATCTGGCTTTTGCGTTTAGTATCTTAAGCGATGGAAGAGCATCCAGTTGAACAGCTCTGATCAGGCATTACGTTGGCAGCAGTTGAAATAGAGAGAGTGCTCTGCATGGCGTTATGAATTTTCGTTCGGACGTATTTTACGGCAACACCAAACCATCAAGGAAAACAAGACGGAGCTGGAACGCCGCGAAAAAATCTTTTGGCGTCTTCTTATTGCAAAGGCCGCAGCATGCAATTTTGAAACAAACGCCCGCCCGAATGATAGCTCAGATGTAAAGCACGCAGCTATCGCGTTCTAACACGCAAATCGCTTATCCCTGAAACAGAGGTAGCAACTGGCACGAAACCGTATTCATGAAAACACGTTTCTGTTAGGTTTGACGCACCGATGACTGATATGAAGCGCTGGACCAAACTGCAAAAGCTGCGCGCTTTATCTCAACCAAAAAGCGCAGCGCCGCTGGCAGGCATGCGCTGGCCTATGTTGGATATTTTATGCACTAAGCGCGCAGCATCGGCTTTATCTGGCATCAACCAATCGGTGAGATCAGTCACTCGCGTATAGCCTGCTGAGTAATCCTTTTATTTTGGATACATTGGCTTAGGGTTTAAAGCATTAATCGAATAGGAGACCACTATGAGCATTCATGACGAGCTTTGCGCTTGCTTTCAAAGCTATGATCCGCAAGTTTTTCAGGACCTTCACCATGAAGATTTTATGATGGTTCGAGAGCTTGAGCTTTCCACCCGCGATGAACATTGTGAAATCATCAACGAGCTAGCCGTCAAACCAGATTGGGATTGGCATTTAAAAGCTGAGGTCGTTCACGAAAATGCTTTTTGTATTGAATAGCGTTGGAGAGATAGAGATGAAATCGTTACTAATGTTGGTCTTAAAAAAGATGGTAAACTCTGGAGATCAATCATAAGCAGAATACCTATAAGCGACACCCCCAATCCACACATTTATCGATAGCTTTCTATATCTTCTATTTCCAGCAAAACTAAAAAAGGAAAATGAGGATGCGTTCATCCATTGCCCGCATTTTGCAATTTAATTTTCAAACTGCAGAAGATTAAGGTTTTTGGGTTGTGAAACATAAAACTAAATCCAGCGCGCTTTCAAAAGAGGCGATCCAGCGTCAGCTTATTAAGGCAGATGAAACTTCATAGGTGACATAAAATATTTATCGCAATTAAGCGGGCGCAGACATTGTTTTTGGTAGGCTTTCAAAATGGTCTGCTACAGTAACAACAGCTCAAACCTGAGAAAGCTTCAATCTTACGGGAGAGGTTGTTTTTTCTGAACCAAAATATTAACGCTGCTGAGCGACAAAGGCACCCGTCATCGCAGCCACGACAATCGCGGCAAGCATTTTATCATGGGTAAGCCATAGGATCTGTTGAGTGAAGAAAGAAACATACTCATGCCTTACATAAATTTGCGAACATGTATTGCGGCGGCTTGTCTTTTGATCTTGGCAGGCTGCACCAACATAGAAAAAACCGTGCAGCAAACAGGATCAGATATAAAGCAACGCTTCGCTGTTTCGGAACGTACTGCGATAGAAACATTGGCCGCCGCTAGGGCAAACAGCGCATCACTCGGTGCATTAGAGCAAGCATCGGTTGCCCAAATCGTGTTTCCAAAAGCTTTGAAAGGTGGCTTTCTATTCGGAGCAAATTATTCAGAGGGATTTGTTGTAAAGGATCGAAAAGCGATCGCACGTGTCCGAATGACGGGTGGAAATATTGGACCGCAGATAGGGGGGCAACAATATAGCCAAGTTTCGTATGTAATGACGCAGAACCGGCTAAAATTAATTTTGAATGGTACGAATTTTGAAATTCTAGGCACGGTAAGTTATGCCGCACAAGGCGTTTCAAAAACGCAGGTTGTCACCACACAAGCTCGGTTAAGTGAAATACACACGCATATATTCAACCAGACAGGATATCTGGCCGGTATCACCTTTGATGGAATAGTTTACAGCGTTATCCAGCGCTATTGAGTTTTCGCGCGCCATTGCGCCAGGATTCTAGTTCAACCGCACTGGCCCGCCTTGTGCAGTTCTCCCGCGCCTTCCAATCTTCTTCTGCGCCCACCAAGTTTTTATACAGGCCAGAGCATCAGAAATTTCCTTGCCATTTTCCAATAGCTTAAAAATTTTTATATCATCAGCTTTCAGCAATGCCCGTTCAGACAATTTCGCCTTATCCTTTTATTTTAGAAATTGTTGTTTTCGCCAAAACCGGTATAAAAAAGCCTGATTTGAAAGGTATGTCTTGATACAAGTTTCTGAAGAAACCGTAGAAATTTATGTTTCTAACCTACGCGGCCGGCTCAATTATGAGACAAAAAAGGCCGCCAAGCTCGGCTTTTTCACATTTCACGATTACGTCAGAGACAAACTGACTAAAGAAGCTGAAGCATTGGAAAAACCGCTGCAGGTAACGCCGACCAAAAAGCAGATTAAATCAAAGCCGATAAAAAAGATAACCGCGCCCGCAAGTTCATGTGGCTGTTGCCCTTAACAATACCTTTTCTCTGACCGCTGACTCAGCCAGTATCGTAATATCGTTTAAATTTGAAAGGTCGTATTTGACCGGTTTTCGGGCCGACCTATTTTCCAAACGAAGGAGGTAAAGATCAAAAATGCATTACTGGGCGTACTATATTTCAATTTTCATCATGGGGCTTACGCTCTTAATTCACCTTCAGTTGATTGCAGCACCGGCGATATTGGTGCCAATCGGATTTCTTTTGGCTATCGTTTTTATAGCCAGTGGAGTAAGTGCGGCCATGAAAACTGACGTTGATTTAGATTTTATGTTTCATAAAAACCCGGATAAAAAAGACTAATAGCATTAGCGCTCCTGTGAGATTCGATCGAAGCTGTATTTGCGCCGGTCAAAGCTTCTTAGAAAATGGGTTTGCGGCGTGATCCGGCCCATATCACTTGGAAAATATCCATACCGTCAGTTGCGCGCTTTGTGCTGCTCTCAACGCCCTGCATAACCTTCAAAGGTCAGCTGGCAAACGTGCCGCTGATAAAATTGACCGCAACCCAGATGGCTAGAACGCCCAATGCGTTTTCGACATCCCCCAAAACGCCTGAGCTAGAGGTAAAACCCTCTATCAGGTGCAAGAACTTATCAGCAGGCATAGGAATATTTGGGGTTTCCAGTGACCTTATAAAGGCTTTTTTACAGCTGTTAGCAGGGCCCATGCTGTGGTTCCCTTGAATAATCGTAAATATACGAAGTTCAAAAAATGCCAAAAACAAGGAGGGTTGTCGTTGATCATCTGGCGGGCAGATATGACGCTAAATGAGAAGCGGACAGCACATCACCGAATGACCAACCTATTATCAGGTCCCCAACAATAAAGCGGGAATTAAAAAGCATAATCCCGCTTCAACGCTGAGATTGAATGGCGTTTGTAATCTGTTTGATTTTTTCGTTGATTGACTTTGTATCTGTAGGCCATTCATTCTTGGCAATTAACACACGAATCTCATCTGCCACTTGGATATTCACCTCGGCAGGCAATTCGTTCATCATAGTGATCGTATCTCTGCGAATGCCAGAGAGTTCTAGCGATACCGACGCCGGTCCAGATTTTGGCCCTGAATTGGCATTTAACAGGCCAACCTCTGGAATATTATCGTAGCTATCTGAAATTTTGGACAGCGATGCTCCTCTGGATTTTCCCGCTTCCATGGACGCCGTCACTTTAAGGTAGTTTTTCGCGATGAGCTCTTGAGATAGAACCACATCAGCAGGTTTTTCACCTTTAGTCCCGGTGGTTTCATGCGCAACCACCGGCGCTTTAGGCGCGGTGTTTCTGGCTTGTAGGGCGACTTGCGCAGCTATATTTCCATCTATCTTCATAAAAGAACGTTACGCTAAATAAAAAGGGCTGTCGACCAACTGTTAAGCCCAAAAAGCCACCGTCCTTTGATCATGAGATGTATTTTTGTTTCGCCCAAGAAAGATGGCTTTTATTGCCTTTAGCCCAAGTCGACGACACGCAGAAAATAGCAAGGGGGTTTGCAATCATTACCCCGAGCGAGATGAATTGTTTATTCTCGTTGATCCAAATTTTCCAAAAGCTCTCCTATCCGCTCAACCGTGCCATTATGGGCATAGGATTGAATCGCAGTGTCTGGCTGTTTTTCCCATGGAAATCTATGATCTGTAAACAATTCTACATTCGGTTTGAATTCATAAAACGCGCGTAACATACCCGAAAACACATACACCATCCCTTCAAGTAAATCTGGCTTAGTGCACACATTCATGCCGCATGAGCTACAAAAAGTCAGGTTCAGTAAATTTCCACTGCCGCCTTTATAGCTAAAGGTTTGAAAGGCTCCCGACAGCTCAACATCAAGCTCAGTGTAAACAAACATTTTGGACGAACCGTCAAAAAGAACCTTGCAATCGGTGCAATGACACATGAAATGCATCATAGGATCATTTTTGAAACTTATTGCTGTCTCTCCACAAAAGCATTTTGCTTCTTGTATATCGCTAGGCATTATTAAAACCTCCCAGTGTGAGTATTTGCGATCGCTCGTTTCGTTATTTTCGCCCATGACAATGGCAGGCTCTAAAAATCATGGCAATGGTGATTTGGTCGGAAGGTATTTTAAACGCTCGATGCGTGGCCCTTGATAAACAGGCGCCAACCCTAACCTGGTCACCCATTATTGTACCGCAACAATGGGTTATATCTTCAACGAGCTTTCATCACATAGGCAAAAGAAAGTCGGGCGCTGCCTTGATCAAGTGCTCTTTGCGAAGATAGGCTTCAAGGTGAATGAACTGTAGATTACGAGCGCGGTAGATAACTTTAAATGACACATAAAATCGATGCCTGGGCACGTCGACAGCTGGCAGATTACCAAAGCAACAAACCAGGCACTATATTCAAGGATGAAGGCTTTCACATAACCATCAATGAGGCCTATGCCATCCAAGACACCATGGTCAAATTGAGGCTACAAAACGGTGAGACAATAGCCGGTTACAAGGTGGGATGTACCGGACCTGGCATAACAAAACTTTTTGGCATGCAGGGGCCAATTCGCGGGACTTTGTTCAACCAAGAAATTCATCACAGCGGCGCCACGCTAAACCTCAATCAATTTGATAATTTAGCTATTGAAGCTGAAATGGCTTTTCAGATCGGAGCAGGCGGCGAAATCACCTCCGTCTTCCCAGTAATTGAATTGCATAATTTCGTTTTTCGCGCTCCCAAAAAATCTTTGTCAGAACTGATTGCGAATAATGGTCTGAATAAAGGAATAATTCTGCCCGATCAAAATTGGAAAGGCCTGCCCAACATATATGGCGAGAAATCGGTTCTATCGCTAGAAGTGAATGGCGCCGAAATCGATGCTGGTAACATGTGGCCGATGGACGGGGGACCCAGATCTTCATTGGAGTGGCTCACCTCTCATTTAGCAGAGTATGATTTGAAGATGGCATCCGGAAATATAGGTCTGGGAGGAACCGCCCTTGGCATGCATTTGGTACAATCTGGAGACCAGATTGTCGTAAAAATTGGCGGAAAGACAGCCGTACAATGCCGAATCAGCGTCCGCTAACCTATCCAATGGCATTCTTCCGCTGGGGCAAATTTCATCGCAGGCATTGCTCACATTGGCATGAAACAAGCCCCGTGCCTTGTATCAAAAGTTCAGTTTAAATGCATATTTGTCAAGGCAAGCCTTGGCGTTTATTTATTGTTTAAAACATCTTCGCCGCCGGCGGCCTTATAAACAGCGCACCCGCGTTAACCGCGGCGGCTGATAAGGATCGCAAACGCACGCCACCGCCCTCACTTTAAGACTATAACATAACGCACCGCTATCGGGGGACGGAGCCGGATCTGATAGCGCAATCATTTATAGATTTTCACAAAATATGCGTATTTTATAGCTCGTTTTGATAATTCCTATTTTATTAATCGTTTTTTTGTTATAAAAAGACGGTGTAACTGGTCAAAGGAACCTATCATGTCATCGTTAACCCATTTAGCGAAACTGAGAGGCTTAATGCTGGATATGGAAAGCGAAGTTGGGCTCACAGATGTGTCTCACCTTGAGCGTGATGTGATGCTCGCATGCGTCGAATTAAAAGACGCAGCACCGATTGTGAAAACCAAAGATATCCTTGCACATCGGTTTTTAAAATCCTCATCTCGCCCGTCTATTTTCCGCGCGTTGAAGTCTCTTATTGATCAAGATCACCTGGCTTATAATGGCAAGGGTCGCGGTGGATATATAATACAGTCGCAATAAAAAGCCATAATTACAATGCCTTAAACAAAGTTAAAAGGTAAGGATGTCCTTACTTTTAACTCAATGGTGAACAGCATATACTCACCGCATCGGAGGGATATCTCTATGCGCGCAATTGAGTTTTGCATACCGTCGCTGGCATATATATTTGGATTTTTATTGACAACCCACATCGTACAGCCCGTGCAAGATTGGGCGCTGGGTGTAGAGGTTTTCGGCAGTCTATTGTTTTTTCCGCATGCTGTGCGCGTTCTTACAGCGTGGCTTTATGGCTGGAAATCGATTTTCTTACTGATGCCCGGCGTTGTTCTGGGCCATTATATGATATTGGGGTTGCCGGGCTTTACCAGCGGCGCCGCGATCGGAATCATTGCGGGTCTTGTAATCGTTCCTCTCACATTCGAATGTTTCAAACGCTGCGGCTTTGATTTTTTTGCAACAGCGATGCACGTTCCGAAATTCATACCCGTTTTCCTTGTTGGATCCTTTGCCAGCATATTCAACGCCGCAATTTTTAACGGGTTCACGGGAGGACAAAGCTTCGCCACGCTGATCTTCGTGATTGGGGATATCGGAGGCTTGTTTGTAGTCTGCCTGTTCTTGATGCTCATAATGCGCCGGCAAAGAACGGCTGCCGATTCTCAAAGAGATGTTGCAGGCTAGCGCCTATCTGGCGCAACATAATCGGGCGACACCCAGAGGCGCCTTAACAGGCGCCCCTGAACGGTTTACTCGCTTGCGCCTGAAAACCAGTCTGCGGGGTTCACATTATAATCAGACATCGTGCTACACCCACCCAGACCACAGATTACAGCGGCCATAATTACAAATTTTTTCATCAGCTCTTTCTCCATTTTACCTCTCATAGTAAAACAAGGTCAGCCGTCATATTCAATATATTTGTCAGAGAAACAGCCTAAAATTTAAAAGTTATTCTCTCAATTTCATACTTTACTGATCAATGTAAAATTATTCGCTATTATCGAGAAAACTTTTTATGCTTTATCCGCTTCGGCTTTAAAGCGTCCGCGCCCAAACGCCGCTTCTTATCCTCTTCATAATCGGCAAAGTTTCCTTCAAACCATTCCACATGCGCCTCGCCTTCAAACGCCAAAATATGCGTGCAAATCCGGTCTAAGAAAAAGCGATCATGCGAGATTACAACTGCGCAGCCTGCAAAATCGACCAGAGCGTCTTCTAGCGCGCGCAAGGTTTCGACATCAAGATCATTGGTCGGTTCATCGAGCAGCAATACATTGCCGCCTGATTTTAGCAGCCGGGCCATATGAACACGATTGCGTTCTCCTCCAGACAGCAACCCGACCTTTTTTTGTTGATCTCCCCCTTTAAAATTAAACGCCGAACAATAGGCGCGTGAATTCACTTCGGCATCGCCAAGATGGATGATATCTTGGCCATCAGCGATCGCCTCCCACACGGTAGCATCGGCTTTCAAATCATCGCGCGACTGATCAACATAAGATAACTCAACCGTATCCCCATAGGTAATAGCACCCGCATCCGGCGCTTCATGCTGCGTGAGCATTTTGAAAAGCGTTGATTTGCCGGCCCCGTTCGGACCAATCACTCCCACAATACCCCCCGGTGGCAACGAAAACTCAAGATTTTCGATAAGCAGTTTATCACCCATGGCTTTGTGCAAACCATCCACTTCGATCACTTTACCACCTAGCCGCGGCCCGTTTGGAATAACGATTTGCGCGCGGCTAATTTTCTCGCGCTCGGATTGATTTGCCAGATCATTATAGGCGTTGATCCGGGCTTTTTGTTTGGCTTGCCGGGCTTTTTGACCCTGGCGCATCCATTCCAATTCGCGCTCAAGCGTTTTTTGCCGGCTCTTATCCTCGCGTGCCTCTTGCGAAAGGCGTTTGGCTTTTTGTTCCAGCCAGCTTGAGTAATTTCCCTCATAAGGAATGCCGCTGCCGCGATCCAGCTCGAGAATCCAACCGGTGATATCATCCAAGAAATAACGATCATGCGTCACAATCAAAATTGTACCCTTATAATCGATCAAATGCTGCTGCAGCCACGCGATGGTTTCTGCGTCTAAATGGTTGGTAGGTTCATCGAGTAGCAGCATATCGGGCGCCTCGAGTAGCAACCGGCACAGGGCCACCCGACGCCGCTCCCCCCCCGACAACGTCGCCACATCAGCCTCATCATCTGGACATCTCAGCGCCTCCATTGCCACATCGATTTGGCTATCCAAATCCCACAGGTTTTCTGCATCGATCTTATCTTGAAGATTGGCCATTTCATCCGCGGTTTCATCGGAATAATTCATTGCCAGCTCATTATAGCGTTCCAAAATGGCTTTTTTCTCGGCGACGCCCAGCATGACGTTATCGCGAACGTTCATCTCTTCGTTCAATTTAGGCTCTTGCGACAAATAGCCGACTTTCGCGCCTTCGGCCGACCAGGCTTCGCCTGTGAAATCTTTATCAAGCCCCGCCATAATTTTCATCAGCGTTGATTTACCCGCGCCGTTCACTCCAACCACACCAATTTTTACACCGGGCAAAAATGACAGCCGAATATTCTCAAAGCATTTCTTGCCCCCCGGATAGGTCTTTGAAACACCATCCATGTGATAAACATATTGATACGCGGCCATCTCGATTGCTCCTTAGGGCGATAATTCAGAATGGTTAGATACCCAAATGGGCGCGCGGGGGCAACGCCTCAGGTTAAATTTTAAACTCTGCAGACGCCGCCGGATCGGCGGGGATGACTTCTGCGCTTAGGGTGGCTATTGAAGAAGAATATGATCCGTGCCCCCGCACGAACCAGAAAGACGCGAGCAGAATATGGCAGCACAACGCATCATTGGCCTTTTGGGTGGCTCTTTTGACCCTGCGCATGCGGGGCATGTTGAAATAACGCGGCATGCGCTGCGCCGCTTCGGGCTTGATCGGGTTTGGTGGATGGTCAGCCCTGCCAATCCGCTCAAAACAACGGGGCCAGACCCGCTTTTATCCAGAATACGCGCAGCAAAACGAGTGATGGAGCACCCAAAGGTTGATGTCACCGGCATTGAAAGCGACCTCGGCACCCGTTTTACATCCGACACGATTGCCGCCTTAAAACAACGCTTTGCACAATATCGTTTTGTTTGGCTGATGGGCGCCGATAACCTGAACCAGTTTCACAAATGGCACGCATGGGAAACCATTATGAATTCGGTGCCCATCGGCATATTGGCGCGGCCCGGCGATCAGATGGCGCCGCTCAACGCCCGCGCCAGCAGAATTTATCGTGCGGCCCGCCTGCCAGGGTATCAAAGCCAACTTTTAGGCCGCCAAAGCGCGCCTTGTTGGTGCTATCTTCCCATTCCAATGACAGATATCTCCTCAACCCGGCTGCGCCTTCGGGCGGCTCACTCGGCTGGCCGAGAGGCCGCCGCAGAGTAAAATAACCGCAATGCCGGTCCAGCTGAGCATATTCGGCCAATCGTCAAAAACCACTGCGCCGCTGATCGTAGCGATAACGATCTGGAAATAAACAAAAGGCGCCAAACGCGTGGCCGGCGCCAAAGCATAAGCCATTATTAAAAGCAAATTGCCAGCCATTGAGGCAATCCCGGATACCGCCCCCAAAAAACCCAGCTCAAGGGTTATGCCCGGCCAGTTCCAAACCGCAAAAGGCAAAAGAACAAATGCCCCATAGGCCAATTGAGTGGCTGCAATCTCCACGGGTGGCGCAATCTCGGACAGCGCGCGAGACAAAGCCAAAAAAAACCCATAACACAGCCCCGCCAACACGGCAAAAAGAAGATTTGGATCAAATTGTCCCTGCGGCTGCGATACGATCACAACCCCTATAAAGCCGCCTGCAACCAAAGCCAAACGTAGCCCGCCAATGGGCTCTTTCAGAAAAAGAACAGCTAGGATATAGCTGATCAAAGGGCCGATGAAAAACACCGCATACACGGTGGCAATTGGAACAGTGGAAAGGGCTGTTAGAATGGACGTAATACCGCAGACCAATATGCTGGCCCGCGCGATAATACGCCAATCCAACAACAGTTTATATGCGGCGCGGCGTACAAAAAAAGCTAATATGAGGGCGCCAACCGCAAACCTGCTCCAAGCGGCGAAAAACGGTGAAAGAGCGCTTTGGTCTGTCATCAATTTACCCGCCGTATCCCCCAAAGGGATCAACGACATCGCAACCAGCATAATCAAAATCGCCCTATGCATTACACAGCCTTATTTCGGATTTAAAACGCCCCAAGCAAAGAATATGTGTAGATATGAGCGATAAAATAACAAGGCGAAAATTCGCAGTATGGCTGGCAGCTTCACTTTTGGCCTCACCAGCTGCCGCAACGGCGCCTCTGCGCAGCTTACGGCCCAAACCGCGCCCTGCTCCGCAACCTTTTGCGGCCTTGCGCAGCGCTTTGTCCACACCCAGCATCAGTGGCAAGCGCGGCTGCGCAGTATGTGATCTGGCGCAAGGCGGGTTGATCGAGAACCACCGCGGAGAGGATACGTTTGCACCGGCCAGCGTTACAAAAGCGATCACCGCGCTTTATGCGCTCGATACGCTGGGCAAGGATTTTCGCTTTAACACCACACTTGCCACGGCCGGCCGCGTGAAAGATGGCGTTTTGGCCGGCGATCTTATTTTGCAAGGTGATGGGGATCCAACGCTTACCACTGATGCTTTAGGAAAACTGGCCAAAGCGCTGGCTAAGACGGGCTTAAAAACAATAACGGGCCGTTTTCTTTATGCCACTGGCGCTTATAAAGAGATATATCAGATCGATCCCCAGCAACCGGCACATGTGGGTTATAACCCAGCCCTTTCCGGCCTGAACCTGAATAACAATCGGATATTCTTTGAATGGAAGTTAAAGAATGGGCGCTATCAAACATGGCTTGAAGCGCGCGGCTTGAACCACCGCCCCGCAGTCAGCGGTGTCAAGCTGGTGATTGAAAAGCGCGGCGCGCCAGTGTTCAAATATTCTACGAGATCTGATTATGAAGAATGGAATGTTGCCCGCAGCGCCCTTGGCAAAACTGGTGGGCGTTGGTTGCCGGTTAGGCGCCCCGCTGCCCATACGGCTGAGGTCCTGCGCAGTCTTTTAAAGACACAAGGCGTCGCGCTGCCCAAAGCCGAAGCGGCCGATATGCCATCTGCTCAGGCCGTACTGGCAAATTATCAAAGCGATCCCTTAGCAGAAATCATCAAAGATATGATGAAATATTCTACCAATATCACCGCCGAAATGCTGGGCTTGGCCGCCACCCGCGCCAGAGGTGGCAATATTGGGCAATTAGAGGCCTCAGCGCGCCACATGACCCGGTGGGCAAAAGTCAGATTAGGCATGCAAAATAGCCTATTCATTGACCATTCGGGGCTCAGCGCTGCGTCGCGGGTGACACCCAATGATATGGTAGGCGCGCTGCAAAAAGCGCTGCTAATATGGCCAGAGTTTCCAAAATTGATGAAGAAAATCAAACCGCGAGATGCCCGTGGCAATCTTGATCGCGCATCCGGGGCGCTGATCCTGGCGAAAACCGGTACGTTGCATTATGTCAGCGCCTTGGCGGGCTATGTCACGGAAGGGGTTGTGCGACCCTATGCCTTTGCCATTTTCTGTCAGGATCTTGAGCAGCGGCAAAAATTATTGGCCTCAGCGCGAGAAACCTCGCGAAATGCGCGTTACTGGAACAGACGGGCCAAGCAATTGCAGCAAAACGTGCTGCGCAAATGGTCACAAAAACTTTAAATTGCGCTAGGCAGTGACGTGGCGCGCGCGCGCGCCGCGCTCGATCGCGGCGGCGTGCAAGCGATCGATATTCAGCTCATATCGCATTTCTTCCAAAAGCCGTAATTCAGGTTCACGAATAATGCCATCCGCCGCCGCTACATCGCAACATAAAGCATAGGCGGTTTCAAATAGTCGATCCGGTAGGTTTTCGCGAATGAGGCCAAAAAGCATATCCAGCCCCTCTTCTTTTTCAAAAAGATTAAATACCACCTGCGACATCAGCGTGAACCGATCCACGTCATAATCGGCAAAAATCGGCAAATGATTCACAGCCGATTGAATTTTCACCAGCTCGGCGGTTAAAATGCGACCATCCGAAGCCGAGATAGCCATCATCAATGTCACTAGACAATCCTGTGAGGTTAAAACTTTTGGGATATTTTCAGCCATTATCTGATCCTACAGCAACAGGTCTTTTTTAGAGAATATTGACCTATTGGTCCAGTCGCAATAGGAAGCCGCAACCCTCAGCAGGAATTTGGGACCAGACCTGCTGGCAATCTCGGAGAATGAACCAATGTCAAATATGCGTGACCTCGCCCTAAGTGCGAAAGCTTGGCCTTTTGAAGAGGCACGCAGGCTGCTCAAACGCTATTCCGCAGCGCCACCGGAAAAAGGCTATGTGCTCTTTGAAACGGGCTATGGGCCTTCTGGTCTTCCCCATATTGGTACGTTTGGCGAAGTGTCGCGCACCACAATGGTGATGCATGCATTTCAACAAATCAGTGACATACCAACCAAGTTAATCTGTTTTTCGGATGATTTGGACGGTATGCGCAAAGTTCCGGGAAATGTGCCAAACCCAGAGCGTTTGCATGCTCATATGCAAAAGCCGCTGACCTCTGTGCCCGACCCGTTTGGAGATTATGAAAGCTTTGGGCACCATAACAATGCCATGCTGCGCCGATTTTTAGACACGTTCGGATTTGACTATGAATTTTACTCAGCCACAGACTTTTACAGATCAGGGCAATTTGACAAAATCCTTTTGCGCGCGGCGGAAAAATACGACGCGATTATGGAGGTAATGCTCGCCTCATTGCGCGAAGAGCGGCGCCAGAGCTATTCAATATTTCTACCAATACACCCAGAAACGGGTCGGGTGCTCTACGTGCCGATGAAGGCGGTTGACGCACAAGCAGGCACTGTGACATTCGATGATGAGGACGGGCGTGAATTCACCCTTCCGGTGACCGGTGGCAATGTGAAACTTCAATGGAAACCTGATTTCGGCGCCCGCTGGGCAGCGCTGGGCGTTGACTTTGAAATGTATGGCAAAGACCATTCGACCAACACACCCATTTATGACAAAATTTGCCGGCTCTTGGGCGCGCGCGCCCCCGAACATTTCACCTATGAGCTTTTCTTAGACGAGCAGGGGCAGAAAATTTCTAAAACCTCAGGCAATGGAGTCTCTATTGACGAATGGCTGCGCTATGCCACCACCGAAAGCCTGTCTTATTTTATGTATCTCAAACCAAAAACCGCAAAACGGATGCATTTTGACGTGATTCCGAAGGCCATGGATGAATACCAGCAGCAGCTGAAAGCCTTCCACACACAAGAGCCGGCGGCGCAATTGAACAACCCCATTTTCCATATTCATGGGCAGAATGCGCCAAAGCCCGATATGGCCGTGTCTTTTAGTATGTTGCTCAATCTGGCTGCGGTTGCCAATGCAGATGAAAAAGACCAATTATGGGGCTTTATTCAGCGCTACGCCCCGGATACCTCAGCCGCCAGTCATCCCGGTCTAGATCAAGCAGCGGGGTTTGCGGTGCGGTATTATAATGATTTCGTCAAACCCACCAAAACCTACCGTGCGCCTTCTGATCTTGAGCGCAGCGCGCTTCAGGATTTACGCGATCAATTGGCAGCTTATCAGGGGCCGCTTGACCCCGAACAGCTGCAAAGCATCGTCTTTGCCTGTGGCCGCGAGCGTTTTGAACCGCTGCGCGCTTGGTTTAAAGCCATTTACGAGGTGCTATTGGGCGCCAGCCAAGGCCCACGGTTTGGAGGGTTTATTGCCCTTTACGGCCTTACAGAAACCGTGGCTTTGATCGACCACGCTTTAAGCGGCGGATTTGTGAAAGATTGATTTTATAAATCTCTGATCTAGCTTTTGCGCAAGAGAGGAGAAATATATGCGACTAATTTCATTTATATGCGCCCTGTTCTTTTTGGCAGCGCCAATCTTCGCCGGTGATAAGGAAGATATCCAAGCCACGATCTCTCGGCAATTAGAGGCATTTCAGCTCGATGATTTTGCAGAAGCCTTCAGCTATGCAAGCCCGTCTATCCAATCCATCTTTGGGGGGCCTGCTAATTTTGAATCGATGGTCAAACGCGGCTATCCTATGGTCTGGAAACCTGGGAAGGTAACCTTTTTAAGCGTTGACCCTTATCACCATGGTATGGCCCAGAATATCCAAATTTTTGATCGAAACAAAAAAGCGCATTATCTGCGTTATTACATGGTCAAGCTGGGAGAAAGCTGGAAAATTTCCGGGGTGGAAATCTTACCAAGCTCAGATTTCAGCGTGTAACCGGCAGCCCAGCGCGCGTTGCGCGCGGACCATCTTAACCCAAAAACCCTAACACGGCTGCACGCAACCATGTGAAAAGGGAAGAATATGGGTTTGGGCATGATCGAGGCTGCCAGATTTACGCCACCTACCTTTGCAGAAGGGCTAAAGAATTGGTCAAGCGGCGATGGGGTAGCCGGCGATCACAGATACGATCTAAGCTCGGATGCCAGCTTGGTGACGGGCGATAGCGATTTTGGCGTCTGCCTCGAGCTGCGAAAATCGATCGAAGTGCAAAAATTGCGCAGCTTCACACAAACCCCAATACTCAAAGAAACCTATCTCAGGATAAGATGTAGGGTTAAGGTGGTCAGCGGGCATTTTCCGGGGGTCCGCATCGCGGGCTGGGCCGGTGCCGCTTCGGGCGCGCATATTGCCCAAGTCACCCAAATAGGCCCCTCGGTGGTGCCCACAGACTATAGCCAATTGTTGAACGTCAGCGCTATTATTGGCCCTGGTCTGCGCGACGGGGTGGATATGGTTTGGGGCACTGATCCCGATTATGGCCATTTCGGGCTTGACCTGACGGGTCAGAATGGTGGGATTATCCGCATTGAAAGCTTGCAGATCGAAGATGTCAGCGCCTTATTCATGCTTCACAGCACAAATATCTTGGATATCCGCGATTACGGCGCCATAGGCGATGGCGAAACCCCAAATTATGATGCATTCACTGCCGCGGATGACGCCGCAGCAGGGCGTAGATTATTGGTGCCAGAAGGACAATTTTATATTGAAAAGGGTCTGACCCTGCGTTCGAAATTGTTGTTTCGCGGTACGGTTAAATTGCCCGTATCAGCACCGTTTGTGCTGCAGAATAATTTCGACTTCACCACCTATATTGATGCGTTCGGTGAAGAAGAGCTTGCCTTCAAAAAAGCCTTTCAAGCCCTTTTGAACAGCGGCGATCATGACGCCTTGGATCTGGGGGGGCGCACCATCGGCGTGAATGCCCCGATCGATCTTCAAGAAGCCGTTTCTACGCGGCAGGGATATGCGGTGCGGCGGGTTATTCGAAACGGAGAGTTATATGCCCGGCGCAATACAGCATGGGAAAACGATATTGTCATCTCACGCGGAACCTACTCGCCATCCGATCCCAAAAAGCTGCGCAATCTCAACAATAGTGCGAATATCCAAGCCGGCTCACTGGTTGAAGGCAATGGCGTTGGCCGTGAAATCTATGTGACCTCTGTGGATATCAATACCAGCGAAGCAACGCTTTCAGAAGCGCTTTATGATGCCGAAGGAACGCAAGATTTTACCTTCACACGCTTTAAATACATGCTGGACTTCAGCGGCTTTGATCAATTGCAGAAATTTATGCTGCAAAACGTCAACCTCAAATGCAACAGTATCGCCAACGGTATCATGCTGGCGCGGGCAGGTGATACGTTTCATATCGCTGATTGCGTGATTACCAAACCCCGCTATCGCGGTCTCACCTCAACCGGCTGGGGCTGCCAAGGCATGTTGATTGACCGCTGCCATTTTATCACCGCAGAATCCTTGCTTGCCGCACAAGATCGGGTGAGCATCGCGTTGAATGCCAATGCAAATGATATCAAACTGCGCGATAACCGCGCGTCCCAATTTCGTCATTTCGCCATTTTAAGCGGTTCAAATAATATCATCAGCGGCAATCATTTTTATCAGGGCGACGAAAGATCAAACGGCATTCGGCTGGCTGGAATTGCCCTGACGCAAACCAACACGACCAGCACCATCACGGGCAATTATGTCGATAATTGTTTTATTGAATGGACCAATGAACATGACGCCAAGCCTGATTATACAACCGGGTTTGGCTTTTCGGCGCTCACTATAAGCGATAATATTTTCTTATGCAGCAATGTCGCGCCATCCTTTTCCTTTCTGGTTCTTAAACCCTATGGCCAGCGCCACGGCCTGTCGGACCTGA
This sequence comes from Rhodobacteraceae bacterium SB2, assembly GCA_001642945.1. GTDB lineage: Bacteria > Pseudomonadota > Alphaproteobacteria > Rhodobacterales > Rhodobacteraceae > Thalassovivens > Thalassovivens spotae. The sequence continues at coordinate 38,971 of LGRT01000014.1, read as the reverse complement.
GCGTGAATGGCAATAACTTCCGTGCCATCAATGGCTCTATTGACCGGATCGAGGCGGTCGATACCAGCCTATCTGATCTTGACCGGGAGCGGTTTTTTCAAATTCAATTTCATGGTAATAATTTCAACAATATTACCACCCAAAGCGCCAACCCCTTGCGCTTAACGCATCATCAGAACAGCGCCGCCACCCTTTGGACCATCGACACGGCGCAGCGCCTGCCTTTTCAAGCCCAGTGCCTGGATGCGGATACGCTGATCGCAAAAAGTCCTATCCTGACGCCGTCTGAAGCGCGCCGACACGCTTTGCCTTATATCGAGCTGCAATACGGATCCGATAAAGATCAGGCAGCCATCGTTTGGCCCGAGGCGGTGAAAGGCAAACTGGGGCTCCAACTGCGCTGTGATCGTTAACCCTGCAGCTCTGGCCATCCCGCCCGCGAACGCGTATAGCGCCCTTACGAAAACAAGATGGTAAAGGGGCATAGGATGGTTGATCAAGACGCGCTAAAACAACTGATCCGCGCCGATAACGCCGCGCGTGGCACCACCATCTCAAAACTAGGCTATTTTTGCGCGCCATTCCAACCCCGTACGGGGCCTTTCCGCAGCAAAGTCATCAAAATATACCAAAGCCTGTCCGACCATGGCGCGCTGGATCAGCTTGCAAAAAACCATACCGATTATGTCGCCATTCTGCATAAAACCGGGGTTGGCCTGCCAGAGACAGAATTTTTATTGTTAGAGATGGATGGGCGCCGCTTTCCAGTGATTGTTCAAGAAGCGCTTGACAGCAACGCATTGATGCGGCCGCTGATGATCAATGCCTCACATGCACAAGCGTTGCAGATGCTGAACGCGGCCGGCCAAGTGATCGCCAGGTTTTGGAATAATTTAAGCCCGGAAGATGGGCGCGTCGGGTTTCACCCCTCAATCCGAAATTTTGCAATCGTTCAGGGCAAAGCGGTTTTTTTTGATACGTTCCCCCCCCTTATTCACTACACGCGCGATGACATGGGCAAGCTACTCTTACAATTTTCTGAAAACCGCCTGATGCGCTTGATGGGGCCAATTTTGCAACGCAAAGTCACCGGCATCCAAGATGAATGGTATTCGCCGGCCGAAACATTAATCGGGCTGGTAGGAAGCGCCTGCCGCTTACGCCCTGCCGAAGCCGCGGCATTTTTAGATTGGGGCCGCGCATTTGCCGCGGATGAAATGGCGCAATGGTCAAATGAAATTCATGATGGTCTCACCAAGCCTCCCCGCCTGCCCGGCTATTGGACAGGGTTTCGCAAGCTGTTAGGGCTGCAGGGCGAGCCTAATATTTGATCTACATCGCAGCTGGGGCGCGATAGAAGATTTTGGCCTTAAGCCTTTTTAGTTTGCGATAAGATCACCCCAAATGCCAGAATAGCAGCGCCAATCACCTGCGTGATTTGCAAACTCTGGCCAAAAGCCACCATCACGATCATCACGTAAAATGGCGCAGCGTTCAGATGGAAAGAAGCAATTGCGATCCCAATTTCGCCAACACCTTTCACCCAAAGCAATTGCGAAATTCCCACTCCTAAAAGCGCGTAAATACACATTGGAATGAGATGCTCAGCGCTTGGCGGGGGAATATGCGCCCCTGCCCATCCAAATATCCGCCCAAAGCCCCATAAGAACAGCGTAAAACCCCACATGCCAAACGTGGTGACGACAGTGCGCGCAAGCGGCGAGGTGTCGGGCAGGTTTACAACACTCGCCCTCGATCCCCAGGCAAAAAACGACACCGAAACCAACCCGACCATCAGGCCCCAACCCAAATTAAAACCAATAAGCCCCGCCCCAGTGGCAACACACCCCCCCATCAAAACCAAGACCAACCCCATAGAAAACGGAAGAGTAAGCCGCCGTTTATCTAAAATTATCTCAATAGAAACAGCAGAAATCGGCATCGCTGCAGCCGCCAAAGCGGCGGTGATCGGATCGCTTATTGCCTGCGCATAAATCAATAAGGTTGAACCAATTCCAAAGCCTGTAAAGCCAATCCAGAAGCCTTTCGCCCATGGTAAATCGCGCAGCCCCTGCGCGCCTAATAGCGCAATAAAAAATAGTAGGATTAGGCCAAATGCCAGCATATTCCGGATCAAAATCAACCCCAAAACACCCCAATTCTGCAACAACAGATCGGCGGCGGGAAAGGCCAAAGAAAACAGAAAAATAGAGCCTACACAAATCCCGTTTCCGCGCAAAAGTTTAGCGCGCGATACGGGGGTTGAAACGAAAGACGCTAAGCGCATAAATCAGATCACTCAAAATGGGTGGATATTCAAACCTGTATAAAAATTATGCTCGATTATGCGCTCGCATTACCGACATTAAAGTCGTTTTCCATCGCATAAAGCGATACAGATTGACACAGCGCCCGCGCTTTTTAACGCGCAAAAGACTGCGCGTTATTCCATACGTTTTTCGCGTTGAACATGGCGCATTAACGCATCTGCTTGTTGCGATGAGAGGCCGAATTCTTTGCGCAAAGCCTCTAAGGATCGGCTTTCTACAGCGTCCACCACGCCATCTTGCAGCGCTTCACGGATTTGATCTTCGAAAATCATCTTCCGACGGGCGATTTGATTGCTAAACGCGTTGGCTAAAATACCCGTTAAAAGCGCCACAACGGATACGCCCATCAAAGCGGTAATGATCGAAATCACTTTTCCAATCCATGTCACGGGGCTGACATCGCCATAGCCCACGGTGGTCAGCGTGATCAGTGACCAATACATTGAATCCGGAATAGAGCCGAACTTGTCGGGCTGGGCTTTGGTTTCGGCGAAATAAATCAAAGAAGAGGTCAGAACGAAGGCAATCACCAAAAGATAAAGAGCGGCAATAAACGATTTACGCTCTTCATAAATGGCGCTGAACAAATCTTCGATTGCCGTATTGTAATTTGACAATTTAAAAATGCGCAGCAAACGCAAAGTTCGCAAAACGCGTAAATCCAGCCCCGGAAACAAAGCCTGCAAATAAAATGGAATGATTGAAACCATATCGATCAATCCGCTAAAGCTGAAAATATAACCCAGCCGGTAACTGCCAAATAGCTTTGAGCCGGGATCAGAGCGTGCTGCGCAAGCCCAAACGCGCAGTAAATATTCCACCGAAAAAATCGCCACGCTAAACACTTCGAAAAAGTAAAATTGAGACGCATAGGTGACTGAAAAATCACTGACCGATTCCAGCGTTACGGCCATTATGTTCAAAATCACCAAAGCTGCGATCAAATAGTCGGTAATTTTACTGTATAAATCGCCCAAACGCCCCGGTTCTAAGACCTCCAGCGCCCGCTGTTGAATACGGTTATAGGTCATTGAATTTGCTCACGATACAGCATCATTTTTTCCTAGGCGGTTTCTTTAAATTTCGCCCTTGATACCCTTGATCTGCCTGCTGGCGCAAGATTTTTGCCCCAGAAAGCACAGATCCGATCACGCCCAGATATGTTTTAGGGCTCTAGACCCGTTCAGTGCACCGCAATAACACCCTACCTAACCACGGCTTGCCAGCTGATATTCGCTCAGGAAGATAACCGGCTTCATGGCGGCCTACAGCAGCGAAAACTGGTTCAAATTTTTAGACAGAAACCCCGTAACTTTTCACCAAAAAGCTTGACCTATAGCGGCGCTGCATCATCTCAACCATATGGGAATAAAGGAATATAATATGAATACGAAGAGTTCACACGCAGCCGAACAAAACGCCATTTATGAGGCGGCGATGCGCTCAATTGAGGCATCACAAAATCGGCGTTTGGCCAACGGCTATGCCGTGGTTGGCGGGGCAATTGCCTATGGGCAGGGTGCATTGGGGCAAGGCACTTTTGGAAAAATCTCGCGCCTGGCCAAGGTATTTTGCATCTGCTTTGCGTTCGTGCTCCCGAATATCTTATTCATAAAATATGTCTTATAGGCAGATATCGCATTTAAAAAACGGGCCTTTGGGCCCGTTTTCTTTTAGCTATAATCTTTATAATTGATCTCTTTATGATCCTCGCCAATACGATCTCTGCGCACCAATAACCGATTCAAAGCGTTCAGATAGGCCCTGGCACTGGCAACCACAGTATCGGTATCGGCGGATTCTCCGGTGGAAATATTACCATCTTCCTCCATCCGCACGCTGACAGTGGCTTGTGCATCGGTGCCTTCGGTCACCGCGTGTACCTGATATAATTGGAGCCGCGCAGTATGCGCGTATAGCGCTTTGACGGCATTGAAGGTTGCATCAACCGGTCCATCCCCGGTGGCGGTGGTCGAAACCTCTTGACCCTCAATTGACAACGTCATCACCGCTTCTTGTGGGCCATCCGTTCCGCAGGTAACGCGCAAAGATTTCAATACTAAGCGGTCATTTTCGGCATCTTCCCCCGCGCGCATCAACGCGATGAGATCATCATCATAAATTTCTTTTTTCCGATCAGCGAGTTCCTTGAAGCGTACAAACACGTCTTTCAACTGGTTATCGCCCAGCTTATATCCCAGCTCTTCTAATTTTGAGCGCAATGCCGCGCGCCCTGAATGCTTGCCCATCACCAAGTTTGTCGCCGCAAGCCCAACATCTTCGGGGCGCATAATTTCGAACGTTTCGGCATTTTTCAGCATTCCATCCTGATGGATGCCGCTTTCATGGGCAAAGGCATTCTTGCCCACAATGGCTTTGTTGAACTGTACGGGAAACCCAGAAACCGTGGCCACGCGGCGCGAAATATTCATCAATTTCGTGCTGTCGATATTGGTAAAATAGGGCATGATATCGCGGCGCACTTTTAACGCCATCACCACTTCTTCCAGCGCCGTATTACCGGCCCGCTCACCCAAACCGTTGATCGTACATTCGATTTGGCGCGCGCCACCCGCCACCGCGGCCAAGGCGTTGGCTGTCGCCATACCCAGATCATTATGGCAATGGGTCGCAAATACCACCTGCTCTGCGCCGGGCACGCGCGCCAAGAGCATTTGAATCAACTCGGCAGATTCCACGGGCGCCGTATACCCAACCGTATCGGGAATGTTGATCGTTGTGGCGCCAGCCTTAATGGCAATTTCCACCACGCGGCAAAGATAATCCGGCTCGGTGCGGGTTGCGTCCATGGGCGACCATTGGATATTATCGCACAGGTTGCGCGCATGCGTCACCGTTTCATGGATCCGATCCGCCATTTGGTCCATATCCAATTGCGGGATCGCCCGATGCAATGGAGAGGTTCCAATGAACGTGTGGATCCGCGGCTTTTCTGCATTTTTCACCGCATCCCAGCAGCGATCAATATCGCCAATATTGGCGCGGGCCAGCCCGCAGATCACCGAATTGGCGCTGCGGCGCGCGATTTCGCTGACCGCGCGAAAATCACCTTCAGATGCGATTGGAAATCCCGCTTCGATGATATCAACACCCATCTCATCAAGCAGTTCAGCGATTTCTAGCTTTTCATCATGGGTCATTGTTGCGCCGGGGCTTTGTTCGCCATCGCGCAGGGTCGTATCGAAAATAACAACGCGGTCTTTTGGGGGAATATCTGTCATATCTGGGTCTCTTTATTGTCTACTAAGCTCGGGGTGCGATATGAATTGCCTCCTCTGAGCGGACGCACCAAATACCGGCACGCTCAGAGGCAGCTTAGTAGATTTAGACCAAGCAGCCCTTTTAACCGCGCATTGCGTAAATTGATATTTTGGCCCAAAACGTTCATGCCCCAAATATACAAACTAAATCTTAAATGAAAAGGAACAAAATCAAACCGCGGGTTTTCAGATGCAATCAATAAACTTTATCTCAGTTTACGCATTGAAAGGGCAAGCCACGCAGAGCAAAAAAATATCCCTACAAACGCCCACATTTCCCGTCAGGCCTGCTTTCAAACTGTCCGGCAAACCGATAGTCTTGCTCTGCCGCGCACGCGCTCAAGGCTTGCGCTAAAACAGGCGCGTCATGTCGTATCCCAGCGCCGTTTAAAAGCGCCCCAAACCTACAAAGCAGTTTCCAACACGAGAACCAGTTTTTGGCGTTTGAAAGCTTTTGGCGCGCGTTTTGGACCCTAGATCAAGATATCATCAGCATAAACGCAGCAATTTTCAGCCGGAAGCAGCAGCTCAACATGCTCTGCGGGCACTTCGATATCGCGCTCAACCTTGACCTTAATCACAAACTCGTCAAAGGCCGCGGTAACCAATTTATGATTGCCCAAATCTTCCACCCGCTGCACCTGCGCGGTGATCGTATTGGGCCCCTTTGCCTGAGCGATCTGGATATATTCGGATCGAATACCCAATTTCAAATCCGCAGAGCCAGTTTTTGAAAGGTCCGTTTGGGTTGCAATCGTTGCGCCGCCAAAGGCAACCGATGTACTGCCATCTGCTTTGCACGCAAAAAAGTTCATCGCTGGCGCGCCGATAAAATAACCCACAAAGGTTGTTTTGGGGCGCTCAAACAACTCAGCAGGCGATCCAACTTGAACGATACTACCGGCATCCATCACGATGATGTTTTCGGCAAATGTCATGGCTTCATTCTGATCATGCGTCACATAGATCAGCGTTGAACGGTATTTCTGATTGATTTCTTTGAGTTGCCGGCGCAGGCGGAATTTCAGGTCCGGATCAATAACCGTAAGCGGTTCATCCATCAACACCGCTGCAACATCATCGCGCACCAGTCCACGCCCCAATGAGATCAGCTGCTTTTGATCCGCGGTCAATCGGCTGGCCGATTTTTTCAGCAAACCCTGCAGGCTTAACGCCTCGGCCACTTCCTGAACTTTGGCGTCAATCGCGGGGCGCTCATAATTCCGGCAGACCAAAGGGAAGGCCAAGTTTTGTTCAACCGTCATCGTGCCGTAAATCACCGGAAACTGAAACACTTGCGCAATATTACGCTCAGACGTGGATAGTGTGGTCACATCCACACCATCAAAAAGCAGTTTTCCCTCTGAGGGTTGCACGATACCCGACATGATGTTCAGCATGGTGGTTTTACCACAGCCTGAGGGCCCTAAAATTGCATAACGGCCGCCATCAACCCACGTCATATTAAACGGGTTCAACGCATAGGTCTTATCCACCGCCTGAGGGTTGTAAGAATGCGCAATATTTTGCAGTTCAATTTTAGCCATTACTTCAGTCCGCCATAGGGTGAGGATTTTAATCTTCCATCCGTTGCAAATGCATAAAGATGGGCGGTATCAAATTGCGCTGTCACGGTCTCGCCAATATTGAAATTTTGAACCGAATCCAACAGACCCACCACCTGCACATGCTCATGCTTGAGATGTAGGAAGGTTTCCGAGCCACTGATCTCAGACAGCTCAACAGTGAAGGGAAATCCACCCTCTGCCAAGCTGATCGCCGCGGCCCTCAAACCGAAGGTATAGGGGCCCTGCGGCAGCGCCTGGCAATGCTGAGGCAAGTCGAATTGAATTTCCGAGCTTAAGATAATCTTGCCATCGGCCACGGTGCCTTCAAACAGGTTCATCGCCGGATCATTGGTGATTTGCGACACTTTGGTCGAGTTGGGGTTCTCAAACACTTCTTTGGCGCTGTCCTGCTGCAGGATGCGCCCTTCATCCATGACCAATATCTGCCCGCCAAGTTGCATCGCCTCAACCGGATCTGTCGAAGAATAAATCAAAATAGAATTTTCGGAAGCTTTCGCGCTAAAGATGTTCCGGAACTCTTCGCGCAATTGTTCGCGCAATTTATAGTCCAAATTCACCAAGGGCTCATCCAGCAACACAATATTGGCCTCTTTCACCAAAGAGCGCGCCAGCGCCACCCGCTGTTGTTGGCCGCCCGACAAAGCTTGGATTTTGCGGTTTTCGAACCCGTCTAACCCCACTTGCGACAGCGCTTTCATCACCCGGTTGTTGATTTCACCGGGTTGCATGCCGCGCTGCTTCAAAGGGAAGGCCACGTTCTCATACACGCTCAGATGTGGGTAATTGATGAATTGCTGATACACCATTGCCACTTCGCGCTTCCACACTGGAATGCGGCCGAAGTCCCGGCCATCCAGAGTTAAACTGCCGCTTTCAGGCGCGATCAATCCCGCAATGGTTTTGAGCAAGGTGGTTTTACCGGCCAAAGTCCGGCCGATGATCGTGTAGATTTCACCCTTAGACATTTCAAAACAAACGTCATTCAAATGATGTTCCGTATCCGGCTTTAGACACAGGTTTGAGGCAATGAGTGACATTTATTTCAATGCTCCTGACAGGTTACCTTTTGACAAAAACCGCTCAACGATAAAGGCCACCACGATCAATGGGGCAACGCTGACCAAAGCGGCCGCCGACAAGCTCCACCATGGGGTGATCGATGAATTCAGCGCCACGATCGCAACGGGTAGAAGCTGCACTTCTGTGAATGTCAAAATGAAGGAAAAGAAGAAATCAGTCCAACCGAAGATCATGCAAAACATGCCCGCGACGATGATCCCGGGGATCGAGTTTGGAAGCACCACTTTGTAAAACGCCTGGTAGGGATTGCATCCATCAATCAGCGCGGTTTCATCGATTTCGCGCGGCACTTTGTTGAAAAAATCAACCATGATCCACACCGCGATCGGCATCAGCAGCACGATATAAACCAAAATGAGGCCCAGCAACGTATCGAGCAACGAGAATTTGCCCAACATAATAAAGAACGGGATCGCCAAAACAACAGGGGGCATAATACGCTGCGAGATAAAGAAGAAGGTTATATCACCGTTGCGAATAGGGCCCGCTTTAAAGGTAAACCGTGATAAAGCATAGGCCGCCAATGTGCCCAAAATAATGCTGATCAAGCTGCCCGCGCAGGTCACAAACACGCTGTTAAAGAAAGGCTCAACAATATCCACGCCGCCCTGTGCCGGTGATTTCCAAAGCGCCCGCCAACCTTCCAATGTGGGCTCAAAATCCACCCAAGGAATGTAGGTGGCCCCATTGGTGACCGATTGGAAATCTTTAAATGAGGTCGAAATGGCCCATAGGAACGGCGCAATCACAAAGACGGACCACAGGGTAACAGCAAGATATTTTAGAGTGGTGTAAAAGAAACCCATGATTAATTACCCCGTACCATCAGTTTCACCAAAATCTTTGCAATGATCGTAAAACTGATGATCATGATGATCAGATAGGTCAAAGACAGCGCTGCAGAATAGCCAAATTGGAATTCGCGCAAGCCTTTGATGAAAATATAAAAACTAGATGTCTCGGTTGCCGTGCCCGGCCCGCCCGAGGTTAACACATAGACCGTATCCATAATTTTCGAGGCTTCAATCAGCCGGATAATAATCGCTCCGATCGAAATTGGCGCCATCAATGGAAAGGTCACGTAAACAAAGGTTCGGATGGGCCCTGCGCCATCGATTGAGGCTGCCAAAAACGGCTCTTTCGGCAGCGATAAAAGACCCGCCAATAACAGCAGGAACATAAACGGCGTCCATTGCCAGACCTCAACCAAAACCACTGTGAATTTAGCAAGCAGCTCGCTACTGAGCCAAAGTGGCGTCATCCCGAACAGACTAAAGAAATCATTCAACGGACCAAGAGATTCATGGAAAAATGTACGCCAAATAACGGTCATAACAACCGGTGTCGTCATCATAGGAATCAGAAAAAGTACTCGGAAAAATCTCTGAAATACAATATCTTTCCAAACCATGAGCGCCAATGCAAACCCGATCACATATTGCAGAAATACGGTGGTAAGTGACAGCAAGCTCAAGCGGCCAAACGCCTCCCAAAACCGCGTATCATCGGTGAACAAGCGGATATAATTCTCTATGCCAATAAAATCTAAACCAGGGTAGAAACTGTCCCAACTTGAAAGGCTTAAGCGTACTGTAAACCCAATTGGAAATATCAAAATGCCGAGAAGGACCAAAAGCCCCGGAAGCAAAAACATATATTTATGTTTGAAGTTCATTGATCATCGCCCTGTTTTATAAGAAGCGCCCCAGAAAAGGGACGCTCCAATATTCTTAAGTTGGTAAAAAGCTTACTGTGCGTCTTCCAGAGCAACACCAATAGCATAGGCTTCGCGAATTGTATCGGCTCCGATACGTTTCACAATTTTTGTCCACTCAGCGGCCACTTCATCTAAAGCTTCTTGTGGCGATAACTGACCAGCCAAAGCCTTAGACGTTCCTGTTGCAACTGCACTGGTAAACTGTGCCACACCAGGAGTTCGGAGTGGAAAAACTCTATTTGTGCTTTTCTCTTCCATATCTAGGAGTGTGTCCGAATACTCATTAGCAATTTCAGCGTCCCAGCCTTGGTTTTTAACATATAAATCTGGGTCAAAATCAGATTTTCTGAACGGGTTCACACCGAAACGACCAATCGCAATGTCGGCCTGATGGTTTGCATCATTTGAGAAAAAGCAAAGATAATCAAAAGCTACATCATGATTTTTACTTTTCTTTGCTACTGCAGAAGTCCAACCCCAAACGATGTAAGGAGCTTGATTGTATTCGTTGTCCCATTCTCCAGTTACCCGATTCCAAACTTTTTCAGCGCCAGGGAGCGGAGCAGCTCCAACTTTATTTTTGATTAGACTATCATCTTCCATAGCCGCCACAAATGCGTCATCCCAAGAGTAACTAAATAGCGTTTGACCACCACCAAAAGACATTGTCTCATCACCTAAAGTGAAGTTAATGCCACCTGGTGGCACATATTTCGTCGCTTCCACCCAATCTGTAAGTGCCTCCACAAAGCCGGGTCCATTGATTAACGGTTCCATGGTTTCGAGGTCAAAGAAGAAACCACCTGGGGTTCTTGGGTTTTTAGCATAAGCGACTGATCTACTAAAAAAAGCTGCGAACATTAAGTTGTCTTTAGCCATGACCTCAGCAGAACCATACTCTAATTCACCATCATTATCCCAATCCCAGCCGTTGAAAAATGTTGCTATTTCTCCATATTCTTTCCAAGTCTGAGGAACCCGCAATTCTTTTCCGGTTTCGGCTTTGTACTTTGCCTGCATTTCCGGATTATCTATTACGTCTTTGCGATATTTAAGATAGTGTCGGTCCCCATCAATTGGAAATTGATACATAGTGCCATCCCATGAATTCACGTCTATGTGGCTTTGTGTTACGTCTTGCATCTGCTTCATATTTACATACTTTGCTGGCACTGGTTCTAAATACTGTTTCCAGTCACTAATCCATTGAGAAAACCCAAAAACAATATCGTAAGGTGCTTGACCAGTTTGAAATGGAACCATCGCCTTGGAGTATAAATCTCCAGCTGGTGTATGGATTACATTAACTTCGGCCCCGGTAAGCTTAGCGAACTGTTCGGCATGTAAAGCAGTGGGCTCGCCCATCACCGGAACAGCGTGTGTATTAATTGTTAATTTTCGACCGGAGTAATCTTTTTTTGACATACTTTCATAAGAGCACTCTCCAGGAATATCACCAGAGTTTTTAATATGCGGAAACATATCGCTCCATTTATCTGCTTGCGCCGTACCAGCCAGTAGGACTGCGCCCATGGCCAAAAGGCTTATGTTTGTTCTTTTCTTCATTTTATTTCCTCCCAGTAGGTTTCGTATTTAATTAAGGTACAAGGACGCCCCGCCCTTTTACCTTGCCGTTATTCAAATCTTGCAAAGCCAGATTTGCATCTTCCAAGCTGTATTCCTGCGTTGCCAAATGAACCTGACCCTTATCTGCCAAAGACATCAATTCGGTCAGCTCAGACCATGTTCCGACCAAATTACCGATGATATTCTTCTCGGTCGTGATCATCTCAAACGCGCTAACATTGATATCTTCGCCATATCCAACAACATAATAGCTGCCCATCGCCCGCGTCATCGCAAGGCCTTTGGCGGTTGTGCCGCGCTCGGCCACAAAGTCCAAAACTGCTTCGGCGCCCAACCCTTTGGTCAGCTCCAACACCTTTTCAACCTCATTGCCATCCGCCTTGACGAGCGCATCCGCTCCGCAGCTTTCCGCAAGCTTCAACGCCATATCAGAGGGGTCAACAACGATAATATCTGCCGCGCACATGGCCCGCAAAACCTGAATGCCGATATGGCCCAAACCACCAGATCCGATCACAACGCATTTCTCACCCGGCAACAGGTGACGCGATGCTTTCTTCGCTGCGCGATAGGCTGTAAGGCCCGCATCTGCATAGGCCGCCACTTCCTTTGGAATCAAAGTCTGCGGCAGTTTCACGATGTTGCGCACAGATGTTTTCAGCGCCTCTGCGTATCCTCCATCGCAGTCAACGCCCGGGAAAGATCCGTTCTCTCCGTGCATGTCATGACCACGGCGGCACGCCAGACAAGTGCCACCGGTGATTTTAGGGTGCACGATGACGGGGTCGCCTTTTTTAAGCCCCTCGACTTCACTGCCCACATCTTCGATCCAGCCCGCATTCTCATGACCCATAATCAATGGCAGTAATTTACGGTCAGCATCGGTTGCCTCGCGCCAAACGCCCTCAATAATGTGAAGATCTGTTCTGCAGACCCCTGCGCCGCCGATGCGCACGATGACATCGCTGGCTTTTTCGATTTTCGGATCGGGAACATTTTCCAGATCCACCCAAGACGATGCTGTTAGATCATCGTCGTATTGCTTCAGCACCTGCGCTTTCATAATATGCCTTTCATTCTCAGAACTCCTGCTGAATATTGCTTGGTTTTTCAGCTAAACAATCCATATAATTGTTCAAATATGTGCAGACCCGCCTAATTTGTGTTCAGTTTGTGAACAAATGGCCAATTTGAGGCATCCGTTATTTGGCGCTATTATAAATGAAGAAGGGAGGTGGATATGAGCCAATTGGGCAATCGTTTCAAAGATGAGACCTTGACGCAAACCGCGCTTGGAACAGAGATTAAGATCTCTCAAGCCTCGCTTGCAGCCAGTTGGCGGCGCAGTTCTTCTTTTGGATTAGACCCAAATGGAAAGCCCGTTGATGCAGTGAAATCAGAAACAGAGTTTTTAGAAATCACGCAAAAGAACGAATATATAAAACAATTTGTCGCGCCGGAATTGGAGCTTTTATACAATCAAATCGCGGGGACCAATTTCATGGTTGCCTATGCCGATAGCAGCGGAGTGGTTTTAGATGCGCTGCTGGATGAAGAGTTCAAAACCAGCGATGCGGGCCGCGCGGTCATCCCTGGTTCAATTTGGACAGAAAATTACCGCGGCACGAATGCCTTGGGGCTGTGCCTGCATACGGGCACCTCGCAAATCGTTGCCGGCCGCGACCATTTTTTTCGAAAATTAGGCGATCTTTCTTGCTTTGCAGCGCCGATATATGGCCAAAACAATGAAATTGTGGGCATGATAGACGCAACATCGGATGCTTCATCGCGCCAACAACATACGCTGGCTTTGGTGAAGCTGGCATGTAAGAATGTGGAAAACAGATTGTTTATTGATGAGTTCCGCAACTCATCGATCATCAGCTTTCACGCGCGCCATGAATATCTTTCCACCACCAGCGCCGCTTTGCTGGCCGTGGATGAACATGGCTTTATCGACGGTGCAAATATAAATGCAAAAATTATGCTCAATGGACTTAACCTGTCGCATAAGCGCCATTTTGGTGATATTTTCGCGATCCCTTATTCGAGCATCGCCAATCGGTTAAATTCGAATGAAATCATCCGCATCCACGATGCGATGGGATCGGCCGTTTTTATGGCGATGAAAGAGCCCACCACCAAACGAATTATTGAAATTAATCCAAAAGGCGCGTCGCTGTTAGCGGCATCCTCAGCCGCGCTGTTAGATCAAGGCGGTCGGACACTTACGCCAGATGATAAACCGCAAACGCGTTGTTATATCTCCGAAGATTCGGGCTTAAAGCGCCATTTAATGCGGGCAGAGCGGGCATTAACACATGATTTGCCGATCTTTATCGAAGGGCCCAGGGGCTCTGGGAAAAAGGCCACCGCGCAAGAATTACATGAAACATATCTGCCCAAACGACCTTTTGTCGAAATAAAATGTAATTTATTAACCGCAGAAAACCACGAAGAGCTGTTGTTTGGCCCCGAAGGCAAGCTGGCTTACTTTCAGCCAAACGGGTCAACTTTGGCGCAGACTAAGCTGCGCAAAGCCCAAGGCGGCAGCCTGTTTATCAGCGGCATTGAAAATCTGCCGCTGCCCGTACAAAACACGTTTGTTCAAATCTTTGAGGCGCGCCAAGAATGTGAGTTGGGCGATTATGAACATAAAATTGCGGCGGTATTTGTGTCGAGCAGGTTATCCCTGCAAGACTTGCGTACAGAGCATGATATGGATCCCGAGTTTCTAGACAGCATTTTCGGCGCGCAGATATTGTTGCCCAGTCTAGCGCAAAGAATGGATTTTAGAAAGCTGGCGGCAGAGCTTTTGAAAGAGATTTCGCCCGAGCATATATTATCAAAACCGGCTCTTGACCTTTTGGAAACGCGGGAATGGCCTGGCCATATACGCCAGCTGAAAAAAATGCTGCAAGTGCTGGTTGCCAATTCCGCCACCACGATCATCCGCCCCGAGGCCATCGAAGGGGACCAAAATATGTCGGGTGGTGAGATTATCCCTTGCGCCCCTTGCGCGCAATCGCCCATGCGCAAAGAAAGCTGCGTTTTAATCCAGAAAACCTGGATGGATTCAGGCGGTAATATCAGTCTTGTGGCGCGCAGATTGGGTGTGTCGCGCACAACGATTTATAAACATATCAAAGGACTTTAGGCGATTTAGCGGTTTTAAGGAACAAACTTACATTCGAAACCAGCAAAGCACCAATCACAACACCGCCTCCGGCAAGCGCCCAAAAGCCCGGATTTTCCGAAATCACCGCCCAGACCAGCAGCGGCGCCAATACAGATTCAAGTAAGATCAAGAGCGACACTTCCGGAGCACTGATATAACGCGGGCCAAGCGTCAGGAAGCAAGTGCCCAAAGCGATGAAAACACCGTGCGAAATATAAAGCATAATATTCGTCTCGATCTCAAGCCCAGAGCCAAGCGTGGGAAACAGCACGAGCGCAGACCCCAAATAAGCGATTGGAATCGCTGGAATCATTGAAACATGTTTCAATCGGCGCAGCATTGTAAGCGCCCCAGCATAGGCAGCAGACACATAGACCGCCCAAAGATCCCCCGTCCAATTCGCCAATTCGTTTTCACCCGAGCCATAAGCGATGATCGCCAACCCAACCCCCACGAAAACTATCGTCAGACCAGTGCGCCTTGAAATATGTTCGCCCAAAAACATGCTGCTGAAAATCGCCGAAAACACCGGCATAGAGGCAAAGATAAACACAACATTCGCAACGCTGGTTTGACTTACCGCCATTACAAAAGCCGGAGATGTCGAACCGATCAAAAAACAATAAGCCCAGCCGAGCTTTCCCATCAATAAGATATTGCGAAAGCTCGGTGCGCCCTTAAACACAAGCAAACCGGCCGAAATAACAAGACCAGAGATTAAGCTTCTCCAAAACGCCGTCACCAGTGGCTCGGCTGTGATCAATCGTACAAAAAGCGAATCCGGTACAACGCATAAAACGCCCAGAAACGTGTAGAGTAAACCTTTATGAGTGTCCGTCATGGCGAAACGCTGCTGCCTTTTCATATGCCGCGTTACTATCACTGCCTTTGCTTAATTAGACCAGTCTTTCTTAATGTCCCAAGAGTGAACTGCGCAGATACAATAGAAGATCTTCTCTAAGAATTGGTCAGGATTGCAAAAAACGCATCGCATAGCTTTGAAAACACCGGCATCCAAGCCTGCTTCATTTTTCAGCGGCCACGCCGCTCTATAAAAGCTCAGCCTTTAGGGAGCAGGCTTTTATGCGATATATGCGCTGAAAGCTTCTTGTTTCAGGCATCTGACGCGGTTGCCGGCCTCACCCATGACACCGCGCCTTAAAAGCCTAAGTTTTTTGCCACCAACAGCAGTTTATCATCCGTCCCTCCCTGAAACAGAGCTTTGATAGGCCGCTAAGCTATCCATCAACTGCGCGCCCACTGGTACGTTCTGCCGTGCACAAAATTCATTCCAAACTGCAGAAAAAGGTAGATCCTTCAGCTCTTCTGTCAGGACCAACCTGCCCGTGAAATCCAAATTATGTTCAAGCGATTTCAGCCTTTTCTGGGGCAATAACAGCGCCCGAAGAAGCGCTTTTTGCATATTGCGTACACCCACAACCCAAGCCGCAGTACGGCTGATCGTGGCATCAAAGAAATCAAGGCCAATATGTGTGCGTTCCAAAAGATCCGTAAAAACCAACTCTTGTGCCATTTGCAAAATTTCGTCAGTCAGCAAAATCACATGGTCGCTGTCCCAGCGCATCGGCCGCGAAACATGCAGCAAAATCTCCGGAACCGATAGCGCGACTGCGCTAAGCTTATCGGCAATATTTTCCGTGGGGTGAAAATGCCCCATATCCAAACACAGCGCGATCTTGCGCCGGATGGCATAACCAAGGTAAAATTCATGGCTGCCCACGGTCATTGCCTCAACGCCAATTCCAAACAGCTTTGACTCAACCGCATCAATCAGGCGGCTTTGGTCAAATTTTTCGCTAAGCATCGTATCTAGCGCCTTTTCAAGCCGCTGCCGCGCCGCCATACGATCAACAGGAATATCTTTGGATCCATCGGGCACCCAAATATTGTTGATCACAGGCGAGCCTAAAGCCTGCCCCATTTGCGCGGCAATCTCGCGCGTGCGCCGCCCATGCTCGATCCAAAAATCTCGAATCCCTGCGTCGGGGTGCGAAAGCGTTAAATTATCATCTGCCTTCGGATGGGCAAAAAACGTTGGGTTAAAATCAAGCTTGATATCACTGTCTTTCGCCCAATCGACCCAAGGTACAAAATGCTTATATTCAATTTCATCGCGATCGGGCGTGTCTTCCGTATCCATGTAAAACGCATGTAAGTTTAAACGATGACGGCCCGGTATCTGCGAGAGCGCAAAATCCAAATCCGCGCGCAATTCCGCAGGATTACGCGCCCGCCCTGGAAAATTACCCGTCGCTTGAATGCCACCGCCCGACGCGGCGGTCAGCCCTTCGAAACCGCGCACATCATCGCCTTGCCAAGAATGAATCGAAATCGCCACCTGCGCCAGCCGCGCGAGAGCAGCTTCTGCATCAACGTTCCAATTGGCAAATATCGCGCGGGCGCTCTCATATGTCGCAGTCATTCTATGCTCTCCTAACGTGTAAAGGCCTCTTTATTTCCAGCATCAACGTTCAAAATATTACCTGTTGATTTTTCTGACAGGTCAGACGCGAAAAAATAAGCTGCCTCGGCAATATCTTCAGGCAGCACTGATTTCTTCAGTAAAGATCTGTTTCTGTACATTTCTTCCAGACCATCCTTATCCGTTTTATAAGTTAAGGCGCGCTGTTCGAGCCAGTCTCCCTCCCATATTTTTGATCCTTTTAACACGGCGTCAGGGTTAACCACATTCACGCGGATACCAAGATCGGCCCCCTCTAGGGCCAAGCAACGGGCCAAATGAAGTTCTGCTGCCTTTGCAGTGCAATAAGCGCTTGCATTCGGGCTGGCCGCCAATCCGTTTTTGGAGGCCACAAAAACCACCGCGCCGCCCAAGGATTGCGCACGCATCGTGATAAAGGCTGCCCGACTGACAAGAAAATACCCTGTCGATAAAATATCAAAGTTTTTATTCCATAACTCAAGCGTTGTCTCCTCGATCGGAGCCGAAGACGCAATGCCCGCGTTTGAGACAACAATATCCAAGCCTCCGAATTCTAAAACCGTTGTTTGAAACGCTGCGGCTATTTCAGCCTCGCTGGTGACATTCATAACCACGGCGCGCACCACGTCCTGCCCATATTGGGATTTCAATCGGTCCGCTGCAGCGCTCAGGCCATCACCGTCAATATCGGCCAACATCACGCAAGCCCCTTCGGACAGATATTTTTGCGCTGTTGCAGACCCGATGCCACCGGCTGCCCCTGTTATCAACGCAATCCGCCCCGCCAAGCTTTTTGGCTTTGGCATGCGTTGCAATTTGGCTTCTTCCAAAGCCCAATATTCGATATCAAACGCCTCTTGTTCCAACAAACCGGTATATTCCGAGACAGAAGACGCCCCGCGCATGACGTTGATCGCATTCACATAAAACTCGCCGGATATGCGCGCAGTTGCTTTGTCTTTGGCAAAGGTGATCATGCCCACCCCCGGCAGCAAATACACGATTGGATTGGGGTCACGCAGCGCTGGGGAATCGGCATGTTTACAGCGCGCATAATAGGCTCGGTACGCGTTTCGATAATCATCAATCTCTTGTGGCAACCGATTGATTACTACCTGCACGTCCTGCGCATTGGGGTTAAAATCAACCACCAAGGGACAGATTTTTGTGCGCAAAAAATGATCTGGGCAAGAGGTTCCAAGCGCCGCCAGCTCTTGCAGCTGTTGCGCGTTTACAAATTCAAGCACTTCTGGACTGTCATTGAAATGGCCCACCATATGCTGGCTTTCGCAAATCAAGCCTCGGATAGCTGGCATGATCTCGGCGGCCACAGCGCGCCGTTTCATAGGCGGCAAGCTCTCATGCACGGCGCCCCCAAAGGCAGGCTGGCTATCTGCCTTGCTTTCAAACCAATCCATGGCCTTTTGGATGATTTCCAACGTCAGACTATAGCAGGTTTTCGCATCATCATCCCAAGTGAACAAACCATGGCTTTCCAAAACGACACCGCGCGCGTTTGGATTTTCTAGACAGAAATTTTCCAGCCAGAGACCCAACTCATATCCGGGCCTTTTCCACGGCAACCACCCGATATCATCCCCAAATATTTCTGCGGTTAACGCTTTTGAGTTTTTGGAGGCCGCAATTGCGATAATCGCATCTGGATGCATGTGATCGACATGTTTCTTGGGCACATAGGCGTGTAAGGGCGTATCGATCGAGGCTGCGCGCGCGTTCAAGTTAAACGTACAATGAGGCAAGAATGCTACCATTTCATCTTCGAACTCAACGCCGCGATACAACGCTTTCAACGCTCGCAACTTATCCATATAGAGCGCGGCAAACCCGTCCATTTTGATAGATCCGACATCTCCACCTGACCCCTTGACCCAGAGCACCTCGATCGCGTCATGGGTCAACGGATCGTGTTCAAGTACCTTCGCGCTGGTATTGCCGCCGCCATAATTGGTAATCCGCTTATCAGACCCCAATAAATTTGAGCGATATAGAAGCTTTTCGGGCTCTGTCATGTCCAGCGCGACCTTGTCATCCCAAAGATGCTCAAGCTGCAATTGCGCATTGTTCATGGTCATAGGACCCTCCTTAAACAAAAATTAGCCCATATTCTTTATAAAAAGCTGCATATACTGCGGCAGATTGTCAATCCTAAACAATCAAAAATGCGCAATTTTTGATAATTTATGACTGAATATGAAATTTTATGATTGACAAAATGGGTCTGTATACGCCAGCATTTTAAGCGAGAGGTACAAGATGCATGAACGAGAACGCCATCGCGTGATATTGTCAGCGGTTCAAGACCGCCCTGTGGTTACCGTGATTGATATGTGCAGCCTGACCGGTGCCTCGGAAGCAACCATCCGCAGAGATATCGCAACATTACACATTGAAAAAAAGCTGCGCCGCATCCGGGGCGGGGCAGAAGCTTTGGCTCCGCCACAATCTGTCGGGCTGGCAGGGCGGCCTTTCGATGTCAACAAAACGTTCCAAGTCGCGCAAAAGCAAGCCATTGCCAGCGCTGCTGTAAATCTCTGCGCAGATGGCGAATCCATCATCATAAACGGTGGCACCACCACGTTCCAAATGGTTCATACGCTGGCCACACGCAGGATGCAGGTGTTTACAAATTCTTTTCCAATCGCTGAGCATTTGCTGAAGCATTCGAAAAACACGGTCACAATATCCGGTGGCACGCTTTACCGAGAACAAAACATCGTTTTGTCCCCTTTTGACAATGATGTGACACGAAATTTTTACGCGCATCGTATGTTCATGGGGGCGCATGGGTTGGGTACGATTGGGTTGATGGAGGCGGATCCACTTTTGGTGCAAGCCGAACAAAAATTGATCGGTCAGGCAGATGAATTGGTGGTATTGGCCGATAGCAGCAAATTTGCAACACGCTCAAGCCTTGTGCTGTGCCCGCTGACGCAAATCCACACCGTTATTACAGATGATGGCATCCCTGATAAAGCCGCCTCAATGCTTGAGGCCGCAGGCGTGTCACTTCACGTGGTCTCAAAAGAGGCTGCAAAATCACAGGGGGAAGCCTCTTAAAGACCGCCAACACACATAAGGGAGGAAAACATGCGTGTTCTTAAAAGTTTACTAACAACTGCGGCTGTTGCAGCCACAATGATCGGGTCAACCGTTCAAGCCGGGGATATGAAAATCGCTCTGGTTGTCAAAGCCTTGGGTATCGGGTTTTTTGAAGCTGCCGCAAAAGGCGCCGAAGAAGCTGCCGCTGAATTGGGCGGCGTTGATATTATTTACACCGGTCCAACAGACACAACCGCTGAAGGCCAAATCGAAGTCATTAACAGTTTGATTGCCCAAGGCGTGGATGCCATTGCAATTTCCGCCAATGATCCAGACGCGCTGGTTCCCTCGCTCAAAAAAGCGATGTCACGGGGCATCACAGTGATCTCTTGGGATTCGGGCGTTGCCGCAGAGGGGCGTCAAATGCACCTCAACCCCTCAAGCAACGCGTTGATCGGCAATACGATCATCAAATTGGCTTCAGATCACATGCCCGGCGGTGGCGATGTTGCCATCCTATCTGCCAGCGCAACGGCCACCAATCAAAACATCTGGATCGAAGAAGCCAAGAAGGTGTTGCCAAATTATGCTGGGGTCAACCTCGTTGCCACAGTATATGGCGATGATCTTTCAGATAAATCCTATCGTGAGGCCGAAGGTCTGATGGCCACATACCCAAATCTGAAAGCGATTATCGCGCCAACCACGGTTGGTATTCTCGCAGCATCACAAGCGGTGACCGATGCTGGAAAAATCGGGGAAATCAACGTTACGGGCCTAGGCTTGCCATCCGAAATGGCGGGCGCAGTGGCATCAGGCGCAACCAAAAGCTTCGCGATTTGGAACCCGATTGATCTGGGTTATGCCGCAACCATGCTCTCCTACAATATTGCCAAAGGCGCCGATGCAAAACCAGGCGCAGCGGTTGGTATGGGCAGAATAGGCGAAGCGGTTTTGAATGAGAGTAATGAAGCCGCGATGTCGGATCCCTTCACCTATGACGCCTCAAATATCGATCAATTCAAATCGATATTCTAAGGCGAATTGCTTGGGGCAGCGCCAGCTGCCTCAGGCCCTATAAGATATAAAAATGCGCCCTGAACTCACATCAAATCAAGCCATCTTAACGCTTTCAGGGGTCTCCAAATCTTTTCCCGGTGTGAAAGCGTTATCGGATGTTCAGCTTCAGCTCTATCCGGGCCAAGTGATGGCGCTTGTCGGCGAAAACGGCGCGGGCAAATCAACAATCGTTAAAATTCTTACTGGGATTTATCAACCTGAAGAAGGCGAAATCCGATTTAATGGCGCGCCGATTCGGCTTAACAGCGCACAGGATGCTTCACAGGTCGGCATCACAGCGATCCACCAAGAAACTGTTTTGTTTGACGATCTCTCGGTCGCGGAAAATATATTTCTTGGACATGCGCCACGCAGCAAGCTGGGCCTTATTGACCGCAAAGCCCAAACCCAAGAGGCACAAAACATTTTGCGCAGCATTGGCGCCGAGTTAAATCCTGAGGCACGGCTCGGAGATCTGGGTATCGCCTCCAAACATCTTGTTGCGATCGCCCGAGCGCTTTCAATCCAAGCGCAAGTTGTAATTTTGGATGAGCCAACAGCCGCCCTATCGCATAAGGAAATCAACGAACTTTATGATTTGGTAGAGCTGCTAAAAACGCAGGGAAAAGCCATTTTATTCATCAGTCATAAATTTGATGAAATCTTTCATATTGCGGATCGTTATACCGTTTTTCGCGATGGTGCTTTTGTGGGTGACGGAAAAATTGCAGATCTGAACGAAGATGATCTGGTCAAAATGATGGTGGGCCGCTCTGTCGATCAAATTTTTCCACCGCGCCAGCATCAAAAAGGTAAGCCTGTTTTAGAGGTGTCTGGCTGCGCCCATCCCACCGAATTTGAGAATATCAACTTCACGCTTCACGAAGGAGAAATTTTGGGGTTTTATGGCCTAGTGGGCGCTGGAAGATCCGAGTTTATGCAAGCGCTATTTGGGATTACCAAACTTTCGCAAGGCGAAATTACCATCGATGGGAAACCCCACCCGATCCATTCGCCTGCTGACGCGATAGAGGCCGGAATTGTCTACGTGCCCGAGGACCGAGGACAACAGGGCACCATAAGACCGCTGCCGATTTTTCAAAATGTTACGTTGCCCTCTTTAAACCGAACCTCGCGCAATGGTTTTTTGCAACTTGCAAATGAGTTTGCACTAACGCGAGAATATACCAAACGCTTAGAGCTACGCGCAGCCTCGCTTGACGTTCCGCTGGCGACACTTTCGGGAGGCAATCAGCAAAAAGTGGTGATCGCAAAATGGCTGGCGACCACCCCGAAAATTATCATTCTTGATGAGCCCACGAAAGGCATCGATATCGGTTCAAAAGCCGCCGTACACGCTTTTATGGCGGAACTGGCGGCGCAGGGTTTGGCGGTTATCATGGTCAGCTCCGAAATTCCCGAAATTCTTGGCATGTCGGATCGCGTGATTGTGATGCGCGAGGGGCGCATTGCAACGGAAGCGGCGGGCAATGGGCTAACGCCAGAAAATCTTGTCAGATATGCAGCCGGATTAAAGGAGGCTTAAGTGAAATCAATATTTTCATCCCGCGAAGCCATCCTGTCTGCCGCTATTTTAATCGCGCTTGGCTTAATCGCCACTCGGTTTCCCGCCTTTATCGAGCCCAAAAAATTATTGGCGGTGTTTAACGACACCTCTCCCCTAATTATTTTAGCCATCGGCCAAATGATCGTGATCTTAACAAAATGCATCGATCTCTCGGTCGCAGCCAACCTTGCCCTTTCTGGGATGATCGTTGCGATGACAAATGGCATGGCGCCCGATCTTCCGATTGCCATCTTGATTTTGATTGCAATCGGAATTGGAACTTTTTTGGGGGCGCTGAACGGCCTTCTTGTTTGGAAATTAAGCATTCCATCAATCGTGGTGACATTGGGCACCATGACCATTTTCAGGGGCATTATATTTGTTATTTCAGATGGGAAATGGGTCAATGCGCATGAAATGACGCCGGCCTTCAAAGCGGTGCCAAGAGAGGTTATTTTTGGGCTTCCAGGTTTGAGCTGGTTTGCCATATTCGCGGTTATAGTTTTCACAATCTTATTAACGCGAACACCGCTGGGGCGTATGTTTTTTGCTGTGGGATCAAATCCAAACGCCGCAGTTTACGCAGGAATAAGCGTCGGCAAAACGCAATTCTGGGCCTTTGTGTTTTCTGGCGCGCTATCTGGATTGGCCGGCTATCTTTGGGTGGCGCGCTATTCGGTAGCCTATGTTGATATTGCGATTGGTTTTGAGCTTGAAGTGGTGGCCGCCTGCGTGATTGGAGGGGTGGCGATATCCGGAGGGATCGGATCAATCGCCGGCGCCGTGTTGGGCGCGCTGTTCCTTGGTGTGATCAAAAATGCCTTGCCGGTTATTGGCATCAGCCCATTTTGGCAAATGGCAATATCGGGATCAGCCATCATTGTTGCGATTGCCCTAAACACGCGGGCACTGCGCAAAAAAGGCCGGGTGATCCTTAAATCAGCGGAGGCCCAAGGATGATGACGCAAGCGCGGGACATTCCAGACCGGTTGCAAAACCCATTTCTAACGCAAATTAAAAGCTGGGAAACGCTGCTTTTGGCGGTTGCTATCGGTATTTTCATCGCAAATTCCTTTGCCTCTCCGCATTTTTTAAATGCTTGGAACCTCAGTGATGCGACATTCAATTTCACCGAAAAAGCGATGATCGCTTTTGCAATGGCGTTGTTGATAATTGCTGGCGAAATTGATCTAAGCGTCGCCTCAATTATTGCGCTTGCCTCAACGGCGATGGGCGCAATCGCGCAACTGGACGTGTCGACCACGACATTGGTGATAACCGGCCTTCTTACCGGTGTGGCCTGCGGCGCATTTAACGCGGTTTTGGTTACGGGCTTTGGCCTGCCCTCGATCGTTGTAACCATCGGAACCATGAGCCTGTTCAGAGGCATCAGCTACATCGTTCTGGGGGATCAAGCCTATCGGGGCTATCCCTCAGATTTTGCCTTTTTTGGACAGGGCTATGTGTTCTGGGTGATCAGTTTTGAATTTGTGCTCTTCGTTCTATTGGCGGTGATCTATGGGATCCTACTTCATTGGACGAATTTTGGCCGCGCGGTTTATGCGATTGGGAACAATGCCACCGGCGCGCTATTTTCGGGCATTCGCGTGAACCGCGTTAAATTTATCCTATTCCTGATGACCGGCGCGATGTCAGGCTTGGCGGCGGTCTGTCTCACCTCGCGCTTGGGCTCTACGCGGCCCTCAATCGGAATGGGAATGGAACTGGAAGTGGTGACCATGGTGGTTTTGGGCGGGGTCAGCATATTGGGCGGATCTGGCACAATTACCGGGGTTATCATCGCCGCTTTCGTAATGGGTCTGGTTACGTTTGGATTGGGTCTGCTGAACGTTCCTGGGATCGTTATGTCGATTTTCATCGGCCTTTTGCTGATTGGCGTGATTGCCTTGCCACGCTTGTGGCAGATCTGGAGGATGTGATGGAGAAATTCGCCTTTAAAATGCGCCTAAACCCCGGCCAAAAAGAGGAGTATAAGCGCCGCCATGATGAAATATGGCCAGAATTACTCGTTCTTCTCAAAGAGGCTGGTATATCCGATTATTCGATCTTTCTGGATGACGAAAGCGAGGTTTTATTTGGCGTTTTATGGCGTGAAATTGATCATAAAATGGATGATCTACCCGCGCATCCCCTGATGCAGCGCTGGTGGGCTTATATGGCGGATATCATGGAAACCAGCCCAACTAATGAACCCGTCGCGCGGCGCTTAAGCGACCTATTTCATATGCCATGAGCCATATCGCCGTTATTGATATCGGGAAAACCAATGCCAAGCTTGCGCTGGTCAACAGCGTCGGCCTTCACGAAATAGCGGTAATCACCCAGCCCAACCATGTGGTTGACTCGCCGCCTTGGCCGCATTTCGATCTCGCTGGGATTTGGGTTTTCATCCAAAACGGATTGGCCCAATTTCAAAAACAATACGGCATCGACGCGATCAGTGTTACAACCCACGGGGCCTCAATTGTGCTGATCGGGCAAAATGGCGAGGCCTTTCCGATGCTGGATTATGAATATTCCGCCGTCAATTCTTTGTCTGACAACTATGCTCAGCTGCGCGCAGACTTCTCACAAACCGGATCACCCCACCTGCCGAATGGCTTGAATATCGGGGCCCAGCTGCATTGGATGCTCACCACTGACCCGATGATCCGAAAACACCTTGCTAGCATTGTCACCTATCCGCAATATTGGGGCTACCTGCTCACCGGAGAGCGCGCGAGCGATTTTACAAGCCTGGGCTGCCACAGCGATTTATGGAACCCCTATGCGCGCGATTTTGCCACAACTTTGGACGCGCTTGGCCTTCGAAGCTGCTTTGCCCCGGTACGCCGCCCAGATGAGATTTTGGGCGAGGTTAAACCTGCCTTGGCCCAAAAGCTCGGGCTGCCGGCACATCTGCCCGTCATGGTTGGCATTCATGACAGCAATGCCTCGCTATATCCGCATCTTTTATCTCAGAGCGGCAGCTTCTCGGTGGTGTCCTCGGGCACTTGGACCATCGCCATGGCCATTAATGGCTCAAAACTGGCGCTAGATCCAGATCGCGACAGTTTGATCAACGTGAATGCGCTTGGGCATCCCGTGCCAACCGCCCGTTTTATGGGGGGGCGGGAATTTGATCTTATTCAAAAGGGCCGTATCTATGCACCCACCAAATCCGATGAGCAATCGGTTCTAGAAAAAGGCATTTTCCTTCTGCCCGCCATTGAGGCTGCTACTGGGCCATTTCAAGGCCGTATGACAACTTGGTCTGTTACAAAGCGCAGCGCCGGCGAGGAAAGCGTGGCCTTATCTTTCTATCTAGCCTTAATGACGCGCACCTGCTTGGACTTGATTGGCGCGCGCGGGCCGGTGATTGTAGAGGGCCCATTTTCAAACAATGATGAATATCTCCGGATGCTCTCAGCGCTTTCGCCAGATGGCCTGCTGACCAGCGTTTCGCATACAGGAACAAGTATTGGCGCGGCCATGTTATGTTTGCCGCAGCACAAACAGGCCGCAACCGCGCAGACCTATGCTTGCAAGGATGAGCCAGCGTTGCAAGCCTATGGTGCAGCTTGGCGGCTAGCGGTTGAGTCCGGCCTCTAGCCTCGCGCGCCAATCGGAGCATCCGCGCCTTTTAAAACGGTGCCCGGAATTGCATTTTAGGTTTGGCAAATCTATCGCATCAGCCTGTGTCGTGAAGCCTATTCTGGCCGCAAAACCGGCGGAACACGGGAAACATAAGGACAATTGCTTATCTGCCCACATAGGGCCTCACCGCCTGCGAAACTTTTGGCAATTATCCTGTCGCGCAAACGCCAACTTAAATAAATGCCTACAAATTGATCCGTTTAAACCTTTGAACGCTGGCCTCTATTGCAGCGTCAAACAGGCCCGGTATATTCACCGCGCGCCGGGTAATTATTTGCAATCACAAAATCAAGCGCGCCGATCAGCTCTGAAAAATGCGGCCGTACAAAGGGCATCGTTTGAACCGACGCATAATAGAGCGTCTGATCAGGTGAAACCATGAACAGACCAGGCTCTGCAAACAGCTTAGGCTCTTCTATACCGATCGAGGTTTTACCGCGTGATGTCGAGATATAAAGCCCCCAGTCACGGGCGATCGACAAAGGCAAATCATAGCCAAAGCGCAAACCATCGACGCCAATTTTCTGCGCCATTTGCTGGGTACGCTCTTGCCCGTCAGAACTGATAGCGATGGTGCCTACGCCGCGCTCGGAAAACGCCTTGACCAAGGCCTGAAACTCTTTGAGATAGGTTGCGCAAAGCGGACAATGCAATCCGCGGTAAAAGCATAGCACGGTTCCACGTTGGCTGGTTTCAGATGAAAGATCAAACGGTCCTTGATCAAGCGTTGGAACGCTTAGATTGGGTATTTTTTGACGGGGAACAAGCATGTAAGACCTTCTTTTTGGAATGCTTCTCTTTATAAGCCGCTTCGCTTCATAACAAAACCTAATCTTTTGCTTATGCCCCGCCTGATCGGCCCACCTTTCGCGAACGGCAGCGCACCCGCCTACAAAAACCGAAACAAACATAAAGATATGCCTCTGCAATAGGCCTAAGAAAGCTATGGTTTGATCAGAATAAGACAGCCAGCACCCACCTCATGCCGCCAAAAGGGTGATCTTTAATCTTCAACCTGCATTTCAGCCCCGCGCGCCACTGCAACACGCGGCGCTTACTTTCGCGCAAGCCATCTGAATTTGCTCCGGTCTTTGCCGGCCAGCACGGGGCCGATCATAGCGATGGACCTCTTTAAAACCTTGCACTATCATGAAGGCTCGTCCGCAAAATGGGGGCCTATAAAGCCCATCACCTTGAACGCTTGTAGGAGAGATATGAATGACATGCGTTTTTATACAAATAAGATGCGCACCGGGAAAAACCTATCAAGTGGCGGATGCGCTATCCCTCAAGGAAGTCCATTCTGAAATGTATTCCACCAGCGGCGATTTTGACTTGCTGCTGAAAATCTACGTCCCAGAGGGCAAAGATGTTGGGCGTTATATCAATGAATTAATCGGCCCCATAGAGGGTATCCAGCGAACGCTGACAACGCTGACCTTTTCAGCATTCTAATTGACCATATAAGGGAGAAAACAATGAATAAATTTCTGATGGCAACGGCTGCGCTTGCACTCGGTGCAACCACCGCAGTTGCGGATGTAAAAATCGGTATGATCACAACCTTATCAGGCGGTGGCGCCGGCCTTGGAATTGATGTTCGCGATGGGTTCATGTTGGCTGTTGCACAATCTGGCCGCAGCGATATCGACGTTGTTATCGAAGATGATCAGCGCAAACCTGATATCGCAGTCCAACTGTCGGATAAAATGATCCAATCCGAACGGGTTGATATTATGACCGGGATCATCTGGTCAAACCTTGCAATGGCCGTGGTGCCTGCCGTGACCAATCAAAACGTGTTTTACCTTTCGCCAAATGCGGGCCCGTCACCTTTGGCAGGTCGGGGTTGCCATGAAAATTACTTCAATGTGGCATGGCAAAATGACAATCTACACGAGGCGGCTGGCGCCTATGCCAACAGCGCTGGGTATAAAAATAGCTTCATCATGGCCCCCAATTACCCCGCCGGGCAAGACGCCTTGACAGGGTATAAGCGCTTTCACACTGGCGATCTGGCTGGAGAGGTTTTCACCAAGCTCGGGCAAACCGATTACGCGGCGGAAATCGCGCAAATCCGCGCCAGCGGCGCTGACAGCGTTTATTTCTTTTTACCCGGTGGCATGGGGATCTCTTTCTTGAAACAATATGCGGATAGCGGCATTGATATCCCGGTTGTGGGCCCGGCCTTCAGTTTTGACCAAGGGATCCTACAGGCCGTGGGAGCCGCCGCTTTGGGCGTTGTAAACACATCACAATGGAATAAGGATATCGACAACCCGACCAATGCGGCCTTTGTTGAAACCTTTCAGGCGGCCTATGGGCGCTTGCCATCACTTTATGCCAGCCAAGGGTTTGATACGGCCAATTTGCTGATTTCGGCGCTTGAAACAGCCCATCCATCCGATGCGGATAGCTTCCGCAACGCGCTGCGTGCAGCAAATTTTGACAGTACGCGGGGGAAGTTTGCTTTTGGGCCAAACCACCACCCGATTCAAACGATATACGCGCGCGAAGTGATCCAAGAAGGGGATGTCTTCACCAATAAAATCATCGGGGTGGCCTTCGAAAACCACTCGGATGCTTATGCGGGCGATTGCAAAATGTAAGTAGCCTTTAGCGCGCCTGCTTGCAGGCGCGCTAAACTTTGGGGTTCCAATGTCCGCAATCCTTATTATCGAGCAAATTCTGAACGGCCTGCAATTTGGCGTTATGCTGTTTTTAATGGCGGCCGGTCTTACCTTGATTTTTGGCGTTATGGGATTGATCAACCTCGCGCATGGATCGCTTTACATGGTGGGGGCCTTTGCCGCTGCCAGCATGGCCGGCCTGACCGGCTCTTTCTTTATCGGCCTACTTGCGGCGCTGATTGCTGCCGCACTAGCCGGTGCAATTATCGAAATTGTCGTGATCAGACGGCTGTATAAAGCTGCGCATTTGGATCAGGTACTGGCCACTTTTGCCCTGATCCTGATCTTCTCGGAAGGCACGCGCTGGCTGTTTGGATCCTTTCCCCTGTTTTTAGAGATACCCAAGCTTTTATCAGGGCCAATTTCCCTACCGGGTGGCATACAATATCCGCTCTACCGCCTGAGTTTAATCGCGATTGGCTTGGCGGTGGCACTGGGGCTATGGGCCCTCATTGAAAAGACCCGGATCGGCATACAAATCCGCGCCGGCGAAAATGACCGCGAAATGATCGCCGCGCTTGGAGTGGATATTTCAAAACTCTACACGCTGGTATTCGCGCTTGGCGCGGCCTTGGCCGGCACTGCCGGAGCTTTGGTTGGCGCCATCCAATCGGTGCAGGTCGGGATGGGAGAACCGGTGCTTATTTTAGCGTTTGTGGTGATCGTGATCGGCGGCATCGGTTCGATCCGAGGGGCGTTTATCGGTGCGCTCTTGGTTGGCCTCACCGATACGCTTGGCGGGGTTTTTCTGCCCGAGCTGTTGAAGCTGTTCATGGAAACGGGCAGCGCGCAGAAAACCGGATCGGCCTTTGCTTCTATGGGTATCTATATTTTGATGGGCGGCGTTCTGATTTGGAAGCCCACCGGATTATTTGGTGCCCGCGCATGAGGCTACGCGAGCCATATCTGAACGCCGCGGTTCTTCTGGGGCTGATTGCGCTGCCGCTTGCCGCGCTGCTAGCAGATGCGCCTTTTACGATCACATTGGCCACCCGCGCAGTGATTCTTGCGCTGGCGGCGGTGGGCTTGAATATTGCGTTAGGAATCGGGGGGCTGGTGAGCTTCGGACATGCGGTATTCTTTGGTATTGGCGGTTATGTGATGGGCATTTTGGCCAGCCATGCGCAAACCTATACCCCGTTAGATCTGGGTTTCGTCTCGATAGAAGGCACAAAATCCATGCCCGTGATTTGGCTGTCTGCCATGCTGATTTCGGGCATTATCGCCTTTTTTATTGGCCTACTTTCGCTGCGCACCTCGGGCGTCTATTTCATTATGATCACCCTCGCCTTCGGGCAATTATTCTACTATTTCAGTATTTCTTGGCCCCAATATGGCGGAGAAGACGGATTATCGATCTATATGCGCAACGATTTTCCAGGGTTAAATACGTTAAAGCCCCTGCAATTCTTCTGCCTATGTTTTGGTTTATTATGCAGCGTGCTCTTTATACAATCCAAGCTGCAATCTGCGCCTTTTGGGCTGGCGCTGAATGCCGCGCGGCAAACGCCATTGCGCGCGCAAGCCGTTGGAATTGAGCCGCTGAAACTGCGGTTGCTGGCCTTTGTGATTTCGGGTGCGGTCACCGGGCTTGCTGGTGCTTTATTTGCAGATCTCAACCGGTTTGTATCGCCCACAATGTTCAGCTGGCAGCTTTCAGGAGAATTGATCGTGCTGATCATAATCGGCGGCGTCGGACGCTTGATGGGCCCTGTAATCGGGGCCTGCATGTTCGTAGCTTTGGAACATTTCTTGGGCGGGTTGACCGAGTTTTGGCACGTCTATCTAGGCCTGATCCTGCTCTGCATCGTTTTATTCGCGCGCGGCGGGCTGATCGGATTATTAACCGGCAAAGACGGAGCCAAAGTGTGATGGCCCAGCCAGTTCTTGCCACGCATAAGCTACAGAAAAGCTTTGGCGCCTTGCTCGCCACTGATCGCGTGTCGGTGACGCTGATGCCAGGGGAAATTCACGCGGTGATTGGCCCGAACGGGGCAGGAAAATCAACCTTGATCAAACAAATATGCGGCAGCCTACAGCCGGATAGTGGCTCGGTGGATTTGCTGGGCAAAGATATTTCTCAGCTTGGGACTGCGGCGCGCGCGCGCCAAGGCTTGGCCCGCAGTTTTCAAATTTCAGAACTTGCGATGGAAGACACGGTTCTTCAAAATGTTGTGCTTGGCGGGATCGGAGCCACGCGTGCAACCTGGCGGTTCTGGAGACCTGCTTTGCACACTCAGGCACTGATCGCGCGTGCAGAATCGGCTTTGGCGCGCGTGAACCTTTTGGAACAAAAGGATACGATCTGCGCAAAATTAAGCCATGGGCAACGCCGCCAATTGGAAATAGCTGTGGCCTTAACCCTGGCACCAAAAGCCTTCATCATGGATGAGCCGATGGCAGGGCTTGGCGGCGAAGGCTCTAAAACAATGACCAAATTTCTGGATGGATTGCGCGGCGAGGCGCCGATCCTGCTGGTCGAGCATGATATGGATGCCGTTTTTGCGCTGGCCGATCGGATCAGTGTGCTGGTCTATGGAAAAATCATCGCCACCGGAAGCGCCCGCGAGATCCGCGCCAATCGCGCGGTACGCGAAGCCTATCTAGGAGAGGCAGAATGAGCCTGTTAAGGGTAGAAAACCTGCGCGCCTCTTATGGCAGCAGCCAAGCGCTTTCAGGGGTTGACCTAAGCATTTCTGAGGGCGAAGTCACCGCGCTTATGGGGCGCAATGGAATGGGAAAATCTACTACGGTGAAAGCCATTTGCCGGATGATCAATTCGCAGGGCGGTTTGACGCTAGAGGGTCAAAACCTGCATCTGCTTCACAGCCATCAAGTGGCTCGTAAAGGCATTGGGCTGGTTCCAGAGAGCCGCCGCTGCTTTACCAATCTAAGCGTAGGCGAGAATCTAATCGCCGCGTCCCGACCCGGCCATTGGACATTGAGCCGGATCGCAAAACTCTTTCCCCGCTTAGAGGAGCGCCGCAACCAATCCGCCGCATCCCTCTCGGGCGGCGAGCAACAGATGCTGGCGATTGGGCGAGCCTTGATGACCAACCCCCGGCTTTTGATCTTGGATGAAGCCACTGAGGGTTTGGCCCCCCTGATCCGACAAGAAATCTGGGCGGCTATTTCACACCTAAAACATCAAACCGGCTTGGCTATTTTACTGATCGATAAATCGCTCAAAGAGCTGAGTGCTATCTCGGATAACGCGGTGATAGTAGAGCGTGGCAAAACCGTGTGGTCCGGGCCAATGGCCCATCTGACGCGCGATATCACCGAAAACTTTTTGGGCGTATAACGCCTTTGCAAAAACACGCAAACCCATGAAGGTCGCCGCCTTTTAAAAGCCCCGCCAAAGGCTAAAATCCGCTCGCAACCCAAACGCCCTGGAACGGGCGGATCCCGCAAGGTCACGGCCCCTTGCCAGCTCTTCGCGTCTCATGAGCGCCCCAGCCCATATCGGATCGCCGGGCCCTGCCCATGCTGCGCGCTCAATCTGATCACAAAAGGCGCGTTGATCGAGCTGGGTCACAAAATAAGACAGGCGAAACTGGTCAGATATTTTACACTGTTGACATCAGTTTTGAAAAATCGGCGGGCAGCTATGCCCAGACCCGTCAAAGAACAGCAATGTAACCGGAAAACTGTCTCATGATGGGCAGCTCTATTCCCTTAGAGAGCGCGCCCGTCATAGAAATCCGAGGCCATGCGCTTCGCATTCACGTTCGATTCATACGGCCGCAGGCTCAAAAACCCGCAGCTTTTTCTGCGAACCGTTATACAATAGTCAAAAAATATGCGCTCAGTGCCCGACTGGCGGGACCAAAAACGGTAAAGTCGAGCGCCCTTTAAGCGCTTGGATCATGATAATATCTCAAAATTGCAGAGACACCCCATAGTGCATTATCTGAATTAGCCCTTATCGTTCTTATTTTTAGAACTCGATTTCTGTTCGCAAGCGTCTATTTCTATATTGCAGTACACGTTTAAGGAAACTTCTATGTCAATTCGACCGGCTATCTCAACCAGCGCAGCCACACCAACTCGGGAAGGGGCAGGCGTGCATTTGCATCGCGCCTTTGGCTTTAATGAGCCAGAAGCGCATGATCCCTTTTTACTGTTTGATGATTTTCGCAACGAACACCCCGCCGCCTATGCAGGCGGCTTTCCCTGGCACCCGCATCGGGGCATTGAAACCATAACCTATGTGTTGAACGGATCCGTTGACCATAGCGACAGTTTGGGAAACACCGGCACTTTGGGCGCAGGCGATGTGCAATGGATGACAGCCGGATCTGGGATCATGCATCAGGAAATGCCCAATGGAAATTCCAAGGGGCAAATGCACGGGTTTCAGCTTTGGGCAAATTTGCCGGGTAGCCTAAAGATGACAACGCCGCGCTATCAAGACGTAGACGCAAAAGAAATTCCCGAAATTATCGATGATGATGGCAGCGTGGTGCGGATCATAACAGGAGAGTTTTGGGGCAAACAGGGCCCTGTTGATGGGATCGCTGCAGACCCGCTTTATCTGGATATCAGCATCCCAGCGGAGCGCAAAAAAGTTCTAAAAGTCGATACGTACCGCAATACATTCGCCTATATATTTGAAGGCGCTGGGAAATTTGCCGATGCCTCAACGCCCCATGGGGTCTTGCTGGAAAAAGAGGTGATGGGCGAAGAACTGAATATCCGCGATTTATCTGGCAATCGAACATTGGTGCGCTTTGGCACGGGCGATGAGATTGTTGTAAAAGCCGGCCCCCAAGGCATGCGCTTTTTACTGGTGGCCGGCTCGCCCATTCAAGAACCCGTGGCGTGGCATGGGCCGATTGTAATGAATACGCGCGCAGAATTGCAGCAAGCTTTTAGCGATTTACGCAATAACCAATTTATCAAACCACAAGATCATTAAAGTAAGGAAATCAAATGGGGTTGTTGCAAGAGGGAAAATGGGTCGACCGGTGGTATGATACAAAAAAAGAGGGGGGGCATTTTGTGCGCAAAGAGGCGCAATTCCGCAACTGGATCACCGCGGATGGCGCTGCTGGGCCAAGCGGCGCCGGCGGCTTCAAGGCAGAGGCGGGGCGCTATCACCTTTACGTATCTTTGGCCTGCCCCTGGGCGCATCGAACGCTGATTTTTCGCGCGCTGAAGGGTTTGGACGCTATGATTTCCGTCTCTATCGTTCATTGGTATATGGCCGAGAATGGTTGGACGTTTGAGCCCGGCGCTGGCGTCATCCCAGACAGCGTGAATGGGGCCAAGCTCATGCATCAGATTTACACCGCGGCCGATGCGCAATATTCAGGCCGCGTGACGGTTCCGGTGCTATGGGACAAAAAAACCGCTACGATTGTCTCAAATGAATCTTCTGAAATCATCCGAATGTTCAATTCGGAATTTGATGCGCTGGGCGCACAATCCGGCGATTATTATCCCAACGCCCTACGCCCAGAGATCGAGGCCCTGAATGCGCGTATATACGCGACGCTGAACAATGGCGTGTATCGCTGCGGCTTTGCCACTACGCAAACGGCTTATGAGGCCGCCATCACGCCTTTATTTGATACGCTTGACTGGCTAGAGGGCATTTTAGCCAACACCCGTTATCTTACCGGCCCGGATATCACCGAAGCGGATTGGCGGTTGTTCACCACATTGATCCGGTTTGATCCCGTCTATGTGGGCCATTTTAAATGCAATCTGCGCCGCATTGTTGATTACCCCAACCTCTCAAACTATTTGCGTGATCTTTACCAGCAACCGGGCATTGCTGAAACGGTGAATATGCAACATATTAAAGAGCATTATTATGCCAGCCATGACAGCATCAATCCATCACGCGTGGTCCCCAAAGGGCCCACTATTGATTTTTCCCAACCACATAATCGAGGTTAACCGGAATGAGCGATCAATCTGTGCCCCTCATTGCGGCAAAACATCCGATCAAAACCCAATTAGAGGCTGGTAAAACCTATTTCTGGTGCCGCTGTGGCCGCTCGGCCGCGCAGCCTTTTTGTGACGGATCGCATCGCGGCACCGATATAAAGCCGCTTAAATTCACCGCACAGACCACGCAAAGCGCCGCGCTTTGCCAATGCAAATCAAGCGGTAATGCACCTTTCTGCGATGGCAGTCATCGCATATTAGGCGATCTGAAAATGGGTGATTTCGCGCCTTTGCCCGCAGCCAAAGATGCAATGCCCGAACCGATGGCAACGCCCGAAGAACCAACAGTTGCAAGGATCCACGCGCTTGCGCGCGATGGCCTTGCGCAGCTTGGCCATCACGGCGAAATGGGATCGATGGGCGTGCCCCGCACTGCGCTTCCCAGTTGGGATGATATTCAAATACTGACCGCGCAAATGGCCAAAAAGCCGCTTTTGGATGAGGCTCCCGTTGCCACCTCAACGATCATTGGGCCAAAAGCAGATAAGCCGCTCCAGCTTGATATCCCCTTGTTTATTTCCGACATGAGCTTTGGCGCCCTCTCCGAAGAGGCTAAAATTGCATTGTCGCGGGGTGCTGAATTATCCGGCACCGGTATTTGCTCGGGTGAAGGGGGCATGCTGCAAGAAGAGCAAGCTGAAAATACGCGATATTTTTATGAATTGGCTTCGGCCAAATTTGGATGGGACCCAGCGCTTGCTGCGCAGGTGCAGGCGTTCCATTTCAAAGGTGGACAAGGGGCCAAAACCGGCACGGGCGGGCATCTTCCAGGGGAAAAAGTAGAGGGTAAAATCGCCCAAGTGCGCGGTTTGCAGCCGGGTCAAGACGCAATTTCCCCCGCCACATTTCCCGATCTGCGAACGCAGGCAGATTTTCGAAAATTGGCTGATGAAGTGCGCGAACGCTCTGGTGGCATTCCAATCGGGTTCAAGCTATCCGCGAACCATATCGAAGAGGATATCGATTTCGCCTTGGAGGCAAACGCGGATTATATCATTCTTGACGGGCGCGGCGGCGGAACGGGCGCAGCGCCATTGATCTTTCGGGATCACATTTCGGTTCCAACCATTCCAGCTTTGGCCCGGGCGCGCCGTCATTTAGATGCGAAAGCCGGCCGCGATGTGACCTTGGTGATTACCGGAGGCTTGCGCGTTGCTGAAGATTTTGCAAAAGCGATGGCGTTGGGGGCTGATGCGATCGCGCTGTCAAATTCGGCGATGCAAGCGGTGGGCTGTGTGGCGGCAAGAATGTGCAATTCAAACAATTGCCCCGCCGGGATTGCCACCCAAAAGCCCGAATTGCGCGAAAAGCTGGATGTGCAGGTCAGCGCGGAAAGATTGGCCCGTTTCTTGGGGGCAAGCGTGTCTTTGATGCAAGTTTTGGCACGCGCTTGCGGCCATTCAAGCTTGGCCGAGTTCCGCCATTCCGATCTTACAACTTGGAAAAAAGAGATGGCTGATCTGAGCGGTGTGACATTTGCCGGTATCAATTCATAGCTGATCGAAGGCGCTTAACTTTTGCAAGCACCGCGTTAAGATGTACGTTTATAATAAGCGTGTACAGTAAGCGGCGATTGGCAAAGAGGCTTATACCGCAGGGGAATGAAAGGCAGGGCATTCATCGCTGCCGATTGCGTTGAGGTTTTGTTGCCCAACTGCGCGCCAGACCAACAGGGCAATGCTGATCCCTGGCGCCTAAACTCGACGTAGCCGCGTGAATGGCTTTGCAGATAACCTTCATAAAATGTTTTGAAACGGGTCGTATTGGCAAATAATAGCAGCAAGCTGCCGCGGCCTGATACGGATTACGCGGGAATGTCTCGGCTATTCGCAATTGTTTGCATTGCGATACAAATGATCACCGTCTATCATTCTGTTCTTTTGATTAAGTCTTGATATATAGTATCAAGACCTTCCATGTTCCGCGCAATGATATTCGCCCGTTTGAAGCCTATGGCGGGGGCTAGAGCTTGATCCGAATGTAGCGAAAGCAGCATCCGGTTGGGCGTCAGCGTTACTCAGGCCAGCTATCTCAACAATTCAGCGACCTGTGTCACGGCTCGGGGCTGATCCTGTGCGACTTATACTTCATTTGACGGCAAAGCAGCTGAACTATTTGCAAATCAGTCCAAGAAACAACAAGCCGTTTCTTTGATCCGATGCTTTTCTCCATGAAACCGGCGGTTAACGATTTGAACGCTCTAATGTTTTCTGTTGAGCGGCGAACGAAATGACGACTTTGATTGGTGCAAGCACATGAACCAACAAAGCTGAGGCCAGCCCTTTGGCCACAAGCTCTTCTTGCATGGATGCTGCACACTTGCAGGAGAGTGCTTCACCCCATATCGTGATGCTTTCAACACCCGTTGAAACCATTTTCAAATGCGTCTCTCGATGCGCCAGAAAGTTTTGATAATTTTTTGCAATCGGTACCAATTTTGGGTCTTTTATCATAAATGTATTCCGCAC
Source organism: Rhodobacteraceae bacterium SB2 (assembly GCA_001642945.1). Classification (GTDB taxonomy): domain Bacteria; phylum Pseudomonadota; class Alphaproteobacteria; order Rhodobacterales; family Rhodobacteraceae; genus Thalassovivens; species Thalassovivens spotae. The sequence continues at coordinate 1,286 of LGRT01000014.1, read as the reverse complement.
TTTCAAACAGAATTATCGCTATCGTTTAGCTTAAGTCAGCTGGCCGCGTTGCTCAGTTCAATAAGCGTAAACCTGTTTTCGAACTGCTCATATTTTTCCCATTCTCTGACGCTCACACTTTCTTCCTCTCCTAGCGCTTGAGCTCTAACGGAGAGGCGTATCCATAAGTCGCAGAGCCCTCGTGAGGTTCGCGCACAGGTATCAATATGAATATGAATTTTTTACATCCTCTTGGAATTCTGAGTATTCACATTAGTTTCAGATTGTTAACCGATGGGAGATCAAAAGGTGTTTAGAGCAGTCATACGTTTTATTTGTGCGGTATCCATTTGCTTTGCTGGAGGTGTGTCGGCAGACCCGTCTTCAAAATTCTCTCTGGGTGCTGCTTATATAAATGGTAACTCCATTTACACCGGTGTTGGATCAACCTCGCGCTTTATGCCCTCGATCGCCTACGAAAACGATAAAGTAAAAATCGATTTTCGAGAAGGCGTATCTTATAAATTCATAGACACCCAAACCTTTGGAATGCGCGCAGCAATCGCCCCCAATTTCCGTCCCTATAAGAGCGCAGATTCAACTTCACTTTCGGGAATGGATCGCAAAATGACATTTGACGGAGTGATCATGGGTTCATTTGATATCGTTCGGGGTTCCACACTCAAGCTGAAAATGGCCCGCGAAGTCACCAATGAATTCAATGGCACGCTCGTTGATCTTGCGTTCAGCCAGTTTATCCCAATTGGCGGTCAGCCTGTAATCGTTTCATTGGGATCGAAAAACTACGATAGCAAACGCGCAGAATACTTTTTTGGTGTAAAGCCCTCTGAGGCTGCGGGAAGCCGAGCGGCATATGCTCCCGGCGCGGCGGCAATCACTTATCTCTCTGTGAATACGTTTTTCAATATTACTTCTAATATTGGTGCCTTTGCAAACATCACTACAAATCTTTTGCCCAGCAAAATTAAAGACAGCCCGATTGTCAGCAAAAGTTCTAATACCGCTGCCATCTTAGGGGTTGCGTACAATTTTTAAACGTATCGCGCTTTCTTCGTCTGCTCCCGTGTCTTAGCCCCCTAGAACTGTGCCAGTATATTTTGGCAAAGGGAGTAAGGAAACATGGCTCGAAAGCGTTATTCTGATGAAGATGTGTTGAAGTTATTGCGCGAGATTGATGTTCATTTGCACGATGGTTTGGACGTTGTGAGTGCGTGTCGCAAAGCTGTCTAGCCCCCTATATTTGTCCATTGATTTTTGGTTTCTCTAATAAGGTTTCTGGTACGGGT
>LGRT01000013.1 GCA_001642945.1 Rhodobacteraceae bacterium SB2 | reverse complement strand
AACAGCGCAAGCACGCCGCTCAGAAATATCCAGCTTTTGACGCGTATGAAGAACGGCCTGACGAAGCTGAGCCTGCGTCAGGCCCGCGGCTTTAGATGATCAAGGCTCTCCTTCAGGATCACCTTGTCTAACTGCAAGTCAGCGACGATCTTCTTCAAGCGCTCGTTTTCTTTCTTGAGCAATTTCATCTCAGAAACCTGTGAACGAGAAAGACCTCCAAACTTCTTGCGCCAGTAATAATAACTCTTATCTGAAATCCCAGCTTTGCGACACGCACTCACAACGTCCAAACCATCGTGCAAATGAACATCAATCTCGCGCAATAACTTCAACACATCTTCATCAGAATAACGCTTTCGAGCCATGTTTCCTTACTCCCTTTGCCAAAATATACTGGCACAGTTCTAGGGGGCTAAGACATCATCAGCTACTGCGAACACCGGAGCCATCACAAGGAGTGCACTCAACAAATAATTTTTAAGTTTCAAACGAAGCATTTTTATTATTTCACTCTACAAAGTTTCTGCTTAAATAACCTACTCGACCTCTGTACCGAACCTCGATCCATACTTCATTGTTATCAATACATTGTTTAATTGATTGCTGATTAGATCCATTACAAATGGACGCACAACGATCTGTCCTTAGGTAAGAGCCCGGGTTGGTTAACGTAACTGTCTCACCTAATGAAATTTGACCAAGTACTGGCTGATTTAACCCCGCTCTCTGTCTAAAGTTCGTATAGTTTTGAACATTTGAAATCCGTGCGGTCTGCTCATTAATCCCGCAAGCCAACCTCGCTTCAGGTTCTACGCGGAGTTTTTTTACAACTCTCTGGAGCAATTTGGGGTTAATATCCATTAAATCTATTGAGTTGGGTGGTCCCCAAGAAAAAGAGTTTGTGTCACTCAAGTCACTGGCTTTAGTCAAGCTAATTTTACGAAAGTTTCCTCGCTTATCAAAGTAAGTTATGTAACTAGGATACACTTCCATTAAGGTATAGTTGACACTTGACTGAACTAAGCCACGCGTAGAGATTATTTTCGGGTATAATACTTTATATTGCCAATCCTCATACTGGTAAAACCAATCTAAACCGCGCGAAAACTCAGTGCCATCTTTAGTAATGTCTAGTTGATAATACGTGCAACACTCTCCAGATATGTTGGGATAATTCATATGTATAATTGTTGGTTCGTCTAAATCCACGTCGTCGTAAATTGCAATGTTAAAGGCAGAAAGCGTCACACCGCCAGTTTCGGTTTCATAATCACCAACTTTGGCAGACCATCCAATCGTTTCCTGTAGAGAAATACGATTTTTCTTTTTGAGGAAATCAATACATCGATCAGCATAAATCGCAAACTTTGTTTCGTCCAGTTTCTTAAATGCGTCTCTTACCTCCACCTCAAGGTCTGGAAATTTGACTTCAAATGTGTTTTGTGATCCCCAATCAGCATGATCTCCTTCAATTGAAGTTGAATTTGAAGATAGATATCCGCAAGGTATGGAGGCAAACTGTCCATAATCTTTTATGGTTGGGATCGACGCTTCTAATAACTTTTCATCCAGAATGATTTCATCGAACCTATTAATTTTATAACCAGAGGAGCCGTAATAGTGTTTGAAATCGACTGGGAAAACGACTGCCGAACGTGCAGCGTCTAAAAACTGTGCAGCTCTTTCAGGATTGACCAAAAGAGTCCCTTCTAAGTCGTCTATAAAATATCTATCAAATTCCCCCGACTGATAGGCATTTAATACTTCCGTCGACGCCCTCATTAGTAAATATCTCGCTGATAGTGCAGCCGTTAGCTGTAAATCATCTCCTTCTGACGAGAAGGGATTAAAATCTTTATTCTGGATTATCTCAAATAAGGTTTCGCCATATTTCTTTAAAAACATTGCGTATGAGGGGGGATTAAAATTCTGAAAATAAGGTTCTCTGTACGCCTGTGAATTAACTGTGCCATTCTCTAAATCCAATGCGTTTCTTGGAAAGTAGTCAATGAGCCGCGATGAGAAATAAACATCCGAAAACGCAACTTGTTGTAGTGAAAGCTCTGATTTTACTTGTTTTTGATATGCAACTTTAGCAGACTTTAACCCATATTTCGCGACCAGTAATTCTAGATATTGATTAAGAGGATCATAGAAAATTCCCTCTAATTTAATTGCTTCTTCATAATTAGCTAGAGCATACTCATTTTCTCCCCGCTCTTTATAAATTTTAGCATTATGATAGTAATCAGCGAAGTCATTAGGACTTTCTATTAAACCACCAGCGCTAGAAATTTTTTGAATTTTTGAAATTATACTAGCAACTCTACTCTCGATGGTTTTTACGTTGATACCGAGATACTCATCTAAATTGACATTTAAATTTATCGAACCTGTCGAAGCTCTTAACTGACCAGCTTCTTCACCTATCAATGAGTAAGCAGAAGCAGTTAGGGATAAACCATTTGCTGTTATTCGGGGCATTAGCAAAAGTAACAAATCCGCTTTAGATTTTTCATACAGATCATCAAAATCAGCATCCCCAAATTCGATCGCATCTTGCCAAAGTTCTTCGGTTGAAAGTCTATTAATTAATTTTGCTTCAAACTCTGACTTCAAAAGTAGCGCGGCTTCTAGATCAGATGTAAGCTTACGAAGAAAATCTTCTGGTAGTCCTGTTTCATCAGGTGAGAGCGATTTAAGCGCAATCTTTTTATCCATAGGAAGCTGTTGCACAAGTTTTGCGGCAACATCGTTTACAACGTCCGTTACTTCATCAGCTACTGCGAACACCGGAGCCATCACAAGGAGTGCGCTCAACAAATAATTTTTAAGTTTCAAACGAAGCATTTTTATTATTTCACTCCAAAAATTTACGACTTAAAAAACCACGACGTCCATTATGCTGGACTTCAATCCAAACATCGTTGTTATCAATACAGGTTTTGATTGCGTTTTGATTTGAACCCTCACATGCAGCAGCACAACGATCGTAACGCAGATACCGACCTGGATCTATTATTCTCACTTTTTCACCAAGACCAACTCTCTCAATTACCCTACCATTCAAGCCCGCTTGCTGGCGCAAATTAGTATAACTTGAAACATTAGTTATTTTAGATTCTGATGCATTAATTTCACAGGAGAGTCGTATTTTTTGTTTTCTAGCCCACGAAGGAAGTGCGTCACTTTTTTGATTTATCTTTTTTGCTTTTGAAGCAGTTAAAAATTTAGTTCCTAATGGTGAGAGCCCGAACGCGCGAAAACTGCTAAAATCATAGTTTTCTAACGTTGCATTTAAACTGCTATACGTCCCCATACTTCCAAACTTTACATAAGGATCAGCAAGGGTCAAAATCATTTGATTTCCGACAAATAATGCTTTTAACTCAACAATACAAAATTGATTGGCAGCGTTCGTCATCCAATTTGGCACTGAATAATCCCAAGAATTCAACGCAATTTTGATACGTCCTCCACTTGTAGTGGGCTCCACTGAATAATCTAATAATTCAGTTTTTTTCTTGATAATTTTGTTCGTAAAATCATGCAGGTCCGATAATTTATACGACCTCTTAACAAACCACTTTCTATGCGTAATAACATGGCTAAAAGTACAAACGCGATGTGCAGCTTTTACCAGCGCGTCCAATGTATTTGCCACAGTTACAGTCTCATTGTTTTCACAATCTTCAAATTGATCTCCAGAAGATTGAAGCGCATTTGTAGCGTCTGGAGTTGAGATACCAAGAATATACATTTCTGCACATGTATCTATATAATACATTTGTTCTGGGCGGGTCCCAAAAACAATGCTCAAAAGTTCTGGAGGTAGAACACCTGCCGGCGTAGATGTTTTATACGTTGCCGCAGTCAGCAGATTTGCAATTTGAATACCTCCTGCGAAGGCTACGTCTCCTGAATATTTATCGCCCAATCGAGGATCTATGAATGGTGAATGAAATCCTAACTTCGCACCTGGCTCTAAAATCTTGTCCTGATAACTTGTGCGATAGCTGCTAGTGCCAAACATAAATAAAACAGCACATGCAGACTCGCATTTATCACCAGACTGGACTCGAGTGGCAAATGTCATCGCATCATCACCGCCAGTGCCGAAGCCATTTTTTTCTTGAATTAGCTGTACGAAATTTGTGACCTCAGACAGGCTTCCACCTGGACTATCCAAACAAATTCGTCTGCCAATCAAGCTTTCGATGTTATTTGTCAGATCACCTGTCTCGATCACGCCAACAAATTTTTTATTGCATTCGCGAAGCTCAAAATTTGCATTGGGGATATCATACCAAGTGCCTGCAGATGTCTCGCTCACATTTAAACAAACGATAAATGTGAAGAGAATGAGATTTAACCTGTTTAATATTTTTTTCATTTCATAGTGCCTTCTCACTCGCACAAGCTCAAAAATACATGAATAGGTAATTGATCTTTAATTCTAGAGCTGCTTACTCCAAAAATTTACGACTTAAGAAACCGCGCCGCCCAATATACTCAACTTCGATCCATACATCGTTATTGTCGATGCATTGTTTAACCGCATTTTGATTGGTTCCGTTACAAGCAGCAGCGCATCTATCAGTTCTCAAAAAGTTACCAGGATTAATGACAGATAATTGGGCTCCCAGAGGAACTGGACCGGTCACCTGCCCGTTCATACCAGCTTGTCGGCGAAGGTTTGTAAAGTTTTGAACGTTTGTTACCCTGGCAGTGGTATCACCTACCGCGCAAGACAATAATCGCTTATCATCCTTGCCGCCAAAGCCAGATAAGAACTCCAAATTTAACTCGGCATGGTTAAACGGATACTTGAGCGTATTTATTTCGGTTAAGGGCGGATAGTACATAAAAGCAGCTAGACTGCCTTGAGTTCCTATGTTAGCGTCACCATCTTTTGCGGAGCCATCTCCCACAAACCAAGTGGAGGTAGATCCATCCGGTATACTTTGATGTAGCTCGCATCCCGTACCGCTTTCGCCAAGATCAAAAGCCGCTGAGAAAAAAACATATCCCTGATCAGTCGAAATTTTTGGACGATGGGGACCCTCGTCCACGCCAAAATCGTCTACCATCAATCCCATCGCCCTGCATGCATGAGCAAACCCTCCATAGTTTTTATCTTGTGGATATTGTGATGCATTTTCTAATGATTTTTCCACTCCAGGAAAAACGACAGGAAACACCATAATTTGGGCTTTGATAGCTTGCTCAACAGTCCGAATGTGTTTCATTTTATTGGGGGGGATCCTAAGCATATCTTCGAATAAATAGTCGCGAAAAATATATGAACCATATTTCTCTTTTCGAAGTTTTATGAGTTCCGCAACCGAAAAAAGAGCAATTCGGTAGGCTTTATTTACCTCCTCTGCTGAAAAATTTCCAGCTTTGATATTTAGAGCGGGAGCGTGATACCCGACACTAGCTAAAGGATGCATAACACGGTCCTGCCAAACCACGCCAAAATCATTTTCCTGAAAAGTAGTATTAATCCCGCTCATAAACGCCAAAAAGCAGGCACTTTCGCAAATATCACCCTCATCTACGCCAGTTGGCACATCAATAATGCGTGCGATTTCAATCCCTTCAAGATATGAACCGCCAGGACTATTAAAACATACACGAAAATCGTATGAATTTAAAACTGCATCCAACCAGTAATCTCGTCTTGATTTGACCTCAACTATTGCAGCGGTCAACCGCTCAACATCGCCTTCTTCAATAACTCCCTCTAACTTCACTTCACAACCAATGGATGACTTTGAATTGTCAACCAAACTGACAGTAGCTGCGCTTAGTGTGCCACTCAATGAGACAAGACAAATAAAGCTTAAAACTGCAGCAAATTTGTTTAGCAAAAACTGACATACTTCTATTTTTAAAAGCATTCTTAGTTACTCCACCAACAAGACCTGAACACGACGGTTCACAGCACTTTCAGGATCGTATGGTGTCTTAAGGTAATCAAAGCCCATCCCTGATGTCTTGATGCGGTAAATTGGAATTTCGGCTGCTTCACTCAAGAACTTAGCGACTGACTGCGCACGGCGATGCGACAGCTCGCGGTTATAGGCGGCTGACCCAACGCCATCGGTGTGCCCCATCAACACCAACTGTGCACGGGTGAAGTCAATTTCTGACAGATCTCGAGAGAGCGATATTAACGACGATACCTGGTTTGGCTGAATTGATGCACTGTTATATTCAAATAGAATTTCTAGATCGATCGAGGGCAATGGCTCTACACGATCCTCTACTTTCACAACATTCCCGTTAGTGTCAGCAGCCTCGACTTCGCTTCGCTCAACGATGCCAAGATTTACGACATCACTAAGGCTAAATGATTGGCTGCTGCTTTTCACGCGATCGCAGCCATCAGCATTAGGCTTGAACAAGCAGTTTTCGGATTGCTTTACTGGCGCAGGTGATTGTTTCTGTTCAACCTTCTGAGTTGGCTCATTCAAATCAAAAGAGTCTAGGGTTATCGTGGATTGTGCTGATGCCATTCCCGCAGTTACGGCAAAGAGTAAACCTAGGCTTTGGGCTCTCAAATGATGTTTCTGCATTTCGGTTACTCCTTCGTTAGTTCATTCAGTGATGACATACTGTGATGTGTTAAAAATGATGGACAGGTTCGACTTTTTGATCTCACCTGCTTCGCGATTGACGAGCTCTGAGCGTAAATCTTTGAAGACGCTACGTATGTCTTCATTCGTCACTGCTTGTGGCTGACATACAAACCCCATGCGGTGGGCACCACGCTCGTCTTCGGGCTGTATGGTTATTCCGTATTTAGACTGCTCATTGTTATCATAGCGAATGAAGCCAGCTCTGATCTCCGTTAGGTCAAAGATATTAAGCGGCAATGGCGTCAGCCTTCCGCCCGGCGCAAGATCAAAAAAGAATGGGTTGCAGTCTGCCGGTGGCTCAGCAGATATTAAAAGCAGCTCTCCTGGTGAGACGCGCTTAGGTAATACCGACATAAGCCCCCAAAACGGTTCACCAGATAGCGCGTTATCATCAGTGTCAGAGAGCTGATCTTGCTGACTTTGGATCTTGGGTGAGTAACTTATACCTGATGGTAGCAGTTTTAAGCTGAGGCTTTGAGTAAATACGCCAGAGTTTCCGTCGGGAGCTTCAGCTGTGACCGTTAGGTTCGCGCTCTTGCTATCGTCACATACCCAATAGCGAAGTGTAAGCTCATATTCCCCCTCATCGACGATCGAGCCTTCTCGATGCAATTTAATTGGAAACTCAGATTTAAATACTCTCTTTGTGCGCGCATTTGTAAGGGCAACAAGAAACTGCTGTGCAATATAAGATCCATACCCAGACGTCTCATCAGTGTCTTGGTAGAGCCCGTTTTTGACGTGCAGCCCTTTGATTGGATTCAGAACACTGAGCATGTCGTCTGCCAGACTAGCCAAACCACGCTTTTCTGCAGAAGCGTTTAAGCCGCACTCTGTTCGCGTTTGTCGTTCCGGTACATCGTATCTGGTGACGCTGATCGTTTGTCCTTCTGATATGGACGTTAGCTGTGCCGTTGCCTGGTATCTTTCATCCAACTTTTCGATTTTCAAGACTAAAACCGAATGAGCATTTTGAAGTTTGTTTTCAATAAGCTCTTGCTGCACCTGGGTGATCCGACCGCTACTATCAACTTCAGTCATAAACTCGATGGTGCCGAATGCAGCAACCGCGTCAGTTAATCTTGCACAGGACGGGAGCTCAGAGCCAATTGCTATCAAGTATTCAGACCTAATCAGATCCATCTGCTCATCAGTAAGCGACTGGCTCGTATCAATGGCTGGCATCGCGACGACACTCAGTGTTGAGGATGCTGAAGTGCATTCGTGTGATTGTGCTAAACTCAATGACATGCGCAGGGCAGCTTCATCCACCGTATCCGCATGCACAAAACTTGCAGGCAACATGATCGCTATTGTGACGAAAAACTTCGCCAATCGTGAATGTAACGTTCTCAACGGATTGTCCTCAGCGCGTCGGTAATAGCAATGCCCCGCAAAATCACCTTACCTATTCGAGTTTGCTTAGAGCTGTTCAACATCGATTGCTCCATTGCCGATAGTAACCCGTATGTTATCCACGTTTACGCCTGCGTCTAACATGATCATGAGTAACGCTTCCTCGAGTTCCATTGCAGAAAGCTTGGTCTCGAAAGAATAAGTTCTGGATGTTGTGTTTGATTGGAGGAGTTCTATCTCCCGAGCGTGTTTTGCTTCGAGAGCTTTTGTAACCTTGAGAACATCCGCCGTTGAAAAGAGCTTGAAGCTCAGAGTGTAGGTATTCAGCGCTGTAACCTGCTTTGGTGCAGGAGCATTCAATGGCTTTAGCAGTAAGCTGATCTCAACGCGCCGGTTAATCCCTGCATTCGGCTCTGCCGGGCGCTTTAGCTGCGTTTCACCAAGCCCAATACTGACCAAAGCATCTTGCTGTATTGGAAAGCGTTGCACAAGGTATTTACGCACAGATGCTGCTCTTTGTTCAGATAGCGTTTGGTTGTATGATGCTGACCCTTTGGCGTCTGTATGCCCCATGATCAGATATCGACCAGAGCCCAGGTCAGCTGAAGACAAAGCTTCACCAAGGGGCTTCAGCTGCTCAATTGCTTTGGGCTTAAGGGCGGCGCTATCAAAGTCGAAGTACACCTCAATGTTGATAGATCGCGCCACATCGACATCAAAGTTTCCTGAGTTGCTGGTAACCGTCTTTCGGACTGGTTTGCGCTCTGTGCCGGCACTCAACCTGTTCTTGATAGCAGTTGCATCCGTGGTGTCTGTGACAACACGATCTTCTTGGATGAACGATACTTTTTGAGCCAGTACAAAGCTCAGCTCTCGCGCCAGATCATCCACCAGATCAGACATGGCAGCATCTAGGCAGCTCTGAGGGCAGTTATCTGCGTTCTTAGGCAGGACGACGCTTTCTGGCGTAGTCATGTTGAACGTCGTCAACATTTTTTGAGTAGCGGCATTGTAAATGGCACCCTCAGCACGCGCCTTCAATGTGCGCGCCGCTGCGCCCTCTTTCACATGCGGTGTAACCGAATATGTGATTGCAAAGTCATCATCCGAGAGATCCGCACTGCGGATAGCTTGTGACAGCCCTGGCTTACCAAAGTTTGTAACCTCTTTTTTGGTATTAAAGCTCGAATGCGTATCGAGCTGCTGAGCACGCATGAACTCGCTCAGCTTTGCGTCGAGTGTGGCATACACCTTTAACGCGGTGACCTCAGCACTAGTTGTACTTTGATTGGCTAATAGAAAAATCTTAGATGTATCCGCATCAGACCAAGCAAAGTTGGGAGCAAGCGTCAGCGCCCCCAACAGACTTGTTCTTAAAAACTTGATGTTCATTAAAGCGCTTCGATTGATAGCTTCGTTCCAAAAGAGCTAAAACGAAGACGGTCTATGTCTACACCAAGATCAAGCAAAAGCATCATGATACGCTCCTCTAAATCTCCCAAATCCTTGTTGGTTGTTACAGAATAGACGCGTTGTGTATTATTCGATTTCAGAAGTTCAATTTCACGAACCACACTCGCTTCTAGAGCACGCACAGCACGCAAAACATCTGAATTTTTCATCAGGTTGAATTCTAGTGTATAAACACTTTCTAGAACTCCGTCTCCCGCAGCGACACCACCCGATGCAGACCCTGCAGTGCTCCCACCATAAGCGCTGTCTTCAATGACTATGTGCAATTTTTGCGAAAGTACGGCTCCTAGCTCACGAGCAAGTTCGCGTGACACCTCGCCAGCTTTTTCAACGACACACATGTCATTACACATGCTCGCTTTCTTTGGCAGCGTAACTGTTTCAGGTGCAGACACTTCAAATGACGACAGCGCTCTCAAAGATTTCAGATCGTAAATCTGACCACGTACCCGCACGGTCAACTTACGGGTCATGGACATTTCTTGAATATTTGGGAAAATCGCAAAAATAACACCCAGTCGACTACGCACCGTCGCATCTGTTGTTTCATTCGCGATTGATAATGTTTGGATTAATTCTTGTTTTGTTCGGTCTTCATTGTAGGAAAATCCAAGCTTAACCGCGATCATGTCTTCGTCAATAACAGTAATATTCTCACGTATTAACGACTGCTGAAGCTCCGCAATAACTCGTGTATAGATTTCGCTTGACCGGCTGACTGCATTTCGGTCGCTATCTTCACCCAAAACGACCACGCGAATGGGCGCTTCATGAGCATTTACTGTCCAAGCTGCCATCAAGAAAGAGGCAAGCGTTGCTAAAATAAAACGGAACATTGGAGGCTACCTTTCATGATTTCTGGTCTCAGAATTAGAACAAATTTTCAGATTTACCAGAATTATTTTTCACCGTAGATTTCACCGTAGATTTCAACACGGTTACTTAACCCCTGCAAATCCACTGAAGGCTCTAGTTTGAAAAGTGCAAATTAAAGTAACAAATTGTTTCAAAGCAATAAATTAACTTCTTTCTTGTATAAATACTTTTGTCTACAAAAGGCGTTACATATTCCGAAGTCAAACCTGTTGAGTGACTGAGTAACTTGATTGAAACTTAGGCACAGATTTCTCAGTTTAGGACTCGCCAAGGCAACTTGGTTTTAAGGGCAGCAAAGGCGGACTGGCTGATTAAACATTCCCGTCACGATGAAGGCTCTGCCACACTGCAACCTTCGAACGTTGTCTAAAGTTGTTCCATTGGCTGGATAACGTTACCGCTGGTAGTAAGCAGAATGTAAAGGGAGACCGGCTAACCGCCCCTTCTTGCTTTGAAGCAAGTTGTTCTAATGGAATGTAGTCTCGGGCTTTATACGCAAGTCTTTGGCACACTTCACCTTCGGAAGGTGAAGTGTGTCTAAACTTTCCGCAAATAATACAGGCTAAATAACTTTATATTCTTACAGGAGTTCAAGTTATGCCTAATCAGTCAAAAAAAGTTTTAAACAAGTATCAAGCAATTCAAATGCTCCAGAAATTAAAAACTCAAAAGATCGAGCTTCTGGAGCTGGATAATTCTAGCCACCTGCAAGAACTCCAGAAGAAGCTTAAATCTGGTCTAAAAGATAAATCATTCTCAATTTTATTAATTCAGGAGAATAAGACATGAAAAGCTTCAAGACTTATATCAACGAGGGAAAATATCCTATCTGGGTTAGAGTAACGGTAGGATCATTAATCTTGAGAATAAGAAAGCTTTCGCAAGAGATTGAGAATGAAGAAGATCCTGTTCGGCAAAACAGGCTCATGTCTCAGCAAAACAAACTTCTCTCTTACATTACTGGATTAGGTATAGGCATCTCATCATCAGATTCTATTCTTTTAAAGAAATTTAAAACTATGAAATGAGACAGATTATAGAATTTATATTCTATACTTAGTTTATATAAATTATTGTTTATAAACAAATATTTACTACATAAAAAACTATGTTCAAATAAACAGATCAAGTTATAATAAGGATCCATAATTTGATAATCAGTAGGAGCACAAATTATGGGACTCGCCAAACAATCAAAAGTCTTGAACAAGCAGCAGATTGAATTCGTTTCAACCTATCTACGTTCCAAAAGAAACGGCTTGAGAAATCAGACAATCTTTCTTCTATCAGTCAAAAGTGGTTTAAGAGCGAAGGAGATCTCGCAGCTAAGCTGGAGACAAGTGCTGAACTCTGAAGGAGCGATTGATACTCATATCAATCTCACCAATCAAAGCAGTAAAGGAAATAGTGGTAGATGCATTCCCTTGCACAAGCTCGTCAGACGTAACCTTGCGGAAATGTATGAATATCAGAGTATGTTTCGATATTTTGATCCCCAAAAGTCTTTTGTTATCAGAACAGAACGTTCGCCATTCACAACATCTCAAACAATCGTGAACATGTTCCAGAAATGGTACTCCACATTAGGATTAATTGGCTGCTCATCTCACAGCGGAAGGCGAACCTTCATAACGGAAACCGCCAAAAAGATTTCTCTCGTTGGCGGTTCTTTGAGGGATATTCAGATGATGGCAGGGCATTCATCTCTTCAAACGACACAGCGATATATTGATGCTGATAGTGAAGCTCAAGCTAAGGTCGTAAATTTACTATAGTGAAGCGATAATTAAAAAATATCACTGCCTTCAAAACCTACAGATTTCAAAATGCCGTTTAACTTGTTAAATCGCTTATCCGCATAGTGATCGGATAAATCATCGTCAGTGTAAGGCACTGAAATTTCGTAGATCAGTTCAGATGATTTTGCGTAGTCAGCGTTGAGCTGTTCCATTTCGTCAGTTGTAGATTCAAGAGTATTTTTGAGCTGTTCACAGACTTTTTTTGAAACGCTATTTAACCACACAACTAAAGAAGATTCTTCGGCTAGCGGGATCCAATAAAGTTCCTCAAGGTCGTTCAAGATGCAGTCAATGATATTTGCTTTTCTAGTAATCATGGTTGTTTTCCTTTTGTTAACTTGTGTTCAAAAATTAGAGTTGAAACGTCTATTTGTTCCCCTCGCTGATACTAATAATATAATGGATTTCACCTATCTTTTCACACGCCAGAAGGTCGTGTGATTTAGGGTTTAAAAACGGGATACTGTGTAATTTAACTAGTAATAACAAAGAGGTTAAACTGGTATGATGAACATAAATATAACGCACTTCGAACCAGTTGGAGGCACATTCTGTTAGGCTTGCTCGTATTGCGCCAGAGAAATATATTCTTCGAGTTCCGACATTATTGCACGTGCATCACTGTTGCTTACCCGTATCAATTTTTTCAAAAAATGCTTGTCTGGAACGACAGAATACTCTTCACAAATTTCTATGCAGCGCTTCAGCCATAAATCGGGGTGAGGGTTTTCGAATGAAATCAGATGAGAGCGACTACGCAAACCAGCATCAACATCAGTTATGTGATTTGTAGTCATGATGTGTATTACGTGATCGCGCTCTGTTATGAAGCTCTTCAGGCTTTTTTGATAATCGGATCGGAGGTTATCTATTTCGTCAAGAATGACGTAGTGTTTTTTTGATAGATTGAAGGAAACGGAAGTAGGCATTGCCGTTTCAAGAGTTTTCTTAGGGTTATCGACAGAGCAAGAAATGAAGCTTACGAAAGGCAACCCGTCAAAGTCACTGTCGAATTGATGTGCATTTAAGTCACTTAATCGATGTGCTTCAATCAATTTGGGCAAAAGTTTTGCGAGTTCTGTTTTTCCAGTGCCGTATTTGCCGTGTAAAATAATTGATTTCTTTGCGGGAGATGGGAATGTAAGCTCATTTGTTGCCAGCATTTCCAGCTTTCTAATGTAGTTTACATTGTCTGCTATAAAGTGAGAGCATTGATTTGGCTTTGTGATTTCGTAGAAGTTCATGTTTCTATCCTATTGTAAAAAGTAATTTTGTAATAAAAGTAGCGTCACATAACATTTTGCTGAATACGGTTTTTGCAAAACTGAATTTGCAGATTGCAGAACGCTACATCTGATCAAATTCTCTTTTCGTTGCGACAATAAAAGTATGGCAGATTCCAACTAACTTTTCACATGCCACAAGGTCGTGTTAAGCTCAGCAATGAGTAACAAAATCCACTTCAAGAAGAACGTGACGTACGATTGGATCCGTTACAAGGATGGATATTGGATCCCTCACCGTAAACGGGTTTATTTGTATTGGTTTAAGTACCTACAACACGCTGAGAAGTCGTCAGAATATGAAGTCGATTGGAGTAAGTATGAAGGATGGAGCGGTGGAAATTCTATTTTAGATTTGAAGTTTGATGAATGGTGGGGCGGGCACTGGGTCGAACTGTTTGGAACTAAAGATCGAACAGAAACACCACGGTTTAGCATATCTACTAAACAGCCAAAGACAGAAGCATTGCGCCTATCACTTCTATGTTGGGAGCGGCGCAACGCACCTGTTTGGGGACGACGCGGTAATGCGCTTTCAATTGCGAAGCAAGTCTATGAATACGAGTTAGGCATTAGTGGGGAAAAGCAGCCAAGGTATGGGGATGACGAGTTCACAGCGGGCAGCATGAATCCAGAAACTTTTAGCGTCTATGACGGCGATAATGGTTACATTCCCGATCCGCAACGCCTTCAATCAATAGTCAGCCGTTATCTTAAAAACGCTAAGCGATATTTAAGAAACGTAAGCCTTGGAAAGTTTCCTTAGGAATATGTATCCCTAGTCTAAGATGCTTGCTTCTTGATTATACTAGGATTTTAAATATTTATCAGGGGTTTTAGTATTTTTACTAATGATCTTTATTCATTAAAAATACGTCCACCATTTCAATAGTTAAAACCGTTTGGTCTTAAATTATGTCTAAAGCAATTAACCAATCGTCTTGTCCTGGACCATAGGCGACATCATTAGGTATAAAATCTACTACGTAAGTTGCAGACGCTGCCATATTAGCATCAAATTCTTGCTGATTTGTTATGGGAATAGATTCACCACCTAAAAGCCACATGAAACTACCGAGATATTCCTGAACCTCTGACTCGTCATAAACATGTGCCGTTAAATAATCAGAAAAAGATCCATCGGGTAGAATTGAGCGGTTCATTAAAACATCGAAAGAACCATCAAAAAGTGATATATTTTGGTCTCTGAATTCAACATCTATTGGCGAAGTATCTCCTGAAAATGTAACAGCGCTGAAGCCCTCCATCCCAGACTCTACATTTTCACCATAGGAATAGAAGAGGCTTATTGCCTCCGTTGAAGAGATTTTCAAATCTTCATTACCTATGAATTCTATATTTTCTGGATCCGAAAGATCAAAGGCAATCACTGAAAAAATTGCTCTTTCTGAGGGTACCTGAGCCGCTAAGTTTTCTTCTAAATCGTAGGAAATTAGAGCACTTCCAGAACCTGGAGTATTTATTTCTGAAGTCGCTGCCAATGAAATTTGTTCTGGAACTAAATTTATAATAGATAATTCATTTTCTATATTTTCAGAAGAATTAAGGCTTGCAAGAGAAAATTGTTGATTCAGGTTTTTAGTGGCATTAACTACTTTGGGCTGCAAAGCTAACAGAGCATTTTCTATTTCAGTCGAATAATTATTTTCAGAAATAATTCTTTCATAAACTGTCGTCAAAAATATAGTATCCAAAAAACTTATTGAGAAGTTATTGTCGAGTTGGCTCTCTATTACGTTATAGAGCCCTGAAAATGATTGCATAAAAGCTTCAGACGTCTCAATGCCAGCACCAGTCAGCGCTGATGCATAAGATTTCGATGTTGCTATAAGTTGGTAGTTGGCAGAAACAACTGAATTTCTATCGGTATTTGCCCAGGCATCATCTAACGGATTATCTTCTAATAAACTATATGTCTCAGGCAACGTGAAGGCGGTTTTCACCTTCCCCTCGGTAAGGCTGGTGTATGCTAGGAGCGCCGTCAATGGAGAAATAACAGAAGCGCCCTGCGGAGCTGAGAGCGTCTGCCCCGAAATAACCTCACCTGATATTACATCTGTCGTTGTTTGATCAGTAAACAAAAACACAGTTTGGGTGGAGGTATCAATGTTAAAAGTAGCTATTCCGTCAGCATTAGTCTTACTACTCAATTCCCCAATATTGAATTCGCCATCTCCGTTTGTATCAATGAAAACCGTTGCATTTTCAAATGAACTATTAAATGTGCTAACAACCGCTGATTGGGAAGAACTATTATTGGATGCCGTTAAACTGCCAGCAGCTCCCCCTAAAAGCCCTAATCCACCCAAAATACCCCAGATGGAAAATGCACTGGTGTCTTCTGATCCACCTGATGCGCCAAGTCCTGCAGTTTGGTATGACTCAGTATCAGGGTTCCAGAAAACTTCGGGGTGTTGAGAATTTTCAATAACCCAATTTTTATTTATTTGAATTACGCCGGAGGTAGCAGAAACTACCGCATATTCAGGTACTAAAATTACTTTGCCATTATCTAAAACAATTTCAAAACCAGCGCCTTTATAGTGAGTTGATCTGTCTGTGAAATTGTACTCTACAGACTGCTTGCCAGTTAACTTGTAAGGCGATGTTTCATCATAGTGCCCGAGATAAACATTATCTGGAAAATTCTTTCCCGATGGAATGAGATCCGTAGCATATTTTTCTAAAAAATTTAAATTTACCGTTAGGTAACCGTCCGAAAAGTTAAAGTGCCTTCCCTGAATTATTATCTGTGCTCCATTATCCTTTAAAACCTCTAGAGTATTTGTATTAATTAACGTAATTGAACTAATTCCAGATACGTTCGCTACTATATTTAGCCCCTCATCTTCTCCCAAGTCTTGGTAATAAGACCCTAGAGCCACCTCGCCATCGACAAAACTTTTGGGAACTAAATCTGGAGCGTTTTGCTTCAAAAATTTTGTGGAAATCAAGAGAGTGTTTTCTGTTCTGAACAACTCAGTTTGCGGAACACGTATCCAAGAAGCATCAATCAGTCTTATCCAAAAGTCATTATTTTCATCTACATAAAACCATGCAACTTTTGGGCTATGTGGAATTAAAAATGTTTTAGTTTCACTTGCCGATAGTTCAGATGCTGAAACTGCCGCAAATACACCTAGCAGAGTAAACCCTAATCGCCTCTGGGCTCCTTCAGTTTTTCTAGTTTTGATAAGATTAATTTTCATCTTTGGCTACGACTAGTATCACTATGAGAACGTAATACGATTTTAGACTTTAAAGAAAGACATTTTTATTTATCGAAAATTACAGCAAAGTCAGCTAATTGAGCACAGCCTTAAAACGACTTTACACCAATAAAATTCATTCACTCAAAGCTTTATAACACTTTATAACTTTTGATATAAAGTTATTCTTACTCCAAGATGGGGTTAACTTATTAATATCATTTAGTTAAGTGGTGAGCCGTGATGGGTTCGAACCATCGACCTACTGATTAAAAGTCAGTTGCTCTACCAACTGAGCTAACGGCCCACTAAGCGGCCTACTTAAAAACACCGCGAGGTGTGGTCAACCCCGAAAACAAAGAAAAACTCGCAATCTATGGATTCATTGCTCTGAGCGAGATATATCCTCGCTCATGAACAAATCTCTTACCCCTAACTGGCCATTTTTAAAAATGCACGGTCTTGGAAATGACTTTGTGATCCTAGATTGGCGCAAGGCCGCTTTAGATTTGCCTGCCACATTGATTACCGGTTTGGCCGACCGCCATCGTGGCGTAGGCTTTGACCAGCTCGCCGTCATAGAAAGCGGCACTGGCGATGCCCATTTAAGGTTTTTCAACGCCGATGGCTCGGTTTCGGCAGCCTGCGGCAACGCCACCCGCTGCATCGCCCGATATTTGATGGATGAGCTTGAAAAATCCAGCTTGCATCTCACAACGGATCGCGGCGCCTTGCGCGCGGAAACATCCCCCGATGGTTCTGTATCGATCAATATGGGGCAGCCGCTGCTCACATGGCAGGATATTCCGCTTTCTGAAGCGATGGAGACGCTTGTTTTGCCGATCAAAGGGGATCCAAGCGCGACAGGTATGGGCAATCCCCATTGTACCTTTTTTGTGCCGGATATCGCCGCAATCAACCTAGAAGCGGATGCAGCACCGTTTGAACATCATCCACTTTTCCCCGAACGCACGAATGTGCAATTTGCGCAGGTGATTGGCAAAGATCACATCCGAATGCGCGTCTGGGAACGCGGCGTTGGGGTAACGCTTGCCTCAGGCTCTTCGTCTTGCGCCACAGCCGTGGCGGCCGCGCGCCGCGGCTTGACGGGGCGCAGCGTTAAAATTGACGTTGATGGCGGCAGCTTACAGATCGATTGGCGCGAAGATGGAGTCTGGCTAACGGGGCCGACCATGCATGTCTTTTCAGGTCGTTTAACCCGTCAATTTCTGGACAGCCTGCGATGAGCCAAACGCCAAAAATCACCACATTGGGCTGCCGGTTAAACGCCTATGAATCAGAAGCAATGCGCGCCTTGGCCGAAGACGCCAACTTGGGCGATGCGGTGATTGTGAATACCTGCGCGGTCACTGCTGAGGCGGTTCGCAAATCACGTCAGGAAATACGGCGGTTGCACCGCGAAAACCCGACCTCAAAAGTAATTGTGACCGGATGCGCCGCGCAAATTGATCCAGACAGCTTTGCACAGATGCCCGAAGTAAACGCCGTTATCGGCAATAATGAAAAAATGCAGCCGGCGACATGGTCGACTATGGCGGGGGATCTGATCGGGGATACCGAAAAAGTCAAAGTCGATGACATTATGTCAGTGACCGAAACCGCGGGCCATTTGATTGATGGCTTTGCCACACGGGCAAGGGCCTATGTGCAAGTTCAAAACGGCTGTGATCACCGCTGCACGTTTTGTATCATTCCCTTTGGACGCGGCAATTCACGATCCGTACCCGCCGGCGTGGTGATCGAGCAAATCAAGCGGTTGGTGGATAAAGGCTATAATGAAGTTGTTTTAACCGGCGTTGATCTCACGAGCTGGGGGGCCGATTTACCCAGCGCCCCAAAACTGGGCGATCTGGTGATGCGCATCTTAAAGCTTGTTCCCGATTTGCCACGGTTGCGGATCAGCAGCATTGACAGCATTGAAGTGGATGAAAATCTGCTGACTGCGATCGCCACTGAATCGCGCTTAATGCCGCATTTGCATCTTAGCCTGCAACATGGCGATGATTTGATTTTAAAGCGCATGAAGCGGCGCCATCTGCGCGATGATGCCATCGCATTTTGCGAAACGGCGCGCAAACTGCGCCCCAATATCACGTTCGGCGCAGATATCATTGCGGGTTTTCCAACCGAAACCGAAGCGCATTTTGCCAATTCGCTGAAACTGGTGGAGGAATGTAATTTAACTTGGCTGCATGTTTTCCCTTATTCCAGCCGAGAGGGCACGCCAGCGGCGAAAATGCCGGCAGTGAAAGGCCCAGATATAAAACACCGCGCCGCCAAATTACGCGCGCTTGGTTCGCAAAAAGTTGCAGCACATCTCAAAGCCCAATATGGCAAAACCCATTCAATCTTAATGGAAAACCCCTCAATGGGGCGCACCGAACAATTCACCGAAGTGGTGTTTTCAACACCGCAAGCCGAAGGGTGCATAATATCCGCAAAAATCATCGGCATGCGGAACCAACAGCTGGTCGCCTGATGACCCCCAGATGCACCGCGCTCAGATGACCCTGCCCATTCTATATAGTTTTCGGCGTTGCCCCTATGCCATCCGTGCCCGGCTCGCGCTGCAGATCTCTGCCATTTCTACAGACCTGCGCGAGATCGTTTTGCGCGACAAAGCGCCCGCTTTTTTATCCATTTCGCGGAGCCAAAGCGTACCCTGCCTGCAGCATGAAAATTTTGTGATTGATGAAAGCCTCGATATTATGATTTGGGCGTTAAGGCAAAATGACCCACAGGGCTGGCTAAAAATGCCCGATGCAGGCTATGCGCTGATTGAGCAGAATGACGGAGCGTTTAAAGCCGCATTAGACCGCACAAAATACCCCAACCGCTTTCCCCAAGATGATCCGCTAAAAAATCGCCAGATCGCCAGCGAATTTTTGCAGCTCTTAAACGAGCAGCTGCAGGCAGGGTTCTTATTCGGGCCCACCGCAACTCTGGCAGATAGCGCGATATTGCCTTTCGTGCGTCAATTCGCCTTTATCAATAAACCCTGGTTCGACGCCCAGCCATGGCCCTATGTGCAACGCTGGCTAGAAGGTTTTCTAGGCTCTGATGCATTTCATCTTGTGATGCAAAAATATCCCAAATGGCAATACGGCGATCCCCCAACGCTGTTTCCAAGCCTGCAAAAGCACCACGTCTGAATAACCGGATATGATTTAAAAAGTTTTGGTCCCAGCGGGCCGAAAAAATAACCCAACGCGGTGTATCTACGCCTGTGGAGACGCTGACCTAATCTTGGCTGCCCAGTCAGTAGGAAAAGCGCAAATAGCGCTGGAAAAGCAGTCAGCCGAGCGCTAGCTTGCACTCATCTGACCACGTAAAGGCAAATTTACAATGCAATTGATTTTCTCGGCCGCCTCGCCCTTTGCCCGCAAAGTCTATGTATTGATCCATGAAGCCGGACTGACAGAGAAAATCGCTTTAAAAACCGTGCAAACCACGGCCTTTAACAGCGCCGCAGATTTGAAAGCAGCAAACCCGCTCGCCAAACTGCCCACTTTGATCACCGAAGATAGCGGGGCATTGTTCGATAGCCGGGTGATTTGCCGCTACTTAGATGATTTTGCAGGCAGCAATTTATATCCCAAAGAAACTTTGTGGGATGTGCTGACCCTAGAGGCCTTAGCTGATGGCATAGCAGAATCGGCCGTTTCGATGGTCTATGAACTGCGCCTGCGCGCCGCGCATGAGCAATCGCATAGCTGGATCGAAGCCCAATGGGCAAAAGTTGAGCAAGCCCTTGATGCATTAAATGCCGGGGATTTCTCTGCGCTAGATGGGCCGCTGAATATGGGGCAATTGGCGTTGGCCTGCAGCTTAGGCTATCTTGATTTCCGCCATCAGGCGCGGGCTTGGCGCGATGGGCGCGACCAATTAAGCGCCTGGCATCACTGTTTTTCACAGCGTAAATCGATGCTTGATACCCAGCCTGACGGCTAATCCAAGCCGAGAGTAAGGCGCAGGCTGCCCCCAAAGCAGATCTAACCGCGCAAACCTGCGCCCTGCGAAAATTGCAGCCGCCCTAGCCTTGCAAAGATTTGACGTTTAATGCACCTTCCTCGCGCGCTTGCATCGCCAGAGCCGCCGCATAAGAGGCCGCAGCCGTGGTGTAATAGGGGATCTTATCGAAAAGCGCGACCGCACGGATATCACGACTATCCTCCACAGCTTGCGCCCCTTCGGTTGTGTTCATCACCAAAGAAATCTCTTCGTTTTTCAGCATGTCAACGATATTCGGGCGTCCCTCATACATCTTGTTTACAACATCGCAGTTGATCTTATGCTCCGATAGGAAGGCCGCGGTGCCCCGCGTGGCGACCAAAGCGAACCCAAGCCCAACCAAAATCTGCGCTGTTTCCACCATCTGTTCGGTTTTATCAGCATCTTTGATCGACATAAACACGCGCGTGTCTTGCCCTGACTTGGGCCGTGGTAAATCCATACCAGCGCCCATCTGTGCCTTTAAAAATGCACGCGCAAAACTTTGATCCCAACCCATCACCTCACCGGTCGAGCGCATTTCGGGCCCCAAAATTGTATCTACACCGGGGAAGCGCGCAAACGGCATCACCGCTTCTTTGACGCTATACCAAGGCATATCGGGATCGGCCAAGGTCATTGGATCTGCGATCGGCACCGATTGTTCATAAGAAGCTTCGCCATAAGGCGCGCGCAGTGGAAAGTTTTCCATCGGCTCTCCCGCCATCAAACGCGCCGCAATTGAGGCAATGGCGCTATCGGTGGCTTTGGCCACAAATGGCACAGTGCGGCTGGCGCGCGGGTTAACTTCAATCAAATAAATCTCGCCATCTTTTACCGCGAATTGTATGTTCATCAGCCCCACAACACCCAGCGCCAGGGCCAAGGCCTGGGTTTGCTTTTTCAATTCCTCAATAATGTCAGAAGAAAGAGAATAGGGCGGCAAAGAACAGGCGCTATCGCCTGAATGCACGCCGGCTTCTTCGATATGCTGCATAATGCCCGCCACATGCACGGTAGTGCCGTCACAAAGCGCGTCTACATCACATTCAACAGCACCCGCCAAATAGCTGTCAAGCAAGACAGGGCTATCGCCAGAGACCACAACCGCCTCTTTGATATAGCGTTCCAATTGTCCCATATCGCGCACGATTTCCATCGCCCGGCCGCCCAGCACGTAAGACGGACGGATCACCAAAGGAAACCCTAGCCCTTGGGCAATTTCAATCGCCTGTTCATTCGTGCTGGCAATGCCGTTCTTGGGTTGCTTTAGTCCCAGATCTTGCACCAGTTTTTGAAACCGCTCGCGATCTTCGGCCAAATCAATCGCATCCGGCGTGGTGCCCAAAATCGGAATTCCTTCAGCGTCCAGCGCTTTGGCCAATTTCAAAGGGGTTTGCCCGCCAAACTGCACGATCACCCCGTGCAAAGTGCCCATTTCTTGTTCAACACGCAGAATTTCCATCACATGTTCGAATGTAAGCGGCTCAAAATATAGCCGGTCTGAGGTATCATAATCAGTAGAAACCGTTTCAGGATTACAATTCACCATGATGGTTTCATAGCCTGCATCGGTCAGTGCAAAGCAAGCATGACAACAGCAGTAATCAAATTCGATTCCCTGCCCAATACGGTTTGGGCCACCGCCCAAGATTACAACTTTTGAAGCCTCGGTCGGGCGCGCTTCACATTCCACATCGCCCATCATCGGGGCTTCATAGGTGGAATACATATAAGGAGTTTGGGCTTCAAATTCAGCCGCGCAGGTATCAATCCGCTTGAACACGGCCGTCACCCCCTTCGCATGGCGCAGCTGGCGTATCGCGGTTTCGCTCTTCCCCGTCAAATGGGCAAGACGGGCATCGGTAAAGCCGAATATTTTCAACTCGCGCAGAGCCTCTGTATCTTGCGGAAGCCCATTTGTCTTCACGGCCTCTTCCATATCAACGATTTCGCGGATCCGCGCCAGAAACCAAGGGTCAAATTTGGTGACGGCAAAAATTTCATCATCGCTCAACCCATGGCGCATCGCTTGCGCAATCGTGCGCATCCGATCCGGCGTTTGCAAACTGATCGCGCGCACAACCGCAGCTTTTTCGGGTGCCCCTTCGATCTCAACCTCATCAAAACCGGTGAGACCGGTTTCCATAGATGCCAACGCTTTTTGCAACGATTCATGAATCGTGCGGCCAATTGCCATCGCTTCTCCGACAGATTTCATCGCTGTGGTCAGCGCAGGCTGCGAACCGGGAAATTTCTCAAAGGCAAAGCGTGGAATTTTGGTTACAACGTAATCGATTGTCGGCTCAAAGCTTGCAGGCGTTACGCGGGTGATATCATTGTCCAGCTCGTCGAGCGTATAGCCAATCGCCAGTTTGGCGGCAATTTTTGCAATCGGAAACCCGGTTGCTTTAGAGGCCAGCGCAGACGAGCGAGACACGCGCGGGTTCATTTCAATCACCACCATGCGGCCATCTTCGGGATTGATCGCCCATTGCACGTTCGAGCCGCCAGTCTCCACCCCAATTTCGCGTAACACGGCGATCGAATGGTTCCGCATGATTTGATATTCTTTATCCGTCAACGTCAGCGCTGGCGCTACGGTGATCGAATCGCCCGTATGCACGCCCATCGGATCCACATTTTCAATCGAACAAACGATAATGGCGTTATCCGCTGTGTCGCGAACCACTTCCATTTCATATTCTTTCCAACCCAGAAGCGATTCATCCACCAAAATCTGGTTCACCGGCGAAGCATCCATGCCCGTGCGGCAATAATATTCAAAATCATCGCGGTTATAGGCCACGCCGCCGCCTGTTCCGCCCAACGTAAAGGCTGGGCGAATGATCGCGGGCAATCCAATTTCATCCAAGGCCTCATTGGCCATGCGAACGCCGGCGTTCAAATCGGTTTTACCTTCGGCATCTTTCGGCGCGGTAATAATCGTGGCTTTGGGGTTTTCGATCCCCAACCGATCCATAGCTTCGCGAAATAATTTACGATCTTCAGCCATTTCAATCGCATCACGCTTCGCGCCGATCATTTCAACCTTGAATTTGTCTAAAACGCCCATTTCCTCTAGCGCCAAAGATGTGTTCAACGCAGTTTGCCCACCCATCGTGGGCAATAACGCGTCGGGGCGTTCTTTTTCGATTATCTTAGCAACCACATCTGGGGTGATCGGTTCGATATATGTGGCATCCGCCAAGCCCGGATCCGTCATAATCGTGGCCGGATTGGAATTGACCAAAATCACCCGATACCCTTCTTCTCGCAACGCTTTACAGGCCTGCGCCCCTGAATAGTCAAATTCACAAGCTTGTCCGATAACAATAGGACCGGCTCCGATGATCATGATCGATGAAATATCGGTTCTTTTGGGCATTATAAAACCTTTGATAAAGCGGCGAAACAGCCGAGCGCTGCCAAGCAAGACGCGGCAAATTGTTGTGGGTTATAGAGATCACGCTGCAAGGTGCAAGTGCCTAGGCAAAAATACCATTATTTGCAGTAAAAGTGTCTGTCTTCTTCGGTAAACTGGTCCTATGAGGAACGTAAGAATAGCAGCGGACGTGACATGAAGATTCGGTTTGACACAGGCGATGCGCAACAACCGCGCAGTTTTGACCACCCGATCAGGGTGATTTGCGCTGCCTCCCCCTCAGCGCTGCCAAACGCGCTGGCAGCTTTGGATGCGGCGCTTTCACAAGGGCACTGGATCGCGGGCTACGCCAGCTATGAAATGGGCTATGCGCTCGAGCCGCGCCTCAACGCGGCAATGCCGGAAAAGCGGCAATGGCCTTTGCTGTGTTTTGGCGTTTACAAAGGCCCAACAGCGCGGCGACCCGTCTCAACCACAGCCCACCGGGCCGCGCAGCTTGGCGCCTTTACCCCGCAATGGCAGTTTGACGAGTATGAAAAGGCCTTTTCCACCATCCAACATTATATCGCTGCGGGGGATATTTATCAGGCCAATCTTACCTTCGGGCTAACAGCGGAATTCCAAGGATCGGTTGCGCGTTTGTTTGACGATCTCAGCGCTTACCAAGCGGTAAAACACGGCGCCTTGGTCGAACAAGAGGATGGCCGGGCGATCATATCGCGGTCTCCAGAATTATTTTTTCGCACAGACGCGTCAGGGCAGATCGAAACCCGCCCGATGAAAGGCACACAGCCGCGCGGCATCACGAAACCTGAAGACCAGAAACGGCTAAACTATCTGCAATCTGACCCGAAAAATCGCGCAGAAAACCTGATGATTGTAGACCTTCTGCGCAATGATATTTCGCGCATTTGCGAGGCAGGATCGGTGAAAGTGCCTTCGCTTTATCGCGTGGAAACCTATGCCACCGTTCATCAGATGACCTCGCAAGTTTTGGGTCAATTGCGCAAAGACCAAACACTGTCTGATATTTT
This sequence comes from Rhodobacteraceae bacterium SB2, assembly GCA_001642945.1. Classification (GTDB taxonomy): domain Bacteria; phylum Pseudomonadota; class Alphaproteobacteria; order Rhodobacterales; family Rhodobacteraceae; genus Thalassovivens; species Thalassovivens spotae. Next base: position 528,132 of record LGRT01000013.1, on the reverse strand, counting down.
CAAGGCGTTGTTTCCGTGTGGCTCTATCACCGGTGCGCCAAAATTGCGGGCGATGCAAATTTTGCGGGATTTGGAGCCCGAGCCGCGTGAAATTTATTGTGGCACGATCGGCTGGGCCGCGCCGGATGGCAGCTCTGAGTTCAACGTTGCGATCCGCAGCCTGATGATCGATAACCAAAGCGTTCAATTAAACGTTGGCGGCGGCGTGGTCTATGACAGCGATTCCGCCTCAGAATATGAGGAAGCTCTGTGGAAAGCCCGCTTCGCAACCACATTCCAAAAAACTGCCGATTGATTGAAACCCTGCGGATTGATCCGCAGCGCGGGGCGGTGGATATAAAACGGCATTTAGACCGCATGTGCCTAAGCGCGCAAAAATTGGGGTTTGTTTTTCAGCGCGGCTTCATCACCGAAAAACTTCAAACAATCAAAACCACCAAAGTCTTGCGATGCAGGCTTACCATTGACCAAGCCGGAGCCGTTGAAATAACCCAGGCGCCGCTTGCCCCCACGCAGCCCGAATGGCAGGTTGCCATCAGCGCGCAGCGGTTAACTTCCTATGATCCCTGGCTGCGCCATAAAACCACCCAACGCCAGATCTATGATGACGCTCGCGCTGCGCTGCCACCCCATATCGATGAGATGATCTTTTTCAACGAAAAAAATCATCTCTGTGAGGGCACGATCACCAATGTTTTTCTCCAGCTTAAAACCGGAGAATGGGTGACGCCCCCAATCAGCAGCGGGTGCTTGCCCGGCGTGTTACGAGCCCGCAAACTGGCAAAACGTCAAGTGCGGGCAAAAATAATCACCGCTAAAGATTTGGAAAATTGCCAGTCGTTTTGGCTTGGCAACGCGCTTAGAGGCGAAATCAAAGGCAAACTGCTTCTGGGATGACTTGACATCAGCCCCACAACCCTGTGTATCGGCACAAGAATTAATCTTTGCTTGGAAAGGCCAAAGCCATGCACGTCTATCGCAGCCATACATGCGCCGACCTGAATAAATCAAATGTCGGAGAGACCGTGCGTCTTTCAGGCTGGGTGCACCGCGTGCGTGATCATGGTGGGTTGCTGTTTATCGATCTGCGCGATCATTATGGCATCACGCAGGTGATGGCAGACCCGGACAGCCCCGTGTTTGCAGAAATTGAAAAGCTGCGCAGCGAATGGTGTATTCGCATTGATGGCAATGTCATGCTGCGCGATGAAAGTCTGATCAACGACAAAATTCCCACGGGTGAGGTTGAGGTATTTATTCGCGATCTGGAAGTTTTGGGGCAAGCTGAAGAGCTTCCGCTGATGGTCTTTGGCGAGCAAGATTATCCTGAAGAAACGCGCCTGCGCTACCGCTATTTGGATCTACGCCGTCAAAAGTTGCAAGACAATATGAAGCTGCGCTCAGATGTGGTGGCCAGTATCCGACGCAAAATGTGGGACCGTAATTTCCGCGAATATCAGACCCCGATCATCACAGCCTCAAGCCCGGAAGGCGCGCGCGATTTTCTGGTGCCAAGCCGACTGCACCCGGGCAAGTTCTATGCATTGCCGCAGGCGCCCCAACAGTTCAAACAACTGATCATGGTCTCGGGCTTTGACAAATATTTTCAAATTGCCCCCTGCTTTCGCGATGAAGATCCGCGGGCGGATCGCTCTCCAACTGATTTTTATCAACTTGATCTTGAGATGTCATTTGTCACGCAACAGGATGTGTTTGACACGATTCAACCTGTTTTACGTTCGGTTTTTGAAGATTTTGGCGGCGGGCGCACGGTCGATGCCGATTGGCCTCAAATCTCTTATCGCGATGCAGCGCTTTGGTATGGCTCGGATAAGCCAGATCTGCGCAACCCGATCAAAATGCAGCGCGTTTCTGATCATTTCCGCGGGTCGGGCTTTGCAATTTTTGCAAAATTATTGGAACAAGAGGGCACTGAAATTCGCGCCATCCCCGCACCCGGGGGCGGCAGCCGCAAGTTTTGTGATCGAATGAATGCGTTTGCGCAAAAAGAAGGCTTGCCTGGCATGGGCTATATTTTCTGGCGCAGCGGCGAAAACGGCATGGAAGCGGCGGGGCCTTTGGCCAAAAATATCGGGCCAGAGCGCACAGAAGCGATCCGGCAGCAGCTTGGCCTGGATGTGGGGGATGCTGCGTTTTTCTTGGGCGGAAAACCAAAAGCCTTTGAGGCGGTTGCCGGCCGCGCCCGCAACGTAATTGGCGAAGAGCTTAATCTAACCGACAAAAATCGCTTCGCCTTTGCTTGGATTGTTGATTTTCCGATTTACGAACAGGATGCGGAAACCGGTAAAATCGATTTTGAACATAATCCATTTTCGATGCCGCAAGGCGGTATGGAGGCGCTTGAAGGTGATCCTCTTGCGGTTTTGGGCTACCAATATGATCTGTCTTGCAACGGGTATGAATTGGTTTCTGGCGCGATCCGAAACCACAAACCCGAAATCATGTTCAAAGCCTTTGAAATCGCCGGCTATGATGAAAGCGAAGTGCGCAAAAGATTTGGCGGCATGGTCAACGCGTTCCAATTTGGCGCACCGCCGCATGGTGGATGCGCCGCCGGGATTGACCGTATCGTGATGCTGCTGGCCGATGAGGCAAATATCCGCGAAGTGATCATGTTCCCCATGAACCAACGCGCCGAAGACCTTATGATGGACGCGCCAAGTCAGCCGATGGCAGATCAATTGATGGAGTTGAACCTGCGAGTCATCCCGCAAGACTAAAGCGGCAGAAGCGCCATCAATATGCAGCGCACGATGTTAACAATCGTGGTTTATAGAATTGCGATCTGGCCAATGCGGTGTTCAATTTTTGCGCAGAGCTGATCAATATCGCCGGTTTTTATGGCCTCTCGCATAAAATCATCGCCGCTGGCCGCGCACACCCCTGCTAAAAAACTGCGGATAAAGCCTTCTTCCTTGGTAGAGGGGTAATCTTTCAAACTGATCAGTGCCTGCACTAAATCATCGCGAAAGGTAATCAAATCAGGCGTGACCGGCGCATCTTGCAGAACAATCGGGCCTTTGGGTTTCTGCTCGATGGGCAAAAGCTGCAAAATCGTTGATTGAAAGCAAGAGAGGTTTTCAAAAGGTTTTGCAAGAAATCCATCCGCGCCCGCTTGCAAGCTTTGATGATGCATCAGATCATCCCCGCTGGTGCCCAAAATCACACCAATGCGCGGAGATGCGCCCGCCAATTCTGATATCAACTGAAGGCCGGATCCATCCGGCAAACCAACGTCGATAATGACGATTGTGGGGAAGTAAACGTTCAAATGCCGGCGCGCCGCCGCCAAACTATCCGCGCGGCGCAATCGCGCACCGCTGTGCAAACACATCAAACGCGCCGCTTCACAGATAAAACGGCTATCTTCGACAATCAGAACTGTTTTTCCGATTAAGGGCCGAGTGTTGCGCCCCATTGGCGTCAGTTCTACCAGATCCAATGAATTCATGCACGCCTCCTGCGATTCTGAAACCATCCTGCCTCAGGGTGGCTAATAAGCGGTTAATTCAAGTCAGAACGCGCGGGCGGCTCTTGCACCGCCGCCACTCTCAGCGCATAAGGTTGCGCAATCGATAGGAGAGCTCAGATGATCGGACGCCTCAATCATGTGGCCATCGCCGTCCCCGACTTAGAACGCGCTGCAGAGCAATATCGCAGCACCCTAGGGGCTGAGGTTGGCCCCGCCCAAGATGAGCCTGATCATGGCGTCACCGTGGTATTCATCACGCTGCCAAACACCAAGATCGAGCTGCTTTATCCTTTGGGGGAAACCAGCCCTATTCAAAGCTTTCTTGATAAAAACCCAAGCGGCGGAATCCACCATATCTGTTATGAGGTGGACGATATTAGAAAAGCCCGCGACCAACTTATTGAGGCTGGCAGCCGGGTTTTGGGCAAAGGCGAGCCAAAAATCGGCGCGCATGGAAAACCTGTGCTGTTTTTACATCCCAAGGACTTCAACGGCACCTTGATTGAACTTGAACAAGTGTAGCGAATAGGAAACCGAATATGTCTATAACCTCTGCGCTGGTTCTCTTTGCCGTTCTGTGGTTTTTAACCTTTCTGGTTGTGATCCCCATTCGCCTCAAAACGCAGGGCGATGTTGGCACGGTCGTGCCAGGCACGCATGCCGGAGCGCCGGAAGATCACAATTTGAAAAAGAAGGCTTGGATTACCACAGCGATCGCCGCGGTGCTTTGGGCCGTGATTACATCGATCATCTTATCCGGTGCGATCACCATACGTGATCTGGATGTGTTCAACCGGATGGGCCCTGCCACGACAAACGAAAGCCCTGCGGATCAATAACAGCGCGATGCGCGGCGTTACTTAAGACAAACCACGCCCGCGCAAGGCGCCTAGCAATGTTGATGTAAAGAATAACGCCGCCGCACAGCAAATAATGCTGGGGCCGGTTGGTGTATCCCAATGCAATGAGGCCGCAAGACCGCCAAGCGTTGCACAAGCACCAAACGCCGCCGCGATCAAGGCCATCGCTTCAGGTGTATTTGCAAAATTACGCGCCGCAGCTGCTGGAATAATCAACAAAGCCGCGATGAGGATGGCTCCGACAATTTGAATGCCCAACGCCACAATAAGGGCCAAGGCCAGGGTCAATACCAATTGCTCACGCTTGGGGTTAATCCCTTCAGCCTGCGCCAAATCGCGGTTCAAAGTGCAGGTCAGCAAGGCCGACCAGCGCCACCCAAGCAACCCGACCACGAGGAAAAGACCAAGGCCGATCCACAGAAAATCGGACCAAGCAACCGATAGAATATCCCCGAAAAGATAGGCCATCAGATCGATCCGCACATCCGAGAAAAACGACACCGTCACCAAGCCCAAAGCCAACGTTGAATGCGCCATCACCCCAAGCAACGTATCTAATGTTTGACCGCGGGCCTGCAGCGCAGAAATCGCCAGCGCCATTGCAAGCGCAATCAGCAAAACGCCAATAAACACCGGCAGTGCAAACGCCAAAGACAGGGCCACACCCAAGATTGAGGCATGCGCTGTGGCATCGCCGAAATACGCCATCCGCCGCCAAACCACAAAACAGCCAAGCGGCGCAGCCGCCAAAGACAATGCCACACCCGCCAAGATCGCCCTTACCAAAAAGGCGTCAAACATCTCCATCAGGCCAGCTCTTTGGCATTGGCATCGGGCGCAACCTTTGGCCCCGTAACTGTCGCAACCGGCCCGCGCGGGTGATCATTATGGTGATGATCGTGGTGATCGTCATGCTCATGGTCATGGTCATGGTCATGATCGTGCTCATGGCGGTAAAGCGCCATCGCACCATCTGTTGAGGCCCCAAAAAGCGTTTGATATTCAGGGCTCGAGGCAACCTGCTCTGGGCTTCCTTGGCAGCAGACATGCCCGTTCAAACAAATCACCCGATCAGAGGCCGCCATCACAACGTGCAAATCATGGCTCACCAACAGCACTGCGCAGCCAGTATTTTGCCGCACCGTTTCTATTTGCCGATAAAAAGCAGCTGCTCCAGAATGATCCAAACCTTGCGTCGGCTCATCCAAAATTAACAGCTGCGGGCGGCATAACAGCGCGCGCGCCAATAAAACGCGCTGAAATTGTCCACCAGACAGCTGTGATAACTGCGCCTGCGAAACATGCCCCAGCCCCGCCTGCGCCGCCGCCGCCTCAAGATCTTTGGCCGGCACCCGGCGTGGCAGCGCCATAAACCGGCTGACAGTCAGCGGTAAGGTCGCATCGATATGAAGCTTTTGCGGCACATAGCCAATGCGCAAGCCAGCTTGCCGGGTTAAAGCGCCTTTCAGCGGAGTTATTGAGCCAATAAGGCTGCGCAGCAAGGTGGTTTTTCCTGACCCGTTGGGGCCAATAACAGTGAGGATTTCGGCCGATGAAATGCTGAGATCAACGTTTTGCAGAACCGTTCGGCCATTCAACGCAACGCTCAGGTTTTTTGCCGTAATCAAGCTCATTCCGGTTGATCAGTCAGACAATTTGGACAAATTCCTTCGGCTTCGATCACCGCTTTTTCGATTACAAACCCTGCCGAGTTCGCCACATCGCTTAACGGGCCGCGGGTTTCATCCACGCGCGTTTCGGCAACCGACGCGCAGCGCCGACAAATCAAAAACGCTGGCGAGTGGTGCAACCCAAGATGCGCGCAAGCAATAAAGGCGTTCAGCTTTTCAATTTTATGCGCAAAGCCGCGCGCCACCAAAAAATCAAGCGCCCGATAGGCCACCGGCGGCTGATGCTTAAAGCCATCTTCGCGCAACTGATCCAGTATTTGATACGCCCCCATCGCCCGATGCGCCTGCAAGAGCAACTCTAACACCCGCTTTCGCACTGGGGTGAATTGAACGCCCTCTTCAACGCAAAGCGCATCCGCGCGGGCCACCCCCTCGCTGATACAGGCGGCATGATCGTGTTTGTGGAATCCTAAATTCATCCTGCCTGTGTACTAAAGTAATTTGCGCATTCCAATGCCAATTCCTCTTGATATGTTATTCTGTAACAAATAAAGAGTGAACGATGTTATAATATTACAAAGAAAGACTCCTATGCGCCGATTACCAATTTTAGCCACCGCTCTGCTTGTCAGCGCTAGCGGAGTGCGGGCAGATGTGCCAAATATCGTCGTGGATATCCCACCAGTTTTCAGCCTTGTCAGCAGCGTGATGCAGGGCGTAGGCACGCCAAAGCTTCTGCTGCGTGGCAATGATTCTCCGCATAATTTCGCGCTACGCCCTTCGCAAAGGCGCGACCTTGGACAGGCTGATATTATTTTTTGGATTGGTGAAGGGTTAACCCCTTGGTTGGAAAAGGCGCAAGCCTCTCTTGCACAGGCGCCTATCGCGGTGGCCTTAGGCAAACAAGCGGGCGTGGTTCAATTATCATTTCGCAAAGGGGCCCTGTTTGAAAACCAAGGCGAACATGACGAACATGACGAACATGACGAACATGACGAACATGACGAACATGACGAACATGACAGCCCCAGTAAAGTCAACGGGCATGCAGAGAATAATCATGCAGAAAAGCACAAAAACACCGCAGCGCATGACGGGAATGATCATCAGGATCATGCAGGCCACGACCACTCTGGGTTAGACCCACATTTCTGGTTGGATCCAGAAAACGCAATACATTGGATCTATAAAATTGCGGATATATTATCGCAGACAGACCCCGAGAATGCGGGCGCCTATTATGCAAATGCCGCAAAGACCAAAGCAAGCTTGGAGCTGTTAAACAAAAATATCGCGCAGCAGCTGGCGCCGCATCACGCGGAACGCTTCTTAATCGTGCATGATGCCTTCCAATATTTTGAAGCGCGCTTTGGGCTTGCCGCGCAAGGTGCAATTTCAGATGGGCACGCCGCGCCGCCGAGTGCCGCGCGCATCTTGGCAATTCGGGATCTCATGCAAGATCGAAAAATCAGCTGTGTGTTTGCCGAGCCGGGATATAACGCGAAGCTTCTAGACAATTTAATCAACGGGACTTCAGTGCGCTTGAAACAGCTGGATCCGCTTGGCGCAGGCCTGCCCTTGGACCACAGGCTCTATGAGGCTGTTTTGCAGAATATGGCAGATACGATGGTGGCCTGTTTCATGAATAATGAAGGGTAACTCAACCTGAGCTCCGCGCCTCATCAGCAAGGGCGGGCCGGTCAGGCTGCACGGCGGGGGCGGGCAATGTCTCTTGAAAGGCCCAGCCGCTCGCCTGCAGCAACTCGGCCAAATTACGCGCCTTACGTTTGAAATAATCCGTCGCATAGCTGGATCGCTTACGATTGATGTCCCACCTTTTTGCGTAGTCTTTGGCGCTAAGCCGATCTTTAAACCCCAACCGTTGAAATGCTTCAAAAACGATCACGGGAGCGCTTTGCTCTTTGCCAAAAACGGCCCGCGTTTTCATATTATGGGCGGTGATTAAATACTGAATCAAAATGCATAATAAATCATCCCGATAAAAACTCTCTTTCTTCCCCCGCGGCCATTTCTTTTCAAATCCGCCCATCAACAAAAGCGAAAATTCATGCGCTGCTGCCCCAACTGACACCCTATCAGCTGCCATCCGCAGCACATATCCACGCGCCAAAGCCCAAATATGGCGATCTTTATGCGCCCAATCGATCAGCTCTTGTTCTAAAGGTTCGGGCAGTTTGATGTGCAAAGAATATCCTTGCGGCGCCAAGCCATCAATGAAGTGCATCGCGCGGTCCGACCAAGGTTCAAACATCAGCTGACCTTCGATCACATGACCTGACAGCCTGATCAATTGTACGGTTTCTTGAATCAGCTTTTCGTTCATTTCCATCCTGCGACACCGCGCGCGCCGTGCCAAGCGCCCGACCTGGCCTTGATCACTTCACCTTACACCATGACCTTGCGAGAACCGTGCCAAACGCCCGCTGGCCCACCCTCACCGGCGGGAACCTGCCACCTGTTTATTGTTTAAGCCCTGCTTTCTGCATGCCCTGCAACACGGCCTCCACCACAAAATCAGGAAGCAATGGGGCGTAATCTGCCAATGAGGTTACATCCGGGCGCAACTGCAAAAATGCTTCCAAACCCTGCTGCGCATCAGCCAATCGGTCTAAATTACCCAGCGCAGCCACTTTAAAACCCAAAAGCAAATTATTCTCCGGATCGTTTTCAACCGCGCGGGTTATTTTATCCAAAGCCTCATTCATGCGCCCCAAAACCATCAGAAGGCTGACCTCAAATTGCGGCCATTCACGCCACTCAGAGGGGTCAAGCGCTTGGGTTTTCAAAAAATAATCATAGGCCAATTCAATATTGCCAGCATAAGCTTCGGTCAGGCTTAAGGCCCGCGTTGCCGCAGAATTATTTGGGTTTATGCCAAATGCTTCATGGGCGTAATGCCGGGCATTATCCAAATCATTGAGCTGAAAATAATAGCTGGCCATCATCGCAAGTGCCCCAGCATTCGACGCTTCTTTTCCCACAACATAAGAAGCAATTTCAAAAATCTGAGCAGACAGTTCTGCGCGCCTTTCTCTGTTATGCGGCTTGAACCTTTCGCGAAGCAAGACTTTGCATTTTAACAGATAGGGATCCAGAAAATTTACCGATGCTTGAATCGCTTGATCGCATAAAGACAAAATACCCTCTGGTGCATCACGCCGGTGATATTTTTGCAGGGCCTGTAAATACAAATCCCACGCGGTGAGGCTTTCCGGCTTTGATAGCTCAGTATTTTCGCGAGATTGGCGGCGAATTTCAGGATCAATCGCCCGGGCAACCGCGATCGAAATTTCATCTTGAACTTCAAAAATATCATCCAAAGGGCGATCCCAACGTTCAGACCATATCGTGCGATCTTTTAAGGCATCGGTTAAACTGGCGCTGATCCGCACCTTATTTCCAGCTTTTCGTATACTGCCCTCAACCAAGTACCAGGCGTTTAACTTATCGGAAATTTCGCTCGCAGTGAGCGAAAGACCTTTCACCGAAAAGCTTGAATTGCGCGAAACCACCGGAAAGGTTTTCCACAGAGCCAAATGGCTGATGATATCTTCCGTCACCCCATCGGCAAAATATTCCTGTTCTGCATCCGTGCTCATATTTTTAAACGGCAAAACGGCAATCGAGGGCGGTGCGCCAGCCTCAACGGGTTCGATTGCAGGCGGCGTTGGCGCGATCTGGCGCGGCGCCAACCCGCCAATGGAAACGTCAAACGCGTGCACGTTGGTATTCTTAACCTGCTGCGCCCCAATATCTTGAAAGCCCAAATCCACTTTCTGGCTAACAAAGTCATGAATACTTTTTGACAGGCACACGCCACCGGCTTGCGATAACGCCTCTAAGCGGGCCGCCACATTCACCCCATCCCCATAGAGATTGGTGCCTTCAATAATGACATCCCCCATATTTAGGCCGATGCGAAATTGCATCTGCGCCGCGTTAGGAACCGAGGCATTGCGCGCTTTGATGAGCTTTTGGAATTCTACGGCACAAATAACCGCCGAAACCGCGCTTGGAAATTCAGCCAGAACAGAATCTCCGGCCGTGTTGAAAATACGCCCGCTATGCTCTTCAAACAAATTGTCCAGAATCTCTTTACAGCTGCGAAAACTGCGCAGGGTAAGTTCCTCATTCTGCGCCATGAGCGTGCTAAACCCGACCACATCGGTTGCGAAAATCACGGCAATTTTTCGAAGAATTTCACTTTCAGACATTTTAAAACCCTTTACACGCGCTGCTTTTTGGCCCGGCGTTTTACCCATAAATAGACGCGAATGGCAAAGATTTCTGATAAAATTGGATAATAGACGGTTTTTTTACGCTGCAGAGCTTCGATATAGCCGGCGCTTAAATTATTCTGTCGCGCGGCTTTTAGCAGGATCCGCATATAACGGCGCGAGGTCGGCAGATCATCATTCACCTCGTTTTTACAGCGCAAGGTTTGGGCCAAAACCGTCTCACCGGCGAAACGGATCGGGGCTTCGATCACCTCATAATTCTCGCCCTCTGAGGCGATCACCCGCGCCATATCGCTCTCGGTAATTTCGTGAACAACCCCTTCGACCCGACCACCTTTACAGGGCTTTATATTGGCAAAACTCGGTTCAATAAAGTTTGGCCCAACCAGCCCCATCACCAAGGCATAATCGTCAAGATAGCTGGATTGGCTCCGCAGCGGGGTGATATTGCGCACGCCAGAGAGATATCGCGTCGACATGTTCGATCCATATCCAAAGTAAAATGCCATTCAGAACACCCCGAAATAATTATCTCAAAGTGAGTGATAAATTTAAGCCCCGTCAAGCATGCAATGCGTTTTGACTTTAAAGATTTCTTATTACTGCCAGAGCAAGACCTTTCGCCGGCTCCAGATGCACGTCATCGCCTAAAGTTGGCCCGCAGTTAAAAAAACAGCGCCTATATATATGCGATGCAAAACTGTATTTAAGCCGTCATGCTTGAAAACGTCTTAAGCCCATTAATCGCTTTTTGACGGTCAATATTTTATATCATCGCCGGGACGGTTATTTTAACCTTCAGCAAGACCACAACCGCCAGATGCCATTTCGACAAAGCCGCCCTGCGCTTCAAACAGACCATCGCAAAAGAAACGCCGCGGTACAAACTGGCAGACACCGTGAAACCGGCTATTCTGCCGCAAGTTTGATCACAGGTTCCATTCTTTGCAGCATCGCATCGCTGAGGTGGCATTTTATGTGATGGTCATTGTCCAAAATTTGATTTTTTGGAATTTCTGTTTCGCATAAATTATCTGCCACATGCACCTTCCAATGGCATCTGGTCTGAAATGGGCATCCGCTGGGTGGATCCATGGCAGAGGGAATATCGCCCTCAAGCACGATGCTCTGCTTTTCAACGCTCGTATCGGCAATTGGAACCGCCGAAAGCAGGGCTTGCGTATAGGGATGATAGGGGGGCGAAAATACTTGCTCTGTGGTCCCAAGCTCAACCACATGCCCCAAATACATCACCATGACCCGATCACTGAGATAGCGAACGATTGACAAATCGTGGCTGATAAAGAGCAGCGTCGTTTTCTCGTTGCGCTGGATCTCCATCAAAAGATCCGTAACCGCCGCTTGAACTGAAACATCCAAAGCCGAAACCGGTTCATCGGCAACCACAATCCGCGCGCCGCCCGCAAACGCCCTTGCGATCCCTACGCGCTGCTTTTGACCACCCGAAAGCTGGCGCGGCATCCGCTGCGAAAAAGCCCGGGGCAGTTTCACCAGATCTAAAAGTTCAAGCATACGGTTCGAACGCTCTGTATCGGATGAGCCGTATTTGAAAACCTCAAGCGCGCGCATAATTTGACGGCCAACCGACATAGAAGGGTTCAACGTGTCAAACGGATTTTGGAAAACCATCTGAATATCTGCAACTGTTTGAGTGCTACGATCTTCAATTGCAATTTGCTGAATATCGTTTCCGTCTAATAAAATTTGGCCATCTGTCGCCGTTTCCAGACCCATGAGAACTTTGGCAAAGGTAGACTTGCCGCAACCAGACTCTCCCACAATCGCAAGAGTTTCGCCTTCACGCGCCTCAAACGAAATTGACTCATTCGCTTTGACAACGCGCTTTTCCCCTGCGCTGCCAAAAAGCGCATTGGCAGCAACTTCATAATATTTCTTAAGCTTATCAATTTTGAGGATCACATCCCCAAGCTCTGACTTAGAATTTGCGCTTGAAGCACTGGCAGGTTGCGACCAGTCGATATTTTGAACTCTTTTGCAGCGGCTTAAATGAAGCGCATGACCTTCGATTGGGACCATATCAATAGCCGAACTATCACAGACCCCCTCTTGGAAATAGTCGCAGCGTGGCCCAAAATTGCACCCTGGCGGCCGTTCATGCGGCAGTGGAAAATTTCCAGGAATAGCCACCAATGGACGGGTTGTTTTATTTGCCCCTGGCAGCGGAATAGATCGAAAAAGGGCCTGCGTATAAGGGTGCTGCATTTTTTCAAAAACATCTTTAATTCTGCCGGTTTCCACCGCTTCACCAGAATACATTACGCAGATGCGGTCACAGGTTTCCAAAACAAGCCCAAGGTTATGCGAGATGAACAGCATGGATGTGCCATATTTTTTGCCCAAATCTTTCACCAGCTTGACAACCGCCGCCTCAACCGTGACATCAAGCGCGGTGGTGGGTTCATCCAAAATAAGCAAAGCCGGTTTTGACATCAGCGCCATAGCGATAACGATCCGCTGCTGCTGGCCGCCAGACAATTGGTGAGGATATGATTTAAGGATGCGCTCAGGGTCGGGCAGCTTAACATCTTTGACAACCTCGAGCGCCCGTTTATAAGCTTCTCGCTCGGACACCCCTTCGTGGATCATCGGCACTTCTGTTAGCTGCTTGGAAATTTTCAGCGCCGGGTTCAATGAGGCCATTGGTTCTTGATAGATCATCGCAAGTTCATTGCCGCGAATATTCCGCAACTCCTCGGCGCTCATCTGAGCAAGATCGCGGCCCTTAAATTTGATCGTACCGCCAACGATTTTGCCATTCACACCAAGATCCTGCATCACGCCCAATGCAACCGTAGATTTCCCACACCCAGATTCTCCAACCAAACCCACGGCTTCACCAGGTTGAACAGCAACGGAAAAATCCATCACGGCTGGAATTTCGTTTAATCGGGTAAAAAAGGATATGGAAAGCCTATCGATTTCCAAAATCGGACCGTCAAAATCTGTTTTATCCATTTTTCTTTGCCTATTCAGTTGACGCGTTTAAGTGCGCAATTTTTGACGAGTTTTAACTTTCTAATCCTTCAGGCTTTCCTCGCGCAGACCATCGGCCAGCAAATTCAAGCCTAACACAAGACTCAGCAAGGCAAAGGACGGAACCAAAGCCGCATGGGGATAAATGGAAAGCAATTTTCGACCATCATTGATTGTTGCCCCCCAGTTGGGATCCTCAGGCGACAAACCAAGACCGAAAAAGCCAAGCGTTCCAAGTAAAATAGTGGTGTATCCAATGCGAAGGCAAAAATCTACGATCAGCGGCCCGCGCGCATTTGGAAGTATTTCCCAAAGCATGATATACCACGCACCTTCACCCCGCGTCTGCGCCGCAGCAACGTAATCTCGGGTTTTGATATCCATGGTTAAGCCTCGGATAATCCGAAAAACAGTTGGTGAGTTTACAAAAACCACCGACACAAAAACGGTCAGCAATCCCGCATCCACGTCAAACAGATCTATCGCGTTAAAGAACTCAATTTTACTGCCCGTTTCATTGATCAACGAAACATATAATAGCCCTAATATGGCCAGTCCCACGCCCAGCAAAGCATTCCGCTTCGCGGGAACTGTGTGATAACGCGAATAGATCAATACAGAGTAAAAAATTAATGGGAACACAAACAAAACAATCGCCATATATTGCGGCAAACCGGTCAGTCTGATTTCCGGAGTGACCAAGAGATAAAACAGCAATATGACTGGAAACGCCAAAATCAAATTTGCGACAAAAGAGATCGATGTGTCGAGCCGCCCCGCATAATAGCCGGCAGGAATACCCAATGTGATTCCAACCATAAAGGCAAATAACGTGGCCAAAGGTGCAATCACAATAACGATCGTAGAACCGGCGATCACGCGGCTGAAAACGTCTCGGGCTAAATGGTCGCCTCCCAATAAAAAATGCTTGTAACTGTCATCTTCGGCGCCCCTTAGGGCAGTGCCGGGAACTTTATTCTTCATACCTGAAAATTGCGCCAATGGATCTTGCGTAATTATCAGATCCATTGCACCTGAGAAAAATCCTGTAAACACCCAGAACATTACAATCGCAAACCCGATCATTCCAATAACCGAGTCAAAAAGCTTTCCATATAGGCCCAGCGATCTTTTATATCGCATAGAGATAACAAAAAGCACCACGAGAGAAATCCAAACCGGCCCAAGCTGGATGATCATGCCCAAAAATATTTCCGTCCACGATAAAGAAGTCATTGCAGGGTCCTTTTCACGTAACGCTTATGCGTGGATTCAAATAAACGTAACCGATGTCAGATATGAGCTGCGTGACAAGAACCACCACGACAGAGACCACCGATACCCCTAAAAGAAGCTCAATATCATTATTCCCGGCAGCCTGCACCAAAACCCAACCAAAGCCTTTGTAATTAAAAAGTGTTTCAACAATTACAACGCCGTTTAGTAGCCAAGGAAATTGAAGCATAATCACTGTGAACGGCGCAATTAAAGCGTTTCTCAGCGCGTGTTTCAAAACAACATTCGGGAATGAAACGCCTTTTAAACGTGCGGTTCGGATATATTGGGCGGTCATCACTTCGGTCATTGAGGCCCTTGTCATCCGCGCAATGTAGCCCATTCCGTAGATCGCAATCGTTAAAACCGGCAATAAAAAATTCTCAAGATTAGGGTTTTCCATCGCCGAGGTTGCGGTTCCTTTGAACCATTTCAGCCCTACGGCGCTGGATGCAAAAATAGATATTAGGATCACGCCTGAGACATATTCAGGGGTCGCTGTGGTCAAAATCGCAACCGTTGACAGCGATCGATCGGTTCGGCTGCCTTCGCGCATGCCGGCCAGAATACCCAGAATAAGCGCACTTGGCACCATAAGCGCCATAACCCAAAACATTAACGTACCGGTCAAAGCAAGCCGAGTGCCAATGATCCCCGAAACGTCATCTTTAAAGCGCGTTGAATATCCCCAATCGCCTTGTAAAATCCCACAATATTTAGGAGCATCACTTACGGAAATTTCAGAGCTGATGCATCTACCGCGCACTTCTCCATCCGTGCCTTCGATCACATATCCCGGCAAGACACCTAGCCACTGACCATATTTTACAGGCACGGGTAGCAAGTACCCACGATTGAGCAAATAAGATTGAACGGCCTCATCGTTCATCCGAAAGTTGCCTTGGGTTTTGGCAAGCTTTTCTAAGTTAGGATATAGGTTTGTTAAGAAAAATACGACAAAAGTTAAACATAAAGCCGTGAATAGCATGACTGCTAGACGCCGCAAAACAAATAGTGCCATTCCTAATCCTGTTCTATCTGATTAAAGTTTTAATCTTTACCGTACACGTAAAAAGGCCGCACTTCTTCTAAGTGCGGCCTGATAAATTTAAGTTTTACGCTTTAAAGCCCCACTTATAGTGATGTGGGTGGTAAGCGATGTGCTGCTCACATTGAAGGTCAGGTCGATCGCTTCTGTACAAAGCGCGCCAATATGGCTGAATTGTCACACCCTCGTCAGCGATCAGAGCTTGGCATTTTCCTGCAATTTTGCGCCGTTCATCCGCATCGGAAATTGCATTCGCCTCGGCTAAAAGTGCGTCAAACTCTGGGTTATTCCAGGCAAATTCATTCCAGGCCTCTCCAGATCTATAGGCTAAGCCCCACACTTGTGTTGCAAAGGGGCGATGGTTCCAGTTTGTTGAACTGAAGGCATATTTTGTCCAATCATTCCAGAAAGTAGAGCCTGGCAAAATTGTTCTTTTCACCTTAAAACCGGCATCCCTAAGCTGCGCTGCAACCGAGTCGGTTGTGTTTTTTCGCCAATCATCATCTATCGATGTGATTTCATGCTCATACTCTTCCATGCCAGCTTCTTTCATCAAAGCCATGGCTTTCTCTGGATCATATGGCAACCTTACGACGCTTGGATCATACTCCGGATGCATAGGCCCAGCGTGGGAATTGTCCGCAGGGGAACCTTTCCCCGCATAGCCCAATTCTAAGCACAGTGCATTATCAACAGCCATAGCAATCGCCTGTCTAACGCGTTTATCTGCATAGGGTGTGTTGCCGTCAGCATCTTGGGCGACCTGGTTTGGCCGGATAACGATTGTCGATCCAGTCGCAATAGTAGAGTTTTCCCAGCCTATCCCCGGTACGATGTCGACATATTCTCCTACAGTTTCATAAAATACATCAACTTCATCGCCTTCCGCCGCGGCAATCCATGCTGACGGGTCAGTTCCATAGTCGATAAATTCAATACGATCCAGCGGCACGGTTCTCCCAACTGAATAGCCCCACCACTCATGCGCTTCGTTTTTCACCAGCGCAGCTTTGACGCCTACCTCATAACCATCTGGCATGAATGGGCCGGTTCCAACTGGATTTGTTCCCATTGTGTCAACAGAAAACGTTGAATGCACAACGGCTGCGGGATAGTCAGCCATTCCTGCAATAACAGTGATGTCAGAAGCCACGCATGTCAGTTCAACCGTGTGGCTATCAATCACTTTGATTGCCCCTGCAGCGGCTGTCCCAGTGTCAGGATCAATAAGGGAAGCCATACGGCCAGCCATTGAATTGCCTTCAACTGATTTATCACACCAACCCTCAATATTACGCGCCACATCTTCGGCTGTAAAATCGTCGCCGTTATTCCATTTCACACCTTTGCGAACGTTCAGCGTATATTTTGAAGCGTCCTCATTTGCGCTCCAGCTTTCCAATAGGTTAGGAGTTATTGACCCGTCGTTATTGTACTCAACCAAATATTCCAAATAGCCGCCGGTAAAATGTGCCAATTGCGTCCAGTCAAAAGTACGCGGATCTTTTAACCCAATAACATCCATCTGCATGCGCATTGTTCCGCCCTGCTGCAAATGACCACCCGCCTGAGCAGGCCGCGTTAGCCCCCCTAACGCATAGGCAGCAGATGCTGTAAGCCCCAAGGCGGTTGTTCTGGATAGGAACTCACGCCGGCTGAGCTGACCTTTCTGAAACTCTTTCGCATACATTTTCGTTGCGGGATGCACTTTTTCGTAATTATTATTTATTTTTGTCATCTTAAACTCCCTAGACATTTATTCCTGTGATCTGGTTGGACAATTCAACCAAGACCAGCTTTGTATTTCAGACGCTACCTAATTCAACGCCACATTGATATAAAAAACCGACCCTTTGCGGTTGATTGGCGCATTATACAGCCCCCGCGCGCGCTAGATTTGATCCACCAAACCGGAAATCAAACCGTTTTCAACCTCTGCAACAATAGTCATGGCGCGCCAATATCAACGCCCCAGAGCGTTTAAGAGCGCAAATATAATTTCAATCTTAAGCAGCACCAACGCGGTTCGACGCCCAGCGCTGTACCATTCGCCTCATAACCCATCAGCTTCATCTAAAGGCTTGGCATTCATAAAACTGCCACCGACCCGCCAGACCATAAAGTAAGAAAGCCGCTTTATTCTTGTGAACCCTGCTGCACAATCGTGGTTGTGGGGAAGGGAATTTCAATCTTTTGTGCATCAAAGTTGTCTTTCACCTGGCGGTTTAGGTCCAGACGCAAAGTCCACAAATCGCTTGAATCGCACCAAATGCGCACCACGAAATCAACCGAACTTTGGTTTAGGTTGCTCACTTTAATGACCGGCGCTGGATCTTGGTGAATACGCTTATCGGCAGCGATAACCTGCGCCAACACCTCTTCGACCTGTTTTAAATCGCTGGCATAGGCAACGCCAAAGGTCACATCCAATCGCCGTGTTCCATAGGCAGAAAAATTCGTGATCGGAGCGCCCCAAACTTGGCCATTGGGAACGATGATCTGTAAGTTGTCCGGGGTTCCCAATTCGGTGGTGAAAATAGAAATCTCTTTCACCGTACCCGATTGCCCGGAAACCGAAACATAATCGCCCCTCTTAAAGGGCCGAAATACAATCAGCATAATCCCTGCAGCAAAATTAGACAAAGTGCCCTGCAGCGCCAAGCCAACCGCCAAACCCGCCGCCCCCAAAAGCGCTACGATTGACGTGGTCTGAACGCCAAAGCTATTTAAAACAAAAACACTTCCGACAGCAAGAACGACCACTTGTGCAAATTTGCTGAGAAACACAAATAACGTGTCATCAAGTTGCTCATAGCGAAAGCCCAGTTTGGCAATCCAAGATTTCACAAACCGCGAGGCGAATAGCGTGATTACAATCGCTGCAATCGCAGCCGCCAGATTGCTCAAAAACGCCGTTACCGGTTCGGCCATTAAAATTCCGCTTAAATCCGCTATCTCCGTCATCAACCGCTCCTTTTGACAAGCCTATAAGAGCCTTAAATTCCGTTAGAAACAAGCCCAAGTTTGCCGTCAGATCGCTTCTTCAAAGCGCCTTATTTTGTGGCGAGGCGCGCCTTTTCCAGAAAGACCATTGAAAGTTTTGGGCCTTGCCCGCAGGGGTGATATGCGCTTGCTGACACTCTTCCAGAAGCTGGAAATTTACCGAAAACCGCTTTTTGAGAGCCTGAATATTATATCGCTGTACGGGCAAACCGGAACATTTAAGCGGCCCATCTTGCGCGAATGTTGCGCAGATGAAATACCCCCCCGGCACAACCGCATCCGCCAGAATACGGGCATAGGCGGCTTGTTCCTCTTCACGCGTTAAAAAATGAAAAACCGCCCGATCATGCCACAGCATAAATTGTTCACGGGCAAACCAAGTGCGGATATCCGCCTCAATGATTTTGAGGCTATCGCCCGCGGGGCCCAGGCGTTTTTTGGTTTTTAAAATCCCCCCAGCGGCAATATCCAACGCGGTGATGTTGCTATATCGGGCCGCTATCATCCAATCAATCAGGCAAGAGGCACCGCTGCCTATATCAATAATTGGGTCAGATTTGGCGATGCCCGCGCGCGTGATAAAATCACCACTCAGCGCTGGCACGGTTTGAAACCAGCTGGTTTGTTCAGCTGGCTTGTTCTGCCACACCTGATCCCAATGGGCTTTTTCCGACATGTGTTTTCACCCTAATACGCTGCGCAAGGGCCAATTGGCCGGCGCTATCCCCTCACGCATTCGTATCCTGAATTGGGTCGGCTGGAAAGCATTTGCAGTTTTACAGCGGCGGGGTTGCGCCGCGCAGCGCATAACAACCGCATGGGCTTGCCGCGTGATAAGCCTGCGGCGGCGGCGTTTAGCAGCTAAGCAACCCGCGCCTTAGCGGATAGTGCCGCGGCAATATACCCCTCAATCGCCTGCCGCTGATCAGGCGAGACCCGCAACCCAAGCTTTGAGCGGCGCCATAGAAAATCATCCGCCCCATGGACCCATTCCTGCGCAATGGCCCAATCCAGTTCACGCTGATAAATGCCGCTGCCAAAATCATTCCCCAGCGCTTCCGCCGAGGCCGCCTCGGCAAAAATCTGCTGCGCCTCGCTGCCATATTGCCGGATCAAACGGCGAATGGTTGACGCCTGCAGAAATGGCAAAGCCTCTGCCAAATCGCGGCGCAATTGCGCAACACCATCGACCGGGAAATCACCCCCTGGCAAGGCCACACCAGCAGTCCATTTGGCGCTGGTTGAACCAAATTCTGCATCCACCAACTCCAGCGCAGATTCCGCCAAGCGCCGATATGTGGTGATTTTTCCACCAAACACGTTTAGCACGGGCCCACCGGCGCTGCGATCCACCCGCAACACGTAATCACGCGTGGCCGCGGTGGCTGAACTGGCCCCATCGTCATAAAGCGGGCGCACCCCGGCGTAGCGCCAGACCACATCCTTTGCAGTGACCTCTGCAGCAAAATACTGATTGGCGAAATTCAACAAATAGGCTTGTTCTTCTGCAGAGCATTCGGGTTTTTGCCCTGGATCAGAATGATCAGCATCGGTTGTACCAATCAGCGTAAAATCCTCTTCATAGGGGATGGCAAACATAATGCGCCCATCCTTACCTTGAAAAAAGTAGCTTTTCTCGTGGTCGAATAACTTTCGGGTCACGATATGGCTGCCGCGCACCAAACGCACCTTATCGCGGCTGTTCAAGCGCAAGGCGCCGTTTATCACCGTTTCAACCCAAGGCCCACCCGCATTTACTAGCATTTTAGCGCTTAGGGTTTGCTGCGCCCCATCTTGGCTTTGCAGCTGAACATGCCACAGCCCATCCGCATAATGCGCCGCAACAACTTTGCTGCGCACATTAATCTTTGCGCCGCGCGCCGCCGCATCACGGGCGTTCAGCACCACCAAACGCGCATCCTCCACCCAACAATCCGAATATTCAAACGCCTGTTTCAAAAAGGGTTTCAACGGCGCACCTTCAGGATCTGTTTGCAAATTCAGACGGCTTGTTCCCGGCAGAATTTTTCGTCCCCCCAAAGTGTCATAAAGAAAAAGAGCCAAGCGCAATAACCATGCAGGCCGGCGGCCCTTCATCCATGGCATGATACGCGCCAAAAACCGCGAGACGGGGGTTTCGCTGTCAAAGCGCATCGAGGCGTCATAGGGCAGAATAAACCGCATCGGCCAACTGATATGAGGCATCGCGCGCAGCAAGGTTTCGCGTTCGATCAAGGCCTCGCGCACCAAGCGGAACTCTAAAAACTCAAGATAGCGCAAGCCACCATGAAACAATTTGGTCGAGGCCGAAGAGGTGGCAGAGGCCAGATCATTCATTTCAGCCAATGCAACGGAATAGCCGCGCCCCGCAGCATCACGGGCGATCCCGCATCCATTGATACCGCCACCAATCACAAAAAGATCCACTGGATTGCGTGTTTCAGACATATGTTTGTTCCTGTGTAATATGCAAAGCGGTTGAGGCCGCGTTAAGGCGCTGAACGAAAGCCTTCGGCGGGGCTGACTCTAAAACGATATGATCCAATTGATCCACATCGCAGATTTTATACGGCGCGGGCACGCCAAATTTCGACCCGTCCGCCACCAGAATTTTACAACGTGCATGGGTTAAGATTGCCCGCGCCACCTCCACTTCATGATGATCAAAGTCTAGGATGGCGCCCTCTTCATCCAAAGCCGAAGCTCCAATAATCGCAAAATCCACTTTGTAATGCGAGATCGCGCGCGCCGCCTCGCTACCGATGATCGCGCCATCGCTCATGCGCACCTCACCACCGATTAAATGTAAGGATTTCAAACCTGATCCGCGAAAAATAGGCACCATATTCACGTTGTTCGACAACACCGTCAAATCGCGGTGCTGGCGCAAGGCTTCTGCCACCAATTCGGTTGTGGTGCCGATATTCAGCGCCACTGAGGCGCCATTGGGGATCAGCTTCGCGGTTGCGCCCGCGATCGCTTGCTTGGCCTTCAAATGCACCATGCGGCGATCTTCATAAGCCATCACCGAAGCTCCGCTGATACGTTTTGCGCCGCCATGCGTACGCAGCGCTAGGCCGGCATGGCACAAGACGCCCAAATCACGCCGTACTGTTTGCGTGGCGATGTTCCAGTCTTTCGCCAACAGCTCAACTTCTACCTCTCCTTGCTGGCGCAAGAGCGATAAGAAAGATTCTTGGCGGGATGTGAAGACCATACGCAGCGTTTAACTGACCATATGAACATTTTGCAAGCTCAAATGAACAAATATACCGAACTGATACTGATTTGCTTTGGCTAAAAGTCACCAAAGCCGCAGAGCCGCGCCATCAGAACCACACGCGCACGCTGTTTATCGCACCGCAAAAAATTTGGCCTCAGCCCCACCAGCCTTCAGCAAGCAAAATAAATAAATAAATAAAAACATTTGATTCCGGTTTTTTAAACGTAAAAGAGGTTCGCCCACCTCTAAACCGCCGGTCGTTGCGCAGCTTCAGGCTGTGCAGGGGCGATGAGCGCTCGCCCGCAAAAGAGGCGACTTTTCGAAAAATCTTACCGAAAAAATAGGCGCTGACTAAACTGCGATTATTATGGTGCTGGAAGCGATCAGAAAAGGCTGGTGCGTCTCATCAGGCCAATTCAATCGAACCAGAAAGGCTTTGATCTGTTTTCGCGTTTATTGGCAGCCGCGCAACCCGGCGCTTATTTTGGCGGCGTAGCGGCTGATTTTTGACCGTCTCAGGCTGAACGGGTCTTGGCACGAAGCAACGCGCAGTCATGCCCTGTACGACACCTATAATCTGGCCTCACCCTTTCTTGGCAATCGCACTGACATTTCCGCGTATATTCAGGCCGCGTTCAATCTTGATTGCCCGCTCAGACGGTTCAACCATCCAAGCACTATGCGGGGCGATACTGCCCATATGCACCGCTCTTTTGAAGATGCGGGGTTCACGCAGCCGTGGTTTTCACGCAGGACAGCACGTATGCATGCCCGCTTTCAACGGATCAAAGCGCTCTGCAAGGTCAAACCAGCAGCGTTACAAAACATAACGGCTAAGATCGGCACTTTTGGCCAGATCACCCAAATTATCTTCCACAAATTTAGCCGTGACCTCAACGGTCTCACCGGCGCGGTCAGGGGCGGCAAACGACAGCTCTTCAAACACCCGCTCGATCACCGTATAAAGCCGCCGCGCACCAATATTTTCCACCGACAGGTTCACTTGCGCGGCTATTTTTGCCAGCGCGGCGATCCCCTCTTCGGTAAAGTTAACCACAACACCTTCGGCCCCCATCAGCGCGGTATATTGCAGGGTCAACGCATTATCGGTCTCGGTGAGAATACGCACAAAATCTTCTTCGCTGAGCGCGCGCAATTCAACCCGGATGGGCAATCGGCCCTGCAATTCAGGAAGCAGATCCGACGGTTTGGCCACATGAAACGCGCCCGAGGCAATGAACAAGATATGATCGGTATTGACCGGGCCATATTTCGTACTGACCACGGTGCCTTCGATCAAAGGCAGCAAATCGCGTTGTACACCTTCGCGGCTGACATCACCGCCACGCGCATCGCTGCGCGCGCAGACTTTATCAATTTCATCCAAAAACACGATGCCATTTTCTTGCACCGCTTCGATCGCAGCGCGGGTAACACTGTCATCATCTAGCAGTTTATCCGCCTCTTCCCCAACCAAAAGATCATGGCTATCAGACACTTTGATTTTGCGCTTCACCGTGCGTTGACCAAACGCTTTGCCAAACAGATCGCCTATATTCATCATGCCCATCTGGCTGCCGGGCTGACCGGGAATATCCAACATGGGTGTGGGCGTGCTGGTATCGGCAACGTCAAGTTCGATCTCTTGATCATCCAGCTCGCCAGCGCGCAGCTTTTTGCGAAACATTTCGCGCGTGGCAGAACGCGCATCGGATCCGGCAATGGCTTCTATTACCCGATCTTCCGCCGCCTGAGCGGCCTTTGCGCGCACATCATCGCGCATCTGCGCGCGCGTCATCGCGATGGCAGAATCAACCAAATCGCGGATGATTTGCTCGACATCTCGCCCCACATAGCCCACTTCGGTGAACTTGGTTGCTTCAATTTTTATGAAAGGGGCTTTCGCCAGTTTGGCAAGCCGCCGGCTTATTTCGGTTTTACCCACGCCGGTTGGCCCGATCATAAGGATATTTTTAGGATAAACTTCATCGCGCAAGCTGGCATCAAGTTGTTTGCGCCGCCAGCGAGAGCGCAGCGCCACGGCAACGGCGCGCTTCGCATCGCGTTGCCCGATAATATAACGGTCAAGTTCTGAAACAATTTCACGCGGAGTTAAGTCAGTCATTTAATCCTCTGATCGATAAGGGGGAAGGTTAGATTTGCCGGGAAACTCTGGCAAGGCACGCAACACTGCGCCGCGCATTTGCACCCACCAAGTGCCCAATGCCGTAAATAGCACGCCGAGTATAAACACAATCGATACCCCGCCAAATGCCTCTCCCAGCGCTTGGTTTGTGATCCAAACAATCACGGCGATAAAATAGAATAAGCCCGCTGTTAAAAAAGAACGGCGATCAATAATCAACGCAAAAACGGTTACCAATAAAAGCAGACCCGCCATCGAAAGATAACCCGTTGTCCCGCCCAATTTATAAAGGGAGAAAGCTGCCGTATTCACCAAGGCCGGCGCGGCAAGAATATGCAGCCAAAATCCAGTTGCCGCAAATCGACCCAAGCGGTGCGGATCCTGCATGTCAAACCAAAGCCCCAGCGCCATCATTGCAAAGCCAAGACCAAGCGAGGCATAGGCCACCGGTGCACCGATGCCTAAATTGAAAAACATTTCCGGAAAATTTGCGGGCGCAAGGGAGATATCGGTTAGGTCAAGCGCCACGCTATAGCTCAACAGCATCGCGAACAGGCCAAACAAAAACATCGCAAACGGCAGTTTGAAAACTTTAAAATATAAAGCCATGCCCCCCATACCAAGCGCTGCCAGCGCCATAAGAGGCGCTTTTTCAAAGCTTCCAAGCTCGAAAAAACCAATTGAAAACACCGCGCTGCCATTCACCGCGGCGCCCAGCGCCAAAGCGATGCTGGGCAAGCTCATCCGCCGTATCAGCGTGAAATAGCGCGCCAGGCCTAGGCATAAAACCAAACAACAAAAATGCGCAAACATCCAAGATACAGACAGTCCAATCAGTCCCAGCGCACCGCCCCATAACAGGCTTAACCCCAAAGTGACAAAAATTTCCGAAAACCCTCTAAAAAATTCAAAGGGCTCATCATCGCGCGACAACGCGGCGCGAGACCCAAACTCTGTTTGAAGATGTACCGAAAGACGTACCGCCTGGGCTTCATTTAAAATACCCGCCTGAACGGCTGACCGCAACGTTTCAGGCGGGATAAGGGTCATTCTGAAAGATCCTCGACCGTCAATTTGCCATTCGTGTAGACGCAGATATCAGCGGCGATCGCCATCGCCTCGCGGGCAATTGTTTCTGCGTCTTTATCGCTATCCATCATGCCACGCGCTGCCGCCAAGGCAAAATTGCCACCCGAGCCGATCGCCGCAATATTATGCTCGGGCTCAAGCACATCACCGGCGCCCGTGATCACAAAAAGCTTTTTGCCATCGGTGACGATCAACATCGCTTCCAGCTTTTGAAGATATTTATCCGTACGCCAATCTTTGGCCAGTTCAACCGAAGCCCGCTCTAGCTGTCCAGGCGCGGCTTCCAGCTTTGCTTCAAGCCGCTCCAAAAGCGTAAACGCATCAGCGGTTGAACCCGCAAAACCTGCGATCACGTCAAAACCGCCGGGGGATAAGCGGCGCACTTTGCGCGCTGTGCCTTTGATCACCGTTTGCCCCAACGAAACCTGACCATCCCCCGCGATCACCACTTTGCCCGATTTTTTAACGCCGATAATCGTGGTGCCATGCCATCCGGGAAAATCACTTTGGCTCATACGCCTCTCCTTTTTTACGCTCTGCGCTATCGGTGATATGCGCTGCATTAACGCGCATGCATAAAGTTCGGGTTTGGTGCGAAAAAGGGCACCAAAGGTGCCCAATTCGACATCACAGCATCTCAGAGAGCTTAAATGCTATCTTCTATCCAGCTTTGCAGTGCGGCTTTCGGTGCAGCGCCAGCGCGGTTCGAAATCACTTCGCCATCTTTGAAAATAAACAACGCCGGAATACCCCGCACCCCCATGGAGGCGGCGGAATTTGGGTTTGTATCCACATCGACTTTGGCGATTTTAATTTTGCCGGCCATTTCAACCGACAGCTCTTCCAGCGCCGGACCGATTTGCTTGCAAGGGCCACACCATTCCGCCCAAAAATCAACCACGACAGGAACGTCAGAGTTTTTTACTTCGCTGTCGAAAGTCTCGTCTGTGACGGCAACTGTAGCCATTTTCGTATCTCCTGAAACCACATTTCTGATAGCGGGAACCTAGGCATCGCGCCCCTAAAGGTCAAGGGATGGCTCGGAAAATACGTTTGCCAAGAGCGCGTCCGGCAAGGGCATCAAACGCGCCTGTTTGGTCCAGAGCAGCGCCGGGATTATCTGATGGTCAGGATAGGTACGGGCGATAACCGCAGCATAAGCGGCCATCTGACGCAAAAGCCCCAATGGCACCTCTGCCGGGCTTTCTGGAACTTGCGCATTTGATTTAAAATCAACCAGCCAAACAGCCGCCTCTTGCACCACCAAACGATCAACAATGCCGTAAACCTGCTTGTTCTCAAGGACCGCCACTGGGCCTGACAAGGCCACTTCCGCAAGCGCATCAAAACCAAATAAAAATTGCAAATCGGGGGTCTTTAAAACGCCCAGAACTTCCGCTTTAAGCGCCTCAAACGTCTCTGCAGAGGCGGGCAAACCTGCCTGATCCAAAATTTTAGAACACATATCGGGCCAGAGCGCAGGATCAAGACTTGGCAGCACTTCAAGCAATTTGTGAATTTGCAGTCCCCGTAACTTTGCGTCTTCATCCGTCTCCTCAGCATCCGACTGCAGCGATTTCTCACCCCCCAAATCAGAGGGGCTTAACGGCTTTGGTTGGGCCGGGACCGGCGGCGCCACCTCATTGAAGAACTCTTCCAAAACGAGGCTCGGCACGCTTTGTTCTTCTTCGACCTCTGCGCTACACGGGGCCCAAACGCCATAGTCAAAACGGCGCCCCATACCCGTTGGAAAACGCTGCGATTGCGCCGCAAGAGCCTCAACCCCAAGGCTGATTTTTTGATACCAAGCCCGTTGGTCCGCCCCCAAATCCCCGGCAGCGGCCACGATCAGCCATTTTTCCGCCCGCGTTATCGCCACGTATAACAAACGGTCGCGCTCTTCCTCTTCCGCACGCAGCTTGCGCTCGCGCAATTCGCGCAATCGCGGCGGCATTTCGGCGCGAGGCACTTTCCAAAACGCGCCATCTTGGGCGACCAATAAATCATCGTGCAACCGCGCGTCACGCTTCGCCGTATCGGGCAAAATAACGATGGGAGATTCCAATCCCTTGGCGCCATGCACCGTCATCACGCGGATTTGATTGCCATCTTGATCGGCTTGGCGTTTGATCTCCAACCCGTCAGATTGCATCCAAACCAAAAACCCTGTCAGGCTGGGAACCTCGCTGCGCTCATAGGCCATCGCCTGCCCTAAAAGCGCGTTCAGCCCATCTTCGGCTTCTTGACCCAAGCGACCCAAAAGCAGCTTGCGGCCCGCGTAATGCGTCAAAACGCGCTCGAGCAATTCATAGGGGCGCAAAAAATCAGCCTGTAGCAACAAATCATTCAACATCGCAATCAAATGCCCATGCTGATCGGTTGCCGCGCGCAAAACCTGCCAGAGAAACTTTCTGCCGCGCCCCTGCGCCAACGTGAAAAGCGTTTGCTCATCCCAGCCGACCAAGGGCGATTTTAGCACCACAGCCAAGGATAAATCATCTTCCGGCGTGGCCAGAAAAGCCAAGAGCGCCAATAAATCTTTTACCGCCATTTCAGCGCCCAGTTTCAAACGATCCGCGCCCGCGATCGGTAGGTTTTGGGCTTTGCAGGCGCGAATAATTTCTTGAAACAAATCAGAACGGCGCTGGACAAGAATCAGGAAATCCGCGGCGCGCACTGGCCGCATATGATAGCGGCCGGTTTTTCCAATTTCTTCGGGTATCGCCACCTTCTGGGTGATCATATGGTCAATTTCTTCGGCAATATGGCGCGCCAATTGCACCAAATGATTGTCTTGATCCGGTAGGTCAACAGGGCGCTCCCAAGAGCGATCTTTTTGCTTTTCCACCGCCTCAAGCGCGGGCCATAGATCCACCCGCCCCGGCATTTTAGTTTTAAAGGCCAAATGCTGTTCGCCGGCAGCACCCGACACGCCCGATGCCGGCGCAAATAACTTATCTACCAATGCCAAAATTGCCGAAGACGATCGAAATGAATGCGCCAGGCTGGCGTCAAATAGCGGCGTGTCAGTGGGTTTCAACCGCGCTGCAAAATCTGCTTTCATCCGATCAAACTCAGCCGGGTCTGCGCCCTGAAAGGAATAAATCGATTGCTTTTTATCCCCAACCACAAAAATCGTTCGGCCGCGATTTGACCGTGCGCCTTGGCCGCTGGTGAATTCTTGGGCCAGTTTTTCGATCACCTGCCACTGAATGGGGCTGGTATCCTGCGCCTCATCCACCAAAATATGATCAATGCCACCATCCAAGCGGTACAAAACCCAATCTGCCACAGCTTGATCCGTTAACAACCCGCGCGCCTTTAAAATCAGATCGTCAAAATCCAACCATCCCCGCGCCTGTTTTTCACGCTCGTAAGCCGGCAGAAAAACCGCAGCAAACGCATAGAGCACGGCGGTTTTCTGGGCTGCCATAAGCCCCAGCCGTTGATCACGGGTATCTTCAACGCGCGCCATTAAGGCGTGAAGCGCAGGCAAATGGGGCTGCAACGCGCCGTCTCTCAGCGCTTTGGTTGGAAAGGCGTCAATTTTTGCGGAAAACGGCGTATTTTTTGTTGTACCCTCACCCCAAAGCAACAGCTGTTCCAACAGGCCAAGCGCCTCAAGGCTTGGCGCAGACAATTTGGCGAGCTTTTCGCCATTACGCTGATCGGTGGAAGATCCGGTACTGAGAACACTGACCAGCGTGCCAATCAAACCCCAGGCATCCTGTGTGAATACCCCTGCGCACAGCGCTTCGCCGGTAAGAGTCACGGGAAGATTCAATCGCCCCCAGATCTCTGCTTTGGCGCTGCCCTGCGCAAATAACTGCCGGTGTTTCAAGACAGAGGCGATCAGGTCCATAACATCCGTTTCGTTACAATAAGCGGCCACTGAACCGATTACCGACTGCTGATCCGAGGCGGAAATGTCATCCAGAATGCTGCCCGCCAATAAGCGACTCGCGCGTTCATCCATCTCATGAAATTGCGGGCTCACACCCGCCTCCAGCGGAAACCGCCGCAGCAGCGCCGCGCAAAAGGAATGAATGGTTTGAATTTTCAAACCACCAGGCGCCTCAATGGCACGGGCAAACAGGGTTCTGGCTTTGCGCAGCATCGCCGCGTCAAGTTCGGTTTCAAGACCCAATTGCTGCAACTCATCGCGCAGCGCGACATCGGCGCGCATCGACCATGCCCCAAGCCGCTCAAAAAGCCGGTTTTGCATTTCGCTGGCAGCCGCTTTCGTATAGGTCAGGCATAGGATATGCTCGGGCAATACGCCATTTAACAACAAGCGCGCCACCCGATCGGTTAACACTTTGGTTTTGCCCGAGCCAGCATTGGCCGATAGCCATGTTGATATTTCGGGGCGCGCCGCAGCAAGTTGGCGCGCGCTGGCGGGATCACGCGCGCTCATCTCAATACCTCTTGACGGGCAGGCGCGCTGAGCGACCATTCGCCATAACGCGACAATTGATCATAGGGTGAATAATCTTCAACGCGAAACAAAGCACGGCGTGCCTGAAACCCTGTCTCTTCGCTTTGATAGCTGGCAATTAAATGTTTGAATTTTTCCCAAGCTTGCGCAAGCGGTTCTTTGTCAAACGGTGCGGCTTGATATTTTTTCGCCGCCCCCAGACCGATAAACGCCGCCTCAGCAACCTCGCCGGGTTGCAGATTTTCAAATCCCCCCTGCTGCGCGATTGCGGCTAGCAAATAAAGCTGCTTGTCAAAAACCTTTTGTTGATCTGGCGTGGGCACCGCGCCGGTTTTATAATCATAGATATAAAGCCCAGCCTCCTGCGAAATATCGATGCGATCCACAATCGCGCTGAGGGTAAATTGCAGCTCGGGCAGCAACACAGCCCCGCGGCCTTCAAGCGCAAGCGGTTGGCCGCGCGCTTGGCGAACCTCTTCTTCGGCGATAACCCAATCTGCCATTGCCCGCAGACGACTGCGCCAGAACGCCTGATGCGATGGCCAAGGCACTTGCGCGCACAGCAAAGCTTCTGAAATTTCAACAAACCGAAGGCGCCGATCCGCCGGCGCGCAATCAGGCCAGGCTTTGATGAACTGCTCCATCAACGCATGATATATCACCCCGCGCAACCGCGCATCCGGGACAGGCTCAATCGGCTCTAAAGGTCGCAAGCCCAAAACATGCTTGGCATAAATCGCATAAGGATCGCGGATCAGCGTTTTGATTTCCGTCACCGAGAGTTTTTGAGGGCGCATCGCTTTTGGCGGCGCCGGCGCCGGGCGCAACGCCACTGGGGCTGGGTGCCATGACTCGAAGCGTTCAACGCGTTTTAGATAGGCATCCCCGCGCGCACGCATCGCCGAAAACGCCTGTACGCCGCCATTTTCAGGCAATCCGTTTAACAAATTGGTCAAGCGGTTTACCCAACGCGCGGGGATTGTTTGAGCCTCATCATTGCGCACTGAGCGGGTCAGCCAAACTTGCCCTGCAGCAATCGCTTGTTGAAAATCATGCGCAGATAGCCCAATCCGACGCTCGGGAAGCAACAATCCCGCCTCATGGCGCAGGCGCCGGTTCAACCAAGGGTCCGGGGGCGGCACTTGCGGCCAAACCCCCTCATTCAACCCCGCCAAAATCAACAAATCTGCGCCCTGAACCCGCGCCTCTAATGTACCCCAGATTAAGATCTTAGGATGCGGAGCATCGCGATCGCGCACTTCATTTTGCGCAAGAACGCCGTTGAACACCCCCGCGTAATCAAACGGCAAAACCGCGCCAGCCGAGGCCGCCGCTGCTTCCAACGCCTTGACCGTTTCGCGGGCTTGGCGCCCGGCCTTTTGCTGCCACAACCCCCCAGCCTCGTCATCCTCATCGGGGCGCGATCCTCGGCAAATCGCTTCAGCATATGTCAAATGTTGCGACAGCAGATCCGCAAATGGCGCAGAATCCGCCGGCCAATGCGCTGCGCAGATTTCAGACACCCAGCCAGCCCATGACAGCGCCATAGGATTATTCTGTTTTTGCGCCCAGGCATGCAAGCCAGCGCTTTGCGGAAACGGGATCGCTTTGGCGCGCAAATAAAGCTCTAAATCGCGGGTCAGCAATAAATGTTCATTTCGCGCGCCCCCGCTATGCGCTAAAGGGTGTTTTAAAAGCGCCAAAAGCGTTGGCGTGCTGACACCCTGCCCCAATATGCCAAGCGCTTGGCGCAACAAACGCCCCGGAGGGCTAAGGTGTAACGGCATGCCCGCGCTGTCATCCGGGATGATGCCCCATTGGCTGAGGGCGGCGCTAACTTGCCGCGTTAGACCCCGATCTGGCGTGATCAAAGCCGCTGTAAGACCTTCTTTCGCTGCTTCGCGCAGCCGCATAGCAATCGCCATGGCCTCAAGGCGCGGGCTAGGCGCTTCCAGCAAGGTCATGGCACTTGTGGCACCCGCAATATCGTGCAAAGCCGGCCCCTCGGACAGCCAGCAATCGGTAACAGGCGCGGGCCGCAACGCCAAAGACACCAAAGCGCCCCGCGCTGGAACCGGCGCTTTCATCCCTGCCCAGCGCGCCACTTGCTGCGGCTGAGCCGCCAATGCCGAAAGCAATTTCACAAAACGGTATTGCGGATGATCTTCGCTGTCCAACGCATGCGCCATGTCAGCCCACGCCGTCAGCGGCATATCAAAATCAAACCCGGGCAAGAGCAAGGCCCCTTGCGGCAGCGCGGCCACAGCTTTCATCAAAGACAGCGTTGTTCCACGCGATCCGGTTGAACCTGCCAGAATGACCGGCGAGGGGATCGGTGCAGTTTGCCAGCAGGCGCTTATCTGTTCGACCATCTGCCGCTGCCGGCTGACCATATCAGGATGCGCGGCCCGCCCTGCAAGATACTCGGCTGCGATGGTTAAAAAAGCATGGGTGCGCTGCCAATGCCCGGATTGATCGCTCACGTTTAACCCTTTTAGGTCTGCAACGCCCACGCCTTCATCCTGCATTTCTTCGATCAGCTGGGCGAGGCTATCGGTTAAATCGAACAGGGCAGAGCGCGCGGCCAGATCGGGCTGCTGAACAAGCAGCTTTTCGACCAACGCCAATAACTCGAAGCGGCTACTCAAGGCCGGCGGCGCTGCGGGCAGCATAATCTGCGGCGCCAATCCGCTTAAATCATTTAAAACATGCAGTTTAGGGTGCAGAATATTTTCCTTTGCGGCGAATAAATCAGACACTCTACGCGCCAAACGCTGGGTGTTCACGATGATTTGCACGCGCGCCAGATCGGCCGGTGGGGCCATGGCAAACTTTGCGCAAAGCCCATCTACCAAAGCGGCGGCAAAATCAGCACCGGGGGGCAATCCAAAAAGCGTCTGATCTTTAAAATTCACCTAATTTGCCTTTGGCATATGGGAATGAGACAGCATGTTTTGGGCGTATGCCAGCCCTTCAGGATGGCCAACATCGCACCAGTTGCCCCGATACACCGCGCCATACACGCTCTGGCGCTCTATCATCTGGGCCCATAAAAGATTGAGCGAGAAGGCGCGTTGTTCAATGGCCATCAATCCATCCGTTTTTATGATTTGAACACCAGTGTAAACCAAGTTGCCTCCGCGCTGCAGACAGCCATTCTTTGCCAGCGAAAAATCGCCTGCCCCGCTATGGCCCTGCGCATGGGTCCGCTCAATGCACAGCAGCAGCGCCTCCATCCGCTCTGGCTGCCAGCGCGCGCGCAAAGCGGCAATCGGATTTTCACCCTGCCAGATCGCATCTGAATTTATCGTTACCACGGGGCCCGCTCCCAATTGCGGCAACGCCGCTTTTAATCCGCCCCCCGTCTCAAGAATATCCGGCAGTTCAAGCCGCGTTTGCACGGGCGCGTCGCGCAAATGATCCGCAAGCATCTGATGCTTGTAATGCAGATTAACAAGGATCGTCTGAGCGCCGCTTTCGCGCGCAATATCAACCGCATAATCGATCAACGCCCGCCCTTTTACAGGCACCAAGGGTTTGGGTTTATCTTTTGTCAGCGCCCCCATGCGGCGCCCGAAACCAGCAGCAAAAATCATCACGGGAAAAGGGGTTTTGGCCATCATGTGCATTTAAACCGTCCAATTTAAATTTGCAGGGCTGGGAAATTCTGCATCGATCAAAGCCTTAAGCCCTTGCAAACCCGGAGCGCGTAAATTGCGTTGGATATAGCGCCAGACCCGGGGCATATGCACCAGATAATTTGCTTTGTTTTCTTGCAGGGCCAGCCGCGCGAAAACCCCCAAAATACGCAGATTGCGTTGCACCCCCAAAACCGCATAAGCGCGCTGAAAGGCCCGCGCTTCTAGGCCCGCCTGCGCCACAAAATACGCGATCAAACCAGCCTCCATACTGGCGGGAATATCGCGGCGCACATCCTGCAAAAGCGACATAAGATCATAGGCGGGGTGGCTTTGAAACGCATCTTGAAAATCCAAAATACCCACACAGGCCGCACCGCGGCGCGCCGGCAAATAAAGAAGGTTTTCCGCATGGCAATCGCGCAGCGCCAGAACTGGCGCGCTTTGCAGCGCAGCCGCGAGCAAATCGGTAAGCGCAGCAAGCAGGGCGGATTGATTCGCCTCAACGCGTGCTGAGCCTTTATAAAATTCAAAAGCGGGCGTGATCATGACAGCCAAATCCTGTGCATCGGGCTGCGCTAAAAAGGCCGGAGGGTCGCTTGCCTGCACCGCAAGCAGCATATCAACCGCCTTTTGATAAATTGGATAGGCGCTTTGCGCGCCCTTTGCCCAAAATCCCGACAATAAATCATCGCCCAAATCTTCAACAAGCAAAGCCCTCAAATCATGATCCGCGCCATAAATTTGCGGAGCGCTGAGATCCTGCGCAAACAAATGTGACGCAATCCGTTGAAATCGCTTTGTTTCACCCACCGCACTGCGCCGCGCATCCATCAAAATGACCGAGCGTTCATTCTGCGATAAGCGGTAATACTGGCGCTGAGACGCATCCGTTTTCAGCGCTACAATCTGCGCATTATGCCATTTATGCTTCCGCAAAAACGCTTGCAACTCGGCGGATATACCCAGATCATTCATCGCTCAAACCCTGCAACCGTAGCGCCCAAATAGACGCCGAACCCTGCAATTTGAGATGCCGTTCACTGTCGCTTGCACCGCTGGAAAACGCGATATTTAACGGGCTATATTGAGATAGATCCCCCAGCCGATCCGGCCATTCAATCAGAGAAATCGAGGTTTCAAACGCCTCTTCTAACCCCAATTCAACCGCCTCTTGATGCGAGGTTAAGCGATACAGATCTGCGTGCCAAATCTCACCGATTTGCGTGTCATAGGTTTGTACCAGCGTGAACGTTGGTGAGGGCACTTCTTCAGGAATATCTTGTACCGATTGGATCAGGCTGCGCGCAAAAAAACTTTTGCCAGCGCCGATATGCCCCTCAAGCAGAAGGATATCCCCGCATCGCAAGCTTTTGCCAAGCGCGGCTGCGAAGGCTTGCATATGCGCCTCAGAAGGCATGTGAAATTCGGTTGTAAATAAATTCATAAATCTAAGATGACATTGCCAGTTGCGCGAAACAAGAAAGATCGTGCAGCCCGTGAAGCCTTGGTTGTGTGCAAGGCAAGCTTTGAAAGGCCGCGCAAGCCCCCAAGGCTTTAAGCGGTAATCGCAAACACTCCGCCAGCGTCAAAATGCTAAATCTTCATAGCGCGGTTTTCGCCCAGCGCAGCGGTGATTTGTTCAACCGCAGCCCTGGGCCACTGAATTTCCACAATCGCGCCGCGCGGCGTTGCTTTAGCTGCCGGTCTTTGCTGAGGATCATATCCATTGGCAAAGCTTAATTCTGCGCCGGTTCTTTCAAGCAATGTTTTGGCGATAAAAACGCCGAGGCCCATCCCTTCATAGCTTTGCCTGTTATCACGCGCCGCGCCTGTTTTGCGATGCCGCAAAAAAGGATCGCCGATGCGCCCAAGCATGTGAACGGGATAGCCCGGCCCATCATCCAAGATCCGCACAGTGATCGTATCGGGGCTCCAATAGCTTTCCACCCAAACCTCTGATTTGGCAAAATCAACCGCATTTTGCACCATATTGCGCAAACCGTGAATGATTTCCGGGCGCCGCAAAGCCAGCGGCTGGCCAAGCCCGGCGCCCTCGATCGGTTCAAAAGACATATTGATTTTCACGCCCCGATCCTTATGCGGCTCGGCTGCCTCACGCAGCACTTCGCTTAAGGGCGCGCTGCGCAAATGCAGATCGTCTTTTCCCGCGCGCCCCATCGAGCGTAAAATATCGCGGCAGCGATTGGCCTGTTCTCGGATCAAGCTTGCATCTTCTTGCAGTTCCGAGCCATCAGGCAAGGCCTCCATCAATTCTGCACTGGTCAATTTTATCGTCGCCAAAGGCGTGCCCAGCTCATGCGCTGCTGCCGCCACCACACCGCCCAAATCGGTAAGCTTTTGTTCCCGGCTCAACGCCATTTGCGTGGCCAATAAAGCGTTTCCCATCGCGTTCATTTCATTCGTAACGCGGCGCGAATACACGCTTAAGAACACCAACGCGATCACGATTGCGATCCAATTTCCAAAGACAAATAACTCTGGAATGCGCAAAAATGCGCCCGCTTGGGTGCGTAGAGGCAAATGATACACCGCCAAAATTGTAACCAAAACGATCGTGGTGCCACCCAGAATGAAATTTGATCGCAGTTTCAAAATTGAGGCAGAAACCGCAACCGGCGCCAAAAGCAAAATGCTGAACGGATTGTGCAATACACCCGTGAGATAAAGCAAAAAGCCCAATTGCAGCAGATCAAACATGGTCATCATCATGTTTTCAAATTCTGACAGACGTTTGTTTTCAGGAAAGCTGACCATGGCCACCAGATTGCCAATGGCCGACACCGCGATCGCAAGAAGGCAAAGACCCAGCTCAAGCTGCAGATTATATGCCTCTTTGGCAATTAAAATCGCCGTCAACTGGCCCGCAATCGCCACCCAGCGTAGCAGAATTAAAGTGCGCAATCTAATCCAATTGCTGCGGCGTTGATCTGAAAATAAATTGACGTCGTGTTCAGTCATCATCTTCCTGCCGGTTGACGTGGGTTGTTAGGAAACATAGATCCCATAAAGGCCAAGCAATGGCAATTACTCTAAGGAATCCCTTATGCAGAACCGTTTCACAGTGGTGTTGGGCGCCGGGTTTGCCCTGTTACTTTTGTTTTCTTGGCTGGCGGTCTCCACATTGTTCATGCCCCGTTCAAGCGATCGCTTCGCGCAATGCCGCGCCAGCGTGATTGCGGGTGGCAGCGAACAGATTGGGGGTGCGTTCACGCTAGTAAACCAGCACGGGCAGAGCATGTCGCAAGACGATGTCAGCAAAACTCCGGCTCTGCTTTATTTTGGATATACGTTCTGCCCCGATATCTGCCCAATGGATACGATGCGCAATGTTGAAGCCGTGGATCTGCTGGAAACGGCCGGACAAAACGTAACGCCCGTTTTTATCACCATCGATCCGGAGCGAGATACACCCCAAGTCTTGGCAGAGTTTGCCGAGGTGATGCATCCAAGACTGATCGCATTAACAGGCAGCGATGCCCAAATCAAAACCGCAAGTAAAGCGTTTCGGACCTATTACAAAGCCCATGACCAAAACGATCCGTATTATTTGGTCGACCATTCAACAATGAGCTATCTGCTGCTTCCCGAGCATGGGTTTGTCGAATTTTTCCGCCGTGATTTACCCGCCGAGCAAGTGGCCGAGAAAATCAGCTGCTTTTTGAACGCAGCTTAAACACTGGTATTATTTGACCAAGGCGGGTGGCCGCATTAGATGTAAATCAAAGGCAACCGCTCAGGAGGCGACCGCGTGTCAGAACGAACATATCAGGATCTGGGCGAAGACCCTTCGCTTTTGCTGGTTGATGATGATGACCCGTTTCTCAAACGGCTTGCGAAAGCCATGGAAAAACGCGGCTTTGAGGTTGAAACCGCCGGATCAGTGGCCGCTGGGCGTGCAATCGCAACGGCGCGATCTCCAGCATATGCGGTGGTTGATCTGCGGCTGGAAGACGGCAATGGCCTAGATGTTGTGGAAGTGCTGCGCGAAAAACGCCCCGATTGCAGGGTTGTGGTTTTAACCGGATACGGCGCCATAGCCACCGCAGTGGCCGCAGTGAAAATTGGCGCCACCGATTATTTATCCAAACCCGCGGATGCGATTGATATCACCAATGCGTTATTGGCACGGGGGGATGATTTGCCCCCACCGCCGGAAAACCCGATGAGCGCGGATCGCGTACGCTGGGAGCATATCCAACGGGTGTATGAGCTCTGCGACCGCAACGTCTCGGAAACCGCCCGAAGGCTGAATATGCATCGGCGCACCCTTCAGCGTATTTTGGCCAAGCGCAGCCCGCGGTAAAACCACCCCGATTTGGCGTAGCAAAGCAACCCGCGCTGCCTATAATTTCGATATAAGGGTCTGGTATTTGGAAATATAATCCCGCTTTACCAGATTGGGTGGCCGCAGTTTAACCGTGAAAGCTGGCACAAGATCCATTGGCATTTTGCCAAAGAACCGGTTGGCTTCTTGTTGTGAAAATCCGGCAATCTGGGTGGCCTCAAGCCAGGCGCTGC
Organism: Rhodobacteraceae bacterium SB2; assembly: GCA_001642945.1. Classification (GTDB taxonomy): domain Bacteria; phylum Pseudomonadota; class Alphaproteobacteria; order Rhodobacterales; family Rhodobacteraceae; genus Thalassovivens; species Thalassovivens spotae. The sequence continues at coordinate 490,472 of LGRT01000013.1, read as the reverse complement.
ACTTATCGGCCTTTTTAATCTGCGCTTTAATTTTGGCCGGCAGTTTTGCGGGTAGCCCAAAACGGATATGAATAGCGGCGGTCAGGCGCTCGTCCAAAGCTTCATAGCCTGCGCCAACGGCCGCTTTAACCGGCGAAATCATATCCCCTATCACGTATTCCGGTGCATCATGCAACAAGGCTGCGAGCTGCCATTTGGCCTCGATTTTGGGAAAAAGCCGTTTGGATAACTCTACCACCAACAAAGAATGTTCGGCGACAGAATAAGCAAACTCGCCCTGCGTTTGGCCGTTCCAGCGCGCCACAAAGGCCAAGCCATGGGCAATATCTTCAATCTCAATGTCAACTGCCGTTGGGTCAAGCAAGTCCAATCGCCGTCCAGACAGCATTCTTTGCCAAGCGCGTGGTTGTTTCATGGGGTCCTCGAATAATCAGAAATAATATGACATGCGGACTTTTTGCTAACAAGGGCTGCGCGTCATCTGCCACCGTTTCAAATCCAAAAAGGTCAAAATTGCCGCGTCTAAAGCGCCATGCATAAAAAAGGCGTTTGTGGTTCCTAGGCCAATTGCCGCAGGTCTCACCGAGAGCCTCTGCACATTCTTGAAGCTTGCAAATGCTTGTGATAGGCGACCCCAAACCTTTAGGAGTCGCCGATGAGCACGGATTATATTGTAAAAGACATTGCGCTGGCAGAGTTTGGCCGCAAAGAGCTGAACATTGCTGAAACCGAAATGCCGGGCCTGATGGCGCTGCGGGCCGAATATGGTGAAAGCAAGCCATTAAGCGGGTCGCGCATCGTCGGCTCTTTGCACATGACCATTCAAACGGCGGTGTTAATCGAAACGCTGGTTGAATTGGGCGCTGATGTGCGCTGGGCCTCTTGCAACATTTTCTCCACCCAGGATCATGCAGCGGCCGCGATCGCAGCCGGGGGCACACCCGTCTTCGCGGTGAAAGGCCAAACGCTTACCGAGCATTGGGATTATCTCGACCGGTCTTTCATGTTTCCAGAGGGCGCGAATATGATCTTGGATGATGGCGGCGATGCCACGCTATACGTCTTACTCGGCGCCCGCGTTGAAGCCGGAGAAACAGACCTGATCGCCGTGCCCACATCAGAAGAAGAAGAAGCGGTTTTTGCACAGATCAAAAAGCGTATGGCCGAAACCCCGGGTTGGTTCACCAAACAACGCGCAATGATCAAAGGCGTATCCGAAGAAACCACAACCGGCGTGCACCGGCTTTATGAATTGGTCAAGCAAGGCCAATTGCCGTTTCCGGCCATCAACGTGAACGATTCGGTCACAAAATCAAAATTCGACAATAAATATGGCTGCAAGGAATCCTTGGTGGATGGGATCCGCCGCGCCACAGATACGATGATGGCGGGCAAGGTCGCCGTTGTGTGTGGATATGGCGATGTTGGAAAAGGCTCAGCCGCCTCATTGGCCGGGGCTGGCGCGCGCGTCAAAGTAACAGAGGTTGATCCGATCTGCGCCTTGCAGGCCGCGATGGATGGGTTCGAAGTGGTTGTTTTGGAAGATGTTGTGAACAGCGCTGATGTGTTTATCACCACCACGGGCAATAAGGACGTGATCCGCATCGAGCATATGCGCGAAATGAAAGATATGGCCATCGTGGGCAATATCGGCCATTTTGACAATGAAATCCAAGTGGCCAATCTGAAAAACCACAAATGGACCAATATCAAAGACCAAGTGGATATGATTGAAATGCCGTCGGGCAGCCGTTTGATTTTACTCTCCGAAGGGCGCTTGTTGAACCTTGGCAATGCGACGGGCCATCCCTCATTCGTGATGTCTGCCTCTTTCACCAACCAAGTATTGGCCCAAATTGAACTTTGGAGCAAAGGCGATAATTATAAGAATGACGTTTATATTCTGCCAAAACATCTGGATGAAAAAGTAGCGCGCCTGCATCTGGAGCGGATCGGCGTGAAACTGACCAGATTGGAAAAAGATCAGGCAGATTATATCGGCGTAACCCCCGAAGGCCCGTTCAAACCAGAACATTACAGATATTAAGCCATCGCTTAAAAATACCGGGTGGCCCGGTTAAGAAAAGCGGCCACCCGAAACAAGCCTGCCCCAGCACTTTCTCAAAATTTAAACAAATGCTTTATAGTAAAAGTTTGTGCCAAACGCGCATACCCGCTAGGTTTGTTGCATGTTCGCGTCAGGATGGCCGAACCCGTTTCTGAAACCGAAGGTGCTGTGGGAGCGCATTGGGGTGACAGAGGGTTCCGCCCAACGGCGGAGCCCTATTTTTTCAAAAGCCAGACCAGCCCAACACAGCGTGCTGCGGTTTCAATATTTATCGTTTTGCCGGGGTGACACCGCTGATTAACCTGGTGGATTTAAACCAGATATTTCAAGAATAATTCGCCACTCTTCAACGCGCACGGGCTGCACCGATAGCCTTGGATTGCGCACAAGCACCATATCAGCCAGCGCCGGAAGCGCTTTAATCTGATACAATGAAACCGCATTGGGCAAAGCTTGCAAAGCCTTTATCGTTACGCATTGCCATTTTGGATCATCCGTCGTGGGATCTTGCTGCGCCGCATGGATCACCTCAACCAGCCCGATAATCGATTTTTCTTCTTGGGAATGATAAAAGAATCCGCGATCTCCGATTTGCATTTGGCGCATAAAGTTTCGGGCCTGATAATTGCGCACGCCATCCCAAACTTCGCCGGCCGCGCCCTTTGCAATTTGGTCCTGCCAAGACCATGTGCTGGGCTCAGATTTAAAAAGCCAAAACGCCATGCTCATTCCTGTTTTTGAGGGCGCGACATCAAAAGATCTACCGCCTGTGCGACCTCTATTTTATCCTCGGACAACTGAACCACCACCTGCGTAATCGGCAAATCAATTTGTTGGTCTTTGGCCAAAGCCAAGGCGGCCTTTGCGGTGGCCACGCCCTCCACTGTGATCAAAGGGTCAAATTTTTTCTGCTGCCCCAGCGCGTGACCATAGCGATAATTACGCGACTTATCCGACATACAGGTTAAGCTTAAATCGCCCAAACCCGACAAGCTTTCCATAGCGTGATCTCGCGCGCCCAAAGACGCTGCAAACCGTTGCATTTCAACATATCCCCGAGCCATCAGCGCGGCACGAGCGCTGTCCCCCAAACCGGCCCCAATCGTAACCCCGCACGCGATGGCGATCACGTTTTTCAACGCCCCGCCCAGCTCAGCTCCGATCACATCCGTGCTGCGATACAGCCGCAAACTGGGGGTTGAAAGTTGCGCTTGCAGGTACAGGCCCGCAGCAGCATCCGCGCAGGCCAAGCTTAACGCCGTTGGCGAACCTGCAGCCAGATCCGTTGCAAAGCTGGGGCCGGTCAACACCGCAGCCTGCGCATTTGGGGCCTGCGCTTGCAGTAAGGCAGAGGCCCCTTTCCCGGTTTCCAGATCGATGCCTTTGCAACAGCTTACCAGATATTTAGGGGAATTCTTTTGGGGCAACGCGGAAAGAAACCCACCAAGCTGCTGCATTGGAACAGCCAGCAGAACAATTTCGGCAGCGGCGCATTCGGCCAAATCAGCGGCAATTCCAAGCGCCTCGGGAAACCCCATATTCGGCAATCGTTTTTGATTGCAGCGCGCGGTTTGCATGTTCCGCAACTGCGCGGCATCTCGCGCCCATAACGTAACCCCGGGCCTGTGCTTGGCCAAGGCGATCGCCAAAGCCGTTCCAAACGCGCCAGCACCCAAAATCGAGACCCTCATGCTTTTGGGCCTTTTTTGCCTGCGCCGATCAAACTTGGTTGCCGGGTGTCCAACGGCCATCTAGGGCGGGCGGATAGGTGCATATCATCGCGCCGTCCAAGGCGGTAGAGCTCTGCGGCTGCATAGGCGATCATCGCCGCGTTATCGGTACATAGCGCTAGAGGCGGCGCCACAAAGCGCACCTGCATCGCCGCAGACACCTGCTGCAAAGCCGCGCAAATCTGCCTATTCGCCGCCACGCCCCCAGCCACAGCCAAGCATGGTTGCGCCGGTGCAGAGGCCAAATAATCTGTCAAAGCGCGTTTGGTTTTTTCCGCCAAAACATCCGCTACCGCGGTTTGAAAGCTGGCGCTTAAATCGCACTGATCCTGTGGGTACAGCCCCCCCTGTTCGGCCAAAAGCGCATCACGGCTGCGCAAAACCGAGGTTTTCAAACCGGAAAAAGACATATCGCACCCCGCCCGATCCAAGAGCGGGCGCGGAAACGCAAAGCGTTTGCAATCGCCAGTCACCGCCGCATTTTCAATGGCAGGGCCACCAGGCTGCCCAAGCCCAATCAAGCGGGCCGTTTTGTCAAACGCCTCACCCGGGGCATCATCAATGCTGCCCCCCAAGCGGTGATACTGGTCCGGACCGGAAACAATCAAAAACTGGCAATGCCCGCCAGACACCAACAGCATCAAATAAGGAAAGGCAATTTGATCCGTCAGCCGTGGGGTGAGCGCGTGCCCCGCCAAATGATTCACCCCAAGCAAAGGCTTATCTGCCCCCAAAGCCAAGCCTTTGGCACACATCACACCCGACAACACCCCCCCGATCAATCCCGGGCCCGCTGTCACTCCAATCGCCGTCACATCTTGTAAATCGCACCCGGCTTCCTCAAGGGCATTTGCGACGCAGAGATCCAGGCGCTCAGCATGCGCGCGGGCCGCGATTTCCGGCACCACGCCGCCAAACGCCTCATGCAAATTTGACTGGCCCATCACGATCGATGATTTGATTTCAACCCGCCCCTCGGGCGGGCAGGAAACCACGGCCGCCGCTGTATCATCGCAGCTGCTTTCAAGCCCTAGGAAAAGTGCCGGCCGAGCCGAGATGTTTTCATCCATTGTCTCAAACATGTTGGGGGGGTAACATTCTAATCCATGACAAACAATATCTTGCCTCAACGCCCACCGCTCCTGCTGACCCGGCCCCAAAAAGACGCGCAGGCCTTTGCGCAAGAGGTTTTATCGCATCAGCCCGCCGCACAGATCTTGATCAGCCCGGTTCTTACCATAACGCCCATCGGCACCCTGCCAGATTTATCCGCCTATGCCGCGGTGGTTTTCACCTCTCGACATGCGGTCGCGTGTTTTGCCCACGCGCCTATCCCCAAAAAAATGACCTGCTTCGCCGTGGGCGAGGCCACCGCGGAAGCGGCAAAAAAATTGGGTTTTTCAGTGATAAACAGCGCAGGAGCGGCGCAAGATCTTATCCTATTGGTGCAAAAGACAGGGGCAGCAGGGCCACTTATTCACCCGCACGGGCAGCATGCCCGGGGCCAGATTGCTACGACCCTCACCAAAAAAGGCATCCCCTGCGCCGAATGCGTGATTTATGACCAAATTGAAACGCCGCTCAGCATTCAGGCCCGCGCTTTGCTCACTCAGCCGCAAGCGCTGCTGGTGCCAGTGTTTTCGCCGCGCTCAGCGCGGCTTTTGCAGCGCTATGGCCCGCTTCCTAATGGCAGCGAGATCATCGCGATCAGCCAAACCGTAGCGGCGTGTTTTTCCACGCAGCCGCATATCAAAACAACCGTCGCATGTCATCCAAATCGCGGCGCGATGCTTAAGGCTGTTTTACGCCGATTTCAGGATATGATGTTGATTGACCCTACGATTAAAGGCACATAATGGCGCAGAAAAATAAAGGAGCAAAGGCCCTATTCGATGGCAGATAACACCGAAAATGCGGCAAATGAACCTGTGCCTAGCGCAGATCAACCGGATAAAAAGACCGACGACTTCTCCGAAGAATTGCCCCAAGACCCGGGGTCTGAAGCGCCTCTTAATCCCGCCGCTGCCCCGAAGGCCGATGCCCCCAGACCGACGCCAACAGCGGCTGAGGCAAAGCCCAAAAATCAAGGCTATCCCTCGCGCGTTACAACTGCGATTGCGGGGGCGGCAGGGGCAGCTGCCGTGATCGCTTTGGCGTTTTTATCGGGCGTTTTTATCACTCCATGGACGATGCCACCCAGTGCAGATCAAAAATTTGGGGCAGAGATCGCGGCGCTGCAAAGCGATCTGCGCAGCCTTAACACCGCGACAGGCAGGCTGCGCGCAAATGCAGGTCAAATGGCTCAGCAAATCAAAGATTTGAGCAATAACACTGCAAGAGTTACGCTTGAAACGCAAAATCAACAGGCCAACGCAACGCTGCGCGCGCTGCGCGATGACGTGCAAAATTTACAGACCGCCTTTGGCGCTTTAAACGCCGTCAACACAACTCCATCTGCTCCGGCAGTGGCGCTGAGTGAGCTTGCAAGCACGCTCGACGCACAGCAAACACGCATCAACGCGCTACAAAAAGCTATTGATGATTTGATCAGCAGAGACAAACACAGCACCGAGCAGGCGCAAAATCAACACCAAAGCCGTGAACTTACGCATATGCTAGCTGCCCTCGAAGACGCGCTGCGCGACAACCGCCCCTATCGGCAAATCTTAATCAAAATCAGCGCTTTAAGCGATCTGGCGATACCGCCGGCGCTTGAGCTTGGCGCCGATCAAGGCGGGATAGATTTAGAGCAATTGAAGCAGCAATTTCCGTCAGCGGCGCGGCGGGCCTTGGCCGCCAGCGATCCCGCAGAGCCCGCTAATCTCAGCGCGGCCCGGCTGGGCGCGTTTCTAAAGCGACAATTGAATGCGCGATCGCTGGCTCCACAAACGGGCGCAAGCACGGATGCAATCTTATCGCGCGCAGAAGCGGCTTTGGCCTCGGGCGACCTATCCGCCGCATTGGCAGAGATTGCGGATCTGACGCCCGCATCAGCGGCCCAAATGGCAGCTTGGAAAGCGCTCGCAGAGCAGAAACTGGCGCGCCAGAACGCGCTGCTGTCTTTACGCCGGTTGATTGAAGGGTAAGATAGCCATTATGTTAATTTCACTGACAAAGATTTTATTATTTCTGGTCATTGTGGCGGCCTTAGCGCTTGGGGTTGCGTATCTGATCGATGGGCAGAACCTGATCTTAGGCAATGTGCAAGCCATCGTGGCGGGCACGGAATATACGCTCACACCGCTGCAGGCGGTGCTTGCGCTCTTTTTATTCAGCGTTTTGGTTTGGATTGGGTTGAAAATATTCGGGCTGCTTATCGCCGTTTTGAAATTTATCAATGGCGATGAAACCGCCGTCACGCGCTATTTCTTTCGCAACCGCGAACGCAAAGGCTACCAAGCGCTGTCCGAGGGGTTGCTGGCGCTGGCCTCGGGTGAAGGCACGCTTGCCTTGAGCAAAGCGGTGAAAGCAGAGCGCTACCTGAACCGCCCTGCCTTGACCAACGTGTTGGCCGCTCAGGCCGCAGAATTAACCGGTGATCAACGTAAAGCGGAAGAGATTTACAAGCAGCTCATTCAAGAACCCAGCACCCGCTTTGTTGGTATTCGCGGCATTATGAAACAAAAATTAGCCGATGGAAAAACCGATATCGCGTTGAAACTCGCAGAAAAGGCTTTTGCGCTGAAGCCAAAGCACGTTGAAACGCAAGACACGCTTTTGGCGCTACAAGCCCAAGCAAAAGATTGGCAGGGCGCGCGCCATACGCTTGGCGCCAAGCTGAAACATGGCGCTTTGCCGCGCGATGTTCATAAACGCCGGGATGCGGTGCTGGCGCTTTCGCAGGCCAAAGACGTGCTCGGGCAGGGTCAAAGCATTGAGGCCCGCGAAGCCGCGATTGAAGCCAACCGCCTTTCTCCCGATTTGGTTCCCGCCGCGGTGATGGCCGCGCGCAGCTATCTAGACGCGGAAAAGCCCAAATATGCCTTAAGGGTGATCAAGAAAGCCTGGCAAGCCCAACCGCATCCAGATTTGGCGAGTATCTTCGCCGAACTGGCCCCAGAGGAAACACCGCAGCAGCGCCTCAAGCGGTTTTCAGTGCTGGAAAAACTTGCCCCAGCGCATCGCGAAACGCGGCTGGCGCTTGCCGAATTGCACCTATATGCCGAGGATTTTCCAGCAGCAAAACGCGCCGTGGGGACCTTGCTAGAGACCGAAGCTGATGCAAGAGTGCTTACCATTATGGCGGCGATTGAACGCGGTCAGGGCAGCCCAGACAAGGTGATCCGAGGCTGGTTAACCAAAGCCTTGGCCGCGCAGCGCGGCCCGCGCTGGGTCTGCGATAGCTGTCATGGGGTCAACACTGTTTGGTCCGCAACCTGCCAGCATTGCGAAGCCTTTGATACGTTAAGCTGGAGGCCCGCCCCCATAGAGGATCTGAGCACATCAAACGGATTGGATATGGTGCAACTTTTGATGGCTGAGGCAAATCCCGAGACAGCTGAAGGAGGCAAGCCAAATCCAGAGAAAGCGTTAGATGTTGACACTCCAGCCCCTGAAAGCGCGGCAATCGAGCTATCTGAACAAGCCCAAGAAAAGCCTATAAATTGAGCTTTGCCTGATCTGATATATTCCTGTAAACCGCTTTTAGGGCCGGTGTAGCTCAGTTGGTAGAGCACGTCATTCGTAATGATGGGGTCGTAGGTTCAAGTCCTATCACCGGCACCATAATTGAATCTAACGCATTAACCCCACAAAACAAGGGTACTGTCTCATTCTGGTTCCTGCAACAGGCGTAATTTGGTCTACGGTTTGGTCTACGATACCCCCAGGCGAGTGCCACCCCACCCCCTAGGGTTACCGTGCATGAGCCTGACCCATTTCTCAACCAAAAATACGGATATCGTTATGTTTTAAATAATGGGTGCAGGATCGTAGTTGATGTCATTGTTGTTGAATACGCCTTCTACCTATCGCAAAAATGGTATTTATTATTTGCAGCGCTATGTCTCTAAAGATGTCCGCAGCATTATAAAACCAACCGGATTTCCTTTTCGCTTGGAACAAAATCCGCACGTGAGGCCATTGCTCTGGCTCGGACTGCTAGTACAAAGCTTGAAACCTAACGGCATTCTCTTAGGCTCGCTTACGCAGAAATGCACGCTCAGCACTTAATGTCTTTTAGAGGTAAGAATAGCGGCAAACACCCCGCAATAGCGGAGCCCGTAGATTTGAGCCTGACTGAAATTTGTGAGATGAACCTGCGCCTCAAAGGAGTCAAACAAGACCAAGACATTCCACAATGTTGTATAGCGGCCGTCAGGCTATGCCGTGAGAGTAACCACGAATAAACCTTAAGGCACTCTTTTGCAAAGATGCAGCAACTGTGAACCACAGCCTTAGCGTTACAAAGATACATCTTGCAGGGCAGACGCTCGAAGATCATCGTATGGCTCGCGGCAAAAACTAACTTTAAGCAACTGCGAGCCTGATCTGCGGATGGACTTTCGATCAGGTCAAGATCGCTCATGACAGCTAGTAAAGGCATTATATTTTACCAAGGCGTTCCTACGGGCCGCATTGATGGCTTAACTGACTGATACCATGTCTTCGATAGACAGAAGCGTTTTTGCAAGCGCTGAAGAAATCTCATCATTCTGATATAACTGGGTCGCCACAAACTTATCAATTTCCATGCCGCTATCCGTTTTCGCCAATTCAAGTTTATCCTGAGCCAATTCATCATCGTTTAAATGGCTGTAACAAGCGGCTGCGTAAAACAGGCTGGTTCTGGTTTCAATTTGCATATGTTTAAAAGATTCCAACGCTCCTGAATAATCCTGCAGCAAATAATTGCATACGCCCTGCGTCTCGAACATCAAATCAGATCCGAACGGATTAATGCGGAGTGCCTTATTGATCTGCTCCATAGCCTCTTTAGGTTGGCCCAGATAAGATAGGAGAACAGAGTAGCGCGCCAAATGAAAAGTATCACTTGGGCAAATTTCGATGGCTTTTTTATGATGAAAAATAGCCTTTTCCATATCGCCTTCAAACATCAGTTTAATGGCGCCTAAAATCCGATGCGCTTCGGGGTCGTCCGGATCGATTTCCATCGCCCGGTTCACCGATGCAAACGCATCTTCCATCCAATTTGGCGGCATGTCATCGGGAAACCACTCGGAATTATTCGCGAGCGAGCATGTTTTCCATGCATATGCCCGCGCATAATTTGGATCAACCTCGGTGGCTTGGGTGAATAAGCTTAGCGCCTTTTTATTATTTTCAGCCGAAATTGAACTTTTGCGATGAAACTCTAAACCCTGCAAAACCAAATCATACGCTTCCATCACATCTGGCTTTTTATTCGCAAGCTTTTTGACCTGATCGCTTTCTACTTTCCCAACCAGCTTAGCCACAATGGTTGCGACGATCTCATCTTGTACATCAAAAATATCGTCCAGCGTGGTATCAAAATTCTGGCTCCAAAGCCCCGTTTCATCCTCTGCAGACAGCAAAGAAACGCTGATCCGCATTTTTTGCCCCATCTTTCTGACCTTGCCTTCCACCAAATAACGCACGCCCAACTCGGTGCCAATTTCGGTCAGAGATTTATCTTTGACCGAGTAAGAAAAACTGGCATTGCTGGCGATGACAAGCAGGCTTTTATAGCGGGACAAAGCCGAAATTAAATCTTCGCTAAACCCTTCGCAAAAATAGCCCTGCTCTTCATCATTGCTAAGATTTTTAAACAACATCACCGCCACAGAGCCCGCTCCAGCCTGCGAAACGGCAACTTTGGGCTCTGAATCTGCACTCAGCAACCCGCGCGTTGCGCCTTTGCATTTCAGAACGTTATAAGCGCGCACGGGCCGAGTGATATTTTTTAAAGTCAACTCACCGGCATCTTCATATGAAACTTTGACCTTCATTTGCACAAGTTCAAAAATGCTCTCTGAAATGCATAAACCATCCGCAATCGCCTGCGCTTCTAGCCGCGCCGCCACGTTGACGGCATCTCCAAACAAATCGCCATCTGATATAAGAACTTCGCCCATATTCAGGCCTATCCGAAAGCTCATTTTATCTGCATCATCTGACTGACCATTAAGCGCCACGGATTTATTCTGGATTTGAACGCCGCACTCTACCGCATCAACCGGGCTTGGAAATTCTGCGAGCACGCTGTCGCCCGCTGTATTAAAAATGCGGCCGCCTTTTTGTTCAATTAAGCCGTCAATTATTTTACGTCGGGCTTGCAAGTTCATCAATGTGCGATCTTCGTCGAGCGACATCATTTTGCTAAATCCAACAACATCCAATGCGAGTATAGTTGTAAATTTGCGTTTCATAGTAGCACTCCCGTTTTCCGCCGACCCTATTGAGCGGTATGATTTACCTAAAAGCAAGGCTGTTTAGGCGAACACGTTTTGAATTACCTTGCGTCACAGCGCGCGTAATTTCCCTGCTCTGTATTCAATCAACATATTTAAATGACATTTTTAAATTGAGGCACATGCCCCAAGAAGCCACGCGTAGTGCCTTGAAAGATCAGCATAGAGCGTCAAGCACCCGATACGGCCCACTCATTGCCTTACCTTCGATTGCACGAATCTTTTATTTTTCAGGTGATTAAATCAATATCGCCGCGAAATATTTTTAAGCTGGAAGCCATGCCATGCTGGTTAAGCAGCACAAAATATCAAGAGCGGAACGCCGCGTTATCGAATTTCATCGCGCTAGCTTGGGCTTTGGCTTTGGCTTTGGCTTTGGCTTTGGCTTTGGCTTTGGCTTTGGCTTTGGCCGATTACAGAGTCACACCCCCGATTAAAACCCCAAAGAGGCAGAATACGGCGATTGCAACCCACCGCCGTCGGCGCAACGCGCGCGAGTGTTACGCAACCGCAAATCAGGTTTTGCGAAATCATGCTTGAAAAGGGGGGGGGGCAGAAAAGCCGCGGCGAAATAGCCTAATTTGGGCTTTTTTCGAAAAAGTCCGGCCACAAGAACGATAGATACTGTTGAAAAACCTGGCCCGCCACGGGGGCGGGCCAAAGTCTAGTTTCTTAAGCGCTGCGATACAATTTGGTCATCGAGAATTCACGATGTCCAAGCGCCTCTGCTGCCGTATTGCGCCCATTGGCGGTGCGGCGGATCATTTCGATCAGCGCATCACCCGCTTGATCAATCGTCATATCGCGGCGCAAAATACCCGATACATCCACATCCACATGCTCGCTCATCGTACGAATTGTGCGCGGGTTGGCGGTAATTTTGATCACTGGAACAATCGGGTTCCCGATCACATTGCCCTGACCCGTTGGGAATGTATGCAACACATAGCCACCGGCGGCCATCAAGGTCACGCATTCAGCCGCGGCTGAAGAGCTGTCCATGAAATAGAGACCCTTGCCAGCTTTTGGCGCTTCGGCGGGTTCCAAAATATCAATGAATTTTGAAGTCCGGCCGATTTTCTCTAGATTGCCCAGCGCTTTTTCTTCGATGGTGGTTAAGCCGCCCTCAATATTGCCTTTGGTCGGCTGGCTGTCTGAAAGATCATCGGTTTGATGCGCAAAAATCACATCATCCTGATAGGCTTTCCACATTTTATACCAACGTTCGCCAACCTCTTCATTCACGGCGCGTTTTTGGCAAATATGTTCGGCACCAGTGATTTCTGACGTTTCGCCAAAGCACCCGTAAATGCCTTCTGGCAACAATTTATCGTACATATTCCCAACGGTTGGGCATGATCCCAAACCAGTGGTGGTGTCAGATTCGCCGCATTTGGTTGAAATCCACAGATCCGCGATCGAGCATTCTTCACGCTGCAATTCAGAAGCGAAATGCACCATGTCTTTCGCGGCGCGCGAGGCATCCATGATGGTTTTCAAATCGCCATTTTGCTCAATTGAGAATCCGACAACCGGTTTGCCAGTTGCGGCAATGCCATCCACAACGCGCTTGGTCCAACCCGGCTCAATACCGATAACAACAACAGCGGCCACATTCGGGTTGGCGCCCGTGCCGATGATAGTGCGGAAATGCAATTCAAGATCTTCGCCAAATTGTAACCGGCCATAGGCATGTGGGATGGCCAAAGTGCCTTTGATGTTATTCGCAACGGCTTCACATGCCGCATTTGAAATATCATCCAGTGGCAAAATCAACACGTGGTTTCGCACGCCAACACGCCCGTTTTCGCGGCGATACCCTTGGATGGTGATGTTTGAAAGTTCGCTCATGATAGGGGCTCCTTACCAGCGTTTCGTTTTACAATTATGCGTATGCAGATGATGGCCTTTTTTAACATCATCGGTCATCACGCCTATATCTTCGCCATATTTGAAGACAGTATCGCCTTTGGTCATATCTTGCAGGACAATTTTATGGCCAATCGGGGCCGCTTGCTCTGAGGCCAACCGAAAGGTTGAGTTGTCATGCGTAACACAGACCAACATATCGGTGCCGGCTTCCAAACCTTCAACAACAACGACCCCGACGCTATCGCCTTGCTCGTGAACCAAAAGATGGGGGATTTCTGACATTGTGGTTTCCTTTTATCAGGGTTTCAAAACTATTTTCGGGGCCTTTATGGCACCTTTGCGGATATCGTGAAAAGCTTGTTCACCCGCAGAAAGCGCGCAGGTTTCAAACCAATCTAACGGGCCCAACTGGCCTGCAAACATGGCTGCAGCAGTGGCTCTGAAATCCGCCGCCGTATAGGTATATGTTCCGATGAATGAGAGCTCTTGCAAGGTGGCGCGCCGGATATCCAAGCCACCTTCGCTGGATCCAAGCCCGATATGCATAATCACCCCGCCAGGGCGTACCACTTGCGAAGCGCTCGCGCGGGTTTGGGTAAAGCCGACACCGTCAATCACCAGCTCAAACGGCTCTGTTTCTGCCAATCCGTCAGGGTGCAGCACGGTGACCGGCAGCATCTCGGCCAAATACGTGCGACGCAGGTCATTGGGTTCCACCAGAGTAACATTTGAAATGCCTTGCGCTTGCAAACACAGCGCAGACCCTACGCCAATTGCACCGCCCCCAAGCACAAGCGCGCGAGCCTGCTCTGGCGCTGTATGCAAGGCTTTACGGGCCAATCGAACGGCGTGCCAGCCACAGGCGATTGGCTCGGCAAGGCTGGCCGCCAACAGCGAAAACCCATCCGGCACGGTGACCAAATTTTCCAACGGCATTGAAATATACTCGGCAAACCCGCCCTGCCGCGGTGGCATGGAAATGATCTGGCGATCCGGACACAGATTATCGCGGCCCTCTAGGCAGGCGCGGCACGTCCCACAAGAGACCAACGGGTTCACCGTGACGCGGCGCCCTGCCTCGGGCCCTTGGGCGATCGTACCAGCCACTTCATGCCCCAAAATGAGCGGCGCCGGGCGCCGTTCATCATGGCCCAAAAACGCATGCATATCCGAGCCACAAATACCAACGCCTGCAACTTTAATAAAAACCTCTCCGCGTTCGGGCTGCGGATCCGGCATATCCTGGAACGACAAAACCTCTGGGCCCATATAGACAAGTGCCTTCATGATGTAATCCTCCCATTGGCCGCGTTGTTGCACGCTTTTGCCATTTAGCGCCGCGACTTATCCGCTGGCTTAAACTTTTCAGACCTAAGCCTTTCATTGACGAAGAGCGCAATAAAGCGCAGCGGCAACGACTCACTCAATCTTGATTTGCCCCGTATGTAAGCGCTTACATTTTGGTTTACAATCCTTAATTTGGAATTTATCACGGAAATAAGAAAATTCGTTAAGATGAGACAAATCCGTCAACAAGGCGCGTTTCGATGAGCCTGTTCAACAAAATGCCCAACGCTTAGAAAGACAGGCTTGTGTCGCACACCCCTCTTCCCACCCTTCAAGACGTTGCAGATTTGGCTGCCGTTTCAACGGCCACCGTCTCGCGCTGTTTGAACAAGTCCGGGCATGTCACGGAAAAGACCCGTCTGAAAGTGCAGCAGGCTATACAAACGCTTGGCTATTCGCCCAATTTTGGCGCGCAGGCCTTGGCCGCCAAACGTACCAATACCATTGGGGCAATCATTCCCACGATGGAAAACGCGATTTTTGCCCGAGGCATGCAGGCTTTTCAAGAAACTTTGGCCGAAAATGGCATCACGCTGATTATCGCCAGCTGCTCGTATCGCCCTGAGTTAGAGGAAGAGCAAATCCGATCTCTCGTGGCGCGCGGAGCCGATGCTTTATTATTGATTGGCCAGTCGCGGCCCGATGCAACCTATCAATTCTTAGCGCGCCGCAATATTCCCTATGTTTTGGCATGGGCTCATAAAAAAGACAGCGAGCATTGCTATATCGGCTTTGACAACCAGGCCGCCGCGCAAACAATCACGCGTCAAGTCTTAGAGCTTGGGCATCGCAACTTGGGGGTTATCGTCGGTTTGACGCAAAATAATGACCGCGCGCGCGATCGCATCACCGGCATTGAGCACGCCATCGCAGATCATGGCGCCAAAACTGCCCCGCTGCAGGTGATTGAGGCAGAATATACCTTTCAAGGAGGGGCAAAAGCCTTAGACCAATTGCTGGCCAACCCCACCCCCCCAACTGCGGTTATTTGCGGAAATGATGTTTTGGCGGTGGGCGCGGTAAAACGCGCCAAACAATTAGGGCTCGCGGTTCCAGAGGATTTATCCATTACGGGGTTTGCCGATATTGAAGTGTCTGAACTGATTGATCCTGAACTGACAACCGTGCATGTGCCACACCGCGAAATGGGCATTGCCGCCGCAAAATCGCTAATTGCCATGCTGAAAACCCAAACCCCCGTGGAAAGCCATTTGCTGGAAACCCGGATCGTCAACCGGCAATCTCTTGGCCCGGTAAAACCGCATTAGCCCCCAGAAATTGAGCATTGAAGGTCAAAGAATCCTGCCGCGCGCGCCCTCTTCTATGGCCATCACCGCAGCGCCCGGGTAAGGTTTGAGGATGCAGATCTTTAATGCCATTCTCACCGATCGCGGATCAAAATATTCCGTATCCGGCGCGCCGGTTAAAACTAAGCAAGAGGCCCTTTTGATAATCAAAGCGCTGAAAAAAAATAAAAAATACGCCAAAGCCAGCCATAACAGTTGGGCCGCAGTGCTGCGCGAGGATGGGCCGATAAAGCATGATGATGGGGAAGCCGGCGCGGGCATGGTGATCTTGCGCATGCTTGAGCGCGCCGAACTGGTTGATCATGTCATTGTGGTCACGCGCTGGTTTGGGGGCACGCCTTTGGGCGGCGATCGCTTCCGCCGCATACAAGATTGCGTAACCCATTATCTTGACCACCGCAGCACAACCTGAAGATATCAAGTTCCGTGAAAAACAAAACTGACCGCTGCAGCGCTGCGCGGCCCGACAATCTGCTCTGCCTCGCCTGTGAGCATTTAAATTGCGAACATCCCCTTATATCAGATGACGCGCCCGCTGTTTGTTACGAACAGCTTTTTTAAAACAACGCGGCCGCCGCGCATTCTAAATCAACGTGCAAATCAACAAGGGCTAGGGTAAACACGGAAAATGCGACTTTATTTGGACACGGCAAACACGCAAGATTGGGCTCAGCTCCTGCCCCTTGGGGTGTTTTACGGCATCACAACCAACCCCCTCTTGGCGCAACGTGCAGGGCTAGATTATGCACAGTCAGATTGGCGCGGGTTGCTCGCGCATGCCAAGGCGTTGGGCGCGCAAGAATTACATCTGCAAGCGTTTGGAGATCCCAGCACCTATGTAAAATGGGCCACAGAAATTTACAAAATCGCCCATCAAGAAGAGATCACCGCCGTGATCAAAATTCCACTTGTGCGGCCCGCGATTGCGCAGGTGCCCAATCTCAAAGCCTTAGGTGGGAAAATCCTGATGACCGCCTGCTATGATGCGGTTCAATGCCTCACCGCAATCGCGCTTGAGGCAGATTATCTGGCCCCTTATCTTGGACGCATGCAAGCCAAAGGCATCGATGCCTTGGCGCATCTTAACGCAATGAACATGATCAGTCAGGGTAGCGGCTGTGAGGTGCTCGCGGCCTCGATCAAATCGCTGGAAACGCTGCGCCAGGTTGCGCAGGCCGGTACCCCCTGCGCAACGTTATCTCCCGATTTGGCCCGCGCGCTGTTCGACAATATAAACTCAACCGAGGCGCATCACGCCTTCGAGGCCGCCTGCCAATCCAACAAATAAAAGCCCATAGCCTTTTCCATTGACCAGGATCGCCCTCTAATATCTTGCAACCGCAATCATCTGCGCTGCACATTCTTTGCGCAACTAAGCTAGGTTTCACACTGTTCAAAACGGGCTGAGATGCCAGCATAAAACTATTTCAAAAGTGAAATTTATCGCAAGCTCATACCGAACCATAAATCGCATTTGCCAAAAATAATTCACAGATGTCAGGTTCATGTCAGGTTAACACGAAATACTCCGCGCGTTCGGGCAACGAGGCCCAAAAGGACATGGGAGGAAATATCAATGACTATTAAACTGGGCCGCCGGGCCCTGATCGCAGCGGCGTCAGCCGCTTTATTGGCTGGCCCTGTAACGGCAGGCGGGCATCAAGTAGTAGACAGCATTCACTTTTTGATACCGGGTGGTGCAGGTGGCGGCTGGGATGGTACAGCACGCGGCACAGGCGAAGCACTGACCAATGCCGGCCTTGTTGGCTCTGCATCATTTGAAAATATGTCAGGCGGCGGTGGCGGAAAAGCCATTGGTTATCTGATTGAGAATGCCGATTCAAACCACGGCACCTTGATGGTCAATTCGACACCAATCGTGATCCGTTCTTTGACGGGCGTTTTCCCGCATAACTTCCGTGATCTGACATTAGTCGCAGGCACAATTGGCGATTATGCAGCAATGGTTGTGGGCAAAGACAGCCCGCTGAACAATATGAATGACCTGCTGGCCGCATACAAAGCGAACCCGCGCGATACAGCCATCGGGGGCGGCTCTGTGCCTGGCGGTATGGACCACCTTGTTGCGGCGATGGTCATGCAAGCGGCCGGCGAAGATCCAACAGCTGTGAAATATATTCCATATGATGCAGGCGGTGATGCGATGGCGGCGTTGCTGTCAGGGGAAATTAACGCTTTGTCGACTGGATTTTCTGAAGCCGTTGCCTTGGCCGAAGCTGGCGAAGTTAAAATTCTTGGTGTGACATCTGATGCGCGCGTGGATGCTTATGCAGACGCACCAACTATGAAAGAGCAGGGCATTGATACAGCCTTCGTCAATTGGCGGGGATTCTTCGCGGCCCCTGGTTTGCCAGCAGATAAGCTTGCAGCCTATCAGGATGCGCTGAGTAAAATGTATGACACGCCCGAATGGGAAGCCGTGCGTGCGCGCAACGGTTGGGTCAACATTCACAACAATGGCGATGACTTCCGCAGCTTTTTGGAAGGTCAGGAAACCGCCATTGGTGATCTGATGCGCAAACTGGGCTTCCTGTAGGTCAGGTTTTAATACTGTAATTGGCCCCTTCACCGGGGCCAATTTTTTTTCTTGTTACATTCAATATAAAACGAGGGAAGCTGATGGCTTTAGATCGCTGGATCGCCTTAGTAATTTTGGGAGTTGCTTTGGCCTATGGCTATGCGGCATTTTTCTTGATGGACCACCTCTTGCCGCCATTCATGCAGCGCAACCCAGTCTGGCCGTCAACTTTTCCGAAAATCCTATCGGTTCTGGCAATATTGGTTGCTATGAGTATTTTGCTGGGTGTGGAAAAGCCCGCTAAAGAAGAGACAAAACTCGATATCGATTACCGACGATTGCAAGATTACAATTCAGGACAGGCTATTTTACTGCTGGTGATGATGGTGCTTTATGCCTTCACGCTGCGCCCTTTGGGATTCTTTATATCAACAATTGGGTTTTTAAGCCTGTCTTCAATCATACTTGGCGAACGCGGTTTTATAAAATTACTTGTGATCACGGGCAGCGCCACATTTGTCATTTGGTACTTGGTCGAGCAAGTATTGGGCATATTCTTGCGGCCACTGCCCGCATTTTTAATGGGACTTTAACATGTTAGAAGGTTTATTAATCGGTTTAGAAACCGCTTTTTCAATCCAAAATCTTTTAATGGTGATTGGCGGCTGTCTGATAGGCACCTTTATCGGTATGCTGCCAGGGTTAGGACCGATGTCGATCATTGCAATCATGATCCCTGTTGCCGTTACTTTAGGCGATCCCTCCGCCGCCCTGATTTTGCTGGCAGGGGTGTATTACGGCGCAATTTTCGGAGGCTCAACTTCATCGATTCTGCTGAATGCTCCTGGCGTTGCTGGCACCGTCGCCACCAGTTTTGACGGCTATCCTATGGCCCGGGCCGGTATGGCGGGTAAAGCGTTGACAATTGCAGCCATTGCTTCTTTTGCCGGCGGCACGCTCGGCGCCATTTTACTTATGATTTTCGCGCCAGCCCTTTCCTCAGTGGCCTTATTGTTTCACTCTGCTGAATATTTTGCGCTGATGGTGGTTGGCCTGGGGGCGATTGCCGCTTTTGCAGGGTCCGGACAAGTGTCAAAGGCGCTTTTAATGACCATATTGGGGCTCATCATGTCGACCGTGGGCGAAGGGGCGCTGTTCAACATGCCGCGCTTCACGATGGGGCTGATGGATTTACAATCCGGCTTCAGCTTCATCACGCTTGCAATGGCTATTTTTGCCCTGCCAGAAGCTTTGTTTCTGGTCATGAATCCCAGCCGCGCAGCGCAAGGCGACAGCGCCAAAATTGAAAATCTGCGCATCAATAAAGCCGAAGCCCGCGCCATTGCCCCTGTGATCGGCCGGCAATCCTTACAAGGCTTTTTCATCGGCGTTCTGCCTGGCGCCGGGGCAACAATTGCCTCGTTTCTGGGTTATTCGGTCGAGCGCAATTTGGCCTCTGAAACAGAGCGCCGCGAGTTTGGTCAAGGTTCTATTAAGGGTCTGGCGGCGCCTGAAGCGGCGAATAATGCCGCCTGCACCGGCTCTTTTGTGCCACTTTTAACGCTTGGCATTCCCGGTTCGGGCACAACCGCAATCCTGCTTGGGGCCCTTTTGGCTTTGAACGTTAATCCCGGCCCGCGCCTGATGACGGATGAACCGCAAATTTTCTGGGCGGTGATCATTTCTATGTATATTGGCAATCTGGTGCTGCTCGTGTTGAACCTGCCACTCATTCCCTATATCGCCAAGGTCCTTGCGATACCGCGCAATTATCTGATCCCGTTTATTTTGTTTTTTACCCTGATGGGCAGTTATATTGGGCAGAATAACGCAACTGAATTGTTAATCCTTGTCGGGTTTGGACTTTGCGCCACGGTTCTGCGATTTGCCAATTATCCGCTGGCGCCTTTGCTGATCGGGTTCATTCTCGGCCGGATGCTGGAAGATAATTTCAGCAGATCTATGCAGCTGTATGACGGGATGGCTTTTGTTTTGGAGCGCCCAATGACGCTGGGATTGTTGGTCTTGGCGGCGATTTTGATTATCGTCCCTAGCTATCGAGCGCGGCGCGCTCGCATTGCAAAAGCAGGCATTGCGGATGGAGATTGAGCGCAAGGGCTAATTTCACTCATCTCGCATATCAAGCGCGGATGCTTTCTTTAACCACGCAGCGCGCATATTTTGCCAGCTTATTTGATTTTGACAAATGCTCACAGCTGTTTAACGTTTGATCCAGCGCCAGACACAAACTGAGGCGATGCGAATAAAATGAAAGTCTTAATTGTCGAAGACACGCAAAAACTAGCGGAATCGCTTGCAGAGCATTTCATCTTAGGCGGGCATGGAAGCGATATTGCAGGCTCTTTGGAAATCGCAGAAGAGCTGTTGGCGGTCACACATTACGATATCGCCCTGTTGGATATTATGCTGCCAGATGGCAATGGCGGCGACTTTCTCCGCCGCTTGCGACGACGCAAAATCATGGTGCCAGTCATCGTTATGACGGCACGCTCGGAAGTGTCGAACAGGGTTGATTTACTCGATATTGGGGCGGATGATTATATTATAAAACCGTTTGATTTTGTAGAATTAGAAGCCCGGTGCCGCGCGGTGTTGCGCCGTCATATAGGTGCTGAGCAAACAGAATTAACCGTTGGTGACATCACCTTAAACCCGCTCACGGCGGAGTTGCGCACTCCGATAGGGCTGCATATGCTGCGCAATCGAGAATTGCGTTTGCTCGAAATCTTTATGAATGCACCGCAGATTATTTTCACCAAAGATCAACTCACCGACCGGTTGCTCACAATTTCTGAGGCGGTAACCGAAAATGCGATCGAAGTGTATATTGGGCGTATTCGCAAAAAACTGACCGGGTGCGACGCAAGTATAGAAACAATTCGCGGCCTTGGGTATAAATTGGTCACCGCATGAACGCGCGATTGCGATACCCTTTATCGTTGCGATGGCGGCTTTTATTGCCGCTTGTGGTCACCGCCGTGATCATTTCTATTCTTTTATTCGTCACCATGCGCCAAGTCACCAAACAGGCGGTACAAGCCACCCAAGATGCCTTGCTCTCCACAGCCGTTAGCTCGATCTTGCAGCAAACCAGATCGCGTGACGGCAATGTTGATATTGATCTTCCTTATGATATTTTCACGATGCTGGGCGCGATCAGCCAAGACAAAGTTTATTACCGCGTTGATCTGGATGGTGTGTTTTTAACAGGCTATGAGGATTTAGCGCCTTTGATGGATGGTCCGCTTTCGGATCGCCCCCGCCTAACATCGCAAAGCTTCAAAGGCGAACACGTGCGCCAAGCCACCATCATGCAAAGCTTTTTGATCGATGGTCAGGCAAAAATGCTGCGCGTTACCGTGGCCCAAACACAATTGTTTCAAGAAGCTATTCTGCGCGAAATATCGCGCAATGCTTCGATCATTGGGCTCAGCTTCTTTGGCTTTGCGATTTTCATGGCGCTTTTGGTTACCACGTCTTTTTTGCGTCCGATCAACCTTTTGGCCGGGGCTGTCAGCCGCCGGGGCCCGCATGACTTGCGCGATGTCAAACACCCGACTCCCCCGGAATTGGCGCCTTTGCTCACCTCATTAAATGGCTTCATTGGACGCCTTCGCAGCACGTTGGGGCAAACCGAGACCTTTATCGCAGAGGCCGCACATCATATTCGCACGCCCCTCTCCTTGGTGAAATCAGAAAGCCAATTGGTGTTGCGCAAATCGGTTGATCCAGACACCCGCAAACATTTGCACAACGTCATCACCTCGGTTGATGAAAGTATCCGATCGGCCAGCCAATTGCTGGATCATGCGCTTGTGCTTTACCGCAATGAGCAAGCCCAAAAAGACCGCCTAGATCTGCCACTCATTTTAACTCATGTGCTCTCTAGCATGGTCCCCACCGCAGATCTTAAAGATATCACGTTGAATATCGATATTGATGACAGCCAACCGCTTTGGGTGATGGGCGATCGCGTTTTGTTAGAGGTGGCGCTGCGCAATCTGCTGGATAATGCTATCAAATATTCCGATCCTGACATGCAGGTGACTGTAAGCGCCCAGCGGCGCAAAGAATTTGCAACCATCGCCATCACAGACCAGGGCCGCGGGATAAAGGGGCTTGATGTGTGCAGCTTGAATAACCGCTTTCGCCGCGGCAGCAACGTGGATGATGTGATTGGATCAGGCTTGGGCTTAGCAATCACATCAGAAATTTGCACCGCCATGGGCGGGGAATTGACGCTAACAAACAACAAAGGAGCTGGCGCATGCGCCGTTTTACAATTGCCTGCCTGTTAAGCCTATGCGCGCTTGCATCCAGCGCTTTCAGCTTTGAAATCGAACTGAGCACGCGTTTTGGAGATGCCCAAAGCCCCACCCAATTGCGCATCTTATCTTCAACCGATCTAGACCGGTTCCAACCCGTGATTTCAGAATTTCTAAACCGGAACCCAAAATTCTCAATCACCTATGTCACGGCTTCAACCAGCGAAATTTACAAAGCGATCGCGCTGGAAGAACAAAAATTTGATCTGGTGATCTCTTCGGCCATGGACCTACAAATTAAACTGGCCAATGACGGGTTCACCCAAACGGTACCAAATGCCGAAACCAAAAATGTTCCGGCCTGGGCTCGCTGGCGGCATGAAGTGTTCGGCTTTGCGCTTGAGCCGGTGGTTTTGCTTGTGTCGCGCCACGACTTTGCCGATTTAGAGCCACCAAAAACCCGGCGCGATTTATTAACGCTGATCCGCAATAACCCAACAGTTTTTCAAAACCGCATCGGTGCCTATGATCCGCATATTTCGGGGGCCGGATATTTATTTTCCACCCAAGATGCCCGCCAGTCAGATACGTTTTGGCGCTTGGCCGAAGTGATGGGCCGCGTGGGCACAAAACTCTATTGCTGTACCAGCCATATGATCCGTGCGGTAAATAAGGGAGAGTTGGCGCTGGCCTATAACGTATTGGGCAGCTACGCCAACGCCACGTTGCCTGCGGGCAGCAATGCAAAAGTTATAACCTTGCAAGATTATACGCATATCTTATTGCGCACCGCCGTGATCCCAAGCAGCGCTCAGAACTTTGGCAGCGGGCAAGCCTTCTTAAATTTTCTTGTCAGCGATGATGGGCAAAAAATCTTGGATCAAAAGGCCAAATTATCCGCGTTGAACAATTCGGATATCGCCCAGCTTGCCAATCGCAAACCGATCCGGCTTGATTCCGGGTTACTGGTTTTTCTAGACCGCTTGAAAAAACAAAGTTTCCTAAGCGAATGGGATGCGGCATTGATCCAAAATTGACCTATAGTTCGCGCAGGCCCGGCAACCCTATGCAAAAAACAAACTCCCTTTTTCGCGATCGAGCGCGCCGCATGCAAGTCAACCCCGCATCCGACTAATTTTCAGAAAGCAGCCCATATTTTGCAAACCGCATCGCGTATTTATAGCACGCTCTTAACCTTGCTCATTGGCCTTGTCGGCGCTGTTATGTTTCACGTCATCGGCTTTCCGGTGCCCATGCTGACAGGGCCGGCGGTGCTGGTCAGCTGCGCCGCTTTGCTGGGGTTGCGCATGCAACTTCTCGGCCCGCTTAAACCCCTGTGCTTCACGCTTTTGGGCATTGTGATTGGTTGTACTGTAACCCCCGATGTGCTGCGCGCAGCGCTTGCTTGGCCGCTCAGCTTCAGTATTTTGGCCGTATGCGTAGTTTGCACCACCCTTTTATGCCGCTGGGGGCTGTATCGGATGTTCGGATTTGACTGGGCAACGGCCAGCCTTTGCGCGCTACCAGGGCATTTAAGCTTCGTGCTGGCATATTCCGAAGATGTGGCCGCAAACACATCCGTGGTTGCCGTTGTGCAAAGCATTCGCGTGCTCTTTCTCAGCTTAGGAGTGCCCGCCATTCTTGCCATATTCTTTGCCGCGCCAGACTTTGCCGCCGCGCCGCTTCCCACGCTTAACCTCAAAGAAACCCTGACACTGGCGATGCTGGCACTAGGGGTTGGGGGCGTTTTTCAACATATGCGCTTGCCAGCAGGGTTTTTGCTGGGCGGATTGGTGATATCCAGCCTGGGCCAATTGAGCAGCTTGGTTGATGGCCGCTTGGCAGACCCACTTGAGGCCGCCGCATTGATCGCATTGGGCGCGTTAATCGGCAGCCGCTTTAATGGCATCCAGCCCTCAATGTTAAAATCAGCTTTTTTTGCGGGCTTGTTCCTGACCTGCCTGTCTATCGTGGTGGCGGCTCTGGGCAGCTTATGCGCTGTAGCTTTGCTGGATCTTGATCTGGCAACCTTGCTTATTTCTTTCGCCCCGGGCGGAGTCGAGGCGATGGCTGCTATCGCCGCGGAAATGGGGTTAAACCCTGCCTTTGTGGCGGGCCATCACGTTTGGAGATTGATCATTCTGACGCTTCTGATTTCTGCCCTAGGCCTGGTCAAACCGCAACGCTAGGCCACATCATGGTTCTTCTTCTAACAAGCGTTCAGCCTTTGGATTGGCAAATTGCAGAATTTGGCGTGACGTTTTCAACTCGGCAAGCATTTGCTCAAGCAAATCCAAAATGCGCACCACGGCCAGAAATAAAACGCCTGCCACCGCTACCGTAAAACCATACCCGACGATCTTATCTTCCTGACTGGAAAATCCCAAAAGGATCGACAACATACCGCCGATAATAAGCAAGGTTCCTATAATCGCGATCACCCATTTCATTTCATCATATCCTTATGCAGACCAGTGGCACCGTTTTCTGCCCATGTTTCGGCTGCTTCGCGACAGCTTACTCTGTCTGAAAGGTTACCCCTATGGGTATATCGCGGCAAGCGTCACAAAACGTTTTTTCCAGGATTACCGCCCCCAGCTGGTCAAAAAGCGCCTTCAGTTGATTTTATAGTGCCTTGAGCTGGGCGCTATCTTTTAAAAATATCAAATCAGGGTATCCCAACCGAAAAATTTCGGGCAGTCTTGGCTCAAAGCAGATCACCCATCAAGGATATATGCCGCGAATGAGCCGCCTAAAACCCCCAGTATTTTTGGCCGTTCAAGCCCTTATCATGGGCCTCATTCCGCTGGCTGTAAGCGGCTATTTTTTGTCAAAGCCGGATGTATCTTTCTTGAATATATTTGACATAAACGGCTCGCTCGGCGCGATCAGCGTGGCCGCAATTTTAGCCATTTTGAACCCCGTGCAAAATATGCAGCGCCGCCCGTTTGAACGGTTTCTTTGGGGATTATCGCTCTCGCATATTTTCATCTTTTTGATTTGTGTTTCAGCGGCGATCACGTTGGCAAACCGACCTGGTGATATTGGGCCGATTATTGCCTATAGCATCTGTGGATATATTTTTTCGCTGGTGATTTACCTACTCTCAAAAGTGTTTCTGGAAATCACCCGGCCAGACGATCAGACCAACAGCCGCAGCTTTCTAATCTGCTCGGGCACAATTTTAAGCACCTTGGCCTATCCGCCTCTGTTCATCTTCACGCTTCAAGCTGATTTAGGTCTGCCGCTCTTCAACCCGGTTGCGCTGCTGCGGGCACTTGAGGTGCGCTTAACGCCGGATCTATTTCTTTTTTCGGTTTCCACCGGAAGTTTTTTGATCTTTTTAGGGCTATATGCATGGCATAATCGCGGCGTTTCGCTCCCAAGATCGCGGGTATTTTTAGCGCATATATTGCTACTGATATGTGCAATAAACGCAAATTTTTACATCATATACGCTTTGTTAACCGCCGCAAATCTGGCCGAGTTCCTTCAAAGCTGCTGGAGTAATGCAATTGGGTTTATCGCCCTGTACCTGGGGCTTTATCTACTGCACAGGCTCAATTTCAAAAGCATTGCTTCGCTTCAACGAACACGCTTTATGGCAAAGCTTGGGCTCGCTCTGGCGGTTGGAGCACTTGCGTTTTTTTCATTTGCCACGATTGTTCCCGCCTCAGTTATGATCTTTCCTGTCTTGGGGGTTGTCATCATTGCTGGATTTTTGGCCTATGTAAACAATTTGGAAAGCCAAATTCTAAACCGCACGGCGCAAATCAATCTTGAGCGCAAAAAATCAGATGCGTTACTGGCAAATATTCTGCCCAAATATGTGATCAATGATCTGAAAGAAAAAGGCTTTTCCGAGCCACGCAGCTTAGAAAATATTTCGGTTATGTTCACAGATTTTGTCGGGTTTACAAAAATATCCCAAGAAATATCGGCCACAAAGTTGATTTCAGAACTCAACGATATTTTTAGCGAATTCGACCGGATTACGGAAAACCATGCCTCCGAACGGATCAAAACGATCGGGGATGCGTATATGTGCGTCAGCGGGCTTGAACACTCAGCCCAGTCACCACAACGCAATTTGATTTCAATTGCTCTGCGGATGATTGCTTTTTTGGAAAACCGCAACCAGCAGAATGAACTAGAATGGCACTTGCGGCTGGGGATTGCGTCGGGCGATTCAGTGGCGGGTATTGTGGGTCAAACAAAATACCTTTTCGATCTATTTGGAGACGCGGTGAACACCGCCGCACGGATGGAAAGCTATTCTGAGCCACAATCCATCAACATAGATCAGAAAACCTATCTGGCATTGGCCGATGCACCCGATTTGTTATTCATCAAACGCCCAATCACCTTCGTCAAAGGTAAGGGCGATATGCAGATGTATTTTGTGACCAGCGCCCGCACGGCAGATCCGGCAATTGTCGAAACTGCATAACCCCGTTTACTGGATGATTATATCTTCAGAATATTTTTGCCGCGCGGCCGAGCTAATTTGAACACTGACCGAACTGGTATCCGTTGCGCCAGAATTCTCTGCGCGCAATTTGGCGACTTCTTCGCTTTCATTTTTCAATCTGCCCAAGGCTGAAGACAGGCGTTGCCCAATCGCGGATTTATGGCCCGCTGCCGCCGCATCAGGCGATCCACGCATTGCAGCCTGCGCCGCTTGGGCTTTCACATTGACCATCACCGATTTAAGTGGACCCGCAGCAGCTTGTTGCAGCGGTTGCGCAGGTTTTCCCGACGGACCGGTCTCAGATTGCTGAAGCCGCCCCAACGCATTGGAGAGCCGTTGACCAACCGATCCTAACCCATCTGCCATTTCAAAACCTTATCTTGAAGGCGCAATGTAGCCATCCCCCAACCTCTACCTTACGGCAAATCTCGAAAATCTTTAAGGAATTTCTACCCCCCCCCGCCCAGCGGGCCTGCCCGGAATTTATCGCCCAATCCTATCGGTGCTGAATCTAAACACAGAAAACAGCTTATAAAAATCACTAATGGCAGGATTTCCCCAGCGCTTTGAGCCGCCAGTAATTATAGGGCAAAGGGGCCAAAAAGCCGGCCAAAAGCATAATCGGCACTACGAAAAGGGTAAGTTTTGCGCCACCAGTAATCGCCACATCCACGAGGTTCATCGCGGCTTCCATGGCCACCATAGAAATCAATGACATGCCCGCCGCGGTCTTTAAGGCCAGATTAAGCGGCATCTGGCGCGCTAGAATGACTGTTTCCAACAGGATTGACGTCAAAATGCCGTTTATGATTGCCAAAAGCATTATATTGAACACGGGCCAATCAATGCCCGTCACCTGAAAATAGAAAATCGTTCCAAGATCGCCGATAGAGCATCCCAATAGGCACCAAAGCGTATTAAAAGACGCCTTGCGCCATGTTGGTATGCATGACCAGCTGATATTTAATTTCTGCACGATGGCATTCATGTTTTTTCACCCCAAGGATGCGCCGTGAACAGCATAAGAGGGATTGCTGCACGGGCCGCGGTCTGTCTGTCTTATACTCTATACTTCTTATCCGGGGAACAAAAACAGATAAGGCCACCAAAACGCGTTACATATCGCACCGATACAAGCGATCAGGCTTAACCAAATAGATCAACGCGGCGCGCGGTACAAAACACTGAATACTGAACACTCCCGCCTCTTCATTTTGGCGGCTGACACGCCCCAATCAGCAGGTAAAGGGCGCAAAACACCCATTAAATTTGGCGTTTATACCGCTCTAGTTCTTGTTCAAGCCGGATGCTGTTTTTTTGCACCCGATCAAGCGCTTGCCGAAGTTCATCTTTTTGGCGGTTGGCTTCGCGCAAGCGAATACCCACGGATCTAAAAATTCCTCGTATGGCCGGATCGGCAGCTTTAAACTTTTTTTCAAGCGTTTCTTTGGGAATTAAAATCAGCGCGCATTCGGTGCGCGTAACGGCGGTCACGCTGCGAAAGTCATCAATCACCAACCCCAATTCACCAAACATTTCACCGGCGCCCAAAGTGACAAGCCGAAAATTTTCGGCCGTCATCAAATCCACTTTGCCAGATTGAATCAGATAAGCGCCTTTTGAAACATCGCCCGCCTCATAAATCGTGGCCCCTGCGGGCAGTTCCTGCTGTGATGCCATAATGGGTAGCTCCAAAAACATATCATATGTTCGCGTAGCAGTTTTTTAGCGCCTTGGCGCAATATGCACAACGGCGTTTGTTTTTTGCAGATGCGGGCGCTGCAAAAAAACCATGGACACAAAATGCACCTTCATATTTTAAGAGCATTCACGCCGTCTGATTGGTACTTTGGCGGGCCGCAAGACGCAGTATCGATCAACCAGCCGATAGAAATCTACCCCAGATGCGCATGGGGGCGAAGGCTCTGACGCAGCCCGCTGCGGGCCCGCAGAAACGGGCGCGCAAGTGGCCGATAAGGGTTGTTTATCCTTTAACTGATCGAGGCGGCGCGCACATCATCATCGATAAAGGGTACAAATTTTGCAAAGTTATCCGAGAACATGTTAACCAGTTTTTGAGCTTGCTGATCATAGGCCTCTTGATCGGCCCATGTGCTGCGCGGATCCAAAAGGCCGCTGTCAACGCCCTGCGCCAACATCGGCACTTCAAAGCTAAAGTTTGGATCCTTTCGAAAGGGGGCATCGAGCAAGCTGCCATCAAGCGCCGCGGTCAACAGCGCCCGCGTGGCTTTGATGGGCATCCGTGATCCGACCCCATAGCCACCGCCAGTCCAACCCGTGTTCAAAAGCCAGCAATGGGATCCATGATTGGCGATTTTAACTTGCAACAGCTTGCCATAAACTTCTGGGCGCAGCGGCATGAATGGGGCGCCAAAACAGGTTGAGAATGTGGGCTCAGGCTCGGTGACACCCCGCTCTGTGCCCGCAATTTTTGACGTAAACCCAGATAAAAAGTGATACATTGCCTGCGCTGGCGTCAGCTTTGAAATGGGCGGAAGAACGCCAAACGCATCACAGGTCAGCATGATAATATTTTTGGGATAGCCGCCCAACCCGGTTTCCGACGCGTTTGAAATATAGTTTAACGGGTAGGAACAGCGCATATTCGGCGTCAGTGAGCTGTCTTTAAAATCCAGCTCTTTGGTCTCGTCATCATAGACCATATTTTCGATCACTGTGGCAAATTTTTGCGTGGTTGCATAGATATCAGGTTCGGATTCGGGCGTTAAATCAATGGTTTTTGCATAGCAGCCGCCTTCAATGTTAAAGGTACCCCGCGCCGACCAGCCATGCTCATCATCTCCAATGAGAACCCTGTTTGGATCTGTAGAAAGCGTTGTTTTTCCCGTTCCCGACAAGCCGAAAAACACCGCTGTTTCTTCGGGGTTGCCAACCGCGTGGTTTGCCGAGCAATGCATCGACATCACGCCTTTTTCTGGCAACAGATAATTCAGCAAGGTGAAAACTGACTTTTTGTTTTCACCCGCATATTCGGTGCCGCCGATCAAAATAACATTTTGCTCAAAATTGAGCACGACTACGGTTTCGCTGCGGCAACCGTGGCGCTGTGGATCTGCCTTAAAGCTCGGGCAATTGATCACGGTCCATTCTGGTGCAAACCGATCAAGCTCTTCCAGCGCCGGCCGGCGTAATAAGTGGCGAATGAATAGGTTGTGCCAGGCCAATTCGCTGACAACGCGCACATCCAGCCGATGTTCGGGATCCGCGCCGGCAAACAAGTCTTGCACATAATAGCGCCCGCCCTGCATGTGCTGGCGCATATCTTGATAGAGCAAATCAAATTTTTCGGGCTCCATTGGCGGGTTGTTATCCCACCAAATTTTATCAATCACATTCGCCGTGCGGACCACAAATTTATCTTTCGGGCTGCGCCCGGTGAATTTACCCGTCGACACCAATAAACTACCACCTTGGCCCAACTGCCCCTCTCCTGCTGAGACAGCCAATTCCATCAAGGCGGGTTCTTGAAGGTTATAATAAACAGCGCCAAGCCCAGTGATACCCTGTTGCTCTAACGTGTTGTTATTATTTACCCGACCGTGGTTCATTATCGCTCTCCTAATGGGACTGCAGTGTTGCGCCATACAGGTTCCTAACACCATCGCTTCACCCAACGGAAGCTGCGATTTGAAGCGTTAGCGCAAACACAATCGTGTTAGCGCAATCACCTTGAAGACCACGCGCAGATCTGCAGAAAATTCATGCAAATTTGAAGAAAGTCAGCAAGAAACAGCGTTCAAAAATGTGACTTTTCATCAGGGGGGCAGACCAAGCGAATCATCTTGGAGCCCAAATGCAGCCAAAGCCCGCGCCTCCCGCGCATGGCATCAAGCAGCTTGCATTCCAACCAATTTTCGGGTCACAAACCCGCATGCAAAAGACACGCTACACCGCCCAAAATACCGCAAAATTATAGGGATTACCCGCAATGCGCGCGCCGCATCTTATCCAATCTTTTTTGGCACCTACGTCAGGGGCCATAAGATCAGCCCTCGGCGCTGACCCTGATCCGGGCCCGCAGGATCTTTAGCATGGAATCCGGCCTGATATTTTGGAGCCTTGCCACCTTAGCCGCGGTGTTTGTCGGGCTTGGCAAGGGTGGCTTGCCGGTCGTCGCGGCTTTAGCGGTGCCAAGCTTGGCGCTGATCATGTCGCCGATCGCCGCCGCGGGCTTATTATTGCCGGTATATATCGTGTCCGACGTGTTTGCTTTGGCCGCTTATCGGCGAGATTTCAACAAGCAAGTGCTTAAAATCGCCGTAATCGCGATGAGCCTTGGCGTTTTGATCGGCGGCTTAACCGCGCATTTGGTCATTGAATGGATGGTAACCGCCTTGATTGGCCTGATGGGGGCCGTGTTTGCCCTAAAACTGCTTATGGAACCCAAGCAAAAAGCTCAGGCCACGCAGCCCATTCACCAAGCTTCGGGCTATTTCTGGTGCACTATTGCGGGATTTACCAGCTTTATCAGCCATAATGGCGGACCGCCCTGGCAGATATTCACTTTGCCTTTGAACTTGCCAAAATCGATCTTCGTAGGCACTTCGGTGATCGCGTTCAGCTATTGCAACCTGATCAAGCTGATCCCCTATCTGTGGCTGGGGCAAGTGAATCTAGATAGCGTCTTCATGTCATTCTATCTGATGCTGCCCGCGTCAATCGCGGTGTTTATCGGCGTTAAACTGGTGCAACGCATTCCGGAATTGCTTTTCTTTAAACTGGTGACTTGGGCCTTGATGATCATTTCTTTAAAATTGATATGGGACGGGATGCGCATCGGCTTGAGCTAAACCCAAAAGGGGCAATAATTGCGCAGATCCAGATTATCCTTTACGCTTTGGCGACCGGCCCAGTCTGGCAGGCACCCCATAGGCCTCAACGCGCATCTGAACGATAAGGGGCTTACTATGCGCGGCAACCCAACCAGATAAATGCAAAGAAATAGCAGAGAACCGTATTGAGAATGCCGGCGTTGAGAAGGATGGAATGCTCAAAGCAGAGGCTGCAAAGAACTTCGCTGGCGCGCCTGCAACCAACCCACATCTTTTGCTTCTAGGGTTTTGCCGCTTTGCCACAAACGTACAAAGTGGCGCGTTGACCTGCGCGGCATAAGATCGGGCACGCTCAGCCTGCGCGATGGCCAACTACAAACGCCGCTGATGCCCCCTGTGGATTATGTCACGCGGTATCACTACCGCGATTTATTTTAGAAATGACGATAATTACAGCAACGCGCTGCTCTGTTTGATCCAACCAAAAAAAAAAACGCGTTCAAACGTTGATCGTTTAAAAAGCTAGCGCCGATGCTAACCACTTTGATCTGTATCTGAACGGCGAAAGTGAAACCGTATTTTTAAATGTATAATGAGCAGCAGATCGTTTGATCATCCCTTGGCTGTCTGGATATTTTGGCGAGCCCGAAAAAGTCGAAATCAGGTCGGCGCAAGCCCATTTGTGGCCTATAGGTTGCTTCGAAATGGCGTAGATACGCACGCTTGGCGCCTGCGATCTGCTTTCCGCCCAGCGCGCAGAACAGGACGCGAGCGCGATCTTTGACGATCAAGTTGATCAAACAGCGCGCAAACGGGGCATAGCCTAAGCTGCCATGGCTGTTGCCAACTACGCGGCGCAATTATGCGCGGCTCGGGCGCTAGAATGGATGATCCTACTGCAAATGGCGCTGGCCATGGGGCGTTTCCTGTTAACCAGCAAGAATTTTGCGCGAATATTGCACAAATAGGGCAGAGCGCCGATTAAAATCAGCGTCTGCTAGCTAGACGTGGGTGGGTATAAAGATGACTTTGATTGCCCCAGCGGCATCTCAGCAGCATTTGGAGATTTCTTCAAAAGTCAGCGATGCTAATTTAGGATAATTTTTTACTTCCAAACCACCGTTTCAGTAATTAACGTATCGCCGTAATCTGGTATAAGTACCGGTCAAAACCCGCCTGCTCTCAGCCTTGAAAAGGATGCGCATATGTTTCGTAACCGATTGACTCTGTTTCAAAATACATTGGCGGAAAAAAATATTGATTTGGCACTTATAACGGATGAGGATAATGTTTACTATCTCACCGGCTATTATGATTATTTGCATATGGAATTTGGGCGCCCGACCATATTGGTCGTTCCCCAAAACGGCCCCGTGGTTTTAATCACACCAACAATTGATTTAAACGCCGCGCAATCGGCGGCCCAGGTCGATCGAATTGCCCCTTGGAATGATGGGATGGGCAATGAATGGCGCGAAGAATTACCCAAAGCGATCAGAAACACCACAACCATAGCCGTCGAACCGGATCATATGCCCCCGATGGTGCGCGCCTATGTGAGCGAAGTGATTGACACGCAGAGATTAGGCAATGCAACGGCTCTGCTCAGCGCCATGCGCATGATCAAATCGCCTGAAGAGCTGCAACTTGCCCGCCACGCAGGCGAAGTGGCCACCGCGATGATGCTGGCAGGGCGGGGTGCGATTGCAGATGGGGTGCCAGAATTCGAAGTGGCAATCGCAACCTCGCAAGCGGGAACGCGCAAAGCCGCAGATCTGCTGACGCGGCATTACGCCGATACCGATATGTCGCCCAACACCCATTTTCTGCAAATCATGGCTTCGGGCGAGTCCATCATCAAAACCCACCACCGCGCCTCAACGCGGATTATGCACAAGGGTGATCCCGTATTCCTCTGTTTTTGCGGTATGACCAATTTTCATCGCTTCAAGCTGGGTTTTGATCGCACCTTCTGGATTGGCGATGCGCCAAAAGATCAAATCGCCGTATATGAAGTGGCGGTGGCCAGCCAAAAAGCCGCGCTGAACGCGCTGCGTCCCGGCGTCACCGCAGAGAGCATTCACGCCGAATATGCCAATGTCATCCAAGAGGCCGGCTATGACTATCCTTTCCGGTGTGGGCGCGCGACCGGCTTCAGCTTTCTGGAAACGCCGCAGCTTGTGACGGGAGATAAAACGATTATCCAGCCCGGTATGGTTCTGGCGATTGATGGATCGGTCTCAGTTGAAACCTTCAGGGCCCAAGTTGGAGATAGCGTGATCGTGACAGAGGATGGCTGGGAACCGCTGACGCAGCATTCCAAAGCCCTGCAGGATGTGATTTTATAATGTTTCGATCTGGCGAAACCGTGTGTTCACAAAAACGGCAGCCTGAGCTGAATAAAGGGCGCCATCCTCGGGCAAAACTGGGCTTTATTCTAATGTCGACCGATCTTGCTGCCGAAGCCGATTTTTATGATATGGTGCCCTCTGGCGTGGCTGTGCACATCACCCGCCTGAAAACCGAGGATTACACCACCACGGAAACGCTCGCGCGCCATATTGATCATATGGCCGAGGCCGCAGCTCGCCTTCAGCCTGATGTAAAACCAGAAGTGATCAGCTATAGCTGTACCTCCGGCTCCATCGTGTGCGGCGAAGAACATGTTTTTCGCCAGATTAAACGGGGCGCGCCTTGGGCCCAGCCCATGTGCATTGTAACAGGCGTGGTGGATGCCTTGCGCGAAATTGGCGCTCAGAAAATTGTGGTGGGCACCCCTTATCTGGATGAAATCAACACTTCAGAAGCCGAGTTTTTGCTGCAAAAAGGCTTTGATCTTCTGGATATTCAGGGGCTGAACCTCACCACCGGGATCGAATTTGGCCAAGTGACACCCGCCTATTGGAAGCAATTTGCGCAAGAGCTGGACCGCCCTGATGCCGATGCCGTTTTTCTCAGCTGTGGCGGCATCCGGGCCTTGGAAGTTGCACAAGAGATAGAAGATGCGATCGGAAAACCCGTGATCACATCAAACCAAGCGCAATTCTGGTCTTGCTTGCGGCGCGCCGGGATCATGGACAAATTGCCCGGTTTTGGGCAAATATTTCAATATGCCGGATCCCATCTGGCCCAAACAATGTGATGCTATGACCCGCTTTTCCGCATGGACCGTATTTAAAGAAGGCATGAGAGGCCAAAAAGGCTGGGCCCGCCAATGGCGTGATCCGGATGTTAAAAAACACTATGATATTGTGATTGTCGGCGGTGGGTTGCACGGCCTTGCCACGGCTTATTATCTGGCAGAAAACCACAAACTTAAAAATATTGCGGTTCTTGAAAAAGGCTGGATCGGTGGCGGAAATGCTGGGCGGAACACAACAATTGTACGCTCAAATTACGCGCGGCCGGGAAATCGGGAATTCTATGAAGATTCGCTGAAACTTTGGGAAAACCTGAGTTTTGAATTGAATTATAACGTGATGTTCTCGCAGCGCTCGCATATCACCCTTTTGCACAGCCCGGGCGCAATTGATGCGGTTGCACGCAATTACAATATTATGCGCAGAACCGGCGCACCGGATGTAGAATTATGGGGATTAGAGTCGCTTAAGAAAGCCATTCCGCATCTAAATTATACCGATAATGCGCGGTTTCCAATCTTAGGGGCGGCGGTGCATAAACGCGCCGGAACCGCGCGCCATGACGCTGTGGCCTGGGGCTATGCACGCGGCGCGGATAGCCGAGGCGTTGATATCATTCAAAATTGCGAGGTAACCGGGATCACCCGCGCGGGCTCAAACGTCACCGCGCTGGAAACCACGCGCGGCACGATCCGCGCTGGCAAAGTGGCTTTGGCGGTGGCCGGAAGCACCTCACGCCTGTGGCAAATGGCCGGTCTGGGCGGATTGCCAATCGAAACTCATAAATTGCAGGCCTTTGTAAGCGAGCCGCTGAAACCGCTTTTAGATCAAGTTGTGGTGTTCGGGATAGGCGGGGCGCATTTTTATATTTCGCAATCGGATAAGGGCGGAATGGTCTTCGGAGGCGACCTTGACTGGTATAAATCCTATGCGCAGCGCGGCAATCTGCCGATTTTGCAGGATGTGACCGAAGCGGCGATGTCGATCTTGCCTTGTTTGGGGCGGGTTAAGCTGCTGCGGCAATGGGCCGGCGTGGTCGATATGTCGATGGATGGTACACATTTCATCTGCAAAACGCCGCTCGACAACCTCTATCTGAACGCAGGTTGGAATTATGGCGGGTTCAAAGCAACCCCAGCCTCAGGGTGGTGGTTTGCCGATTTGATTGCCCAAGACCGCCCCCATAAAATGATCCGCGATTTTGATCTAAAACGCTTTGAACGCGGGCTGCATATTGATGAACGCGGGGCTGGATCAGACCCCAAGTTACACGGATAAGGAAGCAACGCATGATCCGAATTCCCTGCCCTTTTTGCGGCACCCGCGATCACAGCGAATTCAGCTATGGCGGCGATGGGTCCATTGTCTATCCTGCCTTGGATGCCCCGATGACAGACTGGCATGAAGCGGTATTCCTGCGCGATAATCTCTGCGGTGTGCAAACCGAAACTTGGCAGCATCTGCAGGGTTGCCGCATGTGGTTGCGGGTTGAACGAGATACGATGACGCATGAAATTCACTCGGTTACGCCCGCCCATCCTGGCATGGCCGCTGCGCTGGAGAGCGATCAATGAGCGCGCGCCGTCTTGCAACCGGCGGTCGGATTGATCGCTCTAAGCCGGTGAAATTTACCTGGGATGGCCAGGAATTGCAGGGATTTCAGGGCGATACGCTGGCCTCTGCACTGATGGCGAACGGGCAGCGCGTTTTGGGGCGCAGTTTTAAATATCACCGCCCGCGCGGCGTGATGTCCGCGGGCGTCGAAGAATCCGGCGCGATAGTCACGCTGGGCAGCGGCAATCGGGCAGAGCCAAATGCCAAAGCCACGCTGCAAGAGCTTTATGCCGGGCTTGAAGCCTATGGCCAGAATGCATGGCCCAATGTGCGCCATGATTTTGGCGCGGTTTCGGGCCTGTTCAGCCGTTTTTTCGCCGCGGGCTTCTATTATAAAACCTTCATGGGGTTGCCGCCCTTTGAATGGGGGCGCGGCACCGGTATCTGGATGAAATATGAAAAGCTGATCCGCAAAGCCGCGGGTATGGGAACAGCCTCGCGCGCCGCCGATCCAGATGCGTATGATCAAGCGCATGCGTTTTGCGATATATTGATTATTGGCGCCGGCCCGGCAGGATTAATAGCGGCGCTGACCGCCGCCAAGGCGGGCAAAGACGTGCTTTTGGTGGAACAAGATTTTGAACTGGGCGGAGATCTTCTTAACTGCGCAGATGACACATCCGAAGCGCGGCGCCAATCGCTGATTCAATCCGTACAAAAAGCCGGTCTTCGCATAATGACTCGGACCACAGCCTTCGGCCTTTATGATCACGGAACGGCGGGCCTGCTTGAAAAGGTGAATGACCATCAAGGCCCACCTGCCCCGTATCAGCCCAGACAACGGATTTGGACCGTGCGGGCACAGGCCACGATATTGGCCACCGGAGCGATTGAACGGAGCATCGCCTTTGGCGGTAATGATCGCCCGGGCGTGATGTCGGTGAATGCTGGCCGCGCCTATCTCAACCGCTACGGGATTTTACCCGGGCAGCGGATTGTAATCGCAACCAATAATGACAGCGCGTACCGCGCAGCCCGAGATCTCTCTAAAGCTGGCGCTGAAGTTACCCTGGTGGATGCACGTGCCACCAACACACCGTCTTTGCCGGATGGGTTGCGCCACGATAAAGGATATGCACCCTTGCAAACCTTTGGCAGGAAAAACCTGTCCGCCGTGCAATTGGCTGAACGCGACGAAACAGTCTGGCACGCCGCGCAAAAGTTAGATTGCGATTTGCTTTTGGTATCGGGGGGCTGGTCGCCGGTGGTAAACCTATCCTCCAACCGCGGCGCGGCACCGGGCTGGAACTCAGAAAATGCCTGTTTCTTACCAACACCCGCAACAGAGCCGCTGTTCTCTGCTGGTGCGGCCTGCGGGATCTGGCAACACGCAGCTTGTGAAGCTTCGGGGGTTGCTGCCGCACAGTCTGCGCTGGGAGAGCCTGCGCATCCTCCCAAACCCGGCGGGTGGGAAAACCCCATTCAGCCTATTTATGAAGTGCGCCTGCCAGAACAGAACGCAAAATCATTTGTGGATTTTCAGCATGATGTTACCAGCTCAGATCTACGGTTGGCGCATCAAGAGGGGTTTGTTTCTGTCGAGCATATGAAGCGGTATACAACGCTTGGCATGGCCACGGACCAAGGCAAGATGGGCAATGTGATCGGGCTTGCTTTGATGGCCGAAGCTCTGGGAAAAACCATACCCGAGGTCGGCACAACGCGGTTTCGCCCCCCCTATACCCCCGTCGCGATAGGCGCCTTTGCAGGGCGGCAGGTGGGCGCCCATTTTAAAGCGTTGCGCCGAACGCCACTGCATAACTGGAACCTCAAGCGCGGTGCGATCATGACCGATGCAGGCCTGTGGCACCGGCCTTGGTACTTTCCCAAAGCCGGCGAAACCATTGAAACCGCCTATATCCGCGAGGCGGGTCGCGTGCGCGAAACCGTAGGGGTTTGCGATGTCAGCTCGCTTGGAAAAATTGCCGTGCAAGGGCCGGATAGTGGCGAGTTTTTGAACCGCGTTTACGTGAACGGCTTTGGCAAACTGCCCGTAGGCAAGGCCCGTTATGGCGTGATGCTGCGCGATGATGGGATGGTGATGGATGACGGCACCACTTGGCGGCTTGGTGAAGATGACTATTTAATGACAACGACCACCACGAATGCTGGTAAAGTCATGGTCTGGCTGGAAGAGCTCCTGCAAACGCGCTGGCCCGAATTGCGCGTGCATCTGACCTCTGTTTCAGATCAATGGGCTGCGGTGTCTGTTGCCGGCCCCAAAGCGCGGCAAGTGATTGCCGATTGCCTGATCGACGCAGCCGTTATTTCGGCGGAGCACCTGCCTTTCATGGGCGTTACTAAAGCTGCGTTAAAAGGGGGTATTTCGGCTTGGATCGCGCGGATCAGCTTTTCCGGCGAATTGGCCTTTGAGGTTTTTGTCGAGGCTGGATATGGCGAGGCGATGATGGATCTGATCGACGGTGCCGCGAAGGCCGCCGATGGATGCCTCTACGGGTTAGAAGCGCTTGGCACGCTGCGCATCGAAAAAGGCCATGTGACCGGAGCGGAGCTTGACGGCCGCGTGACGCTGGATGATGCCGGTTTGGGTAAAATGGCCTCACGCAAAAAAGCATTCATCGGCGATGCACTGCGCCAGCGCCCCGAGTTAAACCGCGAAAACCGCCCCCAATTGGTTGGTATTTTTCCCAAAAACCGGTCGCAAAATTTCAATGCAGGCGCGCTTTTAATCAGCCCCAGCGATGAGGAGGGGTTTGGCGAAGGATGGGTAACGGCCGTAACCCATTCCCCCGCTTTGGGGCATTGGATCGGGCTGGGTTATATTTCGGGGGGGCAACGCCTTTGGGCCGATAAGCCGGTTACAGCAACCGACCCGCTGCGTAAAAATGATATAGCGGTTGAAATTGTTTCACCGCATATGTTTGACCCGACGGGAGAGCGGATGCATGACTAGCCCCCTATCAGCCTTAAATAATCGCACGCAATTGGCGGCAGCGGCAACGCCGCAGATTCGTTTGCACGAGGTTCATCCCTTTTCACTGATACAAATCTCTGCTTGGCCGGATAGGCTGGATCGGGTTGGACACCTGGCCGCGACAGCCGCC
Source organism: Rhodobacteraceae bacterium SB2 (assembly GCA_001642945.1). Taxonomy (GTDB): domain Bacteria; phylum Pseudomonadota; class Alphaproteobacteria; order Rhodobacterales; family Rhodobacteraceae; genus Thalassovivens; species Thalassovivens spotae. The sequence goes on along the minus strand of LGRT01000013.1, from coordinate 450,828 downwards.
GGGTGCAGCGCGGTGGCGCACCCCGGACGATCGCTGACTGGTGGCGGGCAACATTTGCTGCGCGTAGAACCTTTGAAGTGGTGGGTGATCTCAGCGCGGGAAAATATGCACTTGCCTGACATAGATCGTCAATTGGGCACGGTTTTAGACCTATCGCATTCGCGAACTTGGCTGCGCTTGAGTGGCGATAAAACCCCGACATTGCTCAACCATTTTCTGCCGATTGATTTGCGCGAAAGCGCCTTTGCGACGGGGGCGGTGGCCTCAACCGCTCTGCACCATGTTGGCATTACGCTTTGGCGCGAAGCAGGTGCATATTCTCTGCTCATTCCGCGCAGTTTTGCCCTGTCACTCTGGGAGCTCGTGACTGAAACAGCGCAGCAATATGGTGTAGCAGTCAACTGAGTGGCGGATAATCACATCAGATACTGGCAGGTCAGCCTGCACGCCAGAGGGCTTACATACACTCTTAAAGGGCATATATGTCGTTCCGCGCCAGCACGCTTGCGCCTGTATAAATGAATATCTCTTAACCCCATTACCTTTGGAGGAAAAACCTTATTGCGATTACCGATCACCCGAAGTTGGATGAGATATGGGTGGAAGCCGTGTCAACGCGTTCGCGCCGGTAAAGAGCGCTGGGCTGCTTGAGTGACCATTTGCGCCATATGCGCCGTGCAGATCAAAGCAAAAACTTTTGCGCATGCGTTTTGAGCGGTCTGGTCTTTACAGTCCGGCGCAAGGAACCGGGCCAATGAGTCTATGATACTGGAATATTCAAAGCCGCCGCAGAGACGCTATGGCACAAATCTGCTGGGCCGCCTCGCCCGAAAGGCGAGGCCAATTTTATAGGTGTTAGCGCGTTTGTTCAGAAAGAAATGCAAGCAACGCATCTGGATGCGTATTGAAATACTGGTACCCATCAAACCGTTGGCCTGTACCAAACGGCGTGTCTTGATCGGGGCCAATCCAAACGATGCTATGCGCCGTTGGCGTTGCATCAATAATTTCTTGAATATCGTTCTGCCCGGTCTTTTGGTTGAACGTATAAACGTCATTTTTCACCTGCGCATAGAGCACGGGCACCGTAAGACTTGGAACATAATCAAGCGCTTCGGCAAATCCAAACCCGAATTCTTCTCGCTGCGCGTCCAGCACACGCCCAACCAGATCCAATCCGGTTTTGGCGCGAATGAAGCGATCAGTCATATTGTAAGACAATGTCGGTTGGTTGGCGATTAACCCTTTAATTTGCGGGTTCGAAAACAAGTCTGGTTCTTTTTTCCAGGCCAGAAAAGTTGCATTGGCGCCCATACATTGGCTGAGAAATAAAATATCATCATCGCCAAACTGCGGATGCGCAAGCACATAACGCAAAGAGGCGGCAACATCCTGCCACTCAGTGACCCCCGCGCCAACCAGTGCTTCGCTGCCGATCGCCTCTGCGCCGAGGCCACCATCGCTTTCGCCTTGACCGCGATGATCATACATGACGATGTTGTAATTGGCGTCATGCAAATGTTTCACCATAGGCAGAAATTCCGCGGCAACACCGTCAAGCCCGGTATCTGAACCATAGCGCGTGGTTGTCAGTGGATGGTTCACGATCACCGTCTTATCCGATGGGGTCGGGCTTGGTATTTCCCACGCGCTCAGCCGAATATTATCCTTGGTAACAATATCGACATCGCTATAGAGCATCGCATAATCGCTGGGGGTTTTGGGAATTGCTAAACGCTTGGGGGCCACGCGCATTTTCACAATCTGGCTGACCAGCACCCGGTCTCTCAGATCAAACGGATTTGCAAACCATATAAACGCTGCAACGCCGATAAAAGCTGTGAACCCCGACAACACCCAGATGAATATTTTTTTCATTCCTTACACTCCGGAAATATTGACACTGTCAATATGGGTAATAGGTGGCTTGTAGAGTGTCAATTTAAAATTTACACTGTAAATATAATCATAGGAAAGCTAATGGACGCTGCCCGCAAATATCACCATGGCAACCTCAAAGAAGCCTTTCTTAAGGCCGCCCGTGACCTGCTTGAACGCGACGGTCTTGGAGGATTATCTCTGCGCAAATGCGCCGAAAAGGTGGGCGTCAGCCATGCAGCTCCCAAAAACCATTTTGGCAATATAGCGGGCTTATTAACGGCCATGGTTACAACAGGATATGCAGAGCTCGCAGTGATGATGACGGCAGATGCCAACACAAACGCTGATCGCAAGCGACGGCGAGACCAGGCGCTTTTGGGCTATGTCGCCTTCGCGCAAGCCAATCCCGCGCTCTATGATTTGATGTTCTCGCGGGACCGTTTGGTGCAGGATGATCCCGACCTGCTACAACAGGTCAGAGCCTGTTTTGTGATATTGGCAGATTGTTCGGCTGAGCTTGGATGGCATCACGGATCGCTAGACGACAAAACGGGAAAGGGCCAAGTTGCAATGTGGAGCCTTGTGCATGGCTATGCGCAATTGGTCACGGCAGGGCGTTTCAAGAAAGACAATATGAAAGGCCTATCAATTCTGGATATCCTGCCAATAATCGAACAGGATGGCCAAAACTAAAACCACCGCAAAACATCACCAATTGCCCCCTACACAATCTAGTCAGCTGAAGATGAATGTAAGTATGGCAAACAATATCTGCACTGGGGCGCGGCACAGATCCCCCAACTATGACCTGCGTTTGATCCAATCTTTGAAGCCAAAATACCGATGCATCGCGGGTAAAAACCAGGGATTGCCATCATATAACGGGATCCGTGGCGGGGGTGGACCCCAAAATGCACTAGGTTGATTGCCCGTACCCATCGTGGTTTCAGCAATTTTTTTCCCCAGCCAGCGCGCCCAAACCGTTCCAGACCCAGCATAGCCAGCTGCATAAAAAATACCGTCATTTTCAAAAAGCGCAGGTAATTCGGCCCGCGTAAACCCTACATTTCCCAGCCAGCAATATGCGATAGAACAGCCTGAAAGCTCTGGAAAAATTTGTGCCAGCTTCTCGTGGAGATACGCCACTGACCGCGCGCTGGGCCTGTGCCTATCAAAGCTACGCGACCCCAAAAGAATACGATCGCGCGCGGGCGTAGGCCTGAAATAACTATACAGTTTCGCCGTATTTCCATACATCCGCAATTTTGGCATCAGATCTTTCACCGTTTCCGTGCCCAACGCTTCTGTCACGATAATACAACTTTGCGCGGGCACAAGACGACGACGCAGAAATTTACCAAACTGATATTTGGTACCCGTATAAGCGTTGGTGGCAATAATCACCTTTCCGCCGATAACGTTGCCCCTATTCGTCACTACAGTTTTCTTGCCTGAAGACGTGCCAGTAATCTCTTCAACGCAGGTTTGTGCGTGAATGACCGCCCCCGCAGCTTGCGCAGCCTTCAAAAGGCCTGCAAAAAATTTACCGGGATGAAACCCGCCGATTTCTTCACGCACCATGCCGCCAAAAAACAAATCCGTTTTAATTTCACTCTGCTGGTCAGATTTTGGCACCATAAACGCCTTATGGCCATCTATTGTGTTTAGCCTATCCGCTTCGCGGCACTGATTTTCATAGTCTTTTGAACTCATTGCACCGGTAAAGCGACCCGTCATCTGCAGATCGCATTCAATCTGTTCTTCGGCACAAAATTTGGCAAGATCAAGCCGGGCTTCGATACCTTCGGCATAAACCGCATCCGCATAATCTACTCCGCTTTTTGCGCTGAGAGCGCTATGCGATAGCCTGATTTGACCACTGCAAATCCCACCATTACGCGTAGAGGCTGCAAAGCCAGGCACGCCGCTGTCCAGCACCCGCACTGAATGCCCCTGCCGAGCGATCGTTAGGGCAGCAGAAAGCCCCGTATAGCCCGCGCCCACAATCACATAATCAGCCTCTAAAGGCAGGTTCACCTCGCCAGACGCCTGCCAGAGCCCCTGCTCAATTTCCCACCAAAACGGACTGTGTTTCATAATATGCCTCACCGTGCTGAAAACACACCAAAATGACAGGAGGCGAAAGTCAAGCAAAACCGCAGTAGCGCAACCATGTGTGAACAGTGCAACGCAAAATCCCAATGGCAGAGGGTTGCGCGCGATAAATCCAATAAACCCGCAAAAAAATTCTAAATTATGCGCGCCCCGCACAAACCAATAAGCCCATTTTTAGGGCATATATCTGCGCAATAAAAAACTGGGCTGAAGAAATATATCTCAAAATCATATTTTAATAGCCAAATGCACAGATCTGCTTTTAACCTAATCGGGTAGATCTATTTGGGAGGGACCTATGTTTTTATCAAGAAGAATAAGCCTGCCATTCACCGGCAAACGCGAAATCGCAGCCGATCGCCTGCGCAATGCAGCCGGCATTATGATGCGCAATGGCGCTTTGGCGGCTTGGACGCAGCAAGTGCTGGGTGGTTATTATAGCCCCGGAACGCTGCTTTTGCACACGGCCTTTGAATCGATGGAGCACAGTATGACTGTGGGCCAAAATCTGATGGGTGATCCAGCTTGGGCCAAATTGATGCTCGAACGCGAATTATCGCCCTCGGCGGAGGTTGTTGGGCCAGAATTATTTAGGCGGGTTGCGGGCGAAAATGGGGCAGATGACAATGAAGCGTCCATGGTGCGTGAATATGTGTTGCCGCGCGAAAACATCGCGGGCGCGGTTGCGCTGCTGCCCGAAGCTCAAAAAATGCTAAGCGGTCATAGCGTCGACGTAAACATGTGGGCCCCCGTTATCGCTGCAGATATGCAACGGTTTTATATCGTTTATTCGGGGCGCGATATCACAACGCTTGGAAAGGCGGTGGATGAAGTGGGCGTGTCAAAAGAGTTTCAGGACATGCTTGTCAAAGCCTCGCAATTGGGAACGCTTGACCGAGCGTGGATGATGGCAACGCTCAAATAAATAAAATCGGGCGGCTAAATGGCGAAGGAAGGTTCCTCTTGATCAGCCGGCTGGCATATGGGCAGGGGATCATCCCCTTTTCATATGCGCCGCCGTGAGGCAGAGAGCTGGCTTATTTTAGCGTATCATCCAGCAAGCGCTGTTTGGCATCTGCGCTTATGGAAACCACGATAGCTTTTGCAATATCGGGCGCTGGCGAGACCTTCTTTTTGTCTTTTTCTTCAACGCTATCTAGGCGCTGAGCCTCTTTTAACGCAGCTGCCAGTTGGGCTGTGGTGGTTTGAGACACAGGGTTCATAAAGCTTCCTCCAAAGCTTAAAATAGCACAAAACCGGAAATCTGTGTAGGGGGTTTCACAGATCTGATCCATCTTCTTACCCTCCAACGCAAGAAAAAGCGCGGGGTGCCGATACACCCCACGCTTTTCAATGTTTTTGATATCTGGCGGGCTTGGCGTTAGGCGGCACAATTCAGTATAGCTGCCAGAAAACCCCTCATAAAATTTACAAGCTTTGCAACACGCCGCTTTACCAGCAATAAGCCCTCCCTCACTTTGCGCTGATACTCACATTGATTGGAATTTGATCGCCGATACGATAGTTGTTGTAGGTATAACTTTTGCCGCGAATACCGTTCCACTCATAGGTAATGCGGTAGTTTTTTATATGCGACTGCTCAGTATTAACCTGAACGAGATTACATTGCTGCTCTGACCTATACCCCACGATAACCCGCTTTGTCTGCTGGCCCTGATCTGCCGCCATCAGGCCCCCGATCACGGCGCCGGCTGCAGCGCCCCTGTCTTTTCCAGAAACGGTTCCACCCAGAAGACCTCCGATAATCATACCACCCAAAACATCGCTTGAGCTGGCGCCTCTGGTTTGCGAGGTTCCATAGATTGGCACCTCCACATTCTGACAGCGGCGCTGCGGTTCCGATATTGTTTTTGTCTGGTAATTCGGCTTGATCTTAATAACCGTTGCATAGCTTTCAGCGCTCAAAAACGCCGGACTTAACGTTGCAAGCAAAGCCGCACCCAATATATTTTTCATCATAATCTCCAATCTTGTTTCTGATTGATGACAGAAAACAATAAAAGATCATGTTATCCAAAAACCGCCATTTGTTATTGAATAACGCGGCGAATTTGGTCAACTTTAGCAGACCCTACACGCTAAGGATGTTTGCTATGACCAAAATGATTATCTCAGCTTTGGCTTTTTGGATCTGTATAGGTGGATCCGCAGCGCTTGCATCAGGCGAATGCTATTACCTATATAAAGCCAAAAAAACCGCCCCGCTTCAACTGCATTTGGGGATGATAAAAATTAATGATACCTGTAGCTCAGGGCCGCATCAAACGCAGCTGTCGGACAGGCTAGCGCAAAACGGTTGGAAATTGATGCAGATAGTCAAACAATATCCTGAAATTGACGGAGTGAAGTTCAAAAATGATTTGGGTGAGTTCTTTCTTAAATATTAAGCCGCAAACCCTTATCCTTTGGGGCGCCGCGATCATATTGCTTTTGATAATCAGCGCGTTGGCCCTGATAATATGGTCGGTACCAGATCCACGCGTTTTCAATGAAAATATTGAGAAGGTTTTTTTGGAAAATGATTTTTCAACCCAAACAGAAATCAAACTGCTGGAAGTTTTAGCCTCATCGGGCAGCCTTTTTGAAAGTTCGATCAGCCTCTATTCAAGCATTATTTTCACGCTGGTTATCATCACAATTTCTATGATGGTGATAAGTTTTGGCTCTTTGATGTCCAACATACATCTGCGGCAGCAATTCGTTGCGCTGAAAAACAGCGCACTGCAGGTGAATGGGATCGAGCTGAGCCGAGCCGAAAATTCGGTAAAAATAAATGGCGATTGGCTGCACTTAACCAAAGGCAGCATGGAAACGTTAAGCGTGCTTTTAGAAGCGACATTAGACGGTGATTTTCTATCCGGCTTAGATGTTGAAATTTTGGTTTCGGGGAAAAATGCCGCCAATTGTGAGGATGCCGCGGGCGTGATGCGGATCAAAAGGCTGCGCGACAATATCGGAAATCAGATTGTCGCGCAGCATCTCATTCAAAATATTCCGGGCAAAGGCTACCAGATCAAAGTGTCCAAAAATAATATTGTGATCAACTGACGTACCTGCTGGCAGATGTTTGACTTTAGACGCCGGTAAATAACACTCGCCCTCAGACGGGATATATCAGTTCATTTTGAATGAATTTAAGGGTGAGGCATCTGGATCAGCAAAGCTGCAAGACATACAGATTGTCATCAAAGGCGCAGATCATAGATTTTTTAACGCATCTTTCAAAGCGCGCTTCCAAATACCAGAGTGATCAAAGGCAGGCCAATGTCATCTCCTGCGCAAATAAACGCATGCGCCGGTTCATCCGGCGCTTGTCTGAACGGATCAGATAGATAAAAAATTCTGGCATACTAAACGCGGGCAAAATCGGAACAAGCGCGCCCGACTGCAAATTATCTTTCAAGATGAAATCGGGCAAATTGGCGATGCCCTGGCCTTGAAGCGCCACATGCAACAAAAAATCTCCGCTATTGCTGTTCAACGCTGGCGTAAACTCAATCGGATATGTTTTGCGCGTGGCCTTAGAAATCAATGGCCATCTTCCGCGCTTAGCGGCGCCAAAATGAAGCAGCTGATGCTCTTGCAAAGCCTGCAAATTATATGGCTTGCCCCATTTGGCCAAATACGCAGCCGAAGCACAAATATGATGCCGCATAATTCCAATTTTCTCGGCAACAAGGGCTTGGTTCAATTGGGGTGTGATACGAATGGCAAAATCATAATTATCGCGTTCAAGGTCAACCAGTTGATCGTCGAAATCGACCGTCAATTGAATTTCAGGATATTTCTCTATGAAGCCCATCAAAGCTTCTTTAAGAAAGGAGATCCCGAATTCCCGCGGCAAAGATACCGAAAGCGGCCCAGATATAGCCGCATGCGTGCTGCTGAAATCAGTTTCGATTTCTTCAAAATCATGAACCGCTCGCAAAGCCCTCTGGTATAATTCGCGGCCCGTTTCAGTCACGTTCCAGCGCCCCGGTGCACGATCAATCAACTTTGCTGAATAGCGGTCTTCCAAAAGGTGTAATCGCCGGCTGACCGCTGATTTTGCAATATTGAGCCGATCCGCTGCTTTTGAAATGCTGTGATTTTCGACAATCACCGTGAACAGACGCAAATCTTCCATTTGCCCCATTTTGTTCTCCTTTTTAGACCACCCTGCCCGTTTTTTAACACCTTATTCTTAATGTAAGAACATGGCAGATTTGGCACAACTTGCCAGTTTATATTGCCATTGATACAAAAACGGATCGGATAATATTTAGCCCTATAGGTTCTAAAATTTCGAACGAAATCGGCTAATATACTGAAAAAATTACTTTTATGATTGCCGATGAACCTAGAGAGACAGAAACACCCCAATGACGCACTATTCCCCAAGCGCCGGTTACATGACTGAAACGATACAGCGCAGCTATATCGCTTATGCCATCACGCAAAACACGCTTCCCGCGCAAGCCCATCGTATGCCGCAGATTATTTCTTTGGTTGCCGCAGAAGATCGTTCAAAACCGATCCAATTTTGGCAATTATTTTCCGTTATGGGCCAAACGCGTATTCTGCGCATCGTCCATGATTTTTACCGCCGCGTCTATGAAGATGAGGCTTGGTTTCGCGATGTTTTCGCCCGTGTTGGCGACGCAGCCCACCATGTCAGAACCCAATCGGCGATGTGGATTGATGTGATGGGTGGCGGCTTTCATTATCACGGGGCTGAGTTCAGGCTCAACTTTCATCATCAGCATAATGCTTTCCAGCTGATGACCAAAGAGGGCGCAGCACGCTGGACAAAACTGATGATTGAAACATTGCAGGCCTGCGATGCGCAGATAAATTATGACCCACGCATTCGCCCGAGTATCAACACATTCTTGCAGTATTTTATGTCTAAATATGCGGCTGAATTTGGTTTTCAGGCCAGTCATCTCTTTGGCCCAACAAACCCAGCAGTTAGGCGAAAAATAAATTTTATGAATATGACGGATACGGCAATTGAAGCCTTGTCTGATGCTGATCTGAAAGAGGGTCTGCTGGCGCGGGGGGTCGATTTGAGCAGCAGCGAAGAAAGACAGGCATTGATCAAGAAAGCCCAAAGCCTGTAACGCCCCGCCTCGTGACGGCGTTACCATATAAAAAGGATCTATACATGCGTAGGCAAAACCCGGATCGCTCGGTTGAAGAATCCCAAACCAATGCGGCTGCTCGGCGCGCCAAGGGGGAATTTATGCGCGGTGTTAGCCAGTTCCGAAGCGCGCTGGGCAGTACCGCCTTTCCCGCTGAAGCGCACCGCTATCATCTTTACGTGGCGTTGAATTGCCCCTGGAGCCATCGCGTGACTTTGGCGCGCAATCTCTTAGGTCTGCAGCATAGCATCACGCTTGACGTGGCCTTTCCAAACCGCACCGATGAGGCTGACCCCGAGGGGCCAAACCACTGGCAATTCGCACCAGAGCGGATTGCCTCGATCAGCCAAGCTACGCTAACAGATTGCACACAGGAAACCGCGACAGGGCAAAATTTTCGACTTCTTAAAAATATCTATGCCAAAGAAGGATCACAAGAACGCTCTGTACCCGTGCTTTATGACAAGCACAGTCAAAGCATCGTTTCGAACGAAAGCGCCGAAATTGTAAGAATGATGGGCCAGAACGCAGCCGCGCTGGGCAGTGGCCTTGCCGATGCAGAGCGCATCGATCTCTACCCTGCCGATCAAGGCTTAAGATCCCAAATTGACGCGCTGAATGGCCGTATTTACGACGCGGTCAATAATGGCGCTTACAAGGCAGGTTTCTCCTCTGATCAATCGGTCTATGAGGCGGCCTTTCATAAATATTTCAATATGCTGGAAGAGTTAAACGCGCTGTTGCAGGATGGCCGCGCCTACCTGACCGGTGAGGCGTTTACCGAAGCTGATTTAAAGCTATTCCCAACCCTATATCGCCACGACCCCGTCTATTATCTTCGCATGAAGCTGAATGGTGCGAAAATATTCCATTACCCAGATCTGTGGCGATGGCTCTGCCGCGTTTATGCGCTGCCAGGAGTGGCAGAAAGCGGATCTTTGACGCATTGCCTGCAAGGCTATTTCGGGCGCTCATGGAATGGCGTTATCCCGCTTGGCCCCCGCCAGCCAAGGCCCTATCCAGAGGCCTATCATCATCCGGAACTGGCAAAGTCAGCCAAATCTAAATAGAGCACAAGACAGCAGTGAAACCCACGGCCACCAGTACCGGCTTGGGCTTTTTCGGCCCCCAAAAATCAAAATCCAACGCGCTGGGGCCAACTTATTTTTTCAGAAGGCAGCGCGTGATAAGATCTTATCAGCCATATTGGCGCGCGAGCGTGCAATAGTCCTCTGCGGCGATAGAATGACAGTTACGATAGACGCGTAAGGATCCGTTCCGTAAGATCATCAGGGCTGACCAGCTTTGCCCGCCATGCTGCCAGTATAAGTAATTTCAAGAAGAACCCGAAATCCGTTGGCGCCCGCAGATCAAACTGGCTCTTTTATCGACCAATCAAGGAGATAAGCATTTGATTAGTTGAGATATATAGAGTTTTATTCCTCTTAAGCCCGCCGTTTGCAAAAGGACATTAACAGATATGAAACCAACCATCCTTTCCGCACCGCATCCACGGTCTTTAGAGCTGATCTTTACGGCAAAGCGCCTTGCACAACTGCGCGATAGCTATGAGGTGATCGAGGTTTCTGAAGATGAGATTGCAAACCTTTCGCCACAAGTGCTCGCGCAGGTCCGTTATATCATCGGCCAACCCCCGCTTGACCATCTTCTGCTCGAGCAGCTGAAACAGCTGAAATGCATTTTCAACGTTGAATCAAATTTGATGGATAACATGCCCTATGACACGCTATTTGAGCGCGGGATTCATGTTGTCACTACGGGTGCGGTTTTCGCGCAGCCTGTTGCCGAATTGGCCCTTGGCCTTGCGCTCGACCTCAGCCGACAAATTACCGCCGCGCATCAAGCCTTTGAGAACGGCACCGAAAAATGGGGGCTCGAAGGCAATCCGCAAGCAAAACTGTTGTTCAACAGCAGGGTTGGCATGATTGGATTTGGGGATCTGGGCAAGGCTTTGGCGACAATTTTGGCCGGTCTCAAACCACAGATAAAAATATACGATCCTTGGCTTCCCAACTCTTTCTTATCGGGGATCGGCACGCCCAGCTCTTTAGAAGATATCTTCGACAGCTCAGATATGATCTTTGTGTTAGCTGCGGTCACGACTGAGAACCAACATTTTATAAACGCCGACCTTATCGCGCGCATGCCCCAAGGCAGCAGTTTGGTTTTGCTCAGCCGCGCCGAAGTGATTGATTTCCCTGCGCTGATCAACGCGGTTGAAAAGGGTCATATCACCGCCGCAAGCGATGTATGGCCGCTTGAACCTATGCCCGCAGATCATCCCGTGCGTCAGCTTCCCGGGTTTTTAAAATCTGCGCATCGCGCCGGCGCCTTGCAGCAATGTTTTGAAGATATGGGGGAAATGGTCTGGGAAGACTTACAGCTTTTGGATCGGGGCCTTCCACCGCTGGTGTGCAAGCGCGCGCAACGGGAAACCGCAAGCAAAATGCAAAGCAAGCCCGTTTCGGAAAATTAACCTGATCGGGCCAAGAGTCCAGATTGTTTAGAGGCGCAGCTCGGCTTCAAAAGAGTTTCCCAATATTAGATCGGCAGATACGGAATTGTCTAACACCAATCGTGCATTTGGCAGGTCATTGGCCGTTACCTTTTCTTGCGCCGCTTCTTTTGATAGGTTCCCCCACCGCGCCAGCAGGCGCTGTTTAAGAATATCCATGGGTACGTCAAGCATCGCAGTAAGATCAAAACAAGGGCGTAAATCTTGCCAACCGGGCTGATCCAACAGCAGATAATTGCCCTCAACCAAAATGATTTCAGTTTTGCGTGAAATAATTCGCGCTGAGGCAAGCGAGAGATCCAAATCGCGGTCAAAAAGCGGTACCGCGATATCGCTGCTAGCCTCTTTCACACGGCTCAGAAGATTGGTTAACCCCTCTATGTTGAAGCTGGCGGGGGCGCCTTTGCGCGCCTGCAGCCCCAATGCGCTGAGCACCGCGTTATTGTAATGCCAGCCATCCATCGGGATGATTTGACATTGCGCATCGCGCTCTTGGTTGAACCGCGCATAGAGCGCATCGGCAAACGTTGACTTGCCAGAGCCCGGTGGCCCAGAAATGGCGATAATCTTACGGTCTGCCGAGGTTAAGGTTTCAAGCTTGCGCCTGAAAAGGGTGAACGTTTCGTCACTCAGCAACATCGCCCGAGTCTTTTGGCTTCATCGCCCCGGTCATCATCGCCACAGCTTCTGACATTTCATATTCTTTGGGATCAATAACGCAGAGGCGCTTGCCCAATCGGTGGATATGGATGCGATCAGCCACTTCAAACACATGCGGCATATTATGCGAAATCAAAACAATCGATATGCCGCGTTCGCGCACATCCTTAATCAAATCAAGCACCCGACGGGATTCTTTGACCCCAAGCGCCGCGGTAGGCTCATCCATGATAATCACCCGCGATCCAAAGGCGGTGGCGCGCGCCACGGCGATGCCCTGGCGCTGCCCGCCCGACAGGGTTTCAACCGTCTGACCAATATTTTGGATCGTCAACAGGCCTAAATCCGCAAGCATTTGCTTGGATTGCCGCTCCATTTCGGCGTGATCAAGCTTGCAAAAAAGCTTGCCCATCAAGCCTTTTCTGCGAATTTCACGGCCTAAAAACATATTATCTGAAATTGACAATGCAGGCGATAAGGCCAGGTTTTGATAGACCGTTTCAATGCCCGCAGAACGCGCCTCAAGCGGGTTGCTGAAATGCATCTTTTTGGTTTCAAAATGGATGTCACCCGTGTCTAGTTGAATGGCGCCAGACAACGCTTTGATCAGCGTGGATTTTCCCGCGCCATTATCCCCGATAACGCCCAAAACCTCACCCGGATATAAATCAAAATCGCAATGATCCAGCGCAACCACTCGACCATATCGCTTTACAGCGTTGCGCGCATATAAAATTGGTTCCATCAGACCGCCACCTTTCTGATCCATTGATCAAGCGCAACCGCCACGATGATCAACAATCCAATCAACAAATAGGTCCATTGCGGATCCGTACCAATCATTCTGAGCCCTAAGGAAAAGACGCCAACAATCAAGGCGCCGCAAAGCGCGCCTAAAATCGAACCTCTTCCCCCGAACAAGGAAATACCCCCGATCACCACCGCGGTGATCGCCTCAATATTCGCGAACTGACCCGATGTTGGAGAGACAGAACCGATCCGCCCCACTAAGACCCACCCGGCCGTGGCGCAAATAAACCCCGACAGCATATAGACAGAGATCAAAACCCGTTTGGTTCGAACACCTGACAATTCCGCAGCATCCGGATCATCTCCCACAGCATAAACATGCCGCCCCCAAGCCGTATGGCGCAGCACATAGGCCAAAATGATCGCCAGCACGATCATCAAAATCACGCCATAGGTAAATACCGCGCCATAAATTTTAAACTTGTTGCCCATGAATTGGAAAATCGGCGCGCGTTCGGCAATATCAGCGCCGCGGATCGTTTCATTGGCGGAATAAATGAAATTCGACGCTAGAAAAATCTGCCATGTGCCCAAGGTTACGATAAAGGGAGGCAAACGCATGATTGCCACCAACACGCCGTTGATCGCCCCCATTAACGTGCCCGCCGCCAAGCCACAAATCAGAGAGATTTCCGGCGGTAACCCGTAGCGAAACGTAAATTGCCCCATGATCACCGATGAAAAAACCATGATCGCGCCAACAGAAAGATCAATACCAGCGGTCAAAATCACCAAAGATTGGGCAAGCGCAACGATGCCAACAATCGCAACCTGTTGTAAAATCAATGTCAGCGCGAAAGGGGAAAAGAACTTACCACCAAGCAGTAACCCAAAGATTGCCAGAGAACAGAGCAAAACCACCAATGGAACCGCAGCCGGCGTTTGCCTCAGCCATAAGCGAACCCTATCAGACAACGTTTCTTCTTCGATAAACGCCGAAACTTCCTCTGCAGTGGGATCTAGCCCAAGGCCTTTTTCTTCGCTGATTGACACCGCTTTGCCCCCGAATTGCCATTTTGGTTATGGCATAATTTTATTAAGCCATGGACGATGCACGCACCGCCCATGGCAAAGTTTACAAAGATATCGCTAAAGATCCAGCTTTGATGTTTCTAGCGATCTTATCCCCAGCACAGATCTGTGCCCTTAGCCGTGTCGATCGACTCAACACCGGCAGCAGGCTTATCGGTCACCAAAGATACCCCGGTATCAAAAAAGTTCTTACCCGGAGTCGGAGAGGGCTTGGATCCATCATCGGCCCATTGTTTAATCGCTTCAACACCCAATGAGGCCATCAACAATGGATATTGCTGCGAGGTGGCGCCAATGACACCGGCTTTAACATCCGCAATACCCGGGCAACCGCCATCGACAGACACGATCAAAACATCGTTTTCACGGCCAATCGCTTTTAGCGCCTCATAGGCACCGGATGCGGCTGGTTCGTTGATCGTATAGACAACATTGATCATTGGATCTTTTGCCAATAGGTTTTCCATGGCTTTGCGGCCGCCTTCTTCATTGCCGGCTGTTACATCATTGCCAACGATCCGGCTATCAGTTTCATCCCCCCATTTATTGGGGTCACCCAAATCGATTCCGAAACCTTGCAAGAAACCTTGATCGCGCAAAACGCCAACAGAAGGTTGGCTCACAGCCAGGTCCAACATACCGATTTTGGCATTTGCCGCATCAGCACCTAAAGCCGCAGCGGCCCATTTGCCGATCAATTCACCGGCTAGGAAGTTATCTGTTGCAAAAGTCGCATCCGCCGCATCCATCGGCTCAAGCGGTGTGTCCAGCGCAATAACCAGCAGACCAGCGTCACGCGCCTGCGCCACGGGGCCCACGATGGCTTTGGTGTCCGAGGCTGTGATCAAAATACCTTTTGCGCCATCAGCGATACAGGTTTCAATCGCCGCCACTTGGCTTTGGTGATCCCCATCAATTTTACCGGCATAGGATTTTAAAGTAATGCCAAGCTCTTCGGCTTTTGCGGTGGCACCTTCTTTCATCTTCACAAAAAACGGGTTCGTATCCGTTTTGGTGATCAGGCAAGCCGAAATACCATGCCCGCCTGCAAAGGCGACGCTAGAGGCCAAGGCTAATGCAGAGGCGGCACACGCGGTTTTAAGCGCTTTGTTCAATGTGTGTTTCATACTTTTCTCCCAAAAATATTATCAGACCCCATGGATCACCCCATATGAATGATTCACTCCATAAGACCGACAGATCAGACCTTCCAATCTGATGTAAAAGGACAATGATTCTGACGGACTGTCAATAATTAAATCACTCTTATTTAAGTTTAAAAATTGCAGTTCGAGAAACAAAGCTTTAAGAATAATATATAGAGATAAAAGGATTGGTTGCTTAAGAAAAATGAAAACGGCCGATTTAACATCGACTTATAGCGGCAATAACCACTATGCCCGCGGATCGAATCAAACCAAAGTGCGCGCTTATAATGAGCGTCTTGTGCTGACATTGATCCGACAAAACGGCCCGATGGCGAAAGCCGAGATCGCCCGCGCTACGGGTTTATCTGCGCAAACCGTTTCGGTGATCACCCGCGCGCTTGAAGCCGATAAATTATTACAAAAAGAAACACCGATTCGAGGCAAAATTGGCCAGCCCTCTGTGCCAATGTCACTGAATAAAGAAGGCGCATTTTTTCTGGGGCTCAAAGTCGGGCGGCGCAGTTTGGATTTGGTTATCACTGATTTTACCGGCGCGATCCGCGCGCGGATCAACAAGAGGCACAGTTATCCCTCACCCGCTGCTGTGATCGAATTCACGCATATGGCAATCGAAAGGTTACTTAACAACCTCACCAATGAAGAGCGCGATCGCGTCGCGGGGCTTGGCATTGCCATTCCATTTCGCCTCTGGGAATGGGCGAAAGCATTGGGCCTTGACCCCAAAGATATGGAAGATTGGAAAACCGAAGATATTGCCGAAAGAATTTCACAGAAATGGGATTTTCCAATCTATCTTCAAAACGATGCCTCCGCAGCCTGCGGTGCAGAGCTGGTTTTTGGCGCTCAAGACCGCCCGCGTGATTTTTTATATTTTTTCATTGGCTTTTTCATTGGCGGCGGTCTGGTTTTGGACGATTCGCTTTATACAGGCAAAACTGGAAATGCCGCTGCAATGGGCCCGTTGCCGATACGCAAAAGCAATGGCACAACAATCTCGTTGATGGATCTTGCCTCGCTTGTACGTTTAGAACAGGCCGTAATTGAAGCGGGCGGCATAGCGGAAACAATTTGGGAAGACACCCAGAATTGGGATATTGATCCGGCGCTGGTCGACACATGGATCACTGCAACCGTATCGGCATTGGTTGAAGGGATTATCGCCGCCTCTTGTATCATAGATTTCGAATGCGTGATGGTCGAAGGGTGGTTACCAGAGGATATTCGCGCGCGGATCGTGGCTGGCGTCAATGCAAAGCTCCAAGGCGTTGTTGCGCCCGGGATCGACCTGCCCACAGCCCGAGCAGGCACCATTGGCAGCGATGCAAGAGCCCTTGGTGGCGCCAGTTTGCCGCTGTCGGATCGCTTTCTTATAGACCGCCATGGTTTTGTGAATCACTGATACAACTGCTCTGAAAGCACCTGAGGCAAAGCAAACGCTTCTATAAGAGTTTTTGCAGCACATGAGGTAAGGCATAACCCAAACGGCGGGAAACTATGCGGCATCGCGTAACCAGTTGCAGAGGCGGGCGGCGCTTATCTTCTGATGAATTCTAACCGATCTTTGGCAAAACCACCCAAGTAATAGAAACGCCGGCTTTCAAGCACCGCGCTTTGCATTATTGCTCAAGAAATCACGCAGTAAACTGTTGAACAAGTCGGGCTTTTCCAGATGCACAGCATGCGCACATCCCGGCACCACGGCCAGCTCTGCCTGCGATATCGAGCTCCAAAGCAAATGCGTTTGCTGCCAAGAATAGGTGCGATCTTGATCTCCCCAGAGAACCAAGGTGCGCAGATCAATCTCTTGCAACAACGCCGCGCCCGTCCAAGCTTCCATCGCCGTCAGGCCCGCTTGAATCGCCGCGAGCGAGCTTTTTTCCGCGATCTGCGCACAGGGTTCATAGCCCTCAGCTGCGGCGCGCTGCAAAAACCACGTGGCAGAAATACGGCGGGCGGTGGCGGCGGCGCCCTCTTGCGCGGCGCGCGCCTTGCTGGTGGAAATGGTTTCAAAGCGCCCCGGTAAAATGCCCACACTGCCGGTGCTATACAGCACAAGGCTTTCAATCCGCTGGGCGTCGCGGCGCAGCATTTCCTGCACCACCATCCCCCCCATCGAATGCCCCAAAAGATGATAGCGGGGCAGATTTAACCGATGCAGCTCGGCGATAGCCCAATCGGCAAACCCCTCAATACGATCCAAAACAGGCAAATGCGCATTCTCGCCAAAACCAGGAAGATCCAGCGCAATAACCTCATAATCTTGCGACAAGGCCGCTTTTTGCCCGGCCCATTGCGCGCCCCCACCCATAAAGCCATGGACCAGAACCAGTGGGATCACTTGCGCTGCCCTTGCACGATACGGTCTAAAATCATGGCGCAAAATAAAATCGCAAACCCTGCCAAAATACCTTGGCCCACATTGGCATATTGCAAGGCTTCAAGCACGTCTTCGCCCAAACCTTTTGCACCAATCAGCGAAGCCACCACCACCATCGCCAGAGAAAGCATGATCGTTTGATTAATTCCTGCGCGTATCGACGGGCTGGCAAGCGGTAAATCCACGCGCGTGAGCAAATACCATTTATTCGCACCAAAAGAAATCGCCGCTTCGCGCACGCTATCGGGCACGCCGCGCAAGCCCAAAACGGTCAGGCGCACGACCGGCGTTCCCCCAAAAATCATCGTTGTGACCACGGCGGCGGGCTTGCCAGTGCCAAAAAAGGCAATGACGGGAATCATAAACACGAAGGCCGGCATCGTTTGCATGAAATCCATAATCGGTTGGATAAAGGCATAGAAGCGGCGACGGCGGGCGCAAAACATCCCCAGAGGAATGCCAATTGCAATCGACAAACAGGCCGCCGTTCCCAATAAGGCCAAGGTTGTCATGGCTTTTTCCCAAAATCCCAACAGCCCCATATAAGATAGGAAGGCTCCCGACCAAACCGCCGTGCGGATACCCGCCGTCAACCATGTAAGAACAACGATGATCGCCGCAATCACGATCCAAGGGGTTTTCACGAAGATCAGCTCAAGCGCATCCAAGATCAACCGAATGCCATAGGTAATGAAATCAAATACAACATCGCCATTGGCTACGCAAAAGGCAAAGAATGCCTCAACCCCCGCAATGCTCGAAAGGCGGTATTCTGGATCGGTTGGGAAATCGCTTAAAAACCCAAACCTGCCGGGCAAACTGTAATGCAGCATCGCCGCAGTGATGATCGCCACCACAAAAGCCGCGCTGAACAGAATTTGCGACACAGGTAGGCCAGAGCGCATGCTTCGATCTGAGACCCAATCGGAAAACCGCGCCTCTAAGGCCCAATTTGCAACGGTTAACTGCACAGCCTTTGTCACCAATAACAACCCAAGCCCCAGCAAGGCAATCGTCGTCCCCTGCTCAGACAAGGCCACGGCCTCAGCGCGAATATCGCCAATCGCAGCTTCAAGAGAATCCACCGTCCTTTGATACACCGCCACTTTTTCCGAGCCTGCCTCAATGGCCGCGGCCAACTGCTTGCGGCGCAGTTCCAGCGTGCCCTCGATCGAGGCGATGCGCACAAACGCATCCGCCGCAAGATCGCCAAAAAGACCCCGCGCGATTTGAACAAAAGCCAGCGTCTCCAAAATGAGAAACGGCAGCGCCCAGGACCATAGGCCCCGCGCACCAAACCATATCGGGCCAAACAGACCCGCCATAAGATTGGCCGTAGGCGTGAAATTTGCATTCTCGCCAATCCTGTCAAATTGCGCGATGTAATAATCAGGATGCGTACGCACAAAGGTTCGAATATCCTCTCGGCGCTCGGCTGCAAAGGCCAGTGCAGCGTCTGATTGCGGTTGATCAAGGGGGTTTTGCACGGTTTCACTCATGACATTTCGGTTCCTTCAACAACGGTGCGCAAGAGATCGGTACGAGAAATCACACCCACTGCCTTTTCGCCAGAATCCACAATGATCGGGCTGTCATTATCAATCGCAAGCGTGATCAACGTGCTTAACGTTTCGTCCATTTGCACATGCGGAGCCTGCGCATCCAAGGGTCCATGGCTTTGCACATAAGCCTCGATAGGCTGCATCACCGCATGCGCATGCACCACTTTAAGCCTCGAAATCCCTGCGACAAAATCGGCGACATAGTCATCAACAGGGTTCATCACAATCTCTTCTGCGGTGCCCGTTTGGATCAAGCGACCATCGCGCATGATCGCAATGCGATCGCCGATCCGCACCGCTTCATCCAGATCATGCGTGATAAACACGGTGGTCTTTTTTAAGGTTTTTGACAGGTGTATAAACTCATCCTGCAATTGGCGGCGAATAAGCGGATCTAAGGCGCTGAACGGTTCATCCATCAAGAGCACATCTGGATTCGCCGCAAGCGCGCGCGCAAGGCCGACGCGCTGCTGCATACCGCCTGACAATTCATGCGCGTATTTCGAGCCCCAAGCCCCCAACTCGACAATATCTAAAATTGCGGCCGCCTGCCGCATGCGATCATTCTTACTGATATTTCGGATTTCCAGCGGCATCGCCACATTATCCAGCACCGACCGGTGCGGCATCAGGGCAAAATTCTGAAACACCATACCAATCTTTTGGTTTCGAAACCGTTGCAGCTCTTTCACACCAAGGCCCATCACATCCGTGCCTTCGATCAGAATTTGGCCATCGGTGGGCTCTAACAGCCGATTGAAATGGCGCACCAGCGTTGATTTTCCGCTGCCCGACAAGCCCATAATACAAAATATTTCGCCGCGATTTACCGAAAGGTTCACATCTGCAACCCCAACAACCGCGTTATACTCTGCGAGAACCTGCGCTTTGCTGAGACCTTTCTCGCGTATCGCGCGCAACGCATCTTGCGGCCGCTCTCCAAAAATTTTCCAGACATTGGAGATTTCAATGACCGTATCCATGCTCATCCTACGACATCGTTTCACAAATAGGGCGCACGGCCCGTTTAAATATAAAGGATGGCTTCAATCCGATTGAAGCCATCCATCTTAATATTCAAGCCTGCCGTTTACAGACCAAGCCATGCGTCAACGCGATCAGGGTTCGCCTCTACCCACTCGCGGGCAACCTCTGCCGGATCGCGGCCATTACCACTAATTTCAAAGGCAAAATTGCTCACATCATCAGCGGTTAACGCGAAGCGGCCAAAAAACTCAGCGATCGCTGGCGAGCGGCTCTCTAATGAATTTGACCAAGCGATCTGTACCTTTTTCAGCGCATCTTTGGTTGCAACGCTGGATTTCTCATACCAATCGGCATCGTCCGAGGGCTGTACCATGACGTATTTGGCCGGATCATATGTTGGCTCGCTTAACATTTTCACATCAAACATGAACCACACCGCATGCGGCTTATAGCAATAAAACGCATAGCCTTCACCCTTGGCGATCGAATCCTTGATGCGCGCGGTTTTCACGCTTTCTTCAGCGCGAATTGGCTCGATAAAATCAAGCAGCCCATAGTCGCGTGTTTTCACCTCATTCACATTGGCCGAGGCCCAGCCCGGCGCACCGATCCACATCTCGCCCTTGCCATTGCCATCGCTATCCATCAACGCCGCAACATCGGGGCGGCCAAGATCGGCGATATCGGTTATATTATTGGCTTCGGCGAACGCGCTGGAGACGCAGAACCCTTGATTGCCCTCATAGGGGTTGGAAGACAGCGTGACAGAGCCGGCACCATCAACATATTTCTTTGTGAAGCTTTCTTGGTTGGGAAGCCATACATCAGGATGCACATCAATATCGCCTTTGCCCTGATCCATACCCTGGAAAATCGTGGCGTTGTTACCCGGTACATATTCAACCGTACCGCCAATACGCATTTCAACGACGGCGCCCAAAAGATGGGCAATCGCCTGCGCCCCTGTCCAAGACGGCACACCGATTTTTACTTCTTCACCAGCAAAAGCCGGCACACTCATCGCGCTGAGCAATGAGGCTGTTATAAGTGATGTTCTGATTGACATGTTTTTCTTCTCCTAGTTGGTTGTGTTCTTTATGGTCTTTGAGTGTGAATATCCGGGAAGGTCATAGATTTCTGGATACCCAAATAGGGCAGCAGTGCCACCCGTATGCAGGAAAATAACGTTGTTCATTCCCGCGAAATAACCCTGCTTAACTAACGTGATCAAACCATCCAAACCTTTGCCCGAATATACGGGGTCGAACAAAAGACCTTCAGTTTGCGCCAATAATTTAATCGATCTGACCATGCCATCACTGGGAAGTCCATACCCAGCGCCGACATAGCCACAATTTACATGCACATCTTTACGGGCGATTTTGACGCCGGTGCCAAGATGCTGCGCGGTGCGGTGTGCCAAGTTGAAAACCAATTGCTCTTGCTGGTCTTGGGCTGCGCGCACGCCGATGCCCAATAAATGAATATCGCTTTGAATGGCCGCCAATCCAACCAGCAAGCCAGCCTGCGTGCCTGCGCTATCTGTGGCATGCACCAACGCATCGATTTCAAGACCAAAATCAGCAGCTTGCTCGGCCAATTCTCTGGCGCAATTCACATAGCCCAAAGCACCCACACAATCAGATCCGCCCGTCGGAATAATATACGGTGTTTTCCCATCCTGGATCAGTTGATTGGCCAAACAGGCGATCTCAGCGCTTATATCAGCAGAAGGCTCAAATTTTGACACGCACGCCCCGTGCAAATGGTTTAAAAGTGCATTGCCACTCAGCGCATAACTATCCTTGACCACGCCCGAGCGCTCTTCAAGCAAGATGTGGCAGCCCAGCCCAAGCTTGGCCGCGGCTGCCGCGGTTTGGCACGCATGATTTGATTGTATGGTGCCATGGGTCACAATAGTGTCTGCGCCTTGCGCTTGCGCATCCGCCATCGAAAACTCAAGTTTGCGGGTTTTATTGCCGCCAGATGACAAGCCCGTACAATCATCCCGTTTCACCCATAAGCGTGGCCCGCCCAATATCTCGCTTAGCCTGTCCAAAGGTTCAAGCGGAGTTGGCAAATGGCCAAGGCGTATTTTAGGAAACCGCGCCAAAGCCAAAGACAAATCTTTGCACAAGCTTTGGGACATTTCCGTCGACAAAGGGCTATTTCGAGCCAAAATTTGGGCAGCTTCGAACACACAGAACCTAAAATTGAAAATTTTCTATCCATAGCGTTGCAAATACCAAAACAGAAAAATAATGCTTTTTTCTACGGATGCTCATACATATTGTTTGAGCAAAAGGAGGTGATCTTGTGGATCTGCGATGGCTTGATGATGTTTTGATACTTTTAGAGGAAAAAAACATGACTCGCGCGGCAGCGCGGCGCAATATTACCCAACCCGCTTTTTCCCGGCGTATTCGAGGCTTTGAAAATTGGCTGGGCATCGCCATTTTACAACGCGGAACCAATAAAATTGAAATAAGCCCCGCCCTTTTCTCTAACGAAAAGGAAATTCGGGCTTTGGTGCTGCGATTGCAAGATTTACGCAGCAAAATCGCCGATTTTAATCCCGCCAGCTCGACCGTGTCGATTGCGGCACAACATGCACCGGTGTTTTCCACTTTTCCCGATATGGCGCTCCGCGCAAATCATGTTTTTCCATCGCTTAAGTTTCGCTTGCAGGCGGATAACCTGCGCGATTGCGTAACAATGTTTTTGCGCGGCGATACGCATATGTTGCTTTGCTATGAATCCAAAAATGCTGGTCCATTGCCCTTTGATGCATCCATCCGCCGCGGCCTGTGGGGGATAGATTATCTGGTGCCCGTTGTAGGTGGCAGGCTGCGCTATGCCGTGAAAGATAGCGGTGAAATAGCGCCCGCAACGCCGGCAATCGTATATCCGGATAACAGTTATTTTGGCGAGGTTTTGAACGCAGGCGAGCGCCTGTTTGGCACGCGAAATCACAGCAAGGATCCGGTTTGCGAAACCGCTTTTTCCAGCGGTATGAAAGAACTAACGCTAAAAGGTATCGGCGTGGGTTGGCTGCCCTACAGCATGGTGCACCGCGAATTGGAAACCGGCGATTTGATTTCGCTTGCAAACACATATGGCCAAGAGCCACTTGAGGTTGCGATTTACGCGGATATCAAAGAGGAAATTGCCCTAGCCGTTTTACAGGTTTGGAGCAAAGCGCCGAATATCAGGGAAGAGCAAACCGCCCAAGCGCTTTGATCGGCGGGCAGCCATCCCCTTGATAAGGCTCGATCCAAATATGTACCCAAAACCGCAAAAAAGTAGCAAGGCCGCGCGCCAGCACCACGGGCAAATTCAACCTCTTTAAAAAACATAGGTCCAGACATTTTAGCCAAGCCAACCCAAGCCGGCACTACGCCCAAAAGCGAATGCCCAGCTGCGCTTTGCATTGTCTTTTAGGATTTAGCCCGGCGGGGAGGCTGCCCGGCATCATGCGCCGCGGCGCGGCGCGCTTTATTCTTTTTGCTATTGGGCTTGCCCACAGAAGGTGCCAAATTTTTACCGCCTTTGGGCTTGTCTGGCCCCCCCCCGCGCTTGGCATCATAGGGCCCAGAGGATTTACCGACGTTTTTTCCAGCTGTTTTATTACCCGGTTTGCCTGAGGGTTTGCCAGCAGGCTTGGCACCGCGGGCTTTGCGATCAACAACTGCCCCATCATCGCGGGCCCGTTCTAAGGGCGAACGCGGTTTTTCGAAACGGCGCGAGACGTTCAACGCGCCGGGTTTACTGCCCGATTTTGCCCGCGATTTTGGTTGCGCCCCCCGATTTTGTACAACATTTTTTTGCGCCTCATCGCTTGGCACCGCGGGTTTAGCGGTCGCTTGCGGTGTTGCGTCATCCGGCTTGCCAGAAAATGGCTGATGAGCTGTCTCTGCCTGCCCCTTATGCACACCTTTGGGCTTGCCTGCTCGCCTGTCTTGCTTTGGAGCATCGCTTTTGGACGGGCCAGCCTCTGACTTGCGGCCTCGGGCCGGTTTCTGCGGCGGCTTGAAGGCAGGTTTGGGCCCTTTTGCAGCCGCTGGTACGTGGTTAAGCTCAGACACAACCAACCCCCCTTCGATTTTCATGTCAGCGCCCAGCGCCTGCGTGAAACCAGCGACCGCCTGTTGTGAAATTTCTACAAAAGTTTCATCATTTTGAATGCGGATCGCGCCAATATCGTCTTTCGTGATCTCGCCCGCATTGCATAAAATGGGCAAAAGACGGCGCACTTCAGCAGCTTGATTGCGGCCCTGATTGATTGAAAACCATTTTGAAGGGCCAAAGGATGCAGCAGGTTTTGCAGCGCGAGATTCGCCTGGGGATGAAAGCTCTTCGGGGGCTGAGACGCGTTGATTATATAAACGTAGATAAGCCGCAGCGATCTGCTTAAGGTTAAATTTTTCGGCCAAGCGATCAACCATTTCTTCTTCACCCGCAGCAATCGGATCGTTCCACATCTGATCGGCAAGCAAGCGCTCTTGATCACGCTGGCGAACCGCCTCAGCCGAGGGGGCCTCACCCCATTCAGCTGCAAGTTTCGCACCTTGTAAAATGCGTTCCGCCTTGCGTCGCAATTTGGCCGTTACGATCAAACAGCTTTCGCCTTTTCGCCCGGCGCGCCCGGTGCGCCCCGACCGATGCAACAAGGTTTCATGATTGTTGGGCAATTCCGCATGCACCACCAAATCCAAACCCGGCAAATCAATCCCGCGCGCCGCCACATCTGTGGCAACACAGACCCGCGCGCGGCCATCCCGCATCGCCTGCAATGCATGGCTCCGCTCGGCTTGTGACAACTCACCAGATAACGCCACGACTGAAAAATTTCGGTTGGACAGCCGCGTGGTGACGCGGTTGACCATGGCCCGCGTGTTGCAAAACACGATCGCATTGGGGGCTTCATAAAAGCGTAATATGTTGATGATTGCGTTTTCAGCATCATGATTGGCAACCGTCATCGCATGATATTTGATATCATTATGCTGTTTGGTTTCAGCAACGGTGGTCACCCGCACCGCGTCACGTTGATAGCTTTTCGCCAAAGTGGCGATTGCTTTGGGCACAGTTGCAGAAAACATAAGGGTGCGGCGATCATCGGGGGCTTCGCCCAGAATAAATTCAAGATCCTCGCGAAATCCCAAATCTAACATTTCATCGGCTTCGTCCAAAACCACCCCACGTACCGCCGATAAATCGATGCTGCCGCGCATAATATGATCGCGCAACCGACCCGGCGTGGCGACCACAATATGCGCCCCGCGTCCTAAAGCCCGGCGTTCGTCGCGCATATCCATGCCGCCAACGCATGACGCCATCACAACCCCGGCAGGCGCATATAACCAGGCCAATTCGCGCTTCACTTGTAAGGCCAATTCCCGCGTGGGGGCGATGATTAACGCCAGCGGCGCCTCGGCGTTGCCAAAATTATCTTGCGCACCCAACAAGGTCTCGCCCAAAGCCAATCCAAAACCAACCGTCTTGCCCGATCCGGTTTGTGCCGAAACGAGAAGATCCGAATTATGCAAATCGGCTTCCGTCACGGCCTTTTGAACCGGTGTCAATGTCTCATACCCGCGTTGTGTCAGGGCATCTGCAAGGGCTTTTTTCACGTGCGTCTTCTTTTCTAAGCTAAGGGGCGGTTCGATCTCCGCAAACCGCGTGCCTAAGCGGTTTGACCCGCTTTGTATAGGTGCAAGATCACGCTCTTGGCACGCAAAGCGCTTAGTTTTGATTAAATTGGGCGTTTCTAGCCTTTTAAAGCAAGGTATCGGGGCAAAGCGCTGCTCTGACAGGGCCAAAAACCGATGCATGCTCGGCGCAGCGCTTCCGTGTTAACCGGCAGGCTGGATCGCAGGGCATACGGCCAGTTGTAGCATACAATCTGCGATATTTAGCGCCGCAGCGGGCGCCCCGGCACGCGTCGCCGCGCTCATAGCCTTAAGATACCCGCTTATTAATATCAATTTAATCGATTCAATTGGTGTTTAGGCTTTAAAACAGGCCATAAAGGTTGTAGGCGTCTTCTGTGAATATAGGCAATTGGTAGGTGGTTTGCGAAATGGATGCCCCTGAAGGATCAGACGCAGTTGCGAAGGCCTTAAAATATACATTGGCCATTATGTTTTGTATTTGCTTGATCGGCGCAGCGGTCTTGGGACTTGTGGTGTTATTCGTCAACGTGCTGCAATAACCATGCAAACGCGATCTCTGCGGGCCCTGTCTTGAGAGATCTAAAGCAACCCTTCTGATCGAAAACTGAAACTGTCTACGCGGCCAATGATCAAATGATCGTGAATGCAAATGCCCACTGCATCGGCCGCCGCCACGATCTGCGCGGTCAGAGTTCTATCCTGAGGCGATGGCTGCGGATTTCCAGAGGGGTGGTTATACACCAGAATTAGCGCGGATGCATTGAGCTGTAGCGCGCGTTTCAAAATCTCACGCTGGTAAACCGGCACATGATCAACCGTGCCTTCACTCTGCTGCTCTTGCACGATCAAAACGTTCTTACGATCAAGAAACAGGACCCAAAACCCCTCTAAGGCGCGGTGGGCAATGGTGATTTGACAATGCTCTAATAACCGATCCCAACTGGAAAGGATTTGCCTACCCAAAATGCGCGTCTGCGATAAACGATGGGCAGCCGCCTCAACGATTTTCAACTCGGTTACCACGGCGCCCCCGATACCCGGCACCGATAGGAGCTGATCAATCGGAGCAGAAATCACCCCGTTAAAACCGTGAAACCGCTCTAATAAACAGCGCGCCAGAGGTTTCACATCTTGGCGGCGCAGCGCGCGAAACAAGACCAGTTCGAGCAATTCATAATCCGGCATCGCCGCCAGGCCTGCGCGGTCAAAGCATTCGCGCAGGCGTTTGCGGTGGTCTTTCAAATAAGAGGGTAGCGGCTTGGCCGGGGCCGCCGATAATCCCACAGCCTCAGAGGGAAACAGGGATATCTGCTTTGGTGATGAACTCTTGGAAAGTGCCATAGCCTATGCTGAGGGGGCCATGGTTAAAAAAGCCTTAACAGCGACCTGCTAACCCTTCATCGTATCCCAGAATGATTTTACAGATGAAAAGAAACTTTTGCTTTCAGGATTGTTATCTTCCGAAAGCGCTTCAAATTCACGCAGTAACTCGCGCTGTTTTGAGGTTAGATTTACCGGTGTTTCCACGGCTATCTCGATAAACATATCGCCTTTTTGCGCCGATTTTATCGCGGGCATTCCTTTGCCGCGCAACCGCATTTGACGCCCAGATTGGCTGCCAGCTGGAATTTTTACGCGGCTGCGACCACCATCCATCGTGGGCACTTCTATATCGCCGCCCAGCGCAGCACCCGACATTGATACGGGAATTCGGCAGAACAAACTGTTCCCGTCGCGTTGGAATATTTTATGCTCGCGCACTTCAATAAAGATATAAAGATCACCAGCCGGCCCGCCGCGCAGCCCAGCCTCCCCCTCATTGGACAGACGAATGCGCGTGCCCGTTTCCACGCCCGCTGGCACATTCACGCTGAGCGATCGGTCTTTATTGGAACGCCCTTGGCCCCCGCAGCTTGAGCAGGGATTGCTGATCACCTGGCCCATACCGGAACAGCTGGGGCAAGTACGCTCAACCGTAAAGAAGCCCTGCGAGGCGCGCACTTTGCCCATTCCCGAACAGGTTGGGCAGGTGCTGGGTTCTGACCCTCCGGCGGCACCGCTGCCGTTACAGGGGCTACATTGCACAGAGGTGGGCACATTGATGGATTTTTGCAATCCAGAATAGGCATCTTCCAAAGAGATTTCTAAATTATAGCGCAGATCTGATCCACGAGACGCCCGAGACCGTCCGCCACCGCGCTGCCCACCTCCCATGAAATCACCAAATAAATCATCGAATACATCCGAAAATGCGCTTGAAAAATCGCCTTGGCGCTGGCCACCGCCGCCGCCCATGCCACCTTCAAAAGCCGCATGGCCAAAGCGATCATACGCCGCTTTGCGTTCGGGGTCCTTTAACACATCATAGGCCTCATTGGCCTCTTTAAACTTTGATTCTGCGCTGGGGTCAGAGGTATTGCGATCAGGATGAAGCTCTTTGGCTTTGCTACGATAGCCTTTTTTAATTTCATCCGCAGAGGCCCCTTTAGAAAGCCCGAGCACTTCGTAATAATCACGTTTTGACATGCACCATCTTTCCTTTTTGAAGCACAAAACCGGCCTTCAATTACGAGGGCCGGTTTGCAAGGTTCAATGCCTCAGTTTAAGAGCGGTTGCGATCATCCAGATCTTCGAAATCCGCGTCGACGATATCATCTTCGCCTTCACCCATATCCGCCGCAGATGGCTCAGCGTCACCACCCTCTTCTTGGCTGGCCTTATAAATCGCCTCGCCCAGTTTCATGGCGGCTTCCGTTACGTTTTGAACGCCAGATTTAATTTTTGCGGCATTATCGGTTTCAAGATCATCCTTCAACGCCACAATCGCCAACTCGATCGCTTCGATTGTTGTTGGGTCGACCTTGTCAGCATGCTCTTCCATCGACTTCTCTGTGGAATGGATCATGCTTTCCGCTTGGTTTTTAGCTTCAATCAGCTCGCGGCGCTCTTTGTCTGACTCGGCGTTTTCTTCCGCTTCACGCACCATATTATCGATGTCTTCATCCGACAATCCACCCGAGGCTTGGATGGTAATGGTTTGCTCTTTACCGGTGCCTTTATCTTTCGCCGCCACCGACACAATCCCGTTGGCGTCAATGTCAAAGGTTACCTCAATCTGCGGCATACCGCGCGGGGCCGGAGGAATATTTTCAAGGTTAAATTCGCCCAGAATTTTGTTATCCTGCGCCATTTCACGCTCGCCTTGGAAAACCCGAATGGTCACAGCACCCTGATTGTCTTCCGCGGTTGAGAACACCTGCGATTTCTTGGTGGGGATTGTTGTGTTGCGGTCGATCAACCGCGTGAACACCCCGCCCAAGGTTTCGATACCCAAAGACAAAGGCGTCACATCCAGTAGAACAACATCTTTTACATCGCCCTGCAAAACGCCGGCTTGGATCGCCGCACCCATCGCCACAACTTCATCCGGGTTCACCCCTTTATGCGGCTCTTTGCCAAAGAACTTGCTGACTTCTTCATGCACCTTGGGCATGCGGGTCATACCGCCGACCAAGACCACTTCATCAATATCGCTGGTGCTCAGCCCGGCATCTTTCAAAGCCGCCTGACAAGGTTTCATAGATGCTTTGATCAAATCGCCCACAAGGCTTTCCAATTTCGCACGCGTGAGTTTCATCACCATGTGCAATGGCTGACCAGTGCTGGCATCCATCGAAATAAACGGTTGGTTGATTTCGGTTTGCGTGGCCGATGAAAGTTCAATCTTGGCCTTCTCGGCCGCTTCTTTCAGCCGCTGTAGCGCCATCTTATCTTTTGAAAGATCAACGCCGTTTTCTTTTTTGAACTCATCCGCAAGATAATTCACGATGCGCATGTCGAAATCTTCACCACCCAAAAACGTATCGCCATTGGTAGATTTCACTTCGAACAAGCCATCATCGATTTCAAGAATGGTCACATCGAATGTACCACCGCCAAGGTCATACACCGCAATAATTTTGGTTTCTTTTTTATCCAAACCATAGGCCAACGCGGCCGCTGTGGGTTCGTTGATAATCCGCAGCACTTCCAAACCGGCAATTTTTCCAGCGTCTTTTGTGGCCTGGCGCTGCGCGTCATTGAAATAGGCAGGCACTGTGATCACGGCTTGCGTCACATCCTCGCCCAGATAAGCTTCTGCTGTTTCCTTCATCTTTTGCAAAATAAAGGCGGAAATCTGGCTCGGGCTATAGGTCTCGTCTTGGGCTTTTACCCAGGCATCGCCATTGCCACCATCCACCACCGCAAAGGGCAGGTTCTTTTTATCTTTTGCCAAATCTGCGTCATCATTACGCCGCCCAATCAACCGTTTCACACCAAAAATGGTGTTTTCAGGGTTCGTAACGGCTTGGCGCTTGGCGGGCTGGCCAACTAAACGTTCGGCATCTGTAAAGGCAACAATTGACGGTGTGGTGCGTGCGCCTTCAGCGTTTTCAATCACCCGAGGCTGCGCCCCGTCCATAATTGAAATACAGCTGTTGGTCGTTCCAAGATCAATTCCGATAACTTTGGCCATAAATTTGATCCCTCTTCAATTCAGGCGATACAACCAACGTCAACCCATGCGGCTTTGGCGCGGCGTATTAAATGTTTGCGTAAATGCGCAAATCTGCGCCGTGTTTATATAGGCAGGGGGTTTGCGACCTGCAAGCTTTCACAAGGCCAAGAATGCTTAAATTTAAATAAAATTATGATTTAATTGACTTTTTCGTACAAATTAAACGCAAAAATAACACTAAATCTTTGCCAGCCAGCTCGAAGACGCCCTTTGTCGGGTATAATATTCGCCTATGAAGCCAAGCATCAGCAAGCCTAAAGAAAAATATAAGGAATAAAAAAGATCGCTGTTGCGGGGCTGATAGTTGATAAATGCAAAGCCGCGGGCCTGATCAATCACATGAAATAGCGGATTCCAGGTAAACATCACCAAAACTGATCCCGGCAAGCTATTGGCGACAAACATCTTACCCGATGCAACCATATTCAGGCGTTGAAATACGGTTTGCATCTTCCAGAAAAAATTGCGGGGTTTGATCCCAACCTTCACCGCCATGCCTTTGAAAAGTTTATCGCTTTCCTTGCTGACAATTTAAGGGGCCAGACAACGTTGAGGATTGATCCGCATTGGGCCAGCCAGACGGCTCTGTTGCGCAGCTACTCTGCATTCTGCCCAACAGATATGATCATTCGCGAGGATGAGCTGCAAACTCTTTTGCCCTTTTTGGCGCAGCTGGCAGGGTATAAAAACCCCCCAACGCCCGTATTGGAACCAGAGGCGTCTTTGGCTTGGCTCACGGCCATTTACGACCAAAACTTAGAAAATCACCTGCAAGATATCTATCAACAGGATTATCTGTCATTCGGGTTTGGAGCCTGGAGCTCAACTTAAATCAAACGATGGCTCCACCGGCATTAAAGCGTTTAAGCGGCCTTCATCGTTTGGGCCTCGGTCAATAAGGCATAAAGCGTTTTGCTATTCGGATTGGCCCTCAGCTTGTTGCGCAGATCCATATCGCGCAACAGCCGCGACACTTTTGCCAATGCACTTAAATGCTCAAACCCTGCATTTTGAGGTGCAAACAACGCAAACACGATATCAACCGGCAATTGATCCACGGCATCAAACATCACCGGAGTTTCCAGCAAGATGAAACTGCCCATTACCCGCTCAACGCCCGGCAGGCGGGCATGCGGCAAAGCCACACCATTGCCCACACCGGTCGGACCCAAGCTTTCGCGCTCTTGCAGCGCGGCGACGGTATCGCCAGCATCCAAACCCAGCGCAGACTGCGCCAAATCACCCAACGCCGCAATCAGCCGCTTTTTGCTAGACACCTTGGACATCACCCGCACTGCTTCTGGCCGCAGAAGATCAAACAATTCCATTTCGCAATTCCCTAAATTTACGCTAATCCAGCGCCGATGTTATCGTGGTTCAATCCACCCTATATTTCCATCGTCGCGCCGATACACCACATTAACGCTGTTTTTTCCTTCGGTTCGAAACATCAAGAACGTAGAGCCTTTGAGTTCCATTTGCATCACCGCCTCACCCACAGAGAGCGACGCAATATCATATTCAGTTTCCGCTATAATCACTGGCTCCAAGCTCTCAGGCTCAGCTTCATCGATGCCAGAATCGTTGGCGAGGGTATAAGAGGCTGCTTGAGAAAGTTCAACCGGTTCGCTGCGCTCTTTATGATGGTTCTTTAAACGCCGCTTATAACGGCGTAACTGCTTCTCTAATTTCTCATTACAGGCATCAAATGCTGCATAGATTTCAGTATCATGCGCCTTAGCCTGCGCGGTCAAACCGGATGAAAGATGCAAGGTCGCCTCACAAACAAACTCATGCGCATTTCTGGAAAATATCACCGTGGCATCGGTGGCCCGCTGCGCGTATTTATCGATAACAACGCCTAACGCCTCCTTTGCATGCGTTTGTAACGATACTCCAATGTCGATTTGTTTGCCTGAAATTTGATACCGCATAGAGACCCCTTATCTAGGAATTAAAGTCATAAGATTGTGTTAAGATTATGGTAGGCAACAGCATTGCCGACGATGGCGCTATGGCCTTACGTCAAAGCCAATAAGCGGCTTTCTTCCCTGCAACAGACTCAGCTGTAATCGGTTGCATTATCAGCTATTGAAGGCGACACAGGCGTCTGTGTCAATGGGCAGGAGCAAAAATCCGCCGCTAAAACGCGGCTATCGCATCCGAAACGCATCGCCCAAATAAACTTGGCGTACATTGTCATTTTGCACTACATCTTCTGGTTTGCCAGACGTCAAAACCTTGCCATCGTGCAAAATATAAACCCGATCAACCAGTTCAAGCGTTTCCCGAACATTATGGTCGGTGATCAACACACCAATTCCGCGCGATTTCAAATCCGTGACCAATTGCCGGATTTCCCCAACAGCGATCGGATCAACCCCGGCAAAGGGCTCATCCAAAAGCAAATATTTTGGATTGGCGGCCAAACAACGGGCGATTTCAACGCGTCGCCTTTCGCCGCCCGATAAAGCAATGGCGGGCGTGCGCCGCAAATGTTCGATTGAAAACTCAGCAAGAAGCTCTTCCAGCCTTTCGCGCCGTTTATGGCGATCGCCAATTGCGATATCCAGAATAGCCCCGATATTCTGTTCAACGTTCAAGCCGCGAAAAATCGACATTTCTTGCGGTAAGTAGCCAATTCCCATCCGCGCCCGCCGATACATCGGCAGCGCCGTGATATCATCACCATCGATGCTCACTTTTCCGCCATCCGCAGAGACTAAGCCAGCCACTGCGTAAAATGTTGTGGTTTTTCCAGATCCGTTCGGACCCAACAAACCAACAACCTCACCGCGCTGTAAAGACATTGATACATCCCGAATAACCACACGCTTTCGGTAGCTTTTTCGTAAGCCGTGGATTTTTAACCCGATTTCGGGGTTCTCGCTAGCCAACTCTGCAATATGGGCCTCCGGCTCAGTCATCGCCGGTTCCCAAAACGGTTTTCACACGGCCGCTCAGCGTCGCCGCGCCCGTTTCAAGATTGATTTCAGCCCGTTCGGCAGACAAATTATTTCCCGCCTGTCGCACGAAAACATTGCCCGTCATGATGATTTGGTCTGAATCGACCGCATATTCAGCGCGATCGGCTTTGGCTTCGTCTTCACCAGACCGCAAAATAACCTCGCCCGTTGCCAGAAGCGTTTCTATGGCGCCGCTTCCCGGCGTGTATGTCGCTTGCACAAAATCGGCGTTCAGGGATAAATCTCCTTGCAAAATTTCAACCATCCCGCTGAATTCCGTAACCCCGGTCTCATCATTAATGGCCAATTGATCCGCAGAAATTTCAATCGGCTTTTCACGATCCGCCACGACAGATCCAAACCCCGTGGCGCCCTGCTGCGCAATTGCCACTCCAATGAACGCCCAGCCAACAAGACCAAAAATAACTGCTTTATTCACGCCATACTCTTTCAATTTTTAGGGTGGTATAGCAGTTTAATACCACCTTTGAAAATAATTTGCAGGCTTTGCGTGGCCTCTTCACGAAAAATTTCCATTTCCCCTGCCGATAAACTGCCATTTGGAGCCCTACCTTCAACTGGCCCCTCGGCACGCAACCATGTTTTACTGAGCTTAACCAAAACTTTGGGGCTGCTCACCCGATAGCCCGCATCGCTGATGACCTCGACCAATTGATCGACAACCAACTCATCTTTTTCAACCTGATAGCTTCCCAAGCCCGCCGTAAGCCGTATCTGCCGAGCCTCACGAGGCTTGAGAAGCAGCGCTATATCTTCGACCAAAACCGTATCCTCTTTGGCAGGATCTGGTAGGATCTGACGGGCCGAAAGGCTGACACTGTCACCACCCGCTGTCACCCCAGAATAATAGGGGGCGGTTATTTTCTGATCTGAAATTAAATCAAGCCGCTTGGCTTCGGAAAAAGGCAATTGGCTTTGCGTGGGCATCGGCTTTGAAATCAAGAATAAAGTTGCCAAAAGCCCCAAAGCGCTGAGCGGTAGCACAATTTTTAAGGCTACGATCAACGGGGAATAAGAGGCTTTAGGCTCTGCCATACTGCTTTGTGTAAACGGTTTTGAAGTTAATGTGCAAAAATATCGACCTCGGGCCAGCCCGCAAGATCTAATTGCGCGCGCGTTGGTAAAAACGAAAAGCACCGCGCTGCCAGATCGCTGCGATTTTCACGCGCCAAGCGTGTATCCAATGCGATGCGCAACTGATGCAGGTAAAGAACGTCAGATGCGGCATAATCCAACTGTGCGTCGCTTAATGTTTCAGCCCCCCAATCCGATGATTGCTGAAATTTTGAGATATCAACCGAAAGCAATTCCTGCAAAAGGTTCTTAAGCCCGTGCCGATCTGTATAGGTGCGGATCAATTTACTGGCGATTTTTGTGCAATAAACGGGCTCTGCCAAAGCTCCGAATGCGTGATACATCGCCGCAATATCAAACCGACCAAAATGAAACAGCTTCAAAACATCTCTATCTTCAAGCAAGGCGCAAAGATTTGGCGCGGGCGCAGCCTCAGCTGCGATTTGCACCAAATGCGCATTGCCGTCGCCGCCCGAAAGCTGCACCAAGCACAGCCGATCACGATGCGGGTTCAAGCCCATCGTTTCGCAATCAATCGCGACCACCGTGCCCAAATCCAATTCATCGGGCAAATCGTCTTTGTAGAAAAAATTGGCCACGCCCCTGCTCCTGTAAAAACCGCGCTGTCAAGGCACCCATAAAGGCAATCGCTAAGCCCCGCAACTGTTTGCGACTTCTGTTTTGCGCCACGCAACCCGCGCCTGCGGCCGCGCAAATTTAACCACAATGCATAGCCCGCGCCGAAAGCCTTCAAAAATTGTTTTCGACCAAAGCCTTGAACAATAACAAGCTTATGGGCCATCATCGGCTTATCGCATTCGGGCTGAAGGCTTGATGTGCATAAGCTTAAATAGGGGGAAGGTTATAGGTTATGCTTCCATCGAACCTTTTTGATTTGACTGGCAAAACCGCTCTTGTAACGGGCGGTGCAACAGGGATCGGAAAAATGGCGGCAACGGGATTGGCCGCGGCGGGCGCCAGCGTGTTTATTGCCAGCCGTAAGGGCGAAGATTGCCGCAAAACCGCTGCCGACATAAATGCGCTGAATTTCTCCGGATCTGTGGAAGGCTTCGCCGCGGATATCGCCACTCAAACGGGCATTGAAGCCTTGATAAACGAAGTACAAAAAAGAACCGCACGGTTAAATATATTGCTGAACAATGCTGGGCGCAGCTGGGGCGCACCGCTGGGCGTCTTCCCGCATGACGCTTGGGGCAAAGTGCTTGATTTGAACGTCACGGGTATGTTTCACCTCACGCAAGGCCTGATCGAGATTTTGGCAGCCTCGGCGCAGCCAGAGGATCCATCGCGCGTGATCAATCTGGGCAGCGTGATGGGCGAAATCCCGATGGGTGATCAAGCCTATTCCTATTCTGTTTCGAAAGCCGGCGTACATCACATGACCAAGATTTTGGCCAAAGAGCTTGGTGCGCGCCAGATCACCGTCAATGCTTTAGCACCAGGGCCCTTTCAATCGGGTATGACCAAATTTGCCATTGGTGAAGACAAGGGCAGCGCCCGGGTGGCGGCGCGGGTTCCAGCGGGCCGGCTGGGGCGCCCCGAAGATATAGCAGGCGCCATTCAATTTTTATGCGGCGCCGGAGGCGCGTATATAACGGGGGCCATATTGCCGCTATCAGGCGGAATAAACGTTGCCACAGGCCCCTCAATATTTGGAGAGGATTAGCCGATGCGCAGCCTCTCACGGAAAGCGTTTAAAGCCTGTCTAGGGCAAACATTTGCCCCCTCCCGCTGGTTTCAGGTTGATCAATCGCGCATCGATGCTTTCGCGGCCACCACCGATGATCATCAATTCATCCATGTCGATCCAGAGGCCGCCGCGCAAACGCAATTTGCGGGAACCATCGCACATGGGTTTTTGACCCTATCGATGCTTTCAGCAATGTATTATGATGCCGTGCCCGCCATAGACGGCGCCGAACTCGGCGTGAATTACGGGTTTAATAAGCTGCGGTTTCTGTCACCTGTGAAAGCCGGGGCTTATGTGCGTGGACATTTCACTCTGACCACTGTGCGCCAAATAAAAGACGATCAACTCACAAATATCTGGGATGTCAGCGTTGAAATCAAAGGCCAAGAGCGCCCGGCCTTGGTGGCTGAATGGATTGGGCAACAATATTTTTAACGCAGCGCCCAAAACAACCTGCCATCCGCAGGCATCGCAGGGCCCGCTGATGAAAAGCTAAAAGGGGTTAAATGGCCGAGCTTTACCTAATTCGCCATGCGCAAGCCAGTTTTGGCGCAGAGAACTATGATCAATTATCCGACCTTGGCCATCAACAAAGCCAAAGCTTGGGCAAGGCCTTGGCCGATCAAGGCGTAAGCCCAGATCTTTTCTACGCGGGTGATATGCAGCGCCACCGCGAAACTTTAGAGGGTATTCAAGCCGGGCTAGGGCATGAAAAAAGCCCCTTTATTCTTCATACTGGTTTGAATGAATTTGATTTCACCGGGCTTCTAAACGCCCGGTTTCGCAAAGGCGGAGCGCCAGCGCTGATGCATAAAGACCGCAAAGTGCATTTCAAAACTCTGCGCGACACGGTTTTGGCTTGGCAGCAAAACCAAATCGAAGATCCACCAGAAAGCTGGGGCGTATTTTGCGCTCGGGTCGAAGCGGCGCGCCAAGCGATGATGATCGAAGGGCCCAAAACCGTGCTGGCAGTCAGCTCGGGGGGCGTGATTGCTCAAATGATCGCCGCGCTGTTGCAAACGCCCGCCAAACAGCAGATAAAATTGCAACTTCAATTGAAGAATTGCGCGGTCAATCGGTTTATTTTCTCGGCGCGCTCTACCTATCTTCACGGGTTTAATGAAACCCCGCATATCACCGCAGCCACCGCGCCGCTTTTATCTTACAGTTGAGGCTTTTCAGATGACGGATCACACCCCCCTTGATACGGATGCAGTGGCGCTGTGGATGGCCGACCACATAAAGGGGTTTCAAGGCCCGGTATCTGCCATAAAATTCACTCTTGGCCAATCCAATCCAACCTATGCGTTAACCGCGCAGTCAGGGCGCTATGTTTTGCGGCGCAAACCGCCCGGTATCTTGCTTAAATCTGCGCATGCGGTTGAGCGCGAATTTCGCGTGCAAAACGCACTCAGCGGCAGCGCAGTTCCAGTGGCCAGAATGTACAAGCTTTGTGAAGATCCCAGCATCATCGGATCGCCATTTTACGTGATGGATATGATAGATGGGGTGACCTATAACGAGCCGCATCTGCCCGATCTCGCGCGCGAAAAACGGCGGGCGATTATTTTGGAAATGAACCGCGTCTTGGGCGCCATTCATAACGTTGATTTAAGCGCAACGGGGCTGACCGATTTTGGCCCTGAGGGAAATTATTACCGCCGCCAAACCGACCGTTGGACCAAACAATATCGCGCGAGTGAAACCGAAACGCTGCCAGATATGGACGCATTGGCCGCATGGCTTGATCAGAATATGCCCGCAGAAGACGGGCAGCGCAGTTTGGTGCATGGCGATTACCGGCTTGATAATATGCTGTTTGCAAAAGACGCGCCCAACTGCTTGGCCGTCTTGGATTGGGAGTTGTCAACGCTGGGCCATCCCTATGCCGATTTGGCAGGCGTGCTTATGCAATGGTCGATGCCCGTGGGGGCGCAGGGGCGTGGCTTGGCAGGGCTTGCACGCAGCGCCGAAGGGTTAATGGAGGATCAAGAATTTATCGATCTTTACTGTGCCCAGCGCGGTTTGGCGCAAATCGAACGGTTTGAGTTCTATCTGGCCTTTTGTTATTTTCGAATGGCCGCTATCTTGCAGGGTGTGAAAAAGCGGGCGCTGGAGGGCAATGCCTCTAATCCTGAAAAAGCGATGCAATTGGCCGAACATGTTCCGGCATTGGCCAGCGCCGGCCTCCAAGCCGCGCAAGGCCTATAAATTCTAAACCGCCAATAATAAAGGCCTTTCATTCAGATGACCTCTCAAAGCCCCCCTCAAGAAGCCCCCTATCCTTTGCAGCGCCATTTAGGATTTAGCGTAACCGATTGGCGGATTGATTACTGCCGGCTTGAATTGCCGCTTCAAGGCTTTTTAATGAACCGGCAAGGCATTCCACATGGTGGCATACACGCAACATTGATGGATACGGCAATGGGGTTTTCGGGCTGCTTTTCGGATGATCCAGAACGCCCCCGCTATGCCATGACGCTAAACTTATCGGTCAATTTCCTTGGCTTGCCAGAAGGGGATTTGCTGATCACGCAAGCCTGGCGCACCGGCGGCGGACAAAGCACGTTTTTTGCCGATGCCAGAGTCACCGATGAAAATCAAACCGTTTTGGCCAGCGCAACGGGCGTGTTTCGCTATCGCAAAAAATTTACGAAAGGCCCAAACCATGGATAAGCCGACAATGCAGCATATTGTTCTATCCCAACGCCCCGAAGGCCCCGCCCGTGAAAACCATTTTCGGCTTGAAACCAAACCCATGCCCGTGCCAGCGCAAGACGACGTTCTGGTTGAGCTTGCCTATCTTTCGGTTGATCCCTACATGCGCGGGCGCATGGATGATGTGAGATCCTATGCAAAGCCAGTTGCTTTGGGCAGCACGATGGAGGGCGGCGCGGTTGGACGGGTTATCGCGTCGCGCAGCGCCGGTTTTGAAATTGGGGATTACGTGATGGGCCCCTTTGGATGGGCCAGCCATGGCTGTTGTCCGGCGGCCCATTTGCGCAAGCTGGATACAAGCATAGCGCCGATCAGCACGGCGCTGGGGGTTCTGGGTATGCCCGGATTTACCGGCTGGTACGGGTTTGAAAAACTGGGCCGCCCCAAACGCGGGGAAACGCTTGTGGTGGCCGCGGCCACCGGCCCGGTTGGATCTATGGTAGGGCAATTGGCAAACGCCGCAGGCCTGCGCGCCATTGGTATCGCCGGAGGGGCAAAAAAATGCGCCTTAGCCATTGAGCGTTTTGGGTTCGAGCAATGTTTGGACCATACCGCTTTTGCAACCTCAAAAGATCTGCGCGCAGCGCTGAAAAGCGCCTGCCCCGACGGGGTCGATATTTATTTTGAAAATGTGGCTGGCAAAGTTCTAGAGGCCGTTATGCCTCTGATGAATACGGGCGGCCGCATTCCGATCTGCGGCTTGATCAGTTGGTATGATGAGGGGGCTTTGGGGGGGCATGCAGCCGGCGGGGCTCAGGATAATCTGCCCAAGTTTTGGCGCAGCATTCTGGTCAAACGGCTTTCAATCAACGGCTTTATAATCTCAGATCACTGGGCGCTTTTTGATGCATTCCTGGCGGATATTACGCCGCGGGTGGCGGCGGAAGAGATCCGGTTTTACGAAGATATCACAGAAGGGCTTGAAAACGCCCCCAAAGCTTTGACCGGCCTGTTAAATGGGCAGAATTTCGGAAAACAGCTGATCAAGCTTTAGCGCTTTTTCATTGCGCGCCAGCCTTGGCGTCATCCCGCCCAGCCATGGAGGTTTTCGTCAATCACCGTGCATAACGCGCTCACATGCTCTGGGTCATCATTGAGGCACGGAATATAAAGAAAATCTTCGCCGCCCGCTTCTTCAAAGCTTTCTTTAATTTCTTCATTGATCTCTTCGAGAGTTTCGATGCAATCGGCAGAAAACGCGGGCGCGATCACCGCGATGTTCTTTTTACCCTCTTCCTCGGCAAGCCGGGCCACCTCTTCTACGGTGTACGGCTTCAGCCATTCTTCGGGGCCAAATTTTGACTGGAAGGTTGTTCTTATTTCCGTATCTTGCCAGCCCAACCGCTCTTTGAGAAGCCGCGTGGTTTTTTGACATTGGCAATGATAGGGATCGCCTTCAAGCAAATACCGCCGTGGCACGCCGTGATAAGAGCACACGAGAACATCAGGCTTTTTTTCCGCCGCTGCATAGGCCCGCTCAACCGATTTTGCCAGCGCATCAATATATTCTGGATGATCAAAATAAGGCGCCACAGTGCGCGCCGATGGCTGCCATTTCTCTTGCATCAAAGCGCGAAAAAACTGATCATTTGCGGTCGCGGAAGTGGCCCCCGCATAATGCGGGTAGAGCGGGAAAAACAGGATTTTGCTGCAGCCTGCTGCCGTCATTTCACGCACTTTTGATTGAGTGGAAGGGTTGCCATATCGCATGCAGAAATCAACCATCACCGATTCGCCATAGCGTTTATGCAGCTCTGTTTTGATTTTATCGGTTTGATTTCGGGTGATGGTCATCAGCGGGCTTTCATCGTCAGCCTCATTCCAAATCGACTTATAAGCCGCGCCCGAACGAAATGGACGCGAGGTTAGAATGACCAATTGCAACAGCGGCTGCCACAACCAGGGCGAATAATCGATCACCCGCCGGTCCGATAGAAACTCGCCCAGATAGCGGCGCATTGACCAATAATCATAATTATCCGGAGTGCCCAGATTGGCCAATAAAATGCCCACCTTTTGCTGTGGTACTTTCGGGTGATCTGGCGCGGCATGCACAGGGCAGGCGGCTGGAACCGTGGCGTCAAACATCGTCTATTTCCAATTTTCTAAACATTGAGTGTCATTTAACTCTTTATAACTCTGGGTCAATCTTGCAGAGGCCTTTCGGGCACCTGCAACGCATCGGACAGCCGCGTTTGCGCCGATCCGGGGCGCAAGGGCTGTTGCTGCGATGCATCCGGTGCCCAGCCGGTTAACCAAATCATTTCAAAAAGCACCGGTAGAAGACCGTCAGGATGCGCAAAATGTTCGGCATAGATATCTTGTGCGGTTTCAAAAAGCCTGCGTGGGGCAAATTTTTTCAAACGCGCCTGTTGCGCGTTGGCTTCGCCCATTGCCCGAAGATCGTGCATGATATGCCGCAAATCTTGATATTGGGCGGTGATTTCAAAACTGTCCGCCACGGGCAGCGCCAAGCCCGCACGCTGCAGCAAGCTTCCCAATTCACGA
The DNA here is from genome assembly GCA_001642945.1 of Rhodobacteraceae bacterium SB2. Lineage (GTDB taxonomy): Bacteria > Pseudomonadota > Alphaproteobacteria > Rhodobacterales > Rhodobacteraceae > Thalassovivens > Thalassovivens spotae. The sequence continues at coordinate 409,324 of LGRT01000013.1, read as the reverse complement.
ATTTCGGCCATTGGCAAAACGCGTGGAGACACCCCGCCCATCACGGCAATTTCTGCCTCAGCCAAAGCGCTGCGCAACTGAAACAAACTGCGCCCGCCCAATAAGGCCGCCAAGAGAAGCCCATCACCGCGCAAAGCGCGGCGGCATTGAATCAATTGCCCCAACGGATCATTCGCCCAATGCAGCGCCAAGGCATGCACGATCAAATCACAGCTATTTGGCGTAAGATCCAAAACATCGTCATCTGAAATCACCCGTGCCTGCGGGTAAGCCGCTGCCCATATTTCAGGATCTGCGGTAATAATCACCATATCCGTAAAGGCTTTTGTAACCATTAGCAGGCGATCTTGCAGATCTTCAAGAGCTGCAACCTGCAAAAAATCAGGGCGGCTGCGCTGCTGTCTGGCGCGCTGGCGCAAAAGCGCAGATCGATCAATCAAAGGGGCGGGTACGCTCATATAAGGCCCCATAAATGAAACCAACGCTTTTTGAAACCATGTTACGCAGTCTTTATCCGCCCTGCTGCCTGCTTTGCGCTGCACCCGTGGACCGAGATTTCTGATTATGCCCGCCCTGTTGGCGCGATATACCCTTTATCAGCCAGCCCGCCTGCATGTTTTGCGGAATGCCCATAGCCGCTGATAAGCTTGAGGGGCCCACCCCCTGCGATTCTTGCTTTCGCGCCCCGCCAGCTTGGGAGGCCGGACGCGCGGCGCTATTGTATCAACGCAGCGCAAAGGGGTTAATCCTTGCGATGAAGCATGGTGATAGAACCGATTGCTTTAAACCCGCCGCGTCTTGGCTTTTCGCGGCCTGCCAAGATCTTTTGACCCCCGATACAATCGTCACAGCCGTACCTTTGCATTGGCGGCGCTATCTAAACAGAAAATACAATCAGGCGGCTTTCTTGGGGCAGCACGTAGCGCGACTGGCCAATATTTCATATGAGCCGTTTTTGTTAAAGCGCCACCGCGCAACAGCCCCGTTGGACACCGCGTCCAGTGCAGAACGCCGCGCGCGGATGCAAAACACCATCGCATTGAACCCGGCTCGGGCGCAGGCGCTTTATAACAAACCGGTTTTAATCATTGATGACGTGATGACATCAGGGGCTACGTTAAACGCCGCGGCGCAGGCTTGCCGCGCCGGCCAACCTCAAAAAATTAGCGTAGCGATACTGGCGCGCACGTCCAAAAACGATTACTAGCAGCCCCGTAAGGGGTCGCTCATATGCAAACCATTGAAATTTATACCACGCCATTTTGTGGCTATTGCTTGGCCGCCAAACGCCTTTTGAAGCAAAAAAAGGCGCCGTTTCACGAAATCGACCTGAGCAAAAACCCCGATCGGCGCAAAGAAATGCAAAAACGCGCCGAAGGGGGCCGCACGGTGCCTCAGATTTTTATCGGCGAACTACATATTGGCGGCTGCGATGAGCTTTACCAACTTGAACAGGCCAAAAAACTGGACGCCTTGCTTAACGCGGCATGAAACTGGCGCTTGTTCAAATCTGCAGTGGGGATAACCCAACAAAAAACCTAGGAAAAACATGTGGTTTCATTCGCGAGGCAGCGCGGGCCGGGGCCGAACTGATCGTAACCCCCGAAGTGACCAATTGCGTGTCTCAAAACCGCGATCACCAACGGCAAGTTTTACAAACAGAGGCTCAAGATCTTACCTTGGCGCAGCTGCGCAAGCTGGCAGAACAGGAACGTATCTGGCTGCTAATTGGCTCTTTAGCGTTGAAAAATTCCGGGCCGGATGATCGGTTTTCCAACCGGTCTTTTCTGATTGATCCGCAGGGTCAAATTCAGGCCCGCTATGATAAAATTCATATGTTTGATGTCACCTTATCCGGCAGCGAATCATATACCGAATCCGATGGCTACAAACCGGGCAATCGTGCTGTCTTAAGCCAAACGCCTTTTGGCACCTTGGGCATGACCATTTGCTATGATCTGCGCTTCCCGCAGCTTTACCGCGATTTGGCCCAGAAGGGGGCGCAGCTGATCAGCGTGCCCGCGGCGTTTTCCTGCACCACCGGCCCCGCCCATTGGGAAATATTACTGCGCGCACGGGCGATCGAGACTGGCTGCTTTCTGTTGGCCGCCGCGCAATCCGGCACGCATCCAACAGACCATGGATCAGCGCGCCGCACATATGGGCATTCTATGGTCATTTCCCCATGGGGGGAAGTTTTGCTGAATTTAAAATCCGCCCTCGGATTTGGCCTTGTTGATCTTAACCTCGAAGACGTTGACACAGCCCGCGACCGTGTGCCATCGCTACGGGCAGATACCCAATACGCCGGACCATTGCATGAGTGATGCTCAAAACCCACTTGCCATTTTGTTTTTCAGCGAATTGCTGACCGTTGAACAATTGCTGCGCAATCAACTGGCCCGCGCGCTGCCCAAAGGGATGGAATTATCTCATTTCTCAGTTCTCAACCAATTGGCGCATATCGGCAATGAACGCACTCCCGCGCAATTGGCCAAAAGCTTTCACGTCACGCGCGGCGCAATGACCAACACGCTCAGCAAACTTGAGATGGCTGGCTATATTCATATCCGCCCAGATTGGGATGATGCGCGCCGCAAATTGGTTGCGCTCAGCCCTGCCGGCTCGCAGGCAAGAGATGCCGCACTCAGCGCGCTCACCCCAATGATACAAGAGGTCGTAGAACAAATGGGGGAAGATAAAACCCGCCTCTTGCTACCGGTTTTGCGAGATCTACGCCTGCGGCTAGGAGCCGAAACCGAGCCCAAAAAAAACACCTAATGCGAAGAATAAAATCAAGATAAGATTAAAAAATAGACGCCGCGCAAAAAAATCTTGAAAAGTTTTTTGTTCACTGGTGTACAGGATCATTTAAGTTTTATATACACTGCGCGCGTTTGCCTCCCCAAGGCTGGTAATCGCGGTTTGATAAAAAAGAGCAGCACCGTTGAGGAAACCGTCGTGAAGACCATCGCATCAGCTATATTTATGATCGCGCTTTGGCTGTTGCTGTCAGGCATTTACAAGCCGATGCTGGTGGGATTTGGCATCGCCTCGGTGATGTTGGTTTTGTTTATCGTGCGGCGGATGGATCAAGTTGACGGCGATCGTGTGACGGTTGCCTTAAACCCGATCAAATTTCTGACCTATTTTATCTGGTTGCTGGGTGAAATTGCCAAATCGAATTGGGCGGTCACCAAAGTTATCTTGTCGGGCCAGGCGCCACAACGGCAGCATTTCTTTGAAATTCCTTATTCTCAATCTACTGATTTGGGGCAGGTGATCTTTGCCAATTCGATCACCTTGACACCCGGAACGCTGACCGTTGAAACAGAGCAGGGTGATTTCCAAATCCACGCGCTTGCCTATTCAGATGAAGATCTTGAGGCATTGGCCGATATGGACCGTCGCGTCACCGAGATTGAAACGGAGCGGGCCTGAGCATGTTTGAAATTGCCGCCATCGCCATTTTTGTTGCTATGTTGCTGGTGCTAATCCGCTTGATCAAAGGCCCCACGCTTTATGATCGCGTTTTGGCAGGAAACGCCTTTGGGACGCATACAGTGCTGCTGATCGGTGTGGTCGGGTTTTTAACCGGGCGCCCGGATTTTTTGGATATCGCGCTGCTTTATGCTCTGATCAACTTTGTTGGCACGATCGCAATTTTGAAGTTTTTCAGATATCGGGCGATCGGCGACGCGCTGTGGACGCCCAAGCAAGAGGAGCCAAAAGAATGACCTTTCCCGCGCTCTTGATCGATATCTTAAGCTGGGCGATGATCCTTGCCGGATCTTTTTTCGTGATTATCGGCGCCGTTGGTATTTTGCGCTTTCCCGATTTCTGGTCACGCCTACATGCCGCCTCGGTGACAGAATCAGCCGGCATGATCTTGCTGCTGATCGGGATGGCGCTGCAAACGGGCTGGACATTGATCGCCTTTAAACTTGGTGTGATCGGCATTTTTATGTTGGTCACCGGCCCAACCTCAACCCATGCTGTGGCCAATGCCGCGCTGGTATCTGGGCTGCGGCCACCTAAATTACCCCAAACTTCGCCGCAAAAGGCTGCCGCAGAAGCGGCTGATAAAAACCAAACAGGTGACGCATAGAAAGCTTCATTAATATAGCCTTGTTCAGCATGTTGGTGATCACCGCTTTGGCAGTGGTGCGCACGCATTCTTTGTTTGCTATCGTGGCGCTGTCGGGGGTGTTTAGCCTGCTTTCTGCCTTGCTTTTTATCACGCTTGATGCCGTTGATGTGGCCTTTACCGAAGCGGCCGTGGGCGCAGGAATTTCAACAGTATTGATGCTCAGCACATTGGCGCTGACATCGCGCGCTGAGAAAGTCAGCCATAAACCAAACCTAATCCCCTTACTTGCGGTGATTGTCACCGGCGCGGCACTGGTTTACGGCACGCTCGATATGCCGAGCTTTGGCGCGCCTGAAGCGCCCGTTCACACGCATCTTGGCCCAGCTTATTTGCATGATATTCCGCATGATATCCACGTGCCAAACGCAGTGACTGCGATTTTGGCCAGCTATCGCGGGTATGATACGTTGGGGGAAACCGCGGTGGTGTTCGCCGCTGGGATTGGTGTGTTGATGCTGATCAGCGGATTGCGCCGGCGTCGGCGCCCCGAGGATCAGGACGATGACGCGCAGAAGGAGGCCAGCTGATGCGTCACCATCTTATCTTGCGGGTGATTACCAAGCTTCTGGTAGGCACGATTTTTCTCTTCGCTTTATACGTTCAATTCCACGGTGATTACTCGCCCGGTGGCGGCTTCCAAGCCGGCGTGATTATGGCTGTTGGGTTTATCATCTACGGATTGGTCTTCAGCCTAAAAAAGGCCAAGCAAGTGTTTCCACCTTGGTTGGTGCATAAATTGCTGGCCTTTGGCGTTTTGCTTTATGCAGGCACGGGGATTTATAGCTTGTTTATGGGCTATGCCTATTTGGATTATGCCGCGATTGACCCCCAACATCCCTCGCATGGTCAACATTTGGGGATTTTGATCGTCGAAGCAGGCGTTGGCATCACGGTGACGGGGGTCATGGTGGCGATCTATTATGCCTTCGCGGCCCGCGCACCAATTTTAAGCGATGAGGATTGGTAGAATGGATACGCCAATGCTTGAATTTGTGATAGGGCACGCCAATTACTGGTTGTTTATTCTATTGATGATGACCGGCCTTTACATCGTGATTGCCAAAGGCAATCTGGTAAAGAAAATTGTTGGTCTGAATATCTTTCAAACCTCTGTTTTCATGCTCTATATTTCAATGGGAAAAATTGCCGGCGGCACCGCGCCGATCTTTCCTTTAGATTTGAAAGTTGATCCAGATACGCTCTATTCAAACCCGCTTCCGCATGTGCTTATTCTCACTGCGATTGTGGTGGGCGTTGCCACTACATCTTTGGGCTTGGCGTTGATTATCCGTATCCGCGAAGAATACCACAATATTGAAGAAGCGCAGATTGCCGAGGCCGAAGAGGCCTTATTTCAATCTGAAATCAAAGCCTCGGATACTGCAATGAAAGAGGCCGTGTGATGGCAAGTGAAACCGTTCATCATACCGCGATGACGCTCAGCGAGCATTTGCCGATCCTAGAAATTCTGGTGCCCTTCGTCGCGGCACCCTTGATTGTGTTCATTGGCCGCCGCGATCTGGCTTGGCCGATCGCCTTTATTGCCAGCGCCGCCTCCTTTGTGATCGCGGGAATGCTGTTAAGCCAAGTGATTGATGGCTCTGTTATTTCTTATCAATTGGGGGGCTGGGCGCCACCTTTGGGCATCGAATACCGCGTCGACACGGCCAATGCATTCGTGCTGCTGCTGGTCTCGGGGATCAGCACCTTAGTGTTGCCCTATGCCAAAGCCAGCGTGGCGCGGGAATTGCCCGAAAGCGCGCAGACGCTGTTTTACGCACTGTTTTTGCTTTGTTTCACGGGGCTTCTGGGCGTTACGATTACAGGCGATGCCTTCAATGTGTTCGTGTTTTTGGAAATCTCATCGCTGTCTACCTATGTGTTGATCGCGCAGGGCGCACATCGTGATAAGCGGGCCCTGACGGCCTCGTATAATTATCTGATCATGGGCACGATAGGCGCCACCTTCTTTGTGATTGGCGTTGGCTTTCTTTATATGGCCACCGGCACGTTGAATATGGCCGATCTCGCAGATCGCATCGAAAACCAATATGATAGCCGTACCGTGCGCGCCGCCTTTGCCTTCATCATGGTGGGCATGGGGTTAAAAGTAGCAATTTTCCCACTGCATTTATGGCTGCCCAATGCCTATACATACGCCCCCTCAGCAATCACCAGCTTTCTCGCCGCAACGGCCACAAAAGTGGCTATCTATGTGATGCTGCGATTCCTGTTCAGCGTCTTTCAGCCAGGGTTTCTGGCCGAAGTGCCAACGCTTGATCTTATTCTTTACCCTTTTGCAATTTTGGCGATGTTCGCTGCGTCTTACACGGCGATTTTGCAGCGTGATCTCAAGCGCATGCTGGCCTATTCCAGCATCGGGCAAGTGGGATATATGCTTTTGGGCATCGCGCTGCTGTCAGAAAGCGGGTTGATGGCAACGATGATCCATCTGTTCAACCACGGCATCACAAAAGCCGCGCTGTTCATGGGGGTGGGCGTCTATGTGCTGAATGGCAGCGGGTCGTTTTACCATAACTTACGCGGACGCGGAAAAACCATGCCTTGGACCAGCGCCGCGATGGTGGTGGCCGGGCTGTCTTTGATCGGCGTTCCAGGCACGGCCGGTTTTCTGAGCAAATGGCTTTTGGTTGAAGCCACATTGGAGCAAGGCCTCTGGCCAATCGCTTTGTTGATCGTGGCCTCGTCTTTGCTGGCTGTGATCTATGTGTGGAAATTGATCGAAACGCTGTATTTGGCGCAACCTGCCGAGGGCCTGCAAGATCAAAACGTGCCCTTAATGATGATGATCCCACTTTGGGTTATGGCGTTAGCCTGCATCTATTTTGGCTTTGACACAGACATCACGCTCAGCGCAGCGCGCAGCGCAGCGGAAGGTCTTTTGGCCGGATCCGCAGGAATGCGCTAGGGGTATATGGCAATGGAAACATCCTTCGCAATTCTGCTTTCAATGCTACTGCCCGGCGCGGCTGTTCTCAGCAATATGCTGCTGCGCAACAGCCCCGATCTGCGCGACGGGCTGACATTGGGTGCCGCGATTGCCACCTTCATGGTGGTGCTGAATATTTTGGCCAATGTGGGCAATACAACCACAGAAACCTTTACTTTCCTGACGGTTATGCCGGGTCTGGAATTGGCCTTCAATGTTGAGCCTTTGGGCTTGATGTTTGCGCTCTTGGCCTCGGGGCTATGGATCGTCACGCATCTCTATGGTCTTGGCTATATGCGCGGCAATAATGAAGACAATCATGCAAGATTCTTTGCCTGTTTCTCTTTCGCTATTTTTTCGGTGATGGGCATCGCTTTTGCCGCCAATATGTTTACCCTCTTTCTATTTTATGAGGCGCTGACGCTCTCAACCTATCCGCTGGTGGCGCATAAGGGCAATATGGCTGCGATTAAGGGCGCGCGCACCTATCTGGGTATTTTGATCGGTACGTCCATCGGCTTGCAATTGGTGGCGATCATCTGGACCTACGCGGTTGCAGGCACGCTTGATTTTGCAAAAGGCGGCATTTTGCAAGGGCTGATCGCGGGCCCCAGCGTTGCCATCCTGCTGGCGCTTTACGCCTTTGGCATTGGCAAAGCCGCACTGATGCCTTTTCACCGCTGGCTGCCCGCGGCGATGGTCGCGCCGACACCGGTGAGCGCTTTGCTGCACGCCGTTGCCGTTGTGAAAGCCGGCGTCTTTACCATGCTGAAAGTTGGGATATATATCTTTGGCATCGAGTTTCTAGCAGAAAGCGGCGCCTCAACCTGGTTGATGTGGCTCGCGGCCTTCTCGATCCTGGCCGCTTCTGTCATTGCCATGACCAAAGATAATTTAAAGGCGCGGCTCGCGTACTCCACGATCAGCCAATTGTCTTACATCACGCTGGGCGTGGCGTTGGCCAGTTCCATGGGGATATTGGGCGGCGGGCTGCATGTGGTCATGCATGCGATGGGTAAAATCACCTTATTCATGTGCGCTGGCTCGATCTATGTTGCCACCCACCGCACTGAAATCAGCCAGATGACCGGTTTGGGGCGGCGTATGCCGATCACTTTTATCGCCTTTTTGATCGGTGCCTTATCGATCATTGGTTTGCCACCTTTGGGCGGCTCTTGGAGTAAATGGCTGCTGATGGTGGGTGCAGTGGATGCCGAACATCTGTTTATACTGGGCGTTTTGCTGGTGAGCTCGCTGTTGAACGTGGCCTATTTGCTGCCGTTGGTGGCAAAGGGGTTTTTCTTGAGCAACGATACAGATGCCGAACTGGCGCAATCTGCAGAGGCCTCGCCGCTTGTCTGGGGGCCCCCAGCAGCAACCGCCTTTGGCTGCGTGGTGCTGTTTTTCTATGCCGGGCATATTCAAGATTTTCTAATGCCGATCGTGGCCACAAATTAAGGAGGCGCAAATGGATAAGAACCATCCCGAAGACACCAGCGGATATAGCCCCCTTGCGAAACTATTCGTGTGGTTTGCAACACCGGCCAATGCAAATAAAATTTTTGCCGCGCTTATTGCGCTGTGCCTGCTGCTGTTTCTGTCAGATTTTACCTATAAGAAATACGGCCATTTCCCGATCGAAAAGATCCCAGGATTTTACGGCGCCTACGGGTTTATCATGTTCACTGCGTTGATTTTAGCCGCCAAAACGCTGCGCCTCTTCATCAAACGCGACGAGGCATATTACGGCGAAAAATCAGTCGATCGCGAAGAATATCCGGCCGATCAATTGGAGATGGGGCAACATAATGATTGAGGCGATGCCAACGTTCTATCTCTTTGTTCTGGCCGCGCTGGGCGCCGCCCTGTTGCCCAAAGGATCCATGCGGGCGGCGCTTTTGCTACTTGTACCGGTTCTGGCAGCGCTTCAGATCTGGTCCTTGCCCGAAGGAAACCTTTATCAGGTTGATCTGTTGGGTCAGCAACTTGAGCTGATGCGGGTGGATAAACTGTCGCGCGTTTTTGGGCTGATTTTCTGTATTGCCGCGTTTTTGGGCAATCTCTACGCATGGCATATCAAAGATACCGTGCAGCAAATTGCCGCCGTGCTTTATTCTGGTTCGGCGATCGGAGCGGTTTTTGCCGGGGATCTGGTGACGCTGTTTTTTTACTGGGAAGGCACCGCGATTGCATCGGTGTTCTTGATCTGGGCGCGGCGCACTGAGGGCGCGTATCATACCGGGATGCGCTATCTGATCATTCAAATCACCTCGGGTGTGATTTTGCTGGCGGGCACAGCGCTGCTATATCGCGAAACAGGCTCTATTGCCTTTGAGCAAATGACGCTTGGATCCTTGGCCACTTGGCTAATCTTTTTATCCTTTGGGATGAAATGCGCTTTTCCGTTTTTGCACAATTGGTTGCAAGACAGCTACCCCGCCGCCACCATCACCGGCACGGTGATCCTTTCTGCCTTTACCACCAAATTAGCCGTTTATGCTTTGGCCCGCGGCTTTGCCGGCACTGAAATGCTAATTTATATCGGCGCTGTGATGACGCTGTTTCCAATTTTCTTTGCCGAAATTGAAAACGATCTGCGCCGCGTTCTGGCCTATAGTTTGAACAACCAGCTGGGCTTTATGGTGGTGGGCATTGGTGTTGGAACCGAAATGGCCCTGAACGGCACCGCCTCTCACGCCTTCGCGCATATTCTGTACAAAGCGCTTTTGTTCATGAGCGTCGGCGCGGTGCTGTTGCGAACCGGCACGTCAAAAGCCTCGGAGCTGGGCGGGCTCTGCCGTACCATGCCGCGTACGGCCCTGTTTTGTTTGATCGGAGCCGCCTCAATTTCGGCTTTCCCGCTTTTCTCTGGATTTGTCACCAAATCTTTGATTATGGATGAGACCGCAAACGAACATTATCCAATCATCTGGGCCATCTTGGTATTTGCCTCGGCTGGTGTTTTATCACATTCAGGGATTAAAATCCCGTATTTCACCTTTTTTGGCCATGACAGTGGATTGCGCCCCAAAGAAGCCCCATGGAACATGCAGCTGGCGATGGGGATTACCGCGTTTCTGTGCGTTTTCATTGGGGTTTACCCCGATCCGCTCTACGCGCTTTTGCCCTATGACGTGGTTTATAAACCCTACACAACCAATCACGTGATTGCCCAATTGCAATTGCTATGCTTTGCATTATTGGCTTTTGCAGTTCTAATGCGCAGCGGTATTCATCCGCCCGAAATACGCGCGGTGAACTTGGATGTTGATTGGATCTATCGGCGCTTGATCCCAAAGCTTTACCGCCCGATTGCCGCGTTGATTGGCTTGATTTGGACCGCGTTAAGCGAGGCGGCTTTGAAAAACCTTGGGCAGTTTCAGAATTTGTTATACCGCTGGCACAGCCCGGAAACTGGAATGGCCCGCGTGCGGCCAACCGGCGCTATGGTGATTTGGGTTGCGATCCTATTGGCGGTGACTTTGATCGCCAGTTATTTTTAAAAGCTCTTAAAGTTTAACCAACCATCCACCGCATGAAAGCCCCAAAGCCAAAGCTTCTGGTTTGCCAACGACAATTCGGCCTGCTTTAAGATCAGCAGGCGTTCTGCGCTTAGGCGCGCGCGGCGCTCAGCAATAAGTTGGCGGGCCAAAGTCATCGCTGGGATCTCTTGGGAACGATGCAATCAATCGCAAGAAAATATCCCAAGCTATCTTAAAAACTGTTTAAAACCCGCATATCCTGTTTAACAAAAATGGCCTTGATTAGGCCGCAATCCGTTCAATGGCCAAAGCGATCCCCTGACCACCCCCAATACACATGGTGATCAAGGCGCGGTCTGATTGGGTGCGTTCCAGCTCATGCAAAGCTTTTATCACCAAAATCGCTCCGGTGGCGCCAACCGGATGGCCCAGTGCGATCGCGCCGCCATTTGGGTTCACCCGCGCTTCATCCAGCCCCAAGGCTTTATTAACCGCCAAAGCCTGCGCCGCAAAAGCTTCGTTGGATTCAATCACGTCAAAATCTTCAACGTTCAGACCAGTTTTTTGCAATAGGTTTTGCACGGCGGGTATGGGCCCAATCCCCATCACCGCGGGGCGCACGCCCGCATGCGCATATCCCAACACCCGCGCCCGCGGGCGCAGCCCTGCCATTTGCGCAGCAGAGGCTTGCGCCAAAACCAAGGCTGCAGCGCCATCATTGATCCCCGACGCATTGCCCGCCGTCACCGAGCCGTCTTTTTGGAACACCGGGCGTAACCCGGCCAACGCGGCCTCATCCGTCTGTTTGGGGTGTTCATCGCAAATAAAATCAACCTTATCGCGCTTCACTATTACCGATACCGGAGTAATCTGGTCTTCAAAACGCCCATTACGGATGGCGGCAGCCGCGCGGGTTTGACTGGTCATCGCAAACGCATCTTGTTCCGCCCTTGAAACATCATGCTCTGCCGCCACATTTTCCGCCGTAACGCCCATATGACCGGTGCCAAAAGGACAATTCAGCGCCCCAAGCATCATATCCAACGTGCGCACATCGCCCATTTTTGCCCCCCAACGCTGATCCTGCAAAATAAACGGAGAACGACTCATATTTTCTGCACCGCCAGCCAATCCAAAATCGGCATCCCCCAGCATCAAAGATTGAATGACCGAAACAATCGCTTGCGCCCCGGATCCGCAAAGCCGGTTCACATTCATTGCCGCTGTCGTTTCAGACACACCAGCCTGCAGGGCTGCAACCCGGCTTAAATACATATCTTTAGGTTCCGTATTGATCACATGACCGAAGGCAACCTGGCCAATTTGTGCGCCCTCAACCCCGGATCTTTCCAGCGCCGCTTTGCTAACAACCGTTGCCAATTCGATGGGAGAGGTTCCGGCCAACATCCCGCCAAAAGTTCCAATTGCGGTGCGTGCGCCGTCTAAAATCACAATCTCGTTCATCTTCCACCCCTGTTATCTTTCCCGTAGTGCTAAAAGCCAAAACGCGCCCTGTCAGCCAAAACGTTCCGTCACTTATCATACAATTTTTTAGCTATGGCGCCGCCCGTCGAAAAACCGCAATCTTTGCAAGATCAGCGCTATGCGCTCCGCGTGCCTGCGCGCCGTAAATGGGCACCTCAAAAACTTTTAAATCCGAAACTACGCCGGCCAGAGCCGAAAATTTGCGCGCGAAGCCTTGGCTTTGCCAATGCGCGGCGTTGATGGAAACCACAAACAGCGCCGAGGGTTTGCCCAGATCTATCAGCGCATCCAGAACATCCGGGCCCAAATGACCATTGGTAAATGTACCGGCGCTGACCACCGCGCCATAATGCGCAGCCGGCAGCAGCAAAGCTTGTTCTAAATCCGCTGTAATTAAATCGCGATAGATATTCTTTTGTCGCGCAACCTCAAGCATTTCAGACGAAAGATCCAACGCATCAATCGGACCAGTGTCCTGATCCGCTAAACAAACGCCCAGCAAGCCGGTGCCCGCCCCGACATCTAAAACAGGCCCCTCAGAATCAAACCTATTAAAATATAATGCGACGTGTTGGGGTAAGATATAATCCATATCCGCCGCAAAGCCCCGATCATAATCGGGCGCCCAACGCGCATAGAGCGCCCTGTTTTCTTCGGCGCCGGACAGGGCATAAGCCGCTTTTAAATCAGGATCTTTTTCACTCATCCAGCGAGTGCAGCAGGACGGTTATGAAAAATCAAGCAAAATTATCAAAGCAGCTTGCGGGTGCTGCGCGAACATGGGCAAATAGCCTATGCAGAAACATCTTTTTTCATTCGGACATGGATATACAGCGCAAGCGCTTTCACGCGCGCTGCCCAAAACAGATTGGGCCATTACGGGCACCACCCGCAAGCCTGAAAAGCAAGAGCAGATGCGCCAAGACAACGTTACCCCTTTGCTTTGGGACAGCCCCGATATCGACGCCGCTTTGGCGCGCGCGGATGCGGTTTTGATTTCAGCCGGGCCCGAGGCGCAGGGAGATCCGGTTCTGGGCCGGTTTTCGTCTTTCTTTAAAAAACAGGGGCCTAAACTGGACTGGCTAGGCTATTTATCCACCACGGGCGTTTATGGCGATCATGCGGGCAATTGGGTCGATGAAACCACGCCTCTTACCCCGTCGACCCGCCGGGGCAAGCTGCGTTTAAACGCCGAGCAGGCCTGGCAGGCAATACCAGATTTGCCTTTGCATATTTTTCGTTTGGCCGGAATTTATGGCCCTGGCCGAGGCCCGTTTTCAAAGGTGCGCCAAGGCACAGCCCAGCGCATTATAAAACCCAATCAAATTTTCAGCCGCATCCATGTGGCCGATATTGCACAAGTGTTAAAAGCCTCGCTGCACTCGCCCAATCCTGGCGCGATCTATAACGTATGCGATGATGATCCGGCCCCTCCACAAGACGTGATCGGACATGCGGCCGCCTTGCTGAACACGCCTTTGCCAGCAGAAATCGCGTTTGAAAAGGCCGATCTAAGCCCGATGGCGCGCAGTTTTTACGCCGAAAGCAAAAAAGTTCGCAACCAGCGCATTAAAACCGAGCTTGGTGTAAACCTGCTTTATCCCAGCTATCGTGACGGTCTGCCCGCCTTGTTGGAAGAAGAAACCAAAAACCAATCGTAACTGAACGGCGCTCGCAAAGGCGCTATAGAAAATAGCGGCTTATCAACGTGGCTTTTACGTCCAAGCCGCCATTCTTCAGCACGGCGGATCAAAATGGCGCATCACTTCCTTTTAAGTGCCCGTCAGAAAATCTTTGAAAAAAGCTGAAACCCTTTCAACCAAACCGGCGCAGGCCCGCTTTACAAAGGTTAAGCCGTTTTAAGTCAGCGCCATCCGCCCCAAGCAGACATTGAAGAGATTTTGCAATTCTCTCAAACCAGATGCGGCCACCGCGTTAGGCCCGCAAACGGTTTTTTCGTTTCAGTACAAACAGGCAAGAAGCGTCGGCTTAGCCCTGCGCAATTGCTTTCCTCTGTTGCAACAAACCCATAACTTTTTCGGCAATATGCTGCGCGTTTAAACCGGCCGTGTTATACATATCCGTCGGGCTTGCTTGTTCAATAAACTCATCAGGAAACACCATTGAGCGGAATTTTAAGCCCGCATCAAAAACGCCGTGATCGGCAAGTAACTGCATAACATGCGAGCCAAAACCACCAATAGCGCCTTCCTCAACGGTGATAAACGCTTCATGGTCTTCTGCCAAAGATAGAATAAGCGCCTGATCCAGCGGTTTGGCAAAGCGCGCATCGGCGATAGTGGGAGTGATGCCCTGCGCGTTTAAAAGTTCGGCCGCCTTGATCACTTCACCCAACCGCGTGCCAAAAGACAAAATCGCTACGCGGCTGCCCGCTTGAATATGCCGGCCTTTACCGATTTCCAACACAGTTCCGCGTTCGGGCAACTCAACGCCTTCGCCATCTCCACGCGGATAACGAAAGGCAATCGGCCCCGCATCATACGCGGCGGCCGTGGCCACCATATGCACCAGTTCAGCCTCATCCGCGGCCGCCATCACCACCATTCCAGGCAAATTGCTCAGATAGGCCACATCAAAACTGCCAGCATGCGTGGCGCCATCTGCCCCCACCAGACCGGCGCGATCAATCGCGAAACGCACAGGCAGATTTTGGATCGCCACATCATGCACGATCTGATCATATCCGCGTTGCAAAAAGGTAGAATACATCGCGCAAAACGGCCTCATGCCGCCAGCCGCCAATCCAGCGGCAAAAGTCACCCCATGCTGTTCGGCAATGCCCACATCAAAACAGCGCGACGGGTAACGCTGCGCAAACAGGTTTAATCCAGTTCCATCGGGCATCGCAGCTGTGACGGCGCAGATGCGAGGGTCTTCACCGGCTTCGCGCAACAGGCTATCGGCGAAAACTTTGGTGTAGCTGGGCGCGTTTGACGCTGCCTTTTGCTGCGCGCCCGTCATCACATCGAATTTTGCCGTTGCATGACCTTTATCGCGCGCCTGTTCTGCAGGGCTGTAGCCGCGACCTTTTTTGGTGATCACATGCAGTAAAATTGGCCCATCGGCCCGCTGCTGGACAGTGCGTAAAATTGGCAACAACTGATCCAGATCATGGCCATCTATAGGCCCCAAATAAGAAAACCCCAAAGCTTCAAACAAAGTGCCCCCGACGGCCATGCCCTTGAGCATATCTTTTGCGCGTTTGGCACCTTCGCGAAAAGGCTCGGGTAGAAAGCTTATCGCCCCTTTTGCCACATCTTTAAGATCTTGAAAGGGCGCCCCGGCATAAAGCTGTGACAAATAGGTGGAAAGCGCACCGACAGGCGGCGCGATCGACATTTCATTATCGTTCAAAATCACGATCAGGCGCTTCTTCAAATGGCCCGCATTGTTCATCGCCTCATAAGCCATGCCCGCGCTCATCGCACCATCGCCGATTACCGCGATCGCATCCCCATGGCCAGTCTCGCTTTGCCCGCCCAAATCCCCAGCAACCGCGAAGCCCAACGCAGCGCTAATCGACGTGCTGGAATGGGCTGCGCCAAAAGGATCATAGGGGCTTTCGCTGCGCTTGGTGAAACCGCTGATTCCATCTTTCTGGCGCAAACTGCGCATCTTATCGCGCCGCCCGGTTAAGATTTTATGCGGATAGCTTTGATGGCTGACATCCCAGATGAGCTTATCTTTGGGCGCCTGAAACACCGCGTGCAGCGCCACCGTTAATTCAATCACGCCCAAGCCAGCGCCCAAATGCCCCCCCGTCTCAGAAACAACTGAAATGGTTTCAGCGCGCAATTCCTCGGCCAATTGATGCAACTCAGCATCGCTCAACGAATTAAGATCCGCCGGCTCATGCACTTGATCCAGCAAAGGGGTATAGGGGCGCTCAGTCATCTGGCCTTATCGCTTTGTTAATTATCGCGGGCAATAATGAACTCGGCGCAGCGCTGCAAGCTGTTTGCCTCAGATCCAAAGGGTGCCAATGCGTCGCAGGCGTTGGCCACCAGCGCTTTGGCACGCCGCTTTGCACCGTCTAAGCCAAGCAATGTTACGAATGTCGCTTTGCCGGCCGCCTCATCTTTTTGCAACCGTTTGCCAGCTTTTTCCGGATCTCCCTCAACATCTAGAATGTCATCAGCAATTTGAAAGGCCAAACCGATCGCGCGCGCATAGGCCGTCAAGGGCGCGATATCTTCAGCTGCCAAGCGCGCGCCCGCTTCTGCCGACCAGGCAATCAACGCGCCGGTTTTTCCCTGTTGCAGCGTAATAATTTCTTCAAGCGTTAAAGGCTGGGCCGCGGTTTCGGCCGCGATATCCAAAGCCTGCCCCAAAACCATACCCCCTGCGCCCCCGGCTTGCGCCAATGACAGCGCCAGATCTGCACGAATCGCCGGATCAGGGCTGGCCTGCGGGTTTAAACTGAGCTCGAACCCAAAAGCGTGCAGCGCATCACCTGTTAAAACGGCCGTGGCCTGATCCCAGGCCTTATGCACGGTTGGCTTGCCGCGGCGCAGATCATCATCATCCATGCAAGGCAGATCGTCATGCACTAAGGAATAGGCATGCACCGCTTCAATCGCGCAAGCAGGCCAAATAGCCTGGCTGGGGCCGATATCGAACAGCGCCGCGCTCTGCATGACCAAAAACGCCCGCAGACGCTTTCCCCCTTGCAGACTATAGGCCATCGCTTTGGCCACTTCTGAGGTTTCAAGCAAGGCCAATTGCTGATCCAAATGCGCTTGCACATGCGCAGCATTGGCCTCAAGTGCGGCGCGAAACATCAAAGATCGGGAACGGAAGTGGTGCCGCTGGCGGCGCCATTGGCGTCTAAAGTGATTGCATTCACTTTTTCTTCGGCTTCTTTCAATTTATCCGCGCAGCGTTTTTTCAACTCAGCCCCACGTTCATAAAGCTGAATTGATTGCTCTAAAGCAACATCCCCGCGCTCAAGCTGACCAACCACCTGCTCAAGTTCGGCCATTGCTTGTTCAAAACTCATTTGATCTACAGGGGTTTGGCTCATTTTGTCGCCTCCAATAATTTTTCAACATGGGCTTTGGCCGATGCAGCCAAAGCAGGCAAATCATAGCCGCCTTCGAGCACCGAGACCACCCGTCCTTGGCAGAGTTCTGCTGCCAAAGCGCATAATTTCTGCGTGAGCCAAGCAAAATCTTCAACGCGCCAGTTTAATTGCGCCAAAGGATCCGAGGAATGCGCGTCAAACCCAGCTGAAATAATCAGCAAATCCGGCCGGAACGCCCGTAAATGTGGCAGGACGGTTTCCCGATACAGCGTCCGCATCGCTTGCCCATCGGTTTCAGGCGCAAGCGGCAGATTTATAATATTGTCAAACGCGCCTTTCTCGTCCGGCGCACCGCTACCTGGCCAAAGTGGCATCTGATGCGTGCTGACAAACAAAGCGCGCGGCTCTTCCCAAAGCAGATCCTGCGTGCCATTGCCGTGATGCACATCAAAATCCACCACAGCCACGCGCTGCAATCCATATCGATCTAGCGCATATTTTGCCCCCAAAGCAGCATTTCCAAAAAGGCAAAACCCCATCGCTTTGGCGGTTTCAGCGTGATGTCCAGGCGGGCGCGTGGCCACAAAAGCATTTTGCGCAGCGCCCGAAAGAACCTGATCTACAGCCAATAAAACGCCGCCAGCCGCCCGATAAGCTGCCTTCAACGAGCCCGCAGACAGATGCGTATCTGCATCCAGCGCGGCGCTGCCATGCGCTGGGGACGCTGCGCGCAGCGCGTCAAGATAATGCTGTGGATGTACGCTTAAAAGATCGGCCTCTTGCGCCAAAGGCGCTGACAAAACCTCTACAGGCAAGCGCTCAAGCGCTTTTAACAAAACTTCTAGCCGGGCGATTTGTTCCGGATGGCCTTGCGGTGTTTCATGGCCGAGGCAATCAGGGTGCGTGATCAGAACAGTTCTTGAAGACATAATTTTAATCGCTTCTAAAATTTATCGCATGTGAGACATTTTATTGAGAAAAAACTACCAACAGCAAGGCAGAATCATTCTAACATTTCGATTGAATTAAGCTCGGCCATCAACTGCAAAGACGCAAACGCGAAACGGCTATGTCGTTTTTAAACTAAAAAGCGCTGCCTATTGCCATATCTACGACCATATGTTTGAATTATTCCAACTGAGAAACAATTCACACTGGTAGGTGCCTTTTGACAACTGACTCTGGCGAAATGGGATTCGTAGAATTCACAAAAGTACAAAAAAGTTATGATGGCGAAAATTTAGTTGTTAAAGATTTAAACCTGAGTGTTGGCAAAGGTGAATTTTTAACGATGCTCGGGCCCTCTGGATCGGGTAAAACAACCTGCCTTATGATGTTGGCCGGTTTTGAAACAGCCACCCATGGTGAGATTTTATTGGGAGGCAAACCGATCAATAATATACCCCCTCACAAGCGTGGAATCGGCATGGTGTTTCAAAACTACGCGCTATTTCCGCATATGACGGTGAACGAAAACCTAGCCTTTCCTTTAGAAGTGCGCGGACAAAGCAAATCAGAGCGGGAAGCCAACGTTAAAAAAGCGCTGGACATGGTGCAAATGAGCGCCTTTGGCAATCGCCGCCCCGCGCAGCTTTCTGGCGGGCAGCAGCAACGGATTGCTCTGGCGCGTTCCTTGGTATTTGAACCCGATCTGGTCTTAATGGATGAACCCTTGGGAGCACTTGACAAACAGCTGCGCGAACATATGCAATTTGAAATCAAGCATTTGCATGACAGGCTTGGCGTCACCGTTGTTTATGTGACGCATGATCAATCCGAAGCGCTCACCATGTCAGACCGTATCGCCGTGTTTGACGATGGTATTATCCAGCAGCTGGCGCCGCCAAGCGACCTATATGAACGACCTGACAACGCCTTTGTGGCGCAATTTATCGGTGAAAATAATCGCATTGAAGCCACCGTTTCCGAGCTGAAAGGCGATACCGCCATCGTTGATTATGGCAATGGTTCAAAAGGCGAAGCGCTGGCGATTAATTGTGGTGGCGTGGGTACAAAAACGGTGTTATCGATCCGCCCCGAGCGGGTGCAGTTGGGGCAAAAAAGTGGTTCAAACGCGATTGATGCAGAGGTTAAAGAGCTCATTTACCTTGGAGACCATATCCGCTGCCGCATGAACGTTATGGGCAACGAAGATTTCGTTGTGAAAGTTGCCAACTCAGCCGGCCACACGCATTTGAATGTGGGTGAAAAAACCACCGTCAGCTGGGATGTCAGTGATTGTCGTGCACTTGATGCATGATAAAGATTTGTGGGCAGGCTTTTGCCGTTCACATTAGAAACCCCGGCGAACCGGGGAACCAACAAGGAGAGTATGAATGAAGCTATCAAATACGTTTAAAATGGCTGCTGCAACGATCGCATTGACAGCGACCGGTGCGCTAGCATCCGACCTGACCGTAACATCATGGGGTGGTGGTTACACGGCGTCGCAGCAAAAAGCCTATGGTGAGCCATGGGAAGCCAAAACCGGCAAATCAATCCATTGGGAAAACTACAATGGTGGTTTGGGCGAAGTCAGAACACAGGTTGAAAGCGGCAATGTAACTTGGGATATCGTTGACGTTCTTCCCGACCAAATCCGTACCGGCTGTGACGAAGGCCTGTTCATCGAAGTACCAGATGATATTTTTGTGAAAACTGCTGACGGCAAATCCATGGATGAGGACCTGATGGTACCGCGTCCGAATAAATGCGCGATCCCACAAATCTGGTGGACATATCAAGCGTTCTATAATGAAGGTACTTTTTCTGGTGAGCAGCCAGACACAATCATGGATTTCTTTGACACTGCAGCCTTCCCTGGCAAGCGCGGCGTTCACACATGGGCAAACGCGATCCTAGAAATGGCCCTATTTGCCGATGGTGTTGCCAAAGAAGATATCTATTCAACGCTTGAAACCGAAGCGGGCGCAGATCGTGCCTTTGCAAAGCTTGACACAATCAAAGATGACGTTGTGTTTTGGTCTGCTGGTGCAAAACCGCTTGAGCTGGTTTCTTCGGGTGAAGTCTCAATGTCATTGGCCTATAACGGCCGTGTGGGTGGTGCAAACCTGAATGACGGCACAAACTTTGTGTCTATTTGGCATGGTCAGGTTCTGGAAGAAGAATGGATTGGCATCTTGACCGGCGCTCCAAACATGGACGCAGCTCTTGATTTCGCTGGCTTTGCCTCTTCTCCAACTGCGCAAGCAGAACAAGCACGCTGGATCAATTATGGCCCAATGCGGACATCTGCTTTGGATATCATCGCCGCCGGTGAGCCTTGGTTCAACACGGGTGTGAATATCCTTGAGCATATGCCAAACCGCGCCGACGTGATGGCAGATTCAATCGTTGCTGACCCTGATTGGTGGGCGGATAACGGTGATGAATTGCAAGAGCGTTACCAAGCGTGGATGGGCCAATAAGCCTTTGACGTAAGCTTTTACAAAGGGCGCGCGAGCGTGCGCCCTTTTTTAATTTCCGACTATTTCGAAAGTTCTTTCGCATGAGTGATGTCGCAGCCAACGCGCAAGCCGGACAAATGATGACGGCGGATGGTATTCCGCTGAAAAAAAGCTTAAAAGCCTCTTTGAGGCGGGAAAAGCTTCGCGCCTTTGGCCTAGTGGCTGGACCGGCTTTATTCATTTTAATTCTATTTGTATGGCCGATTTACGCGCTCTTTCAAAAAAGTATTGATGACAGTTTTGTCAATGACGTCTTGCCCCGAACGATGGCCATTTATGAGCAGTGGGATGGCGTTGACCTGCCCGGCGAGCCGCATTTCGAGGCGATGTATTTGGATCTTACATCGGCCGCAAAACTTCAAATCGGCAAAGTCTCAACCCGAATGAACTATGCAAAATCAGGCTGGAAAAGTCTGATCAAAAAATCAAATCGCAAGTTCAAGAAAATAGATGCCGAACAACCGCTTCAAGCGCAAATGATAAAGGCTGATAAGCGCTGGGGAGATGTCGAGTTCTGGAGATCTCTTGGAATTATGAAAGACAGAACCACAGCGGGGTATTATTGGAACGCGATTGACCGCACCTATGATGATAAAAAAAACGTAATCATGCAGCCGGAAAACCGCCGCGTCTACGTCATGTTTTGGAAACGCACGCTGCTGGTCTCGACCATCGTTACGGTCGCCTGCCTTGTCTTGGCCTTTCCTGTTGCCTATCTGCTGGCCACGTTGCCCCTGCGGATCTCAAACCTGCTGATGATCTGCGTTCTTATGCCGTTTTGGACATCGCTTTTGGTGCGGATCGTGGCTTGGATGATTATGCTACAACAGCAGGGGGTATTGAACGATTCGCTTGTTGGTTTGGGGATTATCAGCGATGAAAACCGCCTGCCCTTAATGTATAATTTCAACGGGACGCTGATCGTAATGACGCAAGTTTTGCTGCCCTTTATGATCCTTCCGCTCTATTCAGTAATGCGCGGTATTCCCCCAACCTATATGAAAGCTGCGCAGAATTTAGGGGCAACCCCGGCGCGCGCCTTTATCCGAGTCTACATGCCTCAAACCATTCCCGGTATTGGGGCAGGTGTGATTTTGGTGTTTATCGTGGCAATCGGTTATTTCATTACGCCCGAATTGGTCGGCGGAAAAGATGGTCAAATGATCGGCAACCAAATCGCCTATCATTTGCGAAAATCGCTAAACTGGGGACTGGCATCCGCAATGGGCGTGATTCTGCTGTCAGCAATTCTAATCCTATATTGGGTTTATGATAAGATCGTCGGTATCGACAATATGAGGTTGGGATAACAACATGGCGCTTCCTATTTATGCAACCACCGGTCAGCGTATCTGGCATTATACCTATTTAACAATCTGCGGATTGGTGTTGTTCTTCCTTGTGGCCCCGCTGATTATCGTGATCCCCCTTTCTTTCACATCAAGCCCCTTCCTGAGCTTCACACCAGAAATGTTGGCGCTGAAAGCCGAAGGTTTTTCTGTACGCTGGTACCAAAACCTGTTTGGAATGTGCGAGGATATCAAAACCACGGTGTGCAGCGACAAATGGATGATCGGGTTCAAAAACTCGATCATCATTGGTATTTTCGCAACCCTATTGTCCACCGTCTTGGGTACGCTCGCCGCTTTGGGCTTAAGCCGCTCTCATATGCCGGGGCGTAAGCTTTTCATGGCGTTGCTGATTTCACCAATGATCGTGCCTTTGATCATCACTGCGGCTGGATTTGCCTTGTTTTCAATCACGATATTTGGTGCGCGCTTCGACCTTGTCGCCTCGCATGTTGGATTGGTCATCGCGCATGCGATCTTGGGCTTGCCCTTCGTGGTGATCACAGTGACGGCCACATTGGTTGGCTTTGATGACAATCTGCGCAAAGCCGCGGCCAATCTTGGCGCCGGCCCAACGCGGACATTTTTTAAAATTCAAATGCCCTTGATCTTACCGGGTGTAATCTCAGGCGCGCTGTTTGCCTTCATCACCTCATTTGATGAAGTGGTTGTGGTGATTTTTCTGGCCGGCGCCGACCAGCTGACGCTGCCGCGCCAAATGTGGGCCGGTATCCGCCAAGAAATCTCGCCCACCATTCTGGCGGCGGCTACAATCTTAGTCATCATCTCCATCGTTCTGTTGACTGTGGTGGAATTGTTGCGCCGCCGTTCCGAGCGGTTGCGCGGCGTCAGCCCGGGGTAACCTGATTGAACGGGGCTGGTGATCCTTACAAAGATTTTGACCTTAGGCGGCGCTGTAAAGCGCCGCATCCACCTCATTACCCAATATGTTTACGTTTAAAATTGGACGTTTTAGCGCGGCGATCGCGGCGCCGGGAGCTGACCCATGGATGATGTAAATATTGGCCTTTATGCCGGGGATTTGACCTATGATCCGCCTGATAAAAACAAAAAAATTGGTGTTATCGCCCTGTCAACAGATGTGACGGCAGAGCGCGATTTTGCGCGTATCCTGCCGATGGAAAGGCTGGGTGTTTACGTAACACGGGTAGCGTTTGAAAATCCAACAACGCCTGAAAATCTGCGTAAAATGGCACCGCTTATCACCCAAGCGGCGCGGCTCATTCTGCCCGAGGAACGGCTTGACGCTATTTGCTATAGTTGCACGGCCGCCTCGGTGGTGATTGGGGATGATGCGATCAAAGCTTTGGTGCATGCCGCGCGCCCAAATTTGCCCGTGGTGACCCCCAGCGGGGCAGCTCTCCGGGCTCTAAAAACCCTGGGCGCAAAGCATATTTCGGTGGTGACGCCCTATTTGGTGGAAACCAGCCAGCCCATGGCCGCCTATTTCCAAGCCCAAGGATTGTCATTGGCGAAATTTCTTTGCTTGGGGCTTGAAAGCGATTTGGATATGGCACGCGTTGATCCTGCAAGCATCATCAAAGCGGCGCTGGCCAGCCAAACCAACCAAACCGATGCCTTCTTTTTATCCTGCACCGCGCTGCAAGCTGCGGATGTGGTCGCCGAGTTGGAACGCCAAACCGGCAAACCGGTTGTGACCTCAAATCAAGCCTGTGCTTGGGAATTGGCGCATCATGCAAATTTACGGGTTGATGCCGGTAAATGGGGCCGCTTGTTCAAGCATGCCCTGCGATAGGAGCCCCCAAATGGCCTTTCAAAGCCCCATCGAACTGAGCGATATCAAAACTGCGGCGCACCGCATCGCGCCCTGCATTCGAACAACCCCTCTGGTCACCTCAGAAAGCTTAAGCAGGCTGAGCAAAACCCCCGTTTACCTCAAGCTTGAACATCATCAGATCACCAATAGCTTCAAATTGCGCGGTGCCAGCAACGCTGTCATGGCCTTGCCCGAGGCGGCAAAGCAGCGCGGCGTTGTCGGCGTTTCGACCGGCAATCATGGCCGCGGCCTGGCCCATGCCGCGCAAGAAAACGGCGTGCGCTGCATCATCTGCATGTCGCAATTGGTTCCACAAAATAAGATTGATGGCATTAAAGCGCTGGGTGCAGAAGTGCGGATTATCGGTCAGTCGCAAGATGACGCACAAATCGAAGTAGACCATCTGGTAGCAGAGCAGGGCATGACGATGATCCCGCCTTTTGACCACCCCGATATTGTGACCGGGCAAGCCAGCCTTGGCCTTGAGCTGTTTGAAGCACTGCCCGGGCTTCAAACCGTTTTGGTGCCCGTATCAGGCGGTGGTCTTATTTCAGGCGTCGCCAGCGCATTGAAAGCGTTGAAAAAAGACGTGAAAATCATTGCTGTCAGCATGGAACGCGGCGCCGCAATGCATGCCTGTTTACAAGCCGGTAAACCCATATTGGTGAAAGAAGAAGCCACGTTGGCGGATTCTCTGGGGGGCGGTATTGGCCTTGATAATCAAATCACCTTCAATATTACCCAAAGCCTTGTAGATGAGTTTATCTTGGTCAGTGAAATAGAAATCGCGCAGGCCATCCGCCATGCCTATTGGCAAGAACGGCAAATCATCGAAGGCTCTGGCGCCGTTTGTTTGGCCGCCTTGCTCAGCCAAAAGGTCAAGCCAGAAGGCAACACCATTGCCTGCGTGACCGGTGGCAATATTGACCTCTCTGTGCATCACCGCATTATTTCAGGCGAAAACGTAGATATATCAAATCTATAGGAGCATTCTATGCCGGAAGTCACGTTGTTAACCCAAGATGAATTGCGCAGATTGGTGCCGCTGGATCTGGCAGCGATCAACTGCGTGGAACAGGGTTTTAAAGCGTTGGCGGGTGGGCAGGTAGTAATGCCGCCAATCCTGTCAATGGCGATTGCCGCGCATAATGGCGAAGTCGATGTGAAAACCGCTTATGTGCCCGGCATTCCTTCATTCGCGATCAAAATGTCACCTGGGTTTTTTGACAATCCCAGCGTGGGCCTTCCCAGCACCTCAGGGTTGATGGTGGTGTTCAGCGCAAAGACCGGCATGCTGGAAGCGCTGCTTTTAGACAACGGGTATCTCACCGATATCCGCACCGCAGCAGCGGGCGCCGTGGCCGCAAACTGTTTAGCGCGCCCAGAATCAGAAACCGCCTGTATCATCGGCGCGGGCACGCAAGCCAAGCTGCAGCTGAAAGCCCTATGCTTGGTGCGCGAGATCCAGCAGGCTAAAATCTGGGCCCGCGATACCGCAAAAGCAGCCACCTGCG
Organism: Rhodobacteraceae bacterium SB2; assembly: GCA_001642945.1. Taxonomy (GTDB): domain Bacteria; phylum Pseudomonadota; class Alphaproteobacteria; order Rhodobacterales; family Rhodobacteraceae; genus Thalassovivens; species Thalassovivens spotae. Next base: position 384,085 of record LGRT01000013.1, on the reverse strand, counting down.
CCAAAAGCCTGAGCTTGGAGTTAAATATCCCTATTACGGTTGCAGAAACGGCCAAACATGCGGTGCAAGGGGCTGATATTATCGTCACCACAACCCCATCCGCGTCACCGCTCATCCAAGCCAATTGGCTGCAACCGGGCCAACATATTACGGCCATGGGCTCAGATCAGGATCATAAATGTGAATTAGAGCCGGCCTGTTTGGCGCGCGCGGATCTGTATGTGCCGGATCGACAATCACAAACCAGCAAATTGGGTGAATTGCGCAGTGCAATTGCGGCAAATCATGTCGCAGATACCGAAATCTTTCCCGAACTGGGTGATATCATTGCCGGTAAAGCCCCCGGCCGGCAATCCGCAGAACAAATTACAATTGCCGATCTTACCGGCACCGGGCTTCAAGATACAGTAATCGCTGCTTTTGCGCGCCAACGCGCCCAAGAACTCAAGCAGGGATCCGTTTTTAGGAGTTGAACCAATGATCGCCCCGGTTTTACATTTTAGCCGCGCCGAATTTGAACAGCGCATCAAAATCACCCGGCAGGAAATGGAGCTGCGTGGCCTCTCTTTGCTGATCCTTTCGGACCCCAGCAACATGAACTGGCTGACAGGCTATGATGGCTGGTCATTTTACGTGCATCAATGCGTGGTTTTAGGCTTGCATGGCGATCCGATTTGGTTTGGCCGCGCGCAAGATGGCCGCGGCGCTTTGCGCACAGTGTTCATGCCCGAGAGCAATATTATCGGCTATCCGGATCACTATGTGCAATCCACCGAGCGTCACCCAATGGATTATCTTGCCGCGCAAATAACCACCCTAGGACTAGATGGCGCGCGTATTGGCGTTGAAATGGACAATTATTGGTTTTCAGCCGCCGCCTACCAAGCGCTTCAGAGGCATTTGCCAAATAGTAAATTCCAAGATGCAACAGCGCTGGTGAATTGGCAGCGCGCGGTCAAATCAGAGGCCGAGCTGGCCTATATGCGACAAGCCGGCAAAATCGTTGGCCGGATGCATGAGCGGATCCGGCAACGCGCAGAGGTTGGAATGCGCAAATGCGATCTTGTGGCCGAGATTTACGATGCCGCTTTGCGCTATGATGCCGATATTGGCACGGGTGGCGATTATCCCGCTTTGGTGCCTTTATTGCCCTCGGGGCCGGATGCCGCCGCGCCGCATCTCACATGGGATGATCAGCCCTTGAAACGCGGCGAAGGCACATTTTTCGAGATTGCCGGTGTGGTGCATCGCTATCACTGCCCGCTTTCGCGCACGATGTTTCTAGGCAAACCAACCGATACGTTTCTGAACGCTGAGAAAGCCGTTTTGGAAGGCATGGACGCGGGGCTTGAACAGGCGCGCGCCGGCAATCTTTGTGAAGATATTGCCACTGCATTTTTTGGTGTTTTGAAAAAATATGGCATCGAAAAAGACAACCGTACCGGTTATTCCATCGGTGCCAGCTACCCCCCCGATTGGGGAGAGCGCACCATGTCTTTACGCCCCGGGGACAAAACCGTGCTGCAGGAAAATATGACCTTCCATTTCATGACTGGGCTGTGGATGCAGGATTGGGGCTTTGAGATCACCGAAAGTATCCGCATCACACAGACCGGCTATGAGTGCTTGGCGGATGTACCCCGTGAATTGTTCGTAAAGGAATAAGATATGAGAGCCTCTCCGATAAGCGCCAGCGTTTCCTTTGACGCAGAGGGCGTGCAACATGGCCATCTCACGCTGCCCCATAGCCATGATTTCAGCGCTTGGGGAAAGATTATGATCCCCATCACCGTGATCCGCAACGGCGTCGGACCCACGGCGCTGATCACCGGGGCCAATCACGGCGATGAATATGAAGGCCCCGTTGCGCTGCAGGAGCTGGCTTTAACGCTAGACGAAAGCGCGATCACGGGCCGCGTGATTATCGTGCCAGCGTTTAACTTTCCAGCGTTTAAAGCTGGCACCCGCACCTCTCCTATCGACCAAGGCAATCTGAACCGGCTGTTTCCCGGGCGCCCAGATGGCAGTATCACCGAGAAAATCGCAGATTACTTTCAACGCTATTTACTGCCCATGGCAGATGTTGTGCTAGATTTTCATTCCGGTGGGCGCACGCTGGATTTTCTTCCCTTTGCGGCAGCCCATATTTTGGAAAACCCGGCCCAGCAAGCCGCTTGCGTGGCGGCGCGCAATGCCTTTAATGCGCCATTTTCAATGATGCAGCTCGAAATTGACAAGACGGGCCTGTATGACACAGCCGCAGAAGATATGGGAAAGATCTTTGTGTCAACCGAGCTGGGCGGCGGCGGATCCGCCACTGCTAAATCGATTGCCATTGCAAAAAAAGGCCTGCGCAATCTGCTTATCCATGCTGAAATACTGAACGCGCCCTTAGCGTTAGAACCTTCTGTTGAAATCGATATGCCCGATGGCGATTGCTTTACCTTTGCTGCAGGCGAGGGCCTGTTTGAACCAATGGTCGATTTGGGGGATCCTGTGGAAAAAGGAGATATCACCGCCCGTATCTGGCCCAAAGATCATACCGGACGCGCGCCCGAACATTGCTATGCACGCCGCTCTGGTATTCTGGTTGGACGGCATTTCCCTGGCTTGATCGCCATGGGCGATTGCGCCACTGTGATCGCAGAAATAATCGGCGACGTGGATTTGCCTGATCCAACTTAAGCAGATTGCACAGCCCAAACCCATCGCGCACCCACCCCGGAAACACAGGACGATTATACAGGGCATTTGTAAGGATAAAACATGTTGAAAAATGACCAATTGGAAAGCTGGGATCGCGAAAACTTCTTTCATCCCTCCACCCATCTGGCAGAGTTTTCCCGCGGTAATTTAGCCCAGCGCGTGATCAAAACAGCGTCGGGTTGCCACATCACAGATCGTGATGGCGACCGCCTGCTGGATGCATTTGCCGGTCTTTACTGCGTGAATGTCGGCTATGGCCGATCAGAAATCGCCGAAGCGATTTCAAAACAAGCGCATGAATTGGCCTATTATCACGCCTATGTCGGCCATGGCACCGAAGCCTCAATCACCCTGTCAAAAATGGTGCTAGAGCGCGCGCCCGAACACATGTCCAAAGTCTATTTTGGGTTGGGGGGGTCGGATGCCAATACCACGAATGTGAAGCTGGTTTGGTATTACAACAATATTCTGGGGCGCCCTGAAAAGAAAAAGATCATCTCACGCTGGCGGGGATATCACGGCTCGGGCTTGGTGAATGGATCTTTAACCGGGTTGAAAATATTTCATGAAAAATTTGATCTACCCTTAGATCGGATCCTGCACACCACCGCGCCTTATTATTACCGCCGCGATGATCTAACCCAAAGCGAAGAAGGCTTCGTGGCAAAATGCGTGGCGGATCTGGAGGCGATGATTGAAACAGAGGGCGCGGATACGATTGCCGCCTTCATTGGTGAACCGGCCTTGGGCACAGGGGGGCTTGTACCGCCGCCAAAAGGCTATTGGGCCGCCATTCAAGCGGTTTTGAAAAAGCATGATATTTTGCTGATTGCCGATGAAGTGGTCACTGGCTTTGGCCGCTTGGGCAGCATGTTTGGCAGCGATCATTATGAGCTAAAACCCGATTTGATCACGATTGCCAAAGGCCTAACCTCGGCTTATGCGCCCTTATCAGGCTCAATCGTCAGCGATCGCATGTGGCGCGTGTTAGAACAAGGCACGGATGAATTTGGCCCCTTTGGACATGGGTGGACCTATTCGGCGCATCCAATTGGTGCGGCCGCCGGCGTGGCGAATCTAAGCTTACTGGATGATTTAAACTTAATCGAAAATGTCCGCTCAATGGGGCGCTATTTTACCGCCGGCTTGCGCGATGCGGTTGGGGCGCACAAACATGTTGGAGATATTCGCGGGGAAGGATTACTGGGCGCGGTTGAATTGGTGGCAGATCGCAACGATCGGGTATTCTTTGAACCCAGCGCGATGATTGGCGCAAAAGTAAACGCGGCTTTGCTCAACCGCGGTGTGATTAGCCGCGCGATGCCCGAAGGCGATATCTTAGGATTTGCGCCACCTTTCTGCCTAACGCAAAGCGAAGCTGATGAAATCATCGCCAAATTGCACGATGCGATCATTGAGGTACTGGGGTAAAACATTTTTTGTTTCCCCAATTTTTCAGTATTAGAGCAGGCAATAATATCTGGGGCATATCTAAGCAGCCCCAATTCAAGAGGTTCGAATGAGCAAGAAAAACGCGGTAATGCTGATCCTTCTTGGGGGCACATTTATGAGCTTTGTGGGGCTTTACATGCGCCTTCTCACCGATGCGAATGGCTTTCAGATCTTATTTTACCGCTCGCTGAGCCTCTGCGCAATCGTGGGCCTTGTCAGCTGTTTGCGCCGCCGCATTGGACCGGTCCAGTTTTTACAGCGCTTGGATCAAGCAGATTTCAAAATGGGCTCGGCGCTGGCACTGGCTTTTACCTGCTATGTCTTCGCCATGCTTTATACCACCGTTGCCTCAACTCTGTTTATCCTTTCGGCCGCGCCCTTTATGGCGGCGGTAATCGGCTGGGTCTGGATCAATGAAAAGCCGCAGAATATTACCTGGGTTGCAATGATTTTTGCCTCCTGCGGGGTATATCTTATGGTGCGCGAAGGGGTCCAGCTTGGCCAAAGCTTTGGCAATGTGATGGCCTTAATTTCCGCCGCCTGTTTTGCCTTAATGTTGGTTCTGGCGCGCAAAAGCGGCAAACAAGATGTGCTGGGTGGAACCTTTACCGGTGGCGCGATCTGCGCGCTGATCGGCGCGGGCGCAACCCTTTTTTCAGGGGCAAGTTTTGCTGTATTGCCGCAGGATTTAGCCATCATTTTGATCATGGGCGCTTTTGGTATCGGCATCGGCATTGCCTTCGTTACATGGGGGGCCAGCTATGTTCCGGCCGCCGAAGTCAGCCTTTTGGTTTTGATCGAAAGCGTTCTAGGCCCCGTCTGGCCGTGGATTTTCTTGGGCGAAGCGATGAGCGCCACCGAACTGATCGGAGGGCTTACAATTTTGGCGTCGGTCGCCCTATTTGCACGAGTCAGCGCCAAACCCGAAGCAAAACGAAACGCCCAAAACAGCGCGCTTTAACGCCTAAACCTGCCCCTCCAAGCCCAAACTTGACAAAGATGGCCAAGGTTTATTTATGTCATAACAGATTGGAAAGCAGCGTGATGCGCATCAAATGGAAACAAAGAACACGATGAGGGTGCGGTCTATTTTCAAACGGGCCGTGATGAGCGCCCTACTGATTGCGGGGCAGATCGCAGCGCAGGGCGCGCAAGCCGGATCATCGATCAAGATCATTCCACAGGCCAAGGGCTCTGCTTTGCAAACCGATAATGCGGCTGACGGCACGGATGATTATTCCACAGATGCGCGGCTGGTAAGCTATGTTGTGGATCGGGTGATCTTGCGCAATGGCTTGATTGTGCGCAGATGGCGCTGGACGCCAGAGGCCAAAGCGCTTGGCATGGCCGATCTGCCTAGTTTCGGGATTATCGCGCAGGATGTTAAAGCCCTTCATCCTGAAATGGTTTTTACCAATGAACAGGGGCATCTGGTGATACAGCGCCAGAAACTGATGCAAAAGGATGCCTCCGTTGCGGAATTGGTAGAGGTGTGCGGCGCGATCTATGGATGTTCACAATATCGCCAACAGATGCTGCAAACAGGGTTAAAATAACCAACCTCTTGCGTTAGATTAGGCCAGAATGAAGATGCGTTTCACACCATTAAAAAGCTTCATCTGCAGCCTGTTTCTTGGGTTTCACCAAGCCCTTGCCTGCGAGATAGAACTGGTGATCGCGATGGATGTATCGCGCTCGGTGGATCAATATGAATTCGACCTGATGCGCAGCGGCACGGCCAATGCGTTCCGCCATCCCGAAATTATCGACATGATCAATTGGATGGACGGGGGGATTGCGGTCAGCCTCACCCAATGGAGCGGTCTAGACAAACAACGCGTCATGCTACCTTGGCGGCATTTGCAAGATAAATCTTCAATCGCGCGCTTTGCAACTGAGATCGATCAGATGAAACGTGCCTTTCGCTTTGAATTTACTGCCCCCGCGCAGGGCCTGAGCCACGCGTTTTCAATGTTTGCCCAAAACCCCACGCAATGTGAGCGCAAAGTGATCGATCTTTCCGGCGATGGCAGGGCCAATCAAGGCGAAAGCACGGGTCAAATGGCCAGCCTGATTGCTGGCTTGGGCGTCACGATTAACGGGCTGGTGATCCGCGGAGATCACCCAGACCCGCTTGAGTTTTATGTAAATGATATCCAACGCGGGCCGCTATCCTTCGTGGAAATTGCCGATGGCTATGATGATTTCCCGCGTGCAATTTTCCAAAAAATCCAGCGTGAAATTGCACCGCTTTACTCGGAAAATACGCCCAAGCTGCGTTAAGCACCCCCCCGCAAGCTCGCAGGCAAATCTGCGTTTTAGAAATCAGACCCGCAGCCTAGAAACGCCCGGCTAAGCCGCTTTCCAAAGGCCTTTTTCAATCAGCGCCGCATGGGTTTCATCCAAAGCTTTGCGCGCCCGGCTGATCAATATATCAATCTCATCGGTGGAAATAATCAAGGGCGGCGAAATAATCATCCGATCGCCGACATGGCGCATCACCAAATTATTGGCAAAGCAGCGCTCGCGGCAGATATAGCCCACAGTTCCCGCATCGGCTTCAAATTTTGCCCGGCTCTGCTTATCCGGCGTCAAAGCGATTGAGCCCATCATCCCAACAATCTTGGCCTCCCCCACCATTGGATGATCGCTCAGGCTTTCCCATTGGGTTTTTAAATAGGGGGCCGTATGCGTGCGTACATTCGTAACGATGTTTTCTTCATCAAGAATCCGGATATTTTCCAAAGCCACCGCCGCGGCCACGGGATGGCTGGAATAGGTATAGCCATGAGTGAATTCCGCAGTTGCCATAACAGCGGCAATTTCGTCGCTGACGATTGAGCCCCCAATCGGCTGATAGCCCGAACTAAGGCCTTTTGCGATGGTCATGATATCGGGCTGGATATCCAAGGTTTGGCTGCCAAACCAATTGCCCGTGCGCCCAAAGCCGCAGATCACCTCGTCAGCGATCAGCAAGACGCCATATTTATGGCAGATGCGTTGAATTTCGGGCCAATAACTCTGCGGCGGCACGATCACCCCACCTGCGCCTTGCACCGGTTCGCCGATAAAGGCCGCAACATGCTCTTGACCAATATCTAAAATCGCTTGTTCAAGCTCGCGGGCGCGGGCCAACCCAAATTCTTCCGGGTCCAAATCGCCCCCTTCTGACCACCAATTGGGCTGGTTAATATGATGAATATCGGGAATTGGCATGCCACCTTGGGCGTGCATCGCGCTCATTCCACCCAGCGAGGCGCTGCCCAGACTTGACCCGTGATAGGCGTTTTTCCGGCTAATGATAACCTTGCGCTCAGGATGGCCTTTGAGCGCCCAATATTGCCTCACCATCCGAATATTGGTGTCATTGGCCTCGGATCCTGAGCCGGCATAAAATACGTGGTTCAAATTGTCAGGAGCCAATTGGGCCAAGCGCTCTGACAGTTCGATCACTGGCACATGCGTGGTTTGAAAAAATGTGTTATAATAGGGTAATTCGCGCATCTGACGCGCCGCCACATCGGCCAATTCGCTGCGCCCATAACCAATATTCACGCACCATAACCCCGCCATTGCATCCAAATACTGGTTGCCATCTGAATCAGTGATATACACGCCTTTGGCGCTGGTTATCACCCGCGCGCCTTGGGCCGACAGCTCATCTTGCGCAGAAAACGGTTGCATATGATGGGCCGCATTGCGCCGCTGCAATTCATCTGTGGGCAAATAATTGGTCAATTGATTCATCGTGGTACCTTTGATTTTGCGGGGGCAGAGCGCGCGCAATATCGCGCGCTTGCACAGAATATGATCAAATTATTTATTGTCAATCGAATCACCGCCCACGGCCTTTACGCAATGCCGAGGCGAATTTGCTCCATCCCCTGCAAAACATCTTGCAAAATCGCATCCGAGGCCGCCTGCGGATCACCCGCTTTCAGCGCGAGCAATGTTTCTTTATGTTGATCCACGAGGTGAAGCGTTCCAAGCCGCCCACAGACGATGCGCAATGACGGCCCGAAGCGCAGCCATAAACCATCGGTTAAGGCGCTCAAAATCGGAGCCCGCGCCAATTGATAAAGCTGATGATGAAATTGATAATTTAACCGCAGATACATTGGCGCATCGCCGCGGAAAATGGCCTGATCAAGCGCGCTATCCAGCGTGATAAGCGCAGCGATATCCTGCGCCGTAACCTGCTGTGCCGCCATAAAAATAAGCTTTGGTTCAAGAAATTGACGCGCAAAAGATACATCTTCTAGATCTTTGAGGCTTAAAGTTGGCACGCAGACCCGCCGATTGTCATTGAAGCTCAACGCACCTTCAGCGGTCAGCCTTCTGATCGCTTCGCGCACGGGCGTGAGACCCGCGGAAAGCCGCGTGGCCAACCCTTGTATGGTCACCGCTTCACCGGGAATAAATTCACCGAATAAAATCAGCGCGCGCAAATCCTGATAGACAATTTCATGCACCGGCAAAGCAGCAGCAGAAAGGGTTTTATCTAGGTTCATCATCGATATAGTCCAAAACGATCGCCAAAAAAATACAAATGAATTAACAGAGCTTGTCAGTTCATTGCACGCATGAAATCATAAACATATTGCCAAGTCTGGCAATATTTGATCAGATTACCTATGCAGAGCGGATGCTCTTATCCCATTCCTTATACAGGAGAGACACAGAATGAAACTCAATCTTATCGCGGCCGCTGCCGGCCTGACGCTAACAGCCAGCGCAGCTTTTGCAGACGAAGTGCGCGTATATAACTGGTCGGATTATATCGACGAGAACCTGCTTAGTAAATTTGAGGCCGAAACAGGCTTAAAACTGGTTTACGATGTGTTTGACAGCAATGAAGTGCTGGAAACAAAAATGCTGGCCGGCGGCTCGGGATATGATGTAGTTGTGCCCTCTGGAACATTTTTGCAGCGCCAGATCGTGGCGGGTGCCTTCCAGAAGCTGGATATGTCAAAACTGTCAAACCACAGCAATATGTGGGATGTGGTCTCTTCGCGCACCGAGCAATATGATCCCGATAACGCCTATTCAATCAACTACATGTGGGGCACCACGGGGCTTGGCGTGAATGTGGGCAAAGTGCAGGAAATTTTAGGCGCGGATGCACCGCTTGATTCTTTAGAGCTGGTGTTCAACGCCGATAATATGGCCAAATTGGCGGCTTGCGGGGTATATTTCTTGGATGCCCCTTCCGAAATGATCCCGGCGGCGCTGCAATATTTGGGCGAAAACCCTGACAGCCATGACCCAGATGTCATCGCACAGGCCGAAGCGGTGTTTATGGCCGTGCGCCCGCATATCAAAAAATTCCACAGCTCTGAATATATCAACGCGCTTGCAAATGGTGATATTTGCGTGGCCGTCGGCTGGTCTGGCGATATTCTACAAGCCCGGGATCGTGCAGACGAGGCCGAAAATGGCGTAGAAATCGCGTATAATGCGGCCAAAGAAGGCGCGCAAATGTGGTTCGATCAAATGGCCATTCCAGTCGATGCCCCAAATGTAGAGGGCGCGCATTTATTCCTGAACTTTATCATGGATGCGCAGAATATGGCGGATGCGTCTAACTATGTATATTATGCGAATGGCAATCTCGCCTCACAGCCCATGCTGGAAGAAGATGTGATCGGTGATCCGGCGATTTATCCTGATGCAGCCACTTTGGAAAACCTGTTTACCACGCGGCCCTATCCGCCAAAAATACAGCGCCAAGTGACACGGATGTGGACCAAAATTAAATCGGGCACCTAAGACCACGCCGATTTGGCCCGCGCTGATCTGCGCGCGGGCCAAACCAAACCAAAAGGGCTTTTAAATGGCGCCAAATGGCCAAACGCAAATATTTGCACCATGGGCAGATCCAGCTGCAAAGCCGCTGATCGAGTTTCGAAACGTCAGCAAGCGCTTTGGCAATTTTACGGCCATCGATAATTTGAACCTCAGCATTTATGAGCGCGAGTTTTTTGCGCTTTTGGGCCCGTCAGGATGCGGAAAAACAACATTGATGCGGCTGCTTGCAGGCTTTGAGCCGCTCAGCGCCGGCACCATTCTTCTAGATGGTCAAGATATCTCACCGATTCCACCAAATTTACGCGCTGTAAACATGATGTTCCAATCTTATGCGCTGTTTCCGCATCTGTCTGTTTGGGAGAATATTGCGTTTGGCTTGCGGCGCGAGACGCGCGATAAAGAGGTGATATCGCAGCGGGTTGCGGAAATGCTGAGGCTGACGCGTCTGGCCAAATTTGCCAATCGGAAACCGCATCAAATTTCGGGGGGCCAACGCCAAAGGGTGGCCTTGGCACGCGCTTTGGCAAAAGCGCCAAAATTGCTTTTGCTCGATGAACCGCTCGGCGCGCTGGATAAAAAGCTGCGCAGCGAAACGCAATTTGAATTGATGGATATTCAAGAGCGCACCGGTACGACCTTTGTGATCGTGACCCATGATCAAGAAGAAGCGATGACCGTCTCCTCGCGCGTGGCGCTGATGGATGAAGGCAAAATGGTTCAAGTGGCCACGCCTTCGCAAATATACGAAGCGCCAAATTCGATTTATACCGCTGATTTTATTGGCGATGTGAATATCATTAGCGGCACAGCCAAGCCTGAAAGCCGCCAGATTTCAATTGTTTGGGATGCCGAGCACGCACCGATCATCGCCCCCTCAGATGCCAGCTTCGGCACAGATGATACCATTCATTTTGCGATCCGGCCCGAAAAAGTGGGGATTTCAGCAGAAAAGCCCGCCGCTTCTGAAAACAGCTACCAGGGTAAAATTCTGGATATTGCCTATTTGGGTAATATTTCCACCTATCACGTCGAGCTGCCGTCAGGCCATATTATCAAGGCCCAAACCGCGAATACCCAGCGCCTGTCTGAGCGCGGGCTCACCTGGGAAGATACGGTCTGGGTTTACTTTCAAGGCAGCGCTGGCGTGCTGCTGAAAAGGTAGAGAGATGCGCCGCTTCGCGATGATTTGCCTGCCGTATTTATGGCTGGTGGCGCTGTTCCTCGTGCCGTTTTTGATCGTTTTCAAAATATCACTATCAGATATAGATCTGGCCATCCCCCCCTATACACCGCGCCTAGATTTCAACGCCGGCTGGCAGGGTTTTCTGCGCTTTTGGGCGGCGCTAGATTTTGAAAACTATGTGTTTTTAACCTCGGATGATCTCTATTGGAAAGCCTATCTGTCAAGCCTGCGCATCGCCTTCATATCAACCACGCTGACGCTGTTGATTGGATATCCAATCGCCTATGGAATCGCCCGCGCCAACACCGAATGGCGCGCCACTTTACTGATGTTGGTTATCCTGCCCTTCTGGACCAGCTTTTTGATCCGCGTTTATGCTTGGATGGGCATTTTGGGTACTGAAGGCCTGCTTAACCAGCTGTTATTGGCGCTCGGATTAATCGAAACCCCGCTGACCATTCTGAATACCAATTGGGCGGTGTATATCGGGATCGTCTATACTTACTTGCCCTTCATGATTCTTCCCATTTACGCCAGTTTGGAGAAATTAGACAATTCTTTGCTCGAGGCGGCGATTGATTTGGGATGTTCACGCCTGCGCGCCTTCTGGCTGATCACTATGCCGCTATCTAAAAACGGCGTTGTTGCGGGATGTTTTTTGGTGTTTATCCCCGCGCTTGGTGAATTTGTTATCCCTTCTTTACTTGGCGGCTCGCGCACCTTGATGATTGGCAAGGTCTTATGGGAGGAATTTTTCTCAAATCGAGATTGGCCCGTGGCCTCGGCCGTGGCGATCATCCTGCTGCTTATTTTAATCATCCCGATTATTCTGTTTCAACGCAATGAGCAGAAACAGCGCGAGGGTGAGCAATGAAAAAGTTCACTTGGTTCAACGCCACGGCTTTAACCTTCGGTTTTGCATTTTTATATTTGCCGATGGTGATATTGGTGATTTATTCTTTCAACGCCTCAAAGCTGGTCACGGTTTGGGCGGGGTTTTCTACCAAATGGTATGGGCGGTTGCTTGAAAATGAAGCGTTTTTAGACGCGGCCTGGGTTACGCTGAAAGTGGGCTTTATTTCTTCAACTTTGGCGACTGTTCTTGGCACTTTGGCCGCCTATGTGTTGATCCGCGCCGGCAGGTTTTGGGGGCGCACGTTATTTTCCGGCATGATTTACGCGCCTTTGGTGATGCCAGAAGTGATCACCGGCCTCTCGCTTTTATTGCTGTTTATCGGGATCGGTCTAGATCGCGGTGTGTTTACAATTATCTTGGCGCATACCACGTTTTCAATGTGCTATGTATCGGTGGTCGTGTCCTCGCGCCTTGCCAGCTTTGATCGCGCGCTCGAAGAAGCCGCGCTTGATTTGGGGTGCAGCCCGCTGCAAGCCTTCCGTTTGGTCACTTTGCCAATCATTGCACCTGCGGTGATTTCAGGGTGGTTATTGGCCTTCACCCTGTCATTGGATGATCTGGTGATTGCCTCTTTCACTGCCGGCCCTTCGGCCACCACATTGCCAATTAAAATATTTTCCGCCGTCAGGCTTGGCGTAAGCCCAGAAATCAACGCCTTATCCACGATTATGATCGCAATCGTCACCATTGGTGTGATCAGCGCCTCGTTGATTTCAAAGCGCGCCGCGCGCAAGCTCCAAGATGACAACGCAATGGCAAAACGCAATCAGGGATGAAGCGCTTATGTGAAGCCCGCGCTTATAGCGCAAAACCCGTTGCCGCCTGCTATTGGGCCAGTACAACCGATACGCCAGAGCTGGCGAACCTGACGCAAGATATCAACACAGAGATTGCCATTATAGGCGCTGGCTTTACCGGCCTATCGGCGGCGCATCATCTGGCAAAGCGCGGCGCCGGTGTCACGGTGATCGAAGCCGAATTTCCCACTTTTGGGGCAACTGGGCGCAATGGCGGGTTTTGTTGCCTGGGCGGCGCGCAGGCTAAAAACGCCCAACTGGATAAGCGCTATGGCAAAGTACAACGCCTCGTTTATCGGCGCAGCGAAGCTGCCGCGGTGGGCTTGGTCAAAACCCTATTGGCCGAGCTTAACCTTCAGGCTGATACGCATTCAAGCGGTGAAACCCTATTGGCCCATCGCGCCTCAGATTGCGACAGCTTAAAAAACAGCCGCGCTCAGATCAAAGAAGATTATGGCGTTGAGGCGCTGTTTCATAGCAAAAGTGAGCTGCGTCAATTGGGAATGCAAGGGCCGTTTCACGGCGCGTTAACGATCCCCATCGGCTTTGGTTTAAACCCGCGTAAATATGCCTATGGTTTGCTGAGCTCTGCGGTCAAAAACGGCGGTAAAGTGTTTGTAAACAGCCCGGTAATTGATCTCAAAAAAGCGGGCGAGACATTTCGATTGACCGCGCCGCAAGGCTCGATAACGGCTGATCGGGTTATTATTGCAACCAACGCATATGCCGCTGAAGACCTGCCCGATTGGATGGCAGGGCGCTTTATGCCGCTGCATTCTTCCGTGATTGTCACCGAACCGCTAACGCCCAAGCAGATAGAAGCGCAAGGCTGGAGCAGCGCGCAAATGGCCTATGACACCCGCCAGCTTTTGCATTATTTTCGCCTGATGCCGAACCGACAGTTTTTATTCGGAAGGCGCGGCGGTCTGTTCTCAACCGACCGCTCAGAAGCTGCGATACAAAAGCTGATTACGCGCGATTTTCATACGATGTTTCCAGCTTGGAAACGCGTCAAAATCCTGCATTTCTGGACGGGGATGGTCTGCATGACGCGGCATCAAATTCCCTTTATCGGGGCCATTCCAAACCTCAGCGGGGCCTATGCGGGGTTTGGCTATCATGGCAATGGCGTGGCGATGGCCAGCTATGCAGGGGCGGTGCTCAGCGATTTGGTGATTGGCGGCGCACCGAATTTTGAGCGTCCAAAACTGCTGGGAACGCAGCCGCCAAAATTCCCCTTGGGGCGGTATCGGCGCCACCTTCTGGCCCCGGCCTATGCTTTGAAATATTTACAAGACCTTTAAGCGGGCGGTTTGACAGCTTTGGACGCTCCGCGCTTTAATCCCAGTTGCGCCTCGCGCAAAATGATCACCAAACCCGCCATTATGATGATTCCAGCGCCAATCAGCATTTGCAATGTCGGCAATTCGTTGAAAAACACATATCCGATCATCAGCGAAAATAACATGGCGGTATATTCAAACGGTGCCACCACCGAGGCAGGCGCAAAGCGATAAGATAGGGTTAAAAATATTTGTGCAACGCCGCCGATCAGCCCGATCAAAACCAACAAAACCGTTTGCATGATACTGGGCAGCACCCAGCCAAAGGGCAGCGTACACAGCGACACGCTGGTCGAGGTTAAACTAAAATAAAACACGATCGCAGCAGGGTGTTCGCTAAGGGTCAACTTGCGAATATGCACATGTGCAAGCGCGATGAACGCCGCGCCCAAAAGCACCAAACCCACCCCAAAAGCGGCGCGTGGTTCAAATGGACCACTGGAAAAGACGGTCAAACGCGGCTCGATCACAACCAACACGCCGATCAACCCCAGCGCCACCGCGCAAAGGCGAAAAATGCGCACTGTCTCGCCCAGCAACAGCGCCGCCAGCAGGACGGTGAGCAGCGGAGCTGTAAAGCTAATTGCGGTCACTTCGGGCAGGGGCAAAAACCCAACCGCCGCAAAGTTCAACCCCATTGCTATGGTGCCAATAACGCCGCGCCAAAAATGCCCCATCCGCGAGCGCACGCGCAAGCCGATAGATAATTCCCCCCGCAAGAGCAACCAAACCACGATCACCGGAATCGCAAAGAACGAGCGGAAAAACACCGATTGACCGGCAGGAACATCCGCCGATACCGCTTTCACCAGCGAGAGCATGATAATAAAGAGCATCACCGCACACAGTTTAAGGGCAATACCTCGAAGAGGTTGCACGGCACGCCTCCTTTTTTATTATCGATGCATCGCCGAGCCTCTCTGCGGCTTTAAGCTGAGTTTGGCAAGACCCAATCGGCGCGCGGAAAATGGCAGGTATAGCCATTGGGAACGCGCATTAAATAATCCTGATGTTCTGGTTCTGCCTCCCAGAACGGGCCAACCGGTTCCAGCTCAGTCACCACAGGGCCTGGCCAAATGCCACTGGCATTCATAGCGGCAATTCTTTGCTCTGACGTTAGTTTTTGCTCTTCAGTTACATAATAAATGGCAGATCGATAAGACAGTCCGCGATCATTGCCTTGCCGGTTCAGCGTGCTTGGATCATGAATTTGAAAAAATACGTCCAAAAGCTGGCTGAAACGCAGCTTTTGGGGATCGTAAATCACTTCCAGCGCCTCGGCATGGGTGCCATGATTGCGATAGGTGGCATTGGGCACATCGCCCCCGGAATATCCGCAACGCGTCGAGATTATGCCCGGCAGGCGGCGGATTAAATCCTGCATGCCCCAAAAACATCCCCCCGCTAGAACCGCACGCTCACTCATACCACATCCTCCACTTGATCGCGATAGGCGCCATAGCCCTCAGCCTCCAAATCATCACGATGAATAAACCGTAACGAAGCCGAGTTGATGCAATAGCGTAGCCCCCCACGTGCTTGCGGCCCGTCTGGAAATACATGGCCCAAATGGCTATCCCCGTGCAAGCTGCGCACTTCTACACGCACCATTCCAAGGCTGCTATCACGTAATTCTTTCACATGCTGAGTTTCCACCGGCTTGGTGAAACTGGGCCAACCGCAACCGCTGTCAAATTTTGCACCCGAGGTGAAAAGCGGCTCACCCGAGACGATATCAACGTAAAGCCCAGGCTGTTTGTTGTTCAATAAAGCGCCCGTGCCCGGACGCTCGGTGCCATTTTCCTGCGTGACCCAATATTGCTCTTCACTTAAAGCGGCGATCACATCCGGATTGCGCTGATACTCTGCCATCTCATCCCCATTTTTTTCTAAGTCATAATATGGGATCAAATTTCCAAAAATAAAGGCTTGCGGGTTAAACCGCTGTGCGAAATGCGCTGCGCGGGTACCCCTGAAGAAACAACAGCGCCGTCAGATCGCCGTGATTGATCCTGATATCGCATTGCGCGGCAACGCTGGGCTTGGCATGAAGCGCAACGCCGCTGCCAGCGCGTTTCAACATGCCCAGATCATTGGCCCCATCACCAACCGCCAAAACATCCTGCGCAGTGATTGAAAGCTGCGCGGTTAAACGCTCTAATGCCTCAACTTTGGCTTGCTGGCCTAAAATCGGATCGCTGACCTGCCCTGTTACCACGCCGTGATCCACCAAAAGCTGGTTGGCGTGATGTTCATGAAAACCCAAATGCTGCGAAACTGGCTGCGTAAAAGCGGTAAATCCACCCGATACCAGCGCCGTATAAGCCCCATTGGCTTTCATCGTAGCCAGCAGCTCGGCCCCACCTGCTGTAAAGAAAATGCGGGTTTTGAGCGCCTGATCAATGATAGATGCTGGCTGCCCCTCCAGCAACGCAACGCGCGCGCGCAAAGCCTGTTCAAAATCCAGCTCACCATTCATCGCTTTTGCCGTTATGCCTTTAACCTGCGCGCCTACACCCGCCAAATCGGCCAGCTCATCAATACATTCCTGCTGGATCATCGTGCTGTCCATATCGGCCAAAAGCAGCTTTTTGCGCCGGCCCGCCTTTGGTTGCACAACCAGATCAACGTGCATCTCCTGAAGATCTTGCCAAACCTGCCACCGGTTTTCAGGCATGGCAGCAATTTCAAATTCCGCCGCTTCACGCGGGTGCAGCCATGTGAGCTCTCGCCCGCCCCAAGCGCTGAATAAATTTCCAGCCATATCAACGCTTAAGCCACCGGGGGGGGCGATCAAACTACAGATCAACATTTGCTCTCCTTTTTTAAGCGCCGGGCCACCGGCCTTGACGCTGCCGTTTCGTCTTTGCGCCCCTCATGCCCGAATGGCGCCGGCTTGTCACCCCGCGGCCACGCTGTCACGCGCCCCAAAGGATGCAGTTTCAGGGATGCTGTTGCGGCCAGCATGCACGCCCCGCATGTGACACGCAGCAGCAAAAATACCTTTTCGCCCTTGTGAGCGCTTAGCCAGCGCTATAAAGACGTCAGTGGGACACCCCTCCCCAACGAGGGGCGATTATCTGAAAGGGTAGCATTAATGGCTATTAAACAACCGGCATCGCGGCCGGCCAATCCGCGTTTTTCATCTGGCCCTTGCGCCAAAATCCCCACTTTTGATTTAAAAAACCTAGCTGATGCGCCTTTGGGGCGCAGCCACCGCGCCGCAATTGGTAAGGCAAAGTTAAAAGCCGCGATTGACGGTACACGCGACATTCTTGGCATTCCGGATGAGTATCGCATTGGCATCGTACCGGCCTCGGATACGGGCGCTTACGAAATGGCAATGTGGTCTTTGCTGGGCGAACGCGCAGTTGAAATGCTGGCTTGGGAAAGCTTTGGGGCCGGCTGGGTCACCGATGCGGTGAAACAACTGAAGCTAAACGCGCGCGTGAGCATCGCCGATTATGGCGATATCGTTGATTTCAGCGCAGTCGATTTTGACAAAGATGTTTGCTTTACTTGGAATGGCACCACATCTGGCGTCTGTTTGCCCAATGGAGATATGATCCCGGCAACGCGCGAGGGCCTAACCCTATGCGATGCCACTTCAGCCGCTTTTGCCATGGATCTGCCTTGGGATAAGCTGGATGTCACAACCTTTAGCTGGCAAAAAGTAATGGGCGGGGAAGCCGCGCATGGCATGCTGATTCTAAGTCCGCGCGCGGTGGCACGCCTGGAAAGCTATACGCCCCCTTGGCCGCTTCCAAAGATTTTTCGCCTGACCAAAGCCGGCAAGCTGATTGAAGGAATTTTCAACGGCGCAACCATCAACACGCCTTCAATGTTGGCGGTTGAGGATTATCTGGTGGCATTGGATTGGGCACGCTCGGTTGGAGGATTGACCGGTTTGATCGCCCGTTCGAATAACAATGCAAATGCCATTGCTGAATTTGTTGCGCAGCATGATTGGATTGATTTTCTGGCGCAGGATCCATCCACCCGCTCAACCACTTCTGTATGTTTGAAATTCACCGATACGCGCATTCAAGATGGCAGTGCCTTCGCCAAAGCAATTGCCAAACGTTTGACGGATGAGGCGATCGCGTTTGACATTGGCGCCTATCGCGATGCCCCTGCTGGGCTGCGCATATGGTGCGGTGCGACGGTGGAAACCAATGATATCCAGGCCATGCTGCCTTGGCTAGACTGGGCCTTCCAGCTGGAAATCACCGCTCTCATGCAAGCCGCATAAGCCGGTTTAAACCCCCCTTTCTGGCGCAGGATTTGATCTGCTGCCATTTTATTTTTTATACAAAGGACTGCCACAATGGCCCCTAAAGTACTTGTTTCTGACAAACTCTCTGAAACCGCCGTTCAAATTTTCCGCGACCGCGGCATTGATGTCGATTTTCAACCCGATTTGGGCAAAGATAAAGACCGCCTGCTTGCGGTGATCGATCAATATGACGGGCTTGCCATCCGCTCGGCCACCAAAGTTACCGAAAAAATCATCAAGGCTGCCAAAAACTTAAAAGTGGTTGGCCGTGCCGGGATTGGCGTTGACAATGTGGATAAAGAAGCGGCCAGCAAAAAAGGCGTAATCG
Source organism: Rhodobacteraceae bacterium SB2 (assembly GCA_001642945.1). GTDB lineage: Bacteria > Pseudomonadota > Alphaproteobacteria > Rhodobacterales > Rhodobacteraceae > Thalassovivens > Thalassovivens spotae. Next base: position 365,276 of record LGRT01000013.1, on the reverse strand, counting down.
TGATGAATACGCCCTTTGGCAATATGATCACCACCGCCGAACACGCCATGGCAATGATGTTCGCTGTCGCCCGGCAAATCCCCGAAGCCAATGCCTCGACACAGGTCGGAAAATGGGAAAAGTCCAAGTTTATGGGGGTCGAATTAACCGGCAAAACGCTTGGCGTGATTGGTGCCGGCAATATTGGGGGCATCGTCTGCGATCGCGCACTGGGCCTGAAGATGAAAGTGATCGCCTATGATCCGTATTTAGGCCAAGAAAAAGCTGATAAAATGGGGGTTGAAAAAGTTGATCTAGAGGCGCTGTTAACCCGGTCCGACTTTATCACATTGCACGTGCCCCTCACGGATCAAACCCGCAATATTCTCAGCCGTGAAAATCTGTTGAAAACCAAGAAAGGCGTGCGCATTATCAATTGTGCGCGAGGCGGTTTGGTGGATGAAACCGCGCTATCTGAGCTGTTGCAATCGGGCCATATCGCGGGCGCCGCCTTTGATGTTTTTGCGGTAGAGCCGGCGATTGAAAATCCGCTCTTTAACCTGCCAAATGTGGTTTGTACGCCGCATTTGGGCGCCGCCACCACTGAAGCGCAAGAAAACGTGGCGCTGCAAGTGGCTGAGCAAATGTCGGATTACCTTTTAACGGGCGCGGTCAGCAACGCGCTCAACATGCCATCGGTCACCGCAGAAGAGGCCAAAGTGATGGGGCCTTGGCTGCTTTTGGCGGGGCATCTTGGCAATTTCATCGGCCAATTGACGGATGAGCCGATCAAAGCGGTGAATATTCTTTATGACGGCTCTGTGTCAAAAATGAATCTAGACGCGTTAAATTGCGCAGCGATTTCGGGAATCATGAAAAGGGTCAATCCTGATGTGAATATGGTCAGCGCGCCAGTGATTGCCAAAGAGCGGGGCATACAAATCAGTACGACCAATCAGGATAAATCGGGCGCTTTTGAGGGATATATCAAAGTCACCGTGGTGACGGATACGCGCGAGCGCTCGATTGCGGGCACCGTTTTCAGCGATAAGAAACCACGGTTTATCCAAATCAAAGGCATCAATATTGATGCCGAGATTGCGTCTAATATGCTCTACACCACCAATAAGGACGTGCCCGGCATTATCGGGGCTTTGGGCTTGACCTTGGGGACCAATGGCGTGAATATTGCCAACTTTACGCTGGGGCGTGCTGCGTCGGGTGGTGAAGCCATTGCGCTTTTATCGGTGGATAGCCGCGTGCCCGCACCCGTGGTCAAACAGCTGAAAGAAACCGGATTGTTCCAGCAGATCAAACCTCTGAGCTTTGAGGCTACACAAAGCTGATCCGCTATATGACAGGCGCGGCAAACCTGCGCCTGTCACGGCCAAACAAACCTCTCGCTTTATGCCGTGAAACGCTGAAATCAAAAGGACCAAATGATGAGTGATACACTTTATGCCATCGGCGATGTGCACGGCCAATTGGCACAGCTTGAAACTGCATTGATGCTTATTGAAAAAGACGGCGGCGCTGAGGCAAAAACGGTGTTTGTGGGGGATCTCGTGGATCGCGGCCAAGACAGCCGCCGCGTGATCGAGCTGATCATGGACGGGCTGGCAGCGGGCCGCAATTGGACAGTTCTAAAAGGCAATCATGACCGCATGTTCGACTGGTTTATGCAAACGCCTTTGCGACAGGATCCGCATTTGCAAATTGGCCATTCGTGGCTTCATCCCAGATTGGGCGGCGATAAAACACTCGCCTCTTATGGCATAGATGCAAGAGAGGGGCGGCGGTTATACGAAGTACAGCGCGAAGCGTTTGACGCAATTCCCCCAGCGCAGATCGCGTTTTTGCGCGCTTTACCCCTTACCTTCCAGCATGCGAATTGGTTTTTTGTGCATGCGGGTATACGCCCCAATATTCCCTTATCCGAACAGTTCGAAGATGATCTTTTATGGATCCGTGAACCCTTTTTAAGCTATCAAGATCGCCATCCCTTTATGGTGGTGCATGGACATACGGCCCTGGATGCCCCGGCGCATTTCGGAAATCGCATCAATCTTGATGGCGGTGCCGGATACGGCCGTCCGCTGGTGCCGGTGGCCCTTAACAAGGAGACGATGCGCCCGCTCTGTTAGGCCCGCCACGTCAAAATGCTTGCGCTGCCTCGGTCTTTTATCGTAGGGCAACGGCCATGTTTACTATAGCTGCCCTTTATCATTTTACCCGATTTGACGATCCGGCCAGCTTGCGCGCACCGCTGCAATCTGCCTGCGAAACCTTGCACATCACGGGCTCACTTTTGCTGGCCGCAGAAGGGATTAATGGCACCGTTGCCGGAAGCGCGTCCAATGTTGCAACGCTTTTAAAAACCTTGCGCGCGCTGCCCGGTTGCGCAGCCTTAGAGCATAAGGAAAGCACCGCAACTCTGCCGCCTTTTCCCCGGATGAAAGTAAAGCTTAAAAAAGAAATCGTCACCATGGGCAAGCCAGATGTGAACCCTCAGGCACAGGTTGGCCATTATGTAGATCCAGCGCAGTGGAATGAATTGATCAGCGCCCCGGATGTGGCGGTGATTGATACGCGCAATGATTATGAAGTTGCCATTGGCAGCTTTGAAGGGGCTATTGATCCGCAAACACGCTCGTTCCGCGACTTCCCCAACTGGTGGGAGGCCAATAAAGAACGGTTTCACAACAAACGCATTGCGATGTTTTGTACCGGTGGTATCCGCTGCGAAAAATCAACCAATTACCTGCTCGGGCAAGGCGTTGAGGATGTCTATCACCTCAAAGGCGGCATCCTGAAATATCTTGAAGACGTGCCAGAAGAAAATAGCAAATGGCAGGGCGATTGCTTTGTGTTTGATGCCCGCGTATCGGTGCAGCACGGGCTGGCCGAGGGGCCCCATCAGCTGTGCTATGCCTGCCGGCGGCCGATCTTGCCCAACGATAAAAAGCACCCAGAATATGAGCATGGGGTCGCTTGCCACCACTGCTCAGCTCAAACCAGTGAGGCTGATAAAAACCGTTTTCGCGAGCGTCAAAAGCAAATTCACCTCGCCCGCACACGCGGTGAGACGCATATGCTGGGATATGACGGCAGCTAAAGCCGCAACGCCAATTTTAGTCTAAATCGCATGCTGTTGGCAGCCGCGTGCGGCTGGGACGAAGACCCCCCTGCAAATATGGTGAAAAACCGCCGTAAAAGCCGTTGCCTTTCTGTGCAAATCAGCCGAAATTAGTGGCTAAATTAGGCAAAGGAACCGTTTTCATGGGTAATATATTGGCAATTGATCAAGGCACCACCTCCAGCAGGGCAATCGTGTTTGATCAAGCAATGACGCCCATTTCTGATGCACAAGAAGAATTCGAGCAGCATTTTCCGCGAAGTGGCTGGGTAGAGCACACGCCTCAGGATCTCTGGGATACGACAATGCGCACCTGCCGCGCCGCGCTCTCAAACGCCGATCTCAATGCGCGCGATATCGCGGCTATTGGGATTACGAATCAACGTGAAACCACCGTGGTGTGGGATCGCCATACCGGCGAAGCCATTCACAAAGCCATCGTTTGGCAGGATCGGCGCACCGCAACGCTCTGCGCGACGTTGCGCGCTGAGGGTCATGAAGCCTTGGTCACCGCGCAAACCGGCTTGCTGCTGGATCCCTATTTTTCGGGCACCAAGCTGAAATGGATTTTAGAGAATGTTGAGGGCGCAAAAGCAAAAGCCAAGGCCGGTGATTTGCTGTTTGGCACGGTTGACAGCTATTTGATCTGGCGCTTAACGGGTGGTGCAGCGCATGTGACGGATGCCACAAATGCTGCACGCACGATGCTCTATGATATCCATAAAGGTGCTTGGAGCACAGCGATCTGCGCCCTCTTGGATATTCCCGTGCAGATGTTGCCAAAAGTACTGAACAGCGCCGATCATTTTGGCGAGACCACGCCGGATCTGTTTGGCAGCGCGATTCCTATTTTAGGCGTTGCAGGCGATCAGCAAGCGGCCACGGTTGGGCAGGCATGCTTTCAGCCTGGGATGCTGAAATCAACCTATGGCACAGGATGTTTTGCGCTTTTGAACACGGGCGATACGCCTGTAACATCCAGCAACCGTTTGCTAACCACGATTGCCTATCAGTTAAACGGCAAACCCACTTATGCGCTTGAAGGGTCCATTTTTATCGCCGGCGCCGTGGTCCAATGGCTGCGCGATGGCCTAAAAATAATAACCAATGCCCCGCAAACGCAAACTCTGGCAGAAACGGCTGATCCTGGCCAAGATTTGGTTTTGGTCCCTGCTTTTACAGGGCTGGGCGCGCCCTATTGGAACGCCGAATGCCGCGGCGCGATCTATGGGTTAAGCCGCAATTCTGGCCCCGCAGAATTCGCCAAAGCCGCCCTAGAAAGCGTTGGGTTTCAAACCCGGGATTTGCTAGAGGCGATGCAGGCGGATTGGCCCGGCGATGCTGCAAAGGCCGTGTTGCGCGTGGATGGGGGGATGTCTGCCAGCAATTGGACCATGCAGTTTTTAGCCGATATTATCGGCGCTGCGGTGGATCGACCAGAGGTTTTGGAAACCACGGCGTTGGGCGCTGCTTGGCTTGCCGGCATGCAGGCCGGAATTTACCCATCCCAAGAGGCGTTTTCAAAAACATGGGCTCTGCAACGCCGCTTTGAACCAGCTATGGACGCAGCCGCGCAAAGCGCCAAATATAGCCGTTGGAAAAACGCGGTTCAGGCGACGCTCAGCGTTTAAGCCCGCCGCTTAAATACCACAATCAACGATCGCCTTAGCCAAGATCGGCACGGTTTTTTGATTGAGGCCAGCGATATTCAAACGGCTGTCACCCACCATGTAAATCGCGTGTTCCTCGCGCAGCCTGGCCACTTTATCCGGGGTGGTTCCCAAACGCGAAAACATCCCACGATGCTGGGCTAAAAACCCAAACCGATCAGAGCCCGACAGGCGCTGAAGCTCTTCGGATAACTGTTCGCGCAGCCCCAACATCGACAAGCGCACCTCTTCCAATTCGGCGGCCCAATCTGCGCGTAGATCAGGATCGCTCAGGACCATGGTCACCAACCTTGCGCCATGATCCGGCGGGAATGAAAAATTTTGCCGATTCAAATAGGCAAGCGTGCCCTGATTGAGCCCCCGCGCCGCTAGATCTTGTGAAACCACCATCAACAGACCCGTGCGCTCACGATAAATCCCGAAGTTTTTTGAACAACTGGCGGCAATGATCGTTTCTGGCACCGATTGCACCAAAAGGCGCGTGCCAGCGGCATCCTCTTCCAGGCCATCACCAAAGCCTTGATACGCGATATCCACCATTGGCGTGGCGCCGGTTTTATGCAGCAGATCAATCACCGCCTGCCATTGCACCGCGTTCAAATTTGCCCCTGTCGGGTTGTGGCAACAGCCATGCAGCAAAATCACATCCCCCGGTTTGGCCGCCGAAAGATCTTGCAACATGGCTTCAAAATCTACGCCGCGCGTCTCACCATCAAAATACCGGTAAGGCACCACCGGCATGCCAAGGAATTTTAGAATAGACAAATGGTTTGGCCATGTCGGGTCTGACACAAAAATGCGCGCCTCAGGATGCGCCATTTTGATCAGTTCAAAAGCCTGTCTGACAGCACCTGTGCCCCCCGGGGTTGCGGCCGCAGCCACGCTGGCTCTTGGCACCGCATCGCCCAGCACCAGATCAACCATCACGTCGGAAAAGCGTGGATCCCCCAACAGACCAACGTAAGATTTCGTTGTTTCTTGCTGCCACAGCTGATGCTCTGCGGTTTTAACCGCCCGCATCACCGGCGTGATCCCTTCGGCATTTTTATAAACGCCAACACCAAGATCAATTTTTTGATCGCGTGGATCTTCTTTATACGCCTGCACCAATGCCAGAATTTTATCTGCCGGTTGTACTACGAGATCTTGAAACATTATGTCTTTCCTGTGGCTATGGGCAAGGTTGGAAACATGCCCCATTCGGTCCAGCTGCCGTCATATAGGGAATGGTCGGTTTTGCCCATACGGGTCAATCCTAAACTGAGAATTGCGGCCGTCACGCCCGAACCGCAGCTGGTAATCACTGGTTTGTCCAAATCGACACCGGCTTCCAAAAAAACCTGACGCATCTCATCCGGCGATTTCATCGTATCATCTGCCTTCAACAAATCTTTGTAGAACACATTTTTTGATCCTGGAATATGACCGGCGCGTAAACCGGGGCGGGGCTCGGGATCTTTTCCGTAAAACCGGCCCGGCGAGCGCGCATCCACGATCTCAGACTCTCCCAGTTTTGAAGCCGCCGAAACTTGCGTGACATCCTTGACCATTTGGTTTTGGCGCCGCACCATCATGTGGCGGTCGCGCAGAATAGGCGGCAAATCTTCCACCGGATGGCCCTCTGCCTGCCATTTGGGAAAACCGCCATCCAGCACGGCAATATCCATTTGGCCCATCAATTTAAACAACCACCACACCCGCGGCGCGGAAAACAACCCAGAGCCGTCGTAAACAACAATTTGATGCCCATCGCCTACGCCAATTGCGCGCATCCGCGACATGAATTTTTCCACCGGCGGAACCATATGCGGCAAATCCGAGCGATGGTCGCTAACATCATCAAGATCAAAGAAACGCGCGCCCGGAATATGCGCCGCCTGATATTCGGCAAAGGGGTCGCGCTTAGAGCCGGGCAAATACCACGACGCATCCAAAACCCTTAAATCAGGATCTTTTAAATGCGCGGCCAGCCATTGCGTTGAGACAAGGGTTTTAGGGTCATCGCGGGTCATTATAAACCTCACTTATTGCTTTTGTTTTTGCCTACTACTGTCTCTATACAGGGGCAAGAGCGGGTTCGGCAATTCTCGCTTTTATAATCGACCGATTGCTCAGGAAGCCGCTACTCGCTATGGCGCAACAAACGCTGTTTTTGTCGCCCCCAATCCCGTTTGGCCTGATCGGCGCGCTTGTCATGATTCTTTTTGCCTTTGGCGATGCCAATTTTCAGCTTCACTTTGCCGCGATGGTTAAAATACATCACCAAAGGCACCAAAGTCAGACCCTTGCGCTGCGTATCGGCCCAGAGCCGTGCCAGCTCTTTGCGGCTGACCAGCAATTTGCGCCGCCGCCGCTCTTCATGTCCAAAGGTCTTGGCTTGCTCATAAGGGGCAATATAAGAATTCACCAACCACAACTCTCCGGCATCCACGCCGGCATAGCTTTCGGCAATATTGGCACTGTTCACCCGCAGTGATTTCACCTCAGAGCCCAAAAGCATCACACCGCATTCCAAATCATCTTCAATCGCATAATCAAAACGCGCGCGGCGGTTTTCAGAGATCACTTTATAATTTGGGTCAGATTTGGAATTTGCCATGGCATGGGCAGATACACGGCCACAGCTTCTGTGTCTATGGGCTGGTGCCCAAACTGTCCAAAATCATGGTGCCCTATCGCGCATGGGCTGTTTGCACCAGCAGGAAAAAACTAGACCTTGAACCGTTTATCGGCAAGATAGATATACGCAGGTGATACCCGCCAGACCCTTGCAAACCAGAGAGATACGCAGCATGAAAGATGATAATTTTCTGAAAGAAAATAACGCCCGCCATTTATGGCACCCGATGGGCCATCCGGGCGATTCGTTGGAAACGCCACCGCGTATCATCACCGGGGCGGAGGGCGTTTATGTGCATGATATTGACGGGCATTCCGCGATTGATGCCGTTGGAGGCTTATGGTGCGTTAATCTGGGATATTCCAACAACCCGATCAAAGACGCGATCGCCAAACAGCTTTACGATCTACCCTATTCCTCAAATTTTGCCGGCTCAACCAACCCATGCGCGATTGAGGCCTCACTGGCGGTGCGCAATATGTTTGCCGAAGATGGGATGGCGCGGGTCTTTTTCACCTCGGGCGGCTCTGACTCAGTAGAAACCGCGCTGCGCCTATCGCGCCAATATCACCGATTGCGCAACGAACCCACCCGTACCAAATTCCTTTCGTTGAAAAAAGGGTATCACGGCACGCATTTTGGGGGCGCCTCGGTCAATGGCAATAACCGCTTTCGGATCAATTACGAACCACTGATGCCGGGCTGCTTTCATCTGCCCAGCCCTTATACTTATCGCAATCCCTTTGATGAAACGGATCCAGCAGTTTTGGCGCAGAAAATCGCCGCCAGTTTTGAGGATGAAATCCTTTTCCAAGGCGCGCAAACCATCGCCGCCTTCATTATGGAGCCAATCCAAGGCGCTGGCGGTGTGATTGTGCCGGATGCCTCATTCATGAAGCTGATGCGCGACATTTGTGACAAATATGGAATTTTGATGATTTCAGATGAGGTGATTACCGGCTTTGGCCGTACTGGCGATTGGTCAGGTGCGCGCCATTGGGGCGTAAAGCCTGATATGATGTGCTTGGCCAAAGGCATTACCAGCGCCTATTTTCCCGTAGGCGCTGCATTGATGAGCGAAAAGGTCGCCGAGGTGTTCGAAAAGGACACCACGGGCGAGGCGGGTATTTATCATGGTTATACTTATTCAGCGCATCCGGTCGGGGCCGCAGCCGTGGTGGCCTGCCTGCAAGAAACCCTGCGTCTTGATACAAAAACCAACGCGGCAGCGCGCGGCACTCAATTGTTTGAAGGGGTGAAAAAGCTCGCCGATAAATACGATATTATTGGCGATATACGCGGCGGCGAAGGGTTGATGATCGGACTTGAAATCGTTAGCGATAAAGCGACCAAAACACCGATGGATGGTGTAACGATGGCGCGGCTGCATCAAGCCACATTTGAGGCCGGCGCATTGGTGCGTTTAGGCATGCATAATGTGCTAATGTCTCCCCCTTTGGTGATTACAGAGGCAGAGGTGGATGGCATTCTCACGGCTCTAGACCGAGGCTTTGCCAATGTATAATTTAACCGCGCGGGCTTGCGGTCGGGTTCAGGATTTTTTCAAACCGACCCGGTTGCAACTCCCCCAACTGCCAAGGTCCAATCTGCGCCCGGATTAAGCGCAGCGTCGGAAAGCCCAGCGCAGCAGTCATTCGGCGTACCTGACGGTTTCGCCCTTCGCGCAGACTTACCTCCAACCACGCCTCCGGCACCGTTTTGCGAAACCGAACCGGCGGGGTTCTTGGCCAAAGATCAGCCGGCGGGTCGATCAAGCGCGCCTGTGCAGGCAAAGTCTTTCCGTCTTTCAGCAGGATGCCTTGTTCAAACCGCTCAAGATCTGATTGCTGCGGCGCCCCTTCCACTTGCACCCAATAGGTTTTGGTCATTTTATGTTTCGGGTTGGAAATCCGCGCCTGCAACTTGCCATCATCGGTCAAAATCAGCAAACCTTCGCTATCCCGATCAAGCCGCCCCGCAGGATAGACAAACGGGATATCGATAAAGGATGACAGCGTCTTTCGATCGCTGCCCGCGCTGCCCTTATCGGTAAATTGCGACAGCACATTATAAGGTTTGTTGAATAAAACGATCACAAGGTCAATCCTCGCGCGGGGCGTATCTCGCCAGTCTGCAGCCCGCTCCAATTGACAATCGGCGCATGCATACGGTTCAGCGTTGCAGGATGTGCGGGCGGTAAAGCCCCCAAAGCGCAGAGCAGGGCCGCAATCGCGCATTCACTGGCGCGGGTGCTGCCATCCAATATTTTCACCGCGATGCCAAAGCGCTTTTGGGGAATAATGGCAACGAAAACCCCTTCGGCGCCAGTTTTGACCACCGTGCCGCCCTGCATCGCTTGCATCAATTCGGTGCAGGCGCGGCCCTCACCCGCCACCAAATCCGGATTCAGCGCCATCGCGCGGCGCAATCGCAAAGCCGCCTGTGAAGCGCCATCTATGCGCGCCTCAGCGCTGGCGAACCAAGCCATTGCCCGCGCCAATCCAAGCAATGAAGTGGCAAAATTGGGCGCAGAACATCCATCAATCGCATGCCCCGGGCTGGCGGCATCTGTCACCTGCTCAAAAGCTTCTAAGCAGGCGCGCTGTACCGGATGCGCAATGTCAGTATAGGCTTCATCGCCTTTTAAAAACTGACCCAGCGTTAAAAATCCGGTATGTTTTCCCGAGCAATTATTATGAATTTGGCAGGGCGCTTCCTGCGCCGCTTGCACGCGCCGTTTTTCACCCCGGTCCCGGGGGGGCTGGGCGCCGCATCGCAAAGCTGTTTGGTCATACCCCAATGCCTGTAACCAGGCGCTGACCCGGCTGGTATGGATTTGTCCGCCTTGATGCGACGCGCAAGCCAGCGCCAAATCTTGCTCTGAGAGCCCATAGTGATCGCCCGCGCCTGAGCTGAGCAAGGGCAGGGCTTGAATCATTTTGGCAGAAGAGCGCGGCAAAATAACCGCGTCAGGATCCCCCCATGATTTTACAATTTGTCCGGTTTCATCACAGATCACAGCGTGGCCCAGATGTAGGCTTTCCAAAAATGATCCGCGCCAGATTTCACATAAAGCTTCAGGGGCTTGCATTCTTCTCTCCAGATAGTGATTTTTTCAGCAAAATCTTGCCAAGAGGGCTTTCGCTAAAACACAGTTTAAGGCTAATGTGGTTTTGTCGAGAATGTAATGGGATTTTCCCGTAAATGGTCATTAAGCACCATAGAACCTATAGGCCGGCGCTACCGGCTTATGACGGAGGCAAAAAATGAAGAGCCTGTTAAGAACCGCAGTGTTGGCCACCAGCCTTTTGGGCTTTGCTGGTGCAGGTTGGACAGCCGAGGGTAAGGCAACCCGCGTCTCAGAACATGGAGATTGGGCTGTGTTTGTGGATAAAAGCCCAAAAGAGTGTTGGAGCGTGTCGCTTCCCAAGAAAAGTGTCAACACGCGCGGCGGTCGGACCGTTTCGGTAAAACGCAGTGATATTTTATTATTTGTATTCTTCAGCCCAGCAGGAAAAGTATCCGAACAGGTGACCTTCACCGGGGGATATCCTTTCGCAGAGGACAAAGCGATCAAGCTGAAAGTGGATGATAAGTCGTTCAAATTGTCACTGATACAAGGCGAATGGGCCTGGGCCGGCTCTTCTGAAGAGGATGTAAAACTGGTCAAAGCCATGAAAGCGGGGGGCACGGCAACGTTAACAGCAGTGTCCAAACGCGGCACCCAGACCGTTGATACGTTTTCGCTAAAAGGCTTTACCGCCGCCAGCGACGCGGCAAAAAAGAACTGCAGCGGATAATTTCCAAAACCCCGGCCTTTGCCTAACCGTATAAATAGGCTATGCGGGCCGGGAAACTGTTGGAAAGTTATAGCTGATGTCGGTCAACGCTCCGATCACCCAAGACGTATTGACCCTGCCCCGCAAGCTGCCAGAGGGCCCGATAAATTTGATCGGGCTCACCCGCGCCGCCTTGCGCGAGGCATTGATTGCGCAAGGCACGCCGGATAAACAGGCCAAAATGCGCGCCGGGCAGATTTGGCAATGGATTTACGCCAAAGGCTGCCGTGATTTTTCGCAAATGACCAATCTGTCAAAAGACTATCGCGCCAAACTCGCCGAAACCTTCGTGCTTGAAGTGCCCGAAGTGATCACGCGGCAGATCTCAAGCGATGGCACGCGCAAATATCTGGTGCGCATTGCTGGCGGGCATGAAGTAGAGATCGTTTATATTCCCGAAGAAGATCGCGGCACGCTGTGCATTAGCAGCCAAGTGGGCTGCACGCTCACCTGCTCTTTCTGCCATACTGGCACGCAAAAGCTGGTGCGCAATCTATCCGCAGGAGAAATCATTGGCCAAGTCTTGGTGGCCCGCGATGATCTGGGCGAATGGCCCGAACCGGGCGAGCCACCAAACCCTGTGCGCCTTCTGTCCAATATTGTACTGATGGGCATGGGTGAACCGCTGTATAATTTTGACAATGTGCGCGATGCGATGAAGATCGCGATGGACCCCGAGGGCATTTGCCTATCGCGGCGCCGGATCACGCTGTCAACATCCGGCGTTGTGCCCGAAATTGCCAAAACCGCTGAAGAAATCGGCTGTCTGCTGGCAGTGTCTTTTCACGCCACGACCGATGAGGTGCGCGATAAATTGGTGCCGATCAACAAAAAATGGAATATCGAAACGTTGCTCAGCGAATTGCGCGCCTATCCGAAACTGTCCAATTCAGAGCGCATCACTTTTGAATACGTGATGCTAAAGGGCGTGAATGACAGCGATGCCGATGCCCGCCGATTGCTAAGGCTGATCAAAGGTATTCCGGCGAAGATCAACCTGATCCCGTTTAACGAATGGCCCGGCGCGCCCTATCAACGCTCGGACCGCGCGCGGATCAAAGCGTTTTCGGATATTATTTTCAATGCCGGCTACGCCAGCCCGATCCGGCGCCCGCGTGGCGAGGATATTATGGCGGCCTGTGGGCAGTTGAAATCGGCCACCGAGCGGGCCCGCAAAAGCCGCAAAGAGATCGCCGCAGAAACCGGATTATGAATGGGTTGCGCCCTGCAAAGCCCGCTTTTCAATAAGATATTGGTATAGCGTGGTCAGAATGCTGCCACCATATAGGGTGAGGATCCAAGTTTGCAGCAAAAAAAGGATCATCGCAGGAACAACAGCGCCGATCAAAGCTGAAACCCAGAAAACTACAGCAGAAATGCCGAAATACACCAGCACTTCAAAACCAGCTAACAGCAATATCTGGGCCTTTAACTCGCTGGTCGGTCGCCAAGCTTCGCGCAAGCGCATATCTTTGCCAATGGCAGCGGCAGGCAAGCACAGGCTGATCCGATGCGCAAGCCAAATAAAACAAACAGATTTTATAAGCCAAACAAGCCATAAAAGGGGATTAAGCGCTGTGATCATGGTAGGATCTTGAAGGTCCATCATCACGAGGGCTAGTAAGTCATGGAAACCCTCCGAGCCTTGCAGATTGATAAAATTGCGGATGAAAATGAGTAAAATAAATGTCCCGGCGATAAAGATAAGCATAATTTTTTGGGCTTTGATACTGTAAGGTCAGAAGACTGAGCGATTAAAAATAGGCCCTTCACCGCCCAGCATCATAAAGCGGTGCCAATGGATCGCGATCAGTGCCAGTAAGAAACAGCTAAAAATAATAAAAACCAAACTAAGGTCTAAAAAGCTGCCAAGCCCCATTCCATCAGGGGTAGTAGTTATAAAACCCGGCTGTAATAACAAAAATGAGCCAGTCAACATCCAGCTAACCAAAGGATACACCAGCGCATAAAAAGCAAAAACCGGCGCGGTCAGTCGTAAAATTACCGAATAATAACAAAATTGACGACGTAAATAATCGAAGCCCCAACCGACCAGATACACCTTTGAACGAAAGCCCAAAGCCCAGCAGCGCTGCTCTCCAAAACAACTTTGGAAAGATTAGGCTTTTAGCCCAAACGACGCTTGCGCGCGGCAAGTAGCTTCAAGCGCAGCGCATTCAACTGAATAAACCCGGCCGCATCGCTTTGATCATAGGCACCGGCATCCTCTTCAAAGGTCACATGCGCCTCAGAATAAAGCGAGTGTTCTGACCAACGGCCAACCGTGCGCACCGAGCCTTTGTAAAGCTTTAGACGCACCGTTCCAGTGACATGTTCTTGGCTTTTATCAATCAAAGCCTGCAGCATTTCACGCTCGGGGCTGTACCAAAACCCGTTATAAATCAGCTCGGCATATTTGGGCATCAGCTCATCTTTTAAATGCGCCGCACCGCGATCCAGGGTGATCTGCTCAATGCCGCGATGCGCTTCCAGCAAAATTGTACCGCCCGGGGTTTCGTAAATGCCGCGCGATTTCATGCCAACAAAGCGCCCTTCGACCAGATCCAACCGGCCAATGCCATGCGCGCCGCCCAGCGCATTCAACTGAGTGAGCAGCTGCGCTGGCGAGAGCGTTTCGCCATTAATCGACACTGCATCGCCCCCCTCAAAGCCGATTTCAACAAATTCGGGTTTATCGGGCGCATCTTCAGGATTGACCGTCCGCTGATACACGTAATCCGGGGCATCCAAGGCGGGATCTTCCAAAACCTTGCCCTCAGATGAGGTGTGCAGCAGGTTGGCATCCACGCTAAAGGGCGCCTCACCGCGCTTGTCTTTAGCGATGGGGATTTGGTTCTCTTCGGCAAAGGCGATCAATTTTGTGCGGCTTGATAAATCCCATTCCCGCCAGGGCGCGATCACTTTGATATCAGGGTTCAGCGCATAGGCCGCCAATTCAAAGCGCACCTGATCATTGCCCTTGCCGGTTGCGCCATGCGACACCGCATCGGCGCCCGTGGCTGCGGCAATTTCAACCAAGCGTTTGGAAATCAGCGGGCGCGCAATGGACGTGCCCAGCAAATACAGCCCCTCATACAGCGCATTGGCGCGAAACATCGGAAACACGAAATCGCGTACGAATTCCTCGCGCAGATCCTCGATAAAAATATTTTCCGGAGCGATCCCCAAAAGCTCGGCCTTTTTGCGCGCCGGATCCAACTCTTCACCTTGCCCCAAATCAGCCGTGAACGTCACCACTTCGCAGCCATATTCGGCCTGCAACCATTTCAAAATGATCGAGGTATCGAGGCCACCGGAATAGGCCAATACAACTTTTTGGGGCGCACTCATAGCATAGTCCTTTGCGGTTTTGATCGGGGCGATATCGGGTTTTGACGAAAGGAGCAAGAGAGCCTTGGGCTTGCGCATACGCAAAATCTGCCGCAAGACTAACAAATGACCGATTTTCAATCTCTTGCCCGCGCCGCCGAAGGCGAAATGCGCCATGTGTTTGCCGAAACACCGCTGCAAAAAAACGAACATCTCTCAGCTATATTTGACGCCGATATTTGGCTGAAACGCGAAGACCTTTCTCCGGTGCGCTCTTACAAGCTGCGCGGCGCGTTCAATGCGATGCGCAAACGCCCAGACCAACGCAATTTCGTTTGCGCCAGCGCGGGAAATCATGCGCAGGGCGTGGCCTATATGTGCCGGCATTTTGATGTGACCGGCACGATTTTCATGCCCGTCACAACACCGCAGCAAAAAATCCAGAAAACAAAGATATTTGGCGGCGAAAACGTGTCAATTCAATTGGTGGGCGATTATTTTGACGATTGTTTGAACGCCGCGCAAAATTTCTGTCAAGAGCAAGGCGCGCATTTTCTATCACCCTTTGATGATGCCGATGTGATCGAGGGGCAAGCCTCTGTGGCCGTAGAAATCGAACGGCAATTGGGCAGCACCCCGGATCATATTATCCTGCCTGTGGGCGGGGGCGGCTTATCCTCGGGGATGCTCAGCTATTTTGGTACCTCAAGCCAGTTTACTTTGGTCGAGCCTTTAGGTGGAGCCTGCCTTTGGGCCGCTTTGATCGCGGGCAAACCAGTCAAGCTAGACAAGGTGGATACGTTTGCCGATGGCGCTGCGGTGGGCCAAATCGGCCAGCGCACGTTTGAGTGCTTAAAAAGTATCGGTTTGGCCAATGTGCTGCGGATTCCCGAAGATCGGATCTGTATCACCATGCTTGAAATGCTGAATATCGAAGGCATTGTATTAGAACCAGCTGGCGCGTTGGCCATCGATGCGCTGCAAGATCTCGGTCAAATGATCCGTGGTCGCAAAGTGGTTTGCGTCTCTTCGGGAGGTAATTTTGATTTTGAACGACTGCCAGAGGTGAAAGAGCGCGCGCAGCGCTTTGCAGGCGTTAAAAAATACTTGATTCTAAGAATGCCGCAGCGCCCCGGTGCGTTGAAGGAGTTTTTGAATTTACTTGGCCCAGATGATGATATCACACGTTTTGAATATTTGAAAAAATCTGCGCGAAATTTTGGATCAATCTTGATCGGATTGGAAACCAAAAACACCGATGGTTTTGAAGCTTTTTTTGCCAGCCTCGAGGCCGCCGGCTATACATATTCTGACATAACAAATGATGAAACACTGGCTCAATTTGTAATTTAAACTTGAACCTACAATGTCATATTCTGAAAATAGACCGCCTTGGCCCTTTCATAAGAGCGCCGCAATCGTTCGAAATAGGGCCGAATTTTTTCGACAGATAAGCCCGTTTCCATCGTAAAGAAATCAGGCTCACATAATCGAGCCAGTTCAAAAAAGCCCAAATTCAACGCACTACCACGAATGAAATGTAATAGATCGCGGATCTCATCCGGCTCTGTAAGGTCAAGAGATCCCGGTAAACTGCTGTCAATTTCTTCAAAAAACAACGCCACCACATCGGCAAAGTCTTTGTGCCCCACCTCTCGGCGCAGGTCTTCGATACGCTCCCAATCTATCATGAATTCACTCCCGTCCCGGCGTTATGGTTCAGCAAAACATTGAATCAGAGATGAATATCTAAAATTTTAAAATGCTTAATTTTAAGTTTTTACAGCCGGTTAAGTGCTGGGGTTTTACAACCCGCCCAACACAAGGGACGCTTGCAATGTATCAGCCATATCCGAAGCTTGAAACCAGCAAACCGCCACCCGTTTTGCGCGCGATCAAAACCGCGCTGATCGTTGATGACAGCGCTGTGCAAAGGCGCATCGTTGCAGGTTTTCTAACCAGCTGGGGACTTCACAGCCTGCAAGCCAGCAACGCCAAGGCGGCAATTAGCTTATTTAAAAAACACCGTCCCAATATCATTCTAAGCGATTGGATGATGCCAGAAATGAACGGCCTCGATTTGTGTTACACGCTGCGCCAAATCACCCCAGACCGATATATTTATTTTATTTTGCTTACCTCGCGCTCCACCAAAGCCGAGATGCTGTACGCCTTTCAACATGGCGCTGATGATTTTCTTAGTAAGCAGATTGCGGCGATCGAACTTCACGCCCGCGTCACGGCAGCGGCCCGGCTTCTTGACACGCAGCGGAAGTTGAAAGTCAAAAACCGACAGGTAAAAGCGGCGCTGCGCAAAACCCAAGCTTTAAATAACGCCATGGATAAAGATCTGATCGCCGCGCAGCAGCTTCAAACCGCGCTTATCCATAACAGGCATCGCAGCTTTGGTCGGTTTGACTTCACAGCCCTGGTGGAAAATGCAGGCCGTGTTGGAGGGGATTTGGCAGGGTTTTTTGCCATAGGGGCAACGCATATAGGGTTTTATAATGCCGATGTTTCGGGGCATGATATCAGCGCAGCAATGCTGACAGTGCGCATTGCAGGTTTTTTTTCAGCTGAAGCTTTCGGCCAAAATATCGCGGTAAAACGCCTTGAAACAGGGCAAATCTGCCCGCGCCAACCGCATGATATTTTACAAAGCATAAATCAAATCATGCTCAAAGATCTTACGACCGATCATTACCTGACCATGATATCGGGACTGCTGGATTTAACCTCCGGGCGCCTTTGTTTTGCCCAAGCTGGTCACCCTTATCCAATTTTACACGCAAAAGAGGGCACGTTTCACCATATTGGCCGTGACAGCCTGCCAATCGGCATTTCGCAAACGGCACGCTTTCAAGATCATCACTTGCAGCTGGCTTTGGGCGAGCGCCTGATCCTTTATTCGGACGGGTTTAGCGATGGTGCCTATGGCCAAAATACCGCGCGTGGAAAAGAAGGGTTACAGCCGCTCTTTGCCCGCGTTCAACATCTGCATGGGCCCGCTCTCACCCATAGTATTTTAAAAAATATACACGCCGCCTGCGATCAAACACCGCTGGTAGATGACCTGTCGGCGTTGATCATCACGCATCGCGCCGCAGGCACATCTGGGCCTGAAACATCTGCGTAAAAGCCCGATCTCCGGGATTCGCCAAAAGCTCAAACGCCTCTTCGATTGGTATTAAGTGATCCTCATGGCCAGCCTCGGTTGGATCGCCAAGGCGCAACACAGGATCTGCGCGATAAACCAAACATAGTTTTTCAGCCCAGAGGTCATATTCAGGCATAAAAACGAACCGTCGAAAGGCGCCAATATGGCGCGGCCGGGCGATTTTCCAACCGGTTTCTTCCATCACTTCACGGTGCAGCGCGGTGATCGGATGCTCACCTGGATCAATACCGCCGCCCGGCAATTGAAATTCGGGCTCAGGCTCTGCCTGATGGGTCAGTAAAAGCGCATCGCCATAAGGCAAAATCGCATAAACCCCACGCCGGATCTGATAGCGGCGA
Source organism: Rhodobacteraceae bacterium SB2 (assembly GCA_001642945.1). Classification (GTDB taxonomy): domain Bacteria; phylum Pseudomonadota; class Alphaproteobacteria; order Rhodobacterales; family Rhodobacteraceae; genus Thalassovivens; species Thalassovivens spotae. The sequence continues at coordinate 347,186 of LGRT01000013.1, read as the reverse complement.
TCCATTTGCGGGGTTTCTCCATAGCGTCTTATCATTCCAAGCTCCTTTTGGTCCAAACCCTCGGCTGCTTGCCCAGTCTTACGAGACAGGATATGGCTCCGCAAGAAAGATAAGGAATGCCTATGAAAAGTGGATCGCAAATTGCGTGGGACGACACTGTCCTACCCTTTCAACTTGATGCCTGTGACATGCGGGGCCGGATAGCGCGCCTTGATGGCGTTTTGGATGGCGTCCTACAGCAACATAATTATCCGCCCCTGGTCGAGGCATTGGTGTCTGAAATGGCGCTGCTGACAGCTTTAATCGGGGAAAGTATAAAGTTGCGCTGGAAGCTTTCATTGCAAGTGCAATCCAAAGGCGCTGTGCGCATGATCGCTACCGATTATTACGGCCCCGAAACCGAAGGCGCGCCAGCGCGGATGCGCGCCTATGCCAGCTTTGATGAAGCGCGGCTAACCGACGGACCAATTTTCGACCAAATTGGCGAAGGCTATTTTGCGATTTTGATCGATCAAGGCGCAGATATGGCGCCGTATCAAGGCATAACCCCGCTGGTGGGTGGCTCTCTTTCCGCCTGTGCAGAGGCCTATTTTGCGCAATCAGAGCAGCTGCCAACCACGTTTAAGCTCTGCTATGGAAAATCGCGGGCCCCCGATCAGCCCGCGCAGTGGCGCGCAGGGGGTATTATGCTACAACATATGCCCAAATCCAGCCTTGAGCCTGCGATCGACGAGGGCGGATCGGGCGATGGCGGTGTGTTAATGGCCAATGATATTATAGATGCCGATGACAGCGATAACTGGAACCGCATGAACATTTTGTTAAACACCGTCGAAGAGCTGGAAATGATTGGGCCAGTGATCCAACCCTCGCAATTGCTGCTGCGGTTGTTTCATGAAGATCAGCCAAGAGTGTTCGACGCCCAAGCCGTTCGCTTTGGATGCACCTGCTCGCAAGAGCGGGTGCGCCAATCCCTATCGATTTATTCGGCAAAAGATATTGCCAGCATGACCAGAGAAGACGGTCTGGTAACCGCAGATTGTCAATTTTGCGGCGCACATTATCAGTTAGACCCAACCAGCGTAGGGTTTCAGGCGGAGCCCGATGACAGTGCCCCCGCATGAGCTGCGCGCGCGCTTACTGACAGCAACAGAGCGTTCGCTGGCCGCCTCTTCGGATTTTGATCTGAACCCCGTATCAAAGGAAAAGCGCACCGCATCCCTGCGCGACGCGGCCGTGTTGATTGGTGTGTATAGCAGCGTTGGTGGGCCCTGTGTCTTGCTGACCCGCCGCGCCGCGCATTTAAAGCATCACCCGAATCAAGTTGCTTTCCCCGGTGGTAAAGTCGAAGCAAAAGATGCCCATATTCACGCCGCCGCGCTGCGCGAAGCGCAAGAAGAGGTTGGGCTCAATCCTCAAAATATCGAGGTATTGGGCAGCTTGGCGCCACATGAAACGGTCACCGGCTTTTCCGTCACGCCCGTAATCGGGCTTATTTCCAGCCCGTTTACGCCGCAGATCGATCCCTGCGAAGTGGCCGAGGCCTTTTGGGTCCCGCTGGCGCATCTGACGCAGGTGGAAAACTTTTCGATCCATCAGCGGCGCTGGCAATCGCAAACGCGAAAATACTATGCTATTCCGTTCGGTCCGTATTATATATGGGGTGCAACGGCGCGTATTCTTCGGGGGTTGGCAGACCGGTTGGTATGAATATCATTCAGGCAGACTGGCTCAAAAAGCCTGGTGTGGAAAAAATTACACGGCTGTTAAGCGACGCTGGGTTCGAGATTTATTTTGTCGGTGGCTGCGTGCGCAACAGCCTGCTCAACAGGCCCGTCGACGATATTGATCTGGCCAGCAACGCCCGGCCCGATCAAATTCAAAATTTGGCGCGCGCCGCCAAGCTAAAAACCATTCCAACCGGCATCGAACATGGCACCATCACGGTGATCAGCGAGGGTACGCCCTATGAAATCACCACGTTTCGCCAAGATATTGAAACCGACGGCCGCCGCGCCACAATTCAGTATGCCGATAGCCTTAAAAGCGATGCAACGCGGCGTGATTTTACGATGAATGCGCTTTACGCCGATGCAAGCGGCAAGGTCTACGATCCACTGAATGGGCTTGCTGATCTGAAAGCGGGGCATCTGCGCTTTATCGAGAATGCCGAGCGGCGGATTACCGAAGATTACCTGCGTATTTTACGGTTCTTTAGGTTCTCGGCCTGGTATGCCGATCCAGATTTGGGCTTCGATCCTGATGCTCTGGCCGCGATTGCAACTCAGGGCGATGGCTTATTGGAGCTTTCTAAAGAACGCATAACCAAAGAACTGTTAAAATTGCTGGCTGCCTCAAGCCCCGCCCCCGCGGTGGCCGCGATGCGCATCACCGGAGTGCTGCAGCATGTTTTGCCCGGATCTGATGATAAAGCCCTTGCACCATTGGTTTACTTTGAAAGCCTCTATGAGGCTCCGATTGACCCGCTTCGGCGGCTTGCTGCGCTGGGCGGGGGGCAGGTTGAAGCGCATCTGCGCCTAAGCAAAGCCCAAAGCAAAACCCTGAAACTGTTGAAAACCCATATAGAGGCGATGACAAAAGCGGGCGAATTGGCCTATCGGTGCAACGCGCCGATTGCTTTGGATGTTTTACTGCTGCGCGCCGCGCTTTTTGAAACGCCGGTCTCAGAGCCTGACTTGAGCGCGGTACAAACCGGTGCCAGCGCGCAATTTCCAATAACCGCCGAAGATCTGATGCCCCTTTACACTGGCTCAGCGCTTGGCAAAAAACTACGCGCCTTGGAACAGATCTGGATCACCTCTGGGTTCCAGCTGGATAAGACGGCATTGCTGCGCACATTGGATGTTAAATAGTGGGCCTGATACTTTAGGGCTATTTTCACCGATAAAATTATATTGACGCCCCTGATAAACAGCTTAGCTCAGAACAACGAGACGCTTTTAACAATTTTGACGCTTGGTTTGAGCGAAATAGGCGCATATTCTAAAAGGCTTTGATATCTGCAAAGGGGGGGTCATGTTTCGGTTTTTTGAAGATTTGATCGATCCTTTCGCCGATTACCGCGAAATTGATCGCCCACCGCAACGGCTTTGGCCTTTTCTACAGACCTATTGTCAACCGTTTAAATGGGTCTTCCTGCTGGCTTTCACCGCCTCGGTTTTGGTGGCTGGCAGCGAAATCGGATTGATCTATGCGCTGGGATGGCTGGTGGACCAGTTGCAGGGCGATCGCGCAGAAACGCTGCAGCGCCTTGGACCGGTTTTAATCGCCTTGGCGGTGTTTATATTGCTGATCAGGCCAATACTTACCTTTTTCGATACCGCATTGGTGAATAATACGATCCTCACCAATATGGCCACATTGGTGCGCTGGCGCGGGCATCGCCACGTAATGCGCCAATCTGTGGGCTGGTTTGAAGGCGATTTTGCCGGCCGCATCGCCAACCGCGTGATGCAAACGCCCCCTGCTGCGGGCGAAGTGGCCTTTCACGTGTTTGACGCAATGAGCTATGCGCTGGCCTATGTGATCGGCGCTTTCTTCTTACTGATGCAGGCAGATATTCGCCTTACCCTGCCCTTGGTGCTTTGGTTCGGGCTCTATTTGTTACTGCTGCGCTTCACGGTAAAACGCGTTGGCCCCGCCTCAAAAGCTTCATCAGATGCGCGTTCCGAGTTGAACGGGCGGGTCGTGGATGCGTATACCAACATTCATTCGGTAAAATTATTTGCCCATGAGGGCGAAGAAATCGCCTTTGCCAAAGCGGGCATCACACAAACCCGCGACACCTTCATCAAGGAAATGCGGATTTATACCCGCATGGATATTTTATTAAGTCTGATAAATGGCTTTTTGATCGTGGCGGTGATCGGGTGGGGGATTGCGCTTTGGGCGCAGGGCAGCGCCAGTGCTGGGGTTGTGGCGGCAGCGTCAGCGTTGGTTTTAAGGCTGAACAGCATGAGCAATTGGATCATCTGGGCCGTCGCCTCATTTTTTCGCGAATTGGGCGTGGTGGCCGAAGGCATGCAAACCTTATCACAACCCGTCACCTTAATTGACCACCCGAACGCGCAGACCTTACAACCACAAGAGGCCAGGATTGAAATAACCGAGCTGTCACATCATTACGGCCGGACTCTTGGTGGATTGGAAGGTATCAATCTAAGTATTCCAGCGGGTCAGAAGCTGGGCCTTGTGGGGCGCTCTGGCGTAGGAAAATCAACTTTGTTCAAGCTTTTGCTCCGGTTTTATGACGCTGAGTGCGGCCAGATTTATATTGATGGGCAACGCATAGACCTGGTGAAGCAAGACAGTTTGCGCCGCCATATCGGCATGGTCCAGCAAGAGAGCAGCCTGATGCACCGCTCAGTGCGCGATAATATCCGCTATGGGAATAACGCCGCCAGCGAGGCGCAAGTGATCGCGGCGGCCAAGCAGGCCGAAGCGCATGACTTTATTTTGGACCTCGAAGATCCAGAAGGGCGTTGCGGTTATGAGGCGCATGTCGGAGAGCGCGGCGTAAAGCTTTCCGGCGGGCAGCGCCAACGTATTGCCTTGGCCCGGGTGATTCTGAAAGACGCCCCCATATTATTGCTCGATGAAGCCACCAGCGCGCTGGACAGCGAAGTCGAGGCGGCCATTCAGACAACGCTTTACAGCATGATGGACGGCAAAACGGTGATTGCGATCGCGCATCGATTGTCTACGATTGCGCATATGGATCGAATTCTTGTAATGGATCAGGGGCGGATCGTTGAAGAGGGCAGCCATGAACAGCTGCTGGCAAAAGGCGGGCTTTATGCCGGGTTTTGGGCCCATCAATCGGGTGGGTTCCTTGATGTGGATGCAGCGCAGTGACACCTTTGGCAAATTGGATCTCGCATCACGCCAAAAGTGATCAGGCGCCGCCGAAAACATTGCTCGCCTTCCTGCGCTGGGCGTTGCGGGGTAGCGAGCCGGTTTTGCTGTTATCAGCCGCCGCCTCGATCACCGCCGGCATCGTCGAAATGTTAAGCGGCTTGGTGTTAGGCTTGGTGATTGATGCCAGCATGGCCAGCCCGCGTGAGGCTTTGTTTTCAGAAAATTTTTGGATGCTGGGCGCTGCCATCGCGTTTTTCTTATTGATCAGGCCTCTGGCCTTCGGTGCCAGCTCGATCATGCAAAGCTATGTGGTGGCGCCGAATGTGCATAATCTGGTACTCTCGCGTTTGCACCGTTGGGTTTTGGGCCATTCGGTCAGTTTTTTCGACAATGATTTTGCCGGGCGGATTGCGCAAAAAGAAATGCAAACCGCGCGCGCAGTAACCGATGTGGTGATCGAAATCCTACACACGGTTTTATTTGCGCTGGCCTCTGTTCTGGGGGCCTTGGCGGTTTTGGGTGCCATAAACCTTTTTATGGGCTCGGCGCTTTTGCTTTGGATTTTAAGCTATGTATTGGTGATCCGGCATTTCATGCCACTGATCCGGGCCCGATCCGCAGCGCGGGCAGGGGCGCGGGCAAACGTGACCGGACAAGTGGTAGACACAGTAACCAATATCAAAACTGTCAAGCTATTTGCCCATGCGGGCCATGAAGATCAGGCCGCCCTATCGGCAATGGAGGGATATCGCAACGCCGCGCTTGGCCATGCGCGGGTTTCGGTTGTATTTCGCTTCTGGCTTATGGGACTGGCCGGTATTTTGCCAATCGTGCTGGTTGGCAGCACGCTGGTCAGCTGGTCGCAAGGCAATGGATCGGTGGGCATGATCGCCACGGCGGGTGCCGTGTCTTTACGGCTGGCGCAAATGACCGGTTGGGTCAGCTTCACGCTGATGGCGCTTTACGGCAATTTGGGCGAAGTGGAAAATGGGATGAAAACCTTCACGCCTGCGCATGATCTAACCGATGACCCTGCGGCGCAACCGTTAAAAGTAACGCAAGGAGCAATCACTTTTGATCAAACCTCTTTTGCCTATGGTCGCGAAAAAGGCGGAATTGAAAATATCTCTCTGACCATTCAGCCGGGCGAAAAGCTGGGGATTATAGGTGCCTCTGGGGCGGGGAAGTCCACTTTAATTACTTTGCTTTTGCGGCTTCACGATCCCGAAAGCGGTCAGATCCTGATTGATGGTCAAAATATCCAACAGGTCACCCAAGAAAGCCTTCGCCGCGCGATCGCCACAGTGACGCAAGAAACCGCAATGTTTAACCGCGCGGCGCGCGATAATATCCTTTACGGTCAGCCAAGTGCCAGCGAGGCGCAAATGCGCGCCGCCGCTCAAAAAGCCGAAGCGGATGCTTTCATCCAAGATCTTGAAGATTTTAAGGGCCGGCGCGGCTATGAGGCCCATTTGGGCGAGCGCGGGGTAAAATTATCCGGCGGGCAGCGCCAGCGCATCGCCTTGGCGCGTGCAATTTTGAAGGATGCACCCATTTTGGTTCTGGATGAAGCAACCAGCGCGTTAGACAGCGAAGTCGAGGCATATATTCAAGACGCACTCGATACGGTGATGGAAGGCAAAACCGTGCTGGCAATTGCCCATCGCCTCTCAACCATTGCGCGTATGGATCGCATCATCGTTCTGGATCAAGGGAAAATCATCGAAGCCGGCAGCCATGCCAACCTATTGGCGCAAGGCGGGCTTTATGCGCGGTATTGGAACCGCCAATCCGGCGGCTTTATTGGGTTGCAACCGGCGGCCGAATAAAAGGCGCAATTGGTCCTTTTAACGGGGCCGCCCATCCTCTAAAGCAAAACCATGCAAGAGTTTACGATTAAACGCATGGGTCATCTTGGCGATGGCATCACAGAAACGGGCCTTTTCGCGCCGCGCACGCTGCCGGGCGAACTTGTGCAGGCCAACCAACAGGGCCAAACCTTGATGGACAGGCGGATCCTAACGCCCAGCTCAGATCGCGTATCGCCGCCCTGCCCGCATTTTAAAACCTGTGGTGGCTGCCAAGTTCAGCATGCATCTGACGCGTTTGTAGCCCGGTGGAAAACCGAAATTATCGGGCAAGCTTTGGCTGCACATGGTCTAAAAACGCAGATGAACCCCATCCTCACCTCACCGCCCAACAGTCGCCGCAGGGCAAGCTTTGCTGTGCGGCGGACCAAAAAAGGCGCGTTGATCGGATTTCACGCGCAGGCATCGGATCAAATCGTTGAAATTCCAAATTGCGCGCTTTTACACCCGGATTTGCTGAAAGCGCGCCCCGTTCTGGAAGCGCTTGCCCATCTTGGGGGCAGCCGCAAATCTACGTTGAAGATACAGGCAACCCAAGCAGCCGCTGGCTTAGATCTTTTGACCACTGGCGGCAAACCATTGGATGATGCATTGCGCGTCAGTTTGGCCGCCGCCGCGCTGAAATACCGGCTGGCGCGGCTAAGCTGGAACGACGAAATCGTTGCAACCCTCTCGCCGCCTGAACAACGCATTGGACCAGCCAAAATCACACCACCCCCGGGCAGTTTTTTGCAGGCCACCCAACATGGGGAAACTAGCCTGATCGAAACGGTAGGCAACATTCTGAAAAGCGCAAGCCCTGTGCTTGACCTATTCAGCGGATGCGGCACATTCAGTCTGCCCTTGGCGCAAATGGCTGAAATTCATGCGGTTGAGGGCGAGGCAGATATGTTGGCAGCGCTTGATAAAGCTTGGCGCAAAACGCAAGGCTTGAAGAAAATCAGCCATGAGAAACGCGATCTATTCCGCCGCCCCCTTTTGCCCGATGAACTGAATAAATTTGAGGCCGCCGTCATCGATCCGCCGCGCGCGGGCGCAGAAGCGCAGGTGACAATGCTGGCCAAAAGTACAATTAAGACTCTGGCCTATGTATCCTGCAACCCAGTGAGCTTTGCTCGGGATGCAAAAATATTAACAGATGCCGGCTATAGTTTAGAGGCCGTGACCCCCGTAGATCAGTTTCGCTGGTCTTATCACGTAGAATTGGTAGGGGCATTTCATAAAGCGGCAGCATGAATTTACTTTGAAACCTCTCAAATTGTGGTAAAAGGCGTCAAAAAACAGGCATATTTATGGTTTTAAAACGGTTTTTCTTCCCCCTATGCGGGGTGCTTCTGCTGAGTGGGTGCTTGAGTTTTTCTGATTTTACGATGTCAGGAAAATCGTCCCTCACCAACGATGTAAAAATCACCAGCATCAGCGTGGATAAATCGGCCCGCCGGATGTATCTGCTATCAGATGACACAATCATCCGCAGTTATCGGATTAGTCTAGGGTTTACCCCAAATGGTCACAAATCATTGAGAGGGGATGGAAAGACCCCTGAAGGCCGATATTACATTGATCGCAAAAACCAAAACAGCAAATTTTATCTGTCTTTAGGGATTTCATACCCGAATGCGCAGGATCGTGCCTATGCCCAAAGCGTGGGTGCTTCGGCAGGCGGCGATATCTTTATCCATGGACAAAGCAAAAAGCCGCGCTTTTGGAAACGCGATTGGACCGAAGGCTGTATCGCCGTAAAAGATCACGAAATTCAAGAAATTTATGCTTTGGTGCCTATCGGCACCCCAATCTTAATCACTCCGTGATGGGGGCTTGTGGCGCGGGGCTGGCCCCGAAAACCATTACCCACCAGATCTTTCCATCCGCTTCTTGATGCCAAGCCAAACCTAACTCATCGGCTTTGATATCTAAAATAATGCGACGCGCACCTTCATCTGTCATCCAAGCGGCCAGCGTTTCCAGCTCAGTCTCGTAGGTTTCCGATATCACCTCGCCAACCAACTGCCCAGAATAGCCAACCCTCACCAGCCGGTCGATGGGCGATGATGCATCCGACCCAAAATGCCATGGGCGGTCTTGCACAGACATATCGCGGGCATGCGTGGCCGCGGCAGCCGTTAAGCTGACATTTAAATTTACCACATCGGCGCCGCGCGACTGACGCAGCGCGTTTACCCCGTCTAGCATACGAAATTTAATAATTGCGGGCTCAACTTGAGATAAAAAATAAGGTTTGGGTACGGGCTTACCATCTGAGGCCATCTGGGGCACATCGCTGACACAGCCCGCCGTAATCATAATAACGATCAACGCGGCAAAGTTTAATCGAGCCATCTATCCCTCGGATAATTTAGTAACAGTTGGGTGTCCTTACTATGTCTGCCGTTGCCAATCAAACCCAGTTTTGCTTTATCTTCACAAACGCTTGCTCAGATGTTGAAAAACCAGCACAAGCTGCATATTTCACAAAAAGCTTGTATAAGGCTGGAAATTTTAAGGATCTCGGCATGACAAATTTAACCAGACGCCATTTTATCCATTGCAGCGCAGCCTTGCTGGCCACCCCCGCGCTTGCTCAAGAGGCTGATGATAGCTCAACTGAAATTGAACAGGAAATTTCTCAAGGCGTGCGCCATAATGTCTCCAGCTTCCGAACATTAGAGTGGCAACCTTATTTCTCAAATTTAAAAAACGGGGCGGTGCTGGTTGATATCTCATCGCGCGCGCTGCATTTTTGGTCTGAAGATGAGAATACGTATAAATTATACCCCTCTAGCGTTCCCATGACAGACGATCTGACGCGTCGCGGCCGCACCTCGATCACGCGAAAGGTGACTGGGCCCAGTTGGCGGCCCACCCCTTCGATGAAAAAACGCAATCCGGAATGGCCAGATTTTATTGGCCCGGGCCCGGATAATCCGCTGGGGTCGCATGCTCTATATTTAAGCTGGCAATATTTTCGAATTCACGGCACCCATGATACGCGCAAAATCGGGCGGCGCTCTTCTAATGGATGCATTGGTCTTTATAATGAGCATATCGAAGACTTATTTCAACTTACCAAAATAGGAACGCAGGTCTTACTGATCTGAAAATAGATCTCTTTTTGCGTTGCGCTTATTTCCTTCAGCCCAAATGCCCACGAAGGCCCGTCTGTCAAGGCCCTTTGCATGGATCAATTGGTCGCCCATTTAGATTTTTAAAGCACAAGCCAGCACAGCCCACATTGACAAGCGCATAGCCGCAGACTTAAAGCGGGCAAGCAATTGAAACCTTGGATATGCGCAATGGCCGACTGTACCATTCAATTTGAAAATGTCAGCCTAAGCTTGAATGCGCGTAAATTGCTAAATGGGGTTTCGCTTGATATTCAAGAACAGCGCGTGGGCATGATCGGGCGTAACGGATCGGGCAAAACCTCTTTTGCACGCCTGCTCTCTGGCCTGTTGGCCCCTTCATTAGGGCGGGTACGCGTCAACGGGAATGATCTGTTTAAACACCGCGCTGCGGCGCTGAAAACTGTTGGCATTCTGTTTCAAAACCCGGATCATCAAATCATTTTCCCCACAGTTCTTGAAGAACTCAGCTTCGGCCTGACGCAACAGGGGCAGCGCAAAGCCGAGGCGATGCAAAATGCCACCAAAATCCTACAGCAGTTTGACCGGCTTGACTGGGCTGAGCGCACGATTGCAACACTTTCTCAGGGCCAGCGCCACTTGGTATGCTTGCTGTCGGTTTTGGCGATGGCACCCCCGCTGCTGGTTTTAGACGAACCCTTTGCTGGGTTAGATTTGCCCACAAAAACCTATTTACAAAACCTTCTCTACGGGCTTGATCAATCGGTGCTGCACATCACGCATGATTTGCAAGCCCTTGCGGAATATGAGCGCGTGATTTGGCTGGAAAAAGGACAGGTTGTGGGCGATGGGTTGCCCAAGCATATTATTCCAAACTTTGAAAACGCAATGGCGCAGATAGAACAGATCTGATGCTGGCGCTCACAACCCCCTATCAAACGATTTTTCATCGCTGGCCCGCCAGCCTGAAAGTGGTCATGCTGCTGACCTTTACCACCGGATTAATGTTGATCCAAACTCAAATGCTTTTGCTTTGCGCCGTGGGTCTCCCTTTTTGTCTTATTGCCAGTCAAGGTAGGGGATATCTTTGGTTCAGTTTAAAGCTGCTTCGCCCGCTTTGGCCGTTCGTTGCGATTATTCTCCTCTGGCATTTCTACACGGCTGATTTGCAATCCGGCCTGTCTATTATTCTTAAACTGGCAGCGGCCTTCACCTTCGCCAATCTTGTGACCACCACCACCTCTCTTGCCGATTTCAGTGCGTTGATCGAAAAAGCCATGGCACCTTTTGACGGAAACGGAGCCCAGGGTAAAAAGCTTGGTTTGATGATTGCTCTGACATTGCGCTTCATTCCCGTTTTCATCGAGCGGGCCAGCCTGCTGCGTCTTGCCCATCGCGCGCGCAGCACCAAACACGGCACTTGGCGGATTATTTTTCCGCTTGCCCTTAGCGCGCTTGATGATGCAGAGCATGTTTCAGAGGCTTTGAACGCCCGCGGCGGCGCAGCACCCAGATGATTGGAAAAAAACATGGATAAGAATGTTGTTTTGGTGTCGCTGTTTGCAGCGGTAATCGCGGCTTTGGGCTTAATTCCCAAAATCACCCTAATTAGCGGCGTGCCCATCACGGCGCAAAGCTTGGGGGTCATGCTCTGCGGTACCATTTTGGGCGCGCGCGCGGGCGCGCAAGCGGCCTTGTTGTTTCTTGGCTTAACAGCGCTGGGCTTACCTCTTTTGGCCGGTGGGCGTGGCGGTTTGGCAGTGTTTGCCTCGCCCAGCGTTGGGTTCCTAATCGGATTTCCGATCGCCGCCTTTGTCACCGGATGGAGCATGCAGCACTTAGCGCGGTTTTCCATTGGCCCAGCCAGCGCCCTGGCCGCCCTGCTTGGCGGTATTATTGCGCTGTATATTCCTGGCGTTATTGGCCTATCCATAATGATCGATAAGCCGCTTTTGGCTTCATTGGCTTTGGTGGCGCCGTTTTTACCCGGCGATGTGATCAAAGTCATCCTCTGCGCCGTGATAACGCGCGCGATCTATACCGCACGCCCGCAGATGGTATTGGCAAAATCACTCCAGTCAGCGCCGGATGCGGCTGCACAAACAGCAGAGAACCCACCCCAAAAGGACATTGCGCGTTAATCGCCGCTTTGCAAAAGCAAGGCGCTGCCTAAGCCGCCCGCAGCGGCAATGGCAGCCAGCCCGATTTGCCCTGCGCTTTGGTGCAAATCATGAAACAAACGCACGGCCAGAATTGCCCCCGAAGCGCCAATCGGATGGCCCCGCGCAAGCGCGCCGCCTTTGATATTGCACCGCGCCGGATCTAATCCAGTCTCTTGAATGCAAGCCAGCGCTTGCGCGGCATAGGCCTCCATCATTTCAACCTGAGCAAGATCGCGCGCGCCCACAGCGCCCTTTTGAAGGACCTCGCGAATGGCCGGAACCGGTGCCAGCGCGGGAAAAGCCGGATCGCTGGCCAAAGCCGCGCTTTGTAAAATTGCAACCGATGGAGCAGCGATCTGCGCAGCAATCCGATCCGAGACCACCAAAGAAAACGCCGCAGCATCAGCCGCAACAGCGCTGTTGGCATGCGTAATGCTGCCCGATAATATTGGCGCTCTGGCGCATAATTCCGGGCTTAACCTGCGGGTATAACTGTCATGATCTAGGTTTTTGGGACCCAGCGCTACGATCTCAACAGCCAAAGCCTTTTGCGCTGCTTGGGCCTTTTGATGGCTTAGCCTAGCCCAAGCATCCTGCGCCGCGCGATCGATCCCCATCTGCTGCGCAACCTGATCCGCCGCAATATCCATATCCGGATCTTGATCCGCAACCGGCGCAAAAGCGGGGCGATCATAGGGCAATGCCAAAGCTGCACCATGCCGGCTGCGCAACCGAATCGGGCGCTGCGAATAGGTTTCAACGCCGCCCGCCAAAACAATCTCAGCTTGCCCCGATACAATCATCGCGCGCGCCAGCGCCAGCGCATCCAGCCCGCCACAACATTGACGATCGATGCTATAACCGCCAATGCGCTGCGGCAAATCAGCCGCCAGCGCCACCAATCTGGCAGGATTGCCGCCAGCGCCCAGCGCATTTGATACGATAATCTCATCAACCTGCGCCGCGCCAATTCCAGCATCCCCTAAAACGGCCCGGATCACCGGTGCCGCAAGCGCATGCAACTCAAGCGTTGCCAAATCACCGCCCCGCGGTGCAACCGGACTGCGGCGCGCGGCCACAATATGCGCCGAACGCTGCATTATACGGCCTCAATACATAGGCGTTTCAACGCTTGAAGATCCGGTTTTCCCGAGTTTAAGACCGGCCATTGCGCCAGAGGTTTCAAGACATATTTGGCCGGGCGCGCCCGCAGCGGCAAATGATGCGAGGCCCAAGCTTGAAGATCTTTTGGCAGCGCGCCCGATCCGGCGGCAACCACCGCAACGATCACCGCGCCGCGTTTGGCATCGGGGCACGCAAACACCACAGCCGCCTCAATACCAGTATGTTGAGACAATTTGGCCTCAATAACCTCTGGATAGACGGTTTGATCCGCCACTTGAAACGCACGCGCGCGCCGCCCCTTTAAATACAGATACCCCTGCGAGTCTTGATATCCTATTTCGCCTATCGACAACCAATCATCGCGCCAGATGACATCAGGATCCGCCCCAGACCTATATTTGGAAAACACATAAGGAGAGCGCAGCCAAATATCTCCCGCGCTTGCGCTTGGGCAGGGCGCACCTTGGGCATCGCGTATTGCAAGCGCGACCCCGGGATAGGGCCTGCCCACAGAGCCCAACGGCGTAGTCCGATCCGATGCGCAAATAAAGCTGGCCTCGCTGGTGCCAAAAAACTCAGTAATCTCAGCCGCAGGGGCGCAGCGCTTTAACTGCGCGCGCGTCTCCTGATCCAGCGCGCCACCACCCAGCATCACATGCCGCAATGCCTCCAAACCGGTATTTTGGCGCTTCACATTTAAGAGCAGCCGTATTTGCGTAGGGGTCGCATAGAGCACATTAACACCCGCGCTTTGAAGCTCTGACAATTGCCGGCGTGGGCTGACGCCCCCCAAAGGGTGGTAAATTGCGCCAATATGCAAAGCCTCAATGGCCCCATATAAGGTTAAGGAATGCTGCAAATCACCCAGCGTGGCATAGCGCAGCGGCGTCTGTTGGGCGAATTGACGGGCATGCAGTTGAAAGGTTGCAATCCAACTGGCGCAGCGGCGCTGGATCACCTTTGGGGCCCCGGTTGTGCCGCCGCTCATCGCGCAAAACTCAGAATTGGCGTTTGCGCCAAGCACCGCCTCAACCCGCCCAGCAGCGCAAATCAGCGGCATGGACTGGTGGTTTAAAAGATCGAAAAACCTACAGATAGGATGCGCCTCAACCGCGGCTGAAAAGTGATGCTGCGGCTCGTCAAGGCAGGTTCCATCTGGCAAAATAAGCTGCGCATCTGCATGCCAGCGAAACCGCGCTTCCGGCAAAGGAGTCTTCAAGGCAGGCGCGTTCAACAAATTATCAACCCCCGCAGATGGTCATATCTGACGCCAGATCAGAACAGGCCTTCTTCTTTGGCGATCAAAGCGGCCTGCGTACGATTGGCCGCACCAATTTTGCGGTAAAGTGTTTTCACATGCAATTTAATCGTTGGTTCTTGCAAATCCAAATCTCGCGCGATCTCCTTATTTGATTTGCCTTTCGATAAGCCTTCAAGAACTTGTAATTCGCGCCTTGAGAGCTTTTGAGCCAGAGGGTTGGGCGCCACGGTTGGATCATCCGCGGTCATAAAATCAATCGGGGCGTATTTTTCCCCCATCGCCATAAATCTTACCGCGTTAACCAACGTTTTCGCGGCCAGCGTTTTGGGCACAAAACCCGCAGCTCCAAAAGAAAGCGCTTCTTCGGCCACAGAGCGCGATGCTATGCCAGACATCAAGGCAACCGGACTACCACCGCTGGCTTCCATGGCACGTTTCAAACCATTCAAACCTGCCATACCTGGCATGTTGTAATCCAACATGATCAAATCGAATTTTTCTTCGCTTTGTATAAGATCCAACGCCGCATCAAGCGTTGAAGCAAGCGCAGTATCAATACTTCCCTCTGAAGCTAAGAACATCGATAAGGTTTCTCGCAGGAGATCGTGATCATCCGCTATTAGAATTCGCATTTAGTCTCTTTCGCAATTTATAGTTCTTTTTCCCTATCACCACTTATACTCAGAACGCACTTCTAACCTAGCAACGCATTTACTTGGGCTTTCTATTGGCCCACCCATAAGGCTTTTTGTCTATATTACAAAGTATATCACAATTCACAATTGGTCTTTTAAGGCGTTTTCTAAGGGAAACTATTTGAAAAGCGCGGACCTTATACCCCACAATTTGGACAAAATCAGATGAGCCTGACTCAATTATGTGATAAGACAGTCAATATCGCATCAAAATTCCCAGTCTGTATATGTTTTAATATTTATATATACCACAGAGTATAAAAAATGTAGTTTTTCTTTACGTCTATATGCTTTAGTTGTTATATTTTGATTATTATTGATAGTTTTAACACGGTGGTTTTTTAAATCACAGATCGTGCTCAAAGCAAAAACAAAGCAGCGGATCGCGCATATTAAGGTCATAAACCATACGATGGTTCATTTTTTTGAACAAAACAAAGCCACAGAAAAGGCGGATAATAACCGGCTTTTTTATATCGTTTGGGGAAAAAAGCCTGAACGTAGCGCGGCGGATGCATCTGTCACAAGACCCGCCCAATGATATTAGAAGGGCATCATAAAACCAAGCAGGGGCCAGGTTCATGTAAAGGCTCTCTATTGTTACGACGCCGCTGCGCTAGATCAAGCCTTCTGTCGGTTGATGCGTAATGGGTGGTCAGCCAGCATCTTTGAATCCAGATCAATCCCTCAAGAAACGACGGGTTGGTATCGCGGCTTTGCTGGCTTTGGCGTTGGCTCTTATCGGGTATGTAACGGTTGAAATAAATCACAAGGCGCGACTTTTTGGACAGCCCGCCGCCGAAGAAAGTTTAGGGGCCTTCCGACAGCTCAGCGTACAATATGCATTTCTTGTCTTAAGCGCGCATCAAGCATCAAGCGACCCGGTCAGTGAGCTTAAAAGATTGCGAAAAGAATTTAAGTCATTTCACTCCAAATCGGAATTGCTTAGCGCATCGCAATATTATCAAGATCTTCCACGAACACATCCGCTGAAACTAAATATAAATAAAGTGCAAAAGTTCCTATCCGAAAATGCGCCTCTTATTGAGCAATCAAATGCACAGCTTAAAACGACGCTTCCAAATTTAGTAAAAGACTTACGAAACCTTCAAACTCCCATTAAAATTATCTCTGAAGCGCCTGCAAACAGCTTGATCGCATCACCACAGGCAGAGAGTGCCCTAACGCCATGGATCTATCTGCGATTGGCCCTTTTAACCATCTTGGCAGGGTTTTCGATAAGTCTAGCCGCCATTTTAATAGCACGGCAAAGGGCCGCGCGCGCAACGCCAAGCACCAAAAAAGACACTCAAATTCCGCGCCCAGAAAGCCTTGCGGCCAGCGCCCACGACGCCGTTCTGAACCTCTCAAAAGACGGTATTATCACCAAGTATAAAAACAATGCCGAACCCATGTTCGGATATACCAAAGAGGAAGCATTAGAGCGTAATATCGAAGATCTCCTTATACCGCCAAAATTGTTAAACCGGTATCGAAAAGAACTGAAACCCTTTGCCCTAAGCCCTATCGCAACGCCAGAGCATGCGCAGCGGTTCAAAACGTGGCTGCAGCGCAAATCGGGCGAAACCTTTCCAGCGGAAATCTCCTTTCAGCCAATCGCCCCAGGGGCGCGTTCGCGCATCTCTGTTGTTATTCGCGATCTTACCCAAGAAAAAGCAAAGCAAAAAAATATCATCAATGCCCTGAATGTTGCGCGGCAAAGCGAGCAGCAGAAAACCGCCTTTATCGCCACCAACAGCCACGAAATACGTAACCCGCTGCAAGGGCTTTTGGGGGCATTGAAACTGTTAAACGACACAGATCTTTACCCTATACAAAAACGCTATGTCGAAACGATGGATGCCTCGGGGCGGATGCTTTTGGCACAAATAAAAAATGCACTCGACATTTCAAAAGTGAATGAGGCGCAAGCTGAGCTTAGGGCAGATCCTATCCAATTGGACCAACTGATTGCGGAAGTGATCACCAGCCATGCCGCTTTAAGCGATGAAAAAGGCAATGAAATCCGGCACCAATGGGTGCATTCTGCAGCACCGGATATCCTTGGGGATAAAGTGAAATTACAGCAGATTCTTCTCAATCTGCTCAGCAATGCCACGCAATTCACCCGCGATGGAAAAATCTTGATCGAAACCGAGATAATGACACAAAGCCCGGATGCGATCATCGTCGAGTTTCGCGTGCGTGACACCGGCATCGGTATCACCCCTGATCGGCTTGGCCGTATTTATGATGATTTTGAAACCTCGAACCAAGCCAATGCGGATTTTTCGGCCAGTACCGGCCTTGGGCTTGGCATCGTGCGCCGGCTTGTAGATTTAATGGGGGGTCAACTGAGCGCGGAAAGCGCCTTTGGAGAAGGCTCAACATTTTTGTTTCGTATCGCCTTCAAACCGCACCTGCCAGCTTTGGAAACGCCGCTGAATCTGGCAAGGTTCGCCAATCATCTCAGCCCGATCAACATCTTGATGGTGGAAGATAATGAGATTAATCGCTTTATCCTGCAGGAAATGCTTAAGCTTGAAGGGCATCAGGTCACCGAAGCAAAAAACGGCAAATGTGGCGTAGAGGCGGCGGCAAAACAAAAATTTGATCTCATTCTTATCGATATCAGCATGCCGGTCATGGATGGGATAGAAGCCTCAAGGCGTATCCGCTCAAGCGGGTGCGCCTCTGCAGATACACCAATTATTGCCGTGACAGCGCATGCTATGCCCGACGAAATCGATGAATTCTTGGCAGCTGGAATCAACGATAAAATCATCAAACCGATCGACAGACGCATATTGCTTGAAAAAATTCGGCTCTATTGCCCACAATCTGCGCCGAAAAAAGATCCCCTCACAGATCGCGACGCAAGCGGAAAAATTGCAATTTTGGACCAGCCTCATATCAAAGATATCCTGACCCAACTGGGCGCTGATAAATTACAAAATTTGATGCAGCAATTTATCCATGAAACTGATGAAATGTTGAAATTGCTGGACCCAACTGATGCGGGTTCAAAAGGCAAGCTGACCAAGGAAACGATTGAATTGGTCCATCGAGCGGCCGGATCAGCGGCCGTGCTTGGGGCTTTAGCGCTGCATCAAAAGCTTAATATGATCGAGCTGGCTGCTCGATCTGATAGGGCCGATCAAGTGTCACACCTCATCGAAAACATTGGGGTGATTTGGAACAAAACCCAATCAGAATTGGCCGCATCGATCGCCCAAAAGGCGCGTTGAAATCACGCAGGCTGTAATGAGAATTATTCTTTATTATCGTTTTGTTTTTGCGTAACCTACTGCAGGTCATATTTTTCGATATAGCAAGTCAATCGCCATGCAAAAACAAGATATATCGCTTGAAACGATAGCTCCGCGTCCTGCCTCAGAGGTTATGCGCCTTTCGCGTATGGGCTGTTTCCATCAACATCGTTTATCGTTTATGCGAGTGTTGTTGAGGCGCTTGAAATCACAGGAATGGCGCTTTGAGGCAGCTTTATTCGATATCGATAAACAGGGCGTTGGCGTTGCGGTTTATAGCGCCCATGGGCCAAAAAATACCTATTCTTTGGTGGCCTTTGCAAATGACTTGGCGCCCGAAAAACGCTCAGACCGGGTAATTGCAACAGAATGGGACGCCACGTTCACGCTGTTTGACGGTGTGCCATCCACGCAAGATATAGCGCGCTTGCGCCAAAATATTCCACTGCAAGAAGCAGGCCGCGCGCAAGAAAGCGAATTGACCATCTCACGCGCCAACCGATCCGTCCGACTTTGGGATCATGTGGTTCAGCGCTTGGCGGCCGGCCAACAGCCTGATGCGACTTTGGTCGATCAAGTGGGATATTTAATGCGCACCACTGCGGTGTATGGATCGGGAAAATTTGGTGCGGCGGATCGGGAAACGCTGAAAGAGCGCGACGAATGTCAAGGCGCTTTTCAAATAGAGATGCTGACGGTCTTTCTGATACGCGCATTCGCATTGGATCTTGTCGAACATATGGCCCGCGCACAAGGTGGCCAACGCGCCGTTGTGCTTGATCCAAGCTTGCGTAGAAAATTTGGAATTGGCAATTCCACAGGGCTTGGCATGGCCCCGTTCTTAATCAACCACCCGATGCTTTTAAACAATTGGATTGCTGCCAAAGAAGAAGCTTTGGCGCGGGTGCGGCGCGTAGAATGGGCCAGCCAAGACGCCATAGATACGTTTCAAGAGCTGCTGCCACGCGCGTTGCAAAATATCAAAGATTGGCACTCAGAACATCCGTTACAAGTTCAAAAATTGGCTAAGCTTAAACCTGATATAGAGCAATTGATCGCGTATATTCCTGATTTCAAGTTCAATACGCCAGCGCCTTGGAACCAGCTTTTCTTATGGGGTCAAAAGAATTTAGGCCAAGATGGCCAAGAATTGCTGATCAGCCTGATGATGGAACCTTATGGAGATCTGATCGATGGGCTTAGCAGCTGCATGACTGCAGATGAGCTCACAGGGTTTCGGATCGATGGCACCATGTCAATTGGGCGCCTAAAAGCGCTTTGCGAAATGATTTATGACTGGGCGCTGGAAATCGACTGGGCACAAAAACAACCCAATTCGCGCGCCTGGTACGTCTCTTGTGAAAAGCTCGAGCCGCGTCTGGGCGAACGTTTCGATGAAGATATCGCCGAATTTGAGCAACCGCTGCAACCGGGCCGCGATGCCGCGCGGCTTTATAAAGATCTGGATAGCATGCCAGACACCGCACGGGTGGCAGAGTTCTTAATGGCGCATCCCGAGCATCGCCATAGCGTGAGGCGGTGCCAGCTGGCGGCGCGCTGTGACTATGCGGAAATCCGCGACAATACGATCGATGCCGAAATGCTGCCCATTGACCTGTTGCGGGCAAAGCTGTCATTTTTCGGCGCAACGCATTTTGACCCGCGTTCCGATCGTTGGGTGCGGATCAATATGTTCCGGATGGCCCCGTTTCCACACGAGCTCGCACAATCAGACCCGGATCATTGGACCTACCCGCCGCTCAGCGCCGCCGAATGAGCTATTCGTTAAATGAGTTTCAAGCCTTAGCACGCAAAGCGGCCCGCGGCAGCGGAGTGCCCTGGGGGATCGCAGAAGAAGCTGGTATGGCCGCCCGGTATTTATGCGAGCACGGGTTAAACGGAGCAGAATCGCTATGCCAAGCTTTGGGCCAGCCGCCCAAAACCAACCCGCTTTATATCGGGCCCGCTTTAAGCGATGGGGCGTGGGCGCAGCAAAATTGGCAGTCTTCGCAGCCGATGCACGCCCCAGCACTTTTAATTCCCTTCGCGGCTTTATCGCTGGCCGATACCGATATTTGGCTGCATATCGCTTGGGATGGCGTCAGTTTATATCTTTCAAAATCAGATTTGATCTATACGAAAATAGACCAAATTCACGCCGCGGGCCCAATAGAGGTAAGGATAGAAACGGGTGAAGCCGGCTTGGGAAAGACGCTCCAAAAATCCTCACGCGCGCAGATTTCAAAAGAATGTTATCGCGCCCTAGAGCGACTGGCGGAAAAAACCTATGCACCAGCAACCGAAGCCAGCAGATTGGCCGGCGCAGGTGCCGGGCTGAATGACAATGATTAGGCCAACTGACCGGCTTTGGCCAAATGCACCGGCCAAAGCCGTTACATGATACAGCATGATAGCAAATATTCTTGGTTCCGTCTGAGCGTCACATTGGCGATCGCAACGATTGGGAATGTGGGAATGTGGCTTATTATTGTCGTGATGCCCGCGATACAAAGCGAATTTCACATTGATCGTTCGGAGGCCGCGCTTCCCTATACGCTTACCATGATCGGATTTGCCTTTGGCAATTTCATTATCGGTGGATTTGTGGATCGTTATGGGATCGTTCGGGTTCTTATAGCGGCCGCTGTGCTCAATGCGATCGGGCTTGCAGGGGCGGCCTCAGCATCCTCTATCGCTGTGATAAGCGGCTTTCAATTTTTGATTGGGCTCGGCAATGCTGCAACCTTCGGACCATTGATTGCCGATGTGTCACACTGGTTTTTAAAACGGCGAGGCATCGCGGTGGCGCTGGCCGCAAGTGGCAATTATTTTTCAGGGGCGCTTTGGCCATGGGTGCTCAAAGATGTCATCGAATTGCAGGGCTGGCGAAGCACTTACGTGGTTTTGGCGGGCCTATCTTTGGCAATCATGATGCCTTTGGCGCTGTGGTTGAAAGCGAAGCTCAACGCGGAAAGCAGCGCCCATGCGGATCATATTTCGCGCGAAAGATTGGCGATGACCACAATGTCCTCGAACCGCGTCACTGCGTTATTAGGGATTGCGGGTATTGCGTGTTGTGTGGCGATGTCGATGCCGCAGGTCCATATCGTAGCCTATTGCGTGGATCTGGGATTTGGCGCCGTGGTCGGCGCTGAAATGTTATCCTTAATGCTGTTGGGCGGCGTGGTGTCGCGGGTAATCTCGGGGGTTCTAGCGGATCGCTTGGGGGGGGTAAAAACGCTTTTAATCGGCTCGGTCTTGCAATGTTTGGGGTTGATCTTCTATCTGCCATCAAATTCGATGATGTCGCTTTATGCCGTGTCTTTGATGTTTGGTTTGGCGCAGGGCGGTATTGTGCCCAGCTACGCCTTGATTGTGCGGGAGTATTTGCCCGGGCATGAAGCCGGTAGCCGGGTTGGGTTTGTGTTGATGACAACAATCTTGGGGATGGCTCTGGGCGGTTGGATGTCAGGCTGGATCTATGTCAAAACGGGCTCATATGAGCTGGCCTTTATAAATGGCATCGTGTGGAATCTGCTGAATATGGCCATCGCAGGGTTTTTCTTATGGTGGTCTAAACCCTCAAGACCCGCCCCCATTCTGCCAATCGGCTAGGGGATGCAAAGCCCCAACGGGCCCTGATCCGAAGCCTAAGGCGACAAGACGCAGCAAAACGTAAAAAGCCCGCCATGACTGGCGGGCCTATCGCTTTGTAACATCAGTTTTATTTGACGGTTACGCCTGTTTGCTTTTCTTTTTAATAGGCGCCCAGATGCGCTTATTGGTCAGATAGAGAAGTGCCGCCAAAAGGCTAAGCATCAAAACACCCACAAATCCAGCGTGCTGACGCGCCATCATTTTCGGCTCGGCTGTCCACATCAAGAAGGCTGCAACATCCATCGCTTCATGCTCAATATCATTGGCATGCCCGTCATCATAATCAACATCCTCGCCATATAAAGGCGGGGCCATGCTGATCCAGCCACCTGGAAATGCGGTATTCTCATACAGCGTTACGCCCGCTTCTTCCTTTTCTTCACCTGTATATCCGGTCAGCAATGACGCGATATATTCCGGGCCACCCATACCGTTGATCAGCTGGCTGATACCTGTTCCATATGGGCCATGAAATCCCGCCCGCGCTTTAGCCATCAAAGAAAGATCGGGTGCACCTGCGCCATCATTTGCAGGAAAATGATCGGTTGGCTTGGCCTCGCGGTAATCTTCAAGATCCGCATCATAAACTTCGAAATTGGTCGCATAGGCGCGCACTTGATCCGACGTGAAATGCGGCCCACCCTCATCCGCCAAGGTACGAATAGGCACATAGCGCAGACCATGACAGGCCGCACAGACTTCTGTGTAGACCTTTAAACCGCGTTGCAGCTGGTTTTGGTCAAACTTGCCGAACGGCCCTTCAAAAGAAAACGCATAATCTTCGATATGCTGTTCACCGCCACCAGCTGCGAACGCAGCGGATGCGGCAAAGGCAAGGGCAGTGACGGCCGTGATCGTCAGGTTTCTTAACATTGTTTTCTGTCCCTTTACTTATTCAGCCGGAGTGGCGTTTTTCGAGCCGTAATGCGCGTCAAAATCATCTTCAATGGTTTCGGGCACAGGCAATGGTTTTTCTAACACACCAAGCAGCGGCAGAATGACCAAGAAATAGGCAAACCAATAGGCAGACGCAATCAGTGAGAAGGTTGCATAGGGCTCTTCTGCAGGCATTGCCCCCAGCCACATTAGAACGAAGAAATCCACCACTAAGATTGCAAACCACCATTTCAACATGGGGCGGTAGCGCGCAGAGCGTACCGATGATGTATCAAGCCAAGGCGCCAAGGCCATAACGGCAATCGCCCCGAACATCGCCAAGACACCGAAGAATTTCGCGTCGATGATCCCGCCCGTTACGAAGCTGGCCAATTGAACAACCCAGACTTCCGATGTGAAGGCGCGCAAAATAGCGTAGAAGGGTAAGAAATACCATTCTGGTACAATATGTGCCGGAGTCGCCAACGCGTTTGCTTCAATATAATTATCCGGATGGCCCAGATAATTTGGCATGAACCCTACGATCGCAAAGAACACGGCCAACAAAAGCGCCAAAGCAAACAAATCTTTGATCACAAAATAGGGCCAGAAGGGCACGGTGTCTTTCTCGGCTTCGGCTTTTGAGCCGCGGCGCACTTCCACCCCCGTTGGGTTGTTATTCCCGGTCGTGTGGAATGCCCAAATATGCACGATCACCAAACCTGCAATCAGGAAGGGAAATAGATAATGCAGGCTGAAAAACCGGTTCAGTGTCGCGTTATCGACCGCCGGGCCACCAAGCAGCAATGTTTGGATGGGCTCTCCGATAAACGGGATAGCGCCGAACAGACCTGTAATAACGGTTGCGCCCCAGAACGACATTTGGCCCCAAGGCAAAACATAGCCCATGAACGCTGTGCCCATCATTAACAGATAGATCAACATGCCGATGATCCACGTGACTTCGCGCGGCGCTTTGTAAGAGCCATAATAAAGGCCACGGAAAATATGCGCGTAAACGGCAATAAAGAACAGCGATGCACCGTTCATGTGCAGATACCGGATCATATGCCCACCGTTCACATTGCGCATAATATGTTCGATAGACGCAAAAGCCATATCCACATGCGGGGTGTAATGCATTACCAAAACGATACCGGTGATAATTTGCAGCGCCAAACAAAAGGTCAGCACAATGCCCCAGATCCACATCCAATTGAGGTTTTTCGGCGTTGGAAGCATCAATGTATCATAGAGCAAGCCAACAACTGGCAAGCGGCTGTGCAGCCATCTCTGGCCAGATGTTTTCGGTTCAAAATGGTCGTGAGGGATTCCAGCCATTACAGTAACTCCTTAACCCAATTTGATTGTAGTATCGTCGACAAAAGCGGCCATAGGCACCGGCAAGTTCTCCGGAGCAGGGCCTTTGCGAATGCGACCAGATGTATCGTAATGCGATCCATGGCAGGGGCAGAACCAGCCGTGAAAGTCGCCAGCGCCATCGCCCAAAGGCACACAGCCCAAATGCGTGCACACGCCCATCATCACCAACCATTCACCAGTCTCGTCAAGCGCACGGTTTTCATCCGCTGCATCCAACTCTGGCGCATTGTTGTTGCGCGCTGACAAATCGATCAAATCATCCATGGCAACGCCGCGCGCTTCGGAAATTTCATCTTCCGTCCGGCGACGGATGAAGACGGGCTTGCCCAGCCATTTTACAGTCAGCTGCGTGCCCGGTTCGATCTCTGAAATATCCACACGAATCGAAGACAAGGCCTTCACATCGGCAGATGGGTTCATCTGGTTGACCAAAGGCCAAACCGCTGCGCCCGCTGTTATGGCGCCGGCGCCTGCTGTGGCATAGTAGAGAAAATCTCTCCGGGTGCCTTCGTGATCTTCTGCATGTGACACGAGGTAAACTCCATTCTTCGTCTAAATGATCGTTCTTACAACTCGAGACCAAGATGCGGCCTCTGTTCTTTTCATGGGGCTATTTAGCCCCGCTTATGGACTTCGTCCAGCACACTCTTGAAACCGCGCCGTTTTGGCGCGGCTCTAAACCCATTTTTAACTAATTTTTTTGGCTTTTTTTCAAAAGATCCTGAAAATATTCGCTCTCTTGCAGGTTTCATGGGCGTATCAGACCTCCCACCGCCGTTTAAACGGCAAAAACGAATCTTTTGTCTTTAAACTTTGGCGCCAAAAGCAGCCTTTTCACGGGTCCTTTAAACCGCATGGGCATTACCGCTTTGCTCCACCTTTGAAAGACCCGCCTGATCTACGAATATTCACAGATTGAGGGTATGGGCATCAACGCCCATCCCTCCGTTGGCTCTTAAATCACTTTCGAACCAATATTTCATAACTTTCAGAAATATCACGCGTCAAAGCGCCCACGTCAAAATGATAATCGCCAATCTGGCCAACCGGTGTGACCTCGGCTGCTGTGCCCGTCAGCCAGCATTGCTCAAACCCTTCCAGCTCTTCTGGCATAATATGGCGCTCGATCACACGAATACCTTTTTCTTTAAGCATTTCGATAACCGTTTGACGGGTTATTCCGTTCAAAAAGGCATCCGCTGTCGGCGTATGTACTTCGCCATCTTTGACAAAGAAAATATTGGCGCCCGTGGCCTCGGCAACATAGCCGCGATAATCAAACATCATTGCATCGCTGCAGCCTTTGGCTTCGGCCGCATGTTTTGACATGGTTGCGATCATATAAAGCCCCGCAGCTTTGGCTTGCGAAGGCGCCGTGGCCGGATCGGGCCGGCGCCATTTTGCGATATCCAGCTTGGCGCCCTTCATCTTGGCATCGCCATAATAATTGCCCCAAGACCACACAGCCACCGCCATGCGTACGGGATTGCGCGAGGAGGCAACCCCCATATCCGGCCCCGCGCCGCGCCATGCAAAGGCGCGCACATATGCGTCGCTCAGGCCATTAGCCTGCAAAGCCGCCTCTTTGGCGGCTTCGATATCCTCTACAGAATAAGGAATTTCGAAATCGATCAATTTTCCCGAAGCCAATAAGCGCTCTGAATGCGCCCGACTTTTGAAAATCTTGCCACCATAAGCGCGCTCGCCTTCAAACACCGAGCTGGCATAATGCATCGCATGGCTCAGCACATGAACTTGCGCGCTTCGCCAATCAACCAATTGGCCGTCAAGCCAAATCTTTCCATCGCGATCATCATATCCTAATTCCACAGCGCGCCCTTTCTCAGATTCTTATAGCAATTTATTCATATTATTTCAAAAACTGCGTCAATTGTGGTATAAAGTTACCAATAAACTCGGTTTTGCTAACAGTTGACGCTTGGAATGTCAACAAGACTGACATAAACTGCCAGATGAAATCAGTCGGAGATTTGGCATGGAGAACCCTTCCTTATCGCACCCCCTCGGGCATCGCGCTATGGGTGAAACGCTGCTTTACCTGACGGATGATCAATTAAGGCAGGGCATTGAGGCAATGTTTTTCGCCTATCGTGGTTTTACCGCTGATCCAGATAGGATACTTGAATTGCACGGCTATGGACGGGCCCATCACAGGGCCTTGCATTTTATCAACGGCGCGCCGGGCACGAATGTGAACAACCTGCTGCAAATTTTGGGCGTGACCAAACAATCGCTAAACCGCGTATTGCGCAAATTGATCGCAGATGGATTGGTCACCAGCCAAGTCGGGCAGCGCGATAAGCGGGAACGGCATTTGGCATTGACCGAAACCGGCCATGCCCTCGAACAAAAGCTATCCGATGCACAGCGCCGGCGAATGCGCAGCGCGTTCCGGCAAGTCGGTCCCGAGGCAGTTGCCGGATTTCGCAAAGTGTTAGAAGCGATGATGGATCCGGATATGATGACAGCTTATTCCCAACTGCGCGAGGATGGGGCTTAGATGTTGATTCCACATATTTTGATCATTGATGATGATGAGCGCATTCGCGATCTGCTCAAGAAATATTTGCTGCGCAATGATTTCAACGTGACCACCGCCGATGATAGCCACCATGCCCGCAACTTGCTGGGGGGGCTTGCCTTTGATTTGATCATCTGTGACGTGATGATGCCCGGTCAGGATGGGATTTCGCTGACCAAAGATCTTCGCCGCAAAATTGACACACCAATTTTGCTGTTAACCGCGAAAGGCGAGATCGAGGATCGCATTGGCGGCCTTGAGGCAGGTGCTGATGATTATCTTTCAAAACCTTTCGAGCCCAAAGAATTGCTGTTGCGCCTACATGCAATTTTACGCCGCGTTCCAACCGATCTGGATCAAGGCGCGGGGCCTAAAATAATTACGCTTGGGCAGATCAGATATGACATGCAGCGCAAAGAGCTTTGGAAAGCCGATGAGCAAATCCGCCTGACCGCCACTGAAAGCGCGTTAATGGGCATTTTGGCGCAAAGCGCGGGCAGGCCCATCCGCCGCGAGGATCTGATGAGCGAACTAGGGCGCGATCAAAGCCAAGGCCAAGACCGCGCAATCGATGTTCAAATCACCCGGTTGCGCCGAAAAATTGAGCCGGATTCAAAACAACCCCGCTATCTGCAAACAGTTCGCGGCGAAGGCTATATGCTGAATCCGGATTAGGGCTTTACGCTGGCGGTCACGTAATTCACGCTGAAATCCCGGTCAGACAATCGCCATTGCCAGCTAAGCGGATTGAAAACAAAGCCTTTGCGATCCACAACCGAAAGGCCCGCAGCTTCGATAAAACCAGACAATTCATCCGGGGTGATAAATTTTGACCATTCATGCGTGCCTTTGGGCAACCATCGCATCACATATTCCGCACCCACAATCGCCATGGCAAAACTTTTGGCGTTGCGGTTGATCGTAGAGCACACCATCAACCCCCCCGGTCTCAGAAGCTCTTGGCAGGCTTTTAAATATCCTTGCGGATCGGCGACATGCTCGACCACCTCCATATTTAACACCGCATCAAACTCGCGGCCCTGTTCCACAAGGCTTTCGGCCGTGCCAGCGATATACTCGATCTGCAGGTTTGATTGATCGGCATGGGCTTGCGCCACAGGAATATTGCGCGCTGCTGCATCCACCCCGGTGACCGTTGCGCCCAATCTAACCATCGGCTCGCAGAGCAAACCACCCCCACATCCTATATCCAGAATGCGCAATCCCTCAAAGGGGTTGTCTTGCGCAAGATCGCGGTCAAATTCTGCCGCTATCTGCGCAATGATATAATCCAATCGGCAAGGGTTAAGCATGTGAAGCGGTTTAAACTTACCATTGGGGTCCCACCACTCTGCGGCCATCGCCTCAAATTTGGCAATCTCTTTAGCATCTACGGTAAATTCTGCGCCGCTCATAGGGTTCTCCGTCTGGTCTTTTGCTCTGTAAATCACATATAGTGCGTTCATGGATAAATTCTCAGATCAAAAACGCGCATATCAGCATTTATATCCTACCGTCGATCCATTTTCTGCAGAGATTATCGATACGGGGGATGGTCACCACATTTATATCGAGCAATGTGGAAACCCACAGGGGCGCCCGGTTGTGGTTGTTCATGGCGGGCCCGGCGGAGGCTGTAGCCCGATCATGCGGCGCTATTTCAATCCAGAACAATACCATATTATCCTTTTTGATCAGCGCGGTTGCGGGCGCAGCAAGCCGCAGGCCAGCGTGACCAACAATACCACCTGGCATCTGGTGCAAGATATGGAAGCGATGCGGCAGCGACTGGGTCTTGAAAAATGGGCGTTATTCGGAGGCAGTTGGGGCGCCACATTGGCTTTGATCTATGCTCAAACCCATCCAGAACGGGTGAGCCATCTCATTCTGCGCGGCGTCTTCACAATGACTCAGAATGAATTGGCGTGGTTTTATGGCGGCGGGGCCAGCCAGTTTTGGCCCGACGCCTGGGAAAAATTTATAGAAAAAATCCCGGAAGACGAACGAGATGATTTGATTGCAGCCTTTCACCGCCGTTTGTTCAGCGGAGATCTGCGCGTTGAAATACAGTTTGGCCGGATATGGTCAGCTTGGGAAACCGCATTGGCCTCGGTGTATTCGGATGGCCGTGGAGGTGAAGCACCAAGCGATTACGCGCGCACCTTCGCAAGATTAGAGAACCATTATTTCATCAATAACGGGTTCTTGGACCATGACGGACAAATCTTAAACGCCATGGAGCGGATCGCCCATATCCCCGGGTGGATCGTGCAAGGCAGATATGATATGATTTGCCCGCCCAAAACTGCGATCGAGCTGTCCAAAGTTTGGCCCAAATGCGATTTAAAAATGATCAAAAACGCAGGCCACGCGATGTCGGAACCTGGCATCAGCGTCGAGCTTGTTAAAATCATGGATCGGATCGCGCTGTCTGATTATTAAACCCAATAGATCGCGCAAACGCCCTAATTTCAAATAAATAGGGGGCCATGGCGCCTTTAAAATGGATCACGAGTAAATGCCCAAACGCAACCAAGCCGCTTTAGATTTCTTATTAACGCGACGCTCAAGGCCAGCAAAAACCTTAAGCCTCCCCGCGCCAGATCAAGAACAATTGCGTGATGTTTTAACGGCAGCGCTGCGCACGCCCGACCATGGTAAATTAGAACCTTGGCGCCTGATCGTTTTAACGTCAGACAGTTTGGATGAATTGGCCGGCATTGCCGAAGCCTGCGCGCTCGAGGCGCAATTAGACGCCTCTGCAGTTGAAAAAGCCCGCCAACCTTTTGACCAAGGCCATGTGGCAGTGGCCGTGATCGAGGTTCAAAAACCATCAGAGAAAATTCCCACAATTGAACAAACCTATTCGGCCGGCGCAGTCTGCCTCGCTTTGCTGAATGCCGCCCTTGCCGCCGGTTGGGGTGCGAATTGGCTATCGGGATGGGCCAGCCACAATCGCAGCTTTGTAGAAAATGGCCTTGGATTAAGCGCCCATGAGCGCGTGGCTGGTTTGATTTATTTAGGCACCGAAACTAAAACACCTCCAGAGCGCCCACGGCCCAATCTTGAGCAGAGCGTGACCTGGCGGTAAGCTTTTACACGCCGCACTCAAAAAGTTCGATATCTTGGCCACTTTTCAACCGCGCCAAACCTGCAGATTTTGCCACCACCTCATTGCGCACATGCATCCATGCATCGCTTGACAATAAAATCTGATCGCTCTCGGACAAATCACAAATATTGAAGGCGATATTCACATCTTTGCCCAAAATATCAAATTGGATGGTTGATTTGCCCACGGTGCCAGCAACCAATGAGCCGCTATGGATGCCCACATGCAACCCAAAAGAAGGCTCAAACGCATTGGCAATATCGCGCAGCATCAAACTGGCAGAGACGCAGGATTTCACCGCTTCGGGTGCTGGCCGCGCTAAGCCGCCCACGGCAACGATCGCATCGCCCACCGTTTTCACCTTATCTAAACCGAATTTGGTGAACACCTGTTCAAACGCTTCCACCAGCGTTTGCAAAGTTTTAACCACAATTTCAGGATCATTCTGCTCACAAAACGCGGTAAACCCCACCAGATCACAGATCAAAATAGCGACGTCGTCATAGCGCCGAGAATGCACGCGCCCAGTGGATTGAAGCTCTACGGCGACATCGTTGGGCAGCACTGTTTTCAATACCTCTTGAGAGCGCTGCTTGTCGCTTTCCACTCGGCTAAGATACAGATCTTCGCTATCTTGCAAACGCTTCTTTTCAAGGCAGGCGCCAACCCGCGCCTTCAGCAATGTGGCGTTAAACGGCTTGGTAATGAAATCATCAGCCCCGCTTAAAATACACTCAGCCGCCGTCTCAACCTCATCAGAGGCAGTGACCATAACAACTGGAATTTTGCGATAACGTGGATCAGACTTTAAGATTTTAAGCACCTCAAGACCGCTCATATCAGGCATCATAAGGTCCAAAAGCACCAAATCAAATTCAGCGCTTTCAACAGAGCTTAGCGCGGCTTTACCGCAATCGGCTAAAGAAACATTGGCATATCCATCGCGCTTCAACCGGCGCTCTAAAGTGAAGCGATTTGCTTCAATATCATCGACAACAAGGATCTTTGCCTGTTCTTTATTAGTCATTTCACCGCCCCAATGCTGCGTTAATTTTGGCCAGCAATCGGGGCAGGTCCACCGGCTTTGTATCATAATCATCACAACCTGCCTGCAGGGCGCTTTGCTTATGCTCTTCCATCGCATGCGCGGATAAAGCAATGACGGGAATCCCTTGCGTGGCGAGATCTGCCTTGATCGCCCGCGTTGCAGCCCACCCATCCATTTTGGGCAAACTCAAATCCATAAGAATTAAATCGGGGGATTCACTATGCGCCATAGCCACCCCGGCAAGCCCATCACCCGCGATCACCATGTCAAAGCCTTTGCGCGTTAAGCGCCGCTTCAGCATATAAACGTTATCTTCATTATCCTCGATATATAATATTTTCACCATCAGCGCACCGCCCCGCTGATTGTTTCGATCGCTTGCGCGATGTCATCGGCAATAAGCGCCACGCTTTCGGTATTTTTTTCAATCACGCGCAAGGTTTCCTGCGATAAAATTTTGCGCTCTTCAGAACTTAGATCGGCACCCGTTAACACCAAAACCGGGATTGATTTAAACTTGGTTGCCTGCAGCTTTTGCAGAAACTCAAACCCGTTCATCACGGGCATCAACAGATCAAGCAAAATCAAATCGGGCAGTTCATTGTGGTTTTCCAAGACAGAAAACGCCTGTTTCCCATGGCCCGCCTCAAGCACTGTCGCGCCGGTTTTTTCTAGGATTTCTTTCACGGTAAAGCGCAGGTCTTGATCATCTTCGATCACGCAGATGGTTGCGGCTTTTTTCTGGCCAATAAGCCGTTGCACCGAAGAAATAAGATAATCCCGCTCGATCGGCTTGGATAGAAAATCTGCCGCACCCAAGGCAAAACCTTTGTTTTTTTCATCCAAAATTGACGCCATAATCACTGGGATATGGCGACTTTCGGGATCGGCCTTCAACGCTCGAAGCGTTGACCATCCGTCAATCTCTGGCATCAAAATATCCAAGGTGATCACATCGGGCTGGTGGGTTTTGGCCAAAGACAGGCCTTCCTTGCCCGATCTGGCGATAAGCACCGCATACCCGTTTTTGACCAGTTGCCGCTGCATCAACGCACTGATCGTTGGATCATCATCGATGATAAGCACTTTCCTACCCGTTGGTTCACCGCCGGGGATCACCCGCGTTATCAAAGGTTCAGCGCTGGCGTTTTCGGTATGCATATGCCCGGCATTGTTCAACGCGAAACTTGCGGTGAATACCGTGCCTATGCCCTTTTCGCTCTGCACGCTGACATCACCCCCCATCAGCTGCGCAAGCTGCTTTGAAATGGTGAGCCCCAAGCCGGTTCCGCCATATTTGCGGGTGGTCGAACTGTCGGCTTGTACAAAAGCATTGAACAAACGGCCCACCTGTTCTTCATCCATGCCAATACCAGTATCGGCAACATCCACTTTGACCAAATCGCCTTGCGGCGTGGATTGCCGGCTGACGGTCAAAGATATTTGGCCATTTTCGGTAAATTTGGTGGCGTTGGAAATCAAATTCAGAAAAATCTGCTTTATCCGCGTTTGATCATTTGTTACCTCATCGATCGACTCCAAGAAAGTTAAAGCAATTTCATTATTATTTTGCTCGACCAGCGTTTGGGTGGTTTGAATCACGCCATGCAGCAAAGGCTCTAATTCGAATGTTTCATTATATAACTCGACTTTGCCCGCCTCAATTTTTGATAGGTCTAGAACATCATTGATCAGCGTCAGCAAATGCTTGCCGGCGCTAAAGACACGGTCAAGCGGCTCGATAAAATCCTCCAAACCATCATCAACACAATCTTCCTTCAACATTTCAGTAAGGCCAATAATGGCGTTTAATGGGGTGCGCAATTCATGGCTCATATTGGCCAAAAACTGACTTTTCGTTTGGTTGGCCGCATCCGCCGCTTGTTTGGCTGTGTTGAGCTCTTCCACCAAATTATTCAGCTCTTCTTCACGGTTGGTCAAATCACTCACATCCACAAACACTTGCACCATGCCGCCATCTTCGAGGCGTTTACTGGTGATTTGAAGATGCGACCCATCTGCCATCCTTGGCAGCAAATTTATAGCCGTTCCGGTCAACGCCTGGCGTTGCGCCACTCGGTCTTTTAAGAATTCTTGCTTATCAACCCCTTCATCTAAAGAAAAAATGCCCCCATCAACAAGCTTTCCAGTTTCGTTAATGTAGGGTTGCCCTGGTTCAAGCGGCACGCCGAAGCGATCAAAAAACTTATTCACCCAGACCAGATGATCCTTGGCATCCCAGACCATAATCCCGGCTGAAATACTGTTCAACACATCCTGCGAGCGTTTTTCGATATCTGCCATGCGCAGCTGTACTTTCTTTTGATCATCGATATTCTCAACCAACCCATAGAATTTGGCCGCACGCCCCTGTTCATTCCAAAGGGCTTTGCCGCGTGTGCGGTACCAATTCAATTGGCCTGTATCCGATCGGATTCGGTGATCGCATGAAAATAGCGGGGTTTGCTTTTTAAAATGTGCGATCATCGCGGATTTATACGCCGCACGATCTTCTTCAAACACAGCATCCAAACGATCCATTTGCAGCCTGCTCATATTTTTTTCAGCTGCCGGCCCAACGCCTTCGGGGATTGAAAAGCTGGTCTGGCCATTTTCAATATTCCACTCGAAGACAAATGCATTCAGCGCATGCGTTACCCCAACATAACGCCGCTCTTTATCTTCTAGCTCGGCCTCATGCTTTTTAAGCGTGGTGATATCGGTATAGAGCTGCAGGTAATTGCCCGAGCTCAAAGGCTTATTGGTCAAAAGCAGCACCCCGCCATCGCGCAGGGGCAGCTCGATCCGCGAGCCCCCATCTTGGGCATACATATCGGCCTTACTCTGCCGCAGATAGGCCTCAATATCTAAATCGGGAGGTAACTTTAAAAATCCACAATCAATATTTTGTTGCACAACTTCTAAGCGTGAGATGCCCGGTTCGAGAGACACCCCAACCTCTTTTTGAAGTTCGTTGAAAAATCGATTTACGAAAACCAGGCGATCATCTTCTGTCCAAACGCATACGCCGCTTGGAAGAGTGTCCAAACTTTCAATTAAAACTGCGTTCAAATCTGATTGTTCTAAAGAATTCATCTTATTCATTCCGCCTGTTTTCACATTACAAACGTCACCCACGTTTTAAGATCTAGATTAACGAAGATTATTTTAACCTGTCTATGGGGAAACCAAATTCCCTTGGGTCATATCCAATCAAAGAAAACCAAAACTCAGCAAAAGATTTTTAAAAAATTGGTTTAAATTGTTGAAAATACGTTTTCAGAGACAAGAGCGGGGAAACGTGGTTTCTCTAAGGCCGAACAATTCCCGCTGATCTCAGGCAAAATATCGGTAAAGTGATTGAATTATTATTCCGTGACGGCTGATTAATTTTCGTCTTTTCATCAATATTCTTGTCTGTTTGTCAAAACGAACAATTAGAATGTTGTCACGACCTTCGACTTGCTGAATACTGTTGTGAAACCAAAGCCGTAAAGCCGCAAAATCAATGTATATAACCATTCTAGCTTTGGCCCAATTTAAAACCCTGGTGCGAGGAAAGAATCTGTGACTGAAACGCCCAAAGACCAAGAAACAGAATTGAAAGATCTTAAAAAGGAACTTTCACGCCTACGCTTAGAAGCCAATTTGCGTAAGTCATTGGCAACCCAGCTGGAAAAACAAAAAAAGGTTGCCGAAGACGCAAAGGCTGAGGCGCAGTCGAAAACCCAGCAAATGGAAGACGTATCGGGGCAATTGGCAAAATATCTTTCGCCCCAAATTTACGAATCGATCTTTAGCGGCAAGCAGAATGTCGAGGTAAAAAGCTACCGTAAAAAAATCACTGTATTTTTCTCTGATATTGTAAATTTCACAGCCATATCTGACAAATTGGAATCCGAAGAACTTACCGCGTTATTAAATTTTTATTTAAACGAAATGTCGCAGATCGCGCTGAAACATGGCGCGACAATTGATAAATATATCGGTGATGCGATCATGATTTTCTTTGGCGATCCGGAAAGCTTCGGAATTGAAGAAGATGCCCGAAGATGCGTAGCGATGGCGGTCGAAATGCAACAACGAATGGCCGAGCTATGGGGTTATTGGAGCAAACATTTTGGCTTAAAAAAAGATTTGGAAATCCGCGTTGGGATCAATACCGGATATTGCACCGTGGGCAATTTCGGCAGTGAAGACCGGCTTGATTATACCGTGGTGGGCGCTGCAGTTAATTTGGCCTCACGTTTGGAAAGCGCCGCGATGCCATCGGGAATATTGGTCTCTGAGGAAACCTATTTTCAAGTGAAAGACTATTTTAGCTTTGACGCCCCCCAACAGCTTGAATTGAAAGGGTTAGAGCGCGGTGTGATCGCCTATGAAGTTGATATTAGTGATACGTCTCGCGCTGAAACAAAGAATTTTGAAGGTGAGAATTTTCAGCTAAAGCTTACGAAACATCCGCTGGATCTGGAAGAATTGGAAACCCTTAAAAAGATCATTGATGAACTTTCAGAACCGCAACCGGAAGAAAATGTTGCCTAAATTTTCACGATAGCAGGCATATGCCGCAAAAGCTGGTGACAAACAGCCAAATGCACCGCGCTTGCCCCATAACATAACTCTGTAGGGTAATATGGACACGCAGGAAAAAACCGTTTTATTTTCGGATATTGTTGGCTTCTCGCGGCTGGTTGAGAGGGATGAACACCGCGTCATCACCCGCCAACAAACCCTACATACTAGGCTGCTTCATCCGCTTTTAACCCGCTATCACGGACGCTTGATTAAAACCACCGGGGATGGGTTTTTATGCCTTTTTGAGGCTGCTCAAGACGGATTTGATTTTGCAACAGCGCTGCTAAGCGGGGTGAAAGCCTTCTGCGATGAAGATCCCAACAGCGATGTTTTCGTGTATCGGATTGGGCTGCATCATGGACCAGTTATAGAATTGGCAGGGGATGTTTTCGGATCTACCGTCAATATCGCCTCGCGGTTGGAAAGTATTTCAAAACCGGGATCTATCTGCACCTCTGGGCACTGCATCGGCAAAATGTCAACCCAGGCGCAACAGGCCTTTGATGCCCAAGGTCTTCAACGGCTTAAAAATATAGACCGTCCAATTGCATGCTTTATGAGCGCGCCAGATTTTAATCCAAGCCATCCGCGCAGCGCAATTTTGGGAAAACAGCTCGATCAGCGAATCAGCTATTGTACAAGTGCCGATGGCTGCGCAATTGCCATGGCCAGTTTGGGGCAGGGCCCGGTGCTTTTAAAATCGCCAAATTTTGTAACACATCTGGATGCTGATTGGCGCAGCCCGTTATGGCGCCATATTTTCGAAAACCTTTCTTCTGAGCATCAATTGCTGCGCTTTGATCAACGCGGTAATGGGCTGTCAGAGCGCCACCCGGAAACAATATCATTTGACGCGTTTGTAGATGATATCATGGCGGTCTCAAACACCATTCAAGATGAAAAATGCGTGCTCTTTGGTGTTTCGCAAGGCTGCGCCTCGGCGATTGAATTTGCATATCGCCATCCCGAGCGCGTCAAGGGTTTAATTTTCTTAGGCGGGTTTGCGCAAGGCGCCAATAAGCGACCATCCGCCAACCCATCGCAAACTGACTTGGAAATTCAGATGATTCAAACCGGGTGGGACTCTGATATCCCGGCCTTCCGGCAGTTTTTTGCAAACACTATGATTCCCGATTCGAACCAGGCGGAAAAAGATGCGTTTGATCGGTTGATGCAACTGAGCACCAGCGCAGAAAATGCGGCCGCAATCTCTCGGGTGAATGCCGAAATTGATGTGACCAACCGCTTAGAGCAGATCACCCTGCCAACATTGATCATGCATAGCCGCGGCGATCAACGCGTACCAATGGATCAATCTCAGATAATGGCAGATAAAATGCCCAATGCCCGCTTTGTGCCGCTTGACTCAACAAACCATCTTATTTTGGAACAAGATGCCGGATGGCCAGTGTTTCAACAAGAAGTGTCCAAGTTTTTAGCGTCTTTGTAACGGGGTTTGACAGACCGCCAGCTCGGGTGGCAAAGACCCCAGTTCAATGCTGTAAATCTAATAAACCCGCTCTGGCGTTGCTGGTTTGGAGGGCTTATTAAGCCGGTGTGATTATAATGCCCCTTTGGCCGAGCGCGTTTTCGATGATACCGGCTCAAAATTAGAAAGAAGGAACGATCATATGATTCTTGTGGGTGGAGAGAACCTGATTGACTTTGTACAAACCGACACGCCGGATGGGGCGGCTTTGTACCAAGCCATTCCAGGCGGTTCTTGTTACAACTGCGCAATAGCGACAGCCCGGCAAGGCCAAGATGTCACCTATATGACGCCCGTTTCAGAAGATGCTTTGGGAGCAATGCTGGAAGCGCGCCTGGCACAAGATAATATTGCCTTGGCCGCCCAGCGCGTGTCGCAGCCAACATCGCTGGCGGTTGTTTCGCTGGCGGATGGCATTCCAAGCTATCAGTTCTACCGTGAGGGCACAGCGGAACGCCAGATATCCTATCAGCAATTGATCGAGACTTGTCCCGCCAAGGCAACGGCGTTTCACATTGGCTCTTTGGCCTTGATCACCGGTGCGGATGCCCAAGCCTGGGAGGCGTTTTTTGAAAGCTGCGCCGAAAAAGGCATGATGACCTGCC
Organism: Rhodobacteraceae bacterium SB2; assembly: GCA_001642945.1. Lineage (GTDB taxonomy): Bacteria > Pseudomonadota > Alphaproteobacteria > Rhodobacterales > Rhodobacteraceae > Thalassovivens > Thalassovivens spotae. Next base: position 309,555 of record LGRT01000013.1, on the reverse strand, counting down.
TAGATCCCAATGCCAGGCCAGGATTGATTGCCAATAAAGCAGAATATGTAGAGCGCGTGTTGCGGCTTTTGGGCTCGGCAACATTGGTCAAGCTAAGCGATGAAGATCTGGCCTATCTGCTTCCAGAGCTGCCTTTGCTAGAGGCATTTGAAAAGATCCGCGCGCTGAGCAATGCCGCATTGCTGGTGCTGACAATGGGCCAAAAAGGCGCGATCGGCGCAACCGCGCAGCACAAAATCGCGGTGCCTGCGGGCGTTGCATCCCCTCTGGCCGATACGGTGGGGGCGGGCGACACCTTTATGGGCACTTTAATCGCGCAGATCACCAAAAATGGCTGGGACACGCATAAGGCACTTTCATCCTTAAGCCCTGAGAATTTGCAAAGCCTGTTAGAAGTCGCCGCAACAGCGGCAGCGCTGAACTGCGAACGCGCGGGATGTAACCCACCCTATCTAGAAGAGCTTCACCTCTAAAACTGCGCAAAAAACGCTGCGGAATTTTGCAAATATATTCTTAACACAATACCCAAAATTGATAATATGGCAGGGCAGATGTAACGGCGCGTCGGCGGCCCAACCCCTCCCCATGCCTTTGGCCAGAGCAGACCCGCAAAACCCGAGGAAACAAGCTGATGAGCGATACAAAACCCAAAGCCCTGTTGGAACAAGCCGGAAGGGATATGGCGGGGGCCGTCTCAGTGCGGCTGTGCAGTCTTGGTATTGAACTGGGGCTTTTTAAAGATTTGCACACACACGGGCGCTCTACCTCAGCGCAACTGGCAGCGCGCCTGCAATTAAACGAACGTTATGTTCGCGAATGGCTGCACGGGATCGTGCTCAGCGGCTATGTGATGTTTGATAAAGCCACGCGCGAAGCCTGGCTAAGCCCAGATCAAGCACAGCTATTGGTGGAAGACGGCGGCCGCTTTGCCCAATATGGTGCCTTTAAATTGCTGAACAGCGCGTTATTGCCCTATGAGAAGCTGCGCGAGGCCTTCAAATCTGGTGGCGGCGTCGGGTTTGAAGATTATCCGCCAGCGCTTTGGCAGGCGCTGGATCACACGGGCTGCGCGCGCTATCGTAATTTCTTGGTAAAAGATTGGTTGCCCCATATCCCAGCGTTGACTCAGCGCTTAAAAAAAGGCGCCAGATTTGCCGATTTTGGCTGCGGTACGGGCAGGTCCACGATTGAGTTGGCGAAGCTATTTCCCGAGTCAGAATTTATTGGCTATGATGCATTCTTGCCAAATATAGAACACGCCGGCGTCAACGCAAAAGAGGCTGGCGTTGACCGTAATATCACATTTAAACATTGGAATATGGATGAAGGCAGCCCGGGCCAATATGATATTGTCGCCACGTTTGATTTAATTCACGATCTGCCAAACCCGGCGCTTGGCTTAAGAACCCTGAAACAATCTATGGCCCAGGATGGGATGTTTTTGCTGATGGATATCGAAGCCACAGAAGATCCGGTTGATAATTCAGGCCCGTATGGCGTGTTTAAATTGGGCATCAGTCTACATTTTTGTATGACCACCTCAATGTGGCAGGGCGGAGAAGGTATGGGAACGGTGGGTCTATCCGATTCTGTGTTGCGCAACCTCTGCGCCGAGGCAGGGTTTTCTGAGGTGCAGAAAATTAATATCAAGCACCCGCTCAATTCTTTATACCTCATCACCTAAAAAGTGGGGGGCTGGGCCATTATGGTGCGTCCGAAAATAGGGCGCGATTCTGTACCCCAGCCAGGATCTGCGCAGCAGATCCGCCCGAAGGCTTGCGCGCTAAATTCGCACATACCCAGATAAAAGTTTTCGCTGCATAAAATTCACGCATTCCTTCCCCTATCTGCACAAAACCACGGATGATTATGTATGAGCTATGATTTTTCTGCATAGCAGCAATTCAAAATAAGTATTTCTGCGGTGCAGAAAAATATGGTAGCAATAGAGCACGGTCTACCTCCTCCCAGATCGTAAAAACCGAAAATATATCCTCCCAGATTATTCGGTATCTCGAGACGCTAGAAATAGCGTCTCTTTTTTTTGGGGCGAGTCACAACAATTAAGGGGTATGCTGTCCGTAAACCCCATCAACAGGGGCAAAGGCAATCGCCTTTAGGCGTAAGAAGCCCTTGCGATGCAACCTGATTTAACGATTAATGCACACATAAAATTTCAGAAAAGAGGTTGGCATGCAGCAAAACGAAAAAATTGGATTTATCGGCGTGGGCCTGATGGGCCATGGCATGGCCAAAAATATTTTACGCGCGGGATATCCTGTGACCGTAATCGCGCATAAAAACCGCGTGCCGGTTGAAAATCTGCTGTCGCTGGGCGCGCAAGAAGCCGGCAGCCTAGAAGCGCTGGCCAAAGACTCAACGCTGGTATTCATCTGTGCCCCAGGTTCGCCTCAGGTCGAACAGATTATCGCGGAACTCACCCCTAATCTGTCAGAAAACGCCGTTATCATCGATTGCTCAACATCCGACCCCACCTCCACCCTAAAACTAGCAGAAAATTTGAAATCAAAGCGCATTCATATGGTGGATGCCCCGTTAGGAGGCACGCCGGTGCAAGCAGAAGAGGGCGCGCTATCTGCGATGGTGGGCGCCGATCAGCCGGTTTTTGCGCGGATCAAACCAGTGATCGAAAGCTGGGCTGCAACGCTCGTGCATATCGGCGCGGTTGGCGATGGCCACCGTATGAAATTGCTAAATAATTTTCTATCGCTGGGCTATGCCGCAATGTATTCCGAAGCGCTGGCCTTAGGGGCTAAAATGGGAATTGATGCCAAGCGCTTTGACAGCGTGATCCGCGGTAGCCGGATGGATTGTGGGTTTTATCAAACCTTTATGGGTTACGCGCTGGATGGCAATCGTGAGGCCCATAAATTCACCATGACCAACGCGCTCAAAGATCTGCGCTATCTCGAAAGCATGGCCAATGAGGCAAGCATTGCAAATCCAATTGGAAATGCCGCGAAAAGTAGTTTTGCGCGTGCCATGGCCATGGGTGGCGATGGCCCAGAGGATTACGTGCCCCATTTGGTAGATTTTGTAGCGCGGGAAAACGGGCTGAAAACGCGCTAAACGCACCCTAATTTCAGCGCAGCCACTGCCCGGCTCAACGGCGCGCCGATAGCTTTTGCGAGGCAGGCGGCACTTGTCGTTTAAACTCACGTATCGCTACAAAAACCCCGGAGGCAATGATTAAAAAGATTCCAAAGGCCGAACTTAAGCCCGGCACTTCCTGCCAAAATATATAACCCCATAAAACGGCCAAAATGACCGTAGAATATTCAAAAGGGGCCACCAAACCAGCGCTACTGCTGCGATAGGCTTGGCTGATAAGATAGCCACCAGACGCGCTGAAAAACCCCGCAGCTACGAATAAAAGAACATCTCTGCCGCTGGGCCATGCCCATGCGCGCAATATAAACTCAGCCGAAGGATGGCCCAACCCGGCAAATCTTCCATCTCCAAACATCAAACCCATCCCAAGGCACACGACAATAAAGACCAATTGGATATAAAGCGACATGGTGATGGGCGATTCCGCGAGCCCCATCGAACGGGTAATCGTGTGCAAGGTGGCATAGGCAATCGCGGATAAAAGCGGCAAAATCACCGCCCATTGAAACGCTGCACTGCCGGGCTTTACGATGATCAAAACGCCGAGCAAGCCGACCAAAAGCGCCGTCCAGCGCCAGACACCTACATATTCCCCCAAGAAAAATGCCGAAAATCCCGTTATTAACAGCGGCGCGATAAAGAAAATCGCCGAGGCCTCCGCTAGTGGCAAGGCAGCCAAGCCTGCAAAAAAAGCAAAATTTGCCACCACCACGCTTAGCCCGCGCAAGATATGGCGCGACAGGCGGCGGGTTGAAAACATGGTTTTTAAGGGCACCCCTCGCCCGAAAAGGAACAAAATGAATGCCATTCCAAAAAGCGAGCGGAATAAAATAACTTCATGAAGCGGTAAGCTATCGGTAAAATATTTTACCGTAATATCGTTTAAGGAAAACGCCAAAGACGCACCCATCACGCATAAAATGCTTAACCTGGCCTGATCTGACACCAGCGCTTGGGACATAACGGGGCTTCCTCTTCACATCTCTAGCCTTGCTCTAACCGACCAAGACCCCTTGCTGCAGCTTCATTTGCGACAAGAGATGACGGGCCAAGCGGATCAACGCAGATTTTATGCCTTCCGGCCCGCATGGCTCAGCGCGCCCACGGTTAGCCAACTGCCCAAGATCAAAGGCAGCGCCAAACCAAAGGAATAGCGAATGCCAAAATTTTCTGCCACAAAACCCAATAAAGGCGGCGCCAAAAGAAACGTTACAAACGAGAATTGCGCCAAAGCTGCTACATTTTCTGGGGATGAGCGATCGCCTCTTTGCGCCGCCGCCGAGATCGCCAAAGGGAAAATAACTGCAGTTCCCGCACCCAAAAATACAAACCCAATCAGGGCCAAAGTGGAATTGGGCGTAAACGACACCACGCCAGCGCCCAAAGCCAGCGCGATCAAAGATACCCGCGCCACCCGCTCAGCGCCATGGCGATCCACAACGGGATCAGCAAAAAACCGAATGATAAATTGCCCCAAAGCTCCTAATGTCAGCGCCAATCCATTTACAAAAGCGCTTTCCTCAAAAACATCGCGCATATAAATCACCGACCAATCAATCAAAGCCCCTTCGAGCAGCATGGCAGATAATGTAAAGGCAACCAAAACCATGATCCCACGGGTTGGACGGGCCAATTTTGGCGGGCCATCATGATCGGCGCCGCGGATTGGCGCTGGCTGATACCTTGCCAAAAATAACAGCGTTAACGCAACCGAAACAAGCCCGGTCAAGCTTAAATGCAGGCCTGCAGGCACGCCCAACTGCGCCACGAACGCGCCCAGCAAACCCGTGGCGAAAAACCCTAAACTCCAAAAAGCATGCGACCGGTTCATAATCCGCCGACCCGCTAGCGCCTCAACCCGGTCGGCTTCGACATTCACCGCAACCTCCACAACGCCAATCGCCAAACCCGCCAGAAAAAACCATCCAAAGAAAACATAAGGGCTGGTGGCCAAACCGGCCAAAGCTTCACCAATACCCATCAACAGCATGCCAAAGAACATTACTTTTCGAAATCCCAACCGCGACAAGACTGAACTGGCCATCAATAATGAGACTTGCACCCCCAGCGCGGCACCGGTAACCGACAGCCCCAGCGCCGCAGGCCCAATGCCCATTTGCAATTGCAAATCCCCAAGCCGCGGGAAAATAGCCCCCAGACTGAACGCATAGATAAAAAACGAAAAATAGACATTCCATACCAAAGGTAGGCGGAATTTTATTCCCATAAGACATCCTGTTTCTGAAAAACCCAATTTGGGCGCGGTGTCACGGAAGTTGAGTGATTTTTTCTGGGTTTACAAGCCTTAAACTCATTTTCTCGCCTCGCAGCGCGCTGCATTTAATGGCTTTATCAACCTTGAAACCAACAGCAGAATAATTTTAGGAAACGGTCACTCTAAACGCTAATGTCCGATGCCCGACCAGATTTTATTGCGGGTACAATCCGTATGAAACTGATCACCAAAATAATTCACAGCCGTCACTTGCCTTAAATCGCTATTGGCAATTTTTCGGCTCAATTTGAGTGACTGACGCAGCATAGCGCCGCGCAAAGCGGGCGTATGCATGTGCCCATGTGCCTGCATTTGGGCCGCAATCATCCCGTCAATTGCCACCTCTTCTTGACCTTCTAACAGCATTTCAGCTCCACGCACCACCACAGCCCGGATATCCGTGCACAGATGAAACGCCTGCGCCGAAGACGCCCAAAGAAACAGATTGAACATAATCAAGATAGGTTTGAGCATGCCGGCCCCCAATACGATACACAACAGTGTTGGCGCGTCGCGTGAGATTAATCAAGCCTATTGGCCCATTTCACGGCATTTGGCGAAAGGTTTCAAAGCCTTTTACGAAGATCTGCGCAAAATATTGACCGCCTCAACCAGGGTTTTAAAGGCGCGCAAACACCATCATCCAGATATTAAAATATCATCCTGTGCAGAAAACATGCTGGCATATAGCCCGGCTTTGGCCATCAGATCGGCATGAGTGCCTTGTTCAACCAATTTGCCGGCCTCAAGCACATAAATATGATCTGCATCAACCACACTCGAAAATTTATGTGCCACAACGATGGTGGTTTTACCGGCCTGAAGATCCTTGAAACTGGCATTAACTTTTTGTTCTGTCAGCGCATCAAGCGCCGATGTTGCCTCATCCAAAAGCAGGATCGGCGCCGGTTTTAAAAAGGCCCGCGCGATCGCGATCCGCTGCTTTTGACCACCCGAAAGCAGGCTGCCTTTTGGACCCACAGGCTGATCCCCGCGTTCGATCATCAAATCATCAATACGCGCCAGTTTTGCCGCCGCACGCACCGCCTCTGCGCTGGCTTTAGGGTCTGCATATTGGATGTTTTCTGCGATGCTTTTGTTAAAAATAACCACATCCTGCGCCACGATTGAAAATTTCTCGCGCACCGATTTTAACGTGAACTTTTTAATGTCCTGTCCATTAAACAGTACCGCACCGCTATTTAAATCATAAAGCCGCGCCATCAAACTAAGCAGCGTGGTTTTTCCCGAACCGGTCGAGCCGACAATGGCGGTTTTTTGCCCCGCTTTAAACTGCAGGCTGATACCATCGAATAATGTTTGATCAGCCTCATAGGAAAACCCGATATCATGCAGGGTGATATCGATGCGCGTATCGGTAAACTTTGAGACATTGCCTTCATCTGAAACATCGGGCTGCGTTTGCAACACCCCGCGCACCGAGGCAAGCAAGATCAAACTGGTTTGCAATTTTGTGAAAAATTGCGACAGGCGCCGGGCGGGATCAAAAACGATCACCAAACCCAACAGAAAAGCGATAATCGACGCCCCGTCTAAGGCCGAGGCCTCTGAAAGCGCGAGATATCCACCACCGCCAATCACAACCATATATACTACCGCTGAAGATAAATCGATCGAAGGCAAAACAAGCGCCTGCGCCATATGAAGTTTGACCGCTAATTTTTTGATATTGCCCGATTCAGAAATCATTCGATCGACCTCAGCCGCCTCTTGTCCGGTCATTTTAATCGTGCGCATGCCCCCAGACATTTCTTCAATTGTATTCATGTAACTGCCCAGCGCCTGCTCAGATTGCGCCTGAATGCGTTTGATGGTTTCAGACACCATCCGCATCAGCAAAAAAATGATCGGCAAAAGAAGCAGCGCAACGCCAAAAAGCAGCGCCGATTTATAAATTAAATACCCTGAAATGATTACAATCGTGGCCACATCGCGCACAGCTTCCACCGTGGTGCGGCCAACGAATTGACTCAACGCTTCCACTTGATTGACAAAGCGAAGAATAAGATCCGAAGAATTGGTGCGATCAAAAAACCTTTGATCCATATAAAGAACATGGCGGATCAGATCCGAACGCAGCTCTAAAACAGCGCCACTGGCCAGACGCACGGATAAAGTGGGCACCACAAAAGAAACCAAGGCGCGAACCGTAAAAATCAAAAACACCATCAAGCAAATCCACAGCAGATCTATGATGTCGCCCTGCTCAAAAATCACCCGTAATCCCGTTTCGGTGATGGCCAAAAACTTTTGCAGCACGAAGCCCTCCAAAAGCACCAACGCCAATATCAAGCCCAACCATGGGGTTTTTCTTTTAAGATATCGGCGCCAAAACCAAGCAATATTTGATTTGTCTTTTTCCGAAAAAAGTTTCGAAGCCATATGGTTTCTGCCCATTCCCTGCGCCAGTGTCCCAGAAGATATGGAGAGCATGGCCCTTTTTTGCAACATAGATGCTGCAGATCAAACGATGCGCCGCTTATATGTGAAACATGATAAAAAACAATCGCCTTTCCATATGGCGTTGGCCGCCTGCAATATGGCAAAGCTTAAAGCGGCACCACACCCTAGCCTAGACGGCCGAAAAACGTCATCCGTGCGGCCTCCGACAGCGCGATACCCGGCTTGGAATTATATGCCAAAACCACCAGAATGCGATCCCGCGCGCCTTGCGTTGGAGTAACCCGGTGCATCGCATTGCGTCCACGAAACAGCACCAAAGTGCCAGGCTCAACCAAAAGCGCCTCGGGTTGGCGCTTGCCCTCAACAACCGCTTGCACGCCAGAAAAATTCATATCGTCATTTTCTGCATCGCGCAGATCGCGCAGATACTCAAAATCACCGCCTGCCAAAGGGGCCTGCAACAGCAAAGTGATGGCAAATTCCGAATTGTCGAAATGCCAATTCAATTCTTGGCCTTCGCCCGCGTAATGCACGTTGATCGAAGACAGCGGATCGGCATATTCAAACAGCGCCTGCTCTCCCACCAATTGGGCGATAAAGCCGCGAAACACGTGCGAATTATAAAGGCTATGCAGGCCAGACCCTGCGGGCACTTGATCCGTGGTGATGCAGCCTTTTGACGAGCTAACTTGACGGTTAAAAATATGATCTTCAGGCAGGCTAGGATCTTTGGGCGTTAAGTAAACATTATGCGTTGATGCGGTGAAAAATGCATGCTTGCGTTCCCGCTGCGCTTCTTTCACCAAATCTATGACCGCTTCGGGGCGCAAAAAACCTTTCAAGGTTAGCACCCCCTCGCGATCAAAAGCAGCCCGGCAGCGTTCAAGCAAAGCATGATCGTGCAAAGGATAGGCGCTCAGGTCAACAACATCAGACAGGGTGGGCATCAACAATCTCTCTGCAAAGGAATTTGCGCAAAACCCTAGGGGCTTGCCCAAAATCTGACAAGCCCTGATCCGGCAGCGTTCAAAACGATACCCGGTTTGAACCCACAAAAAGCGGCCTTGCCTTTTACGCCTGCACCATGAATTAGCGCTGCAGATTTGGCCAAATGGGTTGAGAATTTATCGGCAAACTCGCAGAAGTTGGCCGCCATAAACGCCTTCAAGATTGCTTTTTGCGTTGGTAAATGCATGTGTGAAGCATGACAACGTTAGAGTTTAGCCATAATAGCGGCCTTGTCGTCGTGTCTTTTCTGATCGCTTTGGTTGCGGGTTTCACCGGCCTAACGCTTACCAAAGACCTGTCCCAAAAGTCTTTTTCGCAGCGTAAAATTGCGGTATCGCTTGCCTCCGTGGCTTTGGGAGGCGGAATTTGGTCGATGCATTTTGTGGCCATGTTGGGCCTGCAAATGCCGGTTTTATTTTACTATGATGCCGCAATCACGCTGGCATCTGCGCTTTTGGCAATTTTGATAGTGGGCGTTGCTTTGGGGCTTTTGCATTTTTTTGAGCGCCGCCCAAAAATTCTTTTTCTGTCCGGCAGCCTTGTCGGGTTTGGCATTTTAACCATGCATTATCTGGGCATGGCCGGTCTGCAATTATGCCGCCCCATTTATACGGTTCAAGGTATCTCATTGGCATTTTTATCCGCGATAAGCCTGTGCGTTGCAGCGATCTGGATCGCCTATGAGCAGCGCTCAAACCGTAATATATTACTGGGAACGGTTTGTTTCGGCTTGGCGGTTTTTGCGGTTCATTTCGTGGCCATCTGGGGCACCCGCTTTGTCAAAGCTCCGGCGTTTAATGAGTTGGGGCCTAGCATTACAAACGAAGTTCTGGCGTTGGTCGTAATCTGCTCAAGCTTCCTCATTTTAGGAGCGTTTTTATGGACAGGTGTGACGTTTCTGGTGCCACAACCTACCCAAATGCCAAGCCCAAACCCAGAAAGCGCGGCGCCCGTCTCGTCGGGGGCGCCGGATCCAACGCCAGCGCCCAGCCCAAAGCCAGCTGCGGGCCCTGCGTCATCCGCCGCGTCGCGGGCACAACGGATTCCCTGCGAGAGCAACGGCACCACGTTGTTTATCGCGCCCGCTGACGTGGCCTTTATTCGGGCTGAAGGGCATTATACATATGTGTATAAAAACGATGGCGTGCGGCATTTTTGCGTTTGGCCTATCACCGAAGCCACCAAACGCTTAGCCCAATACAGCTTTCTCACAACCCATCGCAGCTATCTGGTCAACAGCGCTAAGGTGCAGCATTTTGAACGCCTCAAAGACTCGGGTCTGTGCCGGTTTGAAAACCCTAAACTGCCGCCCGTTCCCGTCAGCCGGTCGAATCTCAAACGGGTTAAAGAAACCCTCGGGCTTTAGCAAAGAAGCGCAATTCGTGCAGATCATTCGCAACTGGTGAGAAATTCCGCGGCGTTAATGTATTAGAGCATGTGCGAAAAACCACTTTCACTGACGCTTTTCGCAACGAATGCTTTTAGGGGAGGAAAAGCAGTGATACCAGCACCATTCAGCTATCATCGGCCCAGCGCTTTGACAGATGCCATCGCCATTCTATCAGAGCACGGCGACGATGCGCGGGTTATGGCCGGCGGCCACAGCCTGATTCCGATGATGAAACTGCGCATGGCGGATATTCCGCACCTGATCGATTTACAAGACATCCCTAATTTGTCTGACATCTCCGTTGAGGGATCGCGGGTCAAAATGGGGGCGATGGTCACCCAAGCGCAAGTGATTGCGGATCAAGGCTTGGCACATGCAGCGCCCTTGTTAAAAGAAGCCGCGCTTCAAATCGCAGATCCACAAGTGCGGTATATGGGCACGGTCGGGGGTAACGTGGCCAATGGAGATCCTGCGAATGACATGCCCGGTCTTATGCAGTGCCTTGATGCTTCATTCACTTTGGTTGGGCCCAATGGCACGCGCGCGGTAAATGCACGCGCGTTTTACGAAGCCGCTTATATGACGGCCCGCGAGGATGAAGAAGTTTTGACAGAAATCTCGTTTGACGCGCATGCGGCCGGATATGCCTATGAAAAGCAAAAGCGCAAAATCGGTGATTACGCCACCGCTGCTTCGGCGGTATTGCTTTCCAAAGACGGCGGCCGCTGCAGCAGCGCCTCGATCGCAATGACCAATCTTAGCGATACGCCGATCTTCTCAGAAGCGGCCAGTGCTGCCTTAATCGGAACCCAACTTGATGACGCGGCGATCAAGCAAGCCGTTAGCGCGGCGCTGGGTGATATCGACCCAACCGAAGATAACCGCGGTCCCGTTGCGTTTAAAATGCACGTGGCTGGCGTTATCCTGACCCGCGCGATCCAGCGCGCTTGGTCCCGGGCTTGAAAGGAATAAAACATGACAGATAAACTACATATCAAACTAACCGTGAACGGCCAGGAAGAAGAGTTTCTCGCCGAGCCGCGCGAATTGCTGATTTATACATTGCGCGAACGGTTGAACATCACGGGCCCACATATCGGTTGTGAAACATCGCATTGCGGCGCGTGCACCATCACCATGGATGGCAAATCGGTCAAAGCCTGTACGGTTTTTATTGGCCAAGCCAATGGTGCAGATGTGACCACGATCGAAGGTATGGGCGGCCCCGATGCGCTTCACCCGCTGCAAAGCGCGTTCAAAGAGCATCATGGTTTGCAATGTGGCTATTGCACGCCGGGAATGATCACCCGTGCGGCAAAACTGCTCGAGGAAAATCCATCCCCAACCGAAGAAGACATACGCTTTGGAATGTCGGGAAACCTGTGCCGCTGCACCGGTTATCAAAATATTGTCAAATCCATTCTTGCCGCTGCGGCTGAGATGAACGCCGCGAAGGAGGCTGCAGAATGAATGATATGACTCCAGACCGCGAAGAGCGCAAATCAAGCCTCAAAGGCATGGGATCCTCGCGCAAGCGCGTTGAAGATGCGCGCTTCACCCAAGGCAAAGGCAATTATGTCGATGACATCAAACTTGATGGGATGCTGTCGGGGGATTTTGTACGCTCACCCTATGCGCATGCCCGAGTGGTGGATATAAACACCGAAGCTGCTTTGAAAGTGCCCGGCGTGTTGGCCGTGCTGACAGCCAAAGATCTTGAACCTTTGGGCCTGCATTGGATGCCCACTTTAGCCGGCGATAAGCAAATGGTTTTGGCCGATGGCAAAGTGTTGTTTCAAGGCCAGGAAGTGGCGTTTGTCATCGCCAAAGACCGTTTTGCAGCCGCGGATGGAATCGAAGCCGTTGAGGTTGAATATGAAGAACTGACGGTTCTGACGGATCCGTTTGAAGCGCTGAAATCAGACGTGGTTTTGCGCGAAGATCTTGATCCAACAGCCGATGGCGCCCATGGGCCTCGCAAGCATCACAACCACATCTTCACATGGGAAGCTGGTGAAAAAGACGCAACCGAGCAGGTGCTGGCCGAAGCCGATGTGGTGGCTGAAGAAATGATCTATTATCATCGTACCCATCCTTGCCCCTTGGAAACCTGCGGCTGCGTGGCCTCAATGGATAAGGTCAATGGCAAGCTAACGCTTTGGGGCACGTTTCAAGCGCCGCATGCGATCCGCACCGTGGTCTCGCTGATTTCGGGCATTGAAGAGCATAATATTCGCGTGATCTCGCCCGATATTGGAGGCGGGTTTGGCAATAAAGTTGGGGCTTATGCGGGCTATGTCTGCTCGGTTGTGGCCTCCATCGTCACTGGCCAGCCGGTAAAATGGATCGAAGACCGGATGGACAATCTGATGACCACCGCTTTTGCCCGCGATTATTGGATGCAAGGGAAGATCTCGGCCACCAAAGACGGCAAGATCACTGGGCTCTGGTGCCATACAACAGCCGATCATGGCGGGTTTGACGCCTGCGCAGATCCCACCAAATTTCCAGCCGGCTTCATGAATATTTGCACAGGATCTTACGATATCCCCACCGCCTATCTGGCAGTCGATGGTGTCTACACCAACAAAGCCCCTGGCGGCGTGGCCTATCGCTGTTCCTTCCGCGTCACCGAAGCGGCTTATTTCATCGAACGGATGGTCGAGGTTTTGGCAATTGAGCTGAACATGGATGCAGCCGAATTACGCCGGATCAACTTTATCAAAAAGGATCAATTTCCGTATAATTCAGCGTTAGGCTGGGAATATGATTCCGGCGATTATCACACGGCTTGGGACAAAGCGTTGAAAGCTGTGAACTACGACGATCTGCGCAAAGAACAAAGCGCGCGCGTGGCCGCGTTTCAGCGCGGCGAGACGCGCAAATTATTGGGAATTGGCTTGACCCATTTCACCGAAATCGTTGGAGCTGGACCGGTCAAAAACTGCGATATTTTGGGGCTGGGCATGTTTGACAGCTGCGAAATTCGCATTCATCCCACGGGATCTGCCATCGCACGGCTTGGCACGATCAGTCAGGGGCAAGGCCATGCCACAACATTTGCCCAAATTCTGGCCACAGAAATTGGCCTACCAGCAGATTCGATCACCATCGAGGAAGGTGATACCGATACAGCCCCCTACGGGCTTGGCACCTATGGCTCGCGCTCAACGCCGGTGGCCGGCGCCGCCACCGCAATGGCGGGACGTAAGATTCGCGCCAAAGCGCAGATGATTGCCGCCTATCTGCTGGAAGTGCATGATGATGACGTTGAGTTTGACGTAGACCGCTTTGTCGTTAAGGGCGCGCCAGAGCGCTTCAAAACCATGAAAGACATCGCCTTTGCCAGCTATAATCAGGCGATACCGGGGCTTGAACCGGGCCTCGAAGCGGTCAGTTACTATGATCCCCCCAACATGACCTACCCATTCGGCGCCTATATCTGCGTGATGGAATTAGATGTGGATACGGGCGAGCATGAAATCCGGCAATTTTATGCGCTAGATGATTGCGGCACGCGGATCAACCCGATGATCATTGAGGGCCAGGTGCATGGCGGTTTAACCGAAGCGCTGGCGATCGCGATGGGCCAAGAAATCGCCTATGATGAGATGGGCAATGTAAAAACCGGAACCTTAATGGATTTCTTCCTGCCAACGGCTTGGGAAACACCCCATTATACCACCGATCATACGACCACGCCCTCGCCGCATCATCCCATCGGAGCCAAAGGTGTCGGTGAAAGCCCGAATGTGGGGGGCGTTCCGGCCTTTTCAAATGCCGTGCATGATGCCTTCCGCGCCTTTGGATTGCGTCAGGCGCACATGCCCCACGATCATTGGCGGGTTTGGAAGATCGCAAATGATTTAGGCTTGCATGGCTAAACAAAGCACGGGCGGATCTTTTCCGCCCGCTTTTGAGGATGGCAGACATGAGCTTTAGCGCAGTGCAAACCGCGATGGCCGAGGCAGGCTATATGGCATCGGATGATTTGGCTGTTGCCTTGCATCTGGCGATCTCGCTGCAGCGGCCGATCCTGTTGGAAGGGGCCGCTGGCGTTGGCAAAACCGAAGTGGCGCGAGTGTTGGCAACGGTGCAAAAAACCAAGCTCATCCGCTTGCAATGCTATGAAGGTCTGGATGCCGCACAGGCTATTTACGAATGGAATTATCAGCGCCAACTTTTGGCGATCCGCAGCAGCGCCGAGGCAGGGGAAACCGGATCCACGGTTGAAAAGCGCATTTTTTCAGAGGAGTTCTTACTCGAACGCCCGCTTTTGGCCGCCATTCGCCAACCCCAATCGCCGGTGTTGCTGATCGATGAGATCGACCGCGCAGATGAAGAATTTGAAGCCTATCTTTTGGAAATTTTGGCAGATTTTCAAATCACCGTGCCAGAGCTGGGTACATTAAAAGCGGTGAGTAAACCCATTGTGGTTCTGACTGCAAATGGCACGCGCGATTTATCAGATGCGCTACGCAGGCGTTGCCTTTACACCTATGTTGACTATCCAGATCGCGAAACCGAATTGGCCATCTTAAACAGCCGATGCCCTAATATAGAAGCCAAGCTCGCAGAACAAATCATCGGATTTGTGCAAAAACTGCGGGCAGAAGATTTAGAAAAAAACCCCGGCATTGCCGAAACGCTGGATTTTGCTGCAGCGCTGATGGGGTTGGGTATCGCCGATCTCACCGCGAACCCCGCGGCTTTGCAGGCCAGCTTGACCACACTTTTAAAAACCCAAAGCGATCAAGCCCATATCACCCGTGAAGTGGCACAGCGGCTTGCCGGGCGCGCGGCATGAACCGCGTAACCCGATTTGCTGGGCGCGATCCCGGCCCTGCCGCTAGAATGAGCGGGTTTTTGGCCCATCTGCGAGAAAATGGCCTGCGCCTTGGCGTGGCGGAAACCGATTTGGCACTGGCCGGTCTCAGCCATGTCTCGGCTGCGCATATCCATGAAACCCGCTCAGCACTAAAGGCGATCTGCACCGGCTGCAAAGAAGATGCCGCACGGTTTGACGATCTTTTTGCCGCCTATTGGTTGAATGCTGGGCGGGTTAAACCAAAAGTCATCTCCGCTCAGAAACGTCCACAGGAAGATCAAATGTCATCTTCGCGCCGCGCCGCGGGCACCGATCAAGGGGCATCTGGCGCCCCCGAAACCCCAGAGACGGGCGAAACCGAAGCAGAAAGCGATGGATTGGGGCGTTTGATCGCCAGCAAAACCAATAATTTAAAACGCGCCGATTTACGCGCTTTGATCCAACCAAGCGATCTTGCAAAGGCCCAAGAACTGGCCGAGAAACTGGGCGCCGCCTTGAAAGACCGCCGCTCGCGCCGCCGCCGGGCGGCGCAAAAAGGGACTCAATTGCATTTTCGCAAAATTATCCGGCAAAGCCTTGCAACAGGCGGCGAGCCAGTCCGGCTTGCCCGAAAAAATCGCCCCGAACGCAGCTTGAAAATATCTGCAATCTGCGATGTCTCTGGCTCGATGACGGTGTATGCAAAAGTGTTTCTTGCATTTTTACTGGGTCTGATGCGCAACGACCCCACCAGCGATGCCTATTTGTTTCACACGCGTTTGATCCGGATCAGCGAAGCCATGCGCGATAAAGATGCGTTTCGCGCCTTAACGCGGATGTCGCTGATGGCAGACGGGTTTGGAGGCGGCTCAAAAATCGGCGAAAGTTTGGATTATTATGCTCGTAATTATGCAAAAAAATTCGTCAACGGACGCACCGTGGTGCTTATCTTATCCGATGGGTACGATACCGGCCCGGCGCATCAACTGGCGGGTGCGCTGGCGCAGCTGAAAAAGCGTGGCTGTAAAATCATTTGGTTAAACCCGCTGAAAAGCTGGCAAGACTATCAGCCAATTGCCAAGGGCATGGCCGCCGCAATGCCTTATCTTGATGGATTCAAATCTGCCGGATCACTGGCCGAGCTTGCCACTTTAGAAACGGAGCTCGCCCGCTTATGATGCCCAAAGAATTGCTCGATGATGATATGTCCGAGGCGATTGACGGGATGCGCACGCGCCAAGAAGCCTTTGCGCTGGCCACGATTATTCGCACCGCCGGGGCCACGGCGGCCAAACCAGGTGCCAAAGCTGTACTGGATGCGCAGGGTCAGATTGTTTTTGGTTGGATCGGGGGGGGCTGCGCCCGCAGCGCCGTCAAACAAGGCGTCTTGCGCGCCATTCACGAAGACACTCCGCAGCTGGTTTCGATCACCCCCGAAGACCTGCTGTCAGAAAAGGGATTGAGCAATGGAGACGAAAGCGAAGGCATGCACTTTGCGCGCAATGGCTGCCCTTCAAAGGGCACAATTGATATTTTTATCGAGCCCTGCTTGCCGCGCCCAGAGCTTATTGTTTTTGGCGCCTCGCCGGTGGCGATGGCCCTCGCCGCGCTAGCCCCTCAATTTGATTGGTCTGTGTCAGGCAACGCGCGATCTGATGGGTTCGCCATACCACCATCAACAAAACGCTATGCGATTGTGATCGCCACGCAAGGTCAAGGCGATTTGCAAGCGCTGCGCGCCTCATTAGGCGCAAGCAAAGGGTTCGTAGCCTTTGTTGGCAGCCGCAAAAAATACCAGACGCTCGCGATAAAACTGATCGAAAGCGGATTGCCAGGAGAGCGGGTGCGCGCCGTGCAAGCACCGGCGGGCTTGGATATTGGCGCGGTTACCCCCGAAGAAATTGCGTTGTCCATCTTAGCCGGATTGACGCAATTGCGACGCAAAGCGTTCCGAGGAGAGGCCCAAAATGCCTAGTGCCAAAACGCTGCGTCTGAGATGTCTTGTTTATGCGCAAGATCTCTGCCAGACATCTGCGCATCATATCTGGAAAGTGCGGTTCATATGAAAATCATTTTAAAGTTTATGCGGCGGCGCATACAGCGCCTATCGCTGACACCGCAGCAAGCGGATGCTTTGGCGCGCCTCAAATTCCCCTGCTGCTAACGAAGGAACCCCTATGGAACTGAATGACGAAATCGAAATCAACGCCCCGATGACCACCGTTTATGCGGCGCTGAATGATCCTGAAATTTTGCAGCAATGTATTCCGGGCTGCGAAGAGCTGATCAAACATTCCGACACAAATTTAGAGGCCAAGGTGGTTTTGAAAGTTGGCCCAGTAAAGGCCCGCTTCAGCGGTGAGGTTGTGCTTGACCAAACCGGAGCACCGGAAAAGTTTTCGTTAAGCGGCAAAGGCAATGGCGGTGCAGCCGGTCATGCCAAAGGCAGCGCCGATGTGACTTTGCGCGCCGAAGGGGATAAAACCATCCTTGCTTACGCGGCCAAAGCCGATATCGGCGGTAAGCTGGCGCAATTGGGCAACCGGTTGGTGCAAAGCACCGCGAAAAAACTGGCGGGTAAATTTTTCACCACGTTTTCCGAAATTTTAGACGGGCCAGAGTAGGCGTGAACCCACGCATCGCTCGGTGAGACCCTGAATTGCGAAACTGGCGGGCCGGGCCCTTTTGGAACGCGTAAGCCAAAATCATTGCCCTTATGGAAATTACGCTATTTCTCAAGCGTCAGCAGACCCAGAAGGGTAGAGCGATACGCTTTTGGCCACGCCGCAAAACGGTTGCGGCAATGGCCGGTTAAAGGCCTGTTTTCCTTTTCAAACGGCCGTCTTAAGCTGGGCCCAGCGGCAAACCAAATCGCTTAAGATAGCGATCTCGCAAAGCCTGCGAGGTGTGTTTTGGCCAATGGTTTTGCAACACCATGCGCGCCTGCTGCGCGGCGCGGCTGCCCATATCCAGCTTATCACTGGCTTGCCACTCTTCAATCAATCCACGATCCGCCACGTCAGGATATAAAAAATCGCTGCGCATGCGCGCATAGGTTTCAGGCCGGCCCAAGAAATGCCCTTCGCCGGCAACAACCTCCGTGATCGCGGCCAAGGCAAGGGTCTCCTCTGAGATTTCGGGCAGAATATTCGCGCGCAAAATAGCGCCCAGCATATCATTATCCGCAACCATCGCAGCAAAGCTCACGCCCATCAAGGCGGCTTGCGCCCCCGCTGCCTGCGTGATCAAATTGGCCCCGCTTTGCATCGCAGATTGAATCGTCGTTGCTTTTTCATATCCGGATTGAAAATCAACCAGCTTGCTATCGGTTGCCCCCGCAATCACCGAGCAGGGGATCTGCCACGCACGCAAGGCTTGCGCGGCCATCGCGGTTGCCATTGATTGTTCCCCCGCCCCGCCAGCCATGCCGCCGCTGCGCAAATCGATAATCATCGGGCGCGGCCCCGCGATTCTGGGTGCTTGAGGATCCAACGCATGCACAAAGGCCAAACCCGCCAACACTTCTGCCAAGGTCTGCGCAACCGATCCCGCCAATGTAACCGCGCTAGACGCGCCCAATTGACCAAAAACATTACAATGAACCGGAATTCCCGCATCCACCGCCGCGTGCATAACCGCGATGCTTTGCGCATGCATGCGCAATGGGGGTACGGCATGATTTATGTTCAAAGACAGAAACGGCCTCTCCCGGAAGGCCGCTTCTCCTCCGGCAATTTCATAACACAGCTCGGCAATTTTGGGCACATGCGCGGCCTCACTAGCTGAAACCACCACATGTTTCGAGGTACCAAAAACCGAAGCAACCGCGGTTCCAAGATCAAATTCCAGCGGATCTTCGATATCGCGCGCCACCACCGAGCGTGAAAAAAAATGGATATGATCCAGCGTATCCGCCAATCGAGCGGCAGAAAATAAATCTGCCAATGTCGACGGGTGGTAGGTCTTGGTCTCATCATCCAAAACCGTCGGGGCTGCGCCCCCGGTTCCCGTATAAGACGCGCTTCCGCCCAGCTTAAGATCATGCAAGGCGTTTTGCCCGGCAAGCAACACCTGTTTCGGGCCCTCTTGCACGGCAGCCTCTAACAAATCGCGTGGATAAAATAGCCGGTCGTTTTCACACCGCCCCCCCGCATCGATGATAATATCGCAGAGCGTATCGGGCGCTTCAGACACGCCTATATTGGTTAAAATTGTAAAGGCAGTTTGTTGAATTTTGCCAAGGCTCTGATCTGACAAAGGCGCCCAAGTTCCCCCCTGTGCAACCGTAATCGGCGCAGCAGCTGCCTGATTAGACGCCGCTGATTTGCGAGACCGGCGGGCCATCAGTCTGGCGCAGCCGGCGCGTTAAACGGGCTATCCTTAGCCGATACACATGCTTGAGGAAGGTCCAACCAGCGCAGAAAAGCACCATTAAAATTTCGGAGCATCGGGTCCACCTTTATGTGAAGAGCAGCGCGGCAAAAGGAATTTGCAACTTTTACCCATTATAAATAACCCCGTCTCAGTGGCCGGAGATCATCGCCGATAGTTTTCATCTGCAGCCGGCGCTTTAACCGGCTTAGCCCAAGAAAATATTGGTCATTATCAAGGCTGAATTCTGCGCGCATACGGCCCCTCCTGTGACGCGGCTTGAGATTTTACCAAACCCGCTATCTTAACGCCAAATCGATCCTGCGCTGCAAGCAGTATTTTTTAAGCGCGACCATTGCGCAAGCATGGCTCAAAAATATTCATTTCTGTATGATCATTTGACGCGCCCGAAATCGGTTTCAAAGCATTTGCTAGAAGCGCAAACATATGTGAGGTTGAATGAAAAAAGCCTCAAAACATGAATATGCGTCAGTCTATCTTGGCAAAATGGCGGCCCTGCACGGACAGTACGCAAGCTTGAAAAGGCCCAAACACAGTTGCGCAGATAACCGCCCTTACCAATTTAAACGATAAAATGATATGACGATAAAGTATCACAACAGTAAAAAAATGCATTTATTTAAAAAACTTCTCTCATTTTTCATAACGTATAAAGAGGCTTTTTTGTTGACATATAGGGCCCCAGAGGCACCATAGTTTCTATGATCGACAATAAAAAATACGATCAGATCAATAGGAGGAGGAAATAATGAAGATAACACTCAAAAGAACGCTGTCTATCGCCCTCACCGCGTCTGCCTTAACCGGTATGGCAAGTTTGGGCTTTGCCGGTGAATGCCGGGTCAGCGAGGCCAGCATGGCCAAGCCCGGTGGCTTTCCCGAGCGGGCTTTAACCATGGTGGTTCCCTATGGTCCTGGTGGTGGATCGGGCCAAGTTGCAGCTGCAATGGCCGAAGCCGTCACCGGTTTGACATCAGTCAATATCAACCGCGATCACAAACCAGGCGGATCCGGTACGGTTGGAATGACAGCCTATATGTCAGCACCTGCTGACGGCTATACAGTTCTTGAACATATTGATGATGCATCCTCAGCCCATGCGCTGGATTCGAGCAAACCCAATCCGGCAGTTGATCTGATTCCGTTGGTGATTTCACAAGTTACCTTCTCGCAAGTGTATATTCGAAGCAATGAAACACGCTTCACCGATTGGCCAAGCTTTGTGGCATGGGTTCAGGCTCAAGATGGCAAAGCAACCATTGCCAACGTGTCAAAAGAAGGCTCGATGGAACGGGTGATTATGAAATTTATCACCGAGGCCTCGGACATGCAGATCCAACAGATCTCATTTGACAAAGGAGCTCCGCGCTATGGCGCGCTTTTGGGCGGTCAAGTGGATGCTTTGTTCGAGCAGCCAGGCGATGTGCGCAACTTTCTGGATGCGGGCAATTTCAAGCCAATCCTAACCGTATTCAACGAGCGCCCCGCCGCATTTGCTGATGTGCCAACGCATGTCGAAATGGGTATGGATTTTGAACCGCTTTTGCGCTTTCGCGGCTTTTATGTACATAAAGACGCGCCTGCCGACCGCGTTGACTGGTTGAAATGGGCCTTTCAGCGCGCTTATTGCGAAGACAGCTATCAAACCTATAACGATAGCAAATTCATGAATGTGATTGACAGCTATCGCGATACAGATGGAGCGATTGACATGATCAATGCAGCGATCGAGCAATATCGTGACGTCTATAAATCCATGGGCTTAGACGTAAAATAAACTAAAAACGTAAGCTAGGCGCCTGCTTGGAGCCACCGCTCCAAGCAGGTTCTGGCCTAAAAAAAGACAAAAAATATGGGCAATCTTAAAAAATCAGATTTGATAGAAGCCGTTTTTTGGCTGGCACTTGCAGGCATTTTTTTCGCCGTCACCTATGACTTCAATCAACCAATTGAAATTTACAAATTCGGGGCGACGGGCTGGCCGCGCACCATCCTTTTATTGATGGTTTTGGTGGCTTTGGGCAATGTGTTTTACACTCTGCGCCATGGTGGAAAAGCCCTGAAAAGCCGCGTTGGAGCCAGCGAAGAGCCAGATCAGATCGAATATCGCGGATTGCGCGATTATTTGAAAACTGGATTTATCCTATTGCTGCCTTTTGCCTATGCGATCTCGCTAAAACCCGTGGGGTTTTATGCCGGAACACCAGTGTTCATTGCGCTGATTATGCTGGCCTGGGGCGAACGCAGACTGGGCTTTATTCTGGGCAGCACGGTGGTGATCTATACCTTATTAATCCTGCTGTTCATGGTGGTGTTAAACGCACCCCTGCCGCAAGGCAACGTTTCCCCGTTTTACGATATCAGCGCGTTTATGCTGAAAACCAAAACCCAACTCGATCAACTGTTTTAAGGGTGGCCCATGCTTGAGAATTTTCTAGCCGGAACGGCTACGCTATTTGGCGATCCCGTCACGATTGGCATTTTCATCTTCGGCGTTGTTGGCGGTATGCTATTCGGGGCCATCCCGGGTGTTAGCATGCTGACATTGGCAGCGATTTTGCTGCCCTTTACTGCCGATCTCAACCCGGCACAGGGGGTGATGCTATTCGCGGTGATTTATTGCACCGGCACCTATGGCGGGGCGATCACGGCAATCTTGTTCAACATTCCAGGCGCGCCTGAAAACGCCCCAACGGCCTTTGACGGCTATCCGATGACACAAAAAGGCATGGCCGGAAAAGCCGTTGGCGCGGCCGTTTTATGCTCCGCAATCGGTGGCATCGCATCCGCCTTGGTGATGATGAGCGCAACAGAGCCACTTGCCAAATGGGCAATTATGAATATTGGACCGCCAGAAATTTTTGCGCTGGTATTTTTTGGCCTTGCCGTTGCCTCCTCGGTTGGCGGGCGCACGATCTGGAAAGGCTGGCTATCGGTGCTTTTGGGGCTTTTGGTGGCAACGATCGGGCAAGACCCCGTGGGCGGCATCAACCGCTTCAATTTCGGCTTTACAGATTTGGCCGCCGGCATCGCTTTTGTGCCGGCCATTCTAGGTTTTTTCGCGGTATCCGAAGTATTTGTACAAGCCGAGCGCAACATCAGCGGAAAATACGTGGCGCCGAAATTCAGCGTTGATTTTCCGAGCATTGCCGAGCTTTGGGCGCATAAAATTGCGGTAGTACGCTCAATCTTTGTCGGCTTCTTTTGCGGTATTTTACCGGGCATCGGCGCTACGTTGGCTGCTTTTATGGGCTATGGCGAGGCAGTGCGCTGGTCAAAAGATAAAAAAGAATTTGGCAAAGGCAAATTGGAAGGCGTGATTTCATCCGAAACCGCCAATAACGCGGCCACTGGCGCCGCAATGATCCCTCTATTGGCGCTGGGTCTGCCGGGCGGCGCGTTAACCGCGATGATGGTCGCCGTGTTCCAAATGCACGATCTCGAGCCAGGGCCATTGGTGTTTTATAACTCACCAGACTTGATCTGGATCGTTTTCGCCGCGATGTTCTATGCTAACCTATCAATCCTTTTCATCGGATTGCTCGAAACCAAAACCATCCTTTATTTGCTGAAAATTCCGTTTCAATTTTTAGCTCCGATGATTTTAATGCTTGCCAGTATCGGCGCTTATATCGGGCGTGGACTGGTACTGGATGTGATGGTGATGTTTGGCGCAGGAATTATCGGCTTTTTACTACGCCGGTCGGGATATTCTATTCCGGGCATCGTGCTGGGCCTGATCCTCGGTAAAATTGGTGAGCAAAACTTTGCGCAGGGCATGCAAATGGTTCATTATGATTTGGCCACGTATTTTTCGCGCCCGATTTGCACGATCCTTATTATAGCGGGGGCTTTAACGTTGTTGAAAAGCCTTCACTCAGCCTTCTCCTCACATGAGGAAAAGGCAAATGTTTGAAAGGCATCCTGATGGATATTGAGGCCGATATCTTAGAAATCGACGCGCTGGTCGAAAAAGCCAAGCAGGCGCAGGCGGTTTATGAAGCCCAAGGCTCCCAAAAAACCTTTGATCTGGCCTGTCAGGCGGTGGCATGGGCGCTGATGAAACCAGAGCATAATAGCAGCCTATCAAAACTGGCGGTTCAAAAAACCGGTTTGGGCAATGCAGCGGATAAAACGAGAAAGAACCATAATAAAACGCTTGGCTTATTGCGCGATTTAAAGGCGGTTACCGCCTTTGGCCATGTTGAGGATAATGCTGAAACCGGCCTCTCAACCTATTTGCGCCCAAAAGGCGTGATTGCCGCCATTGTTCCCTCAACGAACCCTTTGGCAACGCCGGTGAATAATATCATCAACGCATTAAAAAGCGGCAATGCAATTATTATCGCTCCTTCGCCAAAAGGCGCAGAGCCTTTTGCAACGCTGCTCACCTTTATTCATCAAAACCTACGCAGCATCGGCCTTAATCCAGATCTGGTACAAATGGTGCCAATGCCCCCTTCAAAAGCCAAAACCCAACGCTTGATGGAACTGGCCGATCTTTTGGTCGTTACGGGTTCACAAAATAACGTGCGCGCCGGATATTCTTCGGGCACACCGGCCTTGGGGGTTGGGCAGGGCAACGTGGTCACAATCATTGACGAAAGCGCCAATATTGCTGATGCGGCGGAAAAAATTGCTGCTTCAAAAACTTTTGACAACGCCACATCCTGTTCTTCGGAAAACACCGTCATTGCCCTAGAAGAGGTGTATGATGAGGCCGTTGCCGCGCTCGAGGCGCAGGGTGGGCTGGTACTGAGCGAAGAAGAAACGCAACGTTTGATGACAACGCATTGGCATAATGGCAACTTAACAGGCGCTTTGCTGGCCAAAGATATTGATGTGGTTTTAAAGCGTTTAGAGCTGACGCATCGGGCCCCTGCAAACACGCGTTTCTTGGTGGTTCCCAGCACGAAAGCAGGTGCTGATGCCCCCATAAGCGGCGAAAAAATGGCGCAGTTTTTTGCTTTGTATAAAGCCAAAGATTTTCAAGAGGCGGTGAACCTTGCCCTGACCATTCAAGATTATCAAGGCGCCGGGCATTCTTTGGGGCTACATTCCACGAAAGATGCCCGCGCGCATGAATTGGCGATGGCAGCCCGCACCTGCCGGGTGATCGTGAATCAGGCACATTGTTTTGCAACAGGCGGCTTTTTTAACAACGGATTGCCTTTCTCTTTATCGATGGGTTGCGGCTCTTGGGGGGGCAATTCGATCGATGGCAATCTCAACTGGGAGCATTTTGTCAACCGGGTGCGGATTGTGCGCGTGATCGAAGAAAACAAACCCGCGTTGGAAGATGTTTTATCCGAGTTTTGGAGCGCCAGCACTAAATGAGCCCCTTGCCGAAAAGTAAAACGCTGAAACAGCAAATTGACGCGAACGCAGCCGAGCATGGCGATAGAATCTGGCTGGCCTCACCAGAAACCGGGCGCCAGGTCAGCTTTGCAGACGGCGCTGCACAAATCCGCGATATCGCGCAGCATATCGCCAATATGGGGCTTCCAAAGGGCAGCAGTATTGCCATTGCTTCGCCCAATAGTATCAGTGCCTGCCTCACATTTATGGGAATCGTCTACGGCGGATATGTGGCGCTGCCTTTAAACTTGGTCGCGGGTGCGAAGGTATTGGGATATACATTGGCCCATTCAAAGGCCGCGCTGATCTTCGTGCAAAGCGACTGCCAGGATATAATCCAAGAGGCGATGCAAGAGGCCAAGAGCACCGCAAATACCTGCCCGTTGGATCTAAATGACGGGCCACAATGGCTTGAAAATAGCCCTGCCACCCCCAAGCCAAACGCGCCGATCGATAACCCCAACGCAGACAGTATCGGTGTTCTGATGTATACTTCGGGTACCACAGGAAACCCTAAAGGGGTGATGCTCAGCCATCATAATTTGCTGGCTGCAGGGCATTTTATTTCGACCGGCCATGGCATCACAAAACAAGATAGGGCCTTATGTGTGCTGCCGATTTATCACATTAACGGCCTATGCGTGACGGTGATGGGCACAACCGTCTCTGGCAGCATGTTGGTACTTCCGCATAAATTTTCGGTCTCGTCTTTTTGGTCTCATATCGCTGCGTATAAATGCAGCTGGTTTTCCGCTGTTCCTACGCAATTTGCCTATATTTTGAACCATCCCGAAAGCACCAAAGATCTGTCATATCTGCGCTTTGCGCGCTCAGCCTCTGCGCCGCTCTCCCCCGAAATTCATCGCCGCTTTGAAGAGCGTTTCAATATCCCCATAATCGAAACGATGGGGCTGACCGAAACCGGATCGCAAATCACCACAAATCCCCTGCCCCCCGCAATCCGTAAAATCGGTTCTCCCGGCACGGCGTTTGGCAATGAAATTATGATTGGGGATGACACCCTTGCCGCCGTACCCGCTGGGACGGTGGGTGAAATTCTGGTGCGCGGCGCCAATGTGATGCAAGGCTATTTGAACCAACCTGAGGAGACCGCGAAAACCATTTCATCCGATGGCTGGCTCAGAACCGGCGATCTGGGATATCTGGATCAAGATGGATATGTGTTTGTATCGGGCCGCATCAAAGAATTAATCATCAAAGGCGGTGAGAATATTGCGCCACGCGAAATTGATGAGGCGCTGCTCGAACATGAGGCAGTTTTAGAAGCTGCGGCCTTTGCGGTTCCTTGCGAGAATTATGGCGAACGGGTCGAAGCCTGCATTCGTCTGAAGGAACAGGTACAAGCAAGCGCATCCGACTTGCTGGCGCATTGTCAAACCCGTCTTGGAAAATTCAAATCACCAGATACAATCCATATCCTGGAGGATTTACCCAAAGGGCCCTCGGGCAAGGTTCAGCGGTTAAAGCTGTTCGGATTGGTTTACCCCGCCGAATAATGCAGGCAGCCAGCGCTGTTTTTGCGTTCGCAAGAGAGCGCTGACACATTTCTTGGAGCCGCTTATGCAAGAGCACCTATTTAACACTTTATTTGCCAATCAGACACCCAGCATTCTGCTTTTAATATCTGCAACATTGTTCATTGCGGGCATCGTCAAAGGGTTTTTGGGCATCGGCCTACCGGCTGCTGCGATGGGGCTTTTAACGCTGGTGCTCAGCCCCACCCACGCGGTTGCCCTGCTTGCTATCCCGATTCTATTCACCAATTTTACTCAATTTATAAAATCGCAGCATCGGGCTGATTCTATGAAAACCTATTGGCCGATGGCGCTCACGATCTTACTCAGCATTTTTATCACCTCTTTTTTCTTGTCACGTTATCCCACCGGTTTACTGACAATCACCATCGGTGCGGCAATGGTCATTGTGGCGCTAAATGGATTGATAGGATGGAAATTACGCCTTGGCCCGAGCTATTCCATTCAAATCGGAGTTGGATTGATCGCCGGAATATTGGGGGGGCTCAGTTCAATTTGGTCGCCGCCGGTGGCCACCTATATGATCGCGCGGGGGCTCGAAAAAGAACGGTTTATCGCCGCCACCGGTTTTGTTTTCTTGGTGGGGGCCGCACCGCTCTCATTGGGGCTTTATTTGGGCGGCGTTCTGACAAACGCGATCCTCCAGCAATCGCTTTTGGGGCTTTTATTCGTGATGGCCGGCTTTCGGATTGGAGAAATATTGCGGGGTAAAATTTCTCAGGTTTATTTTCAAAAAGCCGTGTTAATCGCCTTTTTTCTAATCGGCCTGCGGCTAATTGCTGTGGGTATTTTTTAATCTTTGGTCAATTGCTGATCGAGCAATCTGGCCACATGCACTGCTTCGCGCGCAGCACCGTCTTTGATTTGGCTGCGGCAGGATGTGCCATCAGCAATCACATATGTTTGCGCATCCGCGCCGCGAATGGCAGGCAGCAAACGTGCCTCGGCCATTTGCATTGAGATATCGAAGGTCTCAGCACCATAACCAAAAGCGCCGGCCATGCCGCAGCAACTGGTCTCGATCGTTTCAACCTCAAGCCCTTCAATCATGCCAAGCACCTCTTGCACGGGACGCATCACGCCAAAGGCTTTTTGATGGCAATGCCCGTGCAGCAGCGCCTTTGCCTGCAACGGCTTCAAACGCAATACGGTTTTTTCGGTGAGTAATAATTCTTCAAAAGTCAGAACCATCTTGGCCACTTGTTGTGCATCTTGCGTGTTTAAAAGTGCGGGGATTTCATCCTTTAAAGCCAGCAGGCAGGACGGCTCCAACCCAACAATCGGAATGCCCGCCGCGGCATAAGGGGCGTAGGCTTCAACAAGGCGCTGCGCGGTATCACGCGCCCGCGCCACGTTGCCAACCGACAGATGCGTGCGCCCGCAACATAAAGGTTTTCTGCTGCGCTGATCTGGCAGCGGCGCAAAAGGGGTGAATCCAGCTGCGGTTAAAACCCGCTGCGCGCTGCGCAGGTTTTCAGGCTCAAAATACCGACTAAACGTATCGACAAATAAAAGAACCGGCCTCTCCCCGATAGGCGTAACCGCCAGCTCGGTGGATTGAAACCACCTGCGTTGCCAAAGAGGCAAGGGCCGGTTGGCAGAAAACCCCGTTAAAATTTGGCTCAGCCAAGCCAATCCAGGAAGCTTATCGCGCAGGTTAAACAGCGGCGCCAGTGCCGCTGCGATGGGGGCATAATCAGGCAAATAGGCAATCAACCGGTCGCGCCGCGATAATCCATTTTCTGCGCGGTACAACGCAGAGGTTTCAATTTTCATCGCCGCCATGTCAACACCGGTTGGACATTCATGCTTGCAAGCTTTGCAAGAGACGCACAGCTTCATCGTGTCGGCCATCTCCGGTGAGGCCAGAGCCTTTGCGCCCAATTGCCCCGACATTGCAAGCCGCAAGCTGTTGGCACGCCCGCGGGTGCTGTCTTTTTCCGCGCCTGTAACGCGAAAAGACGGGCACATCACTCCCCCGTCGCGTTTCCGGCAGGCGCCGTTATTGTTGCACATTTCGACCGCGCCTTGAAACCCATCCGCCGCGCCCGGCCAAGCCGACCAATTCAACTGGGTTGGAAAATCCGCAACGTGATAGCCTGGTGCAAAGCGAAACAGCGCCCGCGTATCCATATCTGGCGCATCTACGATTTTGCCGGGGTTGAAAACGCCCGCCGGATCAAAAAGCGCTTTCAGCTTGCGAAACGCCGCCGTCAATTGCGGACCAAACATCACCGGATTGAATTCAGAGCGCGACAAGCCATCGCCATGTTCACCCGAATGCGATCCACCATATTTTTTTACCAGTTCAAACGCTTCGGTGGCGATGGATTTCATCTTTTGCACGTCTGCAGATAATTTCATATTCAACACCGGCCTCACGTGCAGACAGCCCACAGAGGCATGCGCATACCAAGTGCCGCTGGTGCCATATTTTTCAAAAATATCCTTCAACCCTTGCGTATAGTCGGCCAAGTCTTGCAAGGGCACGGCGCAATCTTCCACAAAAGAAACCGGCTTGGCCTCAGATTTCATCGACATCATGATATTTAAGCCAGATTTTCGCATTTCGGAAATTCGCGCTTGCTGATCGGGCGGGGTAATCACCACCACCGCCTCCTCTGCGCGAATTTTCTGGCGAGGCTTGCCGGCTTGTGCGTCAGAAAGCTGTGCCATCACCGCTTGCAATTGATCTATTTTTGCAAGGTTGTTAGCCCAGTCCTCCTCGGCAAACTCAACCACCAGCACCGCTTCTGGAGTGTTTCGAATATAATCATCAACGGTGCTTTTAAACAGCGGGATCGAGCGGGCCAAAGAGATCATCGTTTGATCGATCAATTCCACCGTAATCGGATCTAAGGCAACCAAATACTGGGCCGCATCCATCGCGGCATAAAAGCTTGCAAAATGGCATAGCGCCATAATTTTTGGCGCCGGCAAGGGGGATAATTTCAGTTCGATCGCGGCGGAATAGGCCAGCGTACCTTCTGAGCCAACCAATAAATGCGACAGGTTGATATCATCTTCCTGCGCTGTGCTACCCGGGCGTTTCGCCAGCGTATCGGGCAAAAGCGCATCTAAATTATACCCGCCAACGCGCCGCAGCACTTTGGGGAAACGTGCTTCTATTTCTCCGCTATTATCTTGTCCAAGCGCTAATAAATCCGGCAAAAGGCTTTCAAGCCCGGCGCTGCCCTCGTTTAAAAGCCCAAACCGAGCCGTCCGGCCTGTGCTGAGGATCGCATCAATCGCCCCAACATTATCGCGCATAATCCCATAGCGAATGGATCTGCCCCCGGCAGAATTATTACCAACCATACCGCCAATCGTGGCCCTGCTTGAGGTTGAAACATCCACCGGAAACCAAAGCCCATGCGGCTTGAGCAGCCGGTTCAACGTATCCAGCACCATTCCTGGCTCAACACTGCAGCGCATATTCGCAACATCTAAATCCAACAAACGGTTAAAATAAACGCTGTTATCCAACACCAAAGCCTTGTTCACGGTTTGCCCATTTTGCGAGGTTCCAGCCCCGCGCGGCAAGATCGACAGCTTGCGCGCTTGCGCAAATTCGATGGTGGTTTTGATATCGCGCGCAGAGCGGGGCGTGATCACAGCCAAGGGCATCATTTGATAAATCGAGGCATCCGTTGCATAGCGCCCCCGATCAAAAGCACTGTCTAAGACATCGCCCTCAAGCGAGCGCTTTAAACGGGTTATATCCTTGGTCATTTGCGATCTTCTTCATGGCTCATGCTGCGGCATTGTAATCTATAATAACCAGTCACAGAAGGATCACAATGCTTGCTATTCCAAACTGAGCTTGACTATAATTCGGTGATAAAAATGCGATAAAAAGGTATCTTGCATATGCCCCACTCAAAACCGTCAGGCCGCCATTTTCTGCAGATACCCGGGCCTTCAAACGTACCGGATCGAATTTTACGGGCGATGGATTTTCCCACCATCGATCATCGTGGCCCAGAATTTGCCGAGCTTGGCAAAAAATGCCTTTCCGGTCTGCAAGAGGTTTTTAAAACCCACGCGCATGTGATCATCTATCCTGCCTCGGGAACGGGGGCTTGGGAGGCGGCATTGGTCAATACACTCAGCGCCGGCGATACCGTTTTAATGATCGAAACCGGGCATTTTGCCAGCCTTTGGTACAAATTGGCAGCGCGTTTGGGGGTGCATACCGAATTGCTAAAAACCGATTGGCGCCGCGGCGCCGATCCCCAAGCGATTGAAGCGCGGCTTGCGGCCGATAAAGAGGGCAAGATCAAAGCCGTCTGCGTGGTACATAACGAAACATCAACCGGCGCGATGTCGCGGATCAGTGACATCCGCTCCGCGATCGATGCCGCGCAACATGATGCGTTATTGATGGTCGATACAATTTCTTCTTTGGGCTCATCTGACTATTGCCATGACGCCTGGGGCGTTGATGTCACCGTTGCCGGCTCTCAAAAAGGGCTGATGCTACCGCCTGGCTTGTCGTTCAATGCCGTGTCGGAAAAAGCCAGACAGGCGGCCAAAACCGCTGATTTGCCCAGATCCTATTGGGATTGGGAGGATCAACTCGCGGCAAATGCCTCTGGGGCTTTTCCCTATACACCGGCCACGAACCTGCTTTACGGATTATCCGAAGCGATTGATATGCTACTTGAAGAAGGGTTGGAAAACGTTTTTGCCCGCCATAAGCGCCACGCGCAGGCAACCCGCATCGCGGTGCAAGCTTGGGGCCTAGAAGTTTTATGCCAAGAGCCTTTGGATTTTTCCAATACGCTGACGGCGGTTTTATTGCCTGATGGACATAATGCGGATGCGTTTCGCAGTACGGTGTTGAAAAACTTCAATATGTCACTGGGCAACGGCCTGTCACACTTGGCTGGAAAAGTGTTTCGAATTGGCCATTTGGGGGATTTCAACGATCTGATGATGATTGGCACTTTGGGCGGCGTGGAAATGGGGCTTGCCCTTAGCGACGTGCCGCATCAATCCGGTGGCACCGATGCCGCAATGCAATTTTTGAAAAACAATTTGACATAAAGCAGGCGAGAGGCCTGCGGCCCGTTTGGCTAAGATTTGACCCTCGCAGAGAGGCGAGAAATCCTGCGCTGGATCGATTAAAACCGGGAAAGACGCCAGACCTTTCAACGCATCGGGCTGCTTCGCTTTGTTGAAAAAACCCCCTCGCTTGACCGCGGCTTTCACGCCAAGAGTAAACGCCGGTCATATGTTTCCTTACAAGCTAGAGCATGCTGCTCAGCAGATGCGCCCGGGCAAAATGCCCTGTTAGGCACGCCAAACCCAGCTGGAGCCGCCTGTCCGCCGTCTGATCACGCTTAATAGTAAAACCGTTGCTTTGCACGGCCAACTTCGCGCGCATCGACCAGCGCTTTGGTGTCAGGATCATTGGTAACCTCAGCGCCAACAACCTCCCACCAAACTTCGGATCCAGGGGGAGAACGATAGCGTTCTGTTGGCACAACGATCATACAGGGGCCAGCTTCATCGCGGGCATTTGAAAGCGCTTGTTTGAACGCAGACTCGTCTTCTGCAAGCCAGGCTTTTACCCCGACGCTTTCTGCATTTTTAACATAATCGATCTGAATAAACTCGCCCTTATCAAGAAGGCCAGATATCCGATCACGGATTTTGAATTCATTGCCCAAAGATTGCCCGACCAAAGCCTTTTGATGGCCATGTATGGATTGATATCCGTCATTCACGTTCAAAATAATAGTGATCTTGGCGCGCTCTTGCATCGCGGTAACCAGCTCCATCGGGTGCATTTGGTAATTTCCATCGCCCA
Organism: Rhodobacteraceae bacterium SB2; assembly: GCA_001642945.1. Classification (GTDB taxonomy): domain Bacteria; phylum Pseudomonadota; class Alphaproteobacteria; order Rhodobacterales; family Rhodobacteraceae; genus Thalassovivens; species Thalassovivens spotae. Next base: position 277,398 of record LGRT01000013.1, on the reverse strand, counting down.
TTAGAACGAAGATTTCATCATCCGTGCCGGTTAAACGTACTCCAATCGCTGCGGGGATATCATATCCCATGCAGGAATTGCCAAATTCAATATGCAGGTTCTTGCCATCTTTTACATCGAATAATTTGGTCAGATCAGCTGGCACGGTGCCAGCGGCGGCCAATAATGTATCGCCCGTTTGCATCTGATCAGAGATCAACCCGATCAATTGGCCCTGACTCATTTTTTCGCCTTTATGTTGAATAAAAACCTGTTCCCGTTTGGTTTTATCCCAAGCCAAACGCGCCGCGTTGGCAGTTTCAACCCAAGGTTCATTCACGCCGATACCCGCTGCAGCCGCCGCCTCAGCTAGGGCTACAAGCGCCAGCTTGGCATCCGATGCCAAAGGCAGAGCCCCCAATTTATACGCATCCCGGCCATTCACGTTGATCGAAACAAATTTAACATCCGGGTTTTGAAACGCCGAATTAGACCCGGTAACAAAATCGTGCAAGCGCGTGCCAATACAGATCACCAAATCAGCTTCTTCAGCGATTCTTGCCGCGGCCGGCGTGCCCAAATGGCCCGTGCCCCCCATCAATAAAGGCGAACCATTTTTCAGCGCGCCGCGCCCCGCATGGGTTTCCCCGACAGGAATGCCAAACCGTGTTGCAAAAGCCTCTAACTCTTGCCAAGCTTCGGAATAATGAATGCCACCACCCGCAATGATATAGGGCTTTTTTGCGGATTTCAGCAGGGCAATGGTTTCAGCGATGCGGTTCGGATGTGGCACCTGCCGTTCCATGCGCCAGACGCGTTTTTCAAAAAAGCTTTCTGGATAATCAAACGCATAGCCCTGAATATCTTGCGGCAACGCAATCGTAACCGCCCCAGTTTCTGATGGATTGGTAAGAATCCGCATGGCTTCGGGCATTGCTGTTAAAATCTGTTCGGGGCGGGTCAGGCGGTCGTAAAAACGGCTCACAACGCGAAACGTATCCGTCACCGACATATCATCCGAACTAAGATGATCAATATCCTGCAAAACTTTGCCTTGAAACCGCGTGGCATAATAATCCGACGGCAGCAACAGAACCGGGATTCGGCAAATAGTTGCCGTGGCCGCCCCAGTAATCATATTGGTGGCTCCTGGACCAATCGAGGTGGTGCAAGCCATGGTCGCCTTGCGCCGCATCGTGCGCGCAAATCCGGTTGCCGCATGCACCATTGATTGCTCATTAGTGGGTTGATGATAAGGAAGATCATCGCCATATTCGACCAGGGCCTGGCTCAGGCCCGAAACATTCCCATGCCCAAAAATACCCCAGATTCCTTGAAAAAACCTGTGCTCAACCCCGTCATATTCGCTGTATTGCGCTTGTAGAAACTTCACCATCGCCTGTGACAGGGTGAGGCGTTGCTTTTTCTCTGAGCTATAAAATTTCATATCAAATGCATTCCTTTTTCTTTTCTGCAAAGAAGCCGGCGCTTAAGCTCAGCCTCTGCACTGCTTCCATGCAGGTTTTCGATGACCACGCTGGGGCGGTTATACGGTCATCCATTCTCCGTCATTTTTTGCCGATTTAACCATCGCCTCAACCACTTCGATCGAATGGCACCCCTCTTCTGCGGTGGGGTAGGTCAGCGCCAAGGGATCGGGAGACGTGCCAGAATTTTGCGCGCCGATCACCTCGCTTAAATCACGATACACATTTGCGAAGGCCAGAACCATGCCCTCTGGATGCCCCACCGTTATTCTATTCGCGCGCGCCGCGGCCTCAGAAAGGCCGACTGCGCCGCGCTCTAAGATTTGGGTTGGCGCATTGAGGGGCGTCCAGCGCAATTGGTTGGGATGCTCTTGTTGCCAGCTTAACCCACCAATTTCGCCAAACACTTGCAATGTCAGCCCATGCGTGCGCCCAATCGCCAAACCGCTTGTCCAAAGCCGGCCAATGGCACCACCGCTCATGCGGAACGCCGATAGATTATCATCTTCCAATTCCCGGCTTTTGATCCCATGGGCAAAATCACTGGATACTTTAGTCACATTTTGCCCAGTGACATAGCAGGCCATGTGTAAGGCGTGGATGCCACAATCCACCGTTACAGCCGCCATTCCCGCTTGCTTTGGATCAAACCGCCAGCGAACGCGGGGATTTTCAGCATCTGCGGCATCCGCCATAAAGCCACCCGCAAATTCTGCAACCACGCAGCGGATCGCCCCCAATTGCCCAGCCTCAACCATCGCTTTCATCTGCCGCACCAATGGGTAACCGGAATAGCCATAATTCACCGCGCAAACCCGGTTGGCCTTTTTTGCAATCTGAACAAGCGCTTGCGCTTCAGGCGCTGTCATCGTCATCGGTTTTTCGCATAGGACGTGAAAACCTGCTTCCAAAAAGGCTTTTGAAATCTCAAAATGGGTGGCATTGGGCGTTGCCACCGTCACCAAATCGATACGGTCATCGCGTGATTTCTCACCCTGCAGCATTTCTTGCCAAGTGCCATACGCGCGGCTTGGATCAAGCCCAAGCGACGCGCCATAGCTTTTTGCCACATTCGGATCCACATCCATGGCCCCCGCCATCAGTTTAAAGCGGCCATCAATTTCCGCGCCGGATCGATGCGCAAATCCGATTTGACTGCCTTGCCCACCGCCAATAAGGCCCCATGAAAGTCGTTTCAAAATATATACCCCGCGCTTTAAACTAAGTGGTGCCCGTTTTCTGTGCGCGAACCTATGGAGGCAACAGCCCATGGTCAAACGAATAACGCATGTTTCAGCGCGAAAATATTGGATCTTTCAAAGCGGCTTTCGCAAAGCTTTGAGCGCCGGTAGAATGAGCTGGATATAGAATGAACAATTAGGGGAGAGCATGGTGCGGTTTGATCCGAAAAACACCTTAATATTGGTTGCTTTGGAAGCAGAGCTGCCAAATGAGATGATACCAAGCTGGAACGTAGCTTATACAGGCGTTGGAAAAGTGAATGCTGCGCTGAAAGGCAGCGAATATGTGGCGCGCTATAAACCAATGAATTTGATAAATTTTGGCACTGCAGGGGCGTTAAACCCAGAATTAAGCGGCTTGCTAGAGGTAACACAATTCTTCCAACGCGATATGGATGCCCGCGATATGGGATTTGCCTTGGGGCAAACCCCTTTCGAAGAGGCGCCTTACGTTTCTGCGCAGGGGCATGGCCTGTCTTGCGGCACTGGCGATAGTTTTGTAACAGCACCGCCTGAACTGCGAACAGATCTTGTGGATATGGAGGCGTTTGCCTTGGCGAAGCTAGCACAGATGGCAGGCATCCATTTTTCTTGTTTTAAATATGTATCGGACCAAGCAGATGAAAACTCGCCCAGCGCCTGGAAGGATAATTTGGCCGATGCAAGCCATATTTTTATAAATGAAATCTTAGCCAATCACCATTGATATTAAAGCTTTGATTGGGTCGTTTAGTTTAAAAATATGAATATTTTCAAATGATGTTTCGAATAGAAAACGATTTTTCAAAATTGATCCTAATTTACGTCAACCCATTGGCTTGAGTATCGGTTTGCGATCAAAAAAGAGAAAAGGATTATTGTAGAGCCCGCAAATTAATGATAGCGAAAATCGCATAGAACTGAGGTGGTGATGATTGATTTAAGACGCATGTTTAAACTGGTCAACACCATTGCAATTATTGTCTTATTGCCCAATTTGCTTTCAGCAGACTCGCAATCATACACGAGCTACGGCACAATTGGCTTGATCGATATGCCTACTGCTGCATCAGATTCAGATGGGCGGCTTGTCCTTAGCCAAAGCGGCTTTGATGGGGATCGACGCACCAGTTTAACCGCGCAAATCCTACCGAGAATATCAGCCAGCTTTCGCTATTCAGCCCATGGACGAAATGGCCATGAAGCGGGGGGTTATTATAACCATGACCGCAGTTTTGATATTCGCTTTCGCGCCGTTGATGAAGGTCAATATATGCCGGCTTTCGCCATTGGCTTAAATGATTTTATCGGAACCGGTTGGTATACGGGCGAATATGTTGTGGGCACAAAAAATATTGGCCCTGTTGAAGTGACAGCCGGATTGGGCTTCGGTCGGTTGGCCACTTATGGTGGGTTTGACTCGCCGTTAGGGCAAATTGACGAGAGGTTTAAAACCCGCGCTGGACGAGATGTTGGCAGGGGCGGTGAGCTTGAATCAACCGAATGGTTCAAAGGCGATACGGCTGCCTTTGGGGGTTTGGCTTGGCATCTGGGCAAAGGGTTCACGGCAAAATTTGAATATTCATCTGATCAATATAACCGAGAAGCGCCCTATCTTGAGCATCAAACCCCTTGGAATTACGGGTTATCCTGGAATTCTGGTAGGGGTTATTTCCTACAATCCAGCTTTTTGCATGGAGATAAAATTGCTCTATCTGCGCATCTTGTGATGGATCCCAAAGATCCACCAAACGGGCCGGGTCGGGAACTTGCGCCTATTCCGTTGCGGCAAAAAGTCCTGAAAGGTTCGCCATTTTATCTGGAGTCGACCAATGAAACTGTGCTGATAGCTGTGCTCAAGGCGGACGGTTTTAAGCTAACAAGCTTGGATTTGGAACAAAATCCCCCTAGACTACAGCTTGTTAATCAAAAGTATCGATCTACAGCCCAAGCTTTAGGACGCGCTGCAAGGACATCATCTCGATACTTAAGCGACTATTTCGAAAGTTTCTATATAGATTTTATAGAGGACGATATGGTTGTATTATCGGCTGAAATCAACCGAAATCAATTAATTGCTTCGGTGGTTTCAGCCGAACCATCAGAAAATTTTCTGGATACAGTTAAATTCCAAGACAGTAATGCATTAGGGTACGATCAATCTGACTCGAAAAAATTTAGCTGGTCGATAGGGCCATATGTTGAATATTCGCTTTTTGATCCGCTCGATCCTATCCGAGGGGAAGTGGGCGCGGAACTTTTTACTCAATACACTCTGGGATCTGGATTTTTTATTGATGGCAGAGTTCGTAAGTCGGTCGTTGGCAACTTTGATGAAGTATTAAGACAATCAGACTCGGTTCTGCCTCACGTCCGCAGTGATCACGATGTTTATGGGCGCGATGGTGATCCCGGCATTGATCAATTAACGATTACTAAAGTAAATAAGATAATGCCAAGCGTCTATGGAAAATTGACTGCTGGTTATTTAGAAAAAATGTTTGCTGGTGTTTCAGGGGAAATATTGTGGAAGCCAATATCAAGCTCGCTTGGTATTGGCTTCGAACTAAGCCAAGTGCAACAGCGAAATTTTGACATGCTCTGGGGTCTACAAAGTTATCAAGTCACAACAGGTCACTTGTCGGGCTATTACTTTTTCAAAAACGGTTTCATGGCGCAACTAGATGCAGGTCAATATTTAGCCGGTGATCGAGGATACACTTTGAGGTTAGCACGAAAATTTGGAAATGGCTGGAGTATGGGCGCCTATGCGACAGTCACTAATGTGCCTTTTGAAAAATTCGGAGAAGGCTCATTTGACAAAGGTCTAAGCTTAAAAATTCCTTTAGATTGGAGCCTTGGGTCACCAAATAGAACGATATCAAAAATTGAATTTAATGTAATGACCCGCGATGGAGGTGCTAAATTACACACACCTTATAAATTGCATAAATATCTTTTTAATAACGATAGAAATGCAGTTTATAACGAGGCCGGGAGATTATGGAAATGAAGCTTTGGACAGGAATTTGTTTAGGTTTCATCCTTCTGCTGCTAGGAGCATGCAGTTCAAACACAGCATCTTCGAAAAACGAGTTTTTGTTAGAACAATTTAATTTAATATTTAATAAAAAAGAAATAGGTGAACAAGTTAACCCGCGAAATATCATCACGCGCTCAATGATTGATAAATCAAATATTCCTCTCATTTTAATAGAGATCTTAAATCGAGATCAAACTGCAACGATGTCGGCTTTCCCTGGAAGCACATTAAACGATGTATGGCTTGGAACAGATGGGAGCACAGTTACTACGAAAGATGGACTTCTCTTTGCCACGCGTGGCATGAGCCACGATTTAATGGGGGCAAATGCTGGAGCGGCTAGGTCTGGACTTGAAAACACTCTCAGAGGACAAAAGCTACCAGATCATCAAAGGCGTTACAAATATCTTTCTGAAGACAATAAGGACAACATTATTGAATTTTCTTGTTTTTTCTCAAAAGAAGGTCAAGAAACCATCCTTATCTTCGAAAAACCCTATGAAACTACACACGTAACTGAAATTTGTGAAAATGATAAATTTCGTTTTCAAAATGAATATTGGGTTGAAAAAACTAATATTATTCGAAAATCTCGTCAATGGCATGGATATAATATCGGTTTGATATTGATTGAACGTTTAATATAGTCTAATAAGTTCGGCAAGTGATTTTGAAAGGTGTTTCTATGAAAAAGTTTTTGCTCAGTTCACTTCTATCTTTGAGCCTTGCAGGTGGCGCTTTCGCGCAATCTTCAGCGTCATCAGCTGGTAGTTCGGGCGCAAGCTCGGGCGCAAGCGCAAGCGCGGGTGGCAGTGCTGGAGCTGGTGCTGGTGCTGGAGCTGGTGCTGGAGCTGGTGCTGGTGCAGCAGCAGGTGGAGCAGCTGCGGGGGGCGCAGCAGCTGCCGGTGCTGCCGCTGCAGGTGCTGCTGCTGCAAGCGCAGGTCTCGCAATGGGGACGCTTGCTGCAGCTGCAGCCGTTGGTGCTATAGCAGTAGTTGGCGCAGCTGTAGCAGCAGTTGCAGAAAATGACGACAGCGCTTCTGCAAGTGCGAGTGCAAGTGCAAGTGCTTCAGGAAGCTGATAAAGCGCTACAAGTGTAATCGTATTAGAGTTTCGTATAGAGGCAGCTTCAAAGCTGCCTCTATATATTTTCTGTTTTGATGGTTTTTAAAAGATTCTTATCACTAAAAATTTTTAATATGCCTCAGTATGTGTCTGAAATAATTCCTACATCCACTTAGTTCTAAATATTTCTGACCAATTTAATTATTAATGGTCCGGTAGTGCTAGAATTACGTGTTTCATAAGTAGATCTTTATAGTAAGCTCGCTCTTTGCAAGCTACGCCATTTGCAAACACCTCACCTTAACCACGTGAAAACGAAATAGTGATAAACCATAAAAGTCGCACGCAAAGCAATTTCGTCAGATAGTGTTAGCTAAAACACGGGCTTATGAACGCTTCGCGTTTTTATTGTGGCATTTCTGGCAACGGAAAACACAGCCAGTAATACAACTAAAATTGGGATTTATTGATAGGTTCTCCAGCGGTGACTACTCTCAAAATTTAAAGTCTCGATTTAAATCAAATTAATCAAATGACCCAGAATACGAATTATTAAGTATCGCAATAAAAATTATAAAAACTAATCAACTAAATCGACAGTAACAAATCCACCTTGTCACCGCAGCAATGTGCTTATATCCAGCATCTTAAAGGAGCGCTGATATGAGCATGAATACATTCGGCCATTTATTTCAGGTCACCACATGGGGGGAAAGCCATGGCCGCGCGATTGGCGCAACCATTGATGGCTGCCCTCCGGGCATAAGACTTGATGAAACCATTATTCAGCCCTGGTTAGACAAACGCAAACCTGGCCAAAGTAAATTTACCACGCAGCGACGCGAGGCAGATAACGTTGAAATCCTCTCTGGAGTTTTTGAGGGAAAAACAACGGGAACTCCAATTCAGTTGACCATCCGCAACACCGATCAACGTTCAAAGGATTATGGCGATATTGCCAATACGTTCCGACCAGGCCATGCGGATATCACCTATTTTCAAAAATACGGCATTCGCGATTATCGCGGGGGCGGTCGCTCTTCTGCACGCGAAACCGCGGCGCGCGTGGCAGCGGGGGCGGTGGCAAGGGCGGCACTGGCTAAATTAGCACCAAAGGTTAACATCATCGGCTTCATGTGCCAAATGGGCGTGCATAAAATCGACCGCGCGCATTTTGACTGGTCAGAAATTGACCAAAACCCCTTTTGGGTGCCCGATGCCAAAGCCGCAAAAGACTGGGCGCTATATTTAGACGAGGTGCGCAAATCGCACAGCTCAGTTGGCGCAGTGATTGAAATCGTTGCACAAGGGCTTCCTGCCGGGCTTGGCGCACCTATTTACGGCAAGCTTGATGGCGATCTTGCGGCTGCAATGATGTCAATAAACGCGGTAAAAGGCGTTGAAATTGGGGAAGGCATGCAAGCTGCCGCATTGAGTGGTGCAGAAAATGCCGATGAAATAACGCTTGGGCCCGATGGCTTACCCCAATATTCGAGCAACCATGCCGGTGGCATTCTTGGCGGAATTTCAACGGGTCAAGATGTGGTGCTGCGATTCGCAGTCAAGCCGACATCCTCCATTTTAACAGCACGCAAATCAATCACCAAAGACGGGCAAGAGATCGATGTGGTCACCAAAGGGCGGCATGATCCCTGCGTTGGCATTCGCGCTGTGCCTGTCGGCGAAGCCATGATGGCCTGCGTTCTTCTAGACCACTTGCTGCTGCATCGCGGGCAGGTTGGCGATCAAGGTGGTAAGATCGGCCCCGCTGCGTAACGATCAGCGCGCGGGCCTAGATTAGGTTTGATGTTGCTTTGATAGCTGAACAGCCAAAATACCCAACGCAATGATTACCACGCCAACATAATCCAAAAGCCCTATGTTTTCGCCCAACAGCGCGGCGGCGATCAATACCCCGAAAAACGGATTCAAAAAATGAAAGGTTGCGGCTTTCACAGCGCCAATCCTGCCAACCAATTTAAACCAGATAAAAGTGGCCGCAAGGCCGGGGATCAGCGTGGTATAGGTAAACGCCCCCAGCAACCGCCATGTTGGATTGATCTGAAATGGCTCCCAAATAAGGGCGATTATAGCCAAACTGACGCCGCCCACGATCATCTGCAACCCTACAATCATCATCACATTGCCACCCGCAACCGCCCCGCGTACGGATAAGGTGGCAACAGTTAACGCCATCGCGGCAATAAGGCACAAAACCAGGCCTTGCAACTCTACCCCTGCCTCGATGCGTAGACCCATAATTAAACTTACACCCAAAACGCCAAACACCAGCCCAACGATCCCCAAAAATGGAAGAGTTTCCCGAAACACCAGCCAGCCAGCCAGCGCCACCATCAAAGGCATTGAAGATGCAATAATGGAAGCAACCGACGCTTCAATGGTTTGCATCGCCACAAAGTTTAACCCAAGATAAATCGCATTTTGAAAAATACCGAAAACAATTGTCGCCCGCCATTGCGCCTGCGTTAAGCGCATGTTTTGGTCCAAAAACCGCGCGATTAAAACGCCTAATAAACCGGAAATTAAGAACCGAACCGACAAGGCAGCCAAAGGCGAAGCCTCTGCAACGATCATCCGCGCCGACGTAAAAGCCGAAGACCACATCAGCGCAAAAACCAACCCGAGCATCAAAGATCTTAGATCCATTTTAATCTCGCTTTAAAACGACCCACGGGCGCCATCGAAACGGGCAAATAAAAAGGGCCGCCCAAAAGCGACCCTTTCATGAAACAGTTCAACGGGGCTTAACCGTTTACGCTGTCTTTCAGCGCTTTTGCAATTGTCATTTTAACAACTTTATCCGCTTCTTTTTTGAATTGCTCGCCCGTGGCTGGGTTACGCACCATACGCTCTGGACGCTCACGGCACATGATTTTGCCAATACCTGGCAACGTGACCGCACCGCCACCAGAAACTTCGCGCGTGATCAGGTTACAAATCGCGTCCAAAGAGGCAGCCGCCGCCTTTTTATCTGAACCCATATCTTCGGCCAGCGCAGCAATCAGTTGTGTTTTCGTCATTGGTTTCGACATCTTTTTCTCCTTCACTGCCCAACTGTTAGGGCCTCATGGAACGTTTCTAACTGAATGTTGTTTATAAACACAACAAATAGTGGATGTTTTGGTCGAAAAAAGATACTTTTTTTCAATTTTAGCCCCTATAAAAACGCAGTTTCATCAAAACTGCGCAATTTTCGGCTGTGCAAGCGCTCAAGCGGCATGTTTTGTAAGCTTTCCATCGCCTTTATTCCAATTTCCAAATGTCGTGAAACCTGCGTTTTATAAAAGTCAGATGCCATTCCCGGCAGCTTCAACTCGCCGTGCAAGGGCTTATCCGACACGCAGAGCAAAGTTCCATACGGCACCCGAAACCGATACCCGTTCGCCGCGATTGTGGCGCTTTCCATATCCAGTGCCACGGCCCGAGATTGGCTTAAACGCTGAACCGGACCAGATTGATCGCGCAGCTCCCAATTTCGATTGTCAACCGTGGCCACGGTGCCGGTGCGCATAATTTTCTTAAGCTCATAGCCCTGCAGTTTTGTGACATCGGCCACCGCGGTTTCAAGCGCGATCTGAATTTCAGCTAAAGCAGGGATCGGAACCCAAGCCGGAAGATCTGCGTCTAAAACCTTATCATCGCGCAAATAGGCATGCGCCAACACAAAATCGCCCAAGCTTTGCGAATTGCGCAAGCCAGCGCAATGCCCAACCATAATCCAGGCATGTGGACGCAGCACCGCTATGTGATCGGTTGCTGTTTTCGCGTTTGAGGGGCCAACACCGATATTAACCAAAGTAATGCCGCTGCCGTCGGGGCGTTTTAAATGATAGCTTGGCATTTGTGGCAATTTTGAAACTGGCTCAATCAGTGCATCAGACTGCGTGATCTCAACATTCCCCGTACTGACAAAACTGCTATAGCCGCTTTTCTCATCAGCCAAAGCGCGGCGCGCATAAGCTTCGAATTCTGCCACGTAAAATTGATAATTTGTGAAAAGCACATAATTTTGAAAATGGCTTGGATCCGTTGCGGTGTAATGCGCCAAGCGCGCCAAAGAATAATCAACGCGCTGCGCAGTGAATGGCGCCAAAGGCATCGGCTCTTGGGCTGATCGCGCACCATCGCCATTGACGATATCATCATTCGTTGTGGCCAAATCCGGAACATCAAACAGATCTCTCAACAAAAAGGGCTGCGATTGAGCGTCAGCCTTATTCGCCGAGATCTCATCAGAAAGCGCAAAATGCAAGGGAATCGGCGTTTCAGACGGACCGATGAGGATGGGGGAATCATGGTTTTCTACCAACAGATCGATTTGTTGGCGTAGATAACCCGAAAATAAATCTGGGCGCGTGATCGTGGTTGTGTGACTACCAGGGCTTGTCACATGGCCAAAACTTAACCGGCTATCGATGCTTCTGAAACTATCAACCTGCACACTAATCTGCGGGTAAAACGCACGATAGCGATGCCCCGTGCTGCCCGAACGCAGCACTTCATCAAACCGGCTTTGCAAAAATCCTACCGCGTCTTGATACAAAACATTTAAATAGGCCACGGCCTTATCTGGATCATAAAACGCTGTTTCAGGACGCGCATCAGGGGTGTGTGTTTTAGAACCTTCAACCATAAATAAACCTTATTTTTAAAACATAACAAACCATATTCACACTAACGTATATATCAGACTTTAGAAACACTACTACAAAGACCACGCTGTACCACATAGCCCACCTTACCCTTAGACAGTGAGGTCAAAGCCTTATAGCGGAGAAACCTCAATGGATTACAACATGGTTTCAGCAGAAGAATTTGGCAAATCGCTCACCGGCCTTGGAGTGAACATCATTGTAAAAAGCCCTGAACAAACAGCCCAATTCTTAGAGACCGTTTTTGAATTATACCCAAGCCAGTTAGGCGCTGATTTTGCCCTTATACTATATCAAGATTATATATTTCAGCTGCATAGCGATAAAAGCTTCGCAGCGCATCCAAGCTATCCGCATTTGCCCGAAAATCCGCCGCGCGGCACTGGCATTGAACTTCGCCTTTATAACAGTGATCCGGATCAAGCCTGCACAAAGGCGCAGGCCTATGGCTGCATGGTTTTAGCGCCCGCAACCGATAAGCCGCATGGCTTGCGCAAAGCAACAATACTTTGCCCAGATGGCTATATGTGGGTACCGTCTCGCCCTTTGGCCTAAGCAGAGCACACCAACACCCAGAAAAGGCTGCAAGCGCGGTCGATCAAAAGCTTGATTTTCATCCATACTAGGTAGATGTTGGGCCAAGATTTGGAGAGTAATATGACGTTTGAGCCCCTGCGTAAAAATATGGACTTTTGGCAAGAACGGGTTGATCTGGCAGCCGCGTTTCGCTGGTGCGCGCGGTTGAATTATCACGAAGCGGTGGCAAATCATTTTTCATTGGCGGTCAATGAAGAGGGCAGCCAATTTTTAATGAACCCCAACCAAATGCATTTTTCACGCATCAAAGCCAGCGATCTATTGCTGATCGACGCGAATGATCCCAAAATGCTTGAGGGTCCGAATGCGCCAGATCCAACCGCATGGGGGCTTCATGGCGCGGTGCATCGTCATTGCCCGCACGCAAAATGCGCCATGCATGTGCATTCAATTCACGCCACAGTCTTGGCCAGTTTACAAGACAGCCGCCTGCTTCCGATTGATCAAAACTCTGCGATGTTTTTCAACCGCTATGTGATTGATGATCATTATGGCGGGCTGGCCTTTGAAGAAGAGGGTACGCGCTGCGCAAGCTTGCTGATAGATCCAAAACAAAAAGTATTGATTATGGGCAATCACGGCATTCTGGTTTTGGGCAATAGTGTGGCGGACACGTTTAACCGTTTATATTATTTTGAACGGGCCGCAGAAACCTATATTCGCGCCTTACAAACAGGCCAAGATTTACGTGTTTTACCCGATGAAATTGCCGAAAAAACAGCACAAGAAGTTGAGGAATATCCCGAACAGGGAATACGACATTTCGGCGAGCTAAAGCGCATTCTTCAGGATGAGGGCGCAAATTACGCAACATAGGGCAGCACGATTGCTTGCGATGCCCGCGCAGGCCTTCTTAAAAAGCAAAAGCTGTGGGGCCACCGCGCCATCAAATTCGGACCCTGACGTTTAAACTCTTGTTGCGCCTCGGCGTAAAGCGGCGTGTGCTCGCAACGGCGTTCAAACCCTCTTTGGCGGCGCAGATGCTTGCCAAGAGGCAGGGCGCATGACAGGATAACTCCTGCAGAATTTGAGAAACACCCATGTCAGAGCAAAACATATCAGCCTTTCCACAATCGACCGCATCCCATTCAGCAAGAAACCCAGGGATGGCTTTGGATCTTGATTGGGTGGGCGCCGCACAAGCCAATACTTCTGCGATCGAACGCCGCGCAGCAAGCCTGGGCACGCGACGCAGCGTCAAAAAAGACTATCAAGCCGCTTGGTTACTTCGCGCAATCACCTGCATCGATCTAACCACGCTATCGGGTGATGATACGAAAGCGCGCGTCAAACGGCTTTGCGATAAGGCGCGCCGACCGCTTAGGGATGATCTTCTCAAAGCGCTGGATATAACGTCTTTGCAAACCGGCGCAATTTGCGTTTACCACGACATGGTGGAAACCGCTGTTACGGCCTTAGTGGGCAGCGGCATTCCCGTAGCGGCGGTCTCTACCGGCTTTCCTGCTGGATTGTCGCCCTTAGAGTTGCGCATCGCTGAAATCAAAGCCAGCGTCGCGGCCGGTGCGCGCGAAATCGATATCGTGATTTCGCGCCGGCATGTGTTAAGCCAAAACTGGCAGGCGCTCTATGATGAAATGCAGGCATTTCGCGCGGCCTGCGGCGACGCCCATGTAAAAGCGATTTTAGCCACGGGCGAGCTTGGTAGCCTACGCAACGTAGCGCGGGCTTCATTGATTTGCATGATGGGCGGCGCTGATTTCATCAAAACCTCAACAGGCAAAGAAAGCGTCAACGCAACCTTGCCCGTCTCATTGGTGATGGTGCGTGCCATCCGCGACTATCATGACCGCACCGGATATGCGGTTGGCTACAAACCCGCCGGTGGCATTTCAAAAGCCAAAGATGCCTTAGTCTATCTTAGCATGATCAAAGAAGAACTGGGTGATCAATGGCTGCGGGCGGATCTGTTCCGTTTTGGAGCTTCTTCACTTTTGGGCGATATTGAACGGCAATTGGAACATCACGTCACCGGTGCCTATTCTGCAGGGCACCGGCATGCATTGGCTTAAGCTTAAATTTGGACATCCCCTATGAGCGTAAAAGAAATATTTGAAACGATGGACTACGGCCCCGCCCTTGAAGCCACGCAGGAGGCAACACAATGGCTGCAAAACCACGATAGCAGATTTGGGCATTTCATAAATGGCGCAAACTGCGAAGGTTCTGATCATTTTCAAAGCCGCAATCCCGCCACCGGCGAGGCTTTGGCAAAAATCGCCCAAGCCAGCGAGCAAGATGTGCATAACGCCGTGGCCAGTGCCCGCGCCGCGCAAACGGATTGGGGCGCGCAAAGCGGGCATCAACGCGCGCGTATTTTATACGCCATCGCCCGGCTTGTTCAAAAGCACAGCCGGCTTTTCGCCACATTAGAAACGCTGGATAACGGCAAGCCCATTCGTGAATCGCGCGATATTGATATCCCGCTTGTACACCGGCATTTTTATTATCACGCCGGCATGGCCCAGTTGATGGCCAGCGAACTTCCCAACCGGCAAGCGCTGGGCGTGTGCGGTCAGATCATCCCTTGGAATTTTCCACTTCTGATGCTGGCATGGAAAATTGCGCCGGCCTTGGCGATGGGCAATTGCGTGGTTTTGAAACCGGCTGAATACACCTCGCTCACAGCTCTTTTATTCGCCGAAATCTGTATGCAGGCCGGCGTGCCAAACGGAGTTGTAAACATCATCACCGGCGATGGCACCGTGGGCGAGCATCTGGTGAACCACCCTGATATCAATAAGATTGCCTTTACCGGATCCACCGATGTGGGGCGCAAAATTCGCCAAGCCACCGCAGGCAGCGGCAAAAAGCTCACTCTTGAATTGGGGGGAAAATCCCCCTTCATCGTGTTTGATGATGCCGATCTTGACAGCGCGGTAGAAGGCTTGGTTGATGCAATTTGGTTCAATCAAGGGCAAGTATGCTGCGCAGGATCGCGGCTTTTGGTGCAAGAGGCAGTGGCTGATCGCTTGCATGATAAAATCCGCGCCCGGATGGCAAAACTGCGGCTAGGCAATCCGCTTGATAAATCTGTCGATATGGGGCCCTTGGTTGACCCGGCGCAAGTTGCACGGGTAAACAGCTTGGTTGATGCAAACACAAACGGCACCTGCTTTCAGCCCAATATTGATCTACCCAAACAGGGCTGCTTTTATCCCCCAACACTGCTGACCGGGCTCAGCCCATCTGACCCGTTGATGCAGGAAGAGATTTTCGGGCCGGTGCTTGTTTCAACCAGTTTTCGCACGCCGCAAGAAGCCGTGCAGCTTGCCAATAACACCCGCTACGGGCTGGCCGCATCGATCTGGAGTGAAAACGTAAATCTTTGCCTTTGTTTGGCACCAGCTTTAAAGGCCGGGGTCATTTGGATAAATGGCACCAATATGTTTGATGCCGCGGCCGGCTTTGGCGGCATTCGCGAAAGCGGCTTTGGCCGGGAAGGTGGCTGGGAAGGCTTGACCGCCTATACCAAACCCAAAGCCCAGACCACCGCCAGATCCTTAAAACCTATTTTGGCAAAAACAGGTCCAAAATCTGTAGCTTTAGGCCTTGATCGCACCGCCAAACTGTATATTGGCGGCAAACAAACGCGACCAGATAGCGGATATTCTACGGCTGTGTTTGATGCCGCCGGGAATTTCATCAGCGATGTTCCAAGCGCCAATCGAAAAGATATCCGCAACGCAGTTGAAGCCGCACAGGGGGCCGTAAAATGGTCTGGGTCAACCGGGCATTTACGCGCCCAAATTCTATATTTCATTGCCGAAAATCTCTCGGCACGCGCCGCTGAATTTGCCACAAAAATCAACCTCTACACGGGTGAAACAAATGGCGCAGCAGAGGTTGAGGCCAGCCTAGAGCGCCTGTTCACCTATGCAGCTTGGGCGGATAAATATGATGGGGCAGTGCGCGATGTGCCCTTGCGCGGCGTGGCATTGGCTTTGAACGAACCGGTTGGCGTGATCGGCACCTTTTGCCCGGATGACGCGCCGCTACTTGGGCTGGTCTCGCTGCTTGGGCCGGCTTTGGCGATGGGCAATCGCGTTGTTATGGTGGCCTCTGAGCCCTACCCGTTGATCGCCACCGAATTTTATCAGATTTTAGAGACCTCGGATGTCCCTGCGGGCGTTGTTAATCTGTTAACCGGCGCCCATTCAGAGTTGGCCGCACCTCTGGCCAGCCATTTGAATATTGACGCCATATGGAGCTTTTCGTCCAGCGATTTATCTACGGAAATTGAAACGCAAAGCGCGCTGGGTTTAAAACGCAGCTGGGTCAATTACGGACAGGATCGAGATTGGTTTTCAACAGAAGGTGAAGGAAAAAGCTTTCTGGCAGAAGCCAGCCAATCAAAAACCGTTTGGATCCCCTTCGGCGAAGGATAGCCCAGATCTTAGAAAGACCCTAACCGGCAAGCTCGGCCCATAAAGCCCAGCTTAGATAGGCATCAGCAACATATCCCTGGTCGCGTTGATACCTCCAGAGCGCCGCAGCGGTGTTTGGACCCATAAGCCCATCTGCGCCAAACGTGTCATAGCCAAGCGCGCTGAGGGCGATTTGCACGTTGCGCTTTTCGTTGCGACTCAGCGCAGCCTCGCCAATAGGCCAAGGTTGAACAAGGCCCAACCCACCCGCAATCGCATCACCCAGCGCGCAGACTGACAGCGCATAAGCCTGCGCAGGATTATAGGCCAATAAAGCGGTATAATTTTCCAGAACCATAAATTTCGGGCCCTGTATACCAGCGGGAAGGATCAGCTTGGCAAGGCCGTTTTCGGGTAAATCTTGATAAGGTGTCAGACCTCTCATCGTCCAATCTGACGGGTTCAGGGCCGTGTCAGGAGGGGGCAAATCCAATGCGGCCTCCGGTGACAGAAAAACCTCTGCGCCCCAAATCTGCCCGGAGCGCCAACCCCGCGCCTGCAAATACGCAGCCGTTGAAGCCAAAGCATCAACCGGGCTGTCCGACCAAATATCGCTAAACCCATCGCCGTCAAAATCAACCGAGTGCTGAAGATAAGAGCACGGCATAAATTGCGTATGGCCCATAGCGCCGGCCCAACTGCCCAAGAAACGCTTAGCTGACACGTCTCCGGCTTGTAAAATATCCAAGGCGGCAATCAATTGCTGTTCAAAAAACGCCGCCCGGCGCCCCTCAAACGCAAGGCTGGCCAAAGCATCTAAAACAAAAAAGCCGCCGCGATTTGATCCGTAAGCGGTTTCACAACCCCAAACGGCCAGTAAAACCTGCGCCGGTACGCCATAAGCATGCACAATTTCATCTAGAGAGGTTTGAAATTTTGTTAGAAGTTGCTGGCCCTGCGCAACACGCTCGGATGAGCATGTTTTTTGAAGATAGGTCCAGATTGGCATTTCCGTTTCAGGCTGAAACCGGTCTTTTTCAATCACCTCGGGAAGAAATTGAAAACTGAGCACTGTTTTATGCAGAAAATCTGCGTCAAACCGCCCCGCAACGCGCTCTGCAAACTTCGTTGCCCATGCCCGAAACCCCTGATCCATCATATCCTAACGCTTTCGTTTAACGCTCCGCTTTACCTTATCAGATTTTTTCCGCGCTTTGCCCAATTTGCGCTTTACCGGGCGCGCATTTTTACGCCCAGATTTGGGTAATGCGTTGCCTTCGACGCTTAACAATTCAAACGCAACGCTACCGGATTCGGCGATAACTTCGCTTAACCTTACCTCAATAACCTGCCCTAAACTGAGTAAAAGCCCTGTCTCAGAACCAAGTAGGCTATTGGTTTTTTTGTCATAATGAAAATACTCGTGGCCTAAAGTTCGGATAGGAATCAACCCCTCAGCGCCGCTTTCATCCAAACGCGCAAACACGCCAAATTTGGCAATGCCGCTGATCCGGGCGGTAAATTCTGAGCCTTTGCGCTCATTCAAATAGGCGGCAAGATACCGATCCGTCGTATCGCGCTCTGCCACCATTGAGCGCCGCTCTGTATCGGAAATTTTCTGCGCAGTCTCATCCAGCAGGGCCTCTTCTTCTGCGCTCAACCCATCCTTGCCCCAGCCATGCGCCCGAATAAGCGCCCGATGCACGATCAAATCGGCATAGCGGCGAATGGGCGAGGTAAAATGCGCATAAGAGCGCAAAGCCAATCCAAAATGGCCGAAATTCTGCGGGCTGTAATAAGCCTGCGTCATTGAACGCAACGTTGACATATTGATGAGTTCAGCTTCATCCTTGCCCTCAGCTTGCGTAAGCAGCGCGTTTAAATGCCGTGTTTGCAACACTTGGCCTTTGGCCAAGTTAAGCCCGGCCGCCTGCGCTGTTTCGCGCAGCGCATCAAGCTTTTCGGGCGAAGGTTCTTCATGCACGCGAAACAAAAGCGGCACCTGTTTGGCTTGCAGAGCCTCCGCAGCGGCCACATTCGCCAAGACCATAAATTCTTCAATCAAGCGATGCGCATCCAAACGATCGCGAAAATTTACCGAGGCCACTTGCCCGTCTTCATCCAAGATGATTTTGCGTTCGGGCAGATCCAGCTCAAGAGGTTGGCGAATTTCGCGCGCCCGAACCAAGGCGGCGTAAGCCTCATATAAGGGCTTGATAACAGGCTCTAACAATGGCGCTGCGCGCTTGCTAATAGAAACACCCTCATAGGCCGACTGCACTTCTTCATAGGTGAGTGACGCGGCGGATTTCATAAAACCGCGGTGAAAACTTTGCCCTAGCTTCACGCCCTCCGCGCTGATTTGCATCCGCACCGCCAAACAGGCCCGTGGCACATCTTCGTGCAAACTGCACAAATCACCCGAGAGATGATCCGGGAGCATCGGCACCACCCGGTCTGGAAAATAAGTGGAATTGCCGCGCTTGCGGGCTTCACGATCCAAGTTTGAATTGGGCCGTACGTAATGCGCCACATCCGCGATCGCCACCCAAATGATATGCCCGCCCGGATTATCAGCCGCGTCATCCTCATGCGCATAGCAGGCATCATCATGATCGCGCGCATCCGCCGGATCAATGGTGACCAAGGGCATATCTCGCAAATCTTCGCGGCCCTTTAGCCCTGCCGCGCGTTGCGCTTCGGCCTCATGCACCACATCTTCGGGGAAATGATCAGGGATATCATGTTGGTGAATTGCAATCAGGGACACCGCTTTTGGCGCAGAGGGATCCCCCAAACGCGTCATCACCCTTGCGCGCGGCAATCCCATGCGCGATTTTGGGCCCGCTTGCTCTGCTTCAACCAATTCACCATCTTTTGCGCCGCCGGCATCATTGGGACCAACCTGCCATTCTTTGCCCGACCGCTCAACGGGCACGATGCGCCCCCCTTCCGCAGCTTGCCTGAAAACCCCCAAGATCTGGCTTGGATTGGCGGCGATTCGGCGGATCAGGCGACCTTCATATTGATAGCCTTCTCCCTCAATTTCGGTGAGCCGGGCCAAAATGCGATCACCCGCGCCCAGCGCAGGATCAGAAGCTTTCATAACCAATAAAATGGCGGGTTCCATACCATCGCCTTGCCATTCCAGCGCTTTGGCAAACAAATCGCCAGTGCTGGTGGCCGGCAAAACCTGCACCACGCTGACAGGGGGCAGCTTTTCCGGATCACGATAAGTTTTCTTACGCTTTTGCAGATGCCCCTCAGCCTCTAAGCTGCGTAAAAGCTTTTTCAAATCAACCCGCGCAGCGCCCTTTATGCCAAATGCTTTGGCAATATCGCGTTTTGCGGTTTGCGTCGGATTGGCCGCAATCCAATCTAGAATTTGGCGTTTGCTTGGAATCTCATTCATTCGGCCCGCCTATCACGCTTTTAAAGCGCCGTCATGGCGGTTTTTAAACCCCGCGCTGAAACCACAATTAAAAGCCTGATTTATAAAGTCAGAACCATATCGCGATGTAAGATACCGGCATCCATATAATCGGCGCCATAGGCTTGAAAGCCAAGGCTTTCATACAGCCCCAAAGCAGAGATCTGCGCGCCCAGTTTGGCCGTAGTTACGCGCTCATCAGCCTTTAAATGGCTGAGGCATGCCCCCATCAAAGCTTTCGCATGACCACGACCTCGATAAGGCGCTAACACGCAGACGCGGCCAATTTTTCCAATCTCATCCAAGATCAAAATTCGCGCTGTCCCGACCGGCACTTTATTGTCCCTAAGCAGAAAATGCAGCGCTTTAGAATCTTGTCCATCTACTTCATCTTCGACAGAAACGCCTTGTTCTTCAATAAAAACTGCGCGGCGAATTTCCAAACATTGGATCAAATCATCGCTGCGCCCCACCCACCGCGTCATTCGAAATAGGCCTGCAGAATGCGCCGATAAATCGCTTTCAACTGGTGTATTTGTTCCACTGGAACGCATTCATCCACGCCATGCATACCCCGTCCGACCAAACCAAATTCCGTCACCGGGCAAATGTCTTTCACAAAACGCGCATCGGATGTGCCACCCGTGGTTGAAAGCGCAGGGCGACAACCCAATTCGGCTTCGGCCGCGTCACCAATAAGCCGTGACAAAAGCCCTGGCGGGGTGAGAAAACTTTCACCAGAAACTTTTACATCGATTTCAAATTCAACTTCGCTATTCGTGCTTTGCTGCGCGGCTTGTTTTTCCAACCAAGCGATCAGATCCTGCGAGCTATGCGTATCATTAAAGCGGATGTTCACCGTGGCTTTAGCGGCAGCAGGAATAACATTTGTGGCAGTGTTGCCCGTATCAATCGTGGTAATCGCCAAAGTTGAAGCATCAAAATGCGCAGTTCCCTGATCGAGCGGGTGCGTAGCCAACCGGTCCAGCAAGGCCACAAGCGCGGTTAACGGGTTTTTCGCGCGATGTGGATAAGCAGAATGCCCTTGTACACCTTTTGCCGTTATAAACGCGGTTAAAGAGCCGCGGCGGCCGATTTTCATCATTTCCCCCATATGATTGGGGCTGGTGGGTTCACCCACAAGACAATGATCTATGCTTTCACCCGCCTCGCGCATCCAATCCAAAATTGCCGTGGTTCCGTGATGGGCATCGCCCTCTTCATCGCCTGTGATCATCAGAACCACAGATCCATCAGGGGGTGTTTCATTTACAAACTCAATCGCAGCAGCGGCAAAAGCCGCCACGCCTGATTTCATATCAACCGCGCCGCGCCCATAAAGCACGCCCTCTTTTATATCGCCGCCGAAAGGATCACTTTGCCATTGCGAAAGATCGCCAACCGGCACAACATCCGTATGGCCGTTAAAAGCGAAGCTTTTTCCATTTTTACCAACGCCCCAGCGGGCAAATAGATTGTCGATGCCACCGCGCTTGATTCGCGTACAGGCAAACCCGTGCCCGCCCAATAAGGTTTCAAGCAAAGATAACGCCCCAGCTTCAGCCGGCGTAACCGAAGGGCAACGAATCAAATCTGCACTCAGCGCAACGGGGTCAATACCAGTCATTAGGTTTCCTTACAGGGGCAAAAGGCCAGATACGGTTTCTGCCAATTTTTGCGGATCACTGATAATTGCATCTGCGCCGGCCTCTTGCAATTCCACAAGGCCCCCGTAACCATAAGATACACCCAGCGCTTTCATCCCATTGACCTGCGCGCCCTGAATATCATAGACTCTGTCGCCCACCATAATCGCCCGCTCACCCTCGGCGCCAACAACCGCTAAACCATGCGCCAAAAGGGCCGGTTTATCCGAATTTCTGCCATCAAGTTCAGAGCCAAATTCAAAGCTCATAAAATTTGAAATACCAAAATAAGCCGTAATTTTGCGCGCATAACTATGCGGTTTCGACGTAGCAAGGCACAACGTATAGCCCGCCTCTTTCAACTTTGCCAATTGGTCTAAAATACCATCGTAAAGTTTATTTTCTTTCCAACCCATTTCGATATAGCGTTCGCGATAATACCCAACCGCGCGGTCTAAATCATCGTTTTGAACCCCAAGTTGGGCAAAGCTGGGCCAGAGCGGCGGGCCTACAATCCAACGATTATCACCGCTTAAACCGGGCAGGCTAAGCTTGCGCAAAGCATAATCTACCGAATTTAAAATGCCTTCCCCAGCATCTGTTAAGGTTCCATCAAGATCAAGAAATACTGTGGCCATTATCCATCCGCCTGCTCTTCATAAAGCGCGTTCATCTGCGCAACGATGACAGAGTTTTCATCTAAAGCACGTTGCATCAATACATCTTCTTCTGAGTCAATTTCATGCCCTTGCGCGATCCGCTCTTCGCGCGTTCCATAACCCGTTACATCTAAAGGAGAGAGCGCCGCCTGTTTCAAAATAGCCACAGTTTCACGCACGGCTTCCGCCTCATCCACGCCGCTGGCATAACAGAGCAAAGCCGCCCCGGTTGCGCTTTTAGGCAAATCATCCTCGGGGCTGCGGCCAACTTGTACCAACAACGTATAAACTTTCTGACGATTTGGTTTTTTAGACGTGTCGCTCATCACTTTGCCTCATTACACGCGCTTCTAAAGATTAGACGAAAAAAATGCAAATCCAGCGCATGGGCTTTTTTATATTTATCAAAATGACAAAATTATAAATATTGTTCAAGCGCTTTACAAAACCGAAAGGGCGGGTTTTAAAACGCTAAAATAAGGACAAAATAAACGGGTTATACACCTAAGAGAATAAAAAAACCCGCGCATCTGGCGGGCTTTTTAACGGCGATTCTACTGCACTAAAATATCAGTCGCGCAACAAATCGTTAATTGCGGTTTTACTGCGCGTTTGAGCATCAACGCGTTTCACGATAACCGCACAATACAGGCTGACGCCATTTTTTGACGGCATCGACCCTGACACCACAACCGAATAGGGCGGCACTTCACCATAACTCACCTCGCCCGTTTCACGATCGACAATTTTGGTGGATTTACCAATATAAACCCCCATACCCAAAACAGACCCTTCGCGTATAATGCAGCCTTCCACCACTTCTGAGCGCGCGCCGATAAAACAATTATCTTCAATGATTGTTGGGCCGGCTTGCATCGGCTCTAACACGCCTCCAATTCCAACGCCGCCCGATAAATGCACATTCTTACCAATTTGCGCGCAAGAGCCCACGGTGGCCCACGTATCTACCATCGTACCAGTATCCACATAAGCGCCCAAATTAACAAAAGACGGCATCAACACCACGCCCGGCGCGATAAAAGCAGACTTACGAACAATACAATTTGGGACCGCGCGGAACCCTGCTGCATGCCATTGCTCATCACCCCAGCCTTTAAATTTACTATCGACCTTATCCCACCAGCCACCACCTTGGGGGCCGCCGTCTTGAATCGCCATATCTTGAATTCGAAACCCCAGCAGAACCGCTTTTTTAGCCCATTGGTTCACATGCCAATCACCGCTTTCCTGCTTTTCAGCCACGCGAAGCGTGCCCCCATCAAGCGCGTTCAGCGTCTCTTCAATCGCCTCGCGCATTTCACCCGTTGTTTCGGATGATAATGTATCGCGCGCTTCCCATGCGGCTTCGATGGCTTGCTCAAGCTGACTGTTGGACATGATCGCTTCTCCTATATAAATTTTCTGCTCTATATCTTTCCTACCTCTATCGCACAAGGTGGCGGATTGAACGAATAACGCCAGTGCAAACACCTGTCGATTTATGTGTGGTTCCAAATAAAAAAGCCCGGCCATAAGGCCGGGCTTTTCATAATATTTAAAGGCTTTTAATTTGCCGCTTTTACCGCGCGACCCGTAAGCACTTTCACCAAGTTTGCGCGATACGCTTTACTGCCATGCAAATCTTCAATCATGTCTTGCGCAGAGACAGTGAGATTTGCCAGCGCATCAGCTGAAAAATTAGACTCCAAAGCCGCTTCAGCCTCGCTCCAACGAAACACACCATCTTCAGACGCACCCGTTACCGCCACGCGCACACCATCGGCATATTTGGCCACAAAAACGCCCACCAATGCAAAGCGAGACGCCGGTTGTTCAAACTTTTGATAGTTCGACACTTGGGGTACAGGAAAGCGCACTGCGGTCACGATTTCACCTTCGCCCAGCGCTGTACTGAACATACCCTGAAAGTAATCATCCGCCGCAATCTCTCGTGAATCTGTGACAATCGTGGCATTCGATGCCAAAGCCGCCGCCGGATAGCAGGCGGCAGGATCGTTATTGGCCAAAGATCCGCCAATCGTGCCCCGATTGCGCACGGCAGGATCACCGATATGCGCCGCAAGCTTTGCCAATCCGGGGTAAGACTGTGCTTTGGCTGCAACCGTGGCATGCGTGGTTGCAGCCCCGATATGAACCATGCCATCAGCCTCGGTTACGCCTTGCATTTCGGCAATCCCCGCCAGACTGACCAGCTTTTCAGGATTGGCCAACCGCTGTTTCATAGTTGGTAAAAGCGTTTGGCCCCCGCTCAGCGGCGTTGCCTCTTCATCCGTCAAAGCTGTCACGGCTTCTGAGATCGAGGACGGTTTTACAAATTCAAAATTATACATTTCTGATCCTCCTATTGCGCGTTGATCGCAGCCCAAACACGGGCTGGCGACACAGGCATATCAATATGCGTTACATGGGTATGGCCAGCAGAATGCAAGGCGTTGATAACCGCATTCACGATCGTTGGCGGGGATCCAATCGCCCCCGCTTCACCGCAGCCCTTCACCCCTAGTGGATTATGGGTACAGGGCGTGTTGCAGGAATGATCCACCGTATAAAATGGCAAATCAGAGGCGCGCGGCATCGCATAATCCATATAAGACGCGCTTAACAACTGACCATTATCATCATAAGCGCAATTTTCCAAAAGCGCTTGGCCTATGCCTTGTCCAATGCCCCCATGTACCTGACCGGTTACGATCATCGGGTTAATCACATTGCCAAAATCATCCACCGCGGTAAAGTTTTCCACGGTGACTTTGCCCGTTTCAGGATCAACCTCAACCTCGCAAGCATACGCACCCGATGGATATGTAAAATTGCCCGGATCATAAAACGCTGTTTCTTCCAAGCCCGGCTCGAGATCTTCAACCGGATAATTTTGAGGGACATAGGCCTTGAAAGCCACTTCGCCAAAGGAAACTGATTTATCGGTTCCCGCAACGCTGAATTGGCCATCCTTGAATTCAATATCTGCCTCTGCTGTTTCCAGCATATGCGCAGCGATCTTGGTGGCTTTATTGATGATCTTCTCGGTTGCGCGCACCACAGCCGGGCCACAAACCGCAATACTGCGCGACCCATATGAGCCCATACCAAACGGTATTTTCGCCGTATCCCCATGAACGATATCAATCGAGGATTGATCAATACCCAGCATTTCCGAAACCACTTGCGCAAAAGCTGTTTCATGGCCTTGCCCGGTGCTTTGGGCGCCAACCATCACCGAAAGATTACCCGTTGCATTCACCCGCACGGTCGCCGCATCATAATAACCCACACGGCTGCCCAAGACCCCGGTCAGATTTGAAGGCGCAAGCCCGCAAGCTTCAATATACGCGTTGATCCCCAAGCCGCGCAATTTGCCATCCGCTTCTGATAATTTGCGGCGGGCCTCAAAGCCTTTGAAATCTGCCAGTTCATTCAGCTTATCAACCAGCGCATCGTAATTGCCGGTATCATATTCCAAGCCAGCCGCGCTGACATACGGGAACTGTTCAGGTTTGATAAAGTTTTTACGACGCATCTCCATCGCATCAAGCCCTAATTCATGCGCGCATTTGTCGATCACCCGCTCGATTGAAAACGTAGCTTCAGGGCGGCCCGCTCCCCGATACGCGTCCACTGGAGCCGTATTTGTAAACACGGTTTTTACGTTCACATAGACATGTGGCACCGTGTAATTGCCCGCCATCAACGTACCGTGCAAAAAGGTTGGCGTGGCGGTTGAGAAGTTCGAAAGATAGGCCCCAACATTGGCCATCGTATCCGTCCGAAACGCGATAAATGTTCCGTCTTTTTCGCAGGCCAGCTCAATTTTGGTGACATGATCGCGGCCATGCGCATCCGTCAAAAAGCTTTCCGAGCGTGTGGCTGTCCATTTCACTGGGCGGCATAGCTTCTTTGAGGCAGCAAGAACCAAAGCCTCTTCACCATAATGGTAGATTTTTGATCCAAAACCACCGCCAACATCCGGCGAAACGACGCGCAATTTATTTTCTGCAATGCCCATCACAAAGGCGCTGATCAACAGCCGAGTCAAATGCGGATTTTGCGAGGTTGTGTAAAGCGTATATTCTCCGGTGCCCGGATCATAATCCGCGGTTGACGCGCGGGTTTCAATCGCGTTTGGCACAAGGCGGTTATTGATCAATTCTAGCGTGGTGACATGGGGTGCATTTTTGATGGCCGCATCCGTTGCTGCACGATTATCTTCTATCCAACCCCAATCAAAACATTGGTTGGTTTCGATCTCATCATGCACAAAGGGACCACCCGCCAACGCTGCCGACATGTCCACAACCGCTGGAAGCTCTTCAATCTCTGCCACAATCGCATCTGCAGCATCGCGGGCCTGTTCAACGGTTTCTGCAATCACCGCAGCATAAGCATCCCCCACATGGCGCACTTTGCCATGCGCCAAAACCGGGCGCTTGGGCTCTTTCATGGGTTCACCATCGCGGCTGGTAATCGCCCATCCTGCAGGATTCCCACCCACTTCAGCAAAATCTTCACCCGTAAAAATCGCCAGAACCCCTGGCATGGCTGCTGCGGCGGCTGTATCGATCGATTTGATCGCGCCATGCGCCACATCACTGCGCAAAAACACAGCATGCGTTTGATTAACCAAGTTAATATCTGATGTGTAGCGGCCTTTACCCGTTAAAAACCGCTGATCTTCAACCCGTTTGGTGCTTGCACCAATGCCTGAATCCTTTGGCATGTTAATTCCTCCCCTTGTGGTGGTTTGCCCACCCAGCTTTTCTAATTATACTTATTCCGCTGCGATCGACGACACGTCTTGACCAGACGCTGCCATGATCGATTTAACGATGTTATGATATCCCGTGCAGCGGCAAATATTGCCGTCTAAATGGTGACGAATTTCTGCAACCGTTGGCTTTTTATTATGTTTAAGCAATTCCGTTGCCGCCATCACCATGCCAGGCGTACAAAACCCGCATTGCAACCCGTGATGGTCTTGAAACGCCTGTTGGATGACATTTAAGGAACCATCCTGATTGGCTTGGCCTTCAATCGTGGCCACATCAGCGCCATCTGCTTCGGCAGCCAATATGCTGCAAGATTTCACAGACATACCGTTTACATGCACAGTACACGCACCGCATTGGCTGGTGTCACAGCCGATATGCGTTCCTGTCATCTTCAAATCATTTCGAAGAAAATCCACAAGAAGCGTACGGCCTTCTACCTCGCCTGAAACCGCTTCTCCGTTTACCGTCATTGAAATTTTCATAAATTCCTCCCAATTGGTCGTTTGTTCTTATTGGTTTTTTACCAATTTTATAATTTTTCGATCTGCCTTTGTTGAGCAGCTATTGGTGTTACTTTAACCTTTAAACTTTAATTTCCCCCTAGATAATTTGACGCAGGTCCCAAATACTAAATCTCTGGACGTCCCACGCGTTGGCAAGAGCCCTTCCAACACTTGAATCGCAGTGAAAATTTTAAACCCAAACGCAGACGCGCTTTTTAAATGGTCTCACCTAGATCAGTTAGAAAAAGGATAAGGCATTTTTTGCACCAGTCAAATGACAAGATGAAAAAACGGTGCTTTAACCGCCATCCAAATGTAGTACAACCCACAGAAAACTACCGTCGTTTTTTAAGGTAAACATAGTATGCTCCCTCGCCGCCATGCGATATATGGGCCTGATCTACCTGCAAGATTGCTGGTCTGAGCGCTGGCGCATGCAGCCATTGAGGCACCTGTCGACGCAGCACTCCGCGTTCGCGCGATGTAGCAGGATGCGGCCCGCCGCGTTCGCCTTTTCCAGTGATCACCAGAACCAACCGACGCCCAGCGCGTTGTGAAGATAAGATAAATTGCGTTAAAGCGGGATGGGCTTGATTCAACGTCATCCCATGTAAGTCGATGCGCGCCTCGGGTGCTAATTTTCCCCGCCGCATTTTCACGAAAGACTTCTGATCCATCTGCACTGTTGTCTTGGACGCTGGCGCTTTTGGACCGGTGCGCCTGGTCAAAAAGCTTTGGCCAAGCGCCGTTTGTGACTTTGAGCCGATTTCAAAAGCTTTCAAATCAAATAAATCTAAGCTGGGGGTTGGTTTTGGTTTTGAAGAAACCGATTTTGATTTTTTCGTCTCTGAAATTTTAGCCGCTTTGAGCGGTTGAAGAGGTTGCATGGTCTTTGCAACTTGATCCCAAAGCGCCGCTTCTTCTTTGTTTAATCGCCGCTTTTTCATCCGCCCTCTTCACCCACCTCATCACTCTTGAAGTTTTAAAAGGCTTTTAAAACAATAATTTATTCGCCTGTGGCGACCAGAAACCAAACCGGATCTTGGCTTTTTATATCTTTTGAGAATGTCCAAACATCTTTTTGCCGTTTAGATTGCTTTTCATCACCTTCAAGAATCTCGCCATCGCTGTTTTTCACAACCGAAATTAATTCAGAAATAAAAGACACGGTTATTTCAGCCATATCCGTCTCTTTATCAAATATAACATCGTTGATTTTCATCTCGCGTATGCCCAAAAACTCAGCTTCGATCTGCAATCCTTGTGAGCTACGTTGCGCGATCACTTCATCAAACGTATTGGTCACCTCATCCGACAAGAACGACCGCACCGCGCTCAAATCGCCGCGCTCAAACCCCATTAAAATCATTTCATACGCAGCGCGTGAGCCTGACAAAAATTCAGAGACCAAAAACCCTGAATCAACCGCTTTTATTGAAGTGAGCGTTTGCGCAAGCTCAGATCCGGTAGGCACATGATCCGTAATATCGGCATCCGGGCCACCTTCAATCACTTTTAAATCAGGGCTGCGCAAATTGGCGGGCGATTGCGCTTTGGGCTTTTCAAACCCTTCACGCGTTCCCAGAACATTTTTCAGGCGCATGATTAGAAAAATGGCTATGCCAGCCAAGACTAAGATTTCGATCGCAATCGCATTCATAAGAAGATCATTCCCAAAGGTGGTAAAAACAGACGTTAGTTCCTATTTAGGTGAGGTGGCCTCACAAGTCCACAACTTGACAGATATTTAGGAGCGCTTTGTAATGTGGCTATTCGTCCTTTTTGTAACCGTACCGATTATTGAAATTGCCCTATTCATACAGATCGGCGGTGAGATCGGGTTGCTATCAACATTGGGTATTGTGATTGCAACAGCGTTTCTGGGCACTTATTTAGTGCGCAAACAGGGGTTGAGCGCTTTATCACAGCTTAAAAACAACGTTGAAACTCTAGAAAACCCAATCGCGCCTTTGGCACATGGCATCATGATTCTTTTGGCGGGTGCTTTGCTTTTAACGCCGGGTTTCTTTACCGATGCGGTGGGGTTTTCGCTTTTGGTACCAAACATCCGGATTTGGCTATTTGAACGCGTTAAGCAGCGCATCCTACATTCGCAAAATGGGTTTTCATTCACCCATGCAGGCACAGGGGGCGCGAAGCACAGCTCTCAAAATGGCGAACGCCATGCCTCTGGAACCACGATCGAAGGGGTTTATGAAGAGCTTGCCCCTAAAAATGATCCGTAACCCTACAACAACGCAATGCGCCATTGAGGCCACTGCTGCAAACTGCTAGGCAATCGCGACATAATTTTTCAAGGATTCCGACATGGCAGAAGAGACATCACAACCAGCGCAGCCCTCTGTAAACGTACTGGCGCAATATATTCGAGACTTATCGTTCGAAAACATTCTTGCCCAAAAAGGCGTCTCCGGTGATGTTACACCTGATATTCAAATACAGGTGAAATTAGACGCACGTAAACGCTCGGTTACCGATCAATATGAAACAGTCATCAAATTAAATATTGATTCAAAATCCAAAGATACGAATGACCAGCTTTTTTTGCTAGAAATCGAATATGCGGGCGTGTTTACCGTGACCGGCGTTCCAGATGAACAACTGCATCCATTTCTTATGATTGAGTGTCCGCGGATGATCTTCCCATTCTTGCGACGCGTGGTTAGCGATCTTACACAAGATGGCGGATTTCCAGCGCTTAACCTAGAAACCATTGATTTCATGCAGCTTTACAGAAGCGAAGCGTTGCGCCGCCAAACCGAAGCCGCGTCTGAAGAAACCAAAAACTAGGTTTGCTCTTTCCAAATATGATCACGCCACATCGCTTGATCCCCTAGGGTTGCAACCATTTCAAGATGGGCTTTTTTCTCTGCATCGCTTACCCGGGGGGCAAGCGGCTTTAAGCGCTGCTTTGATCCTGAAACATGCCGATCCGTGCCTGCGTGTTCGGTTGCGGTTGTCGCTTGAGCAGAGAGCATAAAATCGGGCTGTCTGCCGCCGATAAGCTCAAGATAAACCTCAGCCAGTATTTCAGAATCGAGCAAAGCGCCATGCAGCGTGCGGGCATTGTTATCAATCCCAAAACGGCGGCACAGCGCATCTAAGGATGCCGGTGATCCAGGAAATTTTTTCCGCGCAATGGCCAAAGTGTCTAAGGCGCGCTCTAATGGGATTTGTGGTCGTTTCACCCATGAGAGTTCAGCGTTTAAAAACCGCATATCAAAGCTGGCATTATGAATCACCAACTTAGAATCAGCGATAAATTCAACAAAATCGGATGCGATACTCGAAAATACAGGCTTATCGCGCAAAAAATCATCCCCTAAACCATGCACTTGAAAGGCTTCATTGGGCATGTTGCGTTCGGGATTAATATATTGATGATAGGTTTTTCCGGTTGGAATATGGTTCCATAATTCCACGGCACCTATTTCAACAATTCGGTCCCCTTGATTGGGATCCAGGCCCGTGGTTTCAGTATCCAAAACAATTTCACGCATCCTTAACCGCCCTTAATTTTGCCACTAAATTATCCACTTGGACATGCACATGTTCCAGCGTGTCTGTTAGAATTACAAAATCTGCTTTTTCGCATTTTCTAGAATTTGACCATTGGCGCGATTTAATTTGCTCAAACATTTTTTCGCTCATCGTTGCGCGGTCCAGCACCCGTTTCTTTTGCTCTTCTTCATCGATAGTCACGCAAATTACCGCGTTCATATGGGCATCTGCGCCGGTTTCAAAAAGCAGTGGAATATCAAATACCAATATATCTGATTGGGCTGAGCCTATAAAGTTTTGTCGATCCTGCGCCACAAGCGGATGGACGATCGCTTCAAGCTGCCCAATCAAATCAGGGTTTTTTTGCAATTCATGCTTTAACACCTGCCTTGAAATCGCACCCTCAATCAGTGCTTTTGGAAATAGGTTTGACAAAGGTGCCACCGCGGCGCCTTGTTTTGCATAAAGCCGATGCACCGCTGCATCAGCATCCCAAACATCACAACCAGCATCTTTGAAAAATCCTGCTGTTGTGGATTTTCCCATTCCTATAGATCCTGTAAGACCTAACAAAAAACTCATGATAATAATAAATTGCGCGTTTCTTGATCAACGGTTGGCTTTTTACCAAACCACCGCTCAAAACCCGGTACCGCTTGATGAATTAACATTCCCAAACCATCTACCACGGGGCATCCAATTGCGTTTGCTTGCTTTAATAAATCGGTTTCGAGGGGCGTGTAGACAAGATCTGTTACCAATGTTTTAGAGGTAAGGTTTTTCAAGCTTAATGATAAATCTGGCTTTCCCACCATGCCCAAAGATGTCGTATTCACCATAAGATCAATGCCATCCAAGATTTCAGACGCTTTTGACCAATCCAGAACGTGAATCCTTGCCCCAAGATCGGTTTTCAACTGATCCGCCCTGGCACGCGTTCTATTCGCCAAATATATTTCGGGAGCTCCGGCCTCTATCAACGCCGATAATACAGCGCGCGAGGCTCCGCCAGCGCCCAAAACCAGCGCTGGGCCAGACGCTGCATTCCAATTTGGTTGATGATCTTTAATGTTTTCTATGAATCCATATCCATCTGTATTATCCGCGTAGATTTTTCCATCCTCACTGAACGATAATGTATTTGCAGCTCCGATTAATGCCGCACGATCGGAAACGTGATCGGCATGCGTTAAAGCAAGGTGTTTGTGCGGAATCGTAACATTGGCACCCACAAAACCCATTTTTGGCATCATTTTAAGCACATGCGCAAAATCGGCGGGTTCAACATCGACAGGTATATAATAGCCCGCAAGCCCTAGTTTTTTCAGCCAATTACCATGTAACCGTGGAGATTTTGAATGGGAAATCGGATGACCAATCACGGCTACCAAAGGTATTTTTGACACCGTCATGTTGAGAAATCCCCTTTGAGTGACAAGAAATTAAGCACTTCTAATAAAGGTAACCCTAAAACACTGAAATAGTCACCATTGATTCTACGGATCAGTTGTACGCCTTCAGCTTCAAGCCTGTATCCCCCAACACAATATCGGATATGATCCCAAAATCGATCGATGTATGCGTTAATAAACTCATCCGATAATGGTCTGAAAGAAACATCTACCTTTGAAATATGCCGCCAGATTGGGCGCGTTTCATGGCAAATGACAGCGGCGGTAAACAATTTATGAGTTTTGTTTTGAAACGCCTGTAATTGTGCAAAAAGCTCTGCTTTGCTGTGTGGTTTTGAAATCACTTGTCCCTGAAATTCCAAAATTTGATCGGATCCAATGATAAATGAGTTTGGAAATTTTAAAGCAACCTTTGATGCTTTCAGTTCTGCCAAATGATCCGCCATATCCCGGCAGGATAGATTTTCAGAAATCATGCTTTCTTTTATCATTTGTTCATCGAGTCGTGGGGGGTATGCTTCAAACGCAACACCCGCATTACGCAACAATGTTGCACGTGAAGTAGATGAAGAAGCCAAAATAAGAGAAGGTCGCATGTGGATAACCCGTCCAAAAACCAGGTGAATAATGCGGTGAAATTACCGCACATACACCGGAAAACAAAAATCTTTGCTAATTAAAGTATAAAAGTAACAATAGCATATAAATATACAATGTGGAAAAGGATAAGTTTGTCTTTACTTAAACTGTGGATAATCAATTCAAGACAAAAATAGATTAAATTTTTTATTTAAGTATTTGTTTTAAATATAAAATATATCACAATTTTTTTCCTCATGTTTTTTGTCCTGTGGATAAATAATAGGAAAAAATTTGATCCACAAAAACGAGCTTACCTACATATCCTACTTCCTTTCTATCTATATTTCTTTATTAAATAAACTTGCCTAAAATTGGGGAAAACATGATTGATTTTTTAAGCAATTTTTATCTTTGGATAAAATCAATTCATATTTTGGCGGTTATCTCATGGATGGCCGGCTTGTTCTACTTACCTAGAATATTCGTGTATCATAGTGAACGCGCAGAAAAGGGCGATATTCTGGATGCAACGTTTCAAATTATGGAAAGAAAACTGCTTAGGTTTATTATGCGACCAGCAATGATTCTAACTTGGATCTGTGGTCTTTTGATGGTGCTTATTCCTGGCATTATTGATTGGTCAATGACTTGGGTATGGGTAAAATTTGTAAGCATTCTTGGTATGTCTTGGTTTCACAAATGGTGCGCTGATCATTGTGAATTGTTTGAATCTGGTCAATCTTTAAGAACTGGTCGATATTATCGAATGATGAACGAAGTCCCAACTGTTTTAATGATCGCGATCGTGGTTTCAGTGATCGTCAAATTTTAACGGTTTAATTCTACAAAAAATTAGAGTAAGCAATTTTCAGCCCGTCCGGGCGCTTTTTCCTGTAAACAGACATAACGCGGTCAACACCGCAATCAGAGGTATATTATGGCGGTCGAACGGCTGAACCTTTCCGATTTGAAACGTAAAAGTCCAAAAGATTTAGTGGCTTTGGCCGAAGAGCTGGAAATTGAAAACGCATCAACGATGCGGAAAGGCGAAATGATGTTCCAAATTCTGAGCGTGCGCGCAGATGAGGGATGGGAAGTTGCGGGCGACGGCGTGTTGGAAGTTTT
This sequence comes from Rhodobacteraceae bacterium SB2, assembly GCA_001642945.1. GTDB lineage: Bacteria > Pseudomonadota > Alphaproteobacteria > Rhodobacterales > Rhodobacteraceae > Thalassovivens > Thalassovivens spotae. The sequence continues at coordinate 243,283 of LGRT01000013.1, read as the reverse complement.
GCAGGATGGTTTTGGGTTTTTGCGGTCACCTGAAGCGAATTATTTGCCTGGTCCAGACGATATTTATGTATCGCCAGACATGATCCGAAAATTTGCATTGCGCACGGGTGACACGATCGAAGGGGTGATTAAAGCACCCGAAGAAAATGAACGTTATTTTGCATTGGTTAATGCGTTTAAAATTAATTTTGAAGATCCTGAAAAAGCCCGTCATAAAATTGCTTTTGACAATCTTACACCGCTGTATCCGGATGAACGTTTGACGATGGAGTTGGCAGATCCAACAGCGAAGGATAAATCTGCGCGCATTATCGATTTAGTTGCGCCGATCGGCAAAGGTCAACGGTCTTTGATCGTAGCACCGCCGCGCACGGGTAAAACGGTATTGTTGCAAAATATAGCGACCAGTATCGAACAAAATCACCCTGAATGTTACTTGATCGTTTTGTTGATTGATGAACGTCCGGAAGAAGTTACGGATATGCAACGGTCTGTGAAGGGTGAAGTTGTATCATCCACTTTTGATGAACCAGCAACGCGGCATGTTGCAGTGTCGGAAATGGTTATCGAAAAAGCCAAGCGCCTTGTGGAACACAAACGTGACGTGGTAATCCTGCTGGATTCGATTACCCGTTTAGGGCGGGCTTTCAACACGGTCATTCCATCTTCGGGCAAGGTATTGACCGGCGGTGTTGATGCGAACGCGTTGCAACGCCCAAAGCGGTTCTTTGGGGCTGCGCGTAACATCGAAGAGGGGGGTTCATTAACGATTATCTCAACCGCTTTGATTGATACGGGAAGCCGGATGGACGAAGTGATTTTCGAAGAATTTAAAGGAACGGGTAATTCTGAAATTGTTTTGGATCGGAAAGTTGCGGATAAGCGCGTCTTCCCGGCGTTGGATATTTTGAAATCTGGTACGCGAAAAGAAGAGCTGCTGGTTGATAAGATAGATCTTCAGAAAACTTTTGTGTTGCGGCGTATTCTGAACCCCATGGGAACAACGGATGCTGTTGAGTTTTTAATCTCGAAACTCAAGCAAACAAAATCTAATTCTGATTTCTTCGATTCAATGAATTCTTAACTGTTTCGGGGTGTAGGCCCAATGGATACGATCGTCGCCTTGGCATCTGGTCATGGGAAAGCTGGTATATCTGTGATCAGACTATCGGGACCGCAGGCTTGTAATTGCGCTGGTGCGTTGGCTGGAAAGCTGGGAGCACCGCGGGTGTCTGTGTTACGGCAGATTACTGACGGGCAGGGGGCAGCGCTCGATAGCGGGTTGGTCACGTGGTTTTCAGCCCCAAAAAGCTTCACTGGTGAGGATATCGTTGAATTGGCTTGTCACGGTAGCCTAGCCGTGGTTTCAGCGGTTCTTGCGGCGTGTTGCAGGCAGCCCAGCGTTAGGATGGCTGAGCCGGGTGAGTTTACGCGGCGCGCGCTGGAAAATGGCCGTTTGGACATGACACAGGTTGAAGGTTTGGCTGATCTGATTGATGCTGAAACTGAAGCGCAGCGGCGCCAAGCTTTAAGGGTGTTGTCAGGCGAGCTGGGACAGCGTGCTGCGCAGTGGCGGTTGAATCTGGTACGGGCCTGTGCATTGCTGGAAGCAACAATTGATTTTGCCGATGAAGAGGTGCCGGTGGATGTGACCCCGGAAGTGTGTGATTTGGTAACGGGTACGCGCGCGGCGTTGGTGTTTGAGGCTGGGGGAGTTTCGATGGCCGAGCGGGTGCGTGCTGGTTTCGAAGTGGCAATCATTGGAAAGCCGAATGTGGGAAAATCAACCTTGCTGAACGCATTGGCTGGGCGTGAGGCAGCGTTGACGTCGGATGTGGCTGGGACAACGCGCGATATAATCGAGGTGCGGATGGATTTAGCGGGGTTTGCCGTTACGCTGTTGGATACGGCCGGGTTACGCAATACGGCGGATCATATAGAGGAATTGGGTGTTGAGCGCGCAATAGCGCGTGCGAATGCCGCGGATATTCGTGCTGTATTGTCGCTAGACGGCGCTGTTCCCGTGGGGATTGAGATGACACCGGATGATATCGTGTTGCTTGCGAAATGCGATGATGGCGATAAAAAAGGTGGTATTTCAGGGCGGACGGGAGCGGGGATTGACCGTTTTGTTGATCATCTCAAAGCTGTATTAAAAGAAAAGACTTCTACCTCAGGTGTTGCAACGCGCGAGCGCCATAAACAGGCGCTACAAGAAGCGGTTGTGGCCATGGACCAAGCTCTTTCATTTTTAGAAATTGGACCGGATGTTTATGAATTGGCAGCAGAAGAGTTGCATCGGGCTTGCCGTGCAATGGATGGTCTTATTGGACGAATTGGGATAGAATCTATTTTAGACGAAATTTTTAGCAGCTTTTGTTTGGGAAAATGATGGAGTGTTTCACGTGAAACATTTTGATGTGATCGTTGTTGGCGGTGGGCATGCTGGTTGTGAAGCGGCCGCTGCTGCGGCGCGTATGGGGGCGCAAACAGCGTTGATAACATTATCTGCGCATGATTTGGGTGCGATGTCCTGTAACCCTGCGATTGGGGGTTTGGGTAAGGGGCATCTGGTGCGCGAAGTGGATGCGCTTGATGGCATCATGGGTAAAGCGGCAGATCAGGCGGGCATTCAATTTCGTTTGCTTAATCGTCGCAAAGGGCCAGCGGTGCAGGGTCCTCGTGCGCAAGCGGATCGAAAACTATATCGCGCGGCGATACAGGCGCAATTAAAGGCAACAGAAAACCTTACCTTATTAAATGGTGAGGTTGTTGATCTATTGGGCGCACCATCAAACATATCTGGTGTTGTGTTGGGGGATGGATCGGAACTGCGATCGCACTCAGTGATCTTAACAACTGGCACATTTTTACGTGGAATTATTCATATCGGGGATGATTCGCGGCCAGGCGGCAGAATGGGCGATAAGCCATCGGTAAAACTCGCGCAGCGGATTGATGAATTTGGATTGTCTTTGGGGCGTTTGAAAACGGGTACTCCTCCTCGATTGGATGGAACGACAATCGATTGGCAGGGGTTGGAAAGCCAGCCTGGCGATGAGGTGCCAACGCTGTTTTCGTTTTTGTCTAAAGAACCGGCAGCACGACAAATTGCTTGCGGTATCACGCATACAAATGAAAAGACACATGCGATTATTCGTAAAAACCTTGATCGTTCTGCGATGTATGGTGGCCATATAGATGGAGTTGGTCCGCGTTATTGTCCGTCGATCGAAGATAAGATCGTCAGGTTTGCTGATAAGACATCGCATCAGATTTTTCTTGAGCCCGAGGGTTTGGATGTGGCCACGATCTATCCAAATGGGATTTCCACTTCACTTCCTCAGGATATACAGGAAGCGTATGTGCGTTCTATTGCGGGATTAGAAAATGCGCTTATCACGCAACCAGGGTATGCGATTGAGTATGATTACGTTGATCCGCGATCGCTAGAGATGTCTTTGGCTTTGTGCAATGTGCCAGGTTTGTATTTAGCGGGGCAAATTAATGGCACCACCGGCTATGAAGAGGCTTCGGCGCAAGGCATGGTGGCGGGTTTATCTGCTGCAGCGCAGGCTTTGGGCCGTGATGGTCCCAGTTTTTCGCGAAGTGACAGCTATATCGGCGTGATGCTTGATGATCTTATTTCGCGCGGGGTCAGCGAGCCTTATCGCATGTTTACGTCGCGTGCGGAGTTTCGGCTTTCGTTGCGCGCGGATAATGCGGATCAAAGGCTAACGCCGCAGGGGATCGCATTAGGTTGTGTGGGCGCAGAGCGGTATGCGGCCTTCTCGCTGAAACAAGAGAAACTGGCAAAGGCCACGGCGCAATTACACGCAGATAGCTTTACCCCATCTCAATTACAGGCCGGTGGTATCGCGGTAACCCAGGATGGTTCCCGCCGCTCGCTATATCAGGTTCTGTCTTTTCCCAAGGTAACGTTTGAGGATCTTATCACTATATCCCCTGATCTGCGCGATATTGAGCCAGATATTGCCGCACAACTGAGCTGCGATGCGTTATATTCAAATTATATCGCGCGGCAGAAAAAAGATGTTGACGCCGTGCAGCGTGATGAGGCGTTAAAGATACCAGAAGGGTTTTCATACGCAGATATAGACGGCCTCTCATCAGAGCTTCGTGGAAAACTTGCAGATCGCCGGCCCGAGAACCTGCGCCAAGCCCAACAGGTCGAGGGAATGACACCTGCGGCAACCATGTTATTATTGGCGAAATTGCGCCAGTTTAACCGCCTTAAAGCGGGATGACTGACTATTATAGCCTTTTTTTGGATTTAGATGTTTCACGTGAAACATATGACGCGTTGAAAGCATATCAACGCTTGTTGGAAAAATGGACAACACGGATAAATTTAATTTCAAAATCCACGCATGATGACGTGTGGGTCCGCCATATTTGCGATTCTGCTCAGGTGATGGCGCTTGCATCGCCGCATGCTAGACATTGGGTTGATATTGGCAGTGGTGGTGGGTTGCCAGGGTTGATTGTTGCGATCTTGGCCAAAGAGCTAAATCCACAGTTGCGTGTGACCTTGATTGAAAGCGATCAGCGAAAGGCAGTATTCCTACGCACCGTTGTGCGGGAGCTGCAATTAAGCGCAACGGTTCAGGCAAAGCGTATCGAAGCTGTAGGCCCTTTAAAAGCTGATATTATTTCGGCCCGCGCTTTGGCTGAGTTGAGTGATTTGTTAAGGATGACGCATTCTTTCATGGGGGAAAATACGCAATGCTTGTTCATGAAGGGTAAAAATTGGTCAAAAGAAGTAAAAGAGGCTGAAAAAAGTTGGCAATTTCAAGCAGAGCGCTTTATCAGTAAAACCAACCATGAGGCAGTGATATTAAGCGTAAGGAACGTGACAGGTGCGCCACGCAGCGAATAAAAAAATGGCTAAGATAATCTCGATTACCAACCAAAAGGGAGGTGTTGGCAAAACAACCACCTCAATAAACTTGGCCGCCGGGCTTGCGGAATCGGGTTTGAAAATATTGATTGTTGATTTGGACCCCCAAGGTAATGCATCAACCGGATTAGGGATTGATGTAAGCGTGCGCACCACCACGATCTTTGATCTTTTGCTCGATCCTGCTCATCTTAAAGACGCTATCTTAGATACTAATATTAAGGGACTAAGCGTTATTCCATCCACCGTTGATCTAAGCTCAGCAGAATTTGAATTGGTGTCAAATGAAAAGCGCAGCTCGCTCTTATTGGATGCTTTGCGGCAAGACAGCATGATAGCGTATGGGTTTGATTACATTCTGATCGATTGCCCGCCATCGTTATCGCTTTTAACAGTGAACGCGATGGTGGCTTCGGATTCGGTTCTTATTCCTTTGCAAAGTGAGTTTTTTGCGTTGGAAGGCCTGTCCCAGTTGATGTTAACCGTGCGTGAAGTGCGTAAAACTGCCAATACAGACCTGCGTATCGAGGGAATTGTTTTAACGATGTTTGATCAGCGCAATAATTTGTCGCTGCAAGTCGAACAGGATGCGCGTGATAATCTTGGTGAATTGGTGTTCCAAGTCAAAATCCCGCGGAATGTACGGTTAAGCGAAGCGCCGTCCTTTTCTATGCCGGTTTTGCAATATGACAGCCTGTCAAAAGGGGCTATGGCCTATCGGGCTTTAACGCAAGAATTTTTGAAAAACAATCTGGCGACAGCACCGGTGAAAGAGGTTTAAATGGTTGATAAAAAAGGAAAAGTTCGTGGTCTTGGGCGGGGCTTGTCAGCCTTAATGTCCGATGTTGGCTCCACATCAACGGAACAAGGGCAACCAGCGGATACTCTTCCACTAAAAAGTGATATGAATGTTCCGATTGAAAAAATATTTCCCAATCCGGATCAGCCGCGCCGCAGTTTTACCGAAGAAAATCTAAACGATCTTGCAAATTCTATTCGCGCAAAGGGCATTATTCAGCCGTTGATTGTGCGCGAACGCCCAGAGCGTGAGGATGAGTTTGAGATCGTAGCGGGCGAGCGTCGATGGCGCGCGGCGCAGATTGCGCAATTGCATATGCTTCCCGTTGTGCTGCGTAGGTTTTCAGATACCGAAGTGCTGGAAGTGGCAATTATCGAAAATATTCAGCGGGCCGATTTAAACCCGATTGAAGAGGCGCAGGGTTACAAAAATTTGATGGAGCGTTTTGGGCGCACGCAAGAACAAATGTCAAAGGCGCTTGGAAAAAGCCGCAGCCATATTGCCAATCTTTTGCGGTTGTTAAACCTTCCCGATGAGATTTTAACCTATCTGCGGGAAGGGCAATTGACCACGGGTCACGCGCGGGCGTTGATTACGTCAGACGATCAATTAGACCTCGCGCGTCAGGTCGTGAAAAAAGGGTTGTCGGTGCGCGAGACTGAGCGGCTTGTAAAGCGGGCGGCGCAAGCTGATGGGCCAAAAGATAAGCCGAAGCCTAACGCGAGAAACTTGGTGGAAAAGGATGCAGATACGCGCGCTTTGGAAGCCGATTTATCCGTAGGATTGGGTATGAAGGTCCTTGTTTCACATGTAGATGGAACAGAAACAGGAACAATATCAATTACTTATGGCGATCTTGATCAATTAGATGATCTATGTCGGATTTTAAGTTCTACGCAGCAGGTCGAGTCCAAATAAACAATAAAACGCAGCTTAAGACGGCTGCTTGTATTGTTAATATTAGTGGTTTCACACCGGTGATCACAGAAATTGCAAAAACCAAAGCAATCGATAATGTGGCCATTTTTTTGGCGCTGGTAGAAATCGCGCCTGATTGACGCCAATCTTGGATCATTTTGCCAAAAAGCCGATGGGTCAATAGCCAGTTATGCAATCTGTTTGAGCTTTTTGCAAAGCAAAACGCTGCGAGCAATATGAAAGGTACGGTTGGCAGAAGCGGCAAAACAACCCCTAAGCATCCCAACCCCAACACGATTAAACCGAAGATTAACCAAATAACTCGCATGTCAGGCTTCCAATAAGGAACTGATAACTGAGTTTAGCACGGCGGTGCCGGCTCGCGTGGCTTTTAGGGTTTTATCGCTGCGTATTAGCAAACCCATGTCTTCAAGAGAGGTTTGAGCCTCGATATTAAGTGGTGCCCCTGCCAAATTCTCAAAGCGCTTTAAATCAATACCGTCTTTGATCCGTAACCCCATCAGTAAGTATTCTGTGGCTTGTGCGGTTTGATCGATCTGCTGCGCAGATTTTTCTCCTGTGCCCTGGTCTACTGCGGCAAGCCATTTATCTGGGTTGTAAAATGCTTCAGTGGCAAATTTTTGACCCTTCAGCGTCAACCGCCCATGGGCCCCTGGGCCAATACCGGCGTAATCGCCATAGCGCCAATATATCAAATTATGCAAGCATTCTGCCCCCTCTCTTGCATGATTTGAAACTTCATATGCAGGCATATTATGCGCATCGCATAAAGATTGGGTAAGCTCGTAAAGATCTGCGCCAAGATCATTGTTTGGCAGACCTGGTAGCCGGCCGACTTTGTAACGATCGCCAAAAGCGGTTCCGGTCTCAACGGTCAATTGATAAAGCGAGAAGTGATCAACTGCCATTGCAAGCGCCTCGCTTAATTCTGCCCGCCATTGCGCCAGGGTTTGATATTGCCGTGCATAAATTAAATCAAAACTGACGCGGGCAAAAATATTGCGCGCGGTTTCAAACGCCAACCGAGCTTCTTGGGCGGTATGCAAACGGCCAAGTCTGCGCAAATCTGGATCATTTAGCGCCTGAATCCCCATTGAAATTCGGTTAACGCCCGCATCTTGATAGGCCGCAAAGCGGCCTGCTTCAACCGAGGTCGGATTGGCTTCAAGCGTTACTTCAAGTTGGTTGCTAATAGGAAAGCTGGATTTAATGGCCCCAATGACCGCCTCAACAACCTCGGGATCCATCAGGCTGGGCGTGCCACCACCGAAAAAAACGCTATTAACCAGGCGCGGGCCAACCGCATTCCTTACCCGCTGGATTTCGGATAAATATCCCTTAAGCCATTGCTTTTGTTCAATTTTTTTAGAGACATGGCTGTTAAAGTCGCAATAGGGGCATTTCGCAGCACAAAAGGGCCAATGGATGTAAATTCCAAAGCCCCCATATGTCCAATCATCCACCAAAGCATTCTCGTATCAGTTTTTCAAAGGCTCTGGCGCGGTGGCTGATACGGTTTTTTTCCCAACGGTCCATTTCTGCGAAGGTGACGTTATAACCGTCAGGTTGAAAAATTGGATCATAGCCATGGCCTTGGTCTCCGCGCATTGGCCATATCACTTGGCCAGGCATAATCCCCTCAAACACCGCATCGGTTCCGTCGGGCCAGGCCAGCACCAAAGTGCAACAAAATTGAGCGATGCGCGGGGCAGGCGCGTTTATTTTTTCAAGCTCGAAATGTGCCTTTTCCATTGCCATTTTAAAATCACGCCCTTTGGGAGTTTCCGCCCAATCCGCGGTATAAACCCCAGGAGCACCATTTAGGGCAGCGATTTCAATGCCGCTATCATCGGCCAGCGCGGGTGAGCCCGTCGCTTTTGCCGCAGCATGGGCTTTTATACGGGCATTGCCAACAAAGCTGGATTCGGTTTCCTCTGGTTCAGGCAGGTTTAAACTGCCGGCCCCAACCACCTTGACATCAAATGGTGCAAGCAAAGCGGCGATTTCTTCAAGTTTGCCTTGGTTATGGGTGGCCAATATTAAGCGATCTTCTTGAAATAAACGGCTCATCCAACGGCCTTAAGCTGCGCTTCCACCAATGAGGCCACGCCGGCTTCTGCCAAATCCAACAATTGGTTCATTTGCGCGCGCGAGTAAGTAGCGCCCTCAGCGCTCATCTGGGTTTCAATCATTTGGCCATTTGCCAACATGATGAAATTTCCATCTACGCCGGCTTCACTGTCTTCAGGATAATCCAAATCAAGCACGGCTTGACCTGCATATATGCCGCAGCTGATCGCAGCCACGGGTGAAATTAACGGGTCTGAAAGCACCACGCCAGTTTTTAACAATTTGTTGATTGCCAGCTTTAACGCAACCCAGCCACCGGTGATGGAGGCGCATCTTGTGCCACCATCGGCCTGAATCACATCGCAATCCACGGTAATTTGGCGTTCGCCCAATGCCAAACGATCAACCCCCGCCCGCAGGGACCGCCCGATCAGGCGTTGAATTTCTACGGTCCGACCACCTTGTTTACCAGCGGTTGATTCGCGGCGCATGCGCGAGCTGGTTGATCTTGGCAGCATGCCATATTCCGCCGTTACCCAGCCAAGCCCGGATCCCTTGATGAAGGAGGGTACCCGATCTTCAATGGTGGCTGTACACAGAACATGCGTGTCGCCCATTTTGATCAGACAGGATCCTTCGGCGTGTTTGGTCACCTCGGTTTCAATTTCCACCGAACGCATTTCATTTAATTTTCTTCCTGAGGGACGCATGTTATAAACCTTTCTCTGTTGCACTGATGCATACAAGCGGCTGATATAGAGACGCAACCCCGATAGTTTTGATCTGGGCGGTGCTTTTAGAGATTTAAAAAGGATACGGCGATATGGCCAGCCAAGATCTTTTAAACGATATGAATGAACGGTCGCGGGAAATTTTTCGCAGGTTGGTCGAGGGCTATTTAGAAAGTGGCGGCCCGGTTGGATCGCGCACGCTTACCCGCACCTTAAATGAAAAGGTCAGCGCGGCCACTGTGCGTAATGTGATGCAGGATCTTGAATTTTTAGGCTTGCTTGATAGCCCGCATATCAGTGCGGGGCGGGTGCCCACGCAATTGGGGCTGCGCATGTTTGTGGATGGTTTGTTGGAAGTGGATCAGCTTAGCAAGGAAGATCAGCTGAAGCTGGATCAAATCGTTGATCGCAACAGTCAAGATGTCAGCAGCGTGTTGGATCGCGTGGGATCAACGCTTTCGGCATTAACCCATGGCGCCTCTTTGGTATTAACGCCAAAGCAGGAACAGCCGATAAAGCATATTGAGTTCGTGTCATTATCCCCCGATCGGGCTTTGGTTGTTCTTGTTTATTCCAATGGTGATGTTGAAAACCGCCTGTTCACGCCACCGGTCGGGCAAACACCCAGTGCGATGCGCGAAGCGGCAAATTTCTTAAATGCGGTTCTTGAAGGGCGCACGTTAAGCGAATTGCTTTCGACCATTCAAGATGATGTTGATTTAAGGCGGCAAGAAATTGACAGTTTGGCGCAAGAATTGGTGACGCAAGGCTTGGCGGTTTGGCAAACTCAAGGCGATGATAATGAACGCTTGATCGTGCGTGGCCGTGGCAACTTGCTGGAATCAGAGGCGCATGAAGAGGATTTGGAGCGTATCCGGAACCTGTTTGATGACTTGGAACGCAAGCGCGATATCGCAGAATTTCTTGAACTGACCGAGCAAGGCGATGGTGTGCGCATTTTTATTGGCTCAGAGAACAAACTTTTTTCACTTACGGGTTCCTCTTTGGTTGTTTCTCCCTATATGAACTCAGAGCGTAAAATTGTTGGGGCCATCGGAGTGATTGGACCAACGCGTTTGAATTATGGTCGGATTGTGCCGCTGGTTGATTATACCGCGCAATTGGTGGGCAAGCTTATTTCCGACCGCATTGAAAGGTAAGTTATGGAAGAGCCAAAAGCAGAAGAATTTTTGGATGATATTGATCAAATGCAAGAGGCAGAGGATGCGCTTGAGGAAGAGCTGATCGATATAACTCAAGAGGATGCGCAAACCGATGAGGTTGATGAATTGGCCGCTGTAACCGCTGAGCGGGATGAGTATCGCGACCGTTTCATGCGCGCCTTGGCGGATGCCGAAAATTCGCGCAAACGGGCTGACAAAGATCGCCGCGAGGCCGAAAATTACGGTGGTTCGAAAATGGCACGTGATTTACTGCCCGTTTATGACAATATGAAACGGGCGGTTGAAGCCGCGGGTGACGAGCAAAAAGAGGCCGCGGCGGCGCTGATCGAAGGCGTTGAGTTGACGATGCGGGAATTGTTGAACGTCTTTAAAAAGCACGGCATTCAGCCTATTTCACCGCAAGTTGGCGATCGCTTTGATCCGCAGCTGCACCAAGCCATGTTTGAAGCTCCACTTCCGGGCACAAAAGCCGGTGATATTATTCAGGTATCCGCAGAAGGCTTCATGTTGCACGATCGGTTGCTACGTCCCTCGCAGGTTGGTGTTTCCTCGACCCCTGCATCTTAAAGCGGTGTGCCGGCGGCAAAGCCATTAGCCTGTTGGTTTTGCCGCGGCCTTTAACTCATATAGTTTTTGAAGCGCTTCTTTTGGTGTCAATTCATCTGGATGCAGCGTCTCGAGCATTTCCAAAGCAGGTGATACGGTGGCTTGCGGGGGGGACAGCGCTGCAGGTCTGCGCGAAAACAACGGTAAGTCGTCAATAACGGCTTGCCGGCCGGTACTTCCCGCTTCGCGCTCGCCTTTTTCCAAAGCGTCCAAAACCACCCGCGCGCGCTCAACCACCACTAAGGGAAGGCCTGCCAATTGTGCCACTTGCACCCCGTAAGAGCGATCTGCAGCCCCTTGGCGTACCTCGTGTAAAAAGATTACATCGCCGTGCCATTCTTTTACCGCAACGGTGGCATTTTCAACCCTGTCTAATTTGCCGGACAGAGCTGTGAGCTCATGATAATGGGTTGCGAATAGCGCCCGCGATTGGTTCACATCATGCAGATGCTCGAGCGTTGCCCATGCGATGGACAGCCCGTCATAGGTTGCCGTGCCACGGCCAATTTCATCTAAGATCACCAGCGCTTTTGCATCGGCCTGATTTAAAATCGTAGCGGTTTCGACCATTTCCACCATAAAAGTGGATCGCCCACGCGCCAAATCATCAGATGCACCGACGCGGCTGAACAATTGACTGACCACCCCAATATGGGCGCTGCTTGCCGGCACAAAACTGCCCATCTGTGCCAAGACCGCAATCAGCGCATTTTGTCTTAAAAACGTGGATTTACCAGCCATATTCGGGCCGGTTAAAAGGCGAACCGCGCCGTCAGATAGATCGCAATCATTGGCGATAAAATGCTGGCCACTGGACCTTAACGCGCGCTCCACAACCGGATGGCGCCCGCCTTCAATGGCGAAGGCCCGGCTGTTATCCACCACAGGGCGCACCCAATTTTGTTGCTGCGCAAGATGTGCGAGTGCTGCTGCCACGTCGAGTTCTGCCAAAGCGGTGGCCAATCCATAAAGGCTTTCTGAGTGGTCAAGAATCTCTGCGCAGAGCTGGGCGAAGATTTTGGCCTCAATCTCGCTCGCCTGCCCCCCGGCATTTAAAATTTTGGTCTCAATCTCTGACAGGTTGACGGTGGTAAAGCGCACTTGGTTGGCTGTGGTCTGCCGGTGGATGAAGGTTTCTGACAAAGGCGGCCGCAGCATTTTATCTGCATGGGTCGCGGTGGTTTCGATGAAATAGCCCAAAACGTTATTATGTTTGATTTTCAACGAAGCGATTTCGGCCAAGCTACTATACTCGGCCTGCATCTGCGCAATCACCCCGCGGCCTTCGTCGCGCAAATGCCGGGCATGGTCCAAATCAGGCTCAAAACCCGCGGCCACGAAACCCCCATCACGCAACAGCAAGGGGAGATCTTCGTTCAATGCTTTTGACAACAGCTCGATTAAACTGGCATGCCCCATCAGTTTCTCGTGAACCGATTCTAATTCGGGGCATAAAGGGCTTGTTTGCATCACATCAGCGATCGCTTCGGCCTGGTGCAGCGCGCTGCGGATGCTTCCTAAATCTCTTGGTCCACCGCGGTTTAAGGCCAGCCGCGAGAGCGCCCGCGCCACATCTGGAATATGGCGCAAATGCCCGCGTAATTTATCCAGCACTGGGCTATGCGCGATCAACGCGGAAATGGCGTTTTGTCGATTGTTCAAAACGTCAATATCAAGCGAAGGAGAGCCGATGCGGTGCTCAAGCAATCTACCACCAGCGGCGGTTAATGTTTGATCAATAGTTGCCAATAAAGAGCCATTTCGTGTGCCTGAGAGCGCATGCGTAAGTTCAAGATTGCGCCGCGTTGCGGCATCTATTTTCATGGTTTTCGCGCTGATATGGCGTTTTGGCGGTTGCAACAGCGGCAGGCTGCCTTTTTGCGTGATGTCTAGATAATCAACAATCGCACCCAAGGCTGATAATTCCGCCCTTGAAAACCCTCCATGCGAATCAAGCGTGGCCAGTTTAAACGTTTTGAGCAGCCGGTTTTCTGCCGATGTGCTGTCAAAACTGCTGGCGCTGATCGGCGTCGGTGCCGCGCCGCTTTCCTCAATGAGAGTTTCTAAATCTTGAAAAGACTTTTCCGATAAAAGTACCTCTGAAGGTGCCAGCCGCGCCAATTCGGGCCCCAGCAATACCAAAGGCAGGGTGCTGACGCTAAAATCACCAGTAGAAATATCCACCCAAGCCAGCGCTGAGGCATCGCGTATCTGCGCAAATGAGGCCAGAAAATTATGCCGCCGCGCCTCAAGCAAGCTGTCTTCGGTTAGTGTTCCAGGTGTTACAAGGCGCACCACGTCGCGCTTTACAACCGATTTACTGCCCCGCTTTTTTGCCTCGGCAGGGCTTTCCATCTGCTCGCAAACCGCCACACGAAAGCCTTTTCGGATCAGCGTCAGCAAATACCCTTCTGAGGCGTGATGCGGCACCCCGCACATTGGAATATCCGCGTTGAGATGTTTGCCGCGTTTGGTGAGGGCAATATCCAGCGCTTCTGCCGCCGCCACTGCATCTTCAAAAAACAACTCATAAAAATCACCCATGCGATAAAACAGCAGGGCCTCAGGATATTGTGCCTTGATGTCAAGATATTGGGCCATCATCGGCGTCACGGGTTTGTCTCCTTAGGGTTTTACCTTGCCCTCCAGCGTATCTTTAGGCAGCGCGAGGGGAAAGCCGAAAACGATCTTGATGTGTGCTAAAAAACGCATGATAACAGTGGTTCATACGCAAAAGGGTGCAAAATGGCGAAAATGAAAATCACGCGGGAAGAGGCGTTGGCCTTTCATCTCGAACCAACCCCGGGAAAATGGGAGGTATCTGCCACGGTTCCGATGATGACCCAACGTGACTTATCGCTCGCCTATTCACCTGGCGTTGCGGTGCCTTGTGAAGCCATCGCCGAGAATCCTGAGCTTGCCTATGATTATACAAATAAAGGCAATTTGGTTGCGGTTATTTCAAATGGCACGGCGGTTTTGGGGTTGGGTAATCTTGGCGCGCTGGGCAGCAAACCTGTGATGGAAGGTAAATCGGTTCTGTTCAAACGGTTCGCCGATGTGAACAGCATCGATATTGAGCTGGATACAGAGGATCCCGATGCGTTTTGCAAAGCGGTGAAGTTAATGGGCCCTAGTTTTGGCGGTATCAATCTCGAAGATATCAAGGCGCCGGAATGTTTTATCATTGAACAGCGCTTGAAAGAGGAAATGGATATCCCGGTTTTCCATGATGACCAGCATGGAACCGCGGTGATTTGTGCCGCAGGCCTGATCAATGCCCTGCATATCAGCAAGAAGAAGATCGAAGATGTCAAAATTGTTTTAAACGGCGCTGGTGCGGCTGGAATTGCCTGTATCGAATTGCTTAAATCGATGGGTGCAAAGCACCAAAATTGTTTTGTCTGCGATTCCAAAGGTGTGATTTATCAAGGCCGTACCGAGGGGATGAACCAGTGGAAATCGGCCCATGCGGTGAAAACAGAAAGCCGCAGCCTTGATCAGGTGATGCAAAATGCCGATGTGTTTTTGGGGGTTTCGGTGAAAGGCGCAGTCACACCGCAAATGCTGGCATCAATGGCGCCAAACCCGGTGATTTTCGCGATGGCCAATCCGGATCCGGAAATCACACCGGAAGAGGCCCATGCCGTGCGCAAAGACGCGATCGTTGCCACAGGGCGCAGCGATTACCCCAATCAGGTGAATAATGTTTTAGGGTTTCCATATTTATTTCGCGGGGCTTTAGACATCCATGCGCGCGCGATTAATGATGAAATGAAAATAGCCTGCGCGCAGGCTTTGGCCGCGCTGGCCCGCGAGGATGTACCTGATGAAGTGGCGATGGCCTATGGACAAAAATTAACCTTTGGCCGGGAGTATATCATTCCAACTCCGTTTGATCCGCGGCTTATTTATCGCATACCGCCTGCAGTGGCGAAAGCGGGTATTGATACCGGGGCCGCGCGGCGCCCGATTATCGATATGGAAGGTTATGAGCTGTCGCTGAAAACCCGGATGGATCCAACCGCCAGCATTTTGCGCGGAATAACCGAGCGGGCGCGCGTCGCGCAGGCTCGGATGATCTTTGCCGAGGGCGATGATCCGCGGGTGTTGCGCGCCGCGGTGATGTATCAGCGCTCGGGGTTTGGTAAAGCGTTGGTGGTGGGCCGCCAGCATGATGTTGCGGCGAAGCTTGATGCGGCCGGGATGGGTGATGCCGTGCAAGAGCTTGACGTTGTGAATGCCGCTAATACCGAGCATCTTGATGCGTATAAATCCTTCTTGTTCGAGCGTTTGCAACGCAAAGGTTTTGACAATGCCGATATTCACCGCCTGGCAACCCGCGACCGTCATGTTTTCTCTGCTTTGATGCTGGCGCATGGCCATGGCGATGGTTTGGTGACGGGGGTAACGCGCAAATCAGCGCATGTGATGGGGCTGCTCAACCATGTTTTTGACGCAGATGCCGAACATGGGGCGGCGGGGGTGACGGCGCTGTTGCATAAGGGTCGGATCGTTTTGATCGCGGATACTTTGGTGCATGAATGGCCTGAAGCCGAGGATCTGGCAAATATTGCAGAACGCGCCGCTGATGTGGCCCGCGATTTCGGCCTAGAGCCGCGCGTGGCATTTGTGAGCTTTTCCACATTTGGCTATCCCGTATCAGAGCGGGCTGAAAAGCTTGCTTTAGCCCCGAAAGTGCTGGATGCGCGCGGCGTTGATTTCGAATATGAAGGCGAGATGACCGTTGATGTGGCGCTGAATACGCAAGCGCAGGCGCATTATCCGTTTTCGCGGCTGACTGGGCCGGCCAACATCTTAGTGGTGCCAGCACGCCATTCGGCAAGCATATCGGTGAAACTGATGCAGGAAATGGCTGGCGCCACGGTGATCGGACCAATTCTTACGGGCGTGGATCAATCCATACAAATATGCGCGTCGGTTTCCACAGCAACAGATATTCTGAACATGGCTGTTTTGGCAGCTTGCAAAGCAGGCGAGGGGGCATCGCGCCATGGATGACGCACAAACCACGCATCAGGCCGAAGAGGATGCGCGCAATGATCACATTTTGATCTATGTTGACGGCGCTCTTGTGCCAAAATCGCAGGCGGTGGTCAGCGTCTATGATAGCGGATTTATGTTGGGGGATGGTATCTGGGAAGGCTTGCGGCTTTACAATGGCCATTGGGCTTATTTGGATCTGCATCTTGATCGGTTATTTGAAGCGGCCAAAGCCATTGATCTTGACATTGGATTAGATCGCCAAGGCGTAAAAACTGCCTTGTTAGAGACACAATCAGCCAATCACATGCAGTCGGATGCCCATGCGCGGTTGATGGTCACGCGCGGGGTGAAACACCGCCCCTTTCAACATCCGTCTTTGTCGCGCTCGGGGCCGACTTTCGTGATTATTATGGAGCATTCGCGGCCAAAATTGGCGCGCCCCGTGCGCCTTGCCACGGTGCCGCATCTACGCGGCTTGCCGATGACACAGGATCCAAAATTAAACTCGCATTCCAAGTTAAATTGCATTCTTGCTTGTATTGCAGCGGAAAAAGCCGGGGCGGATGAAGCGCTGATGTTGGATGTGTATGGATTCGTAAACACCACCAATGCCTGCAATTTCTTTATCGTGCGCAAGGGCGAAGTTTGGACCAGCACGGGTGATTACTGCATGAATGGTATCACGCGGCAAAAGGTGATTGAGATTTGTCAGCATAACACTATTCCGGTTCATCAGCGCAATTTTTCATTGGTGGATGTTTACGGGGCGGATGAGGCGTTTCTGACGGGTACGTTTGGCGCCCAAACACCCGTGAGCGAAGTGGATAAACGCCAGATAGGAACCGGGAATATCGGGCCGGTCACGCAGAAAATACGAAGCCTTTATAAAGATTTAATATCGAAAGAATTCGCCTGATGCGGCTTGCTGTCTGGTCGGGGCCACGCAACTTATCAACGGCGCTGATGTATGCGTTTGCCAATCGGGTAGATTTTTCGGCGGTGGATGAGCCGTTTTACGCCGCCTATTTGAAGTTGTCGGGTTTAAAGCATCCGATGGTTAAAGAAATTTTGGCCAGCCAGGCCCAAGATCCGGCAGAGGTGGTGAAAGCCTTGTTGGCGCCGATCGGCGCGCCGCATCGCCATATGTATCACAAGCATATGACCCAGCATATGATTCCGGAAATTCCCCGCGATTGGATGCGCGAGGTTGAGAATGTGTTTTTGATCCGGCACCCAATGCGCGTGGTGGCCAGCTTTGCGCGTAAATATGAAAATCCAACGCTGGCGGATCTAGGATTTTTACAACAAGAATCGTTGTTTGAGGGGCTTCGGGCGCAGGGTCAAACCCCTTTGGTGATCGATAGCGCCGATATTTTATTTAACCCAGAGCGCGCCTTGCGCCGCCTTTGCGCCGCGTTGGAGCTTGGCTTTGACCCTGCTATGCTAAGCTGGCCAGCGGGCGGTATGTCATGCGATGGGGTTTGGGCAGCGCATTGGTATGGGGCCGTGCATCGCTCAACTGGATTTAGCGCCGCAGAAGCAGAGCCTCTTCCGGATTTACCGGATCATTTGAAGGCGTTGGCCGATCAGGCCATGCCGGCCTATGATACATTGGCGCAATTTTGCCTTAGGCCATAGCCCGAACCATATCGGGGCTAAAAATCCGATCCGAGTGCTGATCTAGATAGATCCGCAGCCAGGGCGTAAACCGACTGGGCCAGCGCTGAACTTCTGCCAAAAGATCGTGATATTCGACCCAGCGCAGATCCATCACCTCATCTGGGTTTGCGGCCATCGGGGGCGGCGCATCCACATGGGTTATAAACAAATCTACAACCTCATGCTCGATCAAGCCATTGCCCACATCTGCACGATATTCGATGCGATCCCGATAGATCAGTTGAATATTTTCAATGGCCAGTTCTTCTTTCATGCGCCGCATTGCGCAATCTTCTGGGGCCTCATTCCACAAAGGATGCGTGCAGCACGTATTGGCCCATAACCCGGGCGTGTGATATTTTTCCAAAGCCCGCCTTTGGATAAGGATCTTGCCGTTGCAGATCATAAATACCGAAATCGCTTTGTGTTTAAGCCCTTTTTCATGGGCTTCTAGCTTTTCCACGGGGGTTAATACGCCGTTTACCCAGGCCGGGATCATTAAGCTCATATGCGATTTGCTCCTACAAGCCCGGTTAAATGGGCAAGGTTTTTTAGGCCTATTTTCACATGTGCCAGCGGGCGCGCCTGCACAAGCTTCTTATTCATATAGGCTTCAAATGTCAGTTTTTGAACATCAACATCATGGCAAAGCGATACGAATCTTTCGCGCCGTTCATCCGAGCGATAATAGGCGTTTTGCATTGAGGCCAATACGCGAAACACCGTTTTATGTTCGCGCATGAACAAAGAGCGGGCCAGTTTTAAATCCTTTACACGCCCGGTTTTCAAAAAGGCGCTGGCGGCGGTGGCGGCCACTTGCCCCCCGACCATGGCATAATAAATCCCTTCTCCAGAACTGGGCGCCACAACTCCGGCGGCGTCACCTGCCAGCACCACATCGCGGCCATTATCCCATCGATCAAGTGGCTTTAACGGAATGGGCGCCCCTTCTTTTCGAATCGTTTTGCAGCCTTCTAAACCGGCAGCCCGGCGCAATTTAGCGGTGGCATCTTTCAGATCAAACCCGTCAAGCCCGGTGCCCATCCCGACGCTGGCAGAGCCGCCATGGGGAAACACCCAGCCGTAAAAATCGGGTGATATATCGCCATCATAAATCACATCGCAGCGCATAGGGTCATAGGTGGCGTTGGGTTTGGGGGCTTCGATAATTTCGTGATAGGCAATGACATAAGGAATTTTTTCGCCATCGGGCACTTCTGCGCGGGCCACCGAAGAGCGTGCGCCATCCGCGCCAATAACAAGTTTTGTTTCTAAAAGCGTTTCGGCGCCAGTGTCGCGATCACGATATTGAACTTGGGTTTTCTCGCCATCGCGGATGATTTTTTGAAAGACGCCGGTCAGACGCTGCGCGCCCGCCTTTGCCGCACGTTTTCGAAGAAATTCATCAAAAAACTCGCGGTCTACCATACCAACATAGCCGTTTTCTATCGGAATATCGACGGATCTTTGCGTGGGTGACACCATCCGTGCGGTGGTGATTTTAGCCACGATTTGCGAGTCAGGAATGCGAAAATCACTGATCAGGCGCGGGGGTACAGCGCCGCCACAGGGCTTGATCCGGCCCGCGCGATCTAGCAGGGCAACCTTTCGGCCGCTGCGCGCTAAATCCTCTGCGGCTGTTGCACCCGAAGGTCCGCCTCCAATTACCACGACGTCAAACATGATTATTCTCCCGGTACTAAATTCTGTGCGATTGGTTTGTGTTCGATGGTTTTTGCCGCCATAGCCGCAGCCAGAACGAACAGCGCGGCCTCAAATAGAAACACGCTGCCAAATGCGCTGGCGGGTGAGGCCATCCATAACCGCATCGCATCTGCTGCTGCGGCGCCAAACAGCCCGCCAAATCCTGCGGCGATGGCTTGCGCGGCGCCCCAAAGCCCCATCCGCGTGCCTTCGCGCGCCCCGCGCCCTGCGCCGGCAAGCGACATCATCGAGCCGATTGCCGCAACAGCAAACATACCGTTGAAGACGCCAAGCGCGATAACCGCCGCGGTCAATTGCGCGGCACTGCCCTCAAGTCCAAGCGCTGCGATCGCGCTTAAGCTTAACGCTGATCCGAGGCAACCGCCGATCACCCAGCTGCGCAGACTGCCAAGCTTCAAACCCGTACAGGCCAGTCCAACGCAGAGCATGCCCAAGAAGACGCCCCCATTCTGGGCCCCTGATAAGCTGGTAGATTGGCCTGGGCTAAAGCCGAATACCAGCCCAGCATAGGGTTCAAGAATCAACTCCTGCATGAAATAGGCGGTCATTGATAAGAACACAAAAACCGTGAACTTTCGGGCTTTATCTTCGGCCCAAACTTCCTTTAGCCCCTCTAAAAATGGTGTGTGAGAAGCTTCGGCCTGGCGGGTTAATCCGCGCTCGATGCCCCAAATCCCGATTAGGGTTAAAAGAACCGCGCCGGCGCTGACGGTTGCAACGATTTTAAGCAAAAGTAAATGGGAATATGGGTCTAACAGGCTGCCGGCAACGCCGGCTGTGATTGCAATACCGGCGATCATCATCAGCCATGTGATTGTGGCGGCGGCGGCGCGGCGGCGCGGTGCTGTGGCTGTTGCCAATAAAGCCAATAACGAGGTTCCAGACGCGCCAACACCCAATCCGATAGCGCTGTAGGCGATCACGGATAGAAACAAGCCCCATCCAAAATTTTGCTCGAGCAGAGGTATGGCGGCCGCTGCCGCAAGCCCTCCGAAAGCCAAAATCACCATCCCGCCAATAATCCAACTGCTGCGCTGGCCGCCCTTATCTGAACGAAATCCCCAATTTGGCCGGGTGATTTGAATGCCATAATGCAGCGCAACCAAAAACCCTGGTAAAAGCGCCGGCAACGCCAGTTCAACCACCATTAATCGGTTCAAGGTCGAGGTCATCAGCACCACGATCGCTCCAAGGCACATTTGCACCAATCCCAATCGTAAGATCGATATCCAACTAAGCATTACAAGGCCCCCCCAAGGAAGCGCAGCGCAAAAGCGGTGATTAACATGCCGCTGACATACATCATCACTCCGGTGCCATTATACCAAGGCGCTTTTGCTTTAGGATCGCGCAGCATCACCCGCATCGCCCAAAGCTGGCCCAAGATTAAGGCTGTGATCGCCGCCGGATAGGCATTAGGCACCGCCCAAAGCATCAGCAGAATCACCACCGCTAGCTGCGGAACTAACATGATCCAACAGGCGATATGCGCTGCGCGCTTTGGCCCCAGCGTAACGGGCAAAGAACGTAAACCGGTTTGACGATCGCCCTCAAGCGCTTTGAAATCGTTCAAGGTCATAATGCCATGCGCGCCCAACGCATAAAGCGTGGCCACAAGAATGATTTTTGGATCTGGCAGCGCGGTTGACATCACCGCAGCCCCGGTGAACCAAGGCAGGCCCTCATAGCACAGGCCAACCAGGCCCGGCCCCCACCAGCCCGATTTTTTAAGGCGGATTGGTTCGGCGGAATAAGCCCAAGCCGCCAAAACACCAAGAATTGTGGCGGCAAAGCCCCAGATTCCCAAACACCAGCCAACGAAGAGCGAAAGCGCTGACATTGCCAGCGCAATCCACAAGCCCCATGCGCCGGGAATCCGCCCTGAGGGGATCGGGCGATAGGGTTCATTGATCGCATCGACATGCCGGTCGCACCAATCATTGGCAGCTTGGCTCATCCCGCAGACAATTGGTCCGGATAAAGCGATTCCCAACAGGATAAGCCACATATTCTGTAGAAGCGGCATTCCCGAAGAGATCACTCCGCAGCCAAAGGCCCACATAGGCGGAAACCATGTGATGGGTTTGATCAATTCCAGAGCCGCCAGCGGATGTGGTTTTTTCGCCAGCTGTAAACCTTGCGCAACAGTCATATGTCTAGTTTGACTTACAACTTATCGCAACGCAAGAAAAACCCGCCCGCAGAGGCAGGTTGATACCGGCTAGGGGCGCGTTTTTAAATTATGTCGGGCGGTCTCTGGCTAAAAGATCAAACTTGCGCAGTTTTACGTAGAGGCTTTGCCGCGATAATCCCAACATTTCAGCCGCAGCTGCGCGGTTGTTTTGAGTCAGCTCTATCGCTGTTTCAATACAGATTTTTTCGATCATATCGGTTGTTTCACCCACGATTTCGCGCAGGGTAGACGAGCCTACCAATTCTGCCACATTAGATTGGCTGAAATCCTCAGAGGTGATCGCCGGCGCTGGGTTTTCTTCAAAACGGTTGGTGTCTCTGATCACAAACGCCATCGTTTCGCGCGCGTCACTTGGTAATCTTACCACCGACACTTCAACGCCAAGCTTGCTGCCAACCGCATTTTGCAACTTGGTGGCGTAAACGCGTACTTGGCCAGACCGCGTGACATTTTCGAGCATAACAGCCAGATCAATTTGACCGCGGGCCAAAAATTCGCTCAGGCTGCGGCCTTTGATATCACCCAGATTGGCGGTGTTTATCAAATCAAGAAAGCCTTCATTGGCCGCTTCGATAAATCCATTTGCCGAGGTGAATACGATGCCATCGGTTCCCAGGTTATAAAGCGATAAAAGACTCTGAGTTGTTATATCATCCTTTAAAGACGTGTCATTTTCGCTGATCAGGCGGCAAATCAAAAGCCGCTCGCCCGAGGCCCGGAACAACGAGGCTTTAATTTTGAAGCGCCGGCCCAGCTTCACATCTTCGACGGTCATATCAGAATTTTGATCTTTTGATGAAATGGCCAGCAGGGCGTCTTGGAATTCACCGCGGCGGCGGTTCTTGAACAATTGCGAGAAAACGCTGCCTTCCAGATCATTGGTGTTTTGGCCGAATAAGTTAATCGCGGCTGCGTTTATATCCTTGATCCGCCCATCATTTGCAGAAACAAACACCACTGGTTCTTGCATCGTCGCCAACAGCATGCGGTAGCGGGCATCGAAATCGCGGCGTTCTTCATATCCGCGCTCGATCGCCAATTGGGCCTTAACCAATTGCTGTTGCGTCTCCGCGGTAGAACTAAGGTCGCGGCCAAGCATAAGCAGTGTATCGGCATCTCCTAGCCGGTGAATGCTGTAGGAAACGGGAAATTGCCAAATTGCGTTGTCGCGATGGTTAAGCTCGACAGGATGCAAAACATTCTGCCCGCTCGCGAATTGGGCAAAAACGGCTTCAAGTTTCGGAATGCTTTCAGTGGTAAGGAAATCGTGGATTTTTCGCTGTTCCCAATGCGAGAGATTTCCCAAGCTTCGATCATTGTCATTGACAAGCACCGACAATACTTTGCCTTTAAGGGTTACCACCAAAGCAATATCCGAGGCAGCGGCTAAAATACTGCCCAGATATTCTGGCTCGATCATTGGAATAGAGCCAAAATCCCAGAGTTTTGTGCCGCTGTTTTTCATCCAGACACCTTAGCTTTAGTTTTGCCGGCTTTTACGACTTGCCCGCTTTCGAGCTGTTCCAACGCATCTGTTAAACCTGAAGCAATCACATCTACCGCCACTAACTTTTCAATTTCGGGCGCGTGGCCCAAAACGGCTCCGCCCAGTAATAATATGGGTGGATCGCTTATCTCTTGGCGTAGTGATTTAACAACTTTCGCCACATTATCAAGGGAGACGACGCTTGAACACGAAAACATCACCATGTCGAAAAAGCCAGTTTCGATATTATCATGCACGTCTTTCTCGGTTGCGCCGAGCAGCAGCTTGACCGAATACCCAAGCCGCCGTAGCTGATCGCTTAGAACCAGCGGGCCCAATATATGATCCTCATCGCCACAAATTGCCACCAAAACGCTTGGTTGGTCATGGATAACCGGGGTAAATTTCCACTGTGCACTGAGCTCTTGCACCAACCCTTGCAGACGGACTGTGCCCAGCGAAACCTGACCAAAGCTGCGCGTGTTGTCATTCCAGCCCGCTCCCAGCGTACGGGCAGCCTCTGGGATACATACATCGATTAATAATTCGTTCGAAACACCTTTTTGCATTAAAGCCTTAAGCATTGCCTCATGCGAATAAGATCCAGGAGTGCTGCAAGTAACCGCCAGCCAATGCGCGGTTTTCTGGATTTGCTCACGCGCTTCTGCGGGGGCTTTTTGTCCGAGTTCGCGCAAAACGCGTTGCGCCAAATTAGACACCAGAGCGGATCCTTTTCTTGATCCTGCCTCTTCATGTTTGGACATTTTCGCACCCCCCAGCGCCGCATTTATGGCAGCAAAGGTTTGCTCACTGCATGCGACACATTGCTAGTTTTTTCTAAAACGAAGCAAATGTCAAAGAAAATGGATGTTTGGGATCAACTTGGAAGATGAACACCAGCCGGCTTCACCGGTGTTATGCAGTTTTTGGCTATGTTTAATGTATGTTTGGCGGCATGCAGGCTTATGCATGAATTATATCATTATGATGAACTGTAACAAAGATTTGTCACCCAGCCCTCTACTTGTAAGTTTTAATTGACACTTTTCATAATAAGAACGTAAATTGGGGGGGAGAGAGCCTATAAGGAGATCCAAATGTCCCTCATGTCGGGGCCAAATACACGCCAGCCGCTTTATACCGCGGCGCAGCGTGCAAGACGCGATGCGACCAAATGGACTTTGGTGCAAGGCGTTCTTGCGCCTATTCAATTCGTGGTGTTTTTGATCTCTTTGGCTTTGGTGCTGCGCTATCTTTCAACCGGCGACGGCTATGGGGCGGCTAATGCTTCGATTCTGCTAAAAACAGCCATTTTATACCTGATAATGGTCACTGGAGCGATTTGGGAAAAAATTGTGTTTGGCCAGTATTTACTGGCTCCGGCTTTTTTCTGGGAAGATATGGTTAGCTTTGCCGTTATTTTTCTTCACACACTTTATTTATATGGTCTTTTCACCGGGATGATGGGGCCTGAAAGCCTGATGTGGTTGGCGATTGCAGCATATTTTATTTATGTGCTGAACGCCGCGCAATTCTTGCTAAAATTGCGCGCTGCCCGGCTTGATATGACACCGGAGGTGCAACATGCCTGATGGGCCCATTCAAAGCTGCCGGGACGCACCGATTCTTAAAGAGCGTGGACAGCGTGAGGTGTTTTGCGGGTTGACCTCGATTATTTGGCTGCATCGCAAAATGCAGGATGCCTTCTTTTTGGTGGTTGGCTCGCGCACCTGCGCACATTTGCTGCAAAGCGCGGCGGGCGTGATGATTTTTGCCGAACCCAGATTTGGCACGGCGATTCTTGAAGAAACCGATCTCGCAGGCATGGCGGATGCGCAGGATGAACTGGATCGCGAGGTCAACCGCTTGTTGTCGCGCCGTCCAGATATCAAGCAATTGTTTTTGGTCGGCTCATGTCCCTCCGAAGTGATCAAGTTGGATCTTGCCAAAGCCGCAGAGCGTTTGACGCAAAAGTTCGCGCCTTCCGTGCGGGTGATAAATTTCTCTGGTTCGGGCATTGAAACAACCTTCACGCAAGGCGAGGATGCGTGCCTTGCGGCGATGGTGCCGGTTTTGGAGCAAACCGATCAGCGTGAATTATTGGTGGTGGGTGCGCTGCCGGATGTGGTCGAAGATCAAATGCGGGGCTTGCTTTCTGCGCTGGGCATTCAAAATGTATCGGTTTTGCCGGCGAGCACGGTAAATCAACGGGTTTGCGTTGGGGAGAATACGGTATTTGCGCTGACGCAACCATTTTTGGGGGACACGCATGCAGAATTAGAGCGTCGCGGCGCCCGGCATTTGCCCGCGCCTTTTCCATTTGGCGCAGAAGGTACAACCGCTTGGCTGCGCGTGATCGCAACCGAATTTGGCGTTGATCCAGCTTTGTTTGAGCAAGTGATCGCCGCGCCTAAAGCCCGCGCAGAAAAGGCGGTATCGCAAGCGGCGGCGCAATTGTCTGGCAAAACGGTGTTCTTCTTTCCCGATAGCCAGCTTGAAATACCTCTGGCTCGTTTTCTCACCCGCGAATGCGGCATGAGGGCGATTGAGGTTGGGGCGCCTTATATTCATAAATCACTGGTCGGTCCTGATCTTGATTTGATGGAGGCGGGGCCAATTTTGTCTGAGGGTCAAGATGTGGATCTGCAGCTTGATCGCGCGCTTGAGGCGCGCGCGGATTTGACCGTTTGCGGGCTTGGGCTGGCCAATCCGTTGGAGGCCGAGGGCTTGACCACCAAATGGGCGATCGAGCTGGTGTTTACGCCGGTGCATTTTTACGAACAAGCGGGCGATTTGGCGGGCTTATTCTCGCGGCCGCTGCGCCGCCGCGCCATTTTGCGCCGTGAGGCTGCCGAATGAAGCTGACGGTTTGGACATATGAAGGCCCGCCCCATGTTGGCGCGATGCGCGTTGCTACAGGGATGAAGGGCTTGCATTACGTGTTGCATGCCCCGCAGGGCGATACTTATGCCGATTTGCTGTTCACAATGATCGAGCGCCGTGATCACCGCCCACCGGTGACCTATACCACCTTTCAAGCGCGCGATTTGGGCGCTGATACGGCCAATCTGTTTAAAACAGCCTGTCAGGATGCTTATGACCGTTTTCAGCCCGAGGCCTTGATTGTTGGTGCCTCTTGTACGGCCGAATTGATCCAAGATGATCCGGGTGGAATGGCGGAAACCATGGGTTTGCCTGTGCCGGTTATTCCGCTTGAATTGCCCAGCTATCAGCGCAAAGAAAATTTTGGTGCAGATGAAACGTTTTTTCAGATCGTTAAGGCTTTGGCCAAGCCAATTGATCGCAGTGCGCAGATCAGTTGTAATCTGATTGGAGTCACCGGGCTTGGTTTTCGCCATCGCGATGATATTGCCGAAATCAGCGGGTTGCTTTCTGATATGGGCATCAGCGTTAATGTTGTGGCGCCCATGGGCTCAAGCCCGTCTGATATTAAGCGCCTTGGCGCGGCGCATTTCAACGTGCTGATGTATCCTGAAACGGGCGAAATGGCAGCGCGTTGGCTCGAGCGTGAATTGGGCCAGCCCTATACCAAAATTGTCCCTATTGGCGTAGGTGCTACGCGTGATTTTATCGCGGAAGTTGCGCAGATCACCGGGCTGGATCCGGTGGTGGATGACAGTCGCTTGCGTCTGCCCTGGTATTCCGCCTCGGTTGACAGCACCTATCTGACTGGCAAGCGGGTGTTTATTTTTGGCGATGGCACGCATGCGATGGCTGCGGCGCGAATCGCCCGCGATGAAATGGGTTTTGAGGTGGTTGGCATGGGCTGTTACAACCGCGAGATGGCGCGCCCCATGCGGGCTTTGGCCAAGTCTTTCGGGTTGGATGCGTTGATCACGGATGATTATCTGGAAGTCGAACAGCAGATCGAAGCATTGGCGCCTGAAATGATTTTGGGCACCCAGATGGAGCGCCATATTGGCAAGCGTCTGGGCATTCCTTGCGCGGTAATTTCGGCGCCCGTGCATGTGCAGGATTTTCCCGCCCGTTATTCCCCGCAAATGGGGTTTGAAGGTGCGAATGTGATCTTTGATACATGGGTGCATCCACTTGTAATGGGCCTTGAAGAGCATTTGCTGCATATGTTCCGCGATGATTTTGAATTCAATGACGCGGCGGGGGCCAGCCACCACGGCGGCCATGGCGTTGCAGATAAACCCCAGTCGACTTCGCGCGCAGTCAGTGATTCTCAGTCAGCGGCGGTTGAAGCGGGCGCTGTGCACGCGGCAGAAACGCAGACCATTTGGCTGATAGAGGCCGAAAAAGAGTTGAAAAAAATTCCGTTTTTTGTCCGCGGCAAAGCCCGTCGCAATACAGAAACTTATGCGGCGTCGCGCGGGGTTCAAGAAATCTCGATTGACACGCTATACGAGGCAAAAGCCCATTATGCGCAATGAAACTGGCATAAGTGGCCTCCCGGTTGGGTATCGCGTGGTTGTTATCACGCTGGATGCGCATTCTGCGGGCCCTTGTGATCGCGCCGCGGCGCGGCTTTTGGCGGATTTTCCCGGCTTAAGCGTTGACGTGCACGCAGCGGCGGAATGGGGTGAAAACCCACAGGCCTTGGTTGAGGCAAAAGCCGCCATCGCAACGGCCGATATCATTCTGGTTAATTTGTTGTTTCTGGAAGAGCATGTTCAGGCTATTTTACCCAGCCTAGAGGCGCGGCGCGCTGGCTGTGATGCGATGGCTGGGGTGATTTCAGATGCTGCGATTGTCAAGCTGACGCGGATGGGCGCGCTGGATATGTTGGCGCCTGCCTCGGGCACGATGGCGTTGTTAAAAAGGCTGCGCGGGTCCAGCAAGCCGTCTTCGCAAAATGGCGAAAGCAAAATGCGGATGCTGCGGCGTTTGCCAAAGATCTTGAAATATATTCCCGGCAAAGCTCAAGATTTGCGGGCTTGGTTCATGGTGATGCAATATTGGTTGGGCGGGTCCGACACCAATATCGAATCGATGCTGCGGTTTTTGATTTCGCGTTATTGCCGTATCGAGGCGTGGCAGAACTGCGCTGCAGCGCCGCCGGAAGATTATCCCGAGGTGGGGCTGTATCACCCCGATCTGCCCGGCAAAATGACCACGGATATAACGGCGCTTCCGGTGCCCCAAAAGCCCGTGGCCACGGTTGGTTTGCTGTTGATGCGCTCTTACGTATTAAGCGATGATACGGCACATTATGATGCAGTTATTCGAAACTTTGAAGCCAATGGTTTAAAGGTGATACCGGCCTTTGCGGGGGGGTTGGATGCGCGCCCGGCGATTGAAGGTTATTTTCAGGGCACTGCAGGCGTACAGATTGATGCGATGGTCTCGTTAACCGGGTTTTCGCTTGTTGGTGGGCCTGCCTATAATAACTCACAAGCCGCGATTGCTTTGCTGGAAAATTTGGATGTGCCTTATATTGCGGCGCATCCGCTTGAATTTCAAACCTTGGGGCAGTGGGCCAATGCCGAGCAGGGCCTTGGCCCGATTGAAACCACAATGCTGATCGCCCTGCCCGAGCTTGATGGAGCTACTTGCCCAACCGTTTTTGCGGGCCGGCATGGGCCCGAGGGATGTCAGGGTTGTTTGCACAAATGTCAGGCGGCCGCGCAATCGCGCGCTATGGCCCCCTGCCACGAGCGGATTGACAGTTTGGTTGAGAAAACCCTGCGCGCTGCGCGGCTGCGCCAAAAGCGCAATCACGATAAAAATGTTGCGATTGTGCTATTTGGGTTTCCGCCCAATGCGGGCGCCACGGGCACCGCGGCCTATTTGGATGTCTTTGAATCTTTGCAAAACACGCTGATGCAAATGAAAGCTGACGGGTATGATGTTGTGCTTCCCGAAACGGTTGCCCATCTGCGTGCGGCAGTGTTGGAGGGTAATGCTAAGCAATATGGTCAAGAAGCCAATGTTGAGGCGATTGTCAGCGCCGAAGAGATTGTGCGCTCAACGCCGCCTTTGAAAGCCATCGAGGCGGTCTGGGGCCCTGCACCGGGGCGCATACAATCGGATGGGCGCGGCGTTTTCGTGCTGGGTGTGCAGCTTGGAAAAGTGTTTGTCGGTGTGCAGCCCGCCTTTGGCTATGAGGGTGATCCGATGCGGCTTTTATTCGAAAAAGGCTTCGCACCAACCCACGCGTTTGCAACTTTTTATCTTTGGATGCGCAACACTTTTAAAGCCGATGTGGTGCTGCATTTTGGCATGCATGGCGCGCTTGAATTCATGCCGGGCAAACAGGCGGGTTTGGGTGCGCAGGATTGGCCGGATCGCCTGATTGGCGAAATGCCCAATGTTTATCTTTATGCGTCAAACAATCCCTCTGAGGCGTCGCTGGCCAAACGGCGCTCGGGGGCTGTGACGGTAACGCATCTCACCCCACCTTTGGCGCAAAGCGGGCTTTATAAGGGCTTGTCCGAACTTAAAGACAGCTTAACCCGTTGGCGTGAAATGGATCCAGATGATGCGCAAGCTGGCGACCTTGAAGCCTTGATTAATGAGCAGGCCGCGGCTGTGGATATGGCCGGTAGAAAAGCGGAAGAATTATGGCTGAACCTGCTTGAAACCGAAGATGCGCTGATCCCCGAAGGTTTGCATATCGTTGGAAAACCGTTTTCGGATGCCGCGCGGGCGGGGTATTTAGGCTTGCTGGATGGCGTTGATCCGGCCCGCCGCGCGCAGGTCGATCAAATGCTGCAAGAAGATCACGAATTGCCGGCCTTAATGCGCGCCCTATCGGGGCGGTTTATCGCGCCCGTGCCTGGGGGCGATTTGATCCGCTCAACCGATATTTTGCCCACAGGGCGCAATATTCATGCGTTTGATCCGTTCCGTATGCCGACCGAATTCGCCTGTCGTGACGGCTTCAAGCAAGCGCAAATTCTGCTCGAAACGCATCCTGAATTGCCGCGCAGCGTGGCTCTGGTGCTGTGGGGTTCTGATAATATTAAATCTGACGGCGCGCCGATCGCTCAGGCCTTGGCCCTCATGGGTGCGCAGCCGCGATTTGACAGTTTTGGCCGCTTATCTGGGGCGGATCTCATTCCGTTGAGCGAGTTGGGGCGCCCGCGGATTGACGTGATTATGACGCTGTCGGGGATTTTTAGGGATCTGTTGCCTTTGCAAACCAAATTGCTGGCTGAGGCGGCGTTTAAGGCCGCGCAGGCAGATGAGCCGTTAGAGATGAATTTCATCCGAGCGCATGCGTTGAAATATGCCGCCGATATGGAGGTTGATTTGGAAACCGCCGCCTTGCGGGTGTTTTCAAATGCCGAAGGCGCTTATGGCTCGAATGTGAATCAGCTGGTCGATAGCTCGGCTTTTGGCGATGAAGATGAGTTGGCCGATGCGTATGAGGCGCGCAAAAGCTTCGCCTATGGGGTGAATGGAAAAGCGCATAAAAACCATGGCCTGCTGCAAAAAGCGTTGAAAGACGTTGATTTGGCTTATCAAAATCTAGAAAGTGTTGAGCTTGGCGTGACCACGGTGGATCATTATTTTGACACTTTGGGTGGTATTTCGCGGGCGGTTAAGCGCGCCCGTGGTCAAGAAGTTGCGGTCTATATAAGCGATCAAACCCGCGGATCTGGAAAGGTCCGCACCTTGTCGGATCAAGTGGCTTTGGAAACCCGTTCGCGCTCGCTCAACCCGAAATTTTACGAAGCGCTGTTAAGCCATGGCTCAGAAGGCGTGCGCCAGATTGAAGCGCATGTGACCAATACATTGGGTTGGTCGGCAACCACGGGCCAAGTAGACCCTTGGGTGTATCAGCGCATTAGCGAAACGTTTGTGCTTGATGAAGCGATGCGCAATCGTTTGGCAGAGCTGAACCCCACGGCCAGCTCGCGCATGGCCAATCGATTGCTTGAAGCCAGCGATCGCGCCTATTGGCAGCCCGATGCCGAAACATTGGCGGCGTTGCAATTCGCAGCGGATGCTTTGGAAGATCACATGGAAGGGATCGCAGCAGAATGATGCCTTTCGCAACCCCTCAAAAAAGGAGCCTCACATGAGCCCACTTGACAGACAGCCCCCGGCCTTGCGGGGTATGGATGGCGAAGGATCGGTGCAGGTGCATCAAGATTCGTCGATGAAAATTGAAGGCGCGAAGGTGTTTTCGGTTTATGGTAAGGGCGGGATTGGCAAATCCACCACCAGCTCAAACCTTTCTGCGGCGTTTTCCAAACTTGGCAAACGCGTGCTGCAGATCGGCTGTGATCCAAAGCATGACAGCACCTTCACATTGACCGGAACCCTGGTTCCGACGGTGATCGATATTCTCAAAGAGGTCGATTTTCATTCTGAGGAATTGCGCCCCGAAGATTTCGTGTTTGAAGGCTTTAATGGTGTGAAATGCGTGGAAGCGGGCGGCCCGCCTGCCGGCACCGGCTGTGGTGGTTATGTTGTGGGTCAAACCGTGAAGCTGCTAAAGCAACACCATCTTCTGGATGATACGGATGTGGTGATTTTTGACGTTCTGGGGGATGTGGTGTGCGGCGGCTTTGCCGCGCCTTTGCAACATGCGGATCGGGCCTTGATCGTTACCGCGAATGATTTTGACAGTATTTATGCGATGAACCGGATCATCGCCGCGGTTCAAGCCAAATCCAGCAATTATAAAGTGCGGCTGGCGGGCTGCGTGGCCAATCGCTCGCGCGAAACCGATGAGGTGGATCGCTATTGTAAAACGGTTGGCTTCAATCGAATC
This sequence comes from Rhodobacteraceae bacterium SB2, assembly GCA_001642945.1. Taxonomy (GTDB): domain Bacteria; phylum Pseudomonadota; class Alphaproteobacteria; order Rhodobacterales; family Rhodobacteraceae; genus Thalassovivens; species Thalassovivens spotae. The sequence goes on along the minus strand of LGRT01000013.1, from coordinate 211,252 downwards.
GCGCATATGCCAGATTTGGACGCCATTCGCCGCTCACGCCTGAAGAAAAAGACGCTGTTCGAAATGGATGCGGATGAGGATATTATCGCGGTTCAGGCGGAATATATCAAACTGGCAGAAACCCTATGGAACGGCACCGAGCCTTTGGCGCCGGCGCCGCTGCCAGATCGTGAAATCTTTGAGCTGTTGGGGTTTGATTGATGTCCTATGATCAGACCCTGACACGGGTTGAAACGTATTTTGACCAGACCGCGACCAAGACTTGGGAGAGGCTGACATCGGATGCTCCGGTGTCAAAAATACGTGAAACCGTGCGTCAGGGTCGTGATCAAATGCGGGCCACACTTTTGGCTGAACTGCCCGAAGATTTGCACGGGGCGCGGGTTTTGGATGCGGGCTGCGGCGCGGGGCCCACAACGGTAGAGCTGGCTGCGCGCGGGGCGCATGTGGTGGCGATCGATATCAGCCCAGCTTTAATCGATATCGCCCGCCAACGCTTGCCGCGTGCCCTGTCCAAACAGGTTGAATTTTGTTCGGGCGATATGTTGGCCGCGTCTTTGGGGTCTTTTGATTACGTGGTGGCGATGGACAGCCTTATTTATTACAGCGCGGATGATATTAAAACAGCGCTGACCGGTTTGGCCAAACGCACCAGCGGGTCGGTTTTGTTCACCGTGGCACCACGCACGCGCATGCTGATGGCCATGTGGTATGCCGGCAAATTATTTCCACGTTCAGACCGCTCGCCGGTGATGGTGCCGCATGCGCCCGCAGCCTTGGCCGCCCTGTTGCAGGGTGAGGGCCGTTTGCGCGATTTAGGCCGGATAAAATCTGGGTTTTATATTTCGCAAGCATTGGGGTTTGCGGCATGAGCCAGAAAAAGCCCCATCCGCTGACCCAGCTGACGGCGCGCATGCTGCCTTTCGCAGATGCTGCGTCAGAGGGGTTGCCGCTGGGCAAATTGCTGCGCTTGTCGTTGTTTCAAGTTTCGGTTGGCATGGCCAGCGTGATGCTTTTGGGCACGCTTAACCGGGTGATGATCGTCGAATTAAGCGTTCCGGCGATGATTGTGGCGTTTATGATTGCCCTACCGGTGTTGATCGCGCCGTTTCGCGCCTTGCTTGGCTTTCGCTCTGACACGTATAAATCGGCGATTGGCTGGAAGCGCGTACCGTATCTTTGGTTTGGATCTTTGTGGCAAATGGGGGGATTGGCGGTGATGCCTTTCGCGCTGATTGCGTTGTCAGGGGTGCAGCAGGTTGGCCCCAGTTGGGCGGGCGAGGTGCTGGCCGCTTTGGCGTTTTTGATGACCGGGCTGGGTTTGCATATGACGCAAACGGCTGGTTTGGCGCTGGCCAGCGATTTGGCGGATGATGAAACCCGCCCGCGGGTGGTTGCTCTGCTCTATGTGATGTTCCTGATCGGGATGGCGGCCTCGGCATTGATCATCGGCTGGTTGCTGGTTGATTTCTCGCCCTTGCGGTTGATCCGGGTGGTGCAAGGGGCCGCGCTGGCTGGTATTTTGTTGAATTTGATCGCCCTTTGGCAGCAAGAGCGGCCGCGCCCGATGTCGCAAGCCGAGCGCGCTGCGCCGCGGCCCTTGTTCCGCGATGCTTGGGCTGATTTGCTGGCCGGTGGGCGCGCGGGCCGTTTGCTGGTGGTGGTGTTTATCGGCACGATGGCCTTCAATATGCAAGATGTTCTGCTTGAACCCTTTGGCGGCGAAGTCTTGGGTCTATCGGTGTCGGCCACCACGCTCTTAACCGCTATTTGGGCGGTAGGGGCGCTGTTTGGCTTCGCGCTGGCCGCTTGGAGGTTGCGCCTGCAGAGCGATCCTTATCGTTTGGCGGCGCTTGGCCTTTTGGCGGGGCTTTTGGCCTTTGCCATCGTTATTATTTCAGCCCCTATGGGCTCGGCTGTGCTGTTTTTTATTGGCGCAGGTTTGATCGGATTTGGAGGAGGTTTGTTCGCTGTTTCAACGCTGACCTCCGCCATGACTATGCCCGCCGAAGGTTTGGCGGGTCGTGGGCTTGCCTTGGGCGCTTGGGGCGCCGCGCAAGCAACCGCTGCCGGCGTATCAATCGCCATCGGTGGAACGCTGCGTGACTATGTAAATGGTCACGCGCTCAGCGGAAATTTGGGAGAGGCGCTCGCCACGCCTGCGACGGGATATTCGTTCGTTTACCACAGCGAGATTTTCTTGCTGTTCGTGACGCTTGCCATTCTGCGGCCATTGGTCCGATCAGAGGGGCAAACGTCTCCCACACAACAGGGAGCGGCACGTATCGGCCTTGCCGATTTCCCAACATGATCCGCCGTACCACTGAAAGGAACCTGAAATGACCGGTACATTCTTTGCAGAATTTGATCTGGCCAGCTTGGCAATATGGCTCTTCTGGGCGTTTTTCGCTTTGTTGATCTTTTATATCCAGCGCGAGAATATGCGCGAAGGCTATCCAATGGAAAACGATGATGGCACAGAAGCGGCCAATCAAGGGCCTTTTCCTTTGCCTGAGCCAAAAACGTTTAAATTGCCGCATGGCCGCGGTGAGGTGAGCTTGCCCGATGGTGCGCGCGAAGCGCGCGACGTGGCGTTGCGCCAAACCAATGTGGCCAATGGCTATCCGCTAGAGCCCACGGGCGATCCAATGGTGGATGGGGTTGGCCCTGCTGCTTGGGCGCCGCGCCGCGATGTGCCCGAATTAGATGGCAAAGGCCATCCTAAAATCGTGCCAATGGCGGGCACCGAGCATTTTCACGTGTCCGCAGGGCGCGATCCGCGTGGTTTGCCCGTGATGGCGGGCGATGAAGCGATTGTGGGTAAAATCACCGATATGTGGATTGATGAACCCGAACAATTGGTGCGTTATCTGGAGGTTGAGTTGGATCCAGAACATGGCGAAGGCACGCGGTTGCTGCCGATGACCATGGCACGCATTCATTCTGACCGCGTGGCGGTAAGATCAATCTTTGGCACTCATTTCAACGGCGTGCCGCGCAATGCCTCTGGGCGCCAAGTCACCATGTTGGAAGAAGAAAAAATCTCGGCCTATTACGCCGGGGGTTTGCTTTACGCCAGCAAAGAGCGGCAGGAACCGCTGCTGTAAACTCGAAAAAGGAACGCCTTATGCCCCATGATGATTTTGCAGTAGAGCCGATTAAAGGTTTGCCGGAAATGCCTCCGGAGGGTGAAGTTATCCTGTGGCAGGGGCGGCCCAATTGGTGGGCCCTCAGCAAAGAATCTTTAAACCTTTATTGGGTTTTGGGGTATTTTGTTTTGTTGGCGGCTTGGCGGTTTCTCAGCCTGTCCGATCTGATGCCGCTGGGGCGGGCCTTTGCGGCTTCGGTGCCCTTTTTATTCCTAGGGGCTTTGGTGGCAGGTCTGCTTATGCTGACCGCTTTTATTCAAGCAAAAGCCACGGTTTACACGGTCACAAACCGACGGGTGGCGATGCGGATCGGCGCGGCATTAACCGTGACGCTGAATTTGCCATATACGCAAATCGCCAATGCCACGCTTGCGCAGCGCAAAGATGGTGCTGGCAGCATTGCTTTGGAATTAATGGCCGAGTCAAAGCTGTCTTATCTGGTGTGTTGGCCGCATGTGCGCGCTTGGTATATCGCCAAACCCCAACCCTGTTTGCGGTGTATTTCCAATCCTCAGGAGGTGGCAGATATTTTGGCCAAAGCTGCAAAATCGCGCGTCAGCTCGGTGCAATCGCAGGATCGTTCGCTGGCCTCAAACGCGCTGCCGGCTGAATAGAGGGGATCGGAAACATCATGGCACAAGTTGATCAACCTGCATTGAAATATGACACCGCTGTCGTTCCTCGGATGATGGTACGGGCGATGTTTGCTTTGGTTGCCGTGATCTTGCTGCTTGTCAGCTTGGCGCGCCTGACGGATCAACCGCTCAGCGCGATCCCGCCGGAAAGTGAGGCGGTGCTTAGCCGCACGGTGTTTCTATCCGGGCAATTAAGCGGCGCCGCCAAGGTGATGGATGCCAATGGCAATCTGATCGCCGATCTTTCGGCCGATGAAGGCGGGTTTATCGCCGGCGTTGCCCGTGTTTTGGACCGTGAGCGCGCGAAATATAAGAAACCGCTGGATGGGGCGGTCATTGTGACTCTTGGGGCCAATGGAAGACTGTCAATCACTGACCCCAGCACCGGCTGGAGCGCTGATCTTATGGGATTTGGCGCTGATAATGCCAAGGCTTTCGCCAAGCTCTTGGCCCAAAATCCGAAAGGGAACTAAAGATGGGATTGTTTAGAAGAGAAATCGAGCGGGCGCCCTGCACCGTCGAGATCAGCCATAAATTTGAAAGCCTGCATGCGCATGTGCGTTTCAACAACGGGGCGGTTGTGGAACCTGGAGATGAAGTGCAGGTTCAAGGCCCCGAAATCATGGCGCCATTTGGCGAGATCGTGCGCGAGGATCGCGAAGCCATTATTTTGCGTGCCAGCGCCGTCGAGCGGCTATGGACGCGTCTTTTCGGAGATCTGGAAGTGATGGAGCTGTGCGAGTTTTCTTTTTCTGAGGAGGTGAAGCTATGAATATGCATTCCGCTGACGCCACCACGGCAGAAGAAGCGCTGGCCGTTCAAGAAAAACTGGATAGCGAAATGGCCACGGCCGTTGCCATGCAAGATACGCTGCTGACGCCGCGGTTTTATACGACTGATTTTAACGAAATGGATGCCATAGACGTATCGCCCGTACGCGGTGATTGGGACAAACTGATCGACCAGATGGTCAGCGATCCCAATAAGGGGCATTTCAAAAAGAATGAAGATTGGGAGGATGTTGATTGGGAAGGTATGGAGCCGGAACTGAAAAAAGAATTTATCGATTTTCTGATTTCTTCATGCACTTCTGAGTTTTCGGGCTGCGTTCTGTACAAGGAAATGAAGCGCCGGGGCAGCAATAAAGATATCACGCAATTGTTTCAGCTGATGGCGCGCGATGAGGCCCGCCATGCTGGCTTTATCAATGATGCGTTGCGCGAGGCGGGCGTGGCGGTGAATTTGGGATTTTTAACGCAGAAAAAGAAATACACCTATTTTCGCCCGAAATTCATCTATTATGCTACGTACCTGTCGGAGAAGATTGGCTATGCGCGGTATATTACCATTTATCGGCATCTAGAAGAACATCCAGAGCTGCGCTTTCACCCGATTTTCAAATGGTTCCGAGAATGGTGCAATGATGAGTTTTCGCATGGTGAGGCGTTTGCGCTGCTGATGAAAACCGACCCTAAATTAACCAGTGGTATCAACGTCTATTGGATCAAGTTCTTCCTCACGGCGGTCTATGCCACGATGTATGTGCGCGACCATCAGCGCCCGGCCTTTCATGCCGCGCTTGGGGTGGATGTGGATTGGTATGGCCAAGAGGTGTTTCGCAAAACATCTGAATTGAGCAAACAGATTTTCCCCATCACGCTGGATATTGATCACCCGCGTTGGATGGCCAATTTAAAGCGGTTGCGCGCCGCCAATGTGACCTTGGCCGACGCCGCAGATCAAAAGGGCCTTGGCGGTATGATCACCCGCACAGGCGCGCGGTTGCAAGCCGCACTGGCTTTTGTATCGCTTTACACCATTCCCACCAAATCGCATGCGGTGCCAGTTTCAACGCGCCTTGAGCCGGCATATTGATTGGCCCGGTTGGCATAGCTGCGCTGGTTGCGCTGTTTAGCTGGTGGTTTTTCACTGGCGCGATCCTGTTGATTGTGCGGGGGGCGGATCAGCGCGGCCCAAATGCGCATCGGATCGCCACGCTGCTGGCTTTGCCAACCCTGCTCCTGGGTGCATTTGGGTTTTGGATCACGCTTGAGGGCAGCAGCCCAGCGCAGATTTATCTTGGGTTTTTGTCAGCTTTGGCGATATGGGGCTGGATCGAGCTGGCTTTTTTGACTGGTGTGATCGCAGGGCCTAATCGCAATGATGCCCCAAAAGAGATTCCCGAATGGGAGCGGTTTATCCGGGCCTGGGGCACCATTGCCTATCATGAAATGTTGCTTTTGGCAGCCTTGCTGACGGTGTTGTATTTTGGCTGGGGGGCTGAAAACACCATCGGTTTATGGACCTTTGTGATTTTGTATTTTGCGCGAATTTCGGCGAAATTGAATTTGTTCTTTGGGGTTCCCAGAATCAATATTGAGTTTTTGCCAAAGCCGCTTGGGCATTTGCCCAGCCATTTTAAGATTGCCCAGTTGAACTGGGTATTTCCAATCTCAATTACCGCGCTTAGCTTCGCCACTGCCTGCTGGTTGGAGCGGCTTTATGCGACGGGCGATTTAACCGCTCAGATTGGATTTTCGCTTTTGGCCAGCCTGTCGGCTTTGGCCCTTCTTGAACATTGGTTGATGGTCTTGCCACTGCCCGATGCAAAACTTTGGCGCTGGATGCTTCCGGCGCCCAATAACAAAACGCCTGATTTAAGACCGGAGGATGCCCATGGACTTTAACGCCCTGTTTAACGCGCAATTGCAAACATTAAAGGATGAGGGCAATTATCGCATTTTTGCGGAACTTGAGCGCCAGCGCGGTCAGTTTCCACGCGCCATAAGCCATGATTCTGATGCGCCTGACGAAGTTACGGTTTGGTGCTCGAATGATTATTTGGGCATGGGCCAAAACCCTTTGGTGGTAGAGGCGATGAAAAGCGCAATTGACAATAGCGGCTGCGGTGCGGGCGGTACGCGCAATATTTCTGGAACCAACCACGAGCATCTTTTACTTGAGCGCGAATTGGCGGATTTACATGGTAAGGAAAATGCGCTGCTTTTTACATCGGGCTATGTGTCAAACTGGGCGGCTCTCAGCACCTTGGGAGGGCGTTTGCCGGATGCAGTGATCCTATCGGATGAGCTTAATCACGCCAGCATGATCGAGGGCATTCGCCATTCGCGGGCCAAAAAGATGATCTGGAAGCATAATGATCCGGAAGATCTGGATCGTAAACTGGCAAGCTTGCCAGCCAATGCGCCGAAGATTGTTGCCTTTGAATCGGTTTATTCCATGGATGGTGATATCTGCCCCATGCGCGAAATCGTTGAAGTGGCCGAAAAACATGGCGCGATGACCTATTTGGACGAGGTGCATGCGGTCGGGCTTTATGGCCCACGCGGTGGTGGTGTTTCCGAACAGGAAGGGTTGGCCGATAGGATTACCTTGATTGAAGGCACTTTGGGTAAGGCTTATGGTGTAATGGGTGGCTATGTAACCGGCTCTGCGGCGCTGTGTGATTTTATCCGTTCATTTGCCAGCGGGTTTATTTTTACCACGGCGATTCCTCCGGCGGTGGCTGCGGCCGCGCGCACCAGTATTGCGCATCTGAAGCGATCACAAAGCGAGCGCGATCAGCAGCGGCACCAAGTGGCAAAGCTGCGCGCTGGTCTGGATGCGGCCGGTATTCCGCATTTGGAAAACCCCAGCCATATCATTCCGGTGATGATCAAAGATCCGGTGAAATGCCGGCAATTGGCGGATATTCTGATGCAGGATTTTGGAATTTACGTGCAGCCGATCAATTACCCAACGGTGCCCAAGGGCACTGAGCGGTTGCGCTTCACGCCATCGCCGTTGCATTCAGACGCTGATATTGAGCATTTGGTGCATGCGCTAACGGTGCTTTGGAAACGTTGTGCAATCTCACATGCCGTTGCCTAAACAGCTGTCGTGCATTGACAATTTCTAATCCGTGCTACTTGTCTATACGACAAAAAGAGGAGGCATAAATGACCGGAGTTTTCAAGGCGATAACAATCGCATCATTGGCACTTGCCGCGCCCGCTTTTGCAGGCGGGGATGCGGATAAGGGCGCAAAAGTTTTTAAGAAATGCAAATCCTGCCATATGATTCAAGATGACGCGGGAAATAACATCGTCAAGGGCGGGAAAACGGGCCCGAACCTCTATGGCGTGTCTGGCCGTGTAGCAGGAAGCCTGGATGGGTTTCGCTACGGCAAGTCGCTTAAATCTGTAGCCGAGTCAGGCTTGGCTTGGAGCGAGGAAGAATTTGTATCTTACGTGGCCGATCCGAAAAAATGGCTGCAAAAAACGCTGGATGACAAAAAAGCGAAATCAAAAATGTCATTCAAATTGAAAAAAGAAAAAGACGCGGCCAATGTTTGGGCCTATCTGGTTTCTGTGGGGCCGTCTTAAGCAAGACGCCTGAATATTTTGATATTATTACGCGCTGGTCTGTGAAAGAGCAGCGCGTTTTTGTTTGAAGAAAGCGCTTAAAAGTTCTGCAACCTTTTGTGGATCCTCTTCATGCGCCAAATGTCCTAGACCGTTCAGCTCATGATATGCGGTGTTGCGCATCCGCTCGGCGGTTGCTTTTACATCGGCGCAGGTAACCGTGCGGTCACGCGTGCTGGCGATCAATAGGCAGGGCGTGTCAACGGTGTTGAGCTGTGCTAAAAGCCGATCTAAATTCCATTGTGACATCATTAAAATAGTGCCCTTCACATGCGTCTTATCGCTAAAAAGCTTTTGATATAGGTTGATTTGATCTTCCGCCAAATCAGACCCGGTGCCTGATAAAATCTGTCGCACACGCGATTTGCTTTTTGCCAACCCTGCCAGATAGCGCGGCGTAAGCGGGTTTAAGGCCATCATTTTAGCCATCATTGGAAACATCACCCCGGCCAATCCAGGAAATTTGCTCAAGGCGGGGTTCAGGCCCACGACGCCTTTGAGGGGAAGAGATTTTGACATTTCGAGCGCCAAAGCCGCGCCCGCGGAATGTCCAACGATAAAATCCGGCTGAAACTGTAGGGTTTGGCACAGGGTCAGCAGGTCCTGCGCCATATAGGTGAGGCTGCTGCGCTGGCCTGTGCTTATTTTGGTCAGGCCATGGCCGGGTAAATCAACCAATGTTACTGCGATATCATGTTGCAAAAGCGGCATTAACGGCGCCCAACTATGGGTCGAGGCACCGGTGCCATGCAAAAACAGCACCTTTGGCCCATTGCCTCCAAGCCTTTGGATATGCCAGTGATGCGGCCCTGCGCGCAGTTGCTCTGAGGCCTGGGCGAAAGGCCAGTTTGCTCTATTGCGCGCGCCCTCGATCAATTGTCCAAAACCCGATGCACAGTCTGGCTTAGGCCATGGGCGTCTGCGCGGGGCATCGGATAATACTCGGCGCGTAAGGTCTGCGCCAAATCTGCAAGGGCTGCGTTCGGGCTACGCGCGACATCCATCACCACTGATTTGATTCCCAAACCAGAGATCCACCCGGCCATTAAGGCGGCATCTTCTGCTGCTTTCTGGCGGTTTGCAGAACCGTCCAAACTGATATTTGCCCGTCCATCGGTGAGCAGAGCCAAGACGGGTGTTTTGCCTTGGCTGAGCGCTTTTTGCGCCAAAACACCGGCGGCTTGCAAGCCGCCTGCCAATGGCGTTCCCCCCCCGCCGGGCAGCGCTGATAAACGGCGTTTGGTTTGCACAAGCGAGCGAGTCGGGGGCAACATCAAATCCCCTGAGGCGCCGCGAAAAGCGATTAAGGCAACGTAATCGCGCCGCGCATAGGCTTCTGCCAGCAGCAGCTCAACGGCGCCTTTGGCCTCTGCCAAGCGCGCCATCGCCGCAGAGCCAGAGGCATCTACGATAAAAATAACCAATCGCTCTGCACGCTGTTCATAGCGCTTAAGGTGAATATCGTTTGGGAATATCGTAATTCTCGATTGCTGCGGTTTGCGCGCTGCGCGCAGCTTTTGCCAAGGGGCTGCGCTGCGCAAAGTCGCGATCACATCTACGCGGCTTTGTCCGTCTAAACGCCCTGGCCGTGAGGGTGCGGGGCGCCCTCTGGCTTTTGATTTACGGCTCTGCCCAGCGCCGGTGCCAGCGGCGCTGCGCTGTGCCCCTGCGGAGGCAAGCCTGCCCAGAAAATCTGGAGGAAGTAGGGCTTTGACAGCCTCGATTAACAGCTCTTGGGGCAGTTCGGACAGGTCGGTATGCTGGGCGCTCTCGGCCTCGTCTTGAGAGTCGTCTTGCTCAGTCTCTGGGGCCTGTTCGGGCGGGGCCTCTGGCGTTTCCGGCACCAGTGTTGCGCGGCTGGGATAGATCAAAGCGACAGCGATTTCTATATCTTCCGCGCTGAGCGCGCTGCGCCCTGCAAGCGCCGCATGGGTGCGCGCGCATGTCAAAGCAAACTGCGCAGCGCGGGCCGAGTGAATTCCAAACCGTGCCGCTAAATCGACCAAAGTGGCAATATCTTCGGGGCGGGCGCTGACTACGGCCAACGGCTCCTTTGGCGCGGGCTCAAACTTTACCACCTCAAGATCAGCCAGCGAGACATCTTCCAGATCCACCCAAAATCCCAACCGGTCTTTCAGCGCCTGGGGGGCGGTTTCCTCATCTGTACCCTCGTCGAAGACGATCAGCGGAGCGATGCGACCGTCATCCAAGGCTTGCCCAAGTTTTGCCACTAACGCGCCATCGCAGCGCTCTGCCATGCAGAGCTGCGCCCAAGCTGAACGCGCCAGAAGCCCCTGTGCATAAACCAATTTTTGTTGCTGTAGCGTTTGTACAAGATCCAAGCCGCCGAATAATTGCTCATCGCTCATAATGGGATAGATTTTGTATAATGCAGGGGCTGTATTTTGGATAATCTCTATTAGCCGGTCGCGTATGGGCCCGCTGCGGGCGCGAATGACAAGGCCTTTCAAGCCGGTTGGGTTGGCGCTCAGCAGCCGCAATGCCAAAAGGGTTTTCACCCAGCTATCTAACCCTTGGGTCACCCCAAAACATCCTCGACAAAGCGTGCAACGCGCGCGCTCGAACCGGCTTCATCCAACGGATCACGGCGTAAGCGGTGGCTTAGGGCCAAAGGCGCCACGGCTTTTAAATGCGCGCGCTGGATGCTGGTTTGCCCCTCATAAGCTGCCAGGGCGCGGCTGGCGCGCAGCAAGGTTAATTCTCCGCGCAGGCCATCGGCGCCAAGCGCCAAACATAATTCGGCGCAATCGCGCAGCACAGCTTTGGTTTTTTTGATTTTTGCCAAAGCGGCCCGCGCGTCGGTAATCGCTGCGCGCACGTTCAGCTCTTCGGGTTTCCATTTGCTAAGAAAGCGTTTTGGATTTTGATCAAACGCGTCTCTGCGCTCGATTACGGCAATGCGTTCATCGATGGTTTTTGGCGAAGTCACTTCGACTGACAAGCCAAAGCGATCAAGCAGTTGTGGCCGCAATTCGCCCTCTTCTGGATTGCCCGACCCCACCAGAACGAACCGCGCCGGATGCCGGATTGAAAGCCCTTCCCGCTCAACCAGATTCTCGCCCGACTGTGCGACATCAAGCAACAAATCGACGATGTGGTCTTCCAACAGATTGACCTCATCAATATATAAATACCCGCGGTTGGCTTGCGCCAAAAGCCCGGGTTGAAAAGCTTTTTCGCCCTGCGTTAGGGCGCGTTCGATATCTAGCGCGCCGGTAACCCGATCTTCTGAAACGCCAAGCGGCAGATCGATCACGGGGGTTGCGCGTTGATGCGGTTCAAAGCGGGTTAATTCCGCCCATTCTGGCACATCTTTTTTGGTTTCTGCGTTGATTGGGCAGCCCTTAATGGCGGTGATTTGCGGCAAAAGAGCTGCTAGTGCACGCACGGCTGTGGATTTTCCGGTGCCACGATCCCCAAAGACCAGAACGCCGCCGATTTTGGGATCGACCGCGGTGAGAATCATTGCCAGTTTCATATTGTCCTGCCCGACAATCGCGGCAAATGGGAAGGCGTCAGTCATTGCGTGTCTTTCATTTTAAGGGGGTCTTGGCCCATCCAGCAGCCTTGGCTGTCCAGAACTGCAAAACGGGCATAAAGCTCTTCTTTGAACCACAGCCCTTTGCGCACTGCAGAGATCGCTTTGGCATGTGGGCCATCATGGCGCGCAAATTCCGCCATGCTTTGCGTTGAGGGCCAAATTGAAAAAGTAATTTGATGTAAAAACGGCACTTCACCAATGCCAATTTTGAACAAGACATCATTATTTTGGCCGATGACATTGCTGATATCGGGCACCCGATCCCAAAATTGCAGTGCAACGCGGGGTTTGATCGTGGCGCGCGTCAAGGCCGCTATAGGCCCATCTTGGCCGGTATGATCTGCGGAAAATGGTGTTTCGCCCGACCACGCGCCGCGCGCAGATGAGGGGCCCAGATAAACCGTCCAGCTTTCGCTAGAGCGTTTGCGATAGCGGTGAAAAATGCTGGCCCGCGCAATATTGGCTTGCGCCGTTTGCAAATCAGGCCAAACGCATAGAATCGCATAAACCGCAGTATTGGGTTTTGGGGTAAACCCTTCGCCCGTGCCCGATCCGCAAAGCTTCCAAAAACTGGCATCGCTCAAGCGCCGCATCGATAGCCGCGCAAGCCCCATCATCACGAACGCCCAGAGGCGCGCAGGCGTTGATTGGAATCTGAAGAAGCTGAGCGTAACGGCTTGAATGTTCTTCCCTTTCTGCGGCTAAGTCAGAATGCTTATTCGGATATAAAATCATATCAAGCTTTAGTTGTAAATCAAACTAGACAGTTGTACTGTATGAAAATGATGACAACTGTCGACCCTAAGCTTCTGGTTGCGGCCGAGCAAAGCACCGCCCCGCGCGCGGTTGTCATCGGCGCTGGGCTGGGCGGGTTAAGCGCGGCTATGCGTTTGGGGGCCAAAGGCTATCGGGTAACCGTTTTAGACAGGCTGGACCGGCTGGGCGGGCGCGGATCTTCGATCACGCAAAATGGCCATCGCTTTGATCTGGGGCCCACCATCGTGACCGTTCCTAACGTGTTTCGTGATCTTTGGGCTGATTGCGGGCGGGTCTTTGAGGATGAGGTCGATCTGCGCCCTGTAGACCCGTATTATGAGATACGCTGGCCCGATGGCAGCAGGTTCCAAGTGCGTCAAGATGAAGCCAAAATGCTGGCTGAAGTTACGCGGTTATTTCCCAATGATGTGAAGGGCTATCAAAAATTTTTGAAAGACAGCGAAGCCCGCTATCACTTTGGCTTTGAGGGGATGGGCCGCAAGCCCATGAACCGGCTGTGGGATTTGATCAAGGAATTGCCAGGGTTTGCCGCCCTTCGGGCCGATCAATCCGTCTATGCCCATGCTGCCAAGCGGGTCCGGGATCCAAAATTGCGCATGGCCTTATCCTTCCACCCGCTGTTTATCGGCGGTGATCCGGTGAATGTGACTTCGATGTATATTCTTGTGTCATATTTGGAAAAAGCTTTCGGGGTTCACTACGCGATGGGTGGGGTGCAAGCGATCGCTGATGCGATGGGGCACGTGATTGAAGATCAGGGTGGGTGTATTCGGCTGGGTGAAGAGATTGAAGAGATCCTTTGCAAGCAGAAGGTTGTGCGGGGCGTGCGCACCAAATCTGGCGATGTAATCACGGCGGATATTGTGGTGTCAAATGCGGATCCGGGCCATACTTATGATCACTTGTTGCGCGGCATAGAAAAGCGCCGCTGGACGCCTGAAAGGCTGCGCCGCGCGCGCTGGTCGATGGGGCTGTTTGTTTGGTATTTCGGCACCAAGGGCACCGCGGGTAAATGGGCTGATGTGGGGCATCATACAATATTAAATGGCCCTCGATATCGCGGTTTGCTGAAGGATATTTTTCAAAAGCGGCATTTGGCCGATGACATGTCGATCTATTTGCACCGTCCCTCGGTTACAGATCCCAGCGTTGCGCCGCTCGGTGATGATACGTTCTACGCTTTATCGCCCGTGCCTAATCTGGTGGGCTCGGAGTCGGTGGATTGGCAACAGGCCTGCGCGTCATACCGGCAGAAAGTGGAAGATGTGTTGCATAACCAGCTATTGCCAGGCTTTGCCGACCATCTCTCAGCTTCTGAAATTTTTACCCCCGAAACGTTTCAAAGCCGCTATCTAAGCCCGCATGGTGCTGGGTTTTCGCTAGAGCCGCGGATTTTTCAATCGGCTTGGTTTCGCCCGCATAATATCAGCGAAGAAATCCACGGATTATTTTTGGTGGGGGCCGGCACGCATCCGGGTGCGGGACTTCCCAGCGTGGTAACCTCATCAGAAGTGCTAAATCATTTGGTTCCAGAGGCGCAGTATTGGAAGGCTTATCATGATTGATCCCAAAGATCTTGCATATTGTGAAGAGGCGATTCGGCATGGCTCGTTATCCTTTCACGCAGCGTCTAAAGTTTTGCCCAAAAAGGTCCGCGACCCGGCTTTGGCGCTTTATGCGTTTTGCCGCCTTGCTGATGATGAGGTGGATTTGCAGGCCGATAAAGCACCGGCGGTTTTGGCCTTGGAAGAGCGGATGGATGCTGCCTATGCGGGGCGGCCCCGAAACACGCCAATGGACCGCGCCTTTGCCCAAATGGTAGAAGATTTTAACATGCCGCGCGCCTTGCCTGAGGCCCTGCTGGAAGGGTTGGCTTGGGATGCAATGGATAAGCGCTATCACAGTCTGTCGGATGTGATTTCTTATTCGGCCCGCGTGGCGTCAGCGGTTGGCGCAATGATGTGCGTTTTGATGAAAATACGCGAACCAAACGCGTTGGCGCGGGCGTGTGATCTGGGGGTTGCCATGCAGCTGACCAATATCGCCCGTGACGTGGGCGAAGATGCGTTAGAGCGGCGGATTTATCTACCGCTGGATTGGATGCAAGAGGCCGGCCTTGAGGTTGACGCGTTTTTCGACAATCCGCGCCCCACCAAAGCGGTGCGGCAAATGGTGCGGCGCCTTTTGATGGAAAGCAATCGGCTTTATTACCGTTCGGAGGCGGGCATCAGCAAATTACCCTTGGGATCACGCACAGGTATTTATGCCGCACGCTATATTTACGCAGGAATTGGCAGTGAAGTTCAGGCGCTGGGCTATGAAACAATCACGCAGCGCGCGCATACGAATAAGCTGCAGAAACTGGGGTGGTTGGCGCGTTCAATCTTAAGCACTGGGGTCAGCATTGCGATGCCGCAATCGGCGGTGCTTTACGCCAAACCCCTACCAGAAGTGCAATTTTTGGTCGATGCTGCCGCAGAGCAGGCGTCTGGCAAGCGCGATTGGAGCGATAAAATCATTCTGGCAATGCAGCAATTGCGCGAGGGCGATATCGCCAAAAACAGCAGCTTGATCCGTTAAACCCTTTACACGAGAGACCCAGAGATGGATTGGATGATGTTTCTAATATTTTTGGTTGCGTGTTTTGCGGCTGGCGCAACCGGGGGCTTGTTTCCCCCCGGTGCCTGGTACCAACAATTGAAAAAACCCAGCTGGACGCCCCCCAATTGGTTGTTCCCAGTGGCATGGACGAGCTTGTATTTATGCATGTCTGTGGCCGGCGCACGCGTTGCGGGCTTGCCGGAAAACGGATTTGCCATGGCATTTTGGAGCTTGCAGATTGCCTTGAATGCGCTGTGGACGCCCGTGTTCTTTGGTCTTAGGAATTTACGCTTGGGTTTGCTCGTGCTGATCGGCCTTTGGCTTTCGGTGGCGGCTTGTTTGATATCACTTTGGCAGGTTGATACGCTCTCTGGGCTGCTGTTCCTTCCCTATTTGGCTTGGGTAAGCGTGGCCGGAGCGTTGAATGCGAGCGTTTTAAACCTGAATCCGGAGCAACGCCCGATCAGTCTTAATCAAATTTCCAATTAGCACGGCGGGGAACCCGCACGGCCAACATAGGTTTGATCAGCGGACTTCGGAACCGAACCAAATCCAAAGCTTCATGCACGCCAACCGTTTCCATGCCGTTGATCTTGGTTTTTACCGCTGAGCGGCTGTAAAATGGAGCATCCAGCATGTTTTTGACTTGTTTGGGCTGGTATCCCGCATCCGCGCGGGTTTCGCGGGCAACCGCCCAAAGGCTGCGGGGTAGGCGCGCTTTGGGGGGCATCGGCGTGTCGACCAGCGCACCCTCGCGGTT
The DNA here is from genome assembly GCA_001642945.1 of Rhodobacteraceae bacterium SB2. Taxonomy (GTDB): domain Bacteria; phylum Pseudomonadota; class Alphaproteobacteria; order Rhodobacterales; family Rhodobacteraceae; genus Thalassovivens; species Thalassovivens spotae. Next base: position 195,344 of record LGRT01000013.1, on the reverse strand, counting down.
AAACGTGACCGCTTGCTCTAACACGCTGCCATCTAAGCGGGTGGCATCGTAAAAGCAGGTGCTGCCTTGCTGCGTTGGAAATCGGCCCCACGTCCAATATGAAAAATCTTCTTCTAAGGCGCGCGTGCCGAAATTGGCATCGAAATATCCATGGCCATCCCATTGCCACCCCTCTCCGTTCAGGTCGACTTTAATATGCGAAGTGGGCGCAAATGGCCGCCATATATGCGCGCCATCGCTGGTAAGCGCCAATTCTTGATCGGTGATTGCGCTGGGCGTGAGCGTGATGCGTCCGCGCACGCGTGAAATAATCGGTGGGCCACTGATTTCATCAATCTCGATGATCAATTTGCCATCTTCCCAGCGCAGGCTTGAAGGTCCCACTTCGAAACGATCTTCGCTTTGCCGCAAAGCGCTGCGCCCCCGGTCGGTCATCGTGAAGCGCCCGCCTGGTCCATAGGTCGCGACATTGATGCAGACGTTGTTTTCAGGGTCTTTACGACCCGACCAGCGATACCAAGGCGAAAAAACCGAGCCTATGAATCCGATGACTGAAACCGCGCGCTGCGCAGTTTGATCGACTCCGTCGATATACCACCATGCATATCCATTTGGGGGGACGATGAGGTTGAAGTTAGGTCTTTGATGATCGCCTCGGCCGCGTGCCGCGCGGAGAGGGTTGCCATCGGCACCCCCGCCCCCGGATGAGCTCCGCCCCCGGCCAGATACAGACCTTGAATCTGCGTTCGCGTTGTTGGCCGCCGGAAGGCTGCCGTCAGACCATGTGGGCTCTGCCCGTAAAGCGAGCCGTCCGAGGCTGGGAACATGCTGGCGAAATCCGCTGGTGTCGTCAGCGCCTCTTCCTTTGGAAGCGGCGAGAAGGTCAGACCGAACCTGCCCAGCGTGTCGAAAGTGCGTGTCCGACATGTTTCAAACTCCTTCTCCAGCGTTTGCGCCCCGTAAACAGGGGCCGCGTTTAGGATAATCTCAAAGCGTTCTGTTTTGGGATAGGGGGCGTTTTGGCCGCGATCTTGGGCGCAGATATAGATCGTTGGATCAACGGGCATTTGACCTTCGGCAAGATCGTCAAATTCGGATTTTGAACTCTGCCCAAAGAATACGTTGTGATGAATCAAATCAGGGCCGGTTAATTCCGCCGCAAAGCTCCAGACGCGGGCCGAAAAGCTGCGCTTGTCTTTCAGCGTTTGTGGGGCGATTTTCTGGCAGTCTGGGCCCATCGCGCCCGTGGCCAATGCGCGGGGATCTCCATTGAACACAACCGCATCTGCGCTGATATTTTCGCCGTTTTCCAGCGTCACGCCAATCACTTTTTCATCCTTTGTCAAAATCCGGCTGACATGACTGTTATAATGAAAAATGGCGCCGCGGTTTTCGCTTAGCTCTACCAGTTTCTTGGCCAATTTATGCATGCCGCCCTTAACCGCCCACACGCCATTTGCTTCGGCCTGCCAAATCAAAGATAGTAAGCTGGGGGCGGCATAAGGCGATCCGCCAACATAGGTAGCATAGCGGCCAAATAATTGCGCCAAGCGCGGATCGCTGAATTGCTTCTCAAGCATTTTTGATAGGCTGTGCCAAGGGGCCATATCGCTTATCAAAGATGGTTTTTTCACCACCGATTTTATAATTTCGGCTTGGTTGGGCTGTGCCGCGCGCATCATCGGGGCGTCAAAAGCCGTAAAGAGCCGTTGCGTACGCTTAAAAAATTCTTGAAATTCGCCAAAAGCTTTCAGCCCTGCAAATTCATAGATGGCCTCTTGAGAGGCTTCATAATCATCAAATAAATCGAGTGAACTGCCATCTGGCCACCAATGTCGCGCCAGAATTTTTTGCCGAACCAATGTCAGATGATCTTCGATTTGCTCTCCGACAGAGCGAAACAGATCTTCGAAGACTGGCCGCATGGTCAAAACAGTCGGGCCAGCATCTATCGGCCCTGCCACGCTTGACAAACCGCGCATTTTACCACCTGGGCCCGCATGGCGTTCAAGTACAGTGACTGAAAATCCCTGATGCGCCAAACGCAGCGAAGCCGCCAGCCCGGCAATGCCGGCACCAATTACGATCACCTCGCCTTTGGTCCGTTTTGAAATCACTGACAGGTTCATAAAGCAATTGTTGACTCTGAATGCCAAACTGTCCAGTATCATTTACACCAATATGTCAACTAAATGAGACAGTATGGCAAAAAGGAACCATAATGGGCCCTAAAACGCGTATAGAAGCGGCACTGACGGCGGCCGTGAAGCTTAGTCAGGCAAGCTCTGCTCCGCATAAGCTCGCGCATGCGCTTGATTTTGCGTTATTTCCAGGGGGCGCTCGAATCAGGCCAACGATCTTACTTTCGGTGGCTCTGGCCTGCGGAGATGATCGCCCCGATATAAGCGATGCCGCGGCTGCCGGGCTTGAATTGATCCATTGTGCAAGTTTGATTCACGATGATCTGCCCTGTTTTGATGATGCGGATTTGCGCCGTGGAAAGCCTACGGTTCATAAACAGTTTTCAGAGCCTTTAGCGGTGTTAGCTGGCGATAGTTTGATTGTGCTGGCCTTTGAAATTTTGGCCCGGCAAAAACACAACGATCCGTTGAGGGCGATCAATTTGGTGGAAATTTTGGCCAAGCAAACGGGCATGCCCAATGGCATTTGTGCGGGGCAAGGCTGGGAAAGCGAAAGCCGGGTTGATCTGGCCGCTTATCACCGAAGCAAAACCGGTGCATTATTTGTTGCAGCCACGCAAATGGGCGCAGTGGCTGCGGGCCAAGATGCCGAACCTTGGTATGAGCTGGGCGCGCGGATTGGCGAAGCCTTCCAGGTTGCGGATGATTTGCGCGATGTGCTTTGCGACACCGAGGCATTGGGCAAGCCCGCTGGCCAAGATGATCTGCATGGCCGCCCAAACGCGGTTGCAGAGTTTGGTGTTGAGGGCGCCTCAAAACGCTTAAAAGATATATTGGGCGGGGCAATTTCGTCGATACCCTCTTGTCCGGGTGAGGCGCAATTGGCGCAGATGGTCAGCCTGCAGACTGAGCGCTTGATCCCTGCGTCACGGTCAACTTTTTCGGTGTAACGGATGACAGTGGTCGATCCGATTTTGGCAAAACCAAGCGGTAGAATTGTATTTGCGGGCTTGCCCAATAAAATCTTTGCAAGCCCGAGTTTTCAAAGATTTATCAGTAAGGTACCGATTCTTCGGCGGGTTGCTCGCCAAGAAGGAGAGGCCCTTTTTGATTTGGTCATGGGGTTTGTTCAGTCGCAGGCGCTTTATGCATTGGTGAAGTTGAAAACCTTAGAGCATTTGCTCGATGGCCCGTTGTCGCTGGAAGCGCTGGCGGATCGAGCTTGCGTGCCTATCGCGCGTATGGAAATTTTATTGCAAGCAGGCGTTGCGCTGAAGCTGCTGCGTCGCCACCGGCGCGGGCGCTATGGTTTGGCGCGGCGCGGCGCGGCGCTTTTGGGGGTGCCGGGCTTGGCGCAGATGATCTTGCACCATGATCATTTTTATCAAGATATGGCGGATCCCGTCGCGCTGTTACGCGATCAGGTTGATACAAAGCTGGCGCAATTCTGGCCCTATGTGTTCGGCGCAACCGGCGCTGCTCCGCAATCTGTAACGGATGAATATTCGCGTTTGATGGAGCAGTCGCAGGCGTTGGTGGCGGCGGATACGTTGAAAATGGTGCCGTTGAAGGGCGCAGAAACGCTTCTTGATATCGGGGGCGGTACGGGGGCGTTCTTGGTCCATGTGGCGCGCCAATATCCAGCGCTTAACTTGAATATTTTTGATCTTGCACAAGTTGGACCGGCGGCACAAAACCGGTTGGCGGAGCAAGGGTTAAGCGATCGAATTTCGTTTCATGGGGGCTCTTTTCGTAGTGATTCTTTGCCTTTAGAGGCAGATGTAATCAGTTTAATTCGGGTTCTGTACGATCATTCCGATGAGACTGTGCAGGCACTTTTGAAAAAAACGTATGAGGCTTTACCGGTTGGCGGGCAGTTGATCATTTCAGAGCCGATGGCCGGTGGCGCGGCCCCGACACGCCCGGGTGATGTGTATTTTGCCTTTTACACCATGGCTATGAATACTGGCAAAGCGCGCTCGGTCGCGCAAATATCAGCGCTTTGTCAGGAAGCAGGGTTTGTGGATATCAAAGCGCCAAAAGCCCCGCGCCCGTTTATCACCTCTGCAGTAACGGCACGCAAGTCGCGGTGATTTGTGAATAACTGTCTATTTTAGTTGACACAAAACAATGTAAGTTTAAAATGACAGAAAGGCATATTCTATGGGATATGATTTCTGCTCACGATGCTGACTCGAAACAAAAGGACTTACACGGTTTGGAAACCTCTGCGGTAATCATGCATGGCCCTCGCTCAATCGGGCTCGACTCGCTGGCGCTTAAAGCGCCTGTTGCGGGCGATGTGGTCGTAGAAATATCGCATTCTGGCATTTCCACCGGCACTGAGAAATTATTTTGGTCGGGTGAGATGCCGCCTTTTCCCGGCATGGGGTATCCGTTGGTTCCCGGCTATGAGGCAATGGGTGAAATCGTTGAGGCCACCCCCGAATCGGGGTTAAAAATCGGTGATTATGCCTTTGTTCCAGGGGCCAATTGCTATCAAGAAGCGTTTGGGCTTTTTGGAGGGTCGGCGCGGCGCGTCGTTACTTCTGCAGATCGACTCACCAAGATTGATCCCGGGTTTGGGCCTGAAGGCGCCCTATTGGCCCTTGCGGCCACAGCGCGCCACGCGATGGCGGGTTTGGATAAAAAAGTTCCAGATTTGATCGTTGGCCACGGCGTTTTGGGTCGTTTATTGGCCCGCCTCACGCTCGCAGCTGGCGCCCCCGCCCCGACGGTTTGGGAAATAGATCCGTTACGTCAATCTGGCGCCGAGGGTTATCAGGTGCTAGCCCCGGAAGACGATTCGCGTCGCGATTATCAGGCGATTTATGATGCATCAGGCAATGGCGGCTTGTTGAATGAATTGGTCAGCCGGATCGCAAGGGGCGGCGAGATTGTTTTGGCTGGATTTTACACCGATCCGCTGAGCTTCGCCTTTCCGCCGGCCTTTATGAAAGAGGCCCGGCTTCGGATTGCAGCGGAATGGGCCAAAGAAGATATGTTGGCCACCCGGGCTTTGGTGGAGGGTGGTGCGCTGTCTTTGGGTGGTCTTATCACCCATGCCGCAGGCGCCGAGCACGCCGATAAAGCCTATCCAACGGCCTTTAATGATCCAAGCTGTTTAAAAATGATATTAGATTGGAAGGATATCGCGTGAAAGACGACGTACCAAATCTGAAGGATTTCGACCGCCGCTTGCGTGAAGAGGCGCATGAGGATCTGGCTGATCTGCAAGCTGCTGAAGAGCAAGGCGAACCCACATCAAAAACCCAGATCATCGCGATCTATGGCAAAGGTGGCATCGGCAAATCTTTCACCCTAGCCAATCTCAGCCATATGATGGCCGAGCAGGGCAAACGTGTTTTGCTGATTGGCTGTGATCCCAAATCAGACACAACCAGCCTGCTTTTCGGGGGCAAAGCCTGCCCGACGATTATTGAAACATCGACCAAAAAGAAATTGGCCGGGGAAGAAGTTCAGATTGGGGATGTCTGTTTCAAGCGTGGCGGGGTGTTCGCGATGGAGTTGGGCGGCCCCGAAGTTGGCCGCGGTTGCGGTGGACGCGGGATTATCCATGGCTTCGAGCTTCTGGAAAAGCTGGGCTTTCATGATTGGGATTTCGATTATGTTCTGCTTGATTTTCTGGGCGATGTGGTCTGCGGTGGCTTTGGTCTGCCAATCGCGCGGGATATGGCGCAAAAAGTTATTCTGGTTGGATCCAACGATCTACAATCGCTTTATGTGGCCAATAATGTCTGCTCGGCGGTGGAATATTTCCGTAAGCTAGGCGGTAATGTTGGCGTGGCCGGTTTGGTAATCAACAAGGATGATGGCACCGGTGAAGCCGCTGCCTTTGCCAAATCAGTCGATATTCCGGTCCTTGCGGCGATTCCTCAAGATGATGATTTGCGCAAGAAATCTGCCAATTACCAAATCGTTGGAACGGCGCAAAGCCCGTGGGGCGCCTTGTTTGCTGAATTGGCAGATGCCGTTTCGATCGCGCCGCCGGTACGCCCTGCCCCGTTGGATCAAGATGGGCTTTTGAGCTTGTTCGACAGCAAGGATACGGGCGGCGATTACGTTCTGGTACCCGCCACAGATATCGATATGCGCGGTAAAAATGCCGAGCCTAAAGAATCGCTTGAAGTTGTCTATGATGAGGCGTGATGGATGAGTGACGAAGTCACATATGATGCGGCTTCACAGGTTGAAGTGATCAAAGGTCATCCGCGCGATGAGGCGGCTGAAGCCTCTGTTATGCCAGCTGATGGTCTGGGATGTCATTCTGGATCTGAAATGAAAAAGGCGGCTGAATTGTCGGGGAATTCTGAATTGCTCGCGCAATTCGCCAAGGATTATCCGCAAGGTCCGCATGATAAACCGCAATCCATGTGCCCGGCTTTTGGCTCCTTGCGCGTTGGCCTGCGGATGCGCCGCGTGGCCACTGTGCTCTCTGGTTCGGCTTGCTGCGTCTATGGCTTAACCTTTGTTAGCCATTTCTATGGGGCGCGACGTTCGGTTGGCTATGTGCCGTTTAATTCGGAAACCTTGGTTACGGGCAAGCTGTTTGAGGATATCCGCGATTCGGTTCACGAATTGGCCGACCCCGATCTTTACGATGCGATCGTTGTCACAAATCTTTGCGTGCCGACCGCCAGCGGCGTGCCGTTGCGCTTGTTGCCCGATGAAATAAATGGCGTGCGGATCGTGGGTATCGATGTGCCCGGCTTTGGGATCCCAACGCATGCCGAGGCGAAAGATGTTTTGGCCGGTGCGATGTTGAATTATGCGCGCAAAGAAATTGAAGCGGGGCCTGTGGCGGCGCCGCTGGGTGGCAAATCGGATCGCCCTACGGTGAGTTTGCTCGGAGAAATGTTCCCCGCTGATCCGGTGATGATTGGTGCGATGCTGGCTCCGATGGGGCTTGCAGCCGGGCCCGTGGTGCCCACCCGTGAATGGCGCGAGCTCTATTCGGCGCTGGATTGTGGCGCTGTTGCGGCGATCCATCCGTTTTACACCGCGGCGATACGCGAATTTGAAGCGGCCGGCCGCCCTATTCTGGGCAGCGCCCCCGTGGGTTATGACGGCACAGCGGCTTGGATGGCGGGTATTGGTGATATTTTTGGTCTGGCCGCAGATCAAGTGGCCGCGGCCCAAAATGCCTTTCTGCCTGCGATCAAAGGCGCGCTTGCCGCCAAGCCAATCACCGGACGGATTACCCTATCGGGTTATGAGGGCAGCGAATTGCTGGTCGCGCGCTTGTTGATCGAAAGCGGCGCTGAAATTCCATATGTCGGCACCGCCTGCCCCAAAACGCCGTGGTCGGCCGAAGATGCAGCTTGGCTTGAGGCAAAAGGGGTTCAGGTAAAATTCCGCGCATCGCTGGAAGATGATTGCGCGGCGATGGAGGCGTTCCAGCCCAATTTGGCGATCGGCACCACCCCGGTGGTTCAAAAGGCCAAAGAACTGGCTATTCCGGGGCTTTACTTCACCAATTTGATTTCTGCGCGCCCCTTGATGGGCCCTGCCGGGGCTGGATCGCTGGCAGAAGTGGTGAACGCGGCGATTGCCGGAAAAGAGCGTATGGATAAGATGCGTGACTTTTTTGAAGGCGTTGGCGAGGGGGATACCGCGGGCGTTTGGGAAGGGGCCCCAAATCTGCGCCCCGATTTTCGCGCCGCACATCAGAAAAAGCTTGATAAAATGGCGCGCGCCGCCAAAGCGCAGGAGATGATCTGATGCTGATTCAGGATCATGACAGAGCGGGTGGATATTGGGGCGCAATCTATGCATTTTGCGCCGTCAAAGGCCTGCAATGCGTGATCGATGGGCCTGTGGGCTGTGAAAATCTGCCCGTGACCTCAGTGCTGCATTACACAGATGCGTTGCCGCCGCATGAATTGCCCATCGTGGTGACGGGTTTGGGCGAAGAAGAACTGGGCCGCGATGGCACGGAAGGTGCGATGAAGCGCGCTTGGGGAACGCTTGATCCAGCTTTGCCCGCAGTGGTGGTGACAGGGTCAATTGCCGAAATGATCGGCGGTGGTGTCACCCCAATGGGCACCAATATTCAGCGGTTTTTGCCACGTACAATTGATGAAGATCAATGGGAAGCGGCAGATCGAGCCATGACATGGATTTTCACCGAATTTGGCATGACCAAAGGCCGTATGCCGCGTGAGAAAAAGCGCGAAGATGGCGCCAAGCCGCGGATCAATATTTTGGGCCCGATGTATGGCACGTTTAACATGCCCAGTGATTTGGCCGAGATCCGCCGTTTGGCAGAGGGTATTGGCGCCGAAGTGAATATGGTGATGCCGCTTGGCGCGCATGTGGCTGAAATGCGCGATTTGGTGAATGCAGATGTGAATATTTGTATGTATCGCGAATTTGGCCGCGGCTTATGCGAAGTGCTTGGGAAGCCCTATTTGCAAGCGCCGATTGGGGTAGAAAGCACCACGCTGTTCCTGCGCAAATTGGGCGAGCTTTTGGAATTAGATCCCGAGCCGTTTATCGAACAGGAAAAGCATTCCACGATCAAGCCAGTTTGGGATTTATGGCGCTCGGTGACGCAGGATTTCTTTGCTACAGCTGGGTTTGCAATCGTGGCTAATGAAACCTATGCGCGCGGAATTCGCAATTATTTAGAGGGTGATTTAGGATTGCCCTGCGCCTTTGCCGTGGCCCGCTCGCGGGGCAGCAAGACCAATAATAACGAGGTGCGCGCGCTGATGGCGCAAAAACGCCCCTTGATTGTTTTGGGCAGCATCAATGAAAAAATGTATTTGGCAGAATTAAAAGGCGGCCATGGGCCCAGCCCAGCCTTTATTCCGGCATCTTTTCCCGGCGCGGCGATCCGGCGCGCTACGGGTACGCCGATGATGGGCTATGCCGGTGCGACCTATTTGCTGCAAGAAGTCTGCAACGGGTTGTTTGATGCGCTGTTTCATATTTTGCCTCTGGGCAGTGAAATGGACAGCGCGGAAGCCACCCCCACCACCTTACGCCGTGATTTCCCTTGGGATGCCGATGCGCAGAACGCGCTGGATCGCATCGTTGAACAACATCCGATTTTAACCCGTATTTCCGCAGCAAAAACATTGCGGGATGCCGCCGAAAAAGCGGCGCTTGCGCAAGGCGCTGAGCGGGTTGTGATCGAAACTGTATTGGCACTCGACCCCTCTGGGTCGGCTGTAACTTAGAAAGGACCGACAGATGACGGACTTTACTTCAAACGTTCCCAAAGCGCGCAGCACAACGCGGCGCAGCTCGGAATTCATGATTTACTTCAGCCTCATTTTTGTTTTGGCAATCCCCTTTGCCACGGCAGCTTGGGTGCTGGATGTGATCCGCAAACAGACATTGATGCTGCATGGGCCGCTTGCGCGTGCCTGGGCTGAGGCTGATCGGATCACACCACTAATTTTCTCGGCCTGAAAGGGTTGGGAAGACGAAACTGACCCCTCTTTTGAGGGGGCAGGACCCGGCGGGGTGAAAGCCCCAAAGGACCCGGCCGCAGGGGCACTGCGGCGTCGGCTTAACATTCCGGAGGAAAGTTCATGGCTGATAGAAGTGACCTGTCGTTTACAGGTTTAACAGACGAGCAAGCTCAAGAGCTTCACTCAGTATATCTGAGTGGTATGTGGTTATTCGTTGCCGTAGCTGTGGTTGCCCACATTGCTACGTTCATCGTGTTTCCGTGGTTTTGAGGAGGATTGAATAATGGCTAAGTTTTACAAAATCTGGCTCGTTTTTGATCCACGTCGTGTCTTTGTAGCGCAGGGTGTTTTCCTGTTCCTACTGGCCGCGATGATCCATTTGGTGCTGCTCAGCACGGATGGCTTCAACTGGTTCGAAATAGCAGCTGCTGCAAATTAATTGGCTGATGGCTCTTTATTTAGGGCCATCGGACAGTTTTCACAAAAGACAGTGGCGGGCGATCCCTTTTGGGATCGGCCGCGGCTAGTCAAATTCACAGAAGGCGGCCATCGCAGGTGCGAAAGGCCGGTAAGAGCGGAGAAATTAGATGGCATTGCTCAGCTTCGAAAGAAAGTATCGCGTCCGAGGAGGGACGTTGATCGGGGGCGATCTGTTCGACTTTTGGGTGGGGCCTTTTTATGTAGGCTTCTTCGGGGTCACGACAGCATTTTTTGCCCTGTTGGGAACCGTGCTGATCTTCTGGGGGGCCTCACAGCAAGGCACGTTTAACCCTTGGTTGATCAATATTGCACCTCCTGATTTGAAATATGGATTGGGTCTGGCCCCGTTGCTTGAGGGCGGCTTGTGGCAGATTATCACGATGTGTGCGGTCTGCGCCTTTATCAGTTGGGCGCTGCGTGAAGTCGAGATTTGTCGAAAGCTTGGCATGGGGTATCATGTGCCCTTTGCGTTTAGCTTTGCAATTCTTGCCTATATGACTTTGGTCGTATTTCGGCCTTTATTAATGGGCGCTTGGGGGCATGGGTTCCCTTATGGGATTTTCAGCCACCTCGATTGGGTCAGCAATACTGGCTATGCATATTTACACTTTCATTATAATCCAGCCCATATGCTGGCGGTAACCTTATTCTTTACCACCACGCTGGCGTTGGCATTGCATGGCGGTTTGATCCTGAGCGCGGCCAATCCTGAAAAAGGCCAAGAAGCGATGGGCCCGGATCACGAAGATACGTTCTTTCGCGATCTTATCGGGTATTCGATTGGCACGTTGGGGATTCACCGGCTTGGATTTTTACTGGCGATTAACGCGGTTTTCTTTTCCGCCGTTTGTATCATTATTTCTGGCCCGGTCTGGACAAAAGGCTGGCCTGAATGGTGGAACTGGTGGCTTGAATTGCCGATTTGGCCATCACAGGTGGGGATGTAATCATGATTGAATATCAGAACATATTCACCCAAGTGCAAGTTCGCGGTCCTGCGGAGATGGGCTTGGATAATGAAGCGGGCACGATGGCGGCCGAGCGGATGGGAATCCCTTGGTTTTCCAATCTGGCCGGTTGGATCGGAAACGCGCAGCTTGGCCCGGTTTATTTGGGCTGGACGGGTATGATCGGTCTGGCAACAGGCTTGGCCTGGTTCTTCATCGTTGGTATTAGCATGTTGGCGCAGGTGGATTGGTCTTTGCCAGAGTTCCTGCGGCAGGGTTTCTGGCTGGCGCTAGAACCTCCGGGCCCCGAGCACGGGCTCAGCATGCCACCATTGAATGATGGAGGGCTTTATATCATCGCCTCCTTCTTCTTGCTGGTTTCGGTTTGTACGTGGTGGATGCGTACCTATCTTTTGGCGCAAGAGCAAAAGATGGGCAAACATGTGGCTTGGGCCTTCGCCAGTGCGATTTGGTTGTTCTTGGTGCTTGGCTTGTTCCGGCCCGTCCTGATGGGCAGCTGGTCTGAGGCTGTGCCTTATGGCATCTTCCCGCATCTCGATTGGACCACTGCGTTCTCAATTCGTTATGGCAACCTTTATTATAACCCCTTCCATTGTCTGTCGATTGTCTTCCTCTATGGCTCGGTTCTGCTGTTCGCCATGCATGGGGCGACCATTCTGGCGGTGACCCGTTTCGGCGGCGATCGCGAGCTTGAGCAGATTTATGATCGTGGCACCGCCTCTGAGCGTGCAGCCCTTTTCTGGCGCTGGACGATGGGCTTTAACGCGACCATGGAGGGTATTCACCGCTGGGCATGGTGGTTTGCAGTGCTCACCCCGATCACGGGTGGTATTGGGATCCTTCTCACCGGCACGGTTGTCGATAACTGGTTCATCTGGGCACAAGAGCATAACTTTGCGCCTATGTATGACGGCTCGTATGGCTATGATAGCTATGGCTCATACGAAGCCTTTATAGGCAAGGAGTGATAGCATGCTTCCGAATTGGTTTAACAAATGGAATCGCGAGAACCCGAAAGATGTATTTGGGCCTGGCATTCTGGTTGGCGCCTTAGGCGGGGCTGTTTTTGTAGCAATCATGATCGTGGCCTGGGGGCAACCCTACGCCACGGACAGTCTGCAAACCGGGCCGCGCGGCACGGGTATGTCAGTGCCGGAATTTAAAGCCGAACTGGCTATTCCGGATCCTGATATTGCCGAGCTGATCGAGGATGAGCCTTATATCCCTGAGGCTGGCGATGCGCTGGCAAAAGACATCTATGAAAACGTGCAAGTGTTGGGGGATGTCACAGAGGATAACTTCAACCGGGTGATGGCGGCGATGACCCGCTGGGTAGCGCCCGAAGAAGGCTGCGCTTATTGTCACGGGGATGGCGATGTCGAAACCTATGGTGAAGATACACTCTACACCAAAGTTGTGGCCCGCCGGATGATCCAAATGACCCAGAATATCAACGAAAACTGGGATGGTCATGTCAACGCCAATAAAGAAGTTGGTGTGACCTGCATGACCTGTCACCGGGGACAAAATGTCCCCAGCGATATTTGGTTCAAAGTGACGCCGGTCAACGCGTCTACTGCGGGATGGTCGTCGAACCAGAACCGGGTCACGCCGCTCAGCCAATACAGCTCTTTGCCCTCTGATGCGCTTGAGAAGTATTTGGTAGATGGGGAAGTGATTGGCGTGCACAGTCTGGAAAGCCGGAGCGATGAAGACATCACCGATCCGGATGTAGCGGGCATTCAGAATGCAGAACGCACCTATGCGCTGATGAATTATGTCAGCAATTCTTTGGGTGTGAACTGTGTCTTCTGCCACAATACGCGGGCGTTCTATGATCCCGAGCAAGTGACGCCGCAATGGGGCACGGAATCGCTGGGTATCGGAATGGTTCAGGAAATGAACACCGAGTATCTGATCCCATTGGGCGATACTTATCCTGAGAACCGCCTTGGTCCTTTGCATGGGGATGCGCCAAAAGCGGCGTGTAAAACCTGTCACAAAGGCTATCAACAGCCGCTGCAGGGCACCAATGTGATCCAATACTGGCCCGAGCTCGCGACCACGGGCACGCCGGTTTACGAATAGGATCGCGGGCGGTACTGCCGCCCCGATCCCCGCCAGATTTGACCCATTTTCCCGTGGGTCAAATACGGGGTCTCCACACCCCGGTTCCCATCCTGTTGGCTACAGGAGACTGGCGTCACATTCAGGGTCTCCTTGAATGTGACGCTTTTTCCCTCGCTTAGGAGGCGCGCCTGATGCAATATTCTGATCTTCCCATGCTCGAGCGAATTGCAGGCCCTGCAGATCTAAAAGGTCTAAGCGATCCAGAGCTCACCCAATTGGCGCATGAGCTGCGCAGCGAGGTTGTTTCGGCCGTGTCCGAAACCGGCGGCCATTTGGGCTCTTCGCTGGGGGTTGTCGAATTGAGCGTGGCGATCCACGCGGTGTTTAACACGCCGCATGATAAATTGATCTGGGATGTTGGGCATCAATGTTACCCGCATAAGATTCTTACCGGCCGGCGCGACCGCATCCGCAGTTTGCGGCAAAAAGACGGGCTAAGCGGCTTTACCAAACGCAGCGAAAGCGAGTTTGATCCCTTTGGCGCTGCGCATAGCTCAACCTCAATTTCTGCAGCGCTGGGCTTTGCCGTGGGCCGCGATATGGGGCGTCCGACGGGGGATGCAATCGCTGTGATCGGCGATGGCTCGATCAGCGCGGGTATGGCTTATGAAGCCTTAAACAACGCTGGCAGCGAAGGCCGGCGCTTATTTGTTATTTTGAACGATAATGAAATGTCGATCGCACCCCCAGTGGGCGCGATGTCTTCATATCTGTCGAAGCTTTATTCGAACGAACCTTTGGCGAAAATGAAGGCGCTGGCGGAAGGGTTTGAATCGGCCCTGCCCTCACCCTTGCGCGACAGCGCTAAGCGCGCGCGCCAATTGGTCACAGGTTTGCACGGCTCTGGCACTTTGTTCGAAGAATTGGGATTTGAGTATATTGGCCCGATTGATGGCCATGATATGACTCAGTTGCTGCCGATATTGCGCGCGGCGCGCACGCGGGCAACGGGCCCGGTGTTGATCCATGCTTGCACGGTGAAAGGCAAAGGCTACGCGCCTGCAGAACAAGCTGCGGATAAATATCACGGCGTGTCTAAATTCAACGTTGCAACCGGCGCGCAGGCAAAATCGCAACCCAACGCGCCGGCTTATACAAAAGTGTTCGGGCAAGCGCTGTGCGATGAAGCGGCACGCGATCCCAATATTGTTGCGGTAACCGCGGCGATGCCATCGGGGACAGGTCTCAATATTTTGGCGGACCGCTTTCCAAAGCGCGTGTTTGATGTCGGGATTGCGGAGCAGCATGGGGTGACATTTGCCGCAGGAATGGCGGCCAGCGGCCTGAAACCCTTCTGTGCGATTTATTCAACCTTTTTGCAGCGTGGCTATGATCAAGTGGTTCATGATGTGGCGCTGCAAGGTTTGCCGGTACGCTTTGCAATTGACCGCGCGGGTTTGGTTGGGGCCGATGGGGCCACGCATGCGGGGGCGTTTGATATCGCCTATCTGAGCAATCTGCCGGGGTTTACCGTGATGGCTGCCTCGGATGAGGCTGAGTTGATGCATATGGTGGCCACTGCGGCGGCGCATGATGCTGGCCCGATCGCCTTTCGCTATCCGCGTGGAAACGGCACAGGGGTTGCCATGCCCGTGCGCGGCGAAGTGCTTGAAATCGGCAAAGGCCGTATTGTGCAAGAGGGCGAGGATGTCGCCATCCTTTCTTTCGGCGCACATTTGGGCGAAATTGAGCAAGCCTCAGTGACTTTGGCGCAGCAGGGTATCCGCGTGACGATTGCGGATGCGCGCTTTGCAAAGCCCCTTGATACAGATTTAATCACGCAATTGATGCGCCACCATAAGGCGGTGGTAACGGTTGAGCAGGGCTCGGTTGGTGGCTTTGGCGCTATGGTGCTGCATTATTTGGCGCAATCAGGTCAGTTGGAGCAGGGGGTGAAATTGCGCACCTTAACCTTGCCGGATCGCTTTATTGACCACGGATCGCCACAAGAAATGTACAAAGATGCCGGTTTGACCGCGCAGGATATTCACAAAACCATCTTTGAATTGGTGCATCCATCGCAAAATATTCTGCAGTTTTCCGCCAGCTAATAAAATCGCTCTTCAAAGCTAAATTTTTGCGGCCCGCCGTTGCGAGCATGCGCCGCGCTGCTTGCGCTAGCACTCCATTTGGATTGTACCATTTCCGGGATGCGCGCCCGGGTTTACAGTTTTTGGCCCCAAGCCTGTGCTCGTAAGATAGGTCTGTATGGCATAGCTTATTCTGGCAAGTGACTGGCGAATTCGTTTAAAACGGCGTGATAAACCGCGCGTTTAAAAGGCACAATATTTTCGATCAGATCTGCAGGACGCATCCAAGCCCATGCGGAAAATTCGGGATGCTCTGTTTGAATATTCACATCCTGATCCGCGCCCTCAAAGCGCATCAGATACCATTTTTGTTCCTGCCCCCGATATTTTCCTTGCCAGAGTTTGGATACTAGATCGGCGGGCAAGTCATAGGTCACCCAACCCTTTGAGACGGCCATTAACGTGGCGGAGGCAGGCGCAACCCCGGTTTCTTCTTCCAATTCCCGCCAAGCCGCCGCTTCCGGCGTTTCTCCGGGATCTATTCCGCCCTGCGGCATTTGCCAGGCATCGGAATGGTTATCGCGCCGCTGCCCCACAAACACGTATCCGCGTTTGTCGATCAGCATAATCCCGACATTGCGTCGATAAGGTAGCGCGGCAATCTGCTCTGGCGTCATCGGCTTAATCTTGCCCCGCCAGTGCCATCATACCTTTGAGAAGATCAATCGCGTAAGACAGTTGAAAATCGTCATTGCGCAGTTTGGCGGCCAATTCAGACTCGGCTTGGTCTGTTTCAATCTGTTTAATTTCTTCATCGCTGAGGCTGTCATTCAGCAAAGATCCGCGCAGATCCGCTTCCGAACGGCGCTGGCTTGTGCCGTCTTCATCTTTGGCCTCTTCGTTCTCTTTTCGGCGCGGTTGCTCAACGATAATATCAGGCGAGACACCCAAAGCCTGAATCGAGCGCCCTGATGGCGTGTAATAGCGGGCAGTTGTCAGGCGCATCGCACCATCACCGCCCAAGGGCATGACCGTTTGTACCGAGCCTTTGCCAAAGCTGCGCGTGCCCACAACCACGGCGCGGCGATGATCTTGCAGCGCGCCGGCCACAATTTCCGAGGCCGAGGCAGACCCACCATTGATCAGCACCACAATGGGTTTGCCTTCGGCCAGATCATCGGGCGAGGCATTATAGCGATCTCCGTCCTGCGGATCGCGGCCGCGGGTTGAGACGATTTCGCCCTTCTCTAAAAACGCGTCGGACACGCGGATCGCTTGCGAGAGCAAGCCACCCGGATTGTTGCGCAAATCCAACACAAATCCGTTTACGTTGTCGATGCCGCCCAATTCTTCAACTTGCTTGGCAATCCCGTCAGAAAGGTTGGGATAGGTTTGATCGTTGAACGTAGTGATGCGCAGCACCACCGAGCTGCCTTCAACGCGCGATCTCACTGCTGTGAGCTTAATCGTATCGCGGATGATTGACACATCGAAAGGTTCATCTTCGCCCTCGCGCACCACCGTGATGATAATTTCAGAGCCAACCGGCCCGCGCA
This sequence comes from Rhodobacteraceae bacterium SB2, assembly GCA_001642945.1. Taxonomy (GTDB): domain Bacteria; phylum Pseudomonadota; class Alphaproteobacteria; order Rhodobacterales; family Rhodobacteraceae; genus Thalassovivens; species Thalassovivens spotae. The sequence goes on along the minus strand of LGRT01000013.1, from coordinate 178,597 downwards.
TCATTTCCACGGCTTGATTGAGCGTTAAGCCAAGCACCGTTTCGCCATCAACATGGGTGATAAAATCGCCCGCTTCAATGCCCGCTGCATCCGCAGGGGTGCCATCAATGGGCGAGACAACTTTCACAAACCCATCTTGTTGGGTAACTTCGATGCCAAGCCCGCCAAATTCACCACGGGTTTGCACACGCATATCCGCAGCTGCTTTTGGCGACATATAGCTGGAATGTGGATCCAGTGAGGTCAGCATACCATTGATCGCGGCTTCGATCAGTTCAGCCTCGTCAACCTCTTCCACATATTGCGAGCGGATGCGTTCGAAAATATCACCGAAAAGGTCAAGCTGCTCATAGACGCTGCTGCGCTCACTGCTGGATTGCGCCAGAACCGGTGCCGCGAATTGCAACGCTGTCATCACCCCAAGGCTCAGGCCAAACCCTGCGGCTAAAATCAACCTACTCATTTCTTAAGATCCTTTCCCTGGCCGAACCAAAGCAGTGGGTCCTGCGGAATATTTTCATTTCTTATCTCTATATAGAGCGTTTCCGGTCGCTCGCTACCATTGCCAATCACAGTTTGTTCAATTATTTCTTCAAAGCTTTGTGATTGGCCGCCCATGATGCCGATTGGGCTGCCCGCCGGCAGCACTTCGCCAATATTGCCATAGACTGTTTCCATGCCCGCAACGATGATCAGCACCCCGATTTGCGGTTCGATAATCGACACTTGCCCATAATCTAGCAGTGGCCCGCGATAGCGTATTGTGGCGGCTGTGGGCGTTGTGACGATGGCTTGTGAGGCCGTTGCAATAACCAAGCCTGGGCGAACAATCCCCGCCGCGTCAGTTTCATTGAATTGGCGGATGATCCGCCCCGCCACGGGAAAGGGCAGCGCACCTTTGCGATTTCCGATGTAGGGCAGGGATCCGGGCACTTCATCGGCAGCGATGATCGCAACGCCGTCTGCGAAAGCGTCTAAACTATCGGCAGCGGTCAGCAAGATTTCGGTTTTTGATGGATCCTCGGTAAAGCGGCGGGGAAGGTCTTTGCGATCGGCAAGCGCTCTGGCCAATGCAGTGCGGGCGTGCTGCACTTCGCTCAGCCCTAGTTTCAGCGCATCGCGGATTTCGGTTTGAAACGCGATCAGCGCGTTTTGATCCTCTAATTCGCGTTGCAGCGCCGAGACCCGGCTTTGCAATGCCGGCACGATATCTGAAAGCATCATGCCCGCCCGCGCCGTTGCCAAGGGGCCAGAGGGGTGGATTAGGCTGCTGTAAACTGTGTCTTTATCGATGCTGTGCAGCACCCCAAGCAGACGTCCGATTTCATCTTCTTGACGGGTGAGATGGGCATCAATCGCTGCCGTTTCCATCGCCATTTCGCGCAGGCCTTGGCGCACCAAAGCCAAGGCGTGCTCGATGCTTCTGATCGATTGCGTCAAGGCCCGCACGCGATCTGATGCTGTTTCTGCGCGCACCAAACTTGCGGTGGCTTGATCCAGCGTGTTTGCGGCTTTTTGGGCGGCCTCTACCAGGTTTTGAGGGCTGCTGGCCAAATCGCGGGCAATGCCTTGGCCCGCAGATAAGCTCAGCAGAGCGAGAAGGGCGAAAAGCGGCTTCATGGCAGCAACAGGCTGCGGCCTGTCATTTCGCCGGGGCAGTCCAGCCCCATCAGCTGCAAGAGCGTTGGTGCCAGATCTGCCAGCCGCCCCCCTGGCCGCAAAGCGCTGCCATCGGGGCCATTGATTAACGCCACCGGCACCGGGTTAAGCGTATGCGCAGTATGGGGTTGCCCCGTTTCCGGATCTACCATCATTTCACAATTTCCATGATCCGCCGTAAGGATCATTTGCCCATTGGTTTCTTCTAACGCATTCAACACCCGCGCAAGGCCACGGTCAACTGCTTCGCAGGCTTTGATGGCGGCGTTCAAATCCCCCGTATGGCCAACCATATCCGGATTTGCATAGTTCACAATGATAAGATCATAGGCGTTATTGATCGCGCCGATCAGCTGATCTGTAACGGCCTCAGAGGCCATTTCAGGCTGCAAATCATAGGTTGCCACTTTCGGAGAATGCGGCATGAACCGCTCTTCGCGCGGCTCTGCTTGTTCTTTGCCACCGTTTAGAAAAAACGTGACATGGGGGTATTTTTCGGTTTCGGCAACGCGAAACTGGCGCTTGCCATGCCGCGCCACCCACGCCCCTAATGTGTTCACCACGGGTGTTTTGGGAAAGCAGGCTTGCATGTAAGCGGCATGCGCCTCGGAATAATTCACCATGCCCAATGCGCCCGCCCAGGCGGGTTGTGCATGGCTTTGAAAATGATCAAAATACGGATCAGCCAGAGCGCTTAGAATTTCGCGTGCCCGATCGGCGCGAAAATTTAAACAGAACAGCCCATCGCCTGACGAAACGCCGCGATAACCGTTCACAACCGTTGCGGGGATGAATTCATCGCTGATGCCTGCCAAATCTGCCGAAGTGACCGCTTGCGCGGCTGTTGCGGCGGTTCTGCTGCTTTGCGCCGCCACGATTGCATCATAAGCGGTTTGAACCCGCTCCCAGCGATTGTCGCGATCCATCGCAAAATATCTGCCCGTTACGGTGGCGATCTGCGCTTGCGCGGGCAGCGCGGCGCTGAGCTGTTCGATAAAGCCAAGCGCGCTTCCCGGGGCCACATCGCGGCCATCGGTGATCGCATGGATGCGGCTGGGCACGCCTGCTGCGCTCAGCACTTGCAGCGTTGCAAGCAGATGCGCGATATGCCCATGCACCCCGCCATCGGACACAAGCGCCATCACATGCGCGACGCCGCCGCTGCTTTGAAGCTGACCGATAAACGCGTTAAGCGCTGCGTTTTGGCCAAAAGAGCCATTTTCGATTGCCAGATCAATTTGACCAAGATCCATCGCCACCACACGCCCAGCGCCGATATTCATATGACCCACTTCTGAATTTCCCATTTGCCCCGAGGGCAGGCCGACATCTGGCCCGTATGTGATTAATTCTGCTTGCGGGCAGGTTTTCATAATGTGGTCAAAGCAAGGTGTTTTTGCTAGTTTTGGGGCATTTCCAACCTCGCTGGCGCCACAGCCCCAGCCGTCTAAAATACACAGAACTGTAGGTGTTGCTGCCATGCTGATTTCCTTTTTTACCCGATTTAGGCTGCGCTGCATTGGGGTGCAAGCCTTGGTGGGGGCGCAATCTGGCTTTTAGGCTTGCCGATCGTTGTTGATAACTGGGCGCGGCCTTACAGGGTTGACGCTTTATATTCGGTGATAGGGGGTGCCAGCAAGAATGGCTGCGGCGCGGTAAATTTGTTCACATAGCATCGCCCGCACTAAGAGATGTGGCCAGACCATTTTACCAAAAGACAATTGCGCATGGGCCGCGTCGCGCAAGCTTGGGTCAATTCCATCGGCGCCACCGATTACGAAGGCCAAATCGCTGATCCCCTGATCGCGCAACGCGGCCATATAGCGCGTAAATTCTGGCGAGCTCATCACCGGGCCGCGCTCATCAAGCGCGCAGATACGGGCCGAATTGGGGATGGATTTGCGCAGCAGTTCGGCTTCTGCTGACATGCCAATATTTTTCTTATCTTCGACTTCTTGAATTTTCAAAGGGCCCAATCCCAAAGACCTGCCCATGCGATTGAACCGGGTTGCGTAATCGGTGATCAAAAGATGTTCGGGGCCGGACTTTAACCGGCCAACGGCACAAATGGTAAGACGCATTTTCGGGCTATATCAGGCGTTCTTGGCCTGCTGTCCAAGCGGCACCCACATTTTTTCCAACTGATAAAATTCGCGCACTTCCGGGCGGAAGAGATGTACAATAATATCCCCAGTATCAACGAGAATCCAATCACCGGTGTTTTTGCCTTCGATTTTGGACAGGCGTCCAAACTCTTGCTTCAACCGGTCGGTCAATTTTTCTGCCAGCGCCGCGACTTGCCGCGTAGAGCGCCCCGAGGCAATCACCATATAATCCCCGATCGCGGTTTTGCCGCGCAGGTCTATATCTACAATATCTTCGGCTTTGTCTTCGGCGAGGGAGTCAAGGATTCGGGTAAGAAGTGTTTCACTTGAGACCGGTTTATGCCCTTCTAAATAAGAGGGCTGAGCTGCAGCGCCTGCTGCATCAACTGATAGTGTCAGGACTGTGTCCTCCATGTTGTTACGCCGAAAGCTCCGGCGCTGAGCATATTTAAAGCGTAACATGGCTGATATGAAATCTCAATCAAACCTTTGCGCACGCCCGGATTGAGGTTTTCTGGCAACAGGCAAGCCGCAGAGCATATCATCGCTTTGCGCAGGCGGCTGCTGGCTTGGCCGCGTTTGACGCGCTTTTTAAACGCGGCGCACTGGCACTGGTTTGGATCTTAGGGCGCTGGTTTTGACATTACGGTTTTGGCGTCCCCCGGTGGCTTGAAGCGCCATAAATTTGGGCGTATGAACGGTTTATGACAATGACTCGTATTTTTGACATGGATGATCGCGCCCGTCTGCCTTGGCGGTTCTTTGGGGCGATGAAATCTGTCCGCGTGCCTTCCTAGGCCCGTCAAAAAACGTTCGCCCTATCTTTTCATACCCTACGGGAGAGGATTAAAAATGACCGCCCCGAAAACACTTTACGATAAAATCTGGGATGCGCATGTGGCGCATGAGGCCGAGGATGGCACTTGTTTGCTGTATATTGACCGTCATCTTGTGCATGAGGTGACCAGCCCGCAAGCTTTTGAAGGCCTTCGGATGAGCGGGCGCAAAGTGCGCGCGCCTGAAAAAACCATTGCCGTGCCGGATCATAATGTGCCCACCACGCTGGATCGTGCCAAAGGCATCGACAACCCTGAAAGCCGCATTCAAGTGGAAGCGCTGGATAAAAACGCGGCTGATTTTGGCATTCACTATTATCCTGTTTCGGATGTCCGCCAAGGTATCGTGCATATTGTTGGGCCCGAGCAAGGCTGGACTTTGCCCGGAATGACCGTTGTGTGCGGCGATAGTCATACCGCGACCCATGGCGCTTTTGGTGCTTTGGCGCATGGCATTGGCACCTCTGAGGTTGAGCATGTTCTGGCCACGCAGACGCTCATCCAGAAGAAATCAAAAAATATGAAAGTAGAAATCACCGGGAAATTGCGCCCTGGCGTGACGGCGAAAGACATTACCCTCTCGGTTATCGGCGCAACCGGAACCGCTGGTGGAACAGGCTATGTGATCGAATATTGCGGTGAGGCTATTCGCGATTTGTCGATGGAAGGCCGGATGACCGTGTGCAATATGGCGATTGAAGGTGGTGCCCGCGCTGGTTTGATCGCGCCGGATGAAAAAACCTTTGCGTATTGTCAGGGCCGCCCGCATGCGCCCAAAGGGGCCAGTTGGGAAACCGCACTGGCCTATTGGAAATCACTATTTTCGGATGAGGGCGCGCATTTTGACAAAGTCGTGACGTTGAAAGGCGAAGATATCGCCCCCGTCGTTACCTGGGGCACTTCACCCGAAGACGTTTTGCCGATCACGGCATCCGTGCCCGCCTCGAGTGATTTTGAGGGCGGCAAAGTTGACGCTGTGGCCCGCTCGCTTGATTATATGGGGTTGACGTCAGGCACACCTCTTACCGATATCGCCATCGATACCGTGTTTATCGGGTCATGCACGAATGGGCGGATTGAAGATTTGCGCGCGGCGGCCGAAATTCTAAAGGGGAAGAAAATCAAAGACGGTATGCGTGCTATGGTGGTTCCCGGGTCAGGTTTGGTGCGCGCGCAAGCCGAAGAAGAAGGTTTGGCCGATATCTTTAAAGAGGCTGGTTTTGAATGGCGGCTTGCCGGATGTTCGATGTGTTTGGCGATGAATCCAGACCAGCTGGCGCCGGGCGAGCGCTGCGCGGCCACGTCAAATCGCAACTTTGAGGGCCGCCAGGGCCGCGGTGGACGCACACATTTGATGTCTCCGGGGATGGCGGCGGCGGCGGCGATCACGGGCAAGCTCACAGATGTACGGGAGATTATGTAATGGATAAGTTTGAAAAACTCAGTGGGATTGCCGCGCCCATGCCTTTGATCAATATCGATACGGATATGATCATCCCGAAAGTCTTTTTGAAAACCATCAAGCGCTCGGGATTGGGTGTGAACCTGTTTGACGAAATGCGCTATCAGGATGATGGCAGCGAAAACCCCGATTTTGTGCTGAACAAGCCGCAATATCGTGAAACGGAGATATTGGTGGCGGGCGATAATTTTGGCTGCGGCTCTAGCCGCGAACATGCCCCATGGGCGATTAAAGATTTCGGGATCCGTTGCGTGATTTCTACAAGCTATGCCGATATCTTTTTCAACAATTGCTTCAAAAATGGTATTTTGCCGATTGTGCTGCCAAAAGCGCAGGTGGATGTGTTGATGAAAGACGCTGAAAAAGGCTCAAACGCGCGCATCGAGGTTGATCTTGAAGCGCAGACCGTCACAACCTCGGATGGGGAAACCTTTTCCTTCGAGGTGGATGCGTTCAAAAAGCATTGCCTGCTGAACGGTTTGGACGATATCGGCCTGACGATGGAAAAAGCTGCGTCCATCGATGCCTATGAAAGCAAATTACAAGTAAGCCACCCTTGGGTGTAAGCGGGCGGCTTTGACCTCATAAACCAAATGGGCGTGGCAGCTGGGGGTGCTCCTCTTTCCAACGCGCCCGTTTTTGCAAAATGACATATTCCGAAGGAGTCTTTGAAAATGACAAACCCCTCCCTTCTTATTTTGGCCGGCGATGGTATTGGCCCAGAAGTGATGACCGAAGTGCGCAAAGTGATCGATTGGTATGGGGCCAAGCGCGCTCTGCCTTTTGACGTGTTTGAAGATTTGGTGGGCGGCTGCGCCTATGATATGCATGGCACGCCGCTGCATGATGACACGATGGCCAAAGCCCAAGAGGTCGATGCGGTTTTGCTGGGGGCGGTTGGTGGCCCAAAATATGACGATCTGGATTTCAGCGTGAAACCCGAGCGTGGTTTGTTGCGCTTGCGCAAAGAGATGGATCTTTTTGCCAATTTGCGACCCGCGCAATGTTTTGATGCTTTGGCCGATTTTTCATCTTTGAAAAAAGATGTGGTAGCAGGCCTTGATATTATGATCATTCGCGAGCTGACCTCGGGGATTTATTTTGGCGAGCCGCGCGGTATTTTTGAAGAAGGCAATGAGCGCGTGGGCATCAACACGCAGCGCTATACCGAAAGCGAGATTGACCGGGTAGCGCGCAGTGCGTTTGAATTGGCCCGAAAACGCGGCAATAAAGTCTGTTCGATGGAAAAAGCCAATGTCATGGAATCGGGCGTATTATGGCGCGAAGTGGTTCAGAAAGTACATGATGAGGATTATCCGGATGTAGAGCTTAGCCATATGTATGCCGATGCCGGCGCTATGCAGCTGTGCCGCTGGCCCAAACAATTTGACGTGATTGTCACGGATAACTTGTTTGGGGATCTGCTGTCGGATGCCGCGGCGATGTTGACCGGCAGTTTGGGTATGTTGCCCTCGGCCAGCCTTGGCCTGCCGATGGCGAATGGACGTCCAAAAGCGTTGTACGAGCCGGTTCATGGCTCAGCGCCGGATATTGCCGGTCAAGGCAAAGCCAATCCGATCGCTTGCATTCTAAGCTTTGCGATGGCGTTGCGCTATAGCTTTGATCAGGGCGGGGAGGCGACGCGGTTGGAACAAGCGATTGAAACCGTTTTGGCGCAAGGCGCGCGCACACCAGATCTGATGGGCCCCGAAGATGGCACGCCGATCACCACCGCAGAAATGGGTGATGCGATTATCGCAGCGTTGGACTCTAACCTGTAAAGCACCTTGGCAAGGCGGATGCGCCTTGCCTGTTTCCGGCACCTGAGTTTTACCCAATCGCCCATCAGAAATGAGAGCGCCATGTCAGAGACATCCGCCAATCGCACCGGGGCGCTTTTCGCCTTGCTTGGCTTTGCGCTTTTCTCAGGCCATGACGTGATCGTGAAGATGCTGGGTGACACTTATTCGGTGTTCCAGATTATTTTCTTTTCGGTTTTGTTCAGTTTTCCGCTTGTGGTTTTGTTTCATCTGCCTGATCGCAATGAAGATAATCTAATGCCGCATCATCCGGTCTGGGTGTTCCTGCGCACTTGTTCAACGGTGATTACGGCGGTGGCGGCGTTTTATGCTTTTTCCGTTTTGCCGCTGGCGCAAACCTATGCATTGATGTTTTGTATGCCCTTGCTGATCACCGTTTTGGCGATTCCGATTTTGGGAGAGCAAGTTGGTGCCCATCGCTGGGCAGCCGTTATCTTGGGGTTTGTTGGGGTGTTGATCGTGTTGCGTCCGGCAAGCACCGCGCTGACCCTTGGCCATGTTGCAGCCTTAACCGCCGCCTTATGCGGTGCGCTTTCATCTTTGATCGTGCGTAAAATCGGCAATGAGGAACGCACGATTGTTTTGATGCTTTATCCGATGTTTGCCAATTTGATTGTTCTGGGTCCATTGGCGGCCTATTCCTATACGCCAATTGCTTTGGAAGATATTGGCTTGTTGGGCTGTATGGCGGTGCTGGGTTTCTTGGCGATGCTCTGTATTATTAAAGCCTATCGCATTGGAGAGGCCGCGGTGGTGGCCCCGATGCATTATTCACAAATGCTTTGGGCGGCGCTCTATGGAATTGTTTTGTTTCAAGAATTTCCCGACCGGATGACAATGCTTGGTTCAGCCGTGATCGTGTTGAGTGGTCTATATCTTTTGCTGCGCGAGCGGCGCCGAAAAGACAGCTCGCAAAAGCCAGTTTTAAGCACGCGTAGCCGGATGGATATTGGCATCACGCCAAGGATCAGCCTGTTGCTCAAACGCCGATCTTAACGCCAAACTTGCTTTATTAAGGCTTTAGGGTGCAAAACTTGCCGATGTTGGGTGGAAAACCTTTCGCTGCTGTTATACTCGTGTAGCCGTAATGTGGCGCGACGAAAGGGCCTAAAGCATGTCAAAAACGCTTTTGGTGATTGATGTCCAGAATGATTTTTGCCCCGGCGGCGCGTTGGCCGTGTCGGAAGGTGATCAGATTATTCCTGCAATCAATGGCTTAATGGTTGGATATGATCGGGTGATTTTAACGCAAGACTGGCACCCAAAGGGGCATTCCAGCTTTGCCAGCAGCCATAACAGTAAGGCGCCTCTGGATATGGTTGAGATGCCATATGGCCCGCAAGTGCTGTGGCCGGATCATTGTATGCAAGGCACCTTTGGCGCGCAGCTTCACGCGGATATCAATCAGGATGCGGCGGCGCTTATTCTGCGCAAAGGAAGCAATCCTTTGATTGATAGCTATTCAGCGTTTTTTGAAAACGATCATGTAACCGCCACTGGCTTGCATGGTTATTTGCAAAATTGCGGCGTTAGCGCTTTGGACATGGTTGGGCTGGCAACCGATTTTTGTGTGAATTATTCGGCCGTTGATGCCGCGAAACTGGGATATTCCGTGCGGGTCTTATTGGGGGCCTGCCGCGGGATTGATGTGAACGGCTCATTGGCGGCAGCGCAACGCGATATGCGCGATGCCGGTGTGCGATTGGAGGCTGATTATGGTTGATATCGCCACCCGCGTCTGGAATCACAAATGGAAAATCGACCCGATCGTACGCTCATTGATCGATACGGATTTTTATAAACTTCTGATGTGCCAATCCGTGCTGCGCAACAAACCCCAAACCACGGTGGTGTTCAGCTTGATCAACCGCTCATCGCAGGTGCGCCTTGCTGATTTGATCGATGAAGGTGAATTGCGCGAGCAGTTGGATCATATTCGTGGGCTCCGCCTAACGCGCGGTGAAAGCACTTGGCTGCGCGGCAATACGTTTTATGGCAAACGCTATATGTTTCGACCAGATTTTATGGAGTGGTTCGAGGGGCTGCGCTTGCCCCCTTATCATTTGGAAAAACGCGACGGCCAATATGAGCTGACATTTGAAGGCAGCTGGCCAGAAGTTATGCTGTGGGAAATACCCGCTTTGGCGACGCTGATGGAATTGCGTGGCCGCGCTATGTTGAAAAAAATGGGTCGGTTCGAGTTGGAAGTGCTATACGCGCGCGCCAAAACAAAATTATGGGAAAAAATCGAAACTTTACGCGAAATTGAGACCTTGCGGATTGCAGATTTTGGCACCCGCCGCCGGCATTCTTTTTTATGGCAGGATTGGTGCGTGCAAGCCATGCAGGAAGGTTTGGGTGAGAAATTCGTCGGCACCTCAAACTGTTTGATCGCCATGCGCCGTGATATTGAGGCGATCGGCACCAATGCGCATGAATTGCCGATGGTCTATTCGGCCTTGGCGCATAGCGATGCAGATTTGGCGCAGGCCCCCTATCAGGTTCTGTCGGATTGGCAGGATGAGCATGATGGGAATTTAAGAATTATTTTGCCCGATACCTATGGCACAGAAGGTTTTTTGCGCAATGCGCCGGATTATTTGGCGGGGTGGACGGGCATACGTATCGATAGTGGTGATCCGGCAAGTGGTGCAGAAATTGCGATCAAATGGTGGCAAGAGCGCGGCGAAGACCCCAGACAAAAGCTGGTTATTTTTTCGGATGGGCTGGATACTGGGATGATCCAGAAACTGCATCACCAGTTTAGCGGCCGGGTGAAAGTGTCCTTTGGATGGGGCACTCATTTTACAAATGACTTCAGAGGTTTGGTGCCTTCTGAAGGGTTGGATTCATTTTCTTTGGTGTGCAAAGCTGTTTCAGCCGACGGCAAGCCGACGGTCAAATTATCAGACAATCCACGCAAAGCGATGGGCCCTCAAAGCGAGATTAAGCGCTACAAACGTGTGTTTGGCGTGGGCGCCCAGAATCCGATTGAGGTGTTGGTTTAGGACGTTGCGCGCAATGGAACGATTTGCCTTTAAAGGCGCGGAACATATGCGTTTTTAAAAAGTCTGCTTGATGTTCATCGCTTTTGCCTGCCTTATGGGGATGAAGCCTGGGGGGGAATTATGAGCGCGCGCAAACGGATCTGGGGCTGGTATTTTTTCGATTTGGCCACCCAACCTTATAATACGTTGCTGCTAACCTTTATTTTTGGGCCGTATTTCGCTTCGGTTGCGGCGGAATATTACCTGTCAGCGGGGGTTTCCGGAACGCAGGCAGATGCACAAGCGCAAAGCCTCTGGTCCCTGTGTTTGACTATAACGGGTTTAATCATTGGCTTTGGGGCCCCCGTTTTAGGGGCGATTGCCGATACCTCTGGCCGACGCATCATCTGGATCGTTGGTTTTGCGCTCCTTTATGTCTTGGGCTCTTATAGCCTTTGGTGGACGCTGCCTGATGGCTCGAACATGCTCTGGATGTTGGGGGCGTTTGGGATCGGCTTCATAGGCGCCGAATTCGCCTATATTTTTACCAATGCGCAATTGCCTTCCTTGGGCAAACGCGATGAGATTGGTAAGATTTCTGGGGATGGGTTTGCCTTTGGATATTTCGGGGGAATTGTGTCGTTGATGATCATGCTGTTGCTTTTCGTCGAGCAAGAGAATGGCAAAACGATTTTCTTGGAATTAGACCCTTTATTTGGGTTGGATGCGGCGCAAAAAGAAGGCACACGCAGCGTTGGACCCTTCGTTGCGCTTTGGTTTTTGGTGTTGATCATTCCCTATTTTTTGTGGGTTAAGGAGGATCCGGGTGAAAAATCGCCTATACGCATTCGCGCCGGTTTAAGCAGCTTGCGGCGTTCTCTTTTAAGCTTAAAGACCCGCAAAAGCTTTTCGCTTTATTTACTCTCTTCGATGTTTTATCGCGATGCATTGAACGGGCTCTACAGTTTCGGGGGTATTTACGCGGTCTTGGTTTTGGATTGGGGCATCAGCAGTTTGGGTGCTTTTGGTATCGTTGCAGGCCTTTCCGCGGCCGTTTTTTGTTGGCTGGGTGGCTTCGTCGATCGCAAATACGGGCCCAAACCGGTTATTACGCTGGCAATTTTAATTTTGATTTTAGTTTGTATCACCGTGGTTAATATGAGCCGTGAGATGTTTTTTGGGGTGCCGCTGGCGGCTGGATCTGCGCTGCCTGATTTGGTGTTTATGAGCTGCGGTGTGGTGATTGGGGGCATTGGCGGGGTTTTGCAATCGGCCAGCCGCACGATGATGGTACGCCACACAAGCCCCGAACGCGCCACCGAAGGCTTTGGGCTTTATGGGTTGATGGGGCGGGCTACCGCCTTTTTGGCGCCCGCGTTGATTGGCGTGGTTACTTGGTTGACCGAAAGCCCCCGGCTGGGGGTTTCGCCACTGATTTTTCTTTTCATCATTGGTCTTATTTTGCTACGATGGGTGAATAAGGATGGCGATCAAGAAAGCGGTGAGATAGCATAACCCGCTGCGAACTTGACTAGGGGGGCATCGGTGATCCGTTTCTGGCATAGTGCATCGCTCTTTTTGCCGCTGTTTTGTGGTATTTTAGCCGGATCAGTGCTTCAGGTCGGGGCGAAAGCCGCAAAAAACTTATTTGGAAGCGCGCAAACCGGATCGGATCAAACCCCATCTGCGTTTGGCAGCTACGCCAAAGGCTGTTTGGCGGGCGCCGATCAATTGACAGAATCTGGACCCACCTGGCAAGCCATGCGCCTGTCTCGAAATCGCAATTGGGGTCACCCTGAGACGATAAATTACATTCAAAAACTGTCGCAGCGCGCCAGTAATTTGCGCGGTTGGAACGGCCTTTATATTGGCGATATATCACAGCCACGCGGGGGGCCAATGCTAAGCGGGCATGCCAGCCATCAAATTGGTCTGGATGTGGATATATGGTTGCGTCGCGCGGATGATTTATCGCTTAGTCGCGCGCGACGAGAAGAAATTTCGTCAACATCGCTGCGCCGCGCGAAAGGCGCCTATATAAATGACAAATGGACCGGTCAGCATTTTCAGCTTTTGAAATATGCCGCGCAAGACCCGCGTGTTGCGCGGATTTTTATATTTCCCGGGGCTAAGGTTAAAATGTGCAAACAGGCAAGCGGGGATCGCGCTTGGTTGCGTAAAATCCGCCCCTGGTGGGGCCATCATTCCCATTTTCACGTGCGCCTGAAATGCCCGGCGGGCTTGCAGGGCTGCGTAAATCAGCCGCCACCTCCGAAAGGCGATGGTTGTAAAGAGGCCGAGAAATGGGTGGCTCGAATTCTCAATCCCCCCAAGGTCAAGCCAAAGCCGCCGGGCCCGCCGCGTCCAAAGGCGCGGCCAAAGCCGAAGCGGGTGTTGCAATTGGCTGATTTGCCCGGCCAATGCCGCAATGTGTTAAACGCAAAGTAATGTGCGGTGTCGGTCTACCTGCTGGATTTTTCACCTAGGCCTGAAAAAGCTTATTTTCCCTGCAAAGATTTGTTTGACAAAGCTGTAAACTCTGCCACGGTAAGGATGAGTTCAACAATGTGAAAGGAGGTGGTCCAGTGTCTAGAGAGGTATTGGAGAGAGGTGTCGGAACAGTTCAGGAGAGCCGCGTCTGAAGGCAACCCTTGATCGCAGGATCAACTGAATTGGTGGCTGCCTAACCGGCCCACCTCCGTAAGTCTCGAAGGGTCGCTTGTTTCAAGCGGCCCTTTTTGGTCTTAAAAAAGGGATTGCGGTTCACTTCACTTCAAAAGGCAAATCATGCTGCGCGTATCGGATAAAATTATCATCGAGGAATGGGAGCTAAGCGAGCAGTTCATGCGCGCCTCTGGCCCGGGTGGTCAAAACGTGAATAAGGTCAGCTCGGCGGTTGAGTTGCGCTTTGAAGCGGCGCGTTCTCCGGCTCTGAGCGATCCGGTTAAAGCGCGCTTGCAGCGATTGGCTGGGCGGCGCTGGACCAAAGATGGTGCGCTTATCTTGCAATGTGATGAAACACGCCATCAGGCCCGAAATCGAGAAATTGTGCGTAACCGGTTGGTGACTTTACTGCAGCAAGCTTTGCAGCGCCCCAAGCCGCGCGTGGCCACCAAACCCACTTTGGGCAGTCAACGCCGGCGCTTGGCGGCTAAAAAAATTCGAGGCGCGGTGAAAAGCAATCGTGGGCGGCCATCAAAAGCCGAATTTGACGGGGATTAATTTGTCAGAAACTTCTGGCCAGCCTTGTTCTTTGGCATCCGCTTCACTAGGTAGTTTACTAGAAATAACGGGAACTCAAAATAATGATGGCAATATATGGACCTCTGCGGCTGATCTTGGATATCGCGTTTTTCATCATGATTGTGCATATTATCATGAGCTGGTTGATCAATTTTCAGGTTTTGAATTTGCACCAGCCAATGGTGGCGCAGATTTGGCAGGGGATAAACCGCTTGTTAGAGCCTATTTATCAGCCTTTACGCCGGGTTTTACCCAATACCAACCCGTTGGATCTGGCGCCTTTGGTGGCCTTTGTAATCATCATTTCTTTACGTGATTACATTCTTCCTGAGCTTTTACTGCGCTAATTGCAGCCCTTTAAACCCGCGCTCTGGCAACGCTTGAAACGCGCGGCCCCGCCCCAAATTGCAGGTGATGAATGGCCAGCCCTCAAACGCTTTTAAGCGATGTGTTTGGATTCGATGCGTTTCGCCCCGGGCAGGAAGACGTGGTTGAGGCAGTGGTCGAGGGGCATAATGTGTTGGCCATCATGCCCACGGGGGGCGGTAAATCCTTATGTTTTCAAATTCCTGCTTTGCTGCGCGAGGGCGTTACCTTGGTGGTCTCGCCGTTGATCGCTTTAATGCGCGATCAGGTGCGCGGATTGCAGGCGGCCGGCGTGGCTGCGGGCGCGCTAACATCGGGGCACACGCAAGAGGAAACCGATAGCGTATTTCAAGCGTTGGCGGCGGGTCAGCTAAAGCTGCTTTATCTGGCCCCTGAACGTTTGGCTTCCACGGCGATGCAAGCGGCTTTAAAGCGCTATAATATCGCGCTGATCGCGGTAGATGAAGCGCATTGTGTAAGCCAATGGGGGCATGATTTTCGCCCAGATTATTTGCGAATTGGTGAGTTGCGCCGGACGTTGAACGTTCCCGTTGCGGCCTTTACCGCCACCGCGGATCGCGACACGCAGCAGGAGATTATCGAACGATTATTTGCCGGGTCGCAGCCGCAGGTGTTTCTGCGCGGGTTCGATCGGCCGAATATTCATTTGGCCTTTACAGCAAAAGACAGCCCGCGGCGGCAAATTTTAGATTTCGTAGCCCCCCGCAAAGGCCAATCGGGCATCGTCTATTGCGGTACACGGGCCAAAACCCAAGCGTTATCTGCAGCATTAAATGAGGCAGGGCATCGGGCGTGTTATTATCATGGCGGAATGGAGGCAGAAGATCGGCGCATTGTTGAGGGACGCTTTGCAAATGAAGATGGGCTGATCGTGGTGGCGACAGTGGCGTTTGGCATGGGGGTGGATAAACCCGATATCCGCTGGGTGGCGCATGCGGATTTGCCCAAATCAATCGAAAGCTATTATCAAGAAATTGGCCGCGCCGGCCGCGATGGCGGACCGGCCGAAACGCTTACGCTTTATGGCCCTGAAGATATTCGCCTGCGCCGCGCGCAGATAGATGAAGGGCTGGCCCCGGTTGAACGGCGCGCCGCGGATCATGGCCGATTGAACGCGCTATTGGGCCTGGCAGAGGCTTTGATCTGCCGCCGCCAAACATTGTTGGCATATTTTGATGAAACCACGCAGCCGTGCGGCCATTGTGATCTTTGTGATGCACCCCCGGATCGTTTTGAGGCCACTGAAGCGGTGCGCAAAGCGCTATCGGCAATGTTGCGCAGCGATGAGCGCTTCGGGGGAGGCCATGTGATCGATATTTTATTGGGCAATAAGACGGATAAAATATGCGCCCATGGGCATGAATCCCTGAGCACGTTTGGCGTCGGCAAAGAGTTTTCAAAATCCCAATGGCAGGCAATATTTCGCCAGATGATGGGTCATGATTTGATCCGCCCCGATAGCAGCCGCCATGGTGCTTTACGGATGACGGATGCCGCCTTGCCGCTGTTGCGCGGCGAGGCCAGCCTCACCTTGCGTGCAGATACGGTGAAATCGGCGCTGCCCGCACGGCGCGTTAAAGCGTTGGTCAGCGAAGATGATGCGCCTTTGCTCTCGGCCTTAAAGGCCAAACGCCGCGCTTTGGCCGAGGCTGCGCATGTACCTGCCTATATCATTTTCAACGATAAAACACTGATTGAAATGGCGGAAACCCGGCCAGCTTCGCTGGATGATATGGCGCGGATTAGTGGCATTGGCACCAAAAAGCTGGATCGTTTTGGGCAAGATTTCTTGCAGGTCATTGCGGGAGAGGCGGCGCATATGCACCCGCAGAGGCGTAAATTGGCGGGGCGACAAAATGGCGCTGTATTTGATCGCCTTTTGGCAGTGCAGGCCAATTTGGCGCGTGGCGAAAGCGGGATTGAGAAACCGCTCAGTTGTTCTGCCGCATTATTAGCGAAGGTGGCGAAGCTGCCCGGGTCTAATCCAGAGGCGCTCAAACAGCTCTTGGGAGAAAAGCGTCATCAACGCTTTGGCGAGGCTTTTCTGGAAGTTTTGCAAGAAAGCCCCTAAATAGAGAATAAGAGAAATTGGAGGCCTGCCATGTTGATCGTTGTTTCCCCTGCTAAAAAACTTGATATGACCCCGCGCGAGGATTTGGAGCAGTCGCAGCCGATATTCCCCGAACAAGCGGCAGATTTGGCACAGGTTGCCGGCGCTTTATCGCAAGCTCAATTGCAAAAACTGATGGGAATTAGTGAAAAACTGGCGCTGCTTAATCAAGAGCGCTTTGCCAATTTTGGCCAGCAGGCGCGCAGCGCTGCGGCGTTTGCATTTGCTGGCGACACGTATCAAGGCCTTGAAGCCATGAGCCTAGATGCAGAGGAGCTGCGCTGGGCGCAAGCGCATCTTCGGATCTTATCCGGCCTTTATGGGCTGTTGCGCCCCTTGGATGCGATCGAGCCCTACCGCTTAGAAATGGGCAGCCGTCTGAAAACGCCGCGCGGAAAATCACTATATGAGTATTGGGGCGATCGTATTTCCTTGGCGCTGAACGCGCAGGCTGAAAAAACCAATGCCTCAGTTTTGGTGAATTGCGCCTCGCAAGAATATTTTAATGCTGTGGATCAGACGGCGCTGAATTTGGATGTTGTGACGCCAGTTTTTATGGAATCTACGGATAAGGGGCCCAAAATCGTAAGCTTTTATGCCAAAAAAGCCCGTGGTGCGATGGCGCGGTTCATTATCACCCGCCGCCTGAGCACGCCGGAAAGCCTGCGCGATTTCGATATGGGCGGCTATGCTTATCAAACGCAGCTTTCCACCCCAGAAAAACCCGTTTTTCTGCGCGGCTAAACGCACAAAGATCGGCAAGGTGACAAGCGCAGCCTAGCCGCGTATAACCGCGCGAATCGACCCTATCGCGAAGGAAAAGCACCATGGTTCTGCAGGTTTTTGGCCATAAATCGCCCGACACTGATAGCACGGGATCGCCGATCATATGGGCTTGGTATCTCAGCGAGATTCAGGGTATTCCTGCGCAAGCAAATCTGTTGGGAGAGCCCAATAATGAGGCGCTGTTTATGCTTCAGCATTGGCAGCTTGATAAACCTGAAATTATTTCAGAGGTTGCACCCGGGGCGCCTGTGGTGATCGTTGATACCAATAACCCTGCAGAATTGCCCGATGTAATCAATCAAGCCGATATTCGCGCTGTGATTGACCATCATAAACTGGTGGGTGGCCTTGAAACCAAAGCGCCGATCGATATTATCATGCGCCCCTTGGCCTGCACAGCTACGATCATGCATGATTTGATGGGCGCCGATGCTGCAAAAATGCCGCGCGCTGTTAAAGGCGCGATGCTGTCGTGCATTCTTTCTGATACTTTGGCGTTTCGCAGCCCGACAACCACCGATCATGATCGGGCCTTAGCCGAGGCTTTGGCCGAGGAGCTTTCTGTCAATCTAAGCGAATATTCTGCGCAAATGTTTGCCGCAAAATCGGATGTGTCGGCTTTTTCAGATGTTGAATTGCTGCGCATGGATAGCAAATCCTTCCCGGTGGGCGATCAGACCTTGCGCGTCTCGGTTTTGGAAACCACCGCACCACATGTGGTGCTGGCGCGCAAAGCGGCCTTGATGGCGGCGATGGGCCCGGTGGCGCTAGAAGATAATGTGGATCAGGTGTTGTTGTTTGTTGTCGATATCTTGGCCGAAGAGGCCACGCTTTTGGTTCCAAATGAGGCCGTTAAATCCATTGCGGAAAAGTCTTTTGACGTTTGCGTCGACGGGGATAGCGTGGTGTTGCCCGGTGTGATGAGCCGCAAAAAACAGATCGTTCCCCAATTAACCTTATAAGATTGTATCTGGCGTCTTTACGCCCCGCTTAAAATGAAAGGGCGCAAAATGTCTCAGATCGTTCAAAATCTCAGTGATATTTCTGATCAATATGAAGCGTTATTTGTCGATCTTTGGGGCTGCGTTCATAATGGGGTTGAAGCTTATCCTGCAGCCAATGAGGCGCTGATCGCCTATCGGAAACGCGGCGGAAAGGTTGTTTTGGTCACCAATTCACCGCGCCCGCGCAGCTCGGTGGCAGAGCAAATCAAAGAATTTGGCGTGTCAGACCACGCGTGGGATAGCATCGCCACCTCTGGTGATAGTGCCCGCGCCGCGATGTTTCAGGGCGTGGTGGGCGAGGCGGTTTATTTTATTGGCGAGCCGCGTGATAAAGGCTTTTTTGAGCCGCTTAAACTGCTTGAACACCCGGTGCAGATCACCTGTGTCGCGCTAGATCAGGCCAGTGGCATCGTTTGTACAGGGCCCTTTGATTCGAACGCGGATCCGGAGGTGATGTTGCCGCAGCTTGAGATCGCGCGTGCCAAAGGCTTAAAGTTTTTATGCGCCAATCCGGATATTGTGGTGGATCGCGGCGCGCATCGCGAATGGTGTGCGGGCGCATTGGCGCAGCTTTATACGCAAATTGGGGGGGAAAGCCTGTATTTTGGCAAACCATTTGCGCCGATTTACGATTTGGCGTTTCGTCGCTTAAAGGCGTTGGCGCCCGATATTTCCCCCGCCTCTGTGTTGGCGATTGGCGATGGCGTGCAAACCGATGTCAAAGGCGCTTCGGATGCAGGGTTGGATGCGCTGTTTATCGCAGGCGGGCTTGCGGCGCGCGAAACAAAAACCAAGCGTGATCCTGACCCAACCGCTCTTGCCCAGTTCTTACACGCCGAAAATCAAAGCGCAAAATACACGATAGGATTTTTGCGTTGATATAAAGGGTTGCATATCTACCCTATTGAGTAATAAAGTTACTTAATTGCTGAATTTTTCAGTCTAATATTACCTTGTAATTATGAGGCGGCGGATGTTGGATAACTTTCCCAGGGGTACGATTTGTATCGAAGATATCGAAATGGGTATGTCGCGCCACCTGCATAAGGTGATAAGCGATGAAGATATCGCCTTATTTGCCCAAGTCTCGACGGATCATAACCCTGTTCATTTGGATGAAAGCTATGCACGGGATACAATTTTTCAGGGTCGCATTGCGCATGGGATGCTGACCGCGGGCTTGATTTCGGCGGTAATTGGCGAACAACTGCCCGGTCATGGCAGCGTTTATTTGGGTCAAAGCCTGAAATTTTTGGCACCCGTACGGCCGGGAGATTTGGTTTATGCTGAAGTGATTGTATCAGACATTGATCTTCCAAGGCGCCGCGTGATTCTTGATTGCCAATGTAAAGTAGATGGCAGGCGGGTCTTGGTGGGCGAGGCAACAGTGCTTGCGCCAAGCCGTAAGTTTGACTAGCGCGCGCAGTGGCTTGCTTCTGATCGTTTTGAACGCTACCTGACGGGTATGAAGATTATTCGCGATTATATTTATGTTGACCCTGAAGACAGAGGCGCCAGCGTGGCGGTTGGTAATTTTGATGGGGTGCATTTGGGCCATCAATCGGTGATTGATTTGGCCCGTCAGACTGCTGAAACCATATCAGCGCCTTTGGGTATTTTAACCTTTGAGCCGCATCCACGCAGCTATTTTGCGCCCCAAAGCCCCGCTTTCCGGCTGATGAGCTCGGAGGCGCGCGCCACCCGCCTGGCAAAGCTTGACGTTGACTTGCTCTATGAGCTGAATTTTAACACCAGCCTCTCTTCGCTGACGCCGCGCGAATTTGCACAAAACGTGATTGCGGATGGTCTTGGGTTGAGCCATTTGGTAGTAGGAGCGGATTTTTGTTTTGGAAAAGGTCGCGCGGGAACGGTTGAAGACTTGCAACATTTTGGTGCGGAAATGGGCTTTGGGGTCACCGTTGCGCCATTGATTGAAGCTGGCGAAGGGCAAGTGTCTTCAACCTCGATCCGCAGCGCCTTGGCCGAGGGGCGGCCGCGCGATGCCGCAACCCAGCTGGGCCATTGGCACCGGATTGAAGGGATTGTGATTGGCGGCGAACAGCGTGGGCGTGAACTTGGTTATCCAACGGCAAATATGTCACTTGAGGGTCTGCATCTGCCAAAACTTGGCGTTTATGCGGTTTTGGTTGATGTTCTGGATGGGCCTTTTCAAGGCAGCTATCACGGGGCAGCCTCGCTGGGTGTACGGCCGATGTTTGGCGAAAACACCCCCAATTTAGAAACATTTATATTCGATTTTTCTGGCGATCTTTACGGCTCGAACCTTTCTGTGGCCTTGGTTGATTTCTTGCGCCCCGAATTGAAGTTTGACGGGCTGGAGGCGTTGATCGAACAAATGCAGCGCGATTGTGATCAGGCGCGAAAAACCCTGGCCGCATTATGAGCGCAGAGGAAGGCATCAAGCGCAGCGGTCTTGCCCCCAAGTTTTGGGAAGAAAAACCGCTGTCCAAATTATCTCAGGCAGAATGGGAGGCGCTTTGCGATGGATGCGGAAAATGCTGCTTAAATAAATTAGAAGATGAAGACACCGGTGAGGTTGCGCTTACGCGGGTGGCCTGCCGTTTGCTGGATGATGACAGCTGTGGCTGCGGACAATATAAAATTCGCCATCAATTTGTGCCCGAATGCATCGTCTTGCGCCCTGATAACTTGGCCGCTCATGCCTATTGGTTACCCCGCAGCTGTGCCTATCTGTTATTATGGCAGGGCAAACCCTTATATGATTGGCATCCTTTGATTTCCGGAGATCCCGAGACGGTGCATGCGGCCGGTGTTTCGGTGCGTGGAAAAACCCTTCCTGAATTTGAAGTGGATGAAGAGTATTGGGAAGATCATTTGTTTGAGGAGCGCGCGTGAATGTTTTTTGGCTCAGATAATCAAGGGCCAGTGCCCGAGGCCGTTTTAGAGGCATTGCGCGTGGCAAATCAAGGCTATGCCGCCTCTTATGGCGCTGATGCGATCACTCTGGATGTTGTCTCGAGAATTCAAACTCTGTTTGAGGCCCCGGATGCGGCGGTATATTTGGCCGCCACTGGCACCGCGGCCAATACATTGGCCCTGGCCTGCTTATGCCCACCCTGGGCAACAATTTATTGCAGCCCCGTTGCGCATATCCAAGAAGATGAATGCAATGCGCCCGAGTTTTTCACCGGTGGGGCGAAATTAAACCTCGTCGGCAGCGATGATAAGCTGACGCCTGCTGCGCTTGAACAGGCTATTTTGGGAACGGCGCAAGGGGATGTCCACGGTCCGCAGCGCGGGCCCGTTTCGTTGACCCAAATCACCGAAAAAGGCAGAATTTATACGCTTTCAGAGCTTTCAGAGCTGTGCGCTGTGGCCAAAGCTTACGATCTTCCGGTTCATATGGATGGGGCCCGGTTTGCCAATGCGATTGCCGCCTTGGGGTGCAGCGCGGCTGAAATGACGTGGCGATGCGGGATTGATGCCTTGACGTTTGGTGGAACAAAAAACGGCTTGATGGGCGTAGAGGCGGTGATCTTTTTTGATCCTAAATACGCTTGGGAATTTGAGTTGCGGCGCAAACGCGGCGCGCATTTATTTTCAAAAAACCGCTTTCTTGCCGCGCAAATGCAGGCCTATCTTGAGCATGATCTTTGGCGCGACCTGGCGCAAAAAGCAAATGATAACAGCGCCTACCTGGCGCAGGGCCTGCGCAAATTAGACGCGGTTCGGTTTCAGTATGAACCCGCCGCCAATATGATTTTCGCCTATATGCCGCGGGCTTTGGTGCACCGCGCGCGTCAGGGCGGCGCAGTTTTTTCGGTATGGTCGGGTGATATTGCGCATGGCCCTGCAGAGGAAGAGCTGGTTACCCGCCTGGTCTGTGACTGGTCGCTTGAAACATCTCAAATTGACCAGTTTCTGGGGTTGATTGCACCAATCTGAGCCCGATGCAGTTTGCGCATCAGGCCGCCGCGTCAAAAGTCCAAATTGGCAACGCTTAACGCGTTGGTTTGGATAAAATCGCGGCGGGGCTCGACAACATCGCCCATCAGCTTGGTGAACAGATCATCCGCCTCGGCTGCATCTTCAACTTTCACCTGCAATAAGGTGCGCGCATCCGGATCGAGGGTGGTTTCCCAAAGCTGGTCGGGGTTCATTTCACCCAGACCTTTATAGCGCTGCAGGGATAAGCCCTTTTCACCCTCTTTCAAAACCGAGTCGAGCAGATCGAGCGGCCCGAAAATCACTTGGCTGCGATCTTTGCGGATCAATGTCGCGGCGCTGCCATAAATTTCTTGCAGGCTTTCGGTAAAGCTGCCGGTTTTGCGCGCTTCACCCGATCGCAACATGAGCCCATCAAGGCGGCGCACTTCTTCAACGCCGCGCAAAATCCGCGCCAAACGGATGCCATGATCTTGGGTAATGCGCCCGTTCCAACCGCGTTCATATTCTGCTGCGATTAAATCGAGACGGGCAGCAATCTTATCCGCTGTGCCTTGCAGATCCGCGTCAACTCGGCCCGGAACGAAGGCGCCGGCAATCGCGGCTTGTTCCAAAATATGCTGGGGATAGTGGTTTGGAAAGGCGTCCAGAACGCGCTTGAGCTGGCGGGCTTCATCGACTACGCGGGCCAGATCTTGGCCGGCCAACTCCGCGCCATCTTCCAAACGTAAAAGGGCCCCATCGATACCCTGCTGGATCAGATAATCATCCATTTCAGCCTGATCTTTTAGATAGACTTCGGATTTGCCGCGGCTCACTTTGTACAACGGCGGTTGCGCGATATACAGGAACCCGTTTTCCACCAATTCGCGCATCTGACGGTAGAAAAACGTCAGCAGCAAGGTTCGGATATGCGCGCCATCAACATCGGCATCGGTCATGATAACGATTTTATGATAACGCAGCTTTGAAAGATCAAACTCATCCCGCCCGATACCGGTGCCCAGCGCCATCACAAGATTGCCAATCTCTTGGCTGTTGAGCATGCGGTCAAACCGCGCCCGCTCAACGTTTAGAATTTTCCCTTTAAGCGGCAAAATGGCTTGCGTGCGCCGGTCGCGGCCCGTTTGCGCAGAGCCACCGGCGCTGTCACCCTCGACCAGGAACACTTCGGTTTTTGATGGATCTTTTTCGGAACAATCTTTTAATTTTCCAGCCAGATAATTCACATCAAGCGCGGTTTTGCGGCGGGTCAGTTCGCGGGCTTTACGCGCTGCCTCGCGGGCCAACGCGGCCTCGATTATCTTGCTGACGATTATTTTTGCAATCGCGGGGTTTTCTTCGAACCATTCGCCCAGTTTTTCATTCATCAGCCCTTCAACAGCGGGGCGCACTTCTGAGCTGACCAGCTTATCTTTGGTTTGGCTAGAAAACTTTGGATCGGGCACCTTGACCGATAACACACATGTTAAGCCTTCGCGGGCATCATCGCCGGTGAAATTCACCTTCTCTTTTTTCGCGATACCGCTGGATTGGGCATAAGAATTGATGGTGCGGGTCAACGCGCCGCGAAACCCTGCCAAATGGGAACCACCATCGCGCTGGGGAATGTTATTTGTGAAGGGCAGAACTGTTTCATGATAGCTGTCATTCCACCACATCGACACTTCAATGCCGATCTCATCCCGCTCGCCTGTAATAAAGATCGGCTCGGGCATGATCGCGTTCTTGGAGCGGTCAAGATATTTAACGAATTCTTTTACACCGCCCTCATAAAAGAGTTCGCTGTGCAACGGCTCAGCTGGGCGCTCATCTTCAAGGATAATCCGCACGCCCGAGTTTAAAAAGGCCAATTCCCGCAGCCGCTTTTCTAGCGTATCAAAAGAATATTCAAGGTTTGAAAAAGTGTCTGTTGAGGCCAAAAACCGCACTTCTGTGCCGTTGCGGCCATTCGCATCCCCAACGATTTTCAAATGCTCAACCGTATCGCCATGTTCAAAGCGTGCCACATGCTCTTTGCCGTTGCGCCAAATCCGCAGCTCCAACCAGACCGATAGCGCATTTACCACCGAGACGCCCACGCCGTGTAAACCACCCGATACTTTATAAGAATTGCTATCAAATTTCCCGCCAGCATGCAGCTGAGTCATAATGACCTCGGCGGCGGAAACGCCCTCTTCCTCATGGATATCCACGGGTATCCCGCGCCCATTATCAGACACAGATACGCTGTTATCGGCATGAATTTTCACATGCACATGGTCGGCATGTTTGGCCAAAGCTTCATCGATGCCGTTATCCACAACCTCATAGACCATATGATGAAGCCCGCTGCCATCATCGGTATCGCCAATATACATGCCAGGGCGTTTGCGAACTGCCTCTAAGCCTTTGAGAACCTTGATAGAATCAGCGCCGTATTCATTGGCGGCTTGATCAGTGTTGGACATTGCTGTCATCCCTTAAATTTCACAGACAATATACGAGGTCTGGTAGAGAATGTCACGCCTATAGACTATATTTTGTGGCCTAAGTGAAGGGAATCACCGTTCCTACCAGGATAAGCAAGCCACCGGAAATTTGCGTGATCCGCTGTCGCGATTGCGGCGATGTGAAAAACTGCCGGCTGCGGTTTACCAGCAGGGCAACGCAGAGATTTCCCGTGAAGGGAATGCTAGCAGACAGCAGAGCGATCAGCGCCATATCCAGCGCCGTGAGGGTGTTAAAATCGAAAAACCCCGGCAGAATAGCGATGTAGAATAACATCGCTTTCGGGTTACCAATGATCACGGCTGCACCGGCGATAAAGCCGGCCCAGGCGCCGGGTTTTATCAGGCGCGATTCCTGCGCAATCGCCTGATCTGTCCTGCGCAGCAAGGCCAGCCCCATCCCCCAAAAAACCACCACAGCCACGGCTTTGAGAAGGATCAAAATCATCGAAAATTGTGTCACCAGCCAGCTGAGGCCCAAAATTGCTAGGGTTGGCCATAGCAAATCCCCCACCATCACGCCAAATGCCAAAGGCACAGCCGCCGCCAAACCGCCGCCCAGCGTGCGGGCAATCAGAGCCACCCAAACTGGGCCTGGGGTAAGGAACAGCACCAAAAGCCCTCCCGTATAGAGCAGCAAGTCAATTGCATTCACAGACATAGGCTGGCCTTTCTTTGATGCCCTGCACTTTTAGCCGAGTTTTATAAATGAGCCTGAACCGCTATCGCCAAGCTCTAACATCAACGCTGCCGCGCCTAGATCTTCAAACAATTCGGGCCCTGTACCGGTCATCCAAGCTTGTGCTTTTAGGGTGTTAATTTCGGTATAAAGCGCAGCTCGGCGCTGGGCGTCAAGATGAGCGGCCACCTCATCCAATAATAAGATTGGCGGGGCGCCGATTTGGTCTGTCAATGCGCGCGCATTAGCTAAAATAATTGAAATTAAAAGCGCTTTTTGTTCTCCGGTTGAGCATTCTTTGGCAGGCATGCCTTTGCTGAGATAAAGCGCGGATAGATCCGTGCGATGCGGACCCAGCAAGCTGCGCCCGGCGGCCAGGTCGCGCGCTCGCGCGCTGGCGAATGCGGCAGATAGATCTTCAACCGTATCTGGAAGCGGGCCGTTCTCGGATTGCAGCAATGTTAATTCCGCTTTTGGAAACTGGGTGCTCGCCGCGATTTGCGCGTTATGAATATACGCAAGCGCCGCTTGGCGCGCCTGCATAATGGCCACCCCCGAAAGGGCCATTTGATGTTCGAGCGCCCGATACCAATGATCATCAGTCACTTGGTCTTTTAACAGACGGTTTCTTTCACGCATGGCTTTTTCATAGCTCAGGCTGTGCTCGGCATGGCTTGGAAAAAAACTCAGCGCAATGCGATCCCAAAAGCGCCGCCGCCCTTCTGCCCCCTCGATCCACAACCTATCCATTGCCGGGACCAGCCAGAGCACGCGTGTTATGCCGCCCAGCGCGGTTTGCGAAGCGGTTTTCCCGTCAATCTTGGTGCTGCGCGCCGCGCCGTTTCGCGAACTTAGCTCGATCTCATGTTGACGCCCCTGCGCGGTCAGCGTGCCGCGCAGCTTCCATCCGATATGTTCAGGGCGTCGCGCTATATCTTCGGCGCTGGCGCGTCGCAATCCGCGCCCCGGCGAAAACAGCGATACAGCTTCCAAAATATTTGTTTTGCCAGATCCATTGGCGCCAAACAGGGCGATCGGCCGCTCATCACATTCCAATTCTAACGATTTATGCGATCGAAAATGCGACAGATGGAGACTGGTTAGATACAGCATTGCCCGCGCATGATTTCAATGGCGATGTTGTGCGTTGCCGCGGGGCATGGGCAGATGCGGATCATCTTGGCCTTACACGCGCATGGGCATAACAACATAGACCGCGCTGGCATCATCGCCCTCGCGCATCAGCGTTGGATCTCCAGAGGAATTAAACATGAAAACTGCGTTCTCACGATCAACTTGACTGGCGATTTCGAGCAGGTATTTGGCGTTAAAGCCAATTTCAAGCATCTCATCCGAATAGGCCACTGCAAGCTCTTCTTCGGCAGCGCCGCTATCGGGTGCGTTCACCGAGAGCACCAAGCGATCTTCATCCAGCGATAGTTTAACGGCGCGCGAGCGTTCGGAAGACACGGTTGCCACCCGATCCACCGCCTTTGCGAATTCAGAAGCATCCACTTCAAGCCGCCGCGTGTTATTTTGCGGAATAACCCTCGTGTAATCTGGAAATGTTCCGTCAATTACCTTTGATGTCATGGTGATTTCGGGTGTGGCAAAGCGGATTTTGGTTTCTGAAACAGAGACCGCGATTTGCATATCATCATCGTCAAGCAATTTGCGCAACTCACCCACGGTTTTGCGCGGCACAATCACGCCGGGAAGATCGCTTGCGCCCTCTGGCAATGCCGCATCAATGCGCGCCAGGCGGTGCCCATCGGTTGCCACGCAGCGCAGCGTTTGCCCGCCCTCGCCATCAGCCACATGTAAGTACACGCCATTAAGGTAATATCTTGTTTCTTCTGTAGAAATGGCAAATTTAGATTTATCAAACAAACGGCGCAGCATCGCGGCCGGGGCTGAAAAATTCGCCGTATATTCCGAACTTGCCATGATTGGAAAATCTTCTTTGGGCAATGTGGCCAAGGAAAAGTTTGACCGGCCAGCCTCTACGTATAAACGCCCCTTTGTGGCATCATCCGCCAGCGTGACCAACGCGCCATCTGGAAGTTTGCGCACGATCTCGTGCAGAGTCACCGCAGAGACGGTTGTGGCGCCCGGGCGCTCGACCTGCGCAGGGGTCTTGTCGATCACCTCAATATCCAAATCGGTTGCTCGGAAATGGACGGTGCTTTCATCGCATTCGATCAACACATTTGCCAAAATAGGAATGGTGTTGCGGCGTTCAACAACCGACTGAGCTTGCGACAGCGCTCTGAGCAATATACTGCGTTCAATGCTCAATTTCATATCAATTGCTCCTGTTTTTTTCGAACCGTTCAGCTGCCTAAGGCAGGGCCGTGCCCAATGAATAATTACTTATTGATGCTAAAGCTAAACCCGTCAAGTGCAACCCTTTGATCTTTGCCACGGCCAAGCGATAAACAGAGGTAAGCGCCTGTGATGGTTTAGGCTTCTAAAGTTCTGCGCAGCATTTCAAGATCTTCTGCCACTTGCCCATCCTGTATCTTGAGCTCTTCGATGCGCTTTACGCCATGCATAACGGTTGTGTGGTCGCGGCCCCCAAATCGGCGGCCGATCTCGGGAAGGCTGCGACTGGTCATTTGTTTGGCCAAATACATCGCCACCTGGCGCGGGCGGGCATAGGTGCGCACGCGTTTGGGACCAATGATATCTGACAGACGAATGTTATAATGCTCAGAGACTTTGCGTTGGATTTCTTCCACTGTGATCTTGCGCTCGGAGGCGCGCAATACATCTGCCAAGCAATCTTGAGTCAGATCCAGATTGATCGGCCGTCCAACCAAAGAGGCAAAAGCAAATAACCGAGTAAGTGCGCCTTCTAAGACGCGTACATTTGTTGATATCCGCAACGCTAGAAACTCTAATACGTTGGGCTCAATCACCAGATCGGGATATTGACTTTGATGCCGCTCTACCTTCGACTGAAGGATCCCCAAACGCAATTCATAATCGGTTGGGTGCAAATCCACCACCAAGCCGCATTGCATCCTGCTTTTGATACGATCTTCCAGATCTTTAATTTCACCCGGCGCACGATCTGCCGAAATGATAATTTGCTTATTTTGATCGACCAAAGCGTTAAACGTGTGAAAAAATTCTTCTTGGGTGCTGTCTTTTCCGGCTATGAATTGTACATCATCCACCATCAATACATCCACCGACCGGAACAATTGTTTGAAATCCATCATTTTGCGTTCGCGCAGCGCTTGCACGAACCGATACATAAATTGTTCTGCCGAAAGATATAGAACGTTTAGATCTGGCCGCCGGGCTTGCAATTCCCAGGCCGTGGCATGCATCAGATGCGTTTTACCTAAGCCCACACCTCCATATAAAAACAGCGGGTTAAACGTGACCTCTCCACCTTCGGACACGCGCTTTGACGCCGCATATGCCAGCTCATTTGGTTTTCCAACGATAAAAGTGTCGAAGGTGAAGCGCGCATCAATTGGCGCGCTTGTAAACTCTGACGAGAAACCACCATTCTTTGCAGCGCTGGATTTTGGCGTGTCTTGGCGTGCCGGTGCTTCCAGCGGCTTTTTGATATCGGTTTGACGCGCAGCAACTTGAAACCGAATACGGCGGATCTGCGCCTGCGCTTCGCTGAGCTTATGTAGAATCACATCCCCAAAATTTTGCTCTACATAATTTCCCAAAAACGTTGTGGGCACATCGAACACCGCAACATCATCTTCCACATGCGAAAAATTCAGCGGGTCAATCCAGGTTCGATAGTTATTATTGCCAATTGTCAGTTTGATTGAGGATTGTAAGTCGCGCCATTTTTCTGGAGTCATTTAATTTGCTTCCCACATTCCCAAGCGCCGCTTTCCACCAGCTAAACCGTGGACCTACGACGAAAATTCACCACATCCGCCTTTTCACAGACAGAATATTGCGAAGTCACTTCGCCATTTTTTGAGGCAGAGCTACGCTGCCACATTTTGGTGGTGTGCTGTTCACACAGCATATCACCCCAGCATGAAACCAAATGGTTCCACTAACATAATTGCTTTGCTGCGGTTGTTCAGTCCCCCCCCGGGGTCTCACGACTCGCCTGTAGACCTTAGCAACAGACTTACGGGGGCGGCAACAGAACTTCGGACTTGACTCAGAGATTTGTCAAAAGAATCTCTTGAAGCGATTTATGCAAAAAAAATGCACCGCAAAAAGCAGTGCATTAGACATGTTCGCCGATTAATAATTAAGCGTAGGAGGCTTAAGCAATCGCTTTCAAGCGTGCCGTTAGGCGCGACATTTTTCTAGCGATCGTGTTCTTGTGGTAGATGCCCTTTGTCACGCCGCGCATCATTTCTGGCTGGGCTGCACGAAGCGCTTCTGAGGCTGCATCTTTATCACCGCTTTCGAGCGCTTCTTCCACACGGCGCACGAATGTGCGGATGCGTGAGCGGCGGGCTTTGTTAACAGCAGCGCGGCGCTCATTCTGGCGGGCGCGTTTTTTTGACTGAGGCGTATTGGCCATAAATAAATTTCCCATGGTTTGGGTTGCTAAGTATCAGGCGGCGTCTTTAGGCTGCCTTCTGCGGTGAGTCAACAGGGCAATGGCATCTCGGGCGATAAAAAACCGTTAAATCCCTTATTTGTCGCGAAATTGTGGTTCGCGTTTTTCTAGAAATGCCGCCATCCCTTCTTTTTGATCTTCGGTGGCAAATAAGGCATGGAAAACGCGCCGTTCGAAGAGTAGCCCCTCGTTAAGCGTTGTCTCGTATGACCGATTGATCATTTCTTTCACAGCCACTGTTGTTATTTGGGATTTTTCCGCGATTTTCGCAGCGGCGGCCATCGCTTCAGAAAGCAGTTTCTTTGCGGGAACGACGCGGCTGACCAGCCC
Source organism: Rhodobacteraceae bacterium SB2 (assembly GCA_001642945.1). GTDB lineage: Bacteria > Pseudomonadota > Alphaproteobacteria > Rhodobacterales > Rhodobacteraceae > Thalassovivens > Thalassovivens spotae. Next base: position 148,212 of record LGRT01000013.1, on the reverse strand, counting down.
GCATCTTTCGGCTTCTTCGGCTTCCATAAACCGGCCCGTCAGGCACATATCCATGGCTTTTGATTTCCCGATCGAGCGGGTCATTCGTTGTGTGCCGCCAATCCCAGGAGATACGCCTAGGTTGATTTCGGGCTGACCAAATTTCGCAGTGTCCGAACAAATGATGAAATCACACATCATTGCCAATTCACAGCCGCCGCCCAACGCATAGCCTGATACGGCGGCGATGATTGGTTTGCGCGTCGCGGTGATTTTATGCGCCTCTGATGCGAAGAGATCTTCGGTGAACACATCGACAAAGCTTTTCTGGCTCATCATTTTTATATCTGCGCCAGCGGCGAATGCTTTTTCAGACCCAGTCAAAACGATGCAGCGAACTTTATCGCTGGTTTGTGCCTCGCCAAGCGCCTCAGCCAATTCTTGCATCAATTGATTGTTCAGCGCATTCAGCGCATCCGGACGGTTTAACTTTATCAGGGCAACGTGATCTTCAACGGTTACAATGATCGTTTCATAGGCCATGCGCCAGGCTTTCGGTTGTTTCCACAGATGACTTGCATAGCATGGGTAAGAAAACCATGTCCAGAATGCGTTCTTTCTAGGTTTGACAGGAAGGGCAGTAAAAACTTGAGCGCCCTGATTGTTGAATTCTTCGAATTAAGCTTTTGCAACCCGATGCGTTGCACGGTGCGCCTTCGCGCCCATAAACGTCAAATTGGTGTTGGAAATAGCCCAATTCACCATCAGCCTGACGAAAATCGCGCAAAGACGACCCACCGGCTGCAATGGCTTCATTCAAGACATCGCGAATAATTGGAACCAGCGATTTTATCCGCTTTGGGGCCAATCGAAACCCCGCACGATGCGGGGCAATACCCGCACGAAAGAGCGCTTCGCATACATAAATATTGCCCAAACCCGCGACCAGGCGTTGATCCAGCATTAAGGATTTGATCGGGGCGCGCCGCGTTTTTACGTGATTGAAGAAATAGGGTTCATCAAAAGTATTTCCCAAAGGTTCGGGGCCTATATCGCGCAACAATCGATGGCTTTCGCCAGCCGCAGTTTGCATCAAATCCATAGCCCCAAAGCGCCGCGGATCGTTGAAGGTGACGCGGGTGCCTTTTTCCATGTGAAAAATCACATGATCATGTTTGCCAATGGCCGCGTGGTTTTGCACAAATCGCCCCAACGGGTCACCTGAAACCAATATGCGCCCCGACATGCCCAGATGCATCAAAAGGGTTTCTCCGCTAGATAAATCCGCCAGAATATATTTTGAGCGCCGGCGCAATCGTTGAATTCTTTGCCCTGTGAGCCTTTTTGCCATTTGTGTTGGAAAGGGCCAGCGCAAATCGGGCCGGTTTACCTGGGCTAATTTTATCACATCGCCCTCCATCGCGGGCGCCAATCCGCGCATGACGGTTTCAACTTCAGGCAGTTCGGGCATGGTATTGCTTTTCTGTTGCGCCCCTTTTGGGGCAGTTACGAATCTGCACGCGGCGCTGATCGCCCTGCGCATAAGCTCTATTGTAAAAACGCGATGGTCAAAGACGCAAGTGCCGCATTGTATTCAAGCTGTTCCGCTATATAACACAACTTATTAAGGTAAAGGCAGTTGCGATGAATGATCAGGGCGAAACCACAACCCATTTCGGATTTGAAACCGTATCTGAGGCGGATAAAGCCGATCTTGTGCAGGGTGTTTTTGGCAGCGTTGCCTCGAAATATGATATTATGAATGATGTGATGTCGGGGGGCGTACATCGTCTTTGGAAAGATGCGATGATGGATTGGTTGGCGCCGCGCGCAGGCCAACGTCTGCTGGATGTGGCGGGCGGTACGGGCGATATTTCTTTCCGCTTCTTGAAAAGAGCCGGGCGCGCCCATGCTACGGTTTTAGATTTAACCGAACCGATGTTGATTGAAGGGCGGAAACGCGCAGAAGCCGCGCAAATGCACGACCAGCTGGATTGGGTGGTTGGGGATGCTATGCATCTGCCATTTGAAGATAACTGTTTTGATGTGTATACGATCAGCTTTGGAATTCGCAACGTTACACGCCCGCAAGAGGCTTTAAATGAGGCGTTTCGCGTGCTGAAACCGGGCGGGCGTTTGGTGGTGCTTGAGTTTTCACATATTCCCAATACCACGCTGCAATGGGCGTATGATCGCTATTCATTCAATGTCATTCCAGTGATGGGTCAGATTATCGCGAATGACCGCGACAGCTATCAATATCTTGTCGAGTCGATTCGGCAATTTCCCGATCAAGACACGTTTCTATCGATGCTGCGCAAAGCGGGGTTCGAAAATGCCAAATATCGCAATCTGAGCATGGGAATTGCGTGTTTGCATTCGGGTTGGAAAATCTAGATGCGGGGCCCGCATAATATATGGCGTCTGGTGCGCACGGGCGCCACGCTTGAGCGTACGGGAGCCATGCGCGCAGTGTTAGACGCGATGGAGGCTCCGCGCGCGCTGCGCGTGACCGCGCGCATTTTGGGTTGGCCCTTCGCCTGGTTGGGGTTGAAGGGGGATGCAACCATGCCGCCTGCCCCGCGCGCCCTGTCTGCTTTGGGGCCGGCCTATATTAAATTTGGTCAGATATTATCCACCCGGCCAGATTTAGTGGGCCATGATTTGGCGCAACAATTGCGCGTTTTGCAGGATAAGCTGCCGCCATTTTCGATCGCAGAGGCTAAAGCCAGCTTTGCAGAGGAAATCGGCATAGATCCCGATCAGGTGTTTTCGGAATTCAGCGAGGCTGTGGCCGCGGCCTCTATCGCGCAGGTTCATAAAGCCCGTTTGCTTGAAACTGGTGCGTATGTTGCGGTGAAAGTCCTGCGTCCCAAAATCGAAAAAGCCTTCCGAAAAGATATTGATGCGTTTTATTTGGCGGCCCGCATGGTGCAGCTTTTGTCACCCGCATCGCGCCGCTTGCGCCCTGTGGATGTGATTTCACATTTTGAAGGCGTTGTGATGGGCGAATTGGATCTACGCCTCGAAAGTTCGGCGGCCTCAGAATTTGCCGCCAATACGCAGGGTGTTGATGCAGGGTTTCAATTGCCTGCGGTGAAGTGGCCTCTATCGGGGCGCCGGGTGATGACGCTGGATTGGGCCGAAGGGGCACCGCTGGGCGATAATGAGGCCCTGCTGGCCGCGGGGCATGATTTGGCCCAGTTGGGGGATCGGGTTCTAAAATTATTTCTCAGCCATGCGCTGCGCGATGGGTATTTTCACGGGGATATGCATCAGGGTAATTTAAAAGTGGCCGCAAATGGCGATATTATCGCGTATGATTTCGGAATTATGGGGCATATTGATGAATATACGCGCCGGGTCTATGCCGAAATCTTATATGGGTTTATCCGCCGCGATTACAAACGCGTTGCAGAGGTACATTTTGAAGCGGGCTATGTGCCCGCAGATCGGGATGTCGATGAATTTGCGCGGGCATTACGCGCCGTCGGCGAGCCTATTTTTGGCATGGATGCAACGCAAATATCGATGGGCCGCCTGCTGAGTTATTTATTTGAAGTAACACAAAAATTTGGCATGGAAACCCGAACCGAGCTGATCTTATTGCAGCGAACCATGGTTGTGGTTGAGGGGGTTGCACGCTCTTTGAACCCGCAAATCAATATTTGGCAAGTCGCGCGGCCAGTGGTTGAGGATTACATTCGCAAACGTATCGGGCCGCTGGCGTTATTGCGTGATTTGTCCAAAGCAGCGGGCGTTTTGGCGCGCTTTGGCCCCCGCCTGCCGGGTTTGGTTGAGGCGGCGTTGATCCAGCAATCTGCACCCGCGCAGGAGGCCGCGCCACACTCAACCTTATTGCGGGTGGCGTTGTTTTCTGGAGCGGTGGCTTTGGGCGGTGCCTTGGTTTATTGTTTGCCGCTTATGCTTTAACCTTCAATTCCGTGACTTCTTGATCAAACGCATCTGAATAATCTGAATTGCCTTGCTGTTTTTGCCAGAGGCAATAGGCGGCAATGCGCCAGCTGTAATGCGGGTATAATCGTTCAAAACGCGCAAAGTCGAAACGGGGATATTGCGCTTGATACGCGTTTAAAACCTGCTTTTGCTGTTTTGCGTTTAGTATTTTGCCACGATAAAGGCGTTGCATTGCGGGGGATAAGAAATGGCTTAGATCTTCCATTGGATCACCCAAAGCAGGGCTTTGCCAATCAATCATCAGGGCCGTTTGGCCTGATATCACGATATTATTTGCCACTGGATCTGCATGAATGAGGCTTATTTTTGTTAGTTTTTCTACAGGGGTGGTCGGCCTTAGGCGCTCTAAGAGCCCGCGCTCTGGCCCCTCGCATCGTTGCAAAATTTGTATAGTATGGGCGTTTAATTCACTAGATCCACAGGGCGCGTGTCTTATGGCTTTTGAATCGGCCGGAACCGTGGGCCGGCTATGGATGCGCGCCAGCAACTGGCCGACTGGCGCGGTTTGATCGCTGAAACTGACCCCGTGGTGATGGTGATAAACCAAGCAGCGCCCTTGGGGCGTCTCTACCAACCCCAATGGCTTTGGACAAAGCTTTTCTGCGTGAAGATTTTCTAGGCAATAATATTCGCCCGCAGGATCATTTGCAAAAAGCGGATTCTGCCACGCGGTTTGTGGATATAGTTTTACGCAGAGATCTTGCGCGCCAGCTTGTGAAACGCGCCAAACGCGGTTTGAGCGCCCCCCCGAAAGCGCGACCCATTGCGCGGGTATTTGCAACAGCCCTTTCTCGCGCAAAGATGTCTCTAAACTGGCTATGGGCACGGGCGCTTATCCTTTCAGACTGCCCGATCGATTAAGGGATGTCTTTGGCAGGCGCAAGTTTTCTGCGTTAGCGCAGACCAGTAAGGTTTTTCCACGGAAGGGTTTGGCCATTTCCAAGCGTGACCAGTATGTCATCAGCGGGTTGCGATATTTCTTCAATGGTTTGCAAACTGGCAAGTTTAGAAATTCCTAATGATTGATCTTTCGCAAAGCCTTCAAGGGCGAAATTATAATGTCCAACCGGCGCTACAGCGCCCTTCGAGGTGGTGCCTGCCCATGCGAATTCTTGATCTTGGGCGCCAAGCCTGTGGCGAAAGATTTCCGCCCCTGTAGCATCTTGTACGATAAAATCTGTTTTCTCACTGCCCGTTGGCGGGGTGATCAAAGCGGTGACTTCGCCGCCAGAATAGGTGAATGATCCGGGCAGTTTGACCGTTTTTCCCATCCAGTTAGATAAGCTGGCCAAAGTGTTCTGGTGTAAATTATTTTGCAGCACATCCATTTTTTGGTTCAATAAAACCTGTTGTTCCACCGTCGAAAAGGCGGCCAATTGCATGGCATAATCTGCAGAATCAACCGGATTTCTTATTTTGCGTTTGATAATAGTTTGAACAACAGTCTTTTCTGACCCACTCATTTTATTTCCCCTTTACCCGCAGTAAGATTTGGCAGGTAGTATTGGCGAAAGACTTAACGTTTAAAGTTCAACCTATTTTTGCGCGTAAGCCGGCCTAGCCGATACGCGCGGCGCGATAAATTGGCTGTAAATCTGTGTTCCACTCTTTGCTGTAAAGACCAAGTAATCGATCGGCCGGGGCTTTTTTGGTTGCCAGATTTTCGAAGAGAGGGTCTAGAAAACGGCTTTCATCAACGGCGCTTGTTTCTACATTGGCGCGGCCCCTTGCGATCAGGCCCTTGCGCGAGATATCAACAAGTTCCTTAGCCAGGTCGATCAATTTAACCCCGTCGACCTGTGCCGCTAAGCCGCTTCTGGCGCTGTTTATCCGCAGCGTTTCGCGAAACTCGGCCGTCCAGTTTTTAGCCAAATCCCAAGCCGCATCCAACGCGGTTTTATCATAACACAAGCCCACCCAAAACGCTGAAAGCGCGCATAGATGATCTGTCTGCCCCGCATCTGCTCCGCGCATTTCAATAAATGTTTTCAGCCGGGCCTCGGGAAAAATAGTGGTCAAGTGATCCGCCCAATCGCTTAGGCTGGGCCGCTCTGCGGGCAAGGCGGGCAATTTTCCCTGTAGAAAATCGCGGAAAGATTGCCCCAAAGCATCAATATATCGGCCGTCTCGATAGACAAAATACATTGGCACATCGAGGGCGTATTCGACCCAAGCCTCAAAGCCAAACCCCGGCTCAAATATGAAGGGCAACATGCCTGTGCGATCTGCATCAAGATCTTGCCAAACGCGGCTGCGCCAACTTTTATGGCCATTGGGCAACCCATCGAAAAACGGTGAGTTGGCGAAAAGTGCGGTTGCAATCGGCTGCAGCGCAACTGCTACGCGCATTTTTTGAACCATATCCGCTTCAGAGCTAAAATCTAAATTTACCTGCACGCAAGACGTGCGATACATCATAAACTTTCCCATCGTGCCGACCCGATCCATGTAATCGGTCATCAGAGTATAGCGGCCTTTGGGCATAACGGGCATCGTCTCGTGAGACCATATGGGCGCCGCGCCCAGCGCTATAAATCCAGCGCCAATTTCATCGCTGATGCCGCGCAGCTCGTCTAGATGCTGGTTAAGTTCCTTGGCCGTGTCATGAATGGTCTCTAAAGGGGCGCCCGATAATTCAAACTGGCCACCCGGCTCTAGGGATATATTTGCGCCATTTCGGGTTAATCCGATTAATTTATCCGCTTCCAAAACTGGCGACCACCCGAAGCGGTCGCGCAGCGCTTCGAGGATGGTCTTGATTGAACAGGGCCCGGAATAGGGCAAAGGCCTCTGGTTTGCCTGGCAAAAGCCGAATTTTTCATGTTCGGTCCCGATGCGCCACTTGCTTTCCGGCTTGCAGCCTGCCGCCAGATAGGCCGCCATTTGCTCTGGGTGCTCGATGGGGCCACCACCCGATTGGGGAATAGACATTGCGGGAACTCCGAAGTTTCAGATATGCAGATTTGCTGTGGATTAACCAAGCTGTCAATGGATGTAATTTTGGGGGTCTAAAAAATAGTCTTTTTGCCAGATCGTTTGAGGGGTGTTCAAGCGCTGCGCCAAAAGCTGAAGCATCGCCTCGATTTGAAAATTATCTAGCTGGGTAAAAGCATCAAACAGCCGCTCTGCGCCTGTTGCACCGGTGGGAATAAACAGCGCCGGCTGGGCCGGTTGCTCTAGTTTCCACAGCTGCTGGTTCTGATAATATATGAGGCTAATTTTGGTGATATCATCCAGCGCAATCACACCGCCGGTATCGGGGCCAAAATAGGTGATTTGGCCTTCGGTAACATCTACGATACCGGCCCCGTGTTGCGATTTTGAGAATCGCGCGCGCTGCAGCCCGGCAAGGCCAATCAGCGCTCCAATAAGGGTCAGCGCCGCCCCGACCCAGGATAATAGCCCGAAAGTTTTGGTAAACCAATAGAGCCCTAAAGCGATAAGCGCCGCGCCGATAAACGCATCGCGCCAGCGCTGTAAAATCGCTGCGGCCTCGGGCCGTATCATGTCCAATCTCCTAGGTGAGCTTGCCAGAGGCTAAGGGCGGTTACCGCGGCGGTATCAGCGCGCAAAATGCGCGGGCCCAAGCTGATGCAATGCGCATTTGGTAGGTTGGATATCTGCTGGCGCTCTGCCGCGTCAAACCCGCCTTCCGGACCGATTAAAATGGCGCAGGGCCCCGGTGCGAGCGCAGCGAATGAAGTGGCGGCGCCAGCTTTTGTTTCATCGCAAAATAATAAGCTGCGATCTTCCGGCCATTGATCCAAAACCGCTTTTAATTTCTGCAATGCGTCAACCACCGGCACATAGGTGCCGCCGCATTGTTCGGCCGCTTCAACCGCATGGGCTTGCAGCCGGTCGCGCCGAATCCGTTCAGAATTTGTAAAGGTGGTTTGCACCGGACAAATCCGTGCAGCACCCAATTCGGTGGCTTTTTCTACAATAAAATCGGTGCGTGTTTTTTTGATCGGTGCGAAAAGCAGCCAGAGATCTGGGGGGGCGCGCAGTGCTTTGCTTTGTGTTAAACAGCTCAGCGCGCCCGATTTTTTACCGGCTTGCGTGATTTCAGCCAGCCATTCGCCGTCTTGGCCGTTGAACACCAGAACGCGATCTCCCACGTTTTGGCGCATCACGGAAAATAGGTAATGCGCGTGCTCGCGCGTTAAAGGTAGTGATTGCGCCGGTGCCAGCGGGTGATCTACAAAGAGTCTGATTTTAGAAGTCATAGGGCCTAACATATGTCTGAGCAGAGAACAAAACCAGAGGTAGCGGGTGAAGTTTTTGATGCTGTGAAAGGCAATTGGGTTGATCGCTTTGCGCCGCAAGCCAGCAGGCCTTATTTACGCCTGTCGCGGGCGGATCGGCCAATTGGAACCTGGTTGCTGTTGTTTCCCTGCTGGTGGGGGTTGTTTTTTGCCATCCTAGCCGATGGTCAATTTGCCTTAAGCGATGTGTGGATTTTTGTGGGATGCGGGCTGGGGGCTTTTTTGATGCGCGGGGCTGGCTGCACGTGGAATGATATCACAGATCGCAAATTTGACGGAGCGGTTGAACGGACCAAATCGCGGCCGATCCCCTCGGGACAAGTATCGGTGAAATCGGCAGTGATTTGGATGGGCGCGCAGGTGGCATTGGCCGCCTGCATTCTGTTCAGTTTCAACGCAGCGGCGATTATATGCGGGATCATCGCCCTGATCCCCGTGGCGATTTACCCCTTTGCGAAACGCTTTACCTGGTGGCCGCAGGTGTTTTTGGGCTTGGCCTTTAATTGGGGTGTTTTATTGGCCTTTATCGCCCATCAGGGCGGGTTACAGGTTTCCGCTGTGATCCTATATTTAAGCGGTATTTGTTGGACGCTGTTTTACGATACAATTTACGCTCATCAGGATATTGAAGATGACGCATTGATCGGCATCAAATCCACGGCGCGTCTATTTGGGGCAAAGACATGGCCTTGGTTATTGGGCTTTGCGCTTACCAGCGGGGGATTGATGCTGGGCGCTTTGGCGCTGCAGGCACAGGGGCCGGCTTTCTGGGTTGCGGGGCTGGGCGTTGCTGCCTTTGTGCTGCATATGATGTGGCAATTGCGTCAGTTCCGCTTAGGAGAGACCGGGTTATTGTTGCGATTGTTTCGGGCAAACAGCCATACCGGCTTTTTGCCCGTTGTCTTCTTTGGCCTTGCGATTTTCCTTTATTGAACCCATGGGCGCGAAAGCCTATGAAGGCAACAGCCCTGTTAACCGAGCGATTTAATGCGATTTTTGGCCAAACGCTACATTCTTATTACCTTTAGCGCCGCCGCGATCGTAGCTTGTTTCTGCGCTATGGCTTTGGTTTGGGTGCTTGAAGCAAAAACCATATCGCGGCTTGAAGCCGCCTTTGTAAAGGCCGATCTGGGTTGGGTTGAGATTGCCGCTGATGGGCGGCAGGTGGTGCTCTCTGGCCAGGCTGAAACCGCGGCGCAGCGATTTCAAGCCTTAGCACTGGCGCGAAAAATCGTGGCGATACACAATCTATCGGATCAAATTGTTCTATCTGAGACAGGCGCCAAAACACCAGTTGCGCTTACCCTACAAATTTTTAAAACCTCAAAGTTTATCCGCGCAATGGGCAATGTGCCAAGCGGTCCGGCGCAAGAGACGTTGCTGGCGGGTTTGCGTGATATGGCCGCGGGGCAGATGGAGCTGAAACATTTCTTTACCGCCGCCCAGCGCCGCCCGTCTGAAAAATGGCTCACCGCCCAGCAGCTTGGGCTTGAAGCTTTGACGCAGATACATCGCGGCGAGGTGACCATTGCGGAAGATCGCGTTGTTGTGAAAGCGCTTGTAAAAACGGAAGAGCGCCGGCAGGAGGTTTTGACAAATCTAGAGCAGCTTAGTCCGAATGGGCTTTTGTATGAGGTTGCGGTGGTGGCGCCCAATGCTGCGCCTGAAGGTTATCGCTTTCGCGCGGTGAAAAGCGATGGCGCGTTGCGCGTTCTCGCCTGCCGGGTCGACAGCCAAATGCATCTCAAAGCGCTTGCCTCAGCGTTGCAAGCGTTTGACGTGACGTATGGATTGCCCTGCCTGATGAATTTTGCAGATCGCCCAACCGGGTTTGATGAAACCATTTTTTTGGCGCTCGATGAATTAAGGCCGATCCGCACAGCCACAATTCATTTGGCGGATAACCGCCTCCAGCTGTTTCTTCCCAATCCGCTAGATGCCGATAACATCGCCGCAGTGGTCGAAAAAATAAAACAGCGTTTGCCAGAGGGTTATGAGGTTGAAGCGTCTAGAAATCAGCCCGATATGGCGGGCGGGCTTCTCGCCGCAGAGTTTTTGTTTCAGCTTGAGGCGGATGGCAACTTAATTTTGCAGGGCCCTTTGGACGATCAACGCGCTCAAAAGGCGGTAACGGCGCTGGCGCAAGCCCGGTTTGGATTTGATAAGGTGACGTTTTCTGGATCGCTGGACCCGTCGCTGGGCAACGATTGGACCCTGCAGATCCTGTCTTTGATCGATGCGATGCTGCCCTTGCAGCGGGCGCAAATGCGCTTGACCCGGCACGATCTAACAGTTTCTGGAATGTCCCATCGCAAGGATGCGCAGGCCGCTTTGGCGTTAAGCGTAAACCAGATATTGCCAAATACTGTGCGCGCCGATTTGCAGATTAGCTATGAACCGCCCCCCAAAGCAGAGCCGGATCTGTTGCCGGCTGTCCTTTGTATCAGCCAAATTAACGGGCTGCTTCAATCTGAAAAAATCAATTTTGACCCGGGATCGGATCGGGTGAATTTGGCAGGCCAGAACCTCTTGGATAAAATCGCGGATATATTGCGCCAATGTGGAGAAATTCCGCTTGAAATCGCTGGCCATACAGACAGTCAGGGGCGCGAGGAAATGAACCTGCAACTGAGCCAAACGCGCGCGCAGGCGGTGTTGATGGAGCTGCAAAGGCGGCGAATTTTAACCGGCAGTTTTGTGGCACAAGGCTATGGTGAGACCAAACCCATTGCCGCAAATGACAGCGCAGAAGGGCGTGATATCAACCGGCGAATTGAGTTTTATCTGCGCGAAAATGAACCGGTGCCGCTGGCGCAGGGTGATCCAGAAACGCCGCCAACTGAGGCAAGGACAAACGCTGATGCAGGCCAATGAGGTGATGTTAATTGGCGCGCTTGCGCTGTTTGCGGCCTTTGCTATGGGCTGGTGCATGCATTGGCTTTGGACGCAGCTTTTGCGCGGCTCTTTGCCCAGCATTGAGGCGATGACCAACGTCACACAAGAGCTGCTTAACGCCACAGCGCAGCGCGATGCGGCGCGTGAAGAGGCTGCCCTAAAAGAGGCTGAGCTGACAAACCTATTGGCCCAAGCGCGGGCAGAACGTGACGCGGCGATGGAGGGATTGCGACAGGCTCGGATAAGCGAAACCGACCGCTTATAATGCCCGGGGCGGGTGCGATGGTCGTGCTACCAACGCCTCAAAGCCTGCTCGTCGCTGTCTTTTGCTTCTACCCAGTTTGCTCCGGATGCGGTTATCTCTTTTTTCCAAAAAGGTGCGCGCGATTTGAGATAATCCATCAGAAAATCTGCGGCGGCAAACGCGTCACTGCGATGCGTGGCGGCGGTTGCCACCATCATGATTCCCTCGCCGGGGGCAAGGTTTCCATAGCGATGCAGCACCAGCGCGTCCTGCAATGACCATCTGTCAATCGCCGTTTGGGCGATCTCAGAAATCGCCTTTTCTGTCATGGCGGGGTAATGTTCGATTGCGAGAGTTTTTAAATCGCCTAAAGATGTGTTCCGCACAATCCCGGTGAAGGTAACTATTGCGCCGGCATTGTCTTGTTTTTCGGCAAAGTTTTGCGCTTCTTGACCCAGATCAAAGGGGTGTTCTTGAATGAGGATGCGCATGATCACCCCCCCGTCATCGGAGGAAAAAATGCAACTTCTTTGGCGCCTTTGAGCGGGGCGTCAAATTCAACCAATTCTTGATCCACTGCGGCGCGCAGCGCGGAGAGATCCGAAAACGCCAGCGCGTAGCGCGGATCTTTGGCGCGCAGCTCTGTTATAAGATCCGCCACTGTGGCGGCTTGGCTATCAATGGTTTCGCGGGGGATGCCGATGCGCTCGCGCAGCCAAGCAAAATATAAAACCTCTATCATGCCTCATCTTTCAAAAATGGAAGCGCTTTTTTGAAATAATCAAAGCCGGTGATCAAGGTTAAAGCGGCCGCAACCCAAAGTAAGATCAGCCCGACATTGCCCGACCAGATCATCACATGATGCTTCCAGATCACGCCCAGCGTATCTTGGGCGCCGCCGTTTAGGATATTGTTCAGCGCGTCTGGGCCGATTTCTCGCGCCGAGAGCTTCAGATAATGCTCAAAAACACCTTGTGAGAATAAAATTGCAATCGCCGCCATTTGCGCGGTGGTTTTCCATTTTGCCAGTTTTGTGACCTGCAGCGTGCTGGCACTATCGCCCAAAAACTCGCGCAGGCCAGACACAAAAACTTCGCGAAACAAAATCACAGTCGCGGGCAGCACAAGCCAAGGCGACATGCTCGAATACCCCACAATGATCAGAAGCGCGATGATAACCATTGCTTTATCCGCGATCGGATCGAGCATTTGGCCAAATTTGGTTTCCTGTTTCCACGTGCGGGCGAGGAATCCATCAACCCAATCGGTAAGCGCGGCAAATATAAACAGCAGCAGCGCGAACCAATCCGCATAGGGCCGGTTAAAATACAAAAACATCAGCGCCAATGCGGGCGCAGCAAGCAAGCGCCCCGTGGTTAAAATATTTGGAACCGTCCATATCATAACCTTGGTGTATCCAAACTTATTCAAAAGGAAAAGGCCAGCAATTGCCACAAGGCTGAAAACCGCCTTAGGGCCCGAATGCCAAGCGCGGCTGAGGCGGTTTCTAGAGCGTTGCGGCGCGCTACTGCGCTGCAAAAAGGCCCTTATACCTGTCTCGCAGCAGGTTTTTTTGCACTTTACCCATCGTATTACGCGGCAGTGCCGCGATAATTTGGTAGGATTTTGGATGTTTAAAGCGTGCTAATTTTTGCGCCACCTCTGCGGCCAAATCGCGTTCCTGCAAAGTAACTCCACTGCGGGGCACCACGGCGGCCAGCACGGTTTCGCCAAAATCTGCATGCGGTACGCCGATCACGGCGCTTTCCAAAACGCCGGGCACATCATCTAAGATTTGCTCGATTTCCTTCGGATAGATATTATACCCACCAGAGATGATAAGATCTTTGCTGCGCCCGACGATTTGCACATAGCCCTGCCCATCGATCATCCCCAAATCACCCGTGATGAAAAACCCGTTTTCCCGCAGCTCGGCAGCAGTTTTGTCTGGCATGTTCCAATAGCCTTGAAACACGTTGGGGCCGCGTATTTCGATCATTCCAATTTCACCTTGGGGAAGCAGTTCTTCGGTTTTTTCATCGATGACCCGCAGCTCTACACCGGGTAAAGGAAAGCCAACAGTGCCCGCGCGCCGCTCAGCGTTATAAGGGTTTGACGTGTTCATATTGGTTTCGGTCATGCCGTAGCGCTCTAAAATACGATGCCCGGTGCGGCTTTCAAAGGCTTCATGCGTTTCTGTCAGAAGCGGCGCGCTGCCCGACACGAAGAGGCGCATGTTTTCTGTAATGCGTTTGGTGAAATTTGGATCATTTAACAAACGGGAATAAAAGGTCGGCACCCCCATTAAAGCGGTGGCCATTGGCATATCTTGGATCAGCTGTTTGGCGTCAAACGCGGGATAAAACCGCATCGAGCATCCGGCAAGAAGGCAAATATTTGTGGCCACAAAAAGCCCGTGAGTGTGAAAAATAGGCAATGCGTGCAAAAGCACATCTTGGGCGGTAAAGCGCCATGCATCGCATAAGGCTTTTGCGTTTGATAACAGGTTATCATGGCTAAGCATGGCCCCTTTTGAGCGCCCGGTCGTGCCCGATGTATAAAGAAAGGCTGCCAGATCAGCGCCGCTGCGGGCGCGAGGTTGGTAGCTTTTGGGATGGTGCATCGCCAAGCGTGTAAAGCCGCCGCTGCCATCCCCATTCAAAACCTGCAATTGCGCCTGCGCAGCCTGCGCTACGGGGTGCAAAGCGGTTTCTGCTTTGGCGTCGCACAATATCAGTTTTGCCCCTGAATTCTCAATAAAATATGCCATTTCACGGGCTGTATAGGCGGTGTTTAAAGGCAGAAAGATCACCCCTGCTTGCAAACAGGCCGCGTAGATGGCCAAGGCTTCGGGGGATTTTTGTACCTGCACGGCCAATCGATCCCCGATCTGTAGCCCAAGCGCTTCTAACACATGCGCGTATTGCGCGGCAGTTTCTAAAAAGCGTTTATAGCTCCAAACCTCCCCATCTGGCAGGATCAAGAACGGCGCATCAGATCCGATATGATCGGCAAACAGCGCGTCGAATAAAACGTTGCTCATTCTGAGGGCTTTCTATGTGGTGAGCAATTTCGCGATATGCTGAACCGCGATCCGGTATCCGTCGATGCCGAACCCAGCAATCACGCCCTCGGCGCGCAGCGACACGTAAGAATGATGGCGGAAGCTTTCCCGTTTATGGATATTAGAGATATGGACCTCTAAAAGCGGGCCCTCAAACGTGTTTAAAGCATCCAAAATGGCGATCGAGCTATGCGAGAACGCCCCCGGATTCATTATAATGCCCTCGGCTTCCTCTCGTGCTTGATGAATCCAATCAATCAGCTGGCCTTCATGATTTGACTGCAAATGCGTCAGCGTTAGGTCCAGCTTGTCAGCGGCCAAATCGCAATCGCGGGCAATATCGTTTAATGTGTCATGCCCATAGATTTCAGGTTGGCGTTTTCCCAACAGATTCAAATTCGGTCCGTTCAGCATAAAAATCATGCGGGCCATCGTTTCATCCTTTTGCTGCATTAGATCCCCTTGACAAGTCACTAGCACAGTGGCTGCGTGGTTTAAAGACTGGCCCAGAGGATCAGGCCAGCCCCGAAAACCACCCGATAGATCACATAAGGCGTGAAGCTTATGCTGCGCAGCAGGCGCATCATAAGCCCCAAAGCGATGAACGCTGAGAAGGCTGCAAAAGCGGCGGCCAATGCCGCGTCACGCAACTGCGCGCTCGCTTCGTCCGCAATCAGATCAAGGCTGGCCAGCGCTGTCGCGGCTAGGATCACCGGGATTGACATCAGCATGGATAAGCGCGCGGCTTCGTGCCGATTATAGCCCGCCAAGAGCGCCCCGGTGATGGTTATGCCAGATCGCGAGGTGCCCGGAATAAGCGCTAGCGCTTGCCAGAGGCCCAATTTCAGCGCATCGCCTCGGCTGAAACCTGAAACAGCTTTTTGGGTTTTGGGGCGTCGATCGGCCCACCAGAGAAGCAAGCCGAATCCTAGCATTGCCCAGCCGATCAGCGCAACATTTTCGCGCATCGCGCCACTTACACCAGAAAGTTTGAGCATTAAGCCGACGGCGATGGCGGGCAGGGTGGCATAGATCAGGTAGAGCGCGAATCTGGCCTCGGGTGGCGTGGTTCTGCCTTTCAATAGGTGGCCGGCGCCAAAAAAGATCTTTCGCACATCGCTGTGAAAATACAGCATAACGGCGAGCAGCGTGCCTAAATGGACGGCGACATCGATAATAGGCCCTTGATCTGTGGTGCCGGTGAGCGCAGGAAATAGGATCAAATGCGCGCTTGAGGAAACGGGAAGGAATTCGGTAACCCCTTGAATAATAGCTAATATAATCAAATGAAGCAGGGGCATTTAAAACCTTATAATGGTGCAAGCCCATCATATAACCAACAGATTTATAATAGAAACACTCTTTTTAAGTCCGATTCGGAATTAATTTTTGATCTAGACTGTCAATTATTTGCTTTTTAAGGGTGTAAGTGAAAATAAACGTCAGCACTTCTGCCTTTTCTTTTTGATAGGCTTCCGCTACATAACCAGAAACTGAAAGTAGGAGGCTCTCATGGCCAAGCAGCCAATGTTAAAATTCGTGTCGATCGAACGCGATATGCCAAAGAAACGCAGCGCGACCGAGCGTGCAGAAGATTTCAAAGAAATCTACGCCGAATTCGCGGCTGAGAAGGCAAAAGAGCAATCGAGCCGCTGTAGCCAATGCGGGGTGCCTTACTGCCAGTCGCATTGCCCGCTTCACAACAATATCCCCGATTGGTTGCACTTAACGGCCGAGGGCCGCCTACAAGAAGCCTATGAGGTGTCGCAGGCGACCAATAGTTTTCCTGAGATCTGCGGGCGGATCTGTCCGCAAGACCGTTTGTGCGAAGGCAATTGCGTGATCGAGCAATCGGGGCATGAAACCGTCACGATTGGGGCCGTCGAGAAATATATCACCGATACCGCATGGCAAGAAGGCTGGGTGCAGCCTTTATCACCCGCACGCGAGCTTGATAAATCGGTTGGTATTATTGGCGCAGGGCCCGGTGGGTTAGCCGCTGCGGATCGGCTGCGCCGGGCGGGGTTTCAGGTTACGATTTATGACCGCTATGACCGGGCAGGTGGATTGCTCACCTATGGTATTCCCGGCTTCAAGCTGGAAAAAGACATTGTTATGCGCCGCAATCAGCAATTGGTTGATGGCGGGGTGACGCTTAAGTTGAATTGCAATATCGGCGAAGACATCACGTTTGAGGACCTGCGCGCGCAGCATGATGCCGTGATTGTGGCTACTGGCGTTTACAAAATCCGCGATTTGGATGTGCCGGGCGGCGCGCTCTCGGGCGTTGTGCAAGCGCTCGACTTTCTGGCCACGTCAAACCGTGAAAATTTTGGCGATGACGTGCCAGAATTTACCAGCGGTGCGTTGAATGCTGCCGATAAAAACGTGGTGGTGATCGGCGGTGGGGATACGGCGATGGATTGCGTGCGCACGGCGATCCGCCAAGGGGCCACCTCGGTAAAATGCATGTATCGCCGCGACCGCGCCAATATGCCCGGATCGCAGCGGGAAGTTGAAAATGCTGAAGAAGAAGGCGTTGTTTTTGAATGGCTATCTGCGCCCGAAGCGTTTGTGGATGATACGAACATTCAGGATGTGAAAGCGGTTGCCGCGCAAGCCGGCCCTGTGCGCGGTGTGCTGGGGCATAAAATGCGCCTTGGGGCGCCTGATGCCACCGGACGGCGCATGCCTGAGGTGATCGAGGGCAGCCGCTATGTCGAAAAGGCGGATCTGGTGATCAAAGCTCTGGGCTTTGAACCGGAAGATCTTCCGCATTTATTTGACCAACCCGAATTGCCCGTGACCCGCTGGGGAACGATAAAAGCCGCGTTTGGAAGCGGGAAAACAGCGCTTCCGGGGGTTTACGCGGTGGGCGATATCGTGCGCGGAGCCTCATTGGTGGTTTGGGCCATCAAAGATGGACAGGATACGGCCAATGCCATCATTGCCGAGCTGCAACCTTCGGCTGCTATCGCCGCAGAATAACAAGATAAAAGGCCGCGCTGACGCCCGCCATCAAATGGCTTCGGGCAATTTGGTCGCCGCCGCATAAGGAGATGATCCATGACACATGAAAACACCACGGGCTTTGGGCCAGATTGGATGAAGCAACAGGAACAAAAGCGCCAATGGATGACGCAGAACAGCCTGTATAGCGAAGAGTATGAGCATGCCTCATGCGGCGTAGGTTTGGTGGTGTCGATCAATGGCAAGGCCAGTCGCAAAGTTGTTGAAAATGGCATTGCCGCGTTGAAAGCGGTTTGGCACCGCGGCGCTGTGGATGCAGATGGCAAAACCGGCGACGGAGCCGGCATTCACGTGCAAATACCCGTGCGGTTTTTCTATGATCAAATCCGCCGGACGGGTCATGAACCGCGCCAAGATGAGCTGGTGGCTGTGGGGCAGGTGTTTTTACCCCGCGCAGATTTTGGCGCGCAAGAAACCTGCCGAAGCATCGTTGAAAGCGAAGTTTTGCGGATGGGCTATTATATCTATGGATGGCGACACGTGCCCGTTGAGGTCAGTTGTTTGGGTGAAAAAGCAAACGCAACGCGGCCCGAAATTGAACAAATTCTGATCAGCAACTCCAAAGGGGTAGATGAAGAAACGTTTGAGCGCGATCTCTACGTGATCCGCCGCCGGATTGAAAAATCTGCGGCCGCATCGGGTGTGGGGCAACTTTACATCGCCTCGCTGTCCTGCCGTTCGATCATTTACAAAGGCATGATGCTGGCCGAGCAAGTGGCGGTGTTCTATCCCGATTTGATGGATGAGCGCTTCACCAGCGCCTTTGCCATCTATCATCAGCGCTATTCCACAAACACGTTTCCGCAATGGTGGTTGGCGCAACCTTTTCGGATGCTCGCGCATAATGGCGAAATCAACACGCTTAAAGGCAATGTGAATTGGATGAAAAGCCATGAAATTCGCATGGCAAGCACGGCATTTGGCGACACGGCTGAAGACATCAAACCCATCGTGCCAAGCGGCTCTTCTGATTCTGCGGCGCTTGACGCAGTGTTCGAGGCCTTGGTGCGGGCCGGGCGCAATGCGCCAATGGCGAAAACCATGTTGGTGCCTGAAACCTGGTCAAAGCAGGGCAAAGACCTGCCTGATGCTTGGCGGGATATGTATTCTTATTGCAACTCGGTCATGGAGCCATGGGATGGCCCTGCGGCTTTGGCGATGACCGATGGTCGCTGGGTTTGCGCTGGGCTGGATCGCAATGGTTTGCGCCCGATGCGTTATGTTGTGACGGGCGATGGCTTACTGATCGCCGGATCCGAAACCGGCATGGTGCCGATTGATGAGGCCACGGTGCGCGAAAAGGGCGCTTTGGGCCCGGGGCAATTGCTCGCGGTCGATATGAGTGATGGAAAATTATACCATGACACAGCGATCAAAGATAAATTGGCGGCCGCGCAGCCCTTTGGCAGCTGGGTTGAGAAAATCAACGAATTAGACGCGCCTTTGGCAAGCGTCACCGAAGCCCCGCTATTTACCGGCGCAGATTTGCGTAAACGTCAGATTGCCGCGGGATATTCGATCGAAGAACTCGAACAAATTCTGGCGCCGATGGCCGAAGATGGCAAAGAAACGCTTGCATCGATGGGTGATGATACACCGAGCGCGGTCTTGTCGAAAAAATATCGCCCATTGTCGCATTATTTCCGACAAAATTTCTCGCAAGTGACCAACCCGCCGATTGACAGCCTGCGCGAATATCGCGTGATGAGCCTAAAAACCCGGTTTGGAAATCTTAAAAACGTATTGGATGAAAGCAGCGCGCAAACTGAAATTCTGGTGCTTGACAGCCCCTTCGTTGGAAATGCGCAATGGGATGAATTGACCAGCCATTTTAACGCGCCGATGGTTGAGATTGACTGTAGCTTTGCCGTTGGTTCAGGGCCATCAGCCCTGCAAACTGGGTTGGAGCGTATCCGGGCAGAGGCAGAAGATGCCGTGCGTTCGGGGGCGGGTCATTTGGTGTTAAGCGATCATGCTTCTAACGCAGATAAAATTGCTATGCCGATGATTTTGGCCACCTCAGCTGTGCACAGCCATCTCACCCGCAAAGGCTTGCGTACGTTTTGTTCGCTGAATGTGCGGTCTGCAGAATGCATTGATCCGCATTATTTTGCAGTATTGATTGGCGCGGGGGCAACGGTGGTGAATGCCTATTTGGCCGAGGACAGTTTGAACGATCGGATCGAGCGCGGCTTGCTGAACGGGACTCTGACAGAGGTTGTGACGCGCTATCGCGAGGCGATCGATCAAGGCTTGCTGAAAATCATGTCGAAAATGGGTATTTCGGTGATTTCTTCCTATCGGGGCGGTTTGAATTTTGAAGCTGTTGGGCTTAGCCGTGCGATGTGCGCTGAATATTTCCCGGGTTTGATGAGCCGGATTTCGGGCATTGGCGTCAGCGGCGTGCAGAAAAAAGCAGAAGAAATTCACGCGGCCGCTTGGCAGGGTGCCACGGGTGTTTTGCCGATGGGCGGGTTTTATAAATCGCGCAAAACTGGCGAAACCCACGCCTGGGAAGCTCAAACCATGCATATGATGCAAACCGCCTGTGATCGGGCTAGCTTTGATCTATGGAAACAATATTCTGCCCGCATGCAATCAAACCCGCCAATTCATTTGCGCGATTTGCTGGCTGTGAAGCCGATCGGTGAACCTGTGCCATTAGAGGAAGTGGAAAGCATCACGGCGATTCGCCGGCGTTTTGTGACGCCGGGTATGTCTTTGGGGGCCTTAAGCCCGGAAGCGCATAAAACGCTAAACGTCGCGATGAACCGTATCGGGGCCAAATCGGATAGCGGCGAAGGGGGCGAGGATCCCGCGCATTTTCACCCCGAACCCAATGGTGACAATCCATCGGCGAAAATCAAGCAAGTTGCTTCGGGCCGCTTTGGCGTGACTGCGGAATATCTCAACCAATGTGAAGAGCTTGAGATCAAGGTCGCGCAAGGGGCGAAGCCAGGTGAAGGCGGTCAGCTGCCGGGCATGAAGGTCACCGATTTGATCGCCCGTTTGCGCCATTCTACCAAGGGCGTTACGCTAATTTCCCCACCCCCACATCACGATATTTATTCGATCGAGGATTTGGCGCAGCTGATCTATGATTTGAAACAAATCAACCCGCGCTGCAAAGTGACGGTGAAATTGGTCGCTTCTTCGGGCGTGGGCACGATCGCGGCCGGGGTTGCAAAAGCCGAAGCAGATGTGATTCTGATTTCCGGCCACAATGGGGGCACCGGTGCCTCTCCGGCAACCTCGATTAAATTTGCCGGCTTGCCATGGGAAATGGGATTGACCGAGGCCCATCAAGTGTTGGCGATGAACAATCTGCGCGACCGCATTACCTTGCGCACCGATGGCGGTTTGCGCACGGGTCGTGATATCATCATGGCTGCGATGATGGGGGCCGAAGAATTTGGCATCGGCACCGCAGCGTTGATTGCGATGGGCTGTATTATGGTGCGGCAGTGCCAATCCAACACATGCCCTGTCGGCGTGTGCACGCAAAACGAAGAGCTGCGCTCAAAATTCACTGGCTCCGCGGATAAAGTCGTGAATTTGATCACCTTCTATGCGCAGGAGGTGCGTGAAATTCTGGCGAGCATTGGCGCGCGCTCATTGGATGAGATCATCGGTCGGGCCGATCTGCTGGGGCAAGTTAGCCGGGGCGCAGAACATTTGGATGACCTAGATTTGAACCCGCTTTTGATCCGCGTTGATGGGGCTGACACGGTTGTGTATAACCGTGACCGTCCCCGCAATACGGTTCCTGATACGCTGGATGCTGAGATTGTGCGCGACGCGGCGCGGTTTTTACAAGATGGCGAAAAAATGCAGCTGTCTTATTCGGTTCAGAACACTCACCGTACCGTTGGCACACGCATATCCAGCCATATCGTAACCAAATTCGGTATGCGCAATGCGCTGCAAGAGGATCATTTAACGATCAAGCTTACCGGCAGCGCGGGCCAATCTTTGGGCGCCTTTGCCGCGCCCGGGCTGAAGCTGCAAGTGTCGGGGGATGCCAATGATTATGTTGGCAAGGGGCTGTCAGGGGGCATGATTGTGGTGCGCCCTGCGATGACAAGCCCCTTGGTGGCGGCGGATAATACGATTATCGGCAACACGGTTCTCTATGGCGCCACCGATGGCCACTTATTCGCAAGCGGGCGTGCCGGAGAGCGCTTTGGCGTGCGTAATTCAGGTGCCAAGGTTGTGGTTGAAGGCTGCGGCAGCAATGGGTGCGAATATATGACCGGCGGGGTTGCGGTGATTTTGGGCACTGTCGGGGCCAATTTTGGCGCCGGTATGACGGGTGGCATGGCCTATATCTATGATCCAGACTCGCTGGCGCAAAGCCGGATGAATATGGAAACATTGGTCACCTGTCCGGTCACGATTGGACATTGGCAAGAGCAGTTGAAATCTTTGATTTCACGCCATGCTGAAGAAACCGGCAGCCCTAAGGCGCATGATATTTTGCGCCAATGGGATGTGGAAAAAGACCACTTTTTGCAAGTGTGCCCTAAAGAGATGCTGGTGCATCTGCCGCATCCTTTATCGGATGAAGCCAAAAGCATTCCGGCTGAATAAGCACAGCAGCGCTTGGGCCCTTGGTTTAAAGAGCTCAAGCGCGCTGCCTGTGTCAGCCGCGCCTTTGGTAAACCGGCTTAGGCGATATAATGTTGGCAAGCAGGATAAATCGGCGTTTGAAGGATTGAAAAATCCGTTCTGACAAGGCATTCAAAGTGAGACGATATTTGTTTTGAAAGGCTGAAATGCTGCGCTTGTATCATGCCCCCCTCTCGCCATTTTGCCGAAAAATTCGGCTGACCCTTGCTGAAAAACGCATTGAGGTGGAGCTGGTCGATGAAAAATACTGGGAGCGCAGCACGGATTTTTTGCGCCGCAACCCGGCTGGGCAAGTTCCGATTTTGCGGCATGAAAGCGGCTATCTCACTCAAAGCGGTGCGATTTGCGAATTTCTTGAGGATTTATATCCCGATCCAGCGCTGCTGCCCAAAACCGCTTTGGACAAATACGAAATGCGCCGTTTGATCGCGTGGTTTGATGATAAGTTTCACAAAGATGTGACGGTAAAATTGCTAAATGAGCGGGTGATCAAGAAAATTACCGGTGAGGGTTTTCCTGAAAGCAAACACGTGATTGCAGGTATGAAGGCGATTAAATTTCATCTTGATTATATGTCTGAGCTGTTGGACCAGCGCCGCTGGCTTGCGGGCGATCAGATGACGCTGGCAGATTTTGCAGCTGCCGCGCATCTGTCAGTGCTAGATTATATTTCAGATGTGGATTGGAATCGATCGGCCATCGTGAAAGATTGGTACGCAAAAATCAAATCTCGCCCCGCGTTTCGAAGTATTCTAGCGGATCAAGTGCCGGGGTTTCCACCGCCCAAACATTACAATGATTTGGATTTCTAACATGGTGTCCGGCTCAGGCATAGGCGCGGCGCTCTATTTTGGGCGCGGGATCTGATGCAAGAGCTTAAACAGCGGCTTTTGGCGCGGGCCCAGGGGGAAGGCTTTGATCAACTGGCGATTTGCCAACCCTCGGCCGTACCCCAGATGGAGGCCGATTTGCGCGCGTTTTTGGCCAAAAATTATCACGGGCAAATGGCTTGGCTGGAGGATCGCCAAGCATGGCGTTCGGATCCCAGCGCCCTGTGGCCAGAGGCGAAATCGGTGATAATGCTGGCGCGATCCTACGCGCCCAGTGAAGATCCGATGGCGGTTTTGGCGCAGCCTGATCGCGGTACAATTTCTGTTTATGCCCGAAATAAAGATTACCATGATATTATTAAAAAACACCTGAAAGCCGTGGCCCGTTGGTTAATCGCCGAGAAGGGCGGCGCTGTTAAAGTGTTTGTGGATACGGCGCCGGTGCCAGAAAAACCCTTGGCGCAGGCTGCCGGGCTTGGCTGGCAAGGCAAACATACGAATTTGGTCAGCCGGTCACTGGGCAATTGGTTTTTCTTGGGCGCGATTTTTACAACGCTCGATTTGCCGGTGGATGAAAAAGAGCAGGATCATTGCGGATCCTGTCAGGCGTGTTTGCAGGCTTGCCCGACGCAGGCTTTTCCAGCGCCATATCAGTTGGATGCACGGCGCTGCATTTCCTATCTGACGATTGAACATAAAGGCCCGGTGGATCTTGATTTACGGGCGCAGATGGGAAATCGCATTTATGGTTGCGATGATTGTTTGGCGGCATGCCCGTGGAATAAATTTGCCCAAACCGCGCAAGATGTGCGTTTTCACGCGCGCGAAGATTTAACCGCGCCAAAATTGGCCGAGCTGGCGATGCTAAAGGATGCGGAATTTCGCCAGAAATTTTCGGGCAGCCCGATCAAACGCATCGGCCGTGATCGGTTTATACGCAACGTACTTTATGCGATCGGAAATTCGCAGCAGGTTGAGTTGGCCGCGGTGGCCTCCCGCCTGCAATCAGATCCTGACCCAACGGTCGCAGAAGCCGCGATTTGGGCGCAAGCGCAGCTTGAAAAACTTTAACCGGTCGAAAGCGGCCTTGATCCGCGGCTTTGTGTCGTAATCTGTCTTTCTTTTGGCTTTAATTGTGACTAGGTGCGGGCGGAGGCAGCTGCAACAGTCAATCATTAAGAGGATTAGATGGCCGTTTTACTGGGCGTTGATACGGGTGGAACTTTTACGGATGCAGTGTTGCTGCGCGATGAAACAGAAGTGATCGCCAGCGCAAAATCCTTAACCACGCGCGCAGATTTGGCTGAGGGGATTGGTAAGGCTGTTGCGGCGGTTTTGGCCGCCTCGCAGGTCAAACCGGAAGAGATTGCGATGGCCTCGCTCTCAACCACATTGGCCACAAACGCGTTGGTTGAAGGGCAAGGCGGACGGGTTGCATTGGTCTATATAGGGTTTCGCCCGGGTGATCTGATCCGCCATGGTCTGTCTGAGGTATTGGCCGGTGATCCGGCCATCGAATTACCGGGGGGGCATGATCACGCAGGCTCCGAGCAGCAGCCTTTGGATCTGCGCGCTTTGCAAAGCTGGATAGAGGCGCAAACTGGGGTGTCAGCCTTTGCCGTGGCCGGGCAGTTTGCCACGCGAAATGCGGCGCATGAAGAAGCGGCCAGCCAGCTTATCCGCGCGGTTTCGGGAAAGCCGGTTAGCGCGTCGCATCAGCTATCCTCGAAGTTAAATGGGCCAAAGCGGGCGCTCACGTCGGTGTTAAACGCCCGTTTGATTGGGATGATTGACGGTTTGATTGAGCGGGCAAGCTTCAAATTAACGGCGCTTGGTATTCTGGCACCTTTGATGGTGGTGCGCGGCGATGGGGCCTTGATTTCGGCGCAACTGGCGCGCGACAAGCCTATCGAGACCATTTTAAGCGGGCCTGCTGCGTCGCTTGTGGGCGCGCGGTGGCTCACCGGTGAGAAAACCGCTTTGGTCTCTGATATTGGAGGCACCACCACGGATATTGCCGTTTTGCGCAATGGCCAACCGGCGCTAGATCCGCAGGGGGCTCAAGTGGGCCCTTATCGCACCATGGTAGAGGCTGTTGCCATGCGCACCTCGGGTTTGGGGGGCGATAGCGAAGTTCATTTCCTATCTGAAGGGTTGCAGGGTGGCGTGTTGCTGGGGCCCAAGCGCGTTTTACCAATTTGCTTGGCGGCGATGGAGGCCCCTGATCTGGTACATGATGCGTTAGATCGCCAGCTGCATACGGCGCTTCCAAGCGAATATGATGGGCGTTTTGTGCGCCGCCTTTCGGGGCCGGCCATGCAAGGGTTACAAAGCCGCGATCTGGCGCTTTATCAGCGGCTAACCCTTGATTTTCAGCCGCTGGATAGGGTGTTGAAAAGCCGGTTAGAGCAGCAGGTTTTGCGGCGCTTGCTGTCGCGGGGGGGGGTACAAATTGCAGCTTTAACGCCTTCGGATGCCAGCCATGTTCTGGGCGCTTCGCAACTTTGGGATCGCGGGGCGGCGCAAAAAGCCCTTAGCGTCTTTGGGCGGCGGCGCACGGGCGCCGGGCAGCGCTTGGCAAAAAATCCGCAAGATATGGCGGATATGATTATTGATCAGCTCACCCGGCAAACCTCTACTGCGTTGTTAGACGTGGCCTTTGCCGAAGAAACGCAAAGCTTTGGCTTGGCCTCGCAAGATTTGGCAGGGCATATTTTGCTGGAACGTGGGCTAAGCGGGCATCGTGGATTGATAAAACTGGATGCTGGTCTAAACCTGCCTGTGGTGGGTTTGGGCGCTTCGGCGCCAAGCTATTACCCTGCGGTTGGCGCGCGCCTGAACTGCCCGATGCTGATTCCCCAGCACGGCGATGTTGCAAATGCCATCGGCGCGGTTGTTGGGCAGATTACGATGCGCGCCAGCGGCACGGTGACAGCGCCCACAGAAGGTGTGTTTCGCGTACATAGTGGCGTGGGCACGCAGGATTTCACGCAAGAAACACTGGCGCTTGAGACGCTTGAGCAGATCTTGAAGGATCAGGCAATAGCGCAGGCAAAGGCTGCAGGGGCTGATGCGCTTAAGCTAAGCTGGCAGCGCGATATTTCAAAAACGCAGGCAGAGAATCGCATGGTTTTCATTGAAGCGCGACTAACCGCTGTGGTGTCAGGGCGGCCCCGCATTACGGCCTAGCGAAGGCTCTAGATGCGCGGGGTGAGTTGGTATTGGAAGCTCTTGGAAAGCCAACGCTGATGCAGCCTATGTTTCAGCGCTTGAAATAAAAAACCGCCTGGTTCTGAACGTATCCTGTCTGGCTGATCAAAATCTCTTGCAAATTCTTTGTTTCGGGGCTTGTGATCCTTTTGCAGTCGGTTTACTAAGCCTGTACTTGGCGCGGGATGGAGCAGCCCGGTAGCTCGTCAGGCTCATAACCTGAAGGTCGTAGGTTCAAATCCTACTCCCGCAACCAAGTCTAACTAAACGGTTACAATGCAGTAGCGTCCATAGGGGCGCTTCTTGCGTTTTGGCACTTTTAGAAATTGCCACGTTCATTGCTACCTTAGAACGACGTATATCGTCTCCTTGGTTCGAATCCCATCTCCTTCTCAGACTGTCAAAGGACATGAATACCTATCTTCCCAGGTCCGACCCGGTGCATGGTTTCCAGGATTCAGGAATTCACCTTTTGCAGGCAAGCCACGGCCTGTTTGGCATTGCCCCTGACCCCGAAAAAGGCAACTTCGCCATTGGATACCATTTCCTTGACCGTGGATGTTATCCGCGCCTCGTTGCCGGACCTGTCGCCTACAACGATCTTCGGTTTCACCTTGTCGTAAATCAACTTGCTGTCCCCAGATAGCCCAGCAGCGCAGGCATCGGCCACGTTCCATCCGGCCTGTACGCCTGTTGCGCTGATTGCTAACGCGAATGCGAAGATTGTGACTGTTTTCATCGGTAAACTCCTGTAGATGTGAAGCGCGCCGTTTAGTATTTGTCTTTCGGCGATCTTCCGTCTCTTGCGAAATGTCTAAAGTAATGTCATTAAACATGTCAATAAAATGCTTAAGGGCGGTACAATCAAAGCGCTCAACCGGACTGACGTGGTCGTTTTTCTAAGTGCTGGAATTTAGAAAGCCGTTCAAATAGGTTGTTGGGAATGGTTGATCTGAAAGGAATACAGCAGTGGCAGTCAAGGCAGAACCCGTTGCGAAAAAAGAAAAAACAGACGGTCGCAAGCAGCGCAGTGCGCGCAGCCGGGACAAGATCAAGACATCGATCCTCACCCTGATCCACGCCGGCAACTATTCCCCGCGGGCCATCGACATATCGGAACATTCTGGCCTGAGCATTCGTACGGTGTTTCGCCAAATCGATGACATGGAAAGCCTGTTGCGAGAAATTGCGGGCGATATGGGGAGAGAAATTTTACCAAGATTCCTGCAGCCATACTTGGCAACCGACTGGCGCGGACAGTTTGAAGAACAAATGCAGCGCCGACTGGAAATTTGGGAATATATCCTGCCCGTTCGCTTGGCTGCATCATTGCGCCGGTTCCAGTCGAAGTTCTTATTGGAGGAGTATCGCCAGTTTCTCGAAATTGAGCGCGCTTCGCTGAAGTCGGTGTTGCCGGAAAGTGTGATCTTGGACGATGTACTTTTCGCTGCCTTGGACGAGGCGATGGGGATTGCTTGCTGGATTAACCTGCGCATGGACCAGGGCCTCTCACCCCTTGCGGCAGAGGCAGTTGTGCGCCGTATAGCCAATGCCTTAATCACCAGTGCAGAATAAAAAGATGCGCTGGCTGGTCTCACTGTCTGGCCTGGTGGCTCTTGGTCTGGCGGGCGCGTTTCTCTGGTGGCCGGGCGGGGATGGGACGGCGCAAAGCTGTGTTCTGGCCGAGGCTGACATTGGCGGGTTCGTGCAGGTGCCGGGCGGCGGGTTCGTCAAGGGCGCTGATGCGATCTATCCCGAAGAAGGCGGACCGATAAAGCTGCATGTCTCGCCGTTCTTGCTGTCCGTCACCGAGGTGACCAATGACCAGTTCGCTGCTTTTGTGGCCGCCACCGGCTATGTCACTGAGGCCGAGCGGACCGGTGGTTCGGCGGGGTTTGTCGAGACCGAGACGCCTTCGGACCTTTTGTCCTGGTGGAAGCTGGATGAAGGCGCGACTTGGCGATCGCCTGGTGGGGCAGGATCGGATCTCGACGGGCTGGGCCGCCATCCGGTGGTGCATGTCAGCCTGACGGATGCGCGCGCTTATGCAGCCTGGGCCGGGGGAAGGCTCCCCAACGAGATTGAGTGGGAATATGCCGCCAGCCTTGGGCTGTTTGATCCGGATGACCCAGAATCGGGCCTTCGTGGCCCCGATGGCGAAATCCGGGCCAATACCTGGAACGGCATATTTCCGGTGCTGAACACCGCCGAGGACGGGTTCATCGGCACGGCGCCGGTGGGATGTTACCGGGCCAGCCTGATCGGGGCCTATGACATGATCGGCAACGTCTGGGAATGGACCGAAACCCCTTTCGGCGACGGCAACCCGCAGTTTACCATCAAAGGTGGGTCCTATCTGTGCGGGTCGAACTACTGCCGCCGTTACCGTGCCGCGGCACGCGAAAGCCTTGAGCCCGATTTCTCAACCGCGCATACAGGCTTTCGCATTTTGAAGGATCCCAGTTAGGCTGGAGACGTGAAGATCTCGCAACCAGTCCCTTCGAGTGCGTTGCGCACTGCCGCCTGATCGGGCGCGGCTAAAGTGGCGAAGTTATCGCGCAGCACACGCAGGCATTTGGCCTGATAGGCGTACGAGGCCTGTGTCCAGGGCGCTTCGTCGATTTCAACCATGACCTCTTTTTCGCCCGCCGCATGGGCGGCAGCATTGGCTTGCATGTAAGGGACATAGGTTCGGCCGATCTCGGATAAAAGCGGGCGCAGGGTGGTGGCGGCCGCTTCGCGCGACAGCCAGCCGTTTTCGTCAGCGGCGTTGCTGGTGGCGTCTTCAAGATTGTCGATCCAGGCGCGAAGGCGTGGTGCGTTTTCACGCGCGATCGCGGCAGAAGTCGGCTCGATCGTCAGCAGTTGCGTGAACTGGCCAAAAACGGCGAAATCGGCGACCGAGGGGCGGACACCGAACAGGAACGGCCGGGATGCTACTACGCTGTCCAGAAGCTTCAGGACGCGCAGGTAGCTGGCTTCGATGGTTGCAGCGGTTGCGTCGTTCGACCCCA
This sequence comes from Rhodobacteraceae bacterium SB2, assembly GCA_001642945.1. GTDB lineage: Bacteria > Pseudomonadota > Alphaproteobacteria > Rhodobacterales > Rhodobacteraceae > Thalassovivens > Thalassovivens spotae. The sequence continues at coordinate 119,074 of LGRT01000013.1, read as the reverse complement.
CGACGCCAAGGCGCCCGATCTGGCGCGCGGCAAAACTTGCTGCAAAGGCATTGGCGGGGCCTTCCGCGGCCTGGGGCATCATCCAGTAGACCAGCAGTGGCGCGACATGATCGGCATTTTCCGGCTCGGCCCAGCGATAGTGGAACATTATCTTGCTCAGCCATTCATCGGCGTAATCCTCGACAATGTCCTGAAGGAACCGGGCGACGGGATCATCGGGCAGGGTCGAGCGCTCCGCATATTCACCTTCGAACCTGCGGATCAACGGCGTGCTGTCGGTCACTGCCTGCAATTCGCCTGCATCACCTGTCAGGTAGAATGTGGGAAAGAGCTGCGGCCTTGGCTGCGGATAACCCTTCAGGCTGTCATGCATGCCAATGTGATAGCGGTAGGGAATTCCACGATAGCGTAGATAGGCGAGCATTTTCCTGGTGTAAGGTGAGCCTGGCGAGCCAAGCAGCTCGATCGGCTTCGTTGTTTCAGTCATTTCGACCTCGTGTATGTCGACATGCTATATGTCAATAATAAGGATCGCGCGTTGCGATGCAAATGGTGCCATGCATGTAACCTGCAGAATTACGCAACGACACCGGGCTTGTGCTTTTCATCTTCCACGATAAGCTGACATAATATATGACAAAATATATGACAAAATAAATTGCGCCGGTCAGGGAGGACAAGGCTATGTGGAAAAAGATTATTCTTGGCATGGTGACGCTGATTCTGGTGGTTGGTGCTGTTGGATACGCCAAGCGCATGGATATCCTGCTTTATGTCGTTGCCAACCGGGATCGCCCTGAGGTGCAGCCCAACCGCCCGGTTACATGGGAAAGGGGCCCCGAGAATACTGGAGTCCTGCCCGCCGACAAACCTAATATCATTTTGATCCTGCTGGATGATGTAGGGATAAATGACCTTAGCGGCTTTGGTGAGGGCATCATCGAGACGCCTAATATCGCCCGGCTGGCAGCCAAGGGCGCGATTTTCACTAATGCCTATGCCGGGCACGCCAACTGTGCGCCATCACGAGCAGCGATCCTGACGGGGCGGGATGCATCCAGCACCGGATATGACGTGACGCCCACGCCCGATGGCATGGGACGGATGATCGCGGCAATCGGCAATGACAACCTCATGGGGCGGCCTGAATACCGCTACGACGAAGTGGCGGATGAGGCCAATCCGACCTACAACTCCCGCGGCCTGCCGGGGGCCGAAATCACTGTGGCCGAGACCTTACGCGAGGCCGGGTACCACACGATGCAAATTGGCAAGTGGCATTTGGGTCGCGAACGGGGCATGCTGCCCAGAGATCAAGGCTTTGATGAAGATCTGATGATGGCCAGTGGGCTGTTCCTACCCGTCGACGATCCGAACGTGGTCAATGCCGAGCTGCCGTTTTCGTCCATCGACAGGTTTCTGTGGGCGCGGTTGCAATTTGCGGTGATGCAGGATGGGGGCGAGTGGTTTGAGCCCGAAGGCTATCTGACAGACTATTTCACCGACAATGCCGTTCGCGCGATTGAGGCCAACGCGGGCCGTCCGTTTTTCCTCTATCTGGCGCATTGGGGCGCACATGTGCCCTTGCAAGCCACCAGAGAGGACTTTGAGGCTGTGGGGGATATTCAGCCGCACCGCAGGCGGGTTTATGCGGCGATGATGCGCTCGCTTGACCGTTCGGTTGGGCGCGTCATCGAGGCGCTTGAGGCCGAGGGCATCGCCGACAATACAATCTTGGTTCTGTCCAGCGATAATGGTGCACCAGATTATATCGGCATTGACGGGGTCAATGCGCCATATCGCGGCTGGAAGAACACGTTTTTCGAAGGAGGCCTGAGAGTGCCGCTTTCGATGACCTGGCCGGGAACCATTGAGTCCGGCACAGAGATCGGCGCGCCTGTGACGCATCTTGATCTTATGCCCACGCTGGTGGCCGCCGGCGGTGCAGTGCTGCCGGATGACCGCACGATCAACGGGCGCGACATGGCGCCGCTTTGGGCCGGGGCCGAGCGGCTGACACGGCCCGACGATGCGATCCATTGGGGCACGTCAGATTACCGCGTGGTGCAGGCCGGTGGTTGGAAGCTTCAAATTAATCCGGGATCAGAGCAAACTTGGCTGTTCAATCTAAATAGCGACCCAACAGAGCAGACCAACCTGGTAGAAGTCGAGCCGGAAAAGGTGGCGGAACTGCGCGCACTGATCGAAGCGCACTGGGCCGGAGCGGAACCACAGGCGCAGTCAGTCGTTTCTGGGCCCCTCGCCATCGACAAGCATCTGGCCGAAGAGATGGTCGAAGGCGATGCCCTTGTTTATTGGCCCAACTGATTCCGCAAAAGGTGAACTGACATGACGGACCAAGTGATACTATATGGTGGCAAGTTGTCTCTCTACAGCGCACGCGTGCGCTCATATCTGCGTCACCAGCGCATCGCGTTCACCGAACGCGCACCAGGATCAGAACGTGCGTTAAAGGTGATTTTCCCGAAAATCGGGCGGCGTATCATACCTGTGGTGGAACTGCCTGATGGCACGCTGTTGCAGGATGGCGCGCGCATCATTGACCACTTTGAGGCCTCAGGACAGAGCCGCTTTTCGGTCTATCCCGACGATCCCGCGTTGGATGTCGTTGCGGGGCTCTTCGATTTGTTTGGAAACGAAGGTCTTATGCGCCCCGCGATGCACTATCGCTGGAATTTGCCTGAGCAAACGCCTTTTGTTCGGCATATTTTCCGCGACGCCCTACCGTTGGGCAAAAACGAAGCGGAAAGCGACGCAGGTTTCGAGAAGCTGTCGGGTCTCTTACTCACATATACTGCTATGATCGGGGCAAACGCCAAGAACGCGGCGGCGATCGAGGCGGCCTATCTGGACTTTCTCGGCCGGCTGAACGCGCATTTCGCTGTGATGCCTTACCTCTTAGGTGGGCGTCCGACAATCGCGGATTACGCGCTGTTTGGCCCGATTTTTGCTCACCTCGGGCGCGACCGGGTCCCGCTGGCTCTGATGCAGGAACGCGCGCCTTTTGTCTTTGACTGGACCGAACGGATGAACGCGTTCGAGGATATCGAGGACGCTGTTTCGCTGGCGTGGGGCACAGGCATGGTGAATCTTGAAAACCCGCCGGAGACATTTCTGTCTTTACTTAAGTACGTGGCCGAAGAATACGCCGCCGAATACGCCGCCCATCATGCCTATTTTGATAAGTGGCTGGCGAAACAACCCAACGAGGTGATCGAAGGCCACCGGGTTTTCGCAATGACGCAATTCGAACTGCGCGGGGCCAAGATGCCGGCGCCGGTCAAGACCTATCGGCATTTCCTTTCGCAACGCATGACAGACGCCTTCGATGATGCCCCCGGAACGGCGCAAGGGACAGTGCGAACACTGTTCACGCGTTGCGGCCTAGAGCCCTTTCTAGACCTGCGTTTGCCGCGTCGGGTCGGATGGCGAAACCATCTTGAGGTTTGGGAGCCCTTTGAGGCTGCTCAAGACCAGAAACGCGCATGAAACAGGTTTTGGGCAGCAGGCTATACCTGTGGGCATTGGAGAGCAGCTTTTCGGAGCAGCGCCTTGCCTTGTGGATCTATTTGCCCTTCAACCGGTGACGCTGCGGCGCACCTGGCATCACCAAAACCGAAGAGGGCGTGGGCGATTGAACGATGATCAGCTTGCGAACCCCGTTTCGCCAACCGTTTCGCCAATGATCAATGTGTTAAAGGTGGATCGTTTCGGCCTGATCGAATGCGACCTGCAGCAACACTTCATGTCCTCAAGCCGATCATGGCGGCCTCTGGCAAAAAGGCGGTCCTTCTACCAGTGGCCTCCGTCGGACTTTTTTTTTAGATGCTGACAATCAGGCCGGTGCTGCCAGGCACCTTGTTGTCCAGAAGCCCAAGCCAGGACGCATTGGCTTCGTCCGCACCAGTCTGCGACACGATATTTAGCAATGCTGCGGTATCTTGTGTCACTTTGATACTGGCGGTGGAGGCTTTTTGCCAGAACTTGCCAGGCCCCCAATCTTTGTCGCGTTTGCCCATATGGGGGGGAGCAAAGAAGAAGGTTGGTTTGGCGCCAGGCAGATTGGCGGGCGGTTTACCGCCGTCCTCCCAATGGGTGGCACCGACCACCCAGGTGGCCAGCATGTTGTTGGTGAAATGCTCGTGCAAGCGCACGGTTAGGGGCTTGTCACCTGACATGTCGATCTCGGGTTTGGTCAGTGGACCGCGCCAGTTCTGATAGTGGCTCAGGAACAGGGCATAGAGCGCCATCGCGCCGATCCATGGCCACGCCCAGCACGGGGTGATAGCCAATGCCGCCAGCGCAATCGCAAGGGCAGGTATTCCAATCCGGAGCTGCGGGGGAAGTTTTCCGGTGTTCTCGTCCCATTCAAAATCCGCGATCCGATTTTGGCGGGTGAAGGAAAGGATGGCGGTCAGCGTTCCCATTGACCGCCCCGGTGCGTCGTATTACTCGGCCAGTATCTCCAGCATCCGATGCGCCGCTTCGGCACCGCTGTTCTGGTTCTGACCGGTGACAAGGTTGCCGTCCACGCTGACATGGGTGGCAAAGATGTCACGAAAGGCGGTTCCGGATTCGAAATTCGCGTTAGCGGCCCGCAATTCGGATTCGGGATGCTTCGGGGTAATCGAAATGCCCAACTGATCGATCTGGGCATCTGTCACGCCGGTCACGGTGCGCCCTTCAATCAGCGGCGTTCCGTCGGTGTCCATGGCGTTAACCAGGCCCAGAGCACCATGGCAAACTGATCCGATCACATCGCCATCGGCATTTGCCGCCGTAACCAATGCGGCCAGTTCCTCGGATTGGGCAAAGTCATAGGCGGCGCCCCAACCACCAGACAAAAAGATTGCATCGTATCTGGCTATGTCGACTTCCGAAATGGGGATCGAGCTTGTTAATTTTGCCATCGCAATCGTGTCCTCTTTGAAACGATAATCGGCAGGCGTCGCCAGAGGCCAGCCCCACGTGCGCGGCTCGATTGGAATCTCGCCGCCCCCAATCGAGGCGATGTCGACTTCCATGCCCGCATCCAGAAATGCATAGTAAGGCACAGTCATTTCCGAGGGGAAGACCCCGGTTGCCTTGCCAGTGTCGCCCAGTGTGTCCTGGCTGGTGGTGATGATCAGGGCGCGTTTGCCGGCCAGATCAAATTCGGGGATCTCGTAATGCGGATGAAGGCCCAGCAGGTTCAGGGCTCGCGGAAGGCCAAAATAGACCGAGACGGCAAGCACCGGGATAGCTATGAGTATGATTTTCAGCCAGGACATGGGAGTTCTCCTAAAATTGGCAGTTCATGTGACATATGAAGTTCGCATGGGGGTGGATCAAGGGCGCAACAGGCGTCTGACCCAACGGAATGAAAAAAACAGGAGCGTGAGCGTAGCAAGCCCTGCAAGAAGCAATCTCGGCCAGTATTCGCTTGCTTTTTTCCGGATCGCGTTTCTTCCAATTTGATCGAATGGGTTGTAGTTCGCGTCAACGGTCACCACGCCAACCTCATCGGCATAGCTAAGGTATTCGTTCAGCATATCCTGAAACAATTCGGAGCGGGCGCTTGCAAGGTCCGTGGTCTCGCCCGGATCGGTGGACAGGTCGTACATGTGCCATTCGCCGTCGCCCAATGGTTCCGGAATGCGCGAGATCTTCCAGTTGCCGCGATAGAGCGCGGAATTGCCGCTGACCTCGAAACCGACCGCGTCATCATCGCCATATATCGCGGTGCGCTCACCGTTCAACATTGGCAACAGGCTGCGGCCGCGAATGTCGGGGGCCACCGGATTTACTCCGGCGATATCCAGCATCGTTGGCACAAGGTCGGTGACATGAGCGCGACCATCTAGCACGCCAGTGGCGGGCAGGTCAGGGCCAGCGATGACCAGTGGCACGCGCAATCCACCCTCGGTCGCAGTGAATTTGAACAGCGCAAAGGGGGCAGCGGAAACCGACGCCCATTCCTCACCGATAAAGGTCATCGTATTACGCTCGCCCAAAGTCTCGGCGTCGCGGTTCCAGCCGTTTTGGCGCATCCATGATCTTACGGCCACGCCTCGTACTCCGGTTGCATCGCCAACCCCACGGGATTCGGGGCCATTGTCCGACGTCACGATGACGAGCGTGTTGTCGAGCTTGCCTTGAGCCTCCAGATGCGCCAGCAGACGGCCCAAATGGTGATCTGCGGACTCCAACATACCGGCGTTCACTTGCATTGACCGCGCCCAATAGGCCTGTTCCTCATCGTTTAGGTCGTCCCAAGCGCGGGAAGAGGCGGGCAAAGGTGCCAATTCGGTGCTCTCAGGCACGAGGCCAAGGTCAACCGCACGTTCCAGCCGCTGTTCGCGCATCACCTCCCAACCGTCTTCAAAGCGTCCGGCATAATGTTCGCGGTACTCTGGTGACACCTGGATCGGCATATGGATTGCTTGGAAGGACACAAAGCTGAAGAATGGTTTTTCGGGGTCTGACTCGTCCAGATAGTCAATCATTCGATCGACGATGCCCTCTGAGGAATAGAACGCGTCCGGCAGGGTGACCGGTGCTCCGTCTTCGAACCAGTTTGTGGTCTTGTAGAGTGGCAAGTATGGTGTGTGATCGTAGTTGCTTCCGCCAGTGGCGTCGAGCACGAAGGACCGGTCAAAACCGAACCGATGTGGTAGGTTCTCCCCGACATCGCCGATGCCCCATTTACCCGAAATGAAGGTCTGGTAACCGCGTTCATTCAGACGCGAAGCAATAGTGGGTAACCCGTCTTCCCAACGCATCGTATAGCCTGGGTATTGACGCATTTCAGGGGAAAGGGTTTCGGGGATCGAACCCAGTGCGACTTCGTGATTGTCACGGCCAGTCATCAGCATGGCCCGACTAGGCCCGCATTGCGGAGAAGTGTAGTAGCGCGAAAACATCGCGCCGCGATCGGCCAGTGCGTCGATATTGGGAGTGGCGGCATCGCCCCCATAAGCGCCGAAATCCATGAACCCCGCATCGTCCAGCAAGACCAGCAGGACGTTCGGGGGGGCGGCTTCTTGCGCCATGGCGGGGATCGCCGTGGCGATTGCAAAAGCTGTAACGAGGGTAAGTTTCATCGGTTTATAATCCTTGTCCATCGTCCAGGCGCAGAACCTGCCCGGTCAAGAAACGCTGATCGGGGTCGCACAAATACAGGATCGCTTTGTCCAGATCGGCCGGTTCCCCCACACGGCGGCGCGGGAATTGCGCGACGACGGCCTGCCCTTTTGGGCTGTCGAAATAGGGCGCGTTCAGGTCAGTTTTGATGTAACCGGGGGCCAAGGCGTTGACGTTGATGCCTTTGTTTATCCACTCGCGGGCCATCTGCTGAGTCAGGCGTGCGATTGCAGCCTTGGACGTGCCATAGACAGTGTGTCCCGGCATGGCGCGGCTGTCGGATAACGAGCCGATATTGACGATCCGTCCGTCGCTGCTGCGCGCGATCCAGCGCCGGGCCAGTTCGGTAGACAGGAAATAGGGGCCGCGAAGGTTCAACCCCATAACAAAGTCGAAATCCTCAGGGGTCATTTCAGTCGCGAACTTGCTTACTGAAGTGCCAGCATTGTTGACGAGGCAGGTGACCGGCCCAGCCATGGCTTCGGCTTCGTCGATTGCGACAGCAAAGCTTTCCACATCAGAGACATCCATTGCCAAGGCACAGGCAGTGCCGCCGTTGGCAGTGATGTCGCTGCACAGCGCCTCGAGCCTGTCCTTGCGCCGTGCGGCGGCTATGACTGTGTATCCGTCTGCCGCCAACGTACGGCAGAACTGATCGCCCAAACCTGACGAAGCGCCTGTGACCAGTACCGTTCCTTTGTCGCTCATTTCTTGACCTCCCGCATGTTGATGCCCAACCGTCCGGCGGCACGTTTAAACTCGGACCGCGCCACAGCACGGCGATGCACTTCGTCCGGGCCATCAGCCAGGCGCAGCGAGCGCTGGCCAGTCCACATCTGGGCCAGTGGCGTATCATCAGACACGCCCGCGCCGCCGAAGGCCTGGATCGCGTCGTCGATCACCCGAAGCGCCATGGACGGTGCCGCGATCTTGATCATTGCAATCTCGTCCTTCGCCGCCTTGTTGCCGACCGTGCCCATCATCCACGCAGCTTTCAGGCAGATGAGCCGGGTCATTTCTATATCAAGCCGTGCATTGGCGACGCGCTCTTCCCAGACCGAATGCATGCCGATGGCCTTGCCGAAAACCTCGCGGCTGAGCAGTCTTTCGGTCATCATTTCCAGCGCCCGTTCGGCGGCCCCGATCGAACGCATGCAGTGGTGAATGCGCCCTGGCCCCAATCGGCCCTGAGCAATCTCAAAGCCGCGGCCTTCACCCAGCAGGATGTTCGTGGCCGGGACGCGGACATCTTTCAGGGACACTTCCATATGTCCGTGCGGCGCGTCGTCATAGCCAAAGACAGGCAGGTGACGCTCGATCGTCACGCCGGGCGTATCGGCGGGAACAAGCACCATGCTTTGTTGTGCGTGAGCTGCGGCATCGGGGTCGGTCTTTCCCATGACGATGAAGATCGCGCAGCGCGGATCCCCCGCACCCGAAGACCACCACTTGCGTCCGTTGATAACATGGTCGTCGCCGTCGCGTCGGATTTGGCATTCGATATTTGTGGCGTCAGATGAGGCCACGCCCGGTTCCGTCATCAAAAAGGCCGAGCGGATCTTGCCGTCCAGCAAAGGCCTTAGCCATTGGTCCTGCTGCTCTGGCGTTCCGTAAAGCGATAGCGTTTCCATGTTGCCGCTGTCAGGGGCAGAGCAATTGAACACTTCCGGTGCGATCTGGCAGCGGCCCGTGATTTCCGCCAAAGGAGCGTATTCAAGAACACACAACCCTGCACCGAAACGTTCATCGGGCAAGAACAGGTTCCAAAGCCCGGCCGAGCGGGCCTTTTCCTTGAGCTCTTCGATGATCGGCGGCACGGCCCATCTGTCACCATGCTGGACGTGCTGGTCGTGGTAAACCTTTTCCGCCGGATAGACATGTTCTTCCATGAAGGCGGTCAGGCGTTGTGCGAAATCCTGTGATTTTGCTGAAGGCGCAAAATCCATGGTCTATACTCCTGCGAAATCTTCGGCGCGATCCAGCAAAGCCAGCGCGGCATCAAGGAAAGGGCTTGGCTTGCCAACACCACCGGCCACGCGCACGTGCACCTGCAATGCGATGACGGCGAGACGGAAGAGGCCCATCGACTGATAGAAATTCATGTTTGCGGGGCGGTCGAATTCTCTTGCTGTGCAATAGGCATCGATGATTTCATCCCGGGTCATCATGCCGGGCAGATCCGTCGGGCCGCGCTTAAAGCTCTGCAATGCATGCGGATCGCCGGCCTCGACCCAATAGGCCAGCGCATTGCCCAGATCCATGAACGCATCTCCGAAGCCCGAGAGTTCCCAGTCGAGCACGCCGATGATCCGGGTCGGATCGTCTCGGTCCAGCACCATATTATCGAACTTGTAGTCATTGTGCAGGATCGAGGCGCGGTCCGGATCAAGCGGGATGTTTGCCGAGAGCCAGTCACGCAAGCCGCTGTGTGGGTTTTCCAGCCCGATTTTTTCGTAGCGCCGCGACCATCCGGCCACTTGGCGCGCGACAAACCCCTGCGGGTCGCCAAACGCTGCCTGCACGGCGTCGGTAAGCTCGGCCTCGTGCAGCCGCGCCAATCCGTCGACGAAGTTTTCGCACAGGGTGCGGGCCTGTTCGGGGCTAACCTCAAATGGGCTGCCCGGGGGCAGGGTGCGACCGTCGATCTGGGCCATGATCATGAACTGATCGCCGGTGGCGGAGGGGTCTTCGCTGTAACCGACAATAGCGGGCGCTTCAGGGAACAGCGGATGCACCGCTTCGAGGACACGGGCCTCGCGGATCATGTTATGGGCATTCCCCGACCGCCGCCCGGGCGGTGGCGTGCGCATGACCAGTCGCGCGCCCGCATCCAGCGTCAGAAGGTATGTCAGGTTCGACACACCACCAGACAGGGGTGCGACCGCTGAAACTATCTCGCTGCTGCCTGTTGCCAGCCTCAGGGCCTTGGTGGCTGTTTCTGCATCCATTGGCGGTTTGCCCTTCTACTTTCAGCATTGAAACTGCCGCTGCGTCATTTGGCCGTCAGCATATTGAGCCTTGCCACTTATCTCAAGAACTAATTACATATGATATGACAATACATTGAGATTCGTCATGGAGGAATGACAAGAATGCCGACTTACACCGCGCCGCTAAGGGATATTGATTTCGTTTTGCACGAGGTTCTGAAAGCCTCGCAGGCAGACATTCCGGGCTACGAAGACCTGACCCCCGACCTGACGGGTCCGGTCCTCGAAGAGGCCGGCAAGATCGCTTCGAACGTGCTGGCCCCCTTGAATCGCGTGGGCGATCAAGAGGGCACCAGCCTTGTGGACGGCAAGGTGCAGGTGCCAAACGGTTTTCCTGAGGCAATCAATGTTCTGCGCGAGGGCGGGTGGACATCGCTTGACCTTGATTTGGATTATGGCGGGCAGGGCTTGCCCAAATTGATGCACATGGCGGCGGGCGAATGCTTTTCCTCGGCGAACCACGCGATGGTGATGTATGGCGGGCTGACGCACGGTGCCTGGAACACGATCTTTGCGCATGGGACAGAGGAGCAGAAGCAGGCCTATCTGCCCAAGATGGCGAACCTTGAGTGGTTTGGCACAATGAACCTGACCGAGCCCAATTGTGGCACCGATTTGGGCCTGATGCGAACCAGCGCCGCGCCGCAGGACGATGGCAGCTACAAGATTACCGGCACCAAAATCTTCATCTCGGCGGGTGATCACGAGATGGGTGAAAACATCGTCCACCTTGTTCTGGCGAAAATCCCCGGCGGCCCCGAGGGGATCAAGGGCGTGTCGCTCTTCATCGTGCCAAAATACCTGGTGAATGAAGATGGCAGCCTTGGTGAGCGCAATGCCGTGCGCGCAGGCCGGTTGGAAACCAAGATGGGCATCCACGGCAATGCCACTTGTGAAATGAACTTTGGAGGCGCCATCGGTTATCTTCTGGGCCAACCCAACAAGGGTATGAGTGCCATGTTCACTCTTGTTAACGAGGCCCGGATTGGCACTGGTGCGCAGGGATACTGCAACGCCGAGGCAGCATATCAGAATGCCGTTGCCTATGCCCGCGAACGTCTGCAGATGCGGGCCGTTACCGGGCCCGTGAACCCGGACGGGCCGGCTGATCCGATCATCGTGCATCCGGATATCCGGCGTACGCTGATGGATCAGCGCAGCTTCATCGAAGGGGCCCGGGTCTTTGCTTATTGGTGCACCATGCAGCATGATCGGGTGTCGCGCACCGGTGATGCAGATGCGCAAGGTCTGCTGTCGCTTTTGACGCCCGTGTTCAAGGCCTTTGCTAGCGACAAGGGATATGAGGCCGCCACCGATGCACAGCAGGTTCTGGGCGGGCATGGATACATCGAAGAATGGGGCATGTCACAGTTCGTGCGGGATGTGCGGGTCGCAAAGATGTACGAAGGTGCAAACGGCGTGCAGGCACTGGACCTCGTCGGTCGCAAACTTGGTGCTGATGGCGGCAAGCACACCATGGCCTATGGCATTATGATCAAGGAACTGGCTGACCGACTGATCCAGAATGAAGTTTTGACCGACATGGTGGGAAAACCACTTATGGCAGGGCTGGGAGATTTCCAAAGCGCCGGTCAATACATGATGCAGAACGGTATGAAAGATCCGAATGCCGCGATGGCCGGGTCGACCGATTTCCTGCATCTGGTGGGGCATCTGACCATGGCCTACATGCTGGCGCTCAGCGCCGAGGCGGCGCAGGCCGCGTTGGAGGCCGGAACCGGTGATGCAGCGTTTTACACCCAAAAGCTCCTGACCGTGCGTCATTACATGACCCGGCACCTGCCGATGACGCGCATGCATCTCAAACGCATTCAGGCCGGGCCGGAAACGGTGATGGCGCCGGATGCCGCAGCTTTCTGAGCTGGCACGACAGATTTCACGAAAGGGACCACGAATGACCCAAGACGCCTATATCTATGACGCAATCCGCAGCCCGCGCGGCAAGGGGCGCAAAGATGGTAGTCTGCACCAGATGACGGCGCTGCACCTGTCCTCGGAGATGTTGAACACGATCAAGGAACGCAATGATCTTAACCCCACCCAGGTCGAGGATGTGATCTGGGGCAATGTCACGCAGGTGGGCGAACAAGGCGCCTGCCTGGCGCGCAGCGCGGTGCTGAACTCGGATCTGGGTGAACAGCTTCCCGGCATTTCGATCAACCGCTTCTGCGCTTCGGGGCTTGAGGCGGTGAATCTGGGCGCGGCGCAGATCAAGGCCGGGGTCGGGTCTGCCTATATCTCGGGCGGGGTCGAAATGATGGGCCGGGTGCCGATGGGTTCGGACGGCGGCGCGATTGCGGGCGACCCGACCTTGGCGATGAAAAGCTATTTCGTGCCACAGGGTATTTCCGCCGACATCATCGCCACCGAATACGGGTTTACACGCGACGAATGCGACGCCTACGCAGTGGAAAGCCAGCGCCGCGCGGCTCAAGCTTGGGACGAAAACCGTTTTGAGCGCTCCGTCACGCCGGTGAAGGACCGCAACGGGCTGACCATTCTCGACCATGACGAATATCTGCGCCGGGGCACCGACATGCAGTCTCTCGGGGCGCTGAAACCAGCCTTCAAGGAACAGGGTGAGGTGATGCCCGGCTTTGATGCTGTGGCCTTGCTGAAATACCCGCATCTGGAGCGAATCAACCATGTGCATCACGCGGGCAATTCGTCAGGTATCGTCGACGGCTCGGCGGCAGTGCTGATCGGCTCGAAGGAGTTCGGCGAGCGTAACAGCCTGACCCCGCGCGCGCGCATCAAATCCATGGCCAAGATCGGCACCGACCCGACCATCAATCTGACCGGCCCGGTCCCAGTGACCGAAAAGATCCTGCGCGAAAACGGTATGGAAATCGGCGACATCGACCTCTTTGAGGTGAACGAGGCCTTCGCCGCCGTGGTGCTGCGCTTCATGCAGGCCTTTGATGTGGATCATGAAAAGGTCAACGTGAATGGAGGCGCCATCGCCATGGGCCATCCGCTTGGGGCGACTGGTGCCATGCTGATCTCGCATCTGTTGGACGAAATGGAGAGGGCCGACAAGGAAACCGGCCTGGCAACCCTGTGCGTGGCTGCCGGCATGGGCTCGGCCACCATTTTGGAACGCGTATAAGGAGCTGGATGCATGGTTGAATTTCATTTGAACGTAGACGAAGGCGGTATCGCCACCATCACTTGGGACGTGCCCGAGAAGGCAATGAACGTGATGTCGTCGCAAGGGTTTGTCGAACTTGACGCGCATATTGACACGGTGCTGGGTGACGACAATATAAAGGGCGCGGTAATCACCTCGGCCAAGCCTGATTTTGCCGGGGGCATGGATCTGAACGAACTGAGCGCGGCGCGTGTCAGCGCAGGGGAAAACCCCGCGCAGGGGATTTTCGACAATGTGATGCATGGCCACCGCATCCTGCGCAAGATCGAGCGCGGCGGTATGGACCTGAAAACCCTGAAAGGCGGCAAGCCCATCGCCGCCGCCTTGCCCGGCACAGCCGCCGGGATCGGTATTGAAGTGGCGCTGGCCTGTCACCGGGTTTTTGCATCGGATCGCCCGGGGCCGAAATTCGGCCTGCCCGAGATCCTTGTGGGCATTTTCCCAGGTGGTGGTGGCACCGTTCGGATGCTGCATAAGGTCGGCATGGTGAATGCCATGCAACTGCTGAGCCGGGGCAAGATGTTGTCTGCTGACAAGGCGGCAAAAGCGGGCTATCTTGATGAGGTGGTGCCTGCCGATGATCTGATTTCGCGCGCCAAGGACTGGGTACGGGGTGCGAGCGATGCCGATATCGTCAGGCCCTGGGACAAAAAGGGATTCAAGCTGCCCGGCGGGCATGCCTATCATCCTGCCGGGATGATGAACTATGTCGGCGCCGCAGCCATGCTGCACGGCCAGACCAAGGGCGCCTACCCGGCCCCCAAGGCTTTGTTGGCGGTGATGTACGAGGCCTCGCTGGTGCCGTTTGACGTAGCACTTGAAATCGAGGCGCGCTGGATGACCTCGGTCATGATGGATCCGTCCTCGGTAGCGATGATCAAATCGCTGTTTATCAACAAACAGGCCTTGGAAAAAGGCGCAAACCGCCCCGCCGGGCTAGCTGACATGACGGTAAAAAAGTTGGGCGTTCTGGGCGCAGGCCTGATGGGCGCGGGGATTGCCCATGTTTCGGCCGAGGCGGGGATCGAAGTGGTTTTGATCGACCAAAGCCAGGAGGCCGCCGACAAGGGCAAGGCCTATTCCGAGGCGATTCTGGACAAGGCTGTCGCCCGTGGGCGCAGCACGGCCGAAAAGAAGGCCGCAGGGTTGGATCGGATCACCGCAACCGGTGACTACGCAGCGCTCAAAGGCTGCGATCTGGTGGTCGAAGCAGTGTTCGAAGATGTCGGCGTGAAGGCGAATGTGACCAAACTGGCCGAAGCCAAGCTTGCCGAGGACGCGATCTTTGCCACCAACACCTCAACGCTGCCAATCTCCGATCTGGCCAAGGCTAGTCGCGATGCAGAGCGGTATATCGGCATACATTTCTTCTCACCTGTTGAGAAGATGGCGCTGGTCGAGATCATCAAGGGCCGTGAAACCGGTGACGAGGCGGTGGCCAAGGCGCTCGATTTTGTGCGCCAGATCCGCAAGACACCGATCGTCGTGAACGACGCGCGCTTCTTCTATGCCAATCGCTGCATCCTGCCTTACATGAGCGAGGGTCTGCGGATGCTGCGCGAAGGGGTGAGCCCGGTGCTGATCGAGAATGCGGCGAAGCAGATGGGTATGCCGCTGGGGCCGCTCCAGTTGGGGGACGAGACCGCAATTGACCTGGCTTATCGGATCGGCAAGGCCACGCAGGCAGCAATGGGGGAGGCCTATCAACCCACCGGTACCGAGGAGGTGATCGAATACCTTTATGAGGCTGGGCGCTATGGCAAGAAGACCAAGGCGGGTTACTACGAATATGACGAGGCAGGTAAGAGGCGGGGAATTTGGCCTGGTCTGGCCGAGAAGTTCCCAAGGGCGGAGGATCAGCCCGATGTGCAGGAGGTAATGAACCGCCTTGCGCTGAGCCAGAGTTTCGAAGCCGTACGGGCGTTGGAAGAAGATGTGCTTCTGGACATTCGCGAGGGTGATGTCGGCGCAATTCTGGGCTGGGGCTTTATGCCGTGGACGGGAGGACCGTTCTCATATCTGGATATTCTCGGTGCCGAAGAGGCGGTACGCCGGGGCGAACAGCTGGCCGCGAGTCATGGCCAAGCCTTTGAACCCCCAAAGCTTTTGCGAGAATTGGCTGCGAACCAGAGTCAATTCTACGAGAGGTTTGGCTAAGCCAAAACCGAAAGAAAGGCAGCGGTCAATGCCGTTTCAGCACATGGCTCTGCCTTTCTAAAAAATATATTGACATACGGTATGGCAATATTGTTGAGTAATAAAATGGCATATCATACGCCAAAAGGGAGGAAAAAAATGTTAAGTTTTCGACACTGGGCAGGAGTGGGGGTAGTCTCCTTGGCTGCAATGGCACCGTTTACGGCGCATGCAAACGGATTTGACCGGGTTATGCTTCCGCCTGCACTTTTGTTCGAGGAGGGCAATTACCTCGAGTTCAGCTTTTCTTATACAAGGCCAGATGTTGAGGGTACGTTCGATCCGTCGCTTACACCACCCATCCCATTACCGAATGGTACTAATTTTACCCTCGGCCCGGCAGGCGCTCAGTCGACCGGAAACATCGCCAAAAGCTTTACGCGATTGGGTGCGGGTATCAAATTCGACTATGGTGAAAACTGGTCATTTGCGGCACGTTCTCTCCAACCGTATGGCCTAAATGGCACCTACTCGGACGGCCTGACGATCGCACCTTCGCTAGCAAATGTCCCAGCCCCTTTACGCGGCAACGTGGAGGGGCTTTACGCCGTGTCGGGGTTAACTGTTGATTTGAACATCAATGCGATCGATTTCCTTGCCCGCTACAAGTTTAGTGAGAAGTGGAGCGCGTTTGGCGGCCCGCGTAGTCAGCGACTGTCAAGTGGTTATATTGGGTCCCCGAGTGCCAGTGGTGTTTATGGATGGGATGACGATACCGAGGTCGGGTTTGTCCTTGGGGCCAGCTATGAAAACCAGCCTACTTACACTCAGGTTATGCTGACCTATATCAGTGCAATTGATCATAAGGTTCTAAATGACCGGATTGTTGACGGAGACCCGGTCCACTCTCTAGGGGCTCTGACACCTGGTGGTGCGACGATTTCAACACCTGAAAGCCTTCAGCTGACAGTCCGACAACCGCTCAGCCCGAAATGGGCTGTGTTCGGTTCGGCGCGCCACGCGAAATGGTCAGACGCAAACATAATAAACACCTTCACTGACGGTACAGTAGATATTGCGACGAGCTTCCCGGATGTAAATACCTATTCCTTAGGTGTTGGGCGTGCTGTGTCTGACAAGCTTGCCCTGAGTCTGACGGGCCTCTATCAGACAGGCGATGAGAACTCGTCGTTGTTTGCACCACGAAACGATGTACGCGGACTGTCTGTGGGGCTACAGTACCAGGTTAATAACAATATGCGCATCCGCGCGAACTATACTCACTCTCAGCTTGGCGACGCAAAGCCAGCGAAGGGCACATTGAACTTTGACAACAGTATGGCGAAGGCATTTGCTTTGCAGATCGGCTATTCTTTCTAAATGCAGCGACGGCGGGTGCCCCCGTCGTCAGTTTCTGCGGCCGAAAACTGTGAGGGATTGCAGGCACGATGGGAGTACAGCCTTAAGGTTTATGCACAATGCGGCCCTTCGTGGTCGCTCGGGTTGTCGATGTGTGAAAAAGGCAAAGCGCTGAAACGCGGAAGAGCCAGGCCATCTAAAGCGAAATTTTGTTGACATAATCTGCGTCACTTCATGTCTCTTTAAAGAAGGGCGCAAAGCTTGTTGATGGCTCTGGGGAGGGCAATATGGGAGAACAATTCGAAACCGCGGCCGGGATTTTGGCCGACTACCAACGGATCGAAAACGAAAGTACGCTCGAGGACCGGTTTCCAGCGAAATCGATCTATGGGATGCTAAAAATTACAGCCGAAAAGCACGCTGACCGGCCGGCAAGTTCGTTTCAGTTGCTCTCGGAACCGGGCAGCAAGGCGCAGACGCTCAGCTGGCGGCAGATGCTTGAAAAGGTTACGCAGGCCGCGAACCTGTTCCGCTCGCTTGGTGTGGGCGAGGATGACGCGGTCGCTTATATGTTGCCGGGCCTAAACGAGGCGGTGATTACCGTGACCGGTGCCATGACCGCAGGCAAGGCCAATCCGATCAACCCGCTGCTGGAGCCCGAGATCATTGCTTCGATTTTGCGCGAAAGCGGCGCCAAGGTTCTGGTTACGATCAAGAGCTTCCCCAAAGCTGATCTGGCAGAAAAGGCGGCGCAGGCGGCGGCGCTGGCGCCCAATGTGGAAACCATAGTCGAGATCGACATGCTGCCGCATCTGAGCGGGTTGAAAAAGCTGATCGTGCCGATGATCCGCCCGAAAATGACAGTGCCGCGCAAGGCGCGGGTGCTGGATTTCTACAAGGCATTGGCAAAACAGCCCAAGGACCGTCTGACCTTCGAAGAAAGCGGCAAGGACCGAATCTGCGGGTTGTTCCACACCGGCGGAACAACCGGAACGCCGAAACTGGCACAGCACCGCATGTCGGGTGCTATGTTCAATGCATGGGCCAATGCTGAAAACCTGTTTACGCCTGACGACGTGGTGCTGTGCCCGCTGCCGCTCTTCCATGTCATGGCGGTCTATCCGATCTGGATGGGCGTGATGATGTCCGGCGCACATGTGGTGCAGACCACGCCTGCGGGGTATCGCGGCGATGGCGTGTGGGAGAATTTCTGGAAACTGATTGAGCATTGGAAAATCTCGATCATCGTGACGGTGCCCACAGCTGCGGCGATGCTGCTCAACTACCCAGTGAATGCCGATGTTTCCTCGCTGCGATATGCTTGCAGCGGCTCCTCGCCTTTCCCGACCAAGCTGTTCGAGGAGTTCGAGCAGAAACTGGGCGTGTCGATCCTTGAGGGCTATGGAATGACCGAGGCGACCTGTCTCGTCACCTCGAACCCACCCAATGGTCCGCGCAAGGTGGGGTCGGTTGGCATTCCGACACCCTATTCCGGGGCGCGTATTTTCGAATGCGACGATGATGGCAACATCGAAAAAAACTGTGGACCGAATGAAATTGGCGAGATCTGCATTTATGGGCCGGGCGTCGTTGAGGGGCAAACCTATACCGACGATCGCCGGAACAAGGGGCTTTATGCGGTCGAGAACGGCAAAACCTATCTGCGAACCGGCGACCTGGGGTATCTCGACGAGGATGACTATCTGTGGATCACCGGGCGTAAGAAGGATCTTATTATCCGCGGCGGCCACAATATCGATCCGGCTGAAATCGAAGAAGCTTTGGTGCATCATCCCGATGTGACGTTTGTCGGTGCCATAGGCGAGCCTGACGCCGTGGCGGGCGAATTGCCTGTGGCCTATGTCGAACTGGCTCCTGGTGGCACGGCAACCGAGGCCGAAATCATGGATTTCGCTCGGAAACATGTGCCGCAAAAGGCCGCCGTGCCGAAACGTATCATCATCCTGCCCGAGCTGCCCAAGACCGCGGTTGGCAAGGTTTTCAAGCCTGATCTGCGCAAGCAGTCGATTACCCATGTGTTCGACCATGCGCTTGCCGATGCAGGGTTGGGCCTGAAAGTGGCACAGGTCATTGATGTCAAGAACAAGGGCATGACCGCCTATCTGTCGGGCATGCGCGACAGGGCATCGGACGCACAGGTCAATGATGTTCTGGCTGAATTCATCCCGCATTGGGATTGGGAAACTACCAACTAACTCTGTAAGGAAACATACCATGAGCGATATGATTGCGGAAGCTGTTGAGGCATTGGATGCCAAAGCAAAAGCCTCCGGCCTAAGCGAAACCGTGAAATTCAACATCGAAGGTGAAGGCGCCGTGGTGATCGACGGCACCGGGGCGCGGGCCTCGGATGAAGAGGCCGACCTGACGGTGACCGCAGACGCGGAAACCTTTCAGGCCATCCTCGATGGCTCGACCGATTCCACCTCGGCATTCATGATGGGTAAGATTACCATCGATGGCGACATGGGCCTGGCGATGAAGCTGGGCACTATCCTGGGATAGTTTTGGTAGTCGTGGACGCCCTGTAAACGGGATTGCGGTCGTGCATTCGGTCTGAACCGGACCCGGCCGTGAACCAGAGGGAAGATGTGTGAAATGATATCGTGTAGTCTCGAAGATGGCAAACGCAATGTCGTTGGCCCTGCCTTTGTTGTGGCAATGAACGATTGCCTCGACCGGGCCGACGCTGACAAAGCCAAGGCCATCGTTCTGGAAGGGCGCGCAGGCACGTTTTCGGCGGGGTTCGATCTGAAAGAGTTTCAGAAAGGGCCCGAGGCAACACTTTCGCTTGTGCGCAGCGGGTTCGAGATGCTTCTGCGGCTGTTTGAATTTCCTCGACCGGTTGTCGCTGCCTGTTCGGGCGATGGTATTGGCATGGGGACTTGCCGCGATGCCTACGGTGTTTGGCAAGAACAAGATAGCAGCCCGGGCCACGCCCACGCAGCAAATGCGAGATTTCCTTGCGAGTTTCGATATCTAATGGTTGCGCGGTTGAGGTTGGAATCTCAAAGGGCCGCGCGTGACAAAAATGATCAAGAACGTAGGATTCAAATCCTCGCAGGACAGCCCTTTGATGTTTGACGAGGCACGGCTGGAGGATCTCCGCATCCAGGTCCTTCACAGCCGTGAACGTGCGCCCTGGCTGGGCGGTGATTTGCAAACCGTGGCGCACCGTATCACTTATCGCGACTTGCCCATTCCGGGCATCGAGACGCCGATGCAATTCCCCCTGCGCGATGGCTCGGGCGATATAATGACGGGCACCCTGCATGATCCTGAAAAAGGCGGTCCGCTGGTGATCCTGCTGCATGGCGTCGGCGGTTCCGAGGACAGCGTCTATATCAAGGCAACCGCGCGCCACCTGGCCGAGCAGGGCAAGCGGGTTCTGCGCCTCAATCACCGCGGGGCGGGCTCGTCTTTGGCAAGTTGTTCAATTACTTACCAATGTGCTGGCACTGCCGAAATCATCGACATTCTGGACACTCTGCCGGAAGCGCTGACCGAACGGGGAATCTTCCTGTGCGGGTTTTCCATGGGCGGAGCGATCCTGCTGAACATGTTGGCCGAACTTGGCGATGATCCGCGGATCTGCGGCGCCATCACGGTGTCGGCACCTCTGGATCTGATTGCCTCATCTGCACGGATGAACCGCCGACGCAATGCGATCTATCAAAAGGTGTTGCTGGGCACGCTGATGGATCATGAGCGAAAGCTAAGCAAGTCTGACGGGGCGGGGCAAAGCCCACTGCTACGCCCCCGTTCAATGCTTGAATATGACGAGCTTTTTACGGCACCGCGACACGGATTCACCAGTGCCACCGAATATTACCGGCGGGCCTCCCCATTCCCGCGTCTGGGGCAAATCAAGGTTCCGGTTGTGATGCTTCACGCCGAAAACGATCCCTGGATCACCAGCGATCCCTATCACCGTATCAACGAAAGTCGTCGCTCGAATTTTCGCGTATTCCTGACCCCAAATGGAGGTCATGTGGGGTTTCATTTCCGTGGACGGCCACGCCCGTTCTTCCTGGATGTCCTGACCCATACGCTGGGCGGCACTGTCAGAATTAGTTTAAATACCATTTAGCATTTAAAAACCGCTAAATCAGTTTTTGAGTGAAGTTAAGTAAAATTTGTCTAAGGGAAGGCTTGGCCATGAAAATTACGGTTGATGACAAACAACATGATGTGGATGTCGAAGCAGACATGCCGCTTCTGTGGGTGCTGCGGGATGAATTGAATATCAAAGGTGTTAAATATGGTTGCGGGGTAGCAGCCTGTGGGGCGTGTACGGTGCATATCGATGGTGTTGCTGTGCGTTCATGCCAAATATCCGTTGGGGATGTTGATGGCGCTGTCAAGACGATTAATGGCCTTGGGACCCCTTATGCGATGCACGCGGTGCAGGCGGCATGGGCAGAACATCAGGTTGCGCAATGTGGATACTGCCAATCGGGTCAAATCATGCAGGCGGCATCGCTATTATCTCAAAACGCCGAGCCAACGGATGCAGACATTGATGAGGCGATGTCGGGCAACCTATGCCGTTGTGGGACATTTCCGCGTATTCGCGCGGCTGTAAAAACCGCAGCCCAAACCATGAAAGGAGCTTAGGGATGAGCCGTTTAGGAAAAATTGCCCGCCGCACCTTTTTGATTGGGTCTGCTGCGGTTGTTGGCGGTGTGGCATTTGGAGTCTATAAATATCGCAGCGAAGGGGAAAATCCCCTGCTAGATGACTTGGGTGCGAACGAAGCTGCGATCACACCATATGTAAAGATTGACGCCAATGGCATCACCCTCATCACGCCACGCGCGGACAAGGGGCAGGGCGCTTACTCTATTCAGGCGGCCCTGATCGCCGAGGAATTGGATGTCGATCTAGATCAGATTAACGTTGATCCCGGCCCCCCTAGCGCAACCTATTACAACACGGCCTACGCCCGCGAAGCTGTGCCATTTAAACCCACTGATGACGGGGTCATGGCCCAAAGCATGCGTACAGTTGCGGATGCGGCTATGAAATTCATAGGTCTGCAGATTACGGGTGGTTCGACCACTGTGCCCGATGGGTACGAAAAGCTGCGTCAGGCGGGTGCGGTTGCACGCGAAACGCTTAAGGCAGCAGCGCATGAAAAAACGGGTGTGCATGTCACGCGTATGAAAACCCGTTCTGGCCATGTTATTCTGCCAGATGGTCAGGAACTTAGCTATCAATCTCTGGCCTCTGCTGCTGCGGACATGGATCCTGTGCGTGACGTTGAATTACGTGCAGAAAGCAAATGGCGCTATATCGGCAAACCGATGCAGCGATTGGACATTCAAGCGAAATCAACAGGAACGCAAAACTACGGTATCGATTTTGAACTGCCGGGAATGTTGCATGCAACGGTGAAGTTGAACCCTCATCAGGGCGGTGCGACGGCCACAGATTATGATGCGACTGATGCGCTAAATATGCGCGGCGTTCAGGGTGTGCATCCTGTAATGAACGGGATTGCTGTGGTTGCCGATAACACATGGCGCGCGTTTCAAGCCGCAGAGATGATCAATGCAAATTGGCCCAAATCCGATATGCCCGACACTATGGAGGGGCATTGGCAGGCACTGTCTGATGCATTTAACGAAGATCAGCAGGAAATTCAAAACCGTGATGACGGGGACGTCGAAGCCGATCTTGCCAAAGGCGATGTTCTAACGGCAGAATACCGTGCGCCTTATGTGGCGCACGCTCCGTTGGAACCGATCAATGCCACTGTTTTGATGACAGATGATCGGATTGATATTTGGACAGGCACCCAGATCCCGCGTTTTATCGAAAAAAATGTCGCCAAATTGACAGGGTTTGAACGTCATCAAATTCACCTGCATGTGTTGATGATGGGAGGCAGTTTTGGCCACCGATTAGAAGACGATGTTGCGCGTCAAGCGGTGCAAGTCGCGACGGAGTACAAGGGCACGCCGATCAAACTAACGTATCGCCGTGAAGAGGATATGATGCATGACTATACCCGCCAGATCGCAATGGCGCGGGCCTCGGGGCGTGTGGCAAATGGTCAGGTTTCGGCGCTGGATCTGGGGATTGCAATGCCATCCGTTGTGGCCTCACAAATGGCGCGTCAGGGACTTTCATTGCCTGGACCAGATGCGATTATCGTGACGGGTGCGTGGGAGCAGCCCTTTGATGTTCCAAACTATCGCGTTACCGGGTATCGCGCGAAACCCTTGGCGCCGCTTAGTTCATGGCGCTCTGTTGGCGCGTCTACAAACGCCTTCTTTCATGAAGGGATGATGGATGAATTGATCCGTGCAGCCGGTGCGGATCCATTGGCGGAACGTTTGCGTTTGTGTTCACATGACCCCAGTAGAAAGGTTTTGGAAAAAGTGGGCGAGATGTCGAATTGGGGCACACCTTTGGGCGAAAATCGTGGTCGCGGGTTGGCATTTTGTTTGTCATTTGGTGTTGCCACAGCCGAGGTTGTCGACATCACAGTGACAGAAGATGGCATTCGCATCGATGATGTTTATACTGCAGCCGAGGTTGGCAAAGTCGTTGATCCGATCAACTTTGACAACTTGGTCAAAGGTGGTGTCATCTACGGCCTTGGGCACGCAATGAATTGTGAAATCACCTATACGGATGGTATCGCTGAACAGGATAATTTCTGGTCACATGAAGGGATGCGGATGCATCAAACGCCTCGTATTCATGTTGTGGGTTTGGAAAACGGCAGTAAAATTCGCGGTATCGGGGAGCCCCCTGTTCCGCCTGCGGCCCCTGCCTTGGCGAACGCTATTTTTGATGCAACGGGTCAGCGGTTGCGGGAAATGCCGTTTAGCAAGTTTGTGGATTTTGCATAAAACCCTTAGATTCATAAACAAACGAATTGGGTTGGCCCGTTTTGCAGGTGTGAATCCAAGGTAAAGATTTACTTGTAACAGAGTGCGGAGTTAGGCTTACAGAAATAACTATTAAGCTGAGAAGATCGGAAATATGATATGTCTGATGCAGATAAGCCTGAGTTCGCTAAACAATCCCTAAAAGGCTTCGTGACGAGAATTATGATGATGATAGATATGTTCAAGAAGAAAAGCGACTTTTAGGATCACATTACGGAACGGCTCACCAAGTAAGTCTTAATTCACGGGCAACTCACAATATGTTGTATTGAGCGCATAGATTAAGGCTGCGCCTGCAATCCGATGCGAGTTCTCATTCGTCTGACAGCTCCGTTGAGGCACCAGCATTGGGACCATTGGCGGGCGCACTTGACCGATCTGCGTTTGCCCCTAAGGCAGCTTTCAGTGCTTCGCTGCAGCAACGAAATGCGCCTGTAGTGGAGAGTGGACGCTCGAACAATTATGGCCGAGACTGAGTTTGCAAGTCGTCAACAATTGGAAGACAGACATAAAACGATCGCCTGTGTTTCGGTAACATGCCACTTAATTGAATTTCTATTCCTAGATCGAGTGGCACTGGGCAGGGAGTATTTTTCAACAAGGGCGCATTGGCTGCGCCCCGCCCTGCAAGAAGAATTGGCCAGGATATGGTTTTTTCGGGCCAGTGCCGCCTTTTTTCCAAATCTATTCGAAATAAACCATGTTCAGGCGGCGATATTTTCGCCTAAGATATGAGGCAATATTCGAAAGCCGTTAACTATGACATCATTTGAAACTTTGGAGCTTACATCGGTTGATGCGCATGTCTTGCTGGTTCGGTTGAACCGGCCAGAGGCGGCAAATGCGTTTAACACGCAAATGGCGTGGGATTTGATCAATCTGTTTGAGGGTTTGGCGCTCCAACCTGAAAACACCCGCGTTGTGGTTATAACCGGTGCGGGTGAAAAAGCCTTTTGCGCCGGCGGTGATCTCAAAGAGCGCAACGGCATGTCAGATGCAGCGTGGCAGGCGCAGCATCTGATTTATGAGCGGATGGTGCGCGCGGTGGTTGCCTGCCCGCTTCCAACGATTGGCGCGATCAACGGGGCTGCCTTTGGCGGTGGGTGTGAATTGGCGGCGGCGTTTGATTTTATCTATGCTTCTGACAGCGCGCGCTTTGCGCAAACCGAAGTGCGCATCGGCATCATACCCGGTGCGGGGGGCACGCAAACGCTGGCGCGCGCCATTGGCGAGCGGCGCGCCAAAGAATTGATCCTATCGGGGCGGGTGTTTTCGGCCCAAGAGGCCTATGATTGGGGTCTTGCGAACGCGGTTTGCAGCGCGCAAAGCCTATTGGAGACAGCGCTTGAGATGGCCAAAACCATCGCTGGAAATGCACCTATTGCGGTGCGTCAAGCCAAGCAAGCGATCCATAAAGGGCTGCAAATGGGCTTGATGGATGGTCTGGCTTTTGAGATTGAGGCCTATAACCGGACGATCCCGACGCAGGATCGCCGCGAAGGGGTTTTGGCTTTTAACGAGCGGCGCAGCCCGGTTTTCAAAGGCAAATAGCGCCCCGGGCCCGCCGTCTTCAGGGGCGCCGGTTTTGCGCCCTCTGCAAGGTTGATATGGGTCGGCTGTGACTGATCGGGTTTAGGCCTTTGTAATGGTGTTAAAGCCTTACGGGTTATAGGCCCGCCAGATCCAACAAGTGTTTTTCAATCGGCTGCACACCTTGATCATGTTTAATTTGAGCAAAGAAAAACGGCTTCTCCTGACGCTGCGCGCAGGCATCGCGACGCATCACCTCTAAATCGGCGCCAACATAGGGCGCCAGATCGGTTTTGTTGATCACCAAAACATCCGATTTTGTCACGGCAGGGCCGCCTTTACGTGGAATTTCTTCTCCCGCGGCCACATCAATCACATACACCGTTAGATCCGCCAATTCTGGGCTGAACGTTGCCGATAGATTATCTCCACCGCTTTCGATCATCACGATTTCAATTTCGGGATGGCGAGCTTCTAATTCGGCGATGGCAGAGAGGTTGATCGAAGCATCCTCGCGAATTGCGGTATGCGGGCAGCCCCCTGTTTCAACGCCGATCACCCGATCTTCGGGTAGGATCTGTAACCGCATCAAGGCTTCTGCATCCTCGCGGGTATAAATATCATTGGTAATCACCCCAATCGAATACCGCTCTGACAGGCGCCGCGCCAACGCGGCTGTGAGCGAGGTTTTACCTGCCCCGACGGGGCCTCCGATCCCAATGCGAACGGGTCCATTCATTTTATTCATGTTTTAAAAATCCGTGTGTGAAGCGTTTCATGCCGCATTGAGGCGACATCAGAGAGAAAGGTTGTGCTGCTCAGATCGTCTTCATCGGCGTCGCTTGCCTCTGCTGCGCAGGCATTGATTTCAGAAGTGAGCGCCAATAAGATGTGTTGGCCTTGTGTTTGGCCTAAGGGCACAATCCGTATGGCCGCTGAGATTAAATTGGCGCTGAATGCGTGTAAATACGCGGCAATTATGTCTTCTTTGATCAGGTTTTCGCGACGCGCCGCCGCCCCTAGCGCTACGGGATAGCATAAATCCGTGCAGTCCTGCCCCCACACGTCGCGGATCGTTTTGCCAAATGCCTGCCCTTGCAAAAGCGTTTCACTGCGCCGCTCGGCACTGGCTGATAAAGCCAAGGCAAGCTGGTTCAAATAGATCAATTCTTCCTTGCTTTCCGATTTAAAGGCCAGGGCCAGTAAAATGGCATCGCTGCGCGCAGATCCAAGCTCAAGCAGGTCTTGCAGCCAGTTTTGCAGGCTGATTTGATCCGTCACATGGCGCTTTTCGATGGCCCATTCCAAGCCATGCGAATAGGCAAAGCCACCGATTGGAAACGCAGGCGATAGCCATTGAAGCGCCGTTAGAAAGGTTTTGTTAGTGCTCATGCTCATGCTCATGCTCATGCTCATGCTCATGATGATGGTGGCTATGATCCCCGTGCACATGGTGATGCATATGCTCAATATTGCCGTGATCATGGCTATGCGTACGCCCCATCCCATAAGCGCCGCCGGCGGGGGTGAAGGCCTCTCGCACAACCGTGGTTGTTCCGCCAAGCCTTGCGATCATATCCTCAATCACATGGTCATGGCAGATTAATAACCGCTCGGCTTCGATCTGGCAGGGCGTATGACGGTTCCCGATATGCCAAGCCAAATGCAGCAGATTGGGCCCGGTGATGGCGATCAGCTTTTCTTGCTTGGCAAGAATTTCAACGGTTTCTTCATTCGACAGCAGCAGGTGGTCGCCCTGCTTTAGATCGGTGGTTTTGGGCAGATCCACCACAAAGTTTTTGCCACAATCCGTGCTGAGTTTGCGGCGCCGCAAAAACCGTTCCTCATAGGTCAGAGAACAGGTGTAATCTGCGGCCCCGGTTGGCGGATCTATTTGCAATGATTGAGCGATTGGCAACATTAGCGGCCTCAATATAAGAAATAGCGCTGCGCCATGGGCACGGTCTCAGCCGGCTGGCAGGTCAATAACTCGCCATCAGCGCGCACTTCATAGGTTTCAGGGTTTACCTCAACCTGCGGCGTGGCTGTGTTGAGCTTTAAATCGGATTTGCCAATTTGCCGCGTATTTTGCACCGCCAGCGTTTGTTTGGCCAACCCGTATTTTTCGCGCACATTCTCTGCCTGTGCAGCTTGCGAGACGAAGGACACCGCGCTGTGCTCAACGGCGCGGCCAAAGGCACCAAACATTTGCCGGCTGTAAACTGGTTGCGGAGTTGGGATCGACGCGTTTGGATCGCCCATCTGCGCGCAGACGATGCTGCCACCCATCACGACCATGTCGGGTTTTACGCCGAAGAAGGCCGGTGACCAAAGCACCAAATCGGCGCGCTTGCCAAGTTCTATCGAACCGATTTCATGTGAAATCCCATGCGCAATGGCAGGGTTGATGGTGTATTTTGCCACGTAGCGGCGGGCCCTTAGGTTATCATTATCGCCCGCTTCTTCGGCCAAGGCGCCGTGCTGGCGTTTCATTTTATCCGCGGTTTGCCACGTGCGCAGGATCACTTCGCCAACGCGCCCCATCGCCTGACTGTCTGAGGCAATAATGCTAAAGGCGCCCATATCATGCAATATATCTTCCGCTGCGATGGTTTCGCGGCGGATGCGGCTTTCTGCAAAAGCGATATCTTCGGGAATCGATTTATCCAAATGATGGCAGACCATCAGCATATCAAGATGTTCTTCGACCGTGTTGACGGTAAAGGGGCGGGTTGGGTTGGTGGAGGAGGGCAGCACATAGTCCTCCCCGCAAATCCGGATAATATCGGGGGCATGACCGCCGCCAGCGCCTTCGGTATGGAAGGCATGGATGGTGCGCCCTTTCATGGCGGCAAGCGTATGCTCGACAAATCCTGACTCGTTTAACGTGTCGGTATGGATCATCACCTGCACATCCATTGCATCGGCCACGCTGAGGCAGGTATCAATAGCCGCTGGTGTGGTGCCCCAATCCTCATGCAGTTTCAGCGCGCAGGCGCCCGCGAGCACTTGTTCTTCAAGCGCCGCTGGCAAGGAGGCATTGCCTTTGCCCGCAAAGGCCAAATTCATCGGTAGAGCGTCGGCGGCTTGCAGCATCCGTGCGATATGCCAAGGCCCCGGCGTACAGGTGGTGGCCAAGGTGCCATGCGCGGGGCCGGTGCCTCCGCCCAGCATGGTGGTGATGCCGGAATGCAAGGCATCATCGATTTGTTGCGGACAGATAAAGTGAATATGGCTGTCAAACCCGCCGGCTGTGAGGATCTTCCCCTCGCCGGCAATCACCTCGGTGCCCGGTCCTATGATAATATCGACATTGGGCTGCGTATCGGGATTGCCGGCCTTGCCGATCGCGGCAATGCGACCATCGCGCAGCGCGATATCGGCTTTGTAAATGCCCGTATAATCCAAAATCAGCGCATTGGTGATCACCGTATCAGCAGCGCCGGCGGCGCGCGTGGCTTGCGACTGCCCCATACCGTCACGGATCACTTTGCCGCCGCCAAATTTAACCTCTTCGCCATAGCTCGTCAGGTCTTTTTCAACTTCGATGAAAATCTCCGTATCGGCCAAACGCAGCTTATCGCCCGTGGTTGGCCCATACATCCCCGCATAATCTCGGCGGCTAATATTGACTGCCATGTCCTACAGATCCCCCATGATTTTTCCGTTAAATCCAAACACCCGCCTGTCGCCCGCTATTTTGATAAGGCTGACCGCGCGTTTTTGCCCGGGTTCAAAGCGCACAGCGGTTCCTGCAGCGATATTCAAACGCTGCCCATGCGCCGCGTTGCGGTCAAATTCAAGTGCGGGATTGGTTTCGGCAAAATGGTAATGGCTGCCCACTTGAACGGGCCGGTCGCCCGTATTTGCGACCAGCAATTCGATCGCCTCACGGCCCTCATTCAAGATAATATCGCCCGCGGCGCAGATCAGTTCGCCCGGTTTCATAGGTCGGCCTTTCGGGTCCGCTTTATAAGCATCACGCTAGAGAAAATAAGAACGATCCCCGCCAAAACGGGGGCTGCCAGTTCAGGCAATGTGCCGCTCTGCGCGCCATGGGGTAAAATATGCGGATGCGCGAAGGCGGGGGCCGCACTAAAAGTGCAGAGTAAACGGAGCGTTGTTTTCATTTTAATATCCTATCGAATTGGGTTGTGAACGGTCACAAGCTTGGTGCCATCTGGAAACGTTGCTTCCACTTGTACTTCGGGGATCATATCGGGCACGCCCTCCATACAATCGCTGCGGGCAATGATGGTGGCGCCAAATTGCATCATATCTGAAACGCTGCGCCCGTCGCGCGCGCCCTCGACAACGGCATCGCAAATCAGCGCTATCGCTTCGGGATGGTTGAGCTTTACCCCACGTAACAGGCGCTTGCGCGCAACTTCTGCTGCCATCGCGATCAGCAGCTTATCTTTTTCCCTTGGGGTTAATTGCATTTATAATCTCCAACATTTTGGCAGGGTGTTTTGCGTTAGGCGATCCAAGATCGGCAGTATGATTTGGCGCAGCGCATAGCCGTCATGCGCCAAAACACGCAGCGCGCAAAGATCAGGAGCGAGGAGGCTGCATCCTGAAGTGTCGTTGAGCTGGGTTTGGATGGCGCGGCAAAGGCGCGCTGCATCGGGCGCACGGTAGAGTATGTTGGCCATGGCACCGAGACCGGCGGCAACCGCGGGGCGGGCAAGTTTCGCTGTAATATCACCAGATAGCAGCGCCACATCGCGATAAACCAAGGCTTCATCAACCCAAAGCTCGACCTGATCGCGCAAAAACCCAGAAATCTGCGTTTCGCCCATCGCATGACGGCCGAAGATAACCGGCTCAACCATCAACAGTTTCGCGCTGTGATGCATGCGGATGGTTAAGCGGCGGCTCAACCCCCCCTTATCATAAAAAAGAGTTTCTTGAGGCACCCAGTTTAATGAGGCTTCTGGGGCAATGCTAAGCGTGGTTTCAACGCGCCCTATGCTATCGGGTTGAGCTTTATAAATCCGCTCGCAGGCTTGGGTTGTCAGCGTGAGATGCGCCTGTGGTTCGGCTTTTGCGTTAAAGGATAAATGATCGCCGCCCGTTATGCCGCCCGATGTATTGATCAAAACCGCTTCCAGATGTTCCGGTTGGTTGGGAAACAAAGCTTTCAGGCAGCCGTTTTGATACAGATCTTTCAAACGGCTTGACCCATCCACCGCTTGCGCCGTGACAGCGAGGCTGCCGATTGCGCGCGGGGTATTGATAACAGAGTTGTCCAATAGGTCTTTCATCGCGATCCTCAATTGCGCAGGCGCCATGTCTTTGCACCTGCGCTTTCTTGCGGGTTTGACGCAGAAAAT
This sequence comes from Rhodobacteraceae bacterium SB2, assembly GCA_001642945.1. GTDB lineage: Bacteria > Pseudomonadota > Alphaproteobacteria > Rhodobacterales > Rhodobacteraceae > Thalassovivens > Thalassovivens spotae. Next base: position 88,485 of record LGRT01000013.1, on the reverse strand, counting down.
CCAAACATATGCAGAAGGTTTCAAGGAATTCGGTTAGTTTTCGATTATTTATTAATCATTTAAGAGGGCGATGATTAATTTGTAGTCGAAAACTTTTGTTTTTTGTTTTTTTTGCCCGCGTGCCTTGAGCTTTCCACCTGCGCTCGGCACGACTTTATCACCGGCTTGGCACAGAGCGGCCATGTGAAGGTAACGGCGTGTGACGACCGATCGAATTGCAGCTCGGAACGATCGCCACACAAATTGCAACATTAGTTGCAGGCGAGACTCTAGGTGGTGGCCTCCCACAATACAAGCCACTCTGCGGTTTTGTCTGCGAGGAGACTTAAATGAAAAATTTAAAAAATTCTTTGGCTGGCGGCGTTCTTTTTAGCGCGCTGCTTAGCTCTGCTGTGGTCGCTGATACGATTAAAGTGGGTGTTCTACATTCCTTATCGGGCACGATGGCAATTTCAGAAACAACGTTGAAAGACACGATGTTGATGCTGATCGAGGAGCAAAATGCCAAGGGTGGTGTACTGGGCAAGCAATTGGAGGCAGTTGTGGTTGATCCTGCCTCAGATTGGCCCTTATTCGCTGAAAAAGCGCGGGAATTGCTGACTGTGCATGAGGTAGATGTGATGTTTGGCAATTGGACAAGCGTGTCGCGCAAATCCGTTTTGCCGGTGATTGAAGAGTTGAACGGCTTGCTGTTCTATCCGGTTCAATATGAGGGCGAAGAAAGCTCGAAAAACGTCTTTTACACTGGCGCGGCGCCCAATCAACAAGCCATACCAGCAACGGATTACTTCCTCGAAGAGCTGGGCGTTGAAAAATTCGCCTTGTTGGGCACTGATTATGTATATCCGCGCACAACCAATAATATTTTGGAAAGTTATCTGATCTCAAAAGATATCGCGGCAGAGGATATCTTTGTAAATTACACGCCCTTTGGCCATTCTGATTGGTCCAAAATCGTGGCTGACGTAGTGGCTTTAGGCGCCGATGGCAAAAAAGTTGGGGTGATTTCCACGATTAATGGCGATGCAAATATTGGCTTTTACAAGGAATTAGCAGCCGCAGGTATTTCGGCAGATGACATTCCGGTGGTTGCATTTTCGGTGGGGGAAGAAGAACTTTCTGGATTAGACACAAGCAATCTTGTGGGTCATCTGGCTGCGTGGAATTATTTCCAGTCAGCGGATGTAGGGGCTAATACCGAGTGGGTTGCCGCTTGGAAAGCACGTATGGGCGATGAGCGGGTAACGAATGACCCCATGGAAGCGCATTATATCGGGTTTAATATGTGGGTGAACGCGGTTGAAGCTGCGGGCAGTTCAGAGGTTGATGCGGTGCGCGCCAAAATGTACGGCCAAACATTTCCCAACTTGACCGGCGGAATGGCTGAAATGCTGCCCAACCATCATTTGTCAAAGCCGGTATTGATCGGTGAAATCCAAGCAGATGGTCAGTTTGATATCATCAGCCAAACCAGCGAAGTTCCCGGCGATGCTTGGACAGATTTTCTGCCTGAATCCGCTGTTTTGGTGTCTGACTGGCCAGGCCTAGAATGCGGAATGTATAACACGCAAACCAAATCCTGCGTTCAAATCGGTTCAAATTATTAATCCGTTTGATGGAAATTGTTGGAGGGCAGTCTTGCCCTTCAACCCGTACAAGGCGTGAAAAGTATGAGAGTATTAGCGGCTGCGCTTTTTGCGTGTTGGGTGATCTGCTCCGAGGCCACGTTGAGCGCCCAAAGCTTGTCAGAGATTGTCAGCACCCATAGCCAAGCGATAGCAAAAAGCTCGCGTAAAACGATCCAGCCAGCGATCGATGCGCTTGTCGCAAGCAAATTACCAAATGTAGAATTTATGCTGGTGCAATGGCGCGCCAAAGCCTTATGGCTGAATAAAAGCACCAATGCGATCATCGCCGTTCAAGATAAACGGATGATTGATCTTGATACGCAATCCGATCTTGGGCCGTTTGAAAAGGCCGGGTTTAAGCAGATCAAACCCAATAGCGGCGTGCGCAATTTAATCTCCGGGGCTTTGGTGGCGTTTCAATTGAATGCGCCGGATATTGCTATGCGCAAAGCCGCCTTAGCGTCTATACGCAGAAATGAAGATCCGGCCTATTTACCCTTGCTCGAACAATCGCTGGAGCTAGAAACAGATCCCGCCCTAGTGGCAGAAAAGCAGCAGTTGGTGCATTTGTTAACGCTGAAATACGGCCAATCTGTTGAGGTGCGGCTTACGGCAATTGCGGCAATTGGCGGCTCGTTGGATGTTGAGGTACGCGGTGCGCTTAACCCTCTATTAGCGACCCGGCGTACCTATGCAACTGCGCTGCCGGATGACGCTAATATCGCAAAAGTTTTGGTGCCGGGTCAGAATGGTTTCTCAACCCAAAAGGCCTATCAATTGCTGGTGGCGGGCGGTGAGGCTGCCGCGCAGCCTTCTTTAGAGCAAATCAAGCAAGCGTTGATTGACAATATTGACGGGGGTCGTATTGGCGGCGTTCCAATCGCTCAATTAGACGATCCAGCCGCCCGCATGAAGGCCTATGGGGCTTTGGCGCAAGCTGGCTTGGTGCCGGCGCAAATCAGTCAAAGCGCGATTGATGCGACCGTGTCAAATTTTAGCTTCTTTGATCAATATCTTGAGCCTGATCCGCAAATCACTGCAGCGGCGCAAGCGGCGCTGAAAGCCATTTCATATCGGGTGAGTTTGTCGAACATGATTGATATCCTTCTAGACGCGATCTCGCTGGCTTCGATTTATTTTTTGGCAGCGATAGGATTGGCGATCACCTTTGGTGTGATGGGCGTTATCAATATGGCGCATGGCGAATTTATCATGATGGGCGCTTATACGGGCTATGTATTGCAACAAATCGTGCCAGATGAAACTTTGTCAATTTTACTGGCGGTTCCAACCGCTTTTGCCGTGACTTTTTGCGCCGGTGTTGTTATGGAGCGCTTGGTTATCCGGTGGTTGTATAACCGCCCCCTTGAAACGCTTTTGGCGACCTTTGGAATTTCGATTGCCCTCCAACAAATGGCCAAAAATATATTTGGAACGCAAGCACGCCCGCTGACCTCACCCGATTGGCTGGGGGGGGCCTGGATGATCAATGATGTGGTGTCCATCAGCTTTATTCGCATTGCCATTTTCGTTCTGGCACTGATTTTTCTGGCGTTGTTCCTGTTTATTATGAAACGCACCCGCCTAGGGTTGGAAACCCGCGCGGTGACGCAGAATTCGCAAATGGCCGCTTTGATGGGGATTAATCCAGATCGGGTGAATATGTTAACCTTCGGGTTAGGCTCTGGGATTGCAGGCATTGCCGGTGTGGCGATCGGCCTTTACGCCAAAGTCACCTCTGAGATGGGCAATGATTACATCGTGCAAAGCTTTATGACCGTGGTTGTAGGCGGCGTTGGGAATATTTGGGGCAGCCTTGCAGGCGCAGCGATGGTGGGCTTTTTGCAAAAGGGCATTGAATGGTTCAACCCGTCCAATACATTGGCGGCGCAGACCTACATGATCCTATTTATTATCATTTTTATCCAGTTCCGTCCGCGGGGTATCATCGCGCTTAAAGGGCGCGCAGCAGGAGATTGAGGTAGGTATATGACCAGTTTTAAAATCCCGCCTTCGGCGTTGATCTTCCTATCAGGCTTGGCCATTTTTACGATTATCGTTTCCGTTTTATCTGAGGGAATGGGGGGGGGCGTAATTTCGACCTCCTTCATCAAAACCATCGGCAAAACATTGTGTTTGTGCCTTGCGGCTATCGCGATGGATTTGGTTTGGGGGTATTGTGGCATATTATCCTTGGGGCATTTCGCCTTTTTTGGGTTGGGTGGCTATATGATTGGCATGTGGCTGATGTATGCGCGCACCGAAACCATTGTGGCCACATCGATGGCGCAAGCGGAAATTCCGCCCACCCCGCAAGAGGTGATTGAGGGGGTCGGCACGCAAATTTTTGGGGTGGTGGGCAGCAGCGAATTTCCGATGATTTGGGCCGTTGCGGATAGCCTTTTTTTGCAGCTCATCTTGGTGGTGGCCCTGCCTGGTGCTTTGGCCTTTTTGTTTGGATGGTTGGCGTTCCGGTCGCGGGTAACGGGCGTTTATCTGTCAATTTTGACTCAAGCTTTCACTTTGGCGCTGTCATTATACCTGTTTCAAAATGAAAGCGGCTTGCGCGGCAATAACGGCTTATCGGGTTTGCAAAACCTGCCTTATGTGAGCGCAGGCCAAGATCAGGTGGCTTTGTGGTTTCTCTGGGGCTCGGCGGCAGCGCTTGGGGGGGGCTATCTTCTTATCAGCTTCATTGTGGGTGGAAAATTTGGATCGGTTATTCGGGCCATTCGCGATAATGAGGCGCGCGTGCGGTTTCTCGGTTATCAAGTTGAACATTATAAACTTGCTATTTTCACCGTAACGGCCTGCATCGCGGGCATTGCTGGGGCGCTGTATTATCCGCAAGCCGGTATCGTAAACCCGGCAGAAATGGCCCCGATTGCTTCAATTTATCTGGCCGTTTGGGTGGCGATTGGCGGACGCGGGCGCATTTATGGTGCGGTAATCGGGGCGGCGTTTGTCAGCCTGTTATCCACATGGTTTACCGGTGGGCAGGCCCCGGATCTATCGCTTGGGTTTGGTGTGATCAAATGGGTGGATTGGTGGCAAGTTTTGCTGGGTGTGTCTTTTGTGCTGGTAACGCTATTCGCGCCAAAGGGGATCGGTGGCCTGTTCGATTTAAACTTTATGAAAAGGCGCTGAGGATGAGCTCGCTTTTAGAAGTGTCTGGCGTTTCGGTCAGCTTTGATGGTTTCAAAGCCATTAACAACCTGTCTTTTCAGATCGGAGTGGCAGAGTTGCGGGCAATTATTGGCCCCAATGGAGCTGGCAAAACCACCTTTATGGATATTGTCACGGGCAAGACGCGCCCCGATACGGGGGTTGTGAAATGGGGCGATAAAAGCATTGATTTATTGTCTTTGGATGAAGCACAGATTGCGCAAGCAGGGGTGGGGCGTAAATTTCAGAAACCTACCGTGTTTGAAGATCAAACAGTCTTTGAAAACCTATTATTGGCGTTGAAAAACCACCGCAATGTGTTCCGCGTGTTGTTCTATAAGCGCCGTAAGTCTGATCACCAAAAAGTGGAGGATTTGGCGCGTGATATCTCGCTTGATAACGCATTGCACCGTTTGGCAGGCGAGCTGAGCCATGGCCAGAAACAATGGCTCGAGATTGGCATGTTACTGGCGCAGGATCCAAAACTGTTGCTGGTGGATGAACCGGCGGCCGGTATGACTGCAACCGAGCGCGAAAAGACAACGGCGATGCTGGTCAATGCCGCAAAAACCCGCGCTGTGGTGGTTGTGGAGCATGATATGGAATTTGTCAGGCGGCTTGAATGCAAAGTGACGGTTTTACATGAAGGCGCGGTGCTGGCGGAGGGGCGGTTAGATCACGTGACCGCCAATCAAGACGTGCTGGATGTATATTTAGGAAGGTAAGCGATGCTTGAGACCTCAAAAATCAATCTGTTTTATGGGAAGTCGCAAATCCTTTATGATATCGATTTGGAGGCTCAAAAAGGCCAGGTAACCTGCGTTTTGGGTACAAATGGTGTGGGCAAAACCAGTTTGATGCGGGCCATATCGGGCGCGCATGCGGTGGCGGCTGGCCATATTCAATTGGATGGGCAGGATTTAACCCGTTTGACCCCCTTTAAACGCGCCCAATCTGGGGTGGCCTATGTGCCACAGGGCCGCGATATTTTTCCATTGCTGAGCGTCGAAGAAAACCTACAGACCGGTTATTCTTGTTTGCCGCCCAAAGATCAACAAATCCCCGATCATATTTACGAAATGTTTCCAGTTTTAAAGAAAATGAAAGCGCGCAAGGGGGGCGATCTATCGGGCGGCCAGCAACAGCAATTGGCGATTGCCCGCGCGTTGATTACCCGTCCCAAGTTGCTGATTTTAGATGAACCGACCGAAGGCATACAGCCCAATATTATCAGCCAAATCGGTGAGGTGATTGAACTGCTTAAACAGCAGGGAGATATGGCGATTATTTTGGTGGAGCAATATTTTGATTTTGCCTTCAGTCTTGCAGACCGATTTTATACGTTAAAACGCGGCCGGGTGACCATGGCGGCTAAAAAATCTGAGGTCACGCGCAAGGATGTGTTGGCGAATGTCACCGTGTAATGCCAGCTGGGCTAAGCCTTGCTTTGCTTAAAGCGCTTGAGGGCTTGAACAAGGAACCGGATTGGCCAAATACGCCGGGGGCGGTTTATCTGCGAATGCCCAAGGTAGCCCCCTGCGCGGCTTATAAAGCCTCTGCCCGCGCTGCGTAAAAACCCAGCGGACATTTCTACAACTTACTTGGGCTGAAAAGCGCCCTATGAGCGTGGTCGAACACCGCCAAGCAGGGCGCCTTAATGCAAGCTTCGTAATTTTTCCCCCAATTTCTTTGTTAATCGTGGCATCGCTTTTCTCGGCACGCCTGAAAAGCCTAACACCAGCGCCGATCTTTGGATTGGCTCGCTGCAATAAACTGATAATGGAAGCGAATCGATACCATGCGCAAGCAGGGCTTTATGGGCTGTTTGATCTTCGATCCCATGTTTTAAATCTGCTAAAATATGCATTCCTGCATCGCTTTGCTGCGGGATCAGGCTGTCCGAGCAGTTTTCAAGAAGGCAATTTAGTAACATGTCTCGACGGTCGCGATAGAGCCGGCGCATCTTGCGAATATGTTCGGCAAACCGGCCTTCATTTATAAATTGTGAAAGTGCCTGTTCGGTTAATGGCGAAGAACTTTGGCCCAAAATGTTTCGTGTGTGCGCGAAGGTTTCTCGCAACCAATGGGGGATCACCACATAGCCCAGGCGCACGGCTGAACAGAGTGATTTTGAAAATGTGCCGACATATAAAACCCGGCCATTTTTATCCAAAGCGCTCAGCGCTGGTAGCGGGCGGCCCCGATAGCGAAATTCGCTGTCATAATCATCTTCAATGATCCAAGCATTATTGTCGACGGCGTATTTCAGCAGCGCTAAACGCCGCCGCAATGACATCGTAATACCCAAAGGTTGCTGATGTGAGGGCGTGGTGAAAATAAGCGCAGGTTTTGCATAGCGGGCAATGGCATGGCTTAAATCCAACCCCTCTTTATCGATTGGAATCGGTGCAATAGTCGCCCCGACCAAAGACATGATATCGCGTCCCGCTATATGACCGGGGTTTTCATACCAAACCGTGTCACTTACTTTTAATAAGATAAGCGAAATCAACACAAAGGCCTGTTGGGCGCCAGAAGTGATGATGATCTGTTCATGATCCACTTGCATGCCGCGCGAATCTGCAAGATGCGAGGCGATAGATTTCCTAAGACTTTCAGATCCATAAAATTCGCCATAACTTAAATTGCGCCGGTCCTCTTGGCTTAGCGCCGCAGCCATATATTTGTTCCAGCGCTTTATCGGAAATTTATCCAAGGCGGGCACGCCGGGCCGAAACGCGAGGGTTGAGCCAAACCGGGCACTGGCTTTGGATTCATTTATCTTTTCGGCAATTTCAGAAAACTGTTGCGCTTGTAGCGCTGGGCCGGTTTTCTCATACTGCTGCGACAGTGGCTTTTCAGGGATCAAGCCTTCGGAAACAAATGTGCCGGCACCCGTTTTAGCTTCTGCATAGCCTTCCGAAATTAATTGTTCGTAAACGGTTTTTACGGTGATGCGCGAAACGCCCAGTTCTTCGGCCAATTCGCGGGTGGATGGAAGTTTTTGTTTGGAAGGCAAGCTGCCCTCTAAGATCAGACGCCTGAGAAAGTTTTCGAGCTGTCGATAGATCGGTGTTGTCGACCCTTTGTCGATTTGCAGCGTTGCCAATAACGCCCCTTTTGCTGATTTTACCATATTTCTTTCCTATTGGATATATAAATTCCTCTAAATTGGGTCTGTTCGCAAGTCCCAATTTCTGCATAAATGGCGGAAAAAATAAAGTGCCGGCGCGTTTTAAGCCCAGCACGCAAAGCAGGCGGATTAATGTTAACCCCAGAAAGGCAGGTTTAACCTGATGATAAGTGCTAGGCTTTTTCGGCGAACAAAAGAACTTGAGTCGCAGGTAGATAAGTTTTTTGATCAATTGTCGGAAGCTGCTGTCATCTATCGGCTGGCCGTCCGCGGGTATTTACGCGCTGGTGTTTCAGAAGAATTTACCGCGCGTCTAGAGCATGTTTGCGCGAAAGAAACAGAGGCAGATAGTTTAAGGCGGCAGATCGAACATGCGCTTTATACGAACTTGCTGATACCAGATTCGCGCGGTGACGTTTTGGGGTTGATCGAAACCGCCGATGAAATCCTTTCGCTGTTCAAAAGTTCTCTTTGGGCTTTTGAAGTGGAAACTCCGGAGATTCATAAAGATTTAAATGCCGGGTATAGACGGTTAACGAATATGGTTGTGAAATCGGTTGATGAATTGGCCGCCGGGTGCCGGGTATTCTTTCGATCACCGCATTTGGTGTCGAGCTATAATGCTAAGGTTACGCTGTATGAAAAAGAAGCCGATAAAATTAGTTATGCTTTGAAAAAACAAATTTTTTCTTCAGAGTTAGGGCTTGCTGAGAAAATACACTTAAGAGAATTTGTGGATCACATTGATGCCATCGCGGATCAGGCCGAGGATGTGGCAGACAGGTTGACGATTTACGCGGTTAAAAGACAAAGCTGATGCTGTTTGACCCTCTTGTTCTTTTGTTTCTATCAAGCGGTTTGTTTTTGGGCTGGGCGCTTGGTGCAAATGATGCAGCAAATGTGTTTGGCACAGCGGTTGGCACCAAAATGCTCAGCTGGCGGTCTGCGGCGATCATTTGCTCATTATTTGTTGTCCTTGGTGCGGTAATTTCCGGGGCGGGCACAACCCATACGCTCGGGAAATTAGGCGCTATTTCTGCTTTGCCCGGCGCCTTCATGACGGCGTTATCAGCGGCACTTGCGGTGTTTTCGATGACCCGTGCCGGTTTGCCCGTTTCCACATCCCAGGCCATTGTGGGCGCTATTATAGGGTGGAATTTCTTTTCGAATAATCCCACCGATAGCGTGGTTTTAACAAAAATACTAAGCACTTGGATCATTTGCCCGATTTTATCGGGGGTAATTGCGATCATTCTCATAAAAGCGTTTAAATTCTGCGCAAAACGCCTGTCGGTTCATATGGTTTTTGCGGATGCGTATAAGCGCATTGCGTTGATCCTTGCCGGCGCATTGGGTGCCTATTCTTTGGGTGCGAATAATATCGCAAATGTGGTTGGAGTGTTCATACCCGTACAACCGATACCCCCTTTGACGATTGGTACATTTGTGTTCAGCTCGGGGCAGCAGCTTTTGCTTTTAGGGGGATTGGCGATCGCGCTTGGCGTGTTTACCTATTCTAAAAAAGTTATGATGACGGTTGGAGACCAGCTTGGCAATCTGTCTGCGACAGCCGCGTTGATCGCGGTGATTTCGCATTCGGTTGTACTGTTTATATTTGCATCACGCGGCCTAGAAGCTTGGCTGTCCAATATGGGGTTACCAACAATTCCCTTGGTGCCGGTTTCAAGCTCTCAGGCGCTGGTGGGGGCGGTGGTTGGTATTTCGATTCTGCAGGGTTTATCCGCCATTCGATGGATGGTTCTTGGAAAGATTGTTTTTGGCTGGATCGTAACGCCCATTCTAGCTTGTTTCGTTTGTTTCATGGGTCTTTTCTTTCTTCAAAACGTTTTTGGTCTTACTGTTTTATAACAAAAATCCCTCTATATTGGATCTATTGAATTTTTTATAATGGGTCTATTTGATGTGCCCACTCTTATGCTTACTAAGGTGAAGTTAAGCCGCAGTCGCGGCTTTTAATATAGGTTGACCGGATCTTAAGCAGGCGGAGAAATGTAATGGATTTAGACGCATATTCTTATCCGCAGGGGCTAACGCTTTTGCAGCGCTGGCAGGCTGGGGAGGCAGCGGCGAAGACAGAAATTAAAGATGTGTTTGACGCTGCAATCGCGGGGGAGTTTGATCAAAATTTTTCAATCCTCGCCCCCACAGATGAGGTGCATGCCACCGCGTCGGTGCATATGCTCGCCTTGGCGATTTTGCATGATATCTATGGGATTAGAGCCGCCGAGTATTACAAAACGGATCCCTATCGTTATGTGCGCGCCAATTTAACCGTTTCGCGGCTTTTAGGCGTTAATAAATTATATATTACATGGGCGCTTTACGCGTTTTCCTGCGAGGTTCTTGGGCAGAAAATGATGTATCCGGATAAATTTCCGCCCGGATCTGACCCGGATCATGCCTTGATCAACAAAGACAATTGTTTTGAGTTGGAAACGCCCGATTTTAACTCTGGGATTCCCAAAATAATTGATGATATTTTGCGCGTTACCGAAGAGCTGACCGGGATGGAGCCGCTGTTGCAGATTTCAGCGCCTTATAGTCTGGCGGCGGATATTTATGGTCAAGAGCCGCTTTTGGCGGATGTTTTACACGATCCCGATCATGTCAATAAGTTGTTAGATCATTTGGCTGACAAGGTGCTGGTGCCGTGGATTGAGCATCATTTTTCTGTATTTCCAAATGGCTGGGTTGAGCTTTCCGATGCGTCCGGCTCGCCCTTTTTTATCGGACCTGAAAATTGCAAAACAATGTCGATCCGATCCATTCAGCGGATGGATAACGGCGATCTCTGGGGGGGGCGGGTTTTTGATTGTAATTATCGCGGCGATTATGTTGCCAATGTCAAAAATAAAGTGCGCAGTTCGCGGCGGCAGAGCAAGCAGCAAGTGGCCACAGCCAAAGTTGATTTGAATGAATTGACGGATATAAAGGTCAGCGTCTGTCAGAAATTTATGATGCGTCTTGAAGCGGATAAAGTGGATGTTTCCTTTTACCGGGATCAAGCGCTGGCGCGCAACATTCCGCTGACAACTGGGATCGGGTCTTGTGAAGTTGACAGGAACAGCATCGATGATCTTGAACTCGCAAAAATAAATCTTGAAACCGCAGCGGGTGAGTATGTCGCGGCCATCAAGGCGGTATGCGAGGCCATTGATCTGCCCGAAAATAACTTCGTGGACCAGCCTTGGCCCAGCCATTTGTACTTTGAGGATTTAAACGGGGAAACCGAATTTGATCTGGTGCGGTTGATAATCGGGCAGGTTTTCGAATGCCCTAAACTGGCTCGAGCGATGATTTAAGCGGAGTTTATCCCAATGTATGTTCCAAATTTTGATCAAAACCCCACTCAAAAAATTGGCCGCCCTGCTGATGCGTCACAGCAGATGCGGCCGGTTGCAGAACGGGTTTATCAAAAATGTAAGATTATGATTCTGGTCGTTGATGGTGTTTCTTTAACCACCGTCGCGTCAATCATGGACCCTTTTATGCATGCCAATAAAATTCTTGGACGCGATAGGTTTGATCTCGAAAGGGTCTCTTTATTGGAGCAGGATCCGCTGACTACTGCGGGTATCCGTTTGGCCTGTGAAAAACCTTCAAACTGCGTTTTGGCCCATGGTGATGTGAAAAACCGGCCCGATTTTGTTATGCTTGCCTGCGGCCAAGAGGTTGATAAAACCTCTCAAAAAGCGCTGCAAATCTTTCTCAGAAAACTGGCGGCCACCTCTGTGCCGTTTGTGGCTTTGGGCGCTGCCAATGCCTTTGCTGTTACTACGGGTTTGATTAGAGCTGATAAATGCGTCGCACATTGGGAAACCATTGGGCTGCTTCGCGAAAATTTCCCGGCCATCGATTTTTTGAATGTTTTGTTCGAAACCTGCGAACGCGGCACAAGCTGCGCAGGGGAATTGGCTGCGCTTGATTTCGCCATTGCGTTTATAGAAAACCATTGTGGGTCAAGCATCGCGCAAAAAATCGGAAGCCATTTTTTGCTGCAAAGTCGGCGCAGCGGCAATGCGCTGCAATTGTTGAATGGCAGCGCGATGCTTTGCGCGAATGGGCGTATTCAAAAAGCGATTGCGATGATGGTTGAGAATATAGAACGCCCGATTGGCATGGATGAAATAGCAGATGAGCTAAACATTTCGACGCGACAGCTCGAACGGATTTTTGCGCGGTATGGGTTTGATTCTCCCGGTCGATATTTTAAAGAATTGCGGCTGGAGCGGGCGCGGCAATTGTTAGAGCAATCTGAACTTTCTTTGGCCGAGGTCTCACTGGCCTGTGGCTTTGAAAGCCAGAATAATTTCTCAAAAAGCTTTAAAAAACTTTTTGGCGTTTCGCCGCGTGATTTTAGAACCCCGCGTGGTGGGTTGAAATATTTACGGGAAAATATCTTCTAAATATCTCTCACGGTCTTGGGATTATTTAACGCCGTACGAAATAATGATCGGCGGCTTTTTCATGTAATAACGTGTCCCGGCATATTTCCGAAAACCTTTCGATTAGCTTTGTGGGAATCGCCCGGTTTGTGATGGCGAGCCCGTATTGCGCAGGCGGCACGTCATCCGCCAAGGGAATATAGGCCAGCCCTGTGCCATTATAGGCCCTATTTGTGACAGGCCGCATGATCATAATCGCATAGCCTTCACCGGCACCCACCAAACTGCGCACCAATTCGTAGGATTTGGTTTGATGCCTGACTTTGGGGCGTAGATTATGCTGCGAAAAACACGATAAGAAATATTGCTGTGTCAGGGGTAAGTTTAAAGACACCATATCTTTTTCAACCAACTCTTTAAGCGCAATTGATTTTTTTGATGCTAAGGGATCATTGCGCGCGATCATAACATAAGGTTTTTCTTCGATTAGGGTTTCAAACTCAATCGAGGGATTGGGAAACATATTATACGTCAAAGCAACGTCAATCGTGCCTTGTACTAATAACGTGTTTAATTCATCCAAATCCGCTTCATGAATTTGTAAAGAAATATCAAGCCCGCGGGTTTCCAAAGCCTGCAAAATGATTGGAATGATAAAGGCTGCGGTGGGGGTGAAGCATCCAAGTTGAATCGTGCCGCTGGAATTTTTGCTCAGGTTTTTAGCCAAATCTTCAAATTCTTCGGCATTTTCAATAAGCCGTTTGGCTTGCGCGATAAACCGCCGCCCCACCGAGGTCAGCGCCAGTTTATTTGGCCGGTCTCGGATGAATATTTTCAATCCGTATTCTTGTTCTACCTTTCGAACCGCATTGCTCAATGCGGGTTGTGAAATTGCTATTTTTTCCGAAGCCGCTTGCACCCCACCATGATCGGCAACGGCCACTGCGTAACTCAGTTGTCTATAGGGTAACAATATAATAAATCCTTATATTAAATTAATTTATATATTATTTTACAAATAATAGAATCAATTGCAACGTTGGTCTTGTTGTGGATGCATGGCACTGAAAAAAATAATTCGCGATTGTAATATGATTGCTGCCTAGCTTGAATACAGAAGCCGTAAACGGCGCATAAGCTAAGTAAAGGGGGGAACAAGTGGCCGGAATAGCGCTAAGTGGCGTGACCAAATCCTATGGTGGTCAGTCTGTAATAAATGGTGTGGATTTAGACATACATGATGGGGAGTTTCTCACCTTAGTGGGCCCTTCCGGTTGCGGTAAGTCGACAACGCTGAGAATAATTGCGGGCCTTGAAACGCAATCCAGCGGTGATGTCTCTATCGATGGCGTTAGCGTGAATGAAACACGGCCCAGCCTGCGCGATTTGGCAATGGTGTTCCAATCTTATGCGCTTTACCCGCATCTTACAGTTCGTCAAAACCTTATGACGCCCTTGCGGCTGAGAGATCTGAGCTTTTGGGAGCGGTTTCCCCTATTGGGGCATTTGCTGCCCAGCCGCCGATCCAAAATGGTGCAAATTGAAAAAGAAGTTCAAATCGTTTCAGAAACGCTGAAGATTGAGCCGCTTTTGGCGCGCAAGCCAGGCCAGCTTTCGGGGGGGCAAAGGCAGCGCGTTGCCCTTGGTCGTGCGATGGTGCGCAACCCGGCGGCCTTCTTGATGGATGAGCCCTTGTCAAATCTGGATGCGAGTTTGCGGGTGCATATGCGCGCTGAATTATCGGCGTTGCATAAGAAGCTCAAAACCACGTTTATCTATGTAACGCATGACCAAGCGGAAGCCTTAACCATGTCGGATCGCATTGCGGTGATGATGGATGGAGATTTGCTGCAATTGGGATCCCCTGAAGAGGTGTATCAAAACCCTCAGGATATTCGGGTGGCGGAATTTATCGGCAGCCCAAAAATGAATATTCTTCCAGGTCATTGCGATGAATTTGGACATATCACCTGCGCTGGTTTGAGCTTGGACGGGGTGCTTGCCAACCCCGCTCCGGGGCCCGTTTCTGTGGGATTACGGCCCGAACATTTAACGTTGACCGACGCGGGGGCCGCGCAAAGCTTGTCCGGAAAATTGACCTATAAGGAAAATCTTGGCTCGGATGTGTTCTTTCACGTTACGCAAGAGGGCAGCGAAAGCGCCATCATTATACGGGCCCAACCTTTGGCGGCAACGCCTCAAAAGCCCGGCGATACGCTTCACTGCGCCCCCGTGCCGGGCAAACCTTTGGTCTTTGGTGCTGATGGGCGGCGGTTGGATTTTAACCATGTGGCCAGCTCTGGGAAGCTAGCCTGATGGGGCGCTCGAAAGCACATTATTGGTTCGTTGGTCCGGCAATTTTTTTGATGCTTTCGCTTCTGATCGCGCCCGTCTTTGTAGCCGCCGCATTGTCGATGACAGATTATAGCCTAGGCAATAGCGGTTTTAATTGGATCGGTTGGGAAAATTACGAAAAACTGTTTAGCCGCCGCAGCTATAGCAAAATGTTCACAGCCTCGCTGACCTATGTTTTGCTCGTGGTGCCTATCTCTGTGGCATTGGGGCTGGGATCTGCGCTTCTCATTTCAAGTTTGCGCATCGGGGGTGAGCTTTACAAGGCGATCTTTTTCCTTCCCGTTATGGCCACATTGCTTGCGATGGCGATCGTGTGGGAATTTGCGCTCAACCCAATCGTTGGCGTGGTAAATGATATCTTGCGCTCTGGTTGCGATAAATCCGCGATCTATGCGCTGCTCTCGGGCTCTTGGTTGGGCTATGATCCGCTGGACAGTTGGTATGGCTCGGCCTGCGAAAAGAAATTTCCACTATGGCTCGGTGATCGGCAATATGCGCTGGGCACGATCGCCTTTATTGGCATATGGCAGGCCTTTGGTTTCAATATGGTGCTCTATCTTGCAGGGCTCACGTCGGTGCCAAGAGAGCTATATCAGGCAGCGCAAATGGATGGGGCTGACAGCGCTTGGGAGCGGTTCAAACTTGTTACCTGGCCGATGCTGGGACCAACGCATGTGTTCGTGATAACCATTTCGTCGATCAGATCCTTTCAAGTCTTCGATACGGTGGAGGCCTTAACGGAAGGTGGCCCCTCAAAGTCAACCTATGTGATGGTCTATGCCATGTTTGAAAAAGGCGTACGACAGAACCTGCTGGGAATGGGCTCTGCGATCACGATTGTGTTTCTTATCTTCGTTTTGATCCTGACATTGGTGCAGGTGTATTTCGTCAATCGGAAGGTGCATTACTAATGTCTATTCATACAAATTGGCTGGGAGAGTTTTTCAAGCATAGTTTGTTGCTTGCCGGAGCGGTTGTGGTTTTATTGCCGTTTTATCTGATGCTGTCTTATTCGCTGAAAAGTCCCTCCGAGATTGAAACCAACACTGGTGGGTTTTTCGGGGCGCAACAAATCATGACCGATAACCGCTGCGTTAAGGCGGGCAATCCAGAAGAAAACTGCCTGATGCGGCCGATCGTTTACAATTATACGGCCGCGTTCAAAGAAGCGCCCTTGGTGCGTTATATGCTCAATGGCGTTTTTGTCACAGTGAGCATATTTTTAATTCAGGTGATCATTGCCCTCCCCTGTGCTTACGCGCTGTCTAAGCTCAGGTTTTGGGGCCGCAATGTGGTGTTTGGGATGGTCATTTTCTGCTTGCTTATCCCCGTGCATGCGATTGCCCTTCCGCTTTATATTATGCTTGCAAAAGTGGGGCTGACCAACACATATGCGGCGCTGATCGTGCCTTGGAGTATCTCGGTTTTTGGCATCTTTTTGATGCGGCAGTTTTTCATGACCGTGCCAGATGATTTGATCGATGCCGCGCGCATGGATGGGATGAGCGAATTTTCGATCGTTTGGCAGGTGATGCTGCCCACGGCCATTCCCGCGCTGCTTGCCTTTGGTATTTTTTCAGTGGTGGCGCATTGGAATGATTATTATTGGCCGCGCGTTGTGATCACTGGGAATAAAGATTTGATGACACCGCCCTTGGGCTTGCGGATGTTTAAATCAGACATGGATGGAAACGAATATGGCCCGATGATGGCTGCAACCACCGTGATTGTTTTGCCTTTGGTGATCGTCTTTCTGCTCGCCCAAAGGCGGTTCATTGAAGGGATCACGATGACGGGAATGAAATGAGAATTTTTAGGGATACCGGTTTGGCTGCATGCCGGCCCGGTTTAAACGAGGAGCTACAAGCGTAACACGCGCAAAAGGTTCCTATAATTTGGGAGGTAAAGATGAAGAACTTAACTAAATTTTCTGCACTTGCTTTGGCGACCAGCGTTCTGACGACACCGGTCCAAGCCGTTGAAATCGAGGTAGGGTATGCCTATTCCTCGTTGTTTGATGTGACGATGGAGCGGCTCATACCTGAGTTCAAAAAAGCGCATCCAGATATTGATGTGAAATTTCGGGCGACCTATGAAAATTATGAAGATGGAACCAACACAATTTTGCGTGAATCCGTCGCTGGAGATTTGCCAGATGTGACCTTTCAGGGTTTGAACCGTCAGGCATTATTGGTTGAGAAAGGCATTGCAAAATCGCTTGAACCGTTCATTGCCGCGGAAGCGGATTTCGCAAAAGATGGCTATCATCAAGCGATGTTAGACCTGGGCACATTCAACGGCGAAGTGTATGGCCTGCGCTATTCGGTGTCACTGCCGGTTGGGTATTACAATATGGATAACCTCAATGCAGTTGGCATTACAGAGCTTCCGACCACTTGGGATGAGGTCATTGCCGCGTGCCATACATTGATGAAAGCGGGTCATAAAACACCCATGTGGTGGGGCTGGAGCGTCACGGGTAACTGGTTTTTCCAAGCGTTGATGTGGAGCCAAGGCGAGCCTATCTTGAAAGATGGCAAAGTCAATTTTGACGGTGAATCCGGCTTGGCAGCGCTTGAGCAGATGAAAAAGCTGTTCCGCGAATGTGATATGCCAAACCTGTCTGCTGGCGATGCGGGCGTGCCCTTTAACTCGGGCGAGGTGTCGATGTATTTCTGGTCAACATCTGCGGTTGGTGCGATTGAACGCGCGAAGGGTGATTTTGAACTTAAAACGGGTAAATACCCTGGCATGGGCCAAACCCCGATGGGCCTTCCTGCGGGCGGCAACTCGGTTATGATGGTATCAACCTCTAAAGATCCAGCAGAAATCGATGCGGCTTGGAAATTTGTAAAATTTGCCACATCGGGCGTTGGCGCGGCATTGGTTGCGGAAACGACGGGTTATATCCCACCCAACAAAGCAGCAAATGATCTTTTGACTGATTTCTATGCGCAAAACCCGAATAAATACACAGCGGTTGAGCAATCTGGGTTGCTGCGCGATTGGATCGCCTATCCGGGTGATAACGGATTGGCCATCACGCAGGTTCTTTATGATGGTATGGAATCCATCGTGACGGGGGAATCTGATGATATGGCCGAGCTTCAAGAAGAGCTGGTTGAAGAGGTCAACGACCTGCTTCCAAAATAATCAGTCTTTAAACAGATAAGATCTCCGGGCCTCCAAGAGCCCGGTGATCTTGGCTAACAGGTTGTTACAGGGCTTATATCATGACAACAAATACCGAAATCGAAGGTCGCCGCGACAAATCTGTTGCCAGAGCAATCGCGTATTCTTCTACCTTCATCGCTGAAAAAGCAGAGAATGCCGAAATCTGGGATGTTGAAGGCAAACGCTACATAGATTTTTGTGGCGGTATTGGCTGTCAGAATATTGGCCATCGCCATCCGCAGGTTGTTTCTGCCATTAAGCATCAGTTAGACAGCCTGACGCATACCTGCTTTCAAGTCACACCTTATGAAAGTTACATCGCCCTAGCCGAGCGGCTTAACGCGCTGTATCCGGGTGATTTTGAAAAGAAATCAATGTTCTTTTCTGCAGGGGGGGAAGCCGTTGAAAACGCAATAAAGGTGGCGCGTTATCATACGAAACGGCCGGCGCTGATTACCTTTACCAATGGGTATCACGGGCGTTCTTATATGGGCATGGCGCTGAGTGCCAGAATGGTCCCATTTAAGCAGGGTTTCGGGCCATTCCCGGGTGAAATTTTTCGCCTGCCTTTTCCGGATGCGTTTCGTGGCATAACGCTTGAGGATACAAAGCAGGCCTTTGAAACATTGTTCAGAAGCGATTGTCCACCAGATCAGATCGCCGCTATATTTGTTGAGCCGGTGCAGGGCGAGGGCGGTTACAATATCGCCTCGGGTGAGTTTCTCACCTATCTGCGGGCGCTTTGCGATACGCATGGCATCGTTTTGGTGGCAGATGAAATTCAATCAGGGATCGGGCGTACCGGCAAAATGTTTGCCTTTGAGCATTTCGGAATGTGTGCGGATCTCACCTGTGTTGGCAAAAGCATAGGCGGCGGCTTGCCGATTTCGGGCATAGTGGGCAAAGCCTCTATCATCGATACAGTGCCCCCGGGCGGATTGGGGGGCACGTTTGGCGGAAACCCGATGGCTTGCGCTGCTGCGCTGGCGGTGCTTGACGTGATTGAGAAAGAAGGCCTGTTGGATAAAGGCTTGAAAATGGGTGAGCTAATCGACTCTCGCTTGCAAAAAATGAAGCTTAAGAACTCGTTGCAATGTATTGGCGATGTGCGCGGGCTTGGCTGTATGAACGCGATTGAGCTGGTGACGGATCGTGCCAGTGGCAACCCCGATGGAGCGTTGGCGGCCAAAGTCGCCGAAATCGCTCTTAAGAAGGGTCTTATTTTGGTAACGGCGGGCCCAACACGCAATGTCATTCGTATTCTGGTGCCGCTGTCAGCGCAGTTTTCACTGGTAGAAGAAGGCCTAGACATCCTGGAAGCGTGCCTAGAAGAAGCCACGGCGTGATCTTGGCGTATAGGCCATATAAAATGATGGGAAAATGCGCATGAAAATGAAAGCTGCCATTCTCAGAACCACCTCGGCACAAAGGCCGTTCAGCGTCAGCAAACCGCTTAGCATAGAAGAGGTTGAGTTAGATCCCCCAAAGCGCGGGGAGGTCTTAATTAAGGTTAAGGCCGTAGGTTTGTGCCATTCCGATCTTGTTGCGATCACCGGAGAGCGCGCCAAACCAATGCCAATTGTGATCGGGCATGAGGCGGCGGGGATCGTGGAAGAGATAGGCCAAGATGTGCAAGGCTTTGCGGTGGGCGATCACGTAGTGCCCTCTTACGTGGCCAGTTGTGGGCGCTGTGAGATGTGCAGCGTTGGCCGACCGGCACTATGTGAACCTGCAACGATTGCCAATGCAAACGCTGTTTTAAAGGATGGAACAACGCGATTGCGGCAGGGCAGCACCCGGATTCATCATCATTCAGGGGTGGCCGGCTTTGCCGAATATTCGGTTATACCCGAAGAAGCTTTGGTAAAAATTGATAAATCTGTTCCCTTTGAACATGCGGCGCTGTTTGGTTGCGGCGTGGTGACCGGCGTGGGCTCGGTGATTAATACAGCGCAGGCGAAACCGGGCCAATTTATCGCGGTGGTTGGGCTTGGCGGCGTTGGCCTCAGCGCGGTTTTGGCGGCTTTAGCGATTGGGTCTGGGAAGGTTTTGGCGCTGGATCTCAGCGAAGAGAAGTTGGCATTTGCGCGCGAACTTGGCGTGCATCACGCGCTGAATGCGGGGGATGCGGATGTTCAGGCGCAGATCGCTGCTTTGACCGGAGGGGGTGTGCATATCGCCATAGAGACGGCAGGGTCAAACCGTGCTTTGCAGATGGCTTATGATATCACCCGCCGGGGGGGCACGACTGTGACGGCGGGAATGCCTGGCCCGGAGGCCGAGATTACTTTATCGCATTTGAAAATCGCCGCTGAAGAGCGCAGCATAAAAGGCTCTTACATGGGCAGCTGCGTGGCAAAAAGAGACATTCCGCGCTATTTGAACATGTTCCAAAACGGCAGCCTGCCAGTGGATAAATTGATGTCGCGTTTGATCGGGTTTGATGATTTAAATGCAGCGATGGATCGCCTTGCCGATGCAAAAACTGTGCGCGAAGTGCTGATTCCTTAGCTTTAGGGGGAAAGCTTAATGGCGTTTAACTTTTCTGCAAATACGGGATATCTTTGGAAAGAGCTGCCGTTTTTGGACCGGATACGGAGCGCCAAAAAACACGGGTTCCACTCGGTTGAATTGCACGATGAAGCGCATTTTGAAGATCTGGGTGATTTGAAATCTCTGTTGAAAGAGGTTGGGCTGCCCGTGAACAGTATGAATATACGCATGGGCCCCAGTTTTGGTTGCGCTGCGATTCCAGATCGTCAGCACATCGCGCGACACGACATTCGGGAGGCGGCGAGGCTTGCGCAAGAGATCGGAGCCAAGGCGTTGCATATTTTGTCAGGCTTCAGTGAGCAGACGCCAGAAGCATTCGAGACCTTTGTTGAAAATCTCGAATATGCGCTGGATCATTCGACTTTAACCATTGTGATTGAGCCGGTATGTGAAGAACAATTGCCCGGGTATTTTTTACGGACCCTTGCGCAGGCGGGCCAAGTTCTGGACGCGATCAACAATCCGCGGTTAAAAATTATGTTTGATTGTTACCATGTGTTCATCCAAAGCGGTGATCTATTGGAACATTTTTCACGCTATGTCGATAAAATTGGTCACATTCAAATTGCAGCGGCAGAGCAGCGCGCCGAACCGTTTCCAGGGGCGCTTGACTACGGCGTTTTACTGCCTCAGTTTCAAGCTTTGGGATATCAAGGGGCATTTGGATGCGAATACCGCCCCAAATCCAAAACAGAGGCAGGCTTAAGCTGGCGGGATCAATTTTCAACATTGGGCGGTTAAAATGGCGCAAAAATATTCCTTAAAACCGAAAGCCAGCGTGTCTGAGGGCGATGTCAACCTATCGCCTCAAAGAGCGGCTTGGTCGGCAGCCCATATTGATGCCTCAACCCAAGACCTGCTTGCACAAGACGCGCAGTATTTTTTGCATCAATCGTTATCGAGCCCCTGTTTGAACGTTTTGACGCATAGCAACGGGATCTACTTGGAAGATACCCAAGGCCGTCAAATCATGGATTTTCATGGAAATAGCGTGCATCAAGTTGGCTATGGCCATCCCAAAGTGGTTGACGCGATTAAAGAGCAGCTGGATACGTTGCCATTTTGTCCACGTCGCTACACAAACCAAACGGCAATTGATTTGGCGCGTCGTTTAGCGGAATTGGCGCCGGGGCAGCTCAATAAAATGTTATTCGCGCCTGGCGGCACCAATGCAATCGGCATGGCCTTAAAACTGGCGCGCTACGCGACCGGGCGGCACAAAACCATTTCGATGTGGGAAAGCTTTCACGGTGCCTCACTGGATGCCATCTCGATTGGCGGGGAAAGCCTGTTCCGAAAGGATGTTGGGCCGCTTTTGCCGGGCTGTGAACATATTCCACCGCCAACGCGCGGAAAATGCCATTTCAATTGCCAAGATGAGCAGCATGAGGGCTGCCTAAACTACTTAAAATATGTGATAGAAATGGAAGGTGATATTGGGGCTTTGATCGCCGAACCCATGCGTTGGACGAGCGTTGAATTGCCGCCCAAGAATTATTGGCGCCGCGTCCGTGACATTTGCGATGAACATGGCATTCTTTTGATTTTTGATGAAATTCCATCCGCGATTGGCCGTACCGGAGAAATGTTTGTCTGTGAGCATTTCGACGTGGTGCCTGATATGCTGGTGATCGGAAAAGGGCTGGGTGGAGGTATTTTCCCGATGGCGGCGCTGCTCGTGCGAGAAGATCTGGACGTAACGGGGGATCGGGCTTTGGGCCATTATACGCATGAAAAATCTTCGGTTGGTTGCGCGGCGGCTTTGGCCACGATTGACTGTTTGTTTGAGGATAGGCTTATTGAAAACGCGCGAGCGTTGGGGCGGCGTGGATTAGAGCGGCTTTTAGAGATCAAAGCTAAATATCCGCTGGTTCATGATATACGGGGCTTGGGCTTATTTTTTGGCATTGAGCTGCGGATTGATAACCAACCGGCGCTTAAAGCTGCCGAGGATATTTTATACCATTCGCTGTCACATGGTTTGAGCTATAAAATTGGCGGTGGCTGCGTGCTGACGCTCTGCCCGCCCTTAACCATTACAGAATCCGAGTTGTTTTCAGCCTTCGATATTATTGAACAGGGCCTGGCTGCCGTTGCGCCCTGCGCATAGGGGCATGTTCAGCGCTGTTTAACCGCATAGCCCGTCGAAAACGGGCCTGCGCTGCACTCTTAGGCGCATTTTGTTATGTTATGGCGAAAAGCGGTTTGCGGCCCCTGTGCAGTAAGCGCGCTTAAGGCCAAACTGCGATCCATATTTTGCATTCGAAATTTCAACATTTGCCGCGTCAGACGGGCAAGGTTGGGGGCATAGTTCGCCTGTTCTGCTACGTTTTCAAGCTCTCCTTTCTTTTCATGGTCAAACAGTAAAGGCGGCAGATCGCCGGCAAATTCAACCAGCGTGAATTGCGCATCGCGTAAAATGCTTAAACTGCACTCATCAACGGATAGTCCCAGCTGCTTTTGCCATTTAGTCGGAAAAAGGGGATGTCCAAAATTTAGCTCTGAGAAAGTGAATTTACGCCAGTTTTCGGGTGTTTCCCCTTTGATGAGCGGCAATAGGGACTGTCCATCCATCGAGTTTGGAATATCTGATCCGATCCAGTCAAGTATTGTTGGGGCAATATCCACGCTTTCAGTTTGCAGCTGCACTTGCATTCCAGATTGGGCCTGTAGCTGCGGCGCTCGGATAATAAGGGGTGTGTGATAGGCGGCGTTATAAACGCTCATTTTGCCCCATGCGTGGCGATCCCCCAGCATCTCACCATGATCTGCTGTGATGATTACCAACGTGTCCTCATACTGGCCCGCTTGTTTCAAATCGGTGATCACCCGCCCGATATGATGGTCTACTTCGCTCGCAAGCCCAAGATATACAGCGCGCAAAGCCTGCACCGTATCTTCGTTGGGTTTCAAATCGGGCATGCCAGATACGAAATGCGCCGGGGTTGCGCTGTCAAACATTGGGGCGAAAAACGGATGCACGGCTTCTTCTGACGCCTGACTGTTTAGGCGGTGGGGCAAGGGCAGTTTTTGGGGATCATAAAACGTATTATAGGGGGCCGGCGCGACCAAAGGCGGATGCGGGCGTAAATAGGTTAAATGCGAAAACCAATTAGAGGTATCCCGGGTTGCGCGATCGGCCAAATAGGCATTTGTTAAAAAGGCGGTATCGCTGTCTTTTGCGGCGTAAAGCGCTGGGTCAGTGATTTCGGGCTGGGCGCCATCCGCGGCCACTGGGATGTATAAATCATCATGATTTTTGAAAATATAGCCTTGCGCTGCTAAATGCGACAGCCAAGGAATAGATTGCTCAGATCGCATTTCGAGCCGTTCTTGAAACCCGGGCATCACATATTCATAGGTTGTTAGCGCGGGATCATCTGCTGCGTGAACGCGCGGGTCTAGCGAGGTGTCGGTATAGCCGTAAAGAAGCGGCAGATAGCCTGATTTTCGCAATTCGCCTGGAAGGCTTGGAATGTCATGCCGCAGCGGTGCACCATTGCGCACGGAGCGGTGGTTCATCGAATATTGCCCCGTCAAAAGCGAGGCGCGCGATGGTCCGCAGGGATTTGTGACTGAAAAATTGCGGGTAAAAGTCACCGCTTCGCCCATAAACTGGCGCAAGTTGGGCAAATCTACATGCGTGGCAAGCGCCCCTGTCAGACAATCTGCCCGCAGCTGGTCAATCACGATAAACAGAACGTTGCGCGGCTTGGCCATTGGGTTTCCTTTCACGCTAGAGCGGATGATAGGTAATCCTTATCGGGCGGTCTAGCGGGGTTACTCGGTTTTTCCCATAAAACTCAAATTCTAAGAAAGCGCAATTAGGATCACGCCAAAGGCAACAACGCATGCGGCGCAGATGCGCATCAGAACTGGCCGCTCTTTAAACCAAATGACCCCGATAAGCGCCGCCAAAATAACCGATGTTTCGCGGATCGCGGCGACCAAAGCCAAAGGCGCTAAGGTTTGCGCAAAAACCGCCAAAGCATAAGACAGGCTTGAAAGAACCCCGCCTGAAAATCCCGTCAAAAATTGTTTTACACCATTTTGCCTGATCAAGGCGCGCCGAGGCATTAGTACGAATAGAGTGACACAGATTTCCGCGGTAAAAAGCCATGTGATATATGAGAGAGGCGCGCCTGAAACGCGCACCCCAATCCCATCCACGATTGAATAAGCCGCCACCATTAAAGCGGTGATGAAGGCGGGAAACAGGGCTTTTGTAACCGCACCGGTGGCGCGGGATACGACCAGGAGCGCAACGCCGCAAGAGACGCCGATGATCCCACCCCAAGCCATGAGCGATAGAATTTCCCCCGGCCAGATCGTGGCACCCAAGGCGATTAAAACCGGCGCTGCCCCCCGCGCAATCGGATAGGCCACTGAAAGATCGCTGTTTTTATAGGCTGCAATCAAGAAAAAGTAATAGCCCCAATGAATTACCGTTGACGCAACGATATAGGGCAGAGCTGCCATATCCGGCGCGGGCAAGATTAAAAAAAACGGCAGGGCGGGTACGAAATGACCTAAAGAGACCAAGCCAATCGATAATGCGCGATCAGCGGCTCCCTTGACCATAGCATTCCATGTGGCGTGCAAAAGCGCCGCGCTTAACGCGATTAGCATGACCCCGGGGCTTATCATCGGGTCTTACATACAGTGCGGGTGCTGGTTACGCTTTTCGTGCTAGTCACGAAAAGTCAGCAAGCCCGAGCCGCTCATCACTTGTTTGTCTATGGCCATGGTAAAGAATAGGTTTTGACATTTGTGAAGAATTTCATGGCTTCCAAAACCCCTTCTTTGACGCCATTCCCGCTATCTTTGATGCCGCCAAAGGGTGACATCTCAATACGGTACCCCGGTTGTTCCCAAATGTTCACAGTGCCCACATCCAACCCCTCGATAAAGGCTTGCATGCGGGTAAAATCGTTCGTGCAGACGCCGGAGGACAATCCAAATTCGGTAGAGTTTGAAATTTCCATCACGGCATCATCATCATCGGGCACGCGCACGATCGGCACGATGGGGCCAAAGGTTTCTTCCATTACCAATTCTGAGCTATGGGGCACTTTATCGATCACGATCGGGGGCAAAAGCGCTCCGTTACGCCCCGGATGGTACAGGATTTCTGCGCCCTCTGCTTCGGCCATATAGACCCGCTTTTCAAATAGTTCTGCAGCTTTTGCATGGATCACGCAGCCCAATTGGGTGTCTGGATCCATCGGATCGCCAAAGCGGATGGCTTTGGCTTTTTCCAGCACTAGAGGTACAAATTTATCCGCCACGCTGTTTTGCACCAAGATCCGCTTAACTGCCGTGCAGCGCTGGCCGGAATTTCCCGTGGCACCGGCCACCGCAATCGTCGCAGCTTTTTCAAGATCTGCATCAGAGAGATCATTTAGAATAATCAGTGGATCATTGCCGCCAAGCTCAAGCGCGGCGCGTTTATATCCGGCTTTTTGCGCAATCATTTTGCCCACAGGCACACCGCCGGTGAAGGTGACAATATCAATATTTTCATTGGTGACCATTTCATCGCCAATATCTTTGGGCCATCCGGTGACGATTTGGAACATTTCAACCGGCAGGCCGGCTTCGTATAAAATATCCGCCAATGTGATCGCAGTCAGCGGTGTTAACTCGGTTGGTTTGCACACAACGCAGTTATTGGTTGCAATCGCGGGGGCGATTTTATGCGCCACCATATTTAAGGGATGATTGAACGGGGTGATGGCTGATATCGTGCGCACGGGTTCGCGTTTGGTGAATATTTTGCGCGGCTTTCCATGCGGTGTCAGATCGCAACTGAAGATTTGACCATCATCTTGAATGGCGGCCTGACCGGCCAACATAAACACATCATAAGAACGCCCGGTTTCATACAGCGCATGCTGTTGGCAAATGCCCAATTCCAAGGTGAGCCAATGTGCGATACTATCGCGGCGTTCACGGATCAATTCGGCCGCGCGAAACAGAATTTTCTGGCGCTCATACCGCGTTAAGCTGGGCTTATAAGCGGCGGCAATCGCAAAGGCTTGCGCCGCATGCTCTGCGGTGCCGGCCGGCACCGTGGCCACCACCTCATCCGTATAGGGATAGCGCACCTCGACCACATCGTCTGTAAAGACTTTTTCGCCTCCGATGCGCATGGCTTCGTGTCGAATTTCTTCTGTCGCTGTCATTTGGAGCCTCATTCTTCTTCGCGTTGTTTAATTTGCGGTCATCGCCCATCTTCAGACAACCGCGGTTTTCTTAAGAGAAGGGCAGTGAGGTTTTTTTCAACCCCCTCCTCGTTTTTAAGCTCGCCAAAAGACTTTGGCGGGCGCATGTTGAGCGCAGATTTACTGCGCTGCCGCTTGCAAGGCATAATAAAACGCATCAAAATTTCGCAATTGGGGCGCATTTGGCAAATCCATAACCCGGTTTACGATGAACGGCACGGTTTGTTCGGTAAGCCCGCCATGGCTGCGCAAGGGTTCTTTCAGTGCGGCCAGATCATGGCGATGCTGGGAAGTGCCAATGGTCATATTTTCGGTTGAAACCATGACAATATCGCCAATCCGATCTGCAGGCAGTTCAAATTCGGCCACCGCCTCTTCTTTGCTGAGCACTGAAAGCATTTCGGGCAAAGCTGTTAGGCGGGCAATAATTTCCCCATGATCGCAGCCCTCTGGCAAATAGGCCGTTGCAAACGAACCTAAAGCGCCATGATGCACAACATAAGGATCGGTGATGGGCAGAATAACACGGGCGGCTTTTTCACCCAGCCACTGGTCTAATACATCCTGAATATAAATCACCGCTGGGGTGCCATCGGCTTGATGTTTGGGCTTCATACCATGATCGGCGGTCACCACAATTGCTGCGCCTAATGCGTCTAATTCAGCCAGATAACGGTCAAACATAGCATAGAAATCTTTTGCGCCTTGCTCATCAGGGGCAAATTTATGTTGGATATAATCTGTGGTTGACAGATACATCACGTCTGGCGCCCAGGTTTTGAGAAGCTTTACCCCAGCGGCAAAAACAAATTCTGATAAATCGGCAGAATAGACTTCTGGGACGGGGCGATCCATATAGGCGCTTGCATTTTCAATCCCGTTTTCGGCCAAGGTAGCTTGATCGGCCTTTTCTGAGGAAAAACAAATCGCCCGATCTTCATCAAATTTCAACCCCGCGCCCAACAGCGCCCGCAATTTGTCTTTGGCCGTGACCACAGCCACTTTTGCCCCGGCATTGTACAGGCCGCCAAACACGGTTGGGGCGCGCAAAAACCGCACATCATTCATCATCACTTCTTCGCCGGTTTCCGGCTCATACAGGTAATTGCCGCAAATGCCATGTACGGCGGGTGGGCGCCCTGTCGCAATCGACATATTGTTGGGGTTGGTGAACGAGGGGATCACCGAATGGGCAAGATGATCGCTGCCCATGGCCCGGATACGCTTTAATGTGGGCATCAAACCTTCGCCAATCGCCACATCCAAATACGCCGGTTCACAGCCATCAAGACATATCACAATCGCGCAGGTTTTTGGGGCTGTATAAACTCGCCCGTTTACATTTACATCCGTATTCATTGTCATTCGATTGCTTTCTTCATTCGTTAGGCTAATAATTTGCGTCGTTCGTTAAGCGCGGCGCGCGGCGGGGCCGCATCTGCAACGCCCATTTGCGCCAATGCGGCTTTCACCGCAGTCAGCAGTTGGTGCATCACATCGGTGTCTATCTGACCAATACACCCGATTCTAAAACTGTCTACAATTGTCAGCTTTCCGGGATAGATAATAAAGCCCCGTTCTTTCATCGCATCATAAAACTGGCTGAATTTAAATGCCGGGTCAGCAGGGCAGAAAAATGTAACGATGATTGGCGATAACCAGCGCTCTTCCAGCAATGTTTCAAATCCAAGTGCGCGCATGCCCGATACCATGATATCGCGGTTTTGAGTGTAGCGCGCCCCGCGCGCCTCAACACCGCCCTCTGCAGCATGGGCGGCCAAAGCCTTTAAAAAGGCGGCCACCACATGCGTGGGCGGCGTAAAGCGCCATTGCCCGGTGTCATTCATGACCCGCCATTGCGCTTCAACATCAAGGCTTAAAGAATGCGCATTGCCGCGCGCGGCCTGCAACTCGGTGGTTTGCGCGATTACAAAGCTGAAACCGGGCACGCCTTCGATACATTTATTGGCCGAGGAGACAAAAGCTGCGCATCCAAGCTGGGCGGGGTGCAGCGCAAGCGCCCCGAAGGCCGACATCGAATCAATCAACAATTTGCGCCCCGCGCCGCGGGTTGCTTCGGCAATTTCTTCGATCGGGTTTAAAATTCCGGACGAGGTTTCGCAATGAATTGCCATCACATGGGTGATTGCCGGATCCTTTGCTAAAATTTCTGCCACTTCAGCGCCGCGAGGTGGCATATAATCCCCCTTGTCTAAAACGACTTTATCGCGGCCAAGATACTCTAATGTGGCGGCAGCACGCATGCCATACGCGCCATTGGCCAAAACCAAAACCTTGCCATCTTGGGGTACAAAACTGCCCAACATGGCTTCAACCGCGTAAGATCCAGGGCCTTGCATTGGTACGCAATCATAAAGATCGGCTTTTGGGCCAATCAGCGCCAGCAAACCTGTTCGTATCTGCGCTGTCATAGCGCGAAAATCATCATCCCAACTGCCCCAATCTTTGAGCATCTCTTGTTTTACTTCATAGGCCGTGGTGAGCGGCCCTGGCGTTAACAAATACGGCTCGCCAAGCGCGGGCTTGGGTAATTTTTCAAAACGGTCGGTGTTTGGCATATGGGCTCTCCCAATTTACATTCCCTAAATGCGCCTCATTATGCTATAAGTAAAATAAATTAATCATATCAAATGATCGGAAAAACTTATATATGAGATATACCCAACTTCGCGCCTTTCACTTTGTTGCGTTGCATGGAGGGTTTTCCAGCGCTGCGCGCGCGTTGAACCAAAGCCAGCCCAGCTTATCCGATCACGTACGGCAATTGGAGCAGCTGCATGACACGCTTTTGTTCCATCGTGAAAAAAAACATGTGCAGCTGACCGAAGCTGGGGATGAATTATTTTTGCTGACGCGGCAGTTATTCGATGTGGAAGAGCAAATCGAGCTCTGCTTGAGCAAGCGCCAACACCAGCTGCGGGGCAAGTTGCGGGTGGTGGCAGATTCGGCTTTACATATCACGGCGTCGCTTAGCGCTTTTCGCGCGGCGAACCCGAAAACCTTCGTGTCTGTTCGAACGGGAAATTCGGAAGATGTGCTGCAGCGTTTACGCCATTATGATGCCGAGATTGGCGTGGTGGGCAATAGCCCTTCAGCGCCCGATTTGGTAGAAATTCCGATGGGGGATGCGCCAATTGTCGCAATTATGGCACAAGACTTTTTACCAGAAACGGTTCAAGAGCTTGCGTTTGAGCAGCTTGTAAAATGGCCTTTGGTATTCCGTGAAAAAGGATCAAGTACACGGCGCTGTATCGAAGCAGAGGCGCAGGCCTCTGGGCTACGTTTGCGCCCGGTGATTGAAGTTGACGGACGTGAGGCGCTGCGCGAGGTGGTGGCATCGGGGGCGGGCATTGGATTTGTCTCGCGCGCCGAATTGGGCAATGCTTCTGATATTCGTGCTGTCGCAATTTCGGGCGTCACGCTGCGCATGAAAGAATCTTTGGTATTTTTATCCGTCCGCCGGGATCAACCCATGATCCGTGCTTTTTTGCGCTGTATTGACGCGACGCATCTGTGATGCCTGTCCGTGAATTCTGAGAGAAGTGAGGGGCGGCGTATCGGTACTGGATCTTTGAGAGAGGGATGGAAGGATTTTTTAGAAAAGCTGGGAGTATTTATTTTTGATTTGCAGAAATGCCGTAAAACGCAAAATACGCGTTTGCGCAAAGACGGGCTAAGCGATCTAAATAGAGGAATCGTTTTCTTCAAGTTTCTGTTTTAGCAGTATTTAAGAATTAAAAATAAGTTGTTATGTGATTCTTGAGATGCCTGCCCGATTGGTCATGATCTTTGGGTGTTTGTTCGGCGCGAACAGATTTTTGCTAAATTTCCCAAATTATTTTTGAAAGACCGTCAGCAGTCAGCTTTCATTGACAAACGCTATGAAAATTAGAGTTTGGAACAGAGGCCTCGTGTTAAATTTTTCAAAAAAGATCTGTGATATACCAAAAAAGGGGAGCGAAGAAAGTTTTTGGAGGCTACATTTACCTTGAATTATCAAAAAAAATACTTTTCCATCACACCCGATCCCTAATTGCGTATTTGCGAAGAATACTCTGATCAAGGGGATGAAACGTTAACGCCCTCGAGAGGCAGGCCTTTATTGATGTCGCGTAAGTTTTGGTTTTTGGATCTTTTCTCGTTGACATGACAGGTGTGCTTTTAGGCGAAGAAAGGAAGGTCAGACGGAGTTGACTGTCAATATTTTAAATTGTGACGATCGCGCCGGATATAGTATGTCTGACCTAATCTATCGTGTCGCTGACTTGGCGCGCACGAGAACTAAGCGCGTCATCAGATCGCGCATGATACAACTAACCTAAGGAGAGAACATGAAACGTTTATTGCTTTCTGGCGTGGCTGCGATTGCATTGCCGGGTATGGCATTTGCCAATTGCCCCGCGATCACGGTTGCCGATATGGGGGGAGTCGCGGCAGGCGCTTACCCGCAACAATATGATTTGGCCGAGTTCGAGGCTGCGGCCGGATGCACTATGGCGCTTTCGGGAAATCCGGATGCTGCTGCATTAAACGCGCGCATCCAAGGCAATCGCGCTCTGCCAGCTTTGGCGGACCGGTTGCCCTCAGAGCCTTTAGTGATGGTTCCTTATGATGCCGTGGGCCGTTATGGCGGGCAATTAGACGTTTTATCGAATGCGACGGAAGCAGGAACATCTGACTTTTTATCCGTGCGCCATGTTAGCCTTTTGCGTTATTCGGATGATCTTCAGACGATCGTTCCGAATGTGGCGAAATCCTTCGATTGGAATGATGATTTTACCCAGCTGACAATCAAGCTTCGGGAAGGCCATAAGTGGTCGGATGGCGCGCCATTCACCAGCGAAGATATCGTGTTCTATCACGATAATCTGATGTTGGATAAAAATATCTTTGAAACGCCGAAAGATTATATCACCGTCGCAGGTGAGGCGATGAGCGTAGATGCGCCCGACGCCACCACGGTGATTTTCAACTTACCTGCGCCCAAACCCGGCCTGATTGCGCATTTCGCGACACATTATTCGCAACCGTTCCAGCCCAAGCATTTCCTGGGTCAGTTCCACCCAGGTGTTGACTCGAATGCGGATGCCAATGCACAGGCGCTTGGCTTTGAAAATGGCTATGCTGCGATTAAGGCCTATTACGGTAATTCGGATTGGACGGATACGCCAACCCCAATGCTGTCAAACCCGGATCTGGTTGCTGGCCTTCCTAAAGCAACCTATCCTACGCTTGAAAGCCATATCGTAATCGCCGACACCCCCGAAGGACGGCATTTTGTTGCTAACCCTTATTTCTTCCAAGTGGATCCGACTGGCCAGCAATTGCCTTATATCAATGAGTTTGATGAAGTTTACATCAATGATAATGAGGTGCGTATACTTAAGATTGTAAATGGCGAGATCGATTATAAGGCCCAGTCTTTGCAATTGGCTTCAGCACCAATCCTGCTCGAAAACCAAGAAAAAGGCGATTATACGGTTCATTTGAAGCCTGAAATTACCATCGGTGCTTTGGGCTTTAACGTGACCCATGAAGATCCGGCCAAACGCGAGGTTTTTGGTAATATTGATTTCCGGCGGGCGATGTCAATCGCGATCAACCGCAGTGAGATGAACGAAATCGGCTTCTTTGGTCAAGGTACGCCTCGTGCCTATACTGGGTTTTCACCGCTGCCAGCATTTGCTGATGCGTCAATGGAGACCTATGCCACTGAGTATGATCCGGCTGGTGCCAATGCGCTGCTTGACGGGCTTGGCATGGCCGACACGGATGGTGATGGTATTCGCGAATTGCCAAATGGCGATAAGCTTGTCTTGAATCTTAACTTTTCAACTCAAGGGATTGCTGGCCAAACTGTCGAATTAGCGGCGCAATATTGGCGCGATGTCGGCATTGCTTCTGTTGTAAAGGAAGTTACACCGGATGAGTATCGTTCGGCTCAGTCTTCTAATAAACTGGATGTCAGCATGTGGCGCAAAGGTCAGCCTTTGGCGATAGTTCTGGGTAATAATGAGCTATGGGTTCCACCCTATGAAAATTATTTCGGAAACCGCAATGCGATGCTTTGGGCCGAGTGGATTGATTCTAACGGGTCTGCGGGCGAAGAGCCTCCAGCTTGGGCCAAGCAGATGATGGAAGACATCAATGTTCTGCAATCCGCCGCAGCAGGTTCTGATGCTTTCAATCAGGCAGGTGCAAGAATGGTCGAACATATGACCAAAGAATTGTTGTTCATTGGTACGGTGATTGCCCCTGCGCCGATGATTCATCGCAACAATCTGATCAACTTTACCGAAACCAAGACTCATAGTTACGAATATTACCGGACTTATCCTTACCGTGCGACCCAGTGGTGGTTGGACGAGTAAGCAGTAAGGTTTTTGTTGAACTGATGACGGGCGGCTTGCCGCCCGTCATTGATTTTAATATGCTTCTGGGCAGGGCGAACAGGAAATTATAATGCTAAACTTTGCGCGCTTCGTGATAACACGGGCCGTTATGGCGCTGATCACGCTAATAATAGTATCGCTCTTTGTGTTCTTACTGATGGAGTTGGTGCCAGGTGATTGTGCTGAACGCTATCTTGCCTTTAAGAACACCCAAGGGTCTTCGATCCAAATTGCCAATGAATTGGAGGCCGAAAGGCAGCGGCTTGGTCTCGACCGACCTTTCCTTGAACGTTGGAGCAAATGGATCGTTGGCGCCTTTCAGGGTGAGTTTGGGAATAGCTGTATCCTACGGGTGAATATCGCTGATCTTTTGGGCGATAAGTTTTTGCTATCGCTTGGCATCTGTCTTGCCTCGCTGGCTTTGGCCTATGCAATCGCAATTCCGGTGGGGATCATTGCTGCTGCATCCAACAATCCATATCTGAATAATTCTTTGCGTATCATTAGCTATCTTGGTCTTGCGATGCCAAACTTCTTGCTGGCTTTAATGATTATGCTCTTCGCCACGGTTTATTTTGGCGAAACGCTAACAGGACTGTTTTCTAGCCAATACCGCGATGCACCCTGGTCTTGGGCACGTTTTGTCGATCTTCTGAAACACGCATGGCTGCCCGTATTCATTCTGGGCTGGTCCGCAACCGCTTTTGCCCTGCAAACGGTGCGGGCTTTGATGTCAGATGAGATCGGGAAGCTTTACGTTACAGCTGCAACCGCGCGCGGCGTGCATGGCCGCAAGTTGCTCTGGAGATATCCGGCGCGTCATGCGCTTGGACCAATCATTAACTCGCTCGGGTTTGACCTGAACCGTATTTTCAATGAGTTGCCCATTGTTGCCTTGATTCTTGTGATGACCGATGCGGGTAAGCTTTTGATCGATGCCCTTGCGCGCTCAAATGACCAGCAGCTTGCTGGGGCGATTATTTTCCTATTAACCGCGTCCATAGTGGCGTTAAATTTTTTCACGGATATCTTGCTGGCAACCATCGACCCGCGTGTCCGCAAAAGCATCGTGAGGTGAGGACATGAGCAATATGCCAGATCCGACCGACCCAAAATTAGCTGGGATAAATATACCAAACCCAACACAGTTTGGGGCTGAGGGTGACAATGATCAGCACGCGAAAGAAGCCTATTTTACAGCGTCGCAGGGCCAATTAATTTGGGCTCGGTTTAAGAAACAGCGCGCTGCAATGATTGCAGCTTTTTTTCTAGTCTTTTTGATTTTTTCAGGCCTTTTTGCGCCATTTCTATCGCCTTATGATCCCACTGTGGCGGGCCGCAATAAAGATTATACAAACGGTGCCCCCCAGATTCCGCAATTCTGTGATAAAAACGGCTGTTCTTTGCGCCCGTTCATTCATCCTGTTGAACGAGAAAGATCATTGGCGACAAATTTTCGGTGGGTTACTAAAATCAATGAGGATAAACGATCCTATTTGACGTTCCTGCCCAAAGGAGATGCTTATAAGCTTTTCGGTGTCATTAAAAGTGATCGTCATCTTTTTGGTTTAGAAGAGGGAAAGCTACACGTCTTTGGAACGGATGAGGATGGACAAGATATCTTTAGCCGAACATTGCACGCGATTTGGACCTCGCTTCAGGTGGGTACAATCGGCGTTTTGATTGCCTTCGTGCTGGCTTTGATTATTGGGGGGGTGTCCGGCTATTACGGTGGCTGGATCGACAGCGTGATACAAATGATCACCGATGCTTTTCGAACGGTGCCGGCAATTCCGCTATTCATGGCCGTAGCAGCCTTTATGCCGCCTGAAATTTCGGCTGAAGCCCGGTTTTTTTATATTTCGATTATTTTGGGCTTTATCGGGTGGCCTACATTGGCACGGCGTATCCGAACGCATCTGCTGACAGAGCGAAATCAAGAATATGTGTTGGCTGCGCAACTTTGCGGCGCGTCCTCGTCGCATGTAATTCGACGTCATTTACTGCCGTCTTTTACCAGTTACATTATTGTCGATTTGGTAATTTCCTTTCCCTATATGGTACTCAGCGAAACCGCTCTTTCCTTTATTGGGCTTGGTCTGAAAGATCCAGTTTCTTCGCTTGGTGTAATGTTGCAAAAGGCGACATCTGCCGATGTTATGTTAAATTATCAATGGTATTTTATTCCAGTGGCGTTCTTTATCGTTCTGGTTATGGCGTTCGTTTTCGTGGGAGACGGGTTGCGCGATGCTGCTGATCCCTATTCCGAGGTGAACAAATGAGCGCGCTGCTTGATGTCAAAAACCTGACCCTTCAGTTTCGTACCGATGAAGGGCTGATCACGGCGGTGGAAGACGTCTCCTTCTCGTTGAACAAAGGAGAAGTGATGGGGCTGGTCGGGGAAAGCGGATCGGGCAAATCGGTAACCGCGAAAGCCTTGATGCATCTCAATGCGCGCAATGCAGTTTACGGCCCCGACTCGCGCATCACCTTGCATACAGAGCAAGGCGAAGTTGATGTTCTGTCGCTTCGAACGCCGCGCGATTTAAAGGTGGTGCGGGGCGGTGCGATCTCAATGATCTTTCAAGAGCCAATGGCTTCTTTTGCGCCTGCGATTACCATTGGCAAACAAATGGTCGAGCAGCTGCAATTGCATGGCGATATGTCTAAGGCGGGGGCGAAAGAAATTTCGGTCGAAATGCTCGATCGGGTTGGTATTTCGGATGCTTCCCAGCGCTTTGATCAATACGCGTTTGAACTTTCGGGCGGCATGCGCCAGCGTGCGATGATCGCGATGGCGCTTTCAACCAAGCCTGCTTTGCTAATTGCAGATGAACCAACCACAGCTCTGGATGTGACGATTCAGGCGCAGGTCATCGATTTGATGAAAGATTTGGTAGATGAATTTCACATGGGAATCATTTTTATTACCCATGATCTTGGCGTCGTTGCTCAAACCTGTGATCGGGTGAATGTGATGTATCTTGGCCGGTTGATTGAAGAAGGTCCGGTGCGCGAAGTGATCCGCAATCCCAAGCATCCTTATACGCAAGGGTTGATTTCAGCTTTGCCAAAGCTTGATAATCTTGACCAGTCGCTCACTGCTGTGCCGGGCGATATTCCGTCGCCGCTGGAACGCCCGCCAGGGTGTGTTTTCAACACGCGCTGCAGCCAGATTGTGGGGGCAGCGTGTACTACAATCGGTCCAAATGAGGTTGATCTTGGCGCGGATCACACCGTTGCCTGTCATATCTATAAGGAGGTCGCGGAATGAACGGACCATTGATTCGGGCCGAAAATCTTTCTGTGGGGTTTCCCATTGGCAAAGGGTTGTTTGATAAATTTGTTTTGAAGGCAGTTGATGACGTAACGCTTCATATCGATAAGGGCAGTTTTTTTGGATTGGTGGGTGAATCTGGCTCGGGGAAAACCACGCTTGGGCGTGCGCTCTTAAAGGCGGTGCCGATCACGGGTGGATCGGCGCATTATGCAGATGGCGAAGTGGCCTATGATCTTGAAACGATTGGCAAAGCCGATCTTAAGGATTATCGCAAGCGCGCCCAATTGATTTTTCAGGATCCTTATGCCGCGTTATCTCCGCGAATGACGGTTCGCGATATCATCGCAGAACCGCTGGAAGTGATGGGTCTGACGCGCAATCGGCAGGAAACCGATGAACGCGTGCGTGAAACCGCGGCCAAATGCAGGCTTAACCTTGAACATTTGAGGCGCTTTCCACATGCGTTTTCGGGTGGTCAGAGACAGCGGATCTCAATTGCCCGGGCGTTGGTGTCGGGCCCCAAACTTGTAGTTGCCGATGAAAGCGTGGCGGCGCTTGACGTTTCGATCCAGGCAGATGTTTTGAACCTTCTGAAAGAGCTTCAGCGTGATCTTGGCATTACTTTTATGTTTATCAGTCACGACCTGTCCGTGGTTGCACATACATGTGATCACGTTGCGGTGATGTATTTGGGCCGCCTTGTGGAAACCGCCCCTACGCGCCAACTTTTCGCCGCGCCCCGGCATCCCTATACAAAGGCGCTGTTTTCGGCCATTCCATCGCTTGACCCGGATGATCGCGGCAGGGCGCAAAAGCTTGAAGGCGAAATTCCTTCGCCGATGAAGCAACCTTCGGGCTGTAAATTTCACACAAGATGCCCGCATGTGATTGATCGCTGCAAAGTAGAAGAGCCGCGTTTGCAAAGCAGCGCAGCAGAGCATAACGTGGCCTGCCATCGCTGGGAAGAGCTTTTACAAAACGCCTAAGTCATCTTTTTGGTTTGATCCTTTGACTCTGTGCGTCTTTGCGCGCCGTGCTTACAGATTGCGCGACACAATGCAGCGCCTCTGTCATGGCCACTTGCGGTTTCACTCTGCTGGAATAGATATTCATCAGAGGCCGCCGATAGATCAAAGCAACGCGCTGGGAGAGTTACGTGACACAAGCAAAGCAGACCAGCACAGCGCCGGTTCTGATGTGGTTCAAGCGCGATTTATCGGTATTTGATAACGCGGCTTTGATCCATGCGACGCAGGCCGGTTCGGTGCTTCCTGTTTATATTCTTGAGCCCGGGCTTTGGCAGCAACCGGATATGAGCCATCGGCATTTTTGTTTTTTACAAGACAGCCTGGCTGATCTGTCAGAGGATCTTTGCGCCTTGGGTCAGAGCTTAGTTCTTCGCATCGGGGACCCGGTTTCGATCCTTACCGAGTTGCATCAAAAATTTAGTTTCACCCAGCTGTGCTCGCATCAAGAAACGTGGAATGGTTGGACCTACGCGCGTGATCAGCGCGTTCAGGCTTGGTGTCAAACCACCGGGGTGACGTGGCATCAGCCACGGCGTATTGGCGTGACCCGAGGCTTGAATAAGCGCGCCGGTTGGGCGCAGCGCTGGCAGCACTATATGGCGCAGCCCTGCCTGCCGGCACCAACGGGTTTAAAAAAGATCGATCTCACCTCAGAGCCGATGCCGCGGCCGGAAGATTTTCATCTCGCGGAGGATGGGTGCACTGCGCGCCAAAGCGGGGGGCGACGGCAGGGTTTACAGGTATTGGAAAGCTTTTTACACAGGCGCGGAGAGGATTATTCAAAAGCGATGTCCTCTCCCTTAAGCGCGGCGCAGGCCTGTTCACGCCTTTCCGCGCATTTGGCCTTTGGAACTTTGTCAATGCGCGAAGTGCATCACGCTTTGGAAGCCCGGCGCAAGGCACTGGCCGCCTCTCCAAAAACTATGTCAGGCAATTGGCCAAAGGCGTTCAGTTCTTTTTCAAGCCGCTTGCATTGGCATTGCCATTTTATTCAAAAGCTTGAAGACGAGCCCCGCATCGAATTTGAAAACATGCATCCGGCCTATGATAAGCTGCGCCAAGAGCCGGTGAATGACGCCTATCTTACCGCGTGGCAGCAAGGTCAGACCGGCTATCCGATGGTGGATGCGTGTATGCGATCCCTGATTGCCACCGGTTGGCTGAATTTTCGCATGCGCGCTATGTTGATGAGCTTTGCCAGCTATCATCTGTGGCTGCATTGGCGCTTGCCAGCCTTGCATCTGGCGCGCCAGTTCACCGATTATGAGCCGGGTATTCACTACGCGCAAGCGCAGATGCAATCGGGCACAACGGGGATCAATACGATCCGAATTTACAACCCGATCAAACAAAGCCTTGATCAGGATCCAAATGGGGTTTTTATCAAGCGCTGGGTGCCAGAGCTGCGCGATGTGCCGATTGGGTTTATCCATCAACCTTGGCATTTCCCGGACAAAATGAACGGATACCCGCTGCCAATTGTGGACGAAAAAGCCGCTCGACAGGCCGCAAGCGCGAAGCTTTATGCGTTAAGAAAGCCAAGGCAGCATGCATTGGCTGCGCAACGCATAGTAGATAAGCATGGCAGCCGAAAATCAGGGATTATTCAGATTGTACCACGCCGAAAGCCCAAAAAAGATCCGCGCCAAGATGAATTTATATTTTAATAAAAACCTATCGCCGTAGCGCTTTTTTTCTGATGGCAGGTAAGCCTTTGCGCGGTTGTGGCTGCAATCTGCAAAACCGATTAGATCGAAACGACCTGCCCGTTTGGTCATGGTACGGCCCCTTATGATAACGCGCGGGGCACCTGAGAGGCTCGCCAAGCCCGAACCAGGATATGCCAGCTCTGCGAGGTAGAAACGCATTGCGGCATAGAAAAACCCTTATGGCGCGCAGCAATCTATCTAGATGCGGCTGAAAACGGGTGCTCGATCGCGGGCCTTATTTGGCACGCTGGCAAATTTTGCATCTGGCAATGACCCGTGCGTGCAAAGCGCAAACGCCTGTGGCAGCGCCCAAAGCAAAGTTTTTTTCAGATTTTAAAAATCTATGATATGGTGAAAAAAGCCAATAATGGGAGAAAAAAATGGCAGATTCATTTGGTGGTTCATTGAATATGGTGTTGTGGATTTTGATTATCGTCGGGGGTGGGTATTACAGTTATCGCTGTTTATTCGCCACGAAGGGTTTCGTTGATCAATATGGCTTTGGCGATAGTGCGGTTTTCATGACACGCTTTGCAGGCACGTGCGTTGGCGCATCTACATTGATCGCTTTGGTTTTATTATTCGTTGGTCCGCAAGGCGCATGGGCTTTTGTGGCGTTTGCTTGGACGCAAGCGTTGCTCGCAACGTATTTTGGCTATACAACGGTGAACAGTGACTGGGCCGAAGTCGAAGGCGTGAAAGCAACGGCAGAGGGTTACATCGCCCCAATTTTCTTTTTGGTTGTGAACACGATATTACTGTTCAACATGTCTGATATTTTATACGTGGCGCATCAAGTTCAATAATCCAATCTGTTGGATTTAAGATTTTTAAAACGTATAATGTTTGCCGAGGCGCTGGAAGATCAGCGCCTCTTTTTTTGACGCGGCAGAAATAGTAAGCGCGCGATTTCAGAGGGTGCGCGCATAGGCTTTGATCACTTTGGATGAGCGCTTTTTGACAGGCGCGCCGCAGAAGAAAACCCATACAAAAACGAAGCGTGCCATTTTTCAGTTTTGTTTCTCAATAGGGGCTACGCCTGCGTCACCTTATATTTGCTGTGTATTTTACAGCGTAAGGGTGCCCTAGGGTAAACGCGCTTGACGCGCTAGACCGCTTGAAGATATGCTTTTGGATATAAATTAATACTTATTTTATTTTCAGGGGAGATTTCACATGACTCAACGTTCACAAATTAATCTATCCACGGATGAATTGCATAATCTGTCTTTTGATGCATTTGATGAGGCGATCAACCCTAGATCGAAATGGCATGATTTTGATGCGATCGTTGAAGACGCAATTTCGCGGCGTGGTTTTTTAGGGGGCGTGATCGCAATGGGCAGCGTTGCGGGCTTGAGCGCGGCCACCACTGCATTGACACCGGTCTCCGCCCATGCGGCGACAAGCCGGTTTGGTTTCGAAGCCGTAAGCGTCAGCACGAAAGACACGGTCGTGGTGCCCAAAGGGTATAATTGGCATGTTGCAACGCGTTGGGGGGATCCTCTGTTTTCAGATATTCCAGAATTTGACCATGCAACCCGCGGCACCGCGGCCAGCCAAGCCGGTGCGTTTGGCGATAACAATGATGGGATGGCGATTTTCACCGATCAAGATGGGCATCAAATATTGATTGCGAATAATGAATATACAAACCGATCGGTCATGTGGGGCAATAATCCTGACGGCAAATATGCCACCGATGATGATATTAACAAGGGTAAAAATGCGCATGGGTTAACGGCGGTCGAGCTTAAAGAGATCGATGGCCGGTGGCAAATTGTCAAAGATTCGCGCTATAATCGCAGATTCACGCCGGATGAGCCGATGGAGATTACCGGCCCCGCTCGCGGGCATGCTTTGATGAAAACAAATGCCGACCCGCAAGGTGTCACCGTGTTGGGAACTTTTAATAATTGCGGCAATGGGCGCACCCCTTGGGGCACCTATCTGGCTTGTGAAGAGAACTTTAACGGATATTTTGGCACAGCAGATCCAGACAGTTTTACGCAAGATGCGGCGCAAAAGTGCTATGGTGTCAGTGGCAAAGATCGTGGCCATGGATGGTGGAAAGTTGATCCATGCTTTGACGTTTCTCAAGAGCAGAATGAAGCGAACCGCCACGGCTATATTACCGAGGTTGATTCTTATGATCCGAGCTCTAAGCCTAAAAAGCGCACGGCTTTGGGCCGCTTTAAGCATGAGAATGCCGAAGTGGTTGTGAACGCCGATGGCCGGATCATGATCTATATGGGCGATGATGAGCGTGGTGAGTTTTTGTATCGCTATGTGTCGGATGGCTATTACGCGGAAGGCGGCGATACGGATGAATTGATGGAGATAGGCACGCTTTACGCCGCAAAATTTGACGCCGATGGCACGGGCACCTGGCTTGCTTTGACCCCGGAAACCACTGGTATGGAGCAAGCGATGATCTGTATCCATACGCGTTTGGCGGCCTCTTCTTTGGGTGCAACAACCATGGACCGTCCCAAATGGGTGACGGCCAATCCATTAAAAGCGGAAGTGTATTGCGCCCTCACCAACAATAAAAACCGTGGTGTGAAACCGAATGCCGGAGGGGATGAAACCCCAGTGGGCGGCCCCAATCCGCGCGAGGCCAATAAATATGGACAGATCGTTCGATGGTGGCCCAGCGAGGCCGATCATACGGCCGATACATTTACCTGGGATCTTTTTGTTATGGCGGGAAATCCCAGCCTTCACAGCGATGCAAGGGGAGGATCGGCGAATGTTAATATGGGCAATATGTTCAATTCACCCGATGGTCTGTCTTTCGATGAGAAAGGGTTGCTATGGATCCAGACAGATGGGAATTATTCGAACGAAAAAGATTTTGCCGGTCAAGCCAACAATCAAATGCTGATCGGCGATCCGGCACGGGTGAAATTCGTCGGTTCTTGGTGGGGCCAAAACAGGCTGAAATTACCGGTGTTGCTTGGGCTGCAGATCGCAGAACCGTGTTTGTTGGGGTGCAACATCCAGGCGAGCGGGGAGAGTCGAACTGGCCAGATGGTGGTGATAAAACCCCGCGATCTTCCATTATTGCGATCCGCCGCGATGATGGCGCTGCGCTTGGTTGAGGGCGCAGGTTTAAGGGCGCTGAGAGAGGGCTTTCAATTGTCGGGTTTTGGCATAGCCAGTGGCCCGGCTTCACATTTTTCTAATGGGCTTTCAAATCTAATCGCAGCGGTGTGATTGACGAATATTACTATATTTTCGGGCGCTTCCGCGCCAAACCACGCTGATTAAAGCCAAGCCACAGTGTGGTAGGGCGGCGCCAGGATGGGTGGGGCTTTGGGCTTTATATTTGGGTGCGTTAAACCGCCCTCTATGCCCGCCAGCCTTTCTTGTGGGCGCAAGAATGGGCAGGCCCAAAGGGATTAGATCTCAATTATTTGCACCCGCGCGGTGGCTGCTTGCTCGGCCAATGATGCCTTAAGTTCATTCGT
Organism: Rhodobacteraceae bacterium SB2; assembly: GCA_001642945.1. Classification (GTDB taxonomy): domain Bacteria; phylum Pseudomonadota; class Alphaproteobacteria; order Rhodobacterales; family Rhodobacteraceae; genus Thalassovivens; species Thalassovivens spotae. The sequence continues at coordinate 45,944 of LGRT01000013.1, read as the reverse complement.
TATGCTGTTTTTACAAGTGGTTATGGATGTGGGCGTTGGCTTGCGCTATCCTTATGCGGATAAACTCAAATAGTGGGTAAGACGGCACAGCAACACGCGCAGAGCGTGCTCCAAAAAAGAGGGGTCCTTTATGAAAATAGAGTTTCATCACATCAATTGTGTTTCCAAAGATGTGGAAGGCCTTGATCTTTTCTATCGAGATATTTTGCAAATGCAGCCCATTCCCGCCCAGCAATTTGTAAGAACCGAGGCGACGAAGGTCGACGGGTATGACGGCAAAATTAAATTTGTCACCGAAGGCAGTATGCAAATGCATTTGGCCGAAAAAGACTTAAACGTTGCCGCAAAAAACAAACGCCATATCAACCCGGTCGAAAACGGTCATATAGCTTTTCGGACAGATGATATAACGGCATTTAAGGCCCATCTTGATGCACATGGGATCCCATTTGCGGATTATGGAACCACGTTCTCGCAGCAATGGCACCAGATTTTTTTTCATGACCCGGAGGGCAACGTTATTGAGGTGCATCAAGAGCTGCAGCTACAAGCGCCGCGCACGGAAACGATGCAGGAACAACGCAAAGCGGTGCCGTTGCGCGCAGGGATTGAACCTTCACATAATACGGCTGCAAAATTTGCGGTAATCTCAAGATATATTCCCAAAGACGGGTTTGTGGAAGACATTGTGCAGAGCCTTACCGATGCGCCTTTGTCGGGTGCGCTTTCGCAACATATGCTGGTCACCCACGATAATCAGATTTTGACCATTGCATTTTTTGACGCCGCTTATGATGACCACGAAAATGCGCCTGTCCGTTTCAGCGGTTTAGAAAGTTTCAGCGATAAATTGGTGGGTTTTCCAAATGGTGGCTTGCTTGAGGTAAGATCTGGGCCAGTGGTGTTCGATCTTTATATCGAAGAGAATGCGCGCCGCCTGAAAGATGAAATGCAGGTTTTGTCGGTTGTGCGCTTTAAGGTGAAAACCAACTGTACCGAGGCGTTTTTAGAGAACATTCAAAATTTTCCTTTGGGAGAAGACCGTATTCGACGAAGCGTTGTTCAAACAGGTGAGCGCGAATTTATAGCCATTACCAGAGATCCAATAGAAGCCAAGATTGCCTTAGAACCTTTACGTTTGCAGGCGCTTGATGGGATTGAACACTTGCTAGAATGGTTTGATGACAGCCGTACAGATCCGCGGTCAGGCGTGGTTCACCATGATTGGGTAAGGCAATAAAACCACCCGTCTTGCGGCGTGCTGGTTTGGCGTTGAAATTGCAAAATGGTTTGCGCAACGCATCAGTTCTTTGGGCCTGCATTGCGCTAACACAAGGCTGGATGATGGGTATGCTGGATTGTGTGCGAAAAATATTGAAGGCGGCCGTAGTTGGCTGATTGTCTTACACCATCACTGCCGTAACTCGAGCCGCCTCACATCGTTTTTAAATCAAATATAAGAACATTACAAGAACAAAATTATTTTTGTTCTTTATTTATTCTTTTTTGACTGTGTATTTTTATTCATTAAAGTCAGCCTTACCAAATTTTATACAAAAAAATACCGCAGGGTCGGCGTTTAACGCCCTGTCTGATAAAATATATTTGGGGTTGAATTTAAATATGGGTGACGCGTTGTGGATCTAAAGCGGGTGCGCTCGTTTGCCCCGCAAATGTCTGGTGCTGCTGATACGCGCCTCTTATGATACGGCGTGAGCGCGGCGCGTCTAAGCGCAAAATAAAAGGAACCGAAATGTCTGAATGGTTATATCAAATCCGGATCAAAACCTCTGAGGTATTATCGGCCGATCTGCGCGGTGCGCGGACGATGGCTTTGTCGCAAGCGGTGCTGAAAATTGCCCAGCAGAACGGAATGCAGTTGGTCTGCACTTTTGATGCGTTTCGGGAATATTGCGAAGAAGCGGAATGCAATGATATCGCGCAATATCACCTTTATGATTGGACCAAAGCCACGATTGAAAACCCTGAGAAGAAAGCCAAACATCTCAAATCTTTCGCGTTTTATCTTGGGAATGAGCAAGTATATTCGAAAGCCCATGCCGGCGTCGTGGAAAAATCTTTACAAAACCTTGGCGAGACGCTGCATCTTATAGAAATTAACGTAATAGATTCAAACCCAGCCAATAATCCCCAACCCCCAAGCTGAAGCAAAATTTTTACCGCGAGGTCAAGAACATGTTGAATGAGCGAGATAAGCGCAAGATTGAATTACTAGAGATTTTATCAGAGGGATGTCGCAAACATCCCGCATATCGTGCCCGGCGCAAAGTCAGCATATCCTGCGAAGATTGCGTGCAACTTTGGAACGCGCGTGTTGAACTTACGTTATTAAACGAAGGCTAGAGCCGTGCTGGTCCACGCCCAAAAACCCGTGGTTTGTGGGTGTTGTTTTAGATGGAAAACGCGACTTAACGCTATGGTCCCATCGCTTAATATTATGCTGTAATGTGTCAAAATACTCGCCACCGCATAATGCGCCGCGCGCAGTTATGGTGTTTAAAGTAAGCGCTTTTTAACAATTATAGACTACTCAATTGAATATCAGAGATTGAAATACAGGCGGGTATGCCTAGAGTGGTTTTGAAATTTGAAAAGGAAATGAAAATGGCAGTTTTTGAACAATGGGAAGAGGCTTGGAATAAGAATGACGCTGCAGCCTGGATCGCATTGCTTCATGAGGATTATCAATTCAAATTTCATTCCAATGGGAAGGTTATGAAAAAATCTGATATGACGCTTGAGATGATGACTGCGGCCATGACAAATGAGAGCGTTACAAACAGGCGCTGTCTATATGAGAATGATGATATCTGTGTGATCCACCAATTCAATGACTTTGAAAATGGCGATAAAGAAGCCGTTATGTTGGTGACGCTGAAAAAAGATGGGTTGTTTTGGCGCACCGAAACAGGTGCCACACCCCTTAAATAAAACCCTCTGACATGGGTCTGACGAAACGGCAGCCTCTTGGATATTAGAACGGCTAGTTGTGGGCCAGTTCAGGTAGAACGGCTCCTTAAAACTGGCCTCACAAAGCGCTTCCGGGCGCTGTATCCATGCGGCACCGATAATTGCATGGCTGTAAGCTGAGCCTGCGCGCACGTGTCACGCGATCTTTAAATCTACGGGCACCATGCGCTAAAAATAAACCATCAGGCTTGGAACTTTGTGAGCCTAACCCAAAATTACCGGGCGCAAATTAAGCGACAGACGGTCTGATATCAGCTTACCAATTGCAATTTGGGTTGCAGCTTTGCAACGTGATCCAGAAACACCTCTCGTAAGGTGCTTTGAACCACCACGTCGTATCTCCCCATTTCTTCAATCGCTGCTTCCAGCCCTTCAAAATCGCAGGTTTTCAGATCCTTGATCAGCCAAGGGCACTGCTCTAAAGAGCCATATTTTGCCACTGAGAGCGCTGCGGCGAACAGAAGTATATTTTCCGAACAAGCCTCAATTTCTTCCGCCAGTTCCAACCCCAGTTCAACCCGATCATCCATCAAGCACCCAAAAACAGCATCGCTTTTGCGTTTATCACTATTGGTTTGACCCTGCGCCACCGGATCATATTCCAACGCGAGCAATGTTAAATCACAGCCCTGTTTGGTTTTGCCCGTTTTCAATAGAATTTCGCCGTATTGTTGCAAAATTCTTGGATCATTCGGCACCATATCATAGGCTTTTTTCCCATGTTCAACGGCCGCTTTAAATTTTCCTGTCATGGTGCTTATGCCGCATAAAAGCCTGTGAAGCTCGAAATCATTGGGATCTGCTTTGACGGCGTGATCCATCAATTTATTAAATTCAGGCATAACCTCTTCAAGCGATTTCTCTATCCATCCACGGCCCAATGCTTGCCCCATAGTGCAGGCCTTCCATGCATAAGCTTGCGCATTAGCAGAGTCTGCTGCGATGGCTTTATCGAACATTTCAAGCGCGTGCGCATTGGCATCCTTGTCGATCGCATGATGCCCCTCTTTCCCCCTCAGAAGGAATTCATAAGAGCTCATATTTTGGGTGGGTTTACGTTTTGCTCGGTTTAAGCTGGCCAGCTCAATTTCGCCTAAAATCGCCTGTGTTACGCTGCGAACGATCTCATCCTGAACTTCGAATATATCGTCCAACTTCCGGTCAAACCGCTTGCTCCAAACGATTTCTTTAGTATCAGCCTCTAATAGTGAAACCGTAACGCGTACCTTTGAGCCGGATGATCTAATCGAGCCTTGGATGAGGTAATTGACTTTAAACTGAGCGATGAAATCATCTAATTCCTTATCGCTATCGGCAAAGTTCACGCTTGATTGGCGCGAAACAATGGAAAGCTGCCTTACCATAGAAAGCTCGGTCAGGATGTCTTCATAGACGCCATCGATTAAAAAAGAGCTATCTTCGTTTTCATTAAGGTTCTTAAAGGGCAGCATAGACAGCGTTGGCTTTTGTGTTCGGTCTGTTTCTTCTTGTTCTTCAGAGAGGTCTGCGCTTTCAAGATTATTTGTTTTATCGGTGGAAATGGTAAAAACCTCAAATTCGCTTGAGATATTTTTCAGTTTTTTGGTTCCGGCCGCCCGCGAAATCGCTTCGATTCGAGAGGCAACCTGCTCATTAATCACCCTGGAAACAAGAATTTGACCGGGCGCGCATTGGGCTTCGAGGCGCGCTGCGATATTGACGCCATTGCCATATACATTGTCCTTCTCGAAGATTACGTCATCTGAGTGGATCCCAATTCTCCAAAGTAATTTTCGCCGCGGATCCTTATCTGAAATTGTTTCATTGCGCTCTTGGATGGCTTCTTGGAATTTGATGGCGCAGTTCACGGTTTCAATTGGGCTTTCAAAATCGGCAAGCACGGAATCTCCCGCAGTATGAAAAATTCGGCCACCATGTTGTTCGATAAGCGAGTCAATGATTTCGCGGCAGGCGTTTAAGCTTTCAAAGGTTGACTGTTCATCTTCCAGCATATGTTTGCTGAAGCCCACGCAATCTGTTGCAAGAATTGTTGCAAACTTTCTTTTAACATCGCCCATAGAATATCTCCCTAAATCGAGCTGACAGTGTGATGCAACCCCGCCGATAATCTAGCATAAAGAAGACTAAGAAAAACAGTTTTACCGCGCGTTACGAATTTCGATTAAATTACAGGCAATCCGCCAGTCTATTTGAGGCGCCAATTTATTATCTTGCCAAGGCTTAAAATGTCTTCCGCGACGGCAGGTATTCATCCAGTCGCAAAGGTTTGCTTAGTCTTATGATCGCCTTCTAGGCCTTCTAAAGATGACACTAATTTCTCAGGGCCACTGATTTTGGTTGTTTCGAATAAGGGTTTTCTGCTTTTAAGCGTTGTCTCAGTAACTGGTTGGTTTGATGGTATTTTTGAACGGAGCGCTATTTGTGCGCGGGGTGTGAAACTGCGGGTTTGGAACCCTTTTTTGAGAAGGCTCACATTTCTGAATGCGCCTTTTAAGCGATGCTTATAACCGATTTCCATAGGTTACGCCGACTATATTTAAAGAGATTTTCTGTGTTCAAACCCAGAAAGAACTTTAAAGGCAAATTATATAAATGGGGGTCTTAAGACACCACCCGTAAAGTGAGATTAATCCTGCCACCATTTTTTAAAAGTGTTGAGCTGCCGCTTTTGATACGATCTATCCCATGATGGATCAGACGGGCCGCGCCACCAATGCGAATAACGTCGCCCGAGCGCAGCCAAAGGCTTTCGGTTTTGCCGCCTTTCGCTTCACTGCCGATACGAAAAAGGGCCTCGTCTCCCAAAGAAATTGATATGACGGGTTGCTCAAAGTCTGCCTCATCACGATCTTGATGCAACCCCATGCGGGCGCCAGTTTGGTAGAAATTAACCAAACAACAATCTGGGCTGCGGCTTGTGTCTGACAGAGTATGCCAGACGTTTAAAACAGATCGGGGAATAGGGGGCCATTTCGTACCGGTTGGATGGTTTGGCTGATAGCGGTAGCCCCTTTTATCCGTGACCCAGCCATAGCGGCCAGCAGATGTCATACGGACGCTCATTTTTTTCCCGGATGGAGTGATTGGCTCAAAGAGAGGCGCTTGTGACACAATACGTCTTATATCCGCCAACATTTGTATTTGGTGTTCTGCAGAAAGCCATGTTTCCCATAGGTCAACCCCGCGAACAGTGCGCGTTGGTGCTATTTTCGGGGTATCGCTCATTCAATATTATGGGCTCCAAAGGGCTATTTTTATTGTTTACCCCGCGGGCGAAGATCTGTCACCTCGAAGTCAGCGCTGGGCCGTTGAAATTTGAGCTTTTCGCAAAGGGAAAGACCAACTTTTTGCCCTTGGATCAATATTTTAACCACCCTAGATATCGGGCTTCGATTTAAGGCCAAGCTCGAGATATACGTGTTTTTACCCCGAAAATGCGGTGATCACTGCCGTTCCCGGAGGGGTTGGGCCGCTCATTGCGCGCAGTTCAGAACTTGCCGCTGAAAGCGAAATTTCTCGATCAAGCATTGGGCTTAGGTCAACATCGCCACGCTCAATCATGCTTAGCAATGACGGATATTTCCAAGCGGGCATGCCTCTTGTTCCGTAAAATGCAAGTTGTTTGGCATATATTGCCCGCATGTTGATATGCATCATGCCATCGCCTGACGGCATGCCAACATGAACATGCCGGCCCAAAGTTGCAAGGCATTCAACGGATGCATTCGTTGTGATTTCATGCCCAAGCGCCTCAATCGAGACTTGCGCGCCGCCAGAAGTTATGTCGCGGATCTTTGCCGCGACATCGCCCTGCAAGGCGTTGACGGCCGCATCCGCGCCCAAGTGCCGCGCATGCGCCAGTTTTTCTTCTACAACATCCACCACCACCACGCGTGCGCCTAACATTTTTGCGAGCAATAAGGCGGATAAGCCAATTCCGCCTGTGCCATGAACAGCCACCCATTCCCCCGCGCGCAGATTGGCCCTGTCGGTTAATGCGTGCCAAGCGGTTGTTACGCGGCATCCAAGACCTGCGGCGAGCGCGGGTGACATGTTTTCGGGTAAATGCACAAGATTATGATCGAAGGGCACAGCCACAAACTCGGCATAAGCGCCAGGGCTTCCAAAGCCCGGTACGATCGCGCTTTCGCACGTGTTTGAGGCGCCCATCTGACAGGCGCCGCAACTTCCACAGCCCAAAATAAAGGGGGCGATCAGTTTATCTCCAATGCTATAAGTTGCCCGAGGGCCCGCCTCAACAACCGTGCCGCAATATTCATGCCCCAGAATTGAACCGGGCGTGACTTTCGGGTGGCCACCAACCCAACCGTGGTAATCAGAACGGCACACACCGCAAGCGGCGACTTCAAGAACCACCCCATTTTCGGGGCAGTCAGGATCTGGAACTGTTTCTATTGAGAGATCTTCGTTAAAAGCTTTTATAAGTGCTGCGCGCATTGAAACCCCTTCGCATCATTCTTCGGCTGGAAGCCCGCGTTCTCTTAATTAATCACAAGGGCCGGCCGTCAGGCCCGCGATGCACATATATTTTACAGACATGTAATCATCTAGCCCTTGGCTGCCACCTTCTTTGCCCATACCACTTTCTTTTAAACCGCCAAAGGGCGCCTCGACCGTCGTGATCAACCCAGAATTTATTCCGATCATCCCGTATTGCAGCTTTGAATTTAATCGAAACATGCGCCCGAGCAAGCTTGTATACGCATAGGCGGCCAACCCAAACTCTGTTGCATTGGCCGCGGCGATCACTTCGTCTTCTGTTTCAAATTTAAAAATAGCGGATACGGGCCCAAATATTTCTTCAGTGGCAAATTGCATCTTTTCGGTCGCGCCGGAAATAATGGTCGGTTCAAAAAAGGTGCTGCCAATCTTATGCCGCGATCCGCCAGAGACCACCAAAGCCCCCTTTGACACGGCATCAGCAATCATCTGCTCTACTTTGACAACCGCGGCTTCATCGATCAAAGGGCCTTGCTCAACGCCACTTATTGAACCGTCGCCAACCACTAAAGCTTCAGTTGCTCGTTTCAGTCGTTCAACAAAACGGTCATGAATGCCCGCTTGAACATAAAATCGATTGGTGCACACACAGGTCTGGCCCATATTTCTATATTTAGCGATCATCGCGCCTTCAATCGCGGCATCAAGATCAGCATCATCAAACACGATGAAAGGCGCGTTGCCCCCCAATTCCATCGATAGTTTTTTGACCGTTTCTGCAGATTGTTGGATCAAAATTTTGCCCACATCCGTCGAGCCTGTGAAGGTGACTTTTTGGATCTCAGAACTGGCCATTACCGCAGCGCCAATGGCGCGCGCAGATCCCGTAACGATATTGACGACCCCGTTTGGAAATCCCACATCTTGGCATAATTTTCCCCATGCCAAACCAGAATAGGGGGTGGCGCTTGCCGGTTTGGCCACGATCGTACAGCCCGCGGCCAAAGCAGGGCCAAGTTTGCGAGCCAGCATCGAAGATGGAAAATTCCAAGGCGTTATCGCCCCGACCACACCCACCGGGTGGCGGGTAACCAAAAGCTGCCGATCTTGGGAGGGCGCGGGAATTATCTCGCCTTTGGCGCGGCGCACTTCTTCGGCAAACCATCGAATATAAGCCGCTCCAATCGCTATTTCGCCCATCGCCTCGGCTAAGGGTTTACCCTGCTCTGCGGTCAGTAAATGCGCCAGTGGATTTTGATTATCCATTAGGGCATCATGCAGTTTATGCAGTAAGTTAACCCGAAAACTTAAATCGCTGGATGACCAGTCGGTGAAGGCCGTAGACGCAGCCGTGATCGCGCGCCCCGTTTCCACAGCGCCACAATTTGGAATAGTGCCAAGTTTGATACCATTTGCGGGATTGCAAACATCAAGCGTCGCCCCGTTATCAGCATTGCACCAGGCGCCACCAATAAGGTTCGACTGTTGCAACATACCTTTGAAATCGGCCATTTGCGTTCTTTCGGATCTCGTGTTTTGAGTGAAGCGGCCTATCAAGAGCGCGCTTATTCGTTGATAGCTGAAAGTAAATCTACATAAAAGCAAAACAGATTTACATTTTTTGTAAGATAAATTAATGGAATAGCGGTTGAAAATCCGGCGTCACGCATAAATTTGGTGGATATTCTTGTTTAAAGCAACGCGCTTATCCGCTTCGTTACCTGCAGCCTTAAGAATATCTATGTGTTTAAATTCACGAATAGAATTTGTTTTCAGGCAAGAGTACTGCGCGCCTTAAAACTTTACACCAGCCGCCTCAAACCCAATGCGATGGCATAATTTGGCATTCAGAAAGATCTATAGAGGAATAAATTGCAACCCCGATCGATCATGCAGGTTTTAACCCCTGCTCATCGAAAAAGGTTAAGCTCAACTTAACATTTTAAATATAATTGAGTAGGTTCAGTAATATAAAATATAAAAAATAGGTTCGTTTATGACTATTAGAATGCTGAAAACGCTTATCGCGATTGATAATAACCACACTTTCAGCGCTGCCGCCGATGATGTGTTCATTACCCACGCGGCTGTCAGCCAACAAATGAAAGCTTTGGAAGATGAGTGGGCGGTTACTTTATTTGACCGGTCAAAACGTACCCCCGAATTAACGCCAATTGGACGAGAAATTGTAAAGAAAGCCAGAAAGGTCGTTCATGCGTATGAGGATATCGTGCCCTCAGTATTGGAAGATACCGGTTTATCAGGAGAAATTGCGCTTGGTGCGTTGCCGACAACATTGACAGGGTTAACACCCTTGACCGTAAATTTGCTTAAAAAACGCTTCAATGACGTGCATGTTCGCGTGAATCCCGGGCTTACTTTAAATCTTATCGCTGAAATTGAGAGGGGCAGATTAGACGCTGCAATCATATCACGGCCAGAGTTTTTACCAAGATCGATTGGCTCAAAGTTCATTGCCACTGAGGCCATGCATTTGCTGGCCTCGCAAAACACCCAAACGGATGAACCAACAGAACTTTTGGCAAAAAACCCGTTCATACGCTTCACCCGTAACGCCGTTGTGGGGCGGCTTATCGACGAATGGTTGCAGCGGTATAAAATTCAAGTCGAGGAAACGATGGAACTTGAAAGCCTTGAATCGATCGCCAGTATGGTGGCGGCAAATCTCGGGGTTTCAATCGTTCCAAAAAGATGCGTTCAAAGCCCCAATCCACTGCCCGTTAAACGGATCGCTTTGGGGGAAGATGCCCCAAGCAGACAATTGATCCTGATCTATCGCAGTGACAATCCAAAATCACAAATGCTTGACGCTTTAAACACCGCGATCCAGGAAGCCGTTGCAATCGGTCGCCTAGAAATTGAAGCGAATAAGCAAATTTAAACGTAGAATGCGAACAGCCTTTTTGAGAAACGCGGCCATTCTGAGAGTAACAAACGGGCCCTCTGGACTCCAAGCCGCGCCGGTACTTTATGCATGTCTGACAATATCGCCTGTCATATATGCGTGGCTCGGACGATTTTAGCAAAGGGCGCGTGAAACCATACTGACCTGTCCAGATGCAGCCGGTTTTGGCCGCGACTGAAATACGCAGATCTCTGGCTTGCCATGTCCGATTCAGACCTGACATTTAAAAATCGGGATCTTCCATAGATTGCAGGTTTGAAACCTATAAGTGCAGATCGCCATCTGGGCTATCCGATCAGTTCCTCGTTCCGGTCGTCGGTTTCCCCGAACCGCTTTAAGACGGCAGGTTTCGTGCCTTCATAGACGCGGTCTAGGTTTTGGCTGATCTTTTCATTTTCTCGCTCAAAAAGGCAGTTTCCATCCAAGTCCGATGCTGCGATGAATGGCCCCATCCTTTTGCACTTAATCACCCACATCGCCTGTGCCAGCCCCAATTCCTCGGTCCAATGCACCGCCTCAACGCATTCAACGCCGCGCCCCAACAAGGCGCCTGTGCCATAGCCCACGGTTGATAAATAGACGGCCCCATTGGGCACAAAATAGTCCTTATAATCTTTTGATGACATGCCGCCTTTACCAATGATCAATTTGGCACCGGTCTTTGCCATCCATTCAGGCAACCATTTGGCAAAGCGAAAGCTCGCCGTTGCGGTTACAGCCCCCAGGTCAAAGGAGCCATCCGGATTGATCCGCGCGGCTGGCGAGCAATGAAAATTTGCAGCGCTTTTCGAGGGCAATTCCAGAGGAATATTGGCTTTCTGATCCAAAGCGCGCGTATAGACGCCCTCGCGGGCCGTGTACATCAACCCATCAAGGTAAACGATATCGCCAAGGCGCAATTCTGCAATCTCGGCGGCGCTTGGGGTGGTGCTTAAAACAATCTCCCGCGGTTTCATTCGGCGGCCTCCCTTGTTGGTTCCCAATCCACAGTCTCTCGTCGCTGATAGGGGGTGAACCAATCGGGATCGGTGCGGTATTCAACGCGCCCATCGGAAAAGAGGCGCGCCACCGCCCGGCGAGAGCTAAGACAAAACGCGTGCACAGACATTTGCATGCCCCCTGTATGGCAATAGCCCACCTCGATATTGCAATCGATAACCATATTTTTACCAACAAATCCCATTGCGCCCATCCCGATAGAATTTCCCAATTCTTTGAACTGGTCTTCCAATGCGGCAATTTTCGGGTCAGAGTTTCGGCTGCCCACCACGCGCAACACCGAAGCGCGTTTTCCCAGCGCCATGCAGGTATCCTTTGAGCCGCCCAATCCGATGCCTATAATTGCCGGCTGACAGGCAAGGCCACGCTTGCCGAACGCGACAAGGCAATCAAGATAGAAGCGCTTGATGCCTTCAATCCCATCCGAGGGAAACAACATACGATAATCAGTGCCAAAAAGCCCCCCTTTATGCACTGTGATCAAATCAATCCAGTTTCCAGACGGCTCAAACCCATATTCAATTTCGGGGGCGCCGATCCCGACATTGTTATTATGGTCGGTACGCCACAGCGGATGCACGCGGTTCGGGCGCAATGGCACCCCATTGGTGGCTTCAGCAGTGGCACGGCGCAACGCCGTCTCAAGGGCCGTCATCCCGCCCTCTACCCGCGCCTCATTGCCCATTTTGACGAACCAGCGCGGCACACCGGTATCGCCGCACATTGCGCGGCGATCTTCTTTGGCGGCCTCGTAATTTTCAAGCATGGCTTTCAGAACAAAGGATGACAAATCGCCATCTTCGGTCTTGGCCGCTGCTTCCAATCCTTCAAGGTAATCCTGGGGGATTTCGATGGCGGCTTTGTCCATCAATATGCGTGCTGTTTTTTGGATCAGGTCGATGGCTATCATTGCGATGCTACCAATGTTTCGGGTTCGCTGTCAGGCAGGATGGTTTCACCTGGGCGAACGATGGAGAATTCAACGGGGGCCCGGGTCACATTGACTGCACCGTCTTTTACATTTGCGATGGTAAAATAGGACGTGTCCATTTCGCCAGGTTCGGGGAAATCTTCGCGGAAATGCGCCCCGCGAGAGTTTTCGCGCGCAAGTCCGGCTTTGGCAATGGCTTCAGAGACGTCACATAGGGAACGCATGTTTAGCCAATCATGCCATGTTAGGTTAAAGGCCAGATTGTCAGGGGCCACGCCAACACCCATTAATTCGTCTGAAATTTCGGCGATGCGTTTCAGCCCGCGGGTCATCCCCGCTTGTGTCCGCATCACGCCGACGTCTTCCCACATTGCTTCCTGCAGTTTTTGACGCAAAGGCTGGACCGGCGCGGGGGCATGGGTAAGCGGATGGCGGGCTCGTTCGATCTCAGCGGCCAGAATATCCTCATCAGCTGGGCGCAGCGCCCCCATTTTCTGGATATCTTGCCCCATAATATCGCCCGCGATCCCGCCATAAACCGTAGAGTTGGCCACGCCATTCCCGCCCAATCGGTTAGAGCCATGCGCGCCCCCTGCATCTTCACCAGCCACATAAAGGCCTTCCAACGCGGTGCGGGTGTCAACATCTACCACAACACCCCCCATGAAATAATGCGCGGTGGGCACAACTTCGACTTTTCCAGCGGCCAGATCAAACCCGCTATCTGCACAGCGATTGACCATGCCCTTAAATTTCTTGCGCACATTATCTGGACCAAGATGCGCCATCGAAATGAACACACCTTCTTGGGCTGGGTTGTTGTTTTTGCGCATTTCGGCGTAAATGCCGCGGCTGACCACATCGCGCGTTGCCCGCTCTCCTCGGTCGTCATAATCAAACATAAACCGCTGACCTGCATGCGTCAGCAATTGGCCACCCGCGCCCCGCAACCCTTCTTCCAGCACGGTTCCAGTCATACGCGTATGCGCGCCCGCTAATAATCCAGTAGGGTGAAATTGCACCATTTCCATATCGCGCAAGGGCACACCAGCGCGCAGCGCCATGGCCAAACCATCCATCGTTTTATCACCGGATGGGGTGTGATATTTGTACATTGTCGGACCGCCGCCTGTGGCCATCAATACCGTTTTCGCGCGCACAAACCGAAAGCCACCTGTGCGCATGTCAATCATTAAAACGCCTGCCAAAGCCGACCCATCTGGCGTGGGGATCAACCCGATGGCGCGATGCTCCTGGAGCCGTTCTATCGGGCGCGATAAAACTTGTTCCATCAAACGGTTGATAATCTCGATCCCCGTCAAATCGCCCTTATGCACGGTGCGATCCGCCGTTTGTCCCGCAAAGGCTTTGTGATGAAGCGTGCCATCTAAATTACGATCAAAAAAACAGCCTATCTCGTTTTCCAATTCGCGTACCCGCACGACGGCCTGCTCGCATAACCGCCACGCCATGTCTTGATCGGGCAGCCATTTGCCGCCATTGATCGTATCCATAAAATGGCGCTCAACCGTATCGCCATAGCCAAGCGCAACATTATATCCACCTTGGACCATTCGGGTGCAGCCGCATTTACCAATCAGCCCTTTTACGGCGATTGTGATCTTGGTGCCGGGCGGTGCTGATTGTTGCGCGTGCAGCGCAGCAAACAGACCTGCTCCGCCGGTTCCTAAGATCAAAATATCCGTGTCATGGCGGTCTATATTGGGTTTCATGGGCATGTTTATAGGGCCTGCAATAAAAATATGGTGGAAATGAATAGCGACAGGCCCACCGCGCCGGCGGCAAGCGTTTTCTGGCTGTGGCTCCAAGGCATAAATTCGAGTGCTAAAAGGCGCAAGCCGCCAAATATGTGCACTGATAAAAGCAACACCAGACCAAATTCAGCAATTTTTACGATTGGATTTTCTGCAAACTGCAAAAATGAATCCAACCGCTGCGGCTGCGTGAGTGCCAGCGATAATAGCCAGAAATGCGCCGGTAAAAACAAGGCCAGTGCCAAACCAGAAAGCCTATGCAGCATGAAGGCCAGCCAGAGCGGATGCGCCCGCGCAGGCGCCTTCATAGCAATGTCACGGCCGTTACAGCGCGCGCCCCCATAAATAACAAAATCAAACAAAGCGACCATGTGAACAGCGGTAAAGTAACGCCTTTTAGCCCTAACCACTCATGCATAATAACGCGCATTCCAATGGCAGCGTGAACAGAGACGGCAATCACAAATGTTCCATAAAAGACAAACCAGAATATTGAGCCTTGCGTCCGCGATAAGATTTCTGCGCTGCTCAGACCCCCTTGAATGGCGTAAATCATCACGGCCAGATGCCCCAAAACCAAAGGGCCCATGATCATCGCGCTGATCCGCTGCGCCATGTAGAGCTTTAGATCAAGCATTTGTGCGTCCTTTGAAAAAAGCCTTGGCGGTTTCGCGCTTTAAACCACTGATTGCAGACATTGGATCAAGGTCATTTGGGCAATAATGCGTGCAACTTCCCATCGAATGGCAGTTGTGACAGCCCGATGCGCCAGAGACCGCGTCTAAAATCACCTGTTTGCTTTCATTCTTAGCATCATTGAACACGGTCCATGCCCGCTGCAAGGCGGCCGGTCCCAGATAATCAGGATTTCCAGCCACCGTATCGCAGGCGGCATAACAAATTGAACAATTTATACATTCGATGCCCGCATTCGCCTCGACACGCGCGGCCGTTTCAGGCTGCACAGGCGCAATGGGATCGTTTCGGGTTTGTGTTGGATGATGCTTGCCTTCGGCCTGTATCCATTTATCAAAAAACGGATCCATATCAACCGCAAGATCTTTAATCACGGGCAGGTTTCGAAGCGGAGCAATATGCATTTTATTTTTATCAAGCACTTTGTTGACATGCGTTCGACACGCCCATCGTGGCTCTCCATTCACCATCATGGCGCAGCTGCCACACATGCCCACGCGGCAGGCAAAGCGATAGGTCAAACTTGGATCCGCATAATGTTGGATCCATGAAACAACATCCAGGATTGTTTGATTTTCATAGGCGGGGACTTGAAATATTTCATCCTGCGGGGCGTCATGGGTGCCGCGCTGAACCGTGACTTGAAGAGTATTTATATCTGTCTGTTGCAAGGCACCCTCAAGATGTTCTGGTTGCAGTTTCTGATGTTGAAATTACGCGTATTGGCCACAAAAAGCGATAAATTCTTACTTGCCTGTTCCATCACCTCCGCAAAACAAGGATGGTGAAAGACGCGGTGAAGCCGGCCAAAGAGTTGTCACAAGCTCTGCGCTTTGTCGCGGGTTCATCCCGCAGCAAGCGCTGTTTTAGATATTTTTGAGATATCATGCTTCGCATCCGACCTACTTATAAATATCTGGAAGCAGCGTTGTAGAGATCGCGGGCACATAAGCGATTAGTAACACAACCAGCAGCATGAAAAATACAAACGGCACCGCGCGGCTTGCAATTCTGAGAATTGATTCGCCGGTAATTCCGGAAACAACGAATAGGTTCAGCCCTAGTGGCGGCGTGATGAAGCCAACCCCAAGCGCTGTGATCATCATGATGCAGAACTGGATCTCATTCATTCCTATATCATCGGCCAAGGGTTTCAAAATAGGCGCAAGGATCACGATGTTGGGCGTGGTTTCCATGACGCAGCCCGCCGCCACCAATATTGCGATCATCAATAAGATGAGCAAAGCAGGATTTTCGGTAAGTGAGGTGACAGAATACACAAACCCTTGCGGAACACCCATGATTGCCAGCGCTTCGGCCAAGGGTGCCGAGAACGCAATAATGGGTAAGATCACCCCATTCACCTTTGCTGATCCGATCAACATCGCTGGAAAATCGGCAAGCGTTAAGCTGCGCAGTATGAAGCCCATTGTGATGGTTACCACAACCGCGGTGGCTCCAGCTTCGGTGGGTGTAAGACGCCCTGAAAAAATACCGTAAAAAATGATACCGGGCACGATAAACGCGTACCAACCCGATCCCAAGGATCTTCCCAAATTTAAAAAATAGGCTCGGGCCGACAGATTTCCTCCGCCTTCATATCCGTAGATGCGGTTCACCACCAGATTGGTGGTCAAGATAGAAAAGAGGATAGCCAAACCCGGTATTAAAGCTGCAAGAAATAAGGTGGAGGCGGATATCCCCAGAACAAGCCCGATAATGATATAGGCGATGGACGGAGGGATCAAAATCCCCGTACAAGCCCCGGCAGCGACCAGCGCGCAGGCATAAGGGCGTGGATAACCGCTTTCAACCAATCGCGCGATCGTCATTCGGCCTACGGCAGCGGCGCCTGCAGCGTCTGAGCCAGAAATGGCCGCAAACATACCGCATACCAGCACTGTGGCTGAGCCGAATCCACCTTTTGCAAATTGCGTCAAGGCGTCGGCAACATCTAAGAATTTCCGGCTCAGCCCGGTGCGCACCAGCACATCCCCCGTTAGAATGAACAAAGGCACGGCCGTCAAAGCGAATGCATCAATGCCCGTAAAGAGGCTTTCGCCAATCAGATTAAGCGGTAAATCTCCTGACAAAACCAGCATTAAGATTGCCGCAGAACCAATGGCGGCCCAGACGGGAACTGCCAAAGCAATCAAACATACAAATAGCATCACGGGCAGATAAAAATCCCAACCCAATTCCACAATCTGTTCTTGCATTCCGGTAAACAGCATGGCGCGGCCCCCTTAATCGAACAACGTATCGCCTTCATAAACGGGCGTGCCGCTGCGAAGGCTGCGCATGTCGCGCAATAAAGATTGAATAAGACGCCAAATCACCAGACTAAAACCTGTTGGAACCGCCATCAGGAACCAGACCATCGATATCCGTAGTCCATGGCTGACCGAGCCGAATTTCCAGGACACATGTACCGTTTCAAATGACCAATACAGCGCAATAACAGCGACCACGATCATCACCATATCCCCAAAAATATAAATCAACGCTTTGCCGCGATTGCCGAGATAATGCAGGATAACATCAATGCGGATATGACCCCGCTCTTTGACAGCAACGGCGGCGCCGACCCACGCCAAATAAATGAAACTGTAGCGCACGATTTCTTCGCCCCAGATCGAAGAATAGGCAAAGATTTCACGCCGCAAGACTTCAATCGCCATCGTCAGAACCAGCATCACGTATAAGGTCAATAGCGCCCAGCGTTCGGCATTTTCATCGATATTTCGAAAGAACTGCATTTTTATCCTGTTGAAAGGGTCAGTTGCATCTGCGCAGATCAAGCGCGGCCAGCGTTACAGCCAAGTGGCTGAAGATTTCAGGGCGCTCCCTAAGGAGCGCCCCTCGGAGGAACTAGGCGTCGTGCACGTAATATTTGCCCTGAATGCCTGCAGCTTCTTCAAGCTTTGCAAAGTTATCCATTGAGCCTGCGAGTTCGACTTTGAATTCATCCCATTCTGGGCGCTGATAGCCGCCAGCAGCTTCCCACTCGGCCAGCTGATCAGTGCTGAGGTTGTGGAATGTGACGCCTGATTTGATCAGTTCAGACATGGCAAATTCCCGCGCTGATGGAACTTTTGAAAGGTTCTGGTGTCGCGTCATATCTGACCCCCATAACACGCCCTCTTGTACATCGCTTGGCAAGGCGTTGAACCATTCCAAGTTACAAGAATAGACTTGTGCATCTGGAACCGCCTGCGTGAAGGTTACATGGCTTAAGATATCCTTGAACCCAAACACGTAAAGCGCGCCCACAGAAGGGTCCAGCGCATCCGCAACTCCTTGCTTGATCGCAGAAGGCGTTTCACCCCAAGCAACCGGTGTTGGGTTTGCGCCAACCATACGGTAATATTGCTGAAGCATTTTAGAGCCGGGAACGCGGAATTTTACACCACTCAGATCAGAGGGCGTGAGAACCGCATTGCCGCCTTTGCGCACCGCAACGACCCGCGGATCGATATTCACGTAATATAGCGGCTTAAAGCCATTTTCCTCGACCTTTGGTTCGACATTGCTTTTCCAGAATTCAGATCCCACAAGGTTCGTGAAACGCTGATTTGAACCACAAAGATATGGCATATTGATCAAATCAACCGTCGGAGCAAAAGGCGCAAAGTTTGAAAGCGAGTGCTGCGCAGCTTGGATCGTGCCGCTTTGAACCTTTTGAACCAGCGCGCCACCGGCGCCCAGCTGGCCACCAGCGGCCAGTTTGACGTAAACTTTGCCATTGGTCGCGTTTTGGATATTTTCTTTGAGATCCAACTGCATAATCGGATAGCTGCGTGATGCGCCCAAAATATAGGCGGTGGCGATCGTCATAATGTGATCGGCGGCGGCTTCCCGCTCTTTTTCCTCTTTGGCCGTTTGGGCAATTGCTTCCGTTGACCAGAGCATACCCGCCCCGCCGGCCACCATTGCGGCCGTGAAACTGCCAGAACCGGCCAGTTTTAAGAAATTGCGGCGCTCGGCCGATTTCAGTGCTTTATAGTCTTTTGTCAAAACAAACCCTCCCTTGTTTGGATTATCAGCCGTCTTCATTACTTTTCCGGCTGGATTCTTTATTAAGAATTGCAACGACGAAAACCGCTGACGCGGCTAACAGAACCATCATCTCTCCGACATCGGATAAGAAAACTGGGCCATCTATCGACCCCAAGGCGACATTCAACGCGAATATGGCCAAGAATGCGGCAGATAGATAAAGTGACATTGAATGATGTGCTCCAGTTAGAAATGGTTCGTATATATAGAAATGCTTACACAAAATTTATGCAAGCGGTTTAATTTGAAAAATACTTACCATTTATGTAAGAAAAAGTTTATAAAATACGCTTATAGTTCGAAAGGTACGAGCCACAGCTGATCGGACCTGCGTCAAGCCCCCGCGAATAGGGTCATTCCACTTGGAAGCACAGCAATGCATGCAATCCCCGTATACCTCTTCGAGCATAAAGCGCTGTTCCTGCCTGAAAATGTGAGCCTATGGCTGTTTAAATACAGTAGGGGGGTCACCTGTTTAGGTAGCCTGCTTGGTCTATGAACCCTATCAAGCCTGTTTTTCAATTTGTCAGATATAATGCTCATCCATTTGGCGCATGGTCTCATGGTTGAAATCATACATCTGAACCATACCTGCCTTTTAGAAACATTGTGATCGGCGCTGGGCGCAATCCAGTTCAGGTTAAAGCAGCTTTTTTGCAATCATGAAACGGTGCTTGGATTGGTTGGGATAGTTAGGTTGCTTTCAATTGAAGCGAAAGCCGCGCGGCCGACAGGCAGGTTTGCCGCAAATTAAATGACCACTTCCACAAGGACATGATCTAAAGATATATATATAACACGCGTGAATTTGGCAGATTAAAGGAGCCTTGGCATCAATAAGTTTGACCCGAAAGCCGCCTCTGTAGCGCATCAAGATATCATCAAAAACACCCGTCAATGGCTTGATCAAATGGTGGTAGGTTTGAATTTATGCCCGTTTTCTTCTGGAGTCATAGCCCAAGATCAAGTGTATTATGCTATTTGCGATGCCACCGGGGACGCAGATTTAAAACAGTTTTTTGTGACTGAATTAGAGCGCTTGCTTGAGGCTGACGAAAATGACATTGCCACGAGCCTACTTATGTTTACCCAAGGCCTTGAAATATTTGATGATTACCTTGATTTACTGGATTGGTTTCAGCAATTATTAGAGCAAGCAGATCTGATAGAGCATGTGCAATTGGCCTCTTTTCATCCCCGATATCAATTCGAGGGGGTGCCTGCGGATGATCTTAGCCAATTTACCAACCGCGCTCCCTATCCAACCATACATCTTCTGCGGCAAGATCAATTGAGTAGGGCCCTGGTCCATGTTGCAGAGCCTGAGAAGATTTACATAGAAAACATAAAAACATTGAATAAATTGGGCCGTAAACAGGTTGAAGCTCTTTGTCCTTGGGGGAAATAGAAAAATTTATGGGTGTTGATAAACATATCAGAATGCGGTTTTGAGTGCCGTAATAGTTTAACCCCGCGCCAAGACTGAGAATAATTATTTCTGTATTTAGCGGGCAACCTCCCAAATCATCATCGCGAATTTTTTCAAAAAAACGATAGAGCGTAATGGCTGTTTCATTGGTGTGAAACACCCAAATGGGGGCCTTCTCAGCGCGCGGATATTTATATTTTGGTTTGTATCTATCGCTAATATTACGGCCATTTACGCGTTTACACCCGATAAAATTACCAATTTCTAAATATTTTTCTTACGTAAGAAAATTGCATTCTTAGCTTGTTCTATCGGGTTAAAAAAAATGTTTGTGAAATGCAATGTTATAATATAACCAACAACATGTTGAGTCGCTAAGGAACACGGTATGGGTAAGCGGGGAGAGGAAATGCAAACGGCAGTGCTTGCAATTTTGCGCGATATCAAGAGCCCGCATTCTGCGTATACGTTGCTTGACCGTCTGCAGGAAACATATCCGAAAATTGCGCCTCCAACTGTGTATCGGGCGCTGGCCGCCTTGGTCGAGCGTGGCCAGATACATCGTTTGGAATCGTTGAATGCCTATGTCGCTTGCCAAAGCGAGGCGCATCATCAAGCCTCGGTGCTTTCAATATGCGAAGATTGTGGCATTGTAGAAGAGACTTTTGAGCCTGATATTTTCTCACGTTTGAGCGCCGCGTTGCGAAAGTCTGGCTTTTCTGCCCAACGCCATATCATCGAAGTGAATGGGATCTGCGCAAGCTGTGGACCCGCGCAGGCCGCAGTATGATAAAAGACAAGCGTCCCTTCCGCCTTTTACTAATTGGGATAGGGCCTAGATTGGGCGTGGCCAGCCTAATTGCTGCCGTGCTATGGCTTGGCTTCTTTTGGGCAACCAATCCTTTGAGCTCCTTATGACAGGTGCGATTAAATTTCAGAACCTGACCTTGGGTTATGACCGGCTGCCTGCTGTCCAAGAATTGGACGCAGAGGTTCAACAGGGCAGTCTTACAGCGATTGTTGGCCCGAATGGGGCGGGAAAATCAACCTTGCTAAAAGGTGTCACCGGCGCAATTTCCCCCTTAAAGGGAGGTGTTTTGATCGACGGGTTTCGCCAAGATGAGATTGCCTATCTGCCGCAACAATCCCAGATTGACGGAAGTTTTCCGATATGCGTGATTGACCTTGTGGCGATGGGGCTCTGGCGCGAGGTAGGTGCTTTCGGCCGGTTGACCCGCAAGATGCGCGCGAAGGTGGATGCTGCCCTTGCTGCGGTAGGTTTGACCGGGTTTGAAAGACGCACCATTGGATCCTTATCGGGGGGGCAAATGCAGCGGGCTTTGTTTGCTCGGCTGCTTTTGCAAGACGCGCGTCTGGTTTTGTTGGATGAGCCCTTCGCCGCGATCGATGCAAAAACGATGGCTGATTTGATTGATGTGATCAAACGCTGGCATTCGGAAGGTCGCACCATCTTGGCGGTTCTGCATGATTACGCCACAGTGGGCACACATTTTCCATTCACCATGATGCTTGCGCGTCAGCTTGTGGCGCATGGGCCTACGGCACAAGTTTTAACATCCGAAAACCAGTTTCGTGCCCGCCAAATGTGCGAGGCCTGCGCCGCAACCCCACATACTTGCGGGAAGAGCGCGGCGTGATCTGGGATGTGCTCTTGGCGCCCTTTGTGGATTTCGGCTTCATGCGCCGTGCGCTTTTGGGCTGTATCGCCGTGTCGGTGGGTGCCACCCCTGTGGGGGTGTTTCTGATGCTGCGGCATATGAGCTTGACTGGCGATGCAATGGCGCATGCAATTTTACCAGGTGCGGCGACGGGTTATCTGGTTTCAGGCCTTTCGCTTGGCGCGATGACGGTTGGAGGTTTGATCGCAGGCATGCTGGTTGCATTGGCCTCTGGTTTCGTGTCGCGGGTAACGTCGCTGCGCGAAGATGCAAGCTTGGCTGCGTTTTATCTTATCTCATTGGCCATCGGCGTGCTGATCGTATCAACGCATGGCAATAATGTTGACTTGATGCATGTGCTGTTTGGAACGGTGCTCGCGTTAGACGATACCGCGCTTATTCTGTTGTGTTCCTTCGCCAGCGTATCGCTTTTGGTTTTGGCGCTTTTTTTTCGACCTTTGGTGCTAGAATGCGCCGATCCACAGTTTTTGCGCTCTGTCAGCAAGTTCAGTGCGATCACCCATTTTGTTTTCTTGGCGCTTGTGGTGATGAACTTGGTCGCCGGGTTTCATGCGCTTGGAACTTTAATGGCGGTGGGTATTATGATTTTACCCGGCGCTGCAGCGAAGTTTTGGGCGGAAACAATCGCTGGCTTGATCGCTGTTGCCGCGTTGATCGCGATGATCTCAAGCGTGATCGGGTTACTCTTATCGTTTCATTACAGTCTCCCCTCGGGGCCAGCAATCATTTTGGCGGCCGGCATCGGCTATGGGCTGTCAATTATCTTTGGGCCGGTGGGGGGCGCAATTGCTCAAAACCTACCACGCCGTAACTTAAAACTTTGAAAGGACTATTATGACGTCTCTACGTTCTACGCTGAAATCTGCTACGGCTTTTGCCGCTTTTTCGTTATCGTTTCCCTTGGCCTCATGGGCTGAAGAACCCCTTCCCGTTGTGGCAACTTTTTTAATCCTTGGGGATATGGTTGAGCGCATCGGCGGCGAACATATCGCACTTACAACGCTGGTTGGACCAGATGGCGATGCGCATGTCTATCAACCAACACCAAAGGCGGCGCGCTCGGTTGCTGAGGCTGATGTTTTGTTCTTAAACGGTCTTGACTTTGAGGGTTGGTTGGAACGCCTAGCAGAAGCTGCATCATTTGATGGTACCATGGTTGTAGCGACAAACGGTGTGGTCCCGATTGCCTTTGACGATCACGACGACCACGATGATCACGACGACCACGATGATCACGATGATCACGAAGATCACGAAGATCACGACGACCACGATGATCACGATGACCACGACGATCACGATGACCACGATGACCACGATGAGCATGATGACCACGATGAGCATGATGACCACGATGACCACGATGACCACGACGATCACGATGATCACGAAGATCACGATGAGCATGATGATCACGATGAGCATGATGACCACGACGACCACGCGGGGCATGATCATGGCGCATTTGATCCGCATGCGTGGCAGAGCCTCGAGAATGCCGTGATCTATGCCAATAACATCGCCGCAGGGCTTGCTCAGGCAGACCCTGAAAACGCCGGAGATTATTATGCTAATCGCGCCGCTTTTATAACTGAGGTAGAGACGCTTCGTGCTGATATTGGGGCGATGATGAAAAGTTTGCCCGCAGATAAAAGAACGGTGGTAACGCCGCATGATGCCTTTGGATATTTTGCGGCAACGTATGATCTGACCTTTGTTGCGCCCCAAGGAATGAGCACTGATAGCGAAGTTTCAGCCGCCGATGTCGCTGCCTTGATCACACAAATTCGCGAAGAAAGCATTTCGGCAGTGTTTATCGAGTCGATCACTGATAATCGTATGATGCAGCAGATCGCAAATGAGACGGGTGCAACGATTGGGGGAACGTTGTACTCAGATGCGCTTTCGGCGCAAAGCGGGCCGGCATCCACTTATCTTGATATGATGCGCCATAATGCAACGACGCTCTTCGACGCTTTGGGGAACTAAACGATGGCAGACCCACGCGTTCCAGTAACATTGCTCACAGGATTTCTTGGCGCCGGCAAAACCACTTTGCTCAATGCCGTTTTATCCGACAATTCTGCCGGGCGCGTGGCTGTTATCGTCAATGAATTTGGCGAAGCAGGGTTGGATCACGATCTGATCGAAGAAAGCAGTGAAGAAATTATTTTAATGCGATCGGGGTGTTTATGCTGTTCGGTGCGTGGTGACCTCTCTCAGACCATCTCGGATTTGTTTGAGCGCCGGGTGCAAAATGAAGTTGCATTTGAGCGTATCGTTATCGAAACCACCGGATTGGCGGATCCCGGCCCGATCTTGCAGACGTTACTGGTGGATGATTTTCTTGCAAAAAATACCCGGATGGACGGCGTTGTAACGGTTGTGGATGCCGCGCATGCGGCTGCCACGCTTGATGCGCAATTTGAGGCCGTGTCTCAAGCGGCTATGGCGGATCTGATTGTTCTAAGCAAAACCGATCTCGTAAACCCTGCTGATGTGAAGAGTTTGGAAACCCGCTTATATGGTTTGAACCCTGGCATCACCATCATCCGATCCGTCTCAGGCACGGGTTTGGTTGGAAAACTATGGGGGTTAAGCGCGCTTCACAACAACGCCACGAAGCAGCAAGCTTTGAATTGGGCAGTTGGCGAAAAGCCAAAATTTGAGGCGCTTGGAAATCTATCCGGTTTTGCCCCCGCCGTTCAAATAGCCGCGCCTTTGCCAGCGCATGATACGCGGATTGGATCAGCTTCGATCATTTTGGATGATCCGCTGCCGGATGCCGCTTTTGATCTTTGGCTCGACACGCTTATTGCGATCAGAGGCCCTGATATATTGCGTGTGAAAGGTATTTTGTTTCTTGAAGGCATCGAGGCCCCTTTCGTTATCCACGGGGTGCAGCATATTTTTGCACCACCTGTGCAGTTAAAAGACTGGTCGAAAGAGGATCGTAGAACCCGCATTGTGATTATTGCTCGTGATTTATCCCGACCCGAGCTGCAGCGGAGCCTGGATATGCTGCGCGTGCGGGCCCCTGAGCCTGCCTTAACATCCTAAATAATAAGGTATCTTTATGACTGATAAACGACTTCCGGTTACGGTTTTATCTGGCTTCTTAGGAGCTGGTAAAACCACTCTTTTAAACCGTGTATTGAACAATCGTGAAGGTCGCCGTGTTGCGGTGATTGTCAACGATATGTCAGAGGTGAATATTGATGCCGATCTCATTCGTGCGGAAACCGAGTTGAGCCGCACCGATGAAACATTGGTTGAGATGTCAAATGGCTGTATCTGTTGCACGCTGCGCGATGATTTACTTGATGAAGTGCGCCGCTTATCTGCAGCGGGCCGATTTGAGTATTTATTGATCGAATCCACGGGTATTTCTGAACCGCTTCCGGTTGCGGCGACGTTTGATTTTCGTGATAAATTTGGGGAAAGCCTGTCCGATGTGGCGCGGCTGGATACTATGGTGACGGTGGTGGATGCGGTCAATTTGCTAAATGACTTTTCCAGCCATGATTTCCTGCGTGATCGCGGCGAGGTGATGGGTGAAGAGGATGAGCGCAGCTTGGTGCATTTGTTGACCGATCAGATAGAATTTGCAGATGTTGTAATCTTGAATAAGGTGTCTGATGCCAGCCCAGCGCAGGTGGATGCAGCGCGCAAGATCATTCGCAGCCTGAATGCGGATGCCGAGATTATTGAAACCAACCAGTCTGAAGTTGCTGCCGAAAAAATACTCAATACCGGCCTATTTGATTTTGATAAAGCCCATGAGCATCCGATGTGGGCCAAAGAGCTTTATGGGTTTTCTGATCATGTGCCCGAAACCGAAGAATATGGCGTGAGCAGCTATGTTTATCGGGAGCGCCAGCCATTTATCCCGGAAAAAATCCTTGCGGCATTGAATGGGGATCTGCCCGGTGTGATCCGTGCGAAAGGACATTTCTGGATCAGTACGCGGCCAGATTGGGTGGCTGAGTTTTCGCTGGCCGGTGCGCTGTCAAGCGTCAAGCCGATGGGCACGTGGTGGGCATCGGTTGCGCGGGAAAACTGGCCCGACCATAACGGGGTTGACGCGTATGTTCAGGCGCATTGGCAAGAGCCATGGGGGGACCGGCGCCAAGAGCTGGTATTTATCGGGTCAGGGATTGATTGGAACGCGCTAAAAGCCAAATTGGACGCCTGTCTTGTTCCGATTTCTATGGCCTCCTCCCCAAGCGCGCTGCCGCTTGAGATGCCCGATCCCTTTCCCATCTGGCGCCGCTCTGACGAGGCCGCATAAGCATGCTCTTTGACAAGAACAAAAAGGCGCTGGTGGGGGTTGCGCTTGCACAAACCGCTAGCGATTTTTCGATTATTCAAGATCCGGATTGCGCAGCCGTATTGTGCCAAACCCAGATATCTTCTCACATTTTAGCCTGGATCGCCTCATTAGACCCGGCCTGTTTGCCAAAGGCACGCGTTATTTTGCGACCTGATCAGGTGCAGAGCGCCTTGGTTCATATTTGTGACATGTCTCAGATGCCGGTTTGTGTGGAACGCGACGCCTTTATCGCGCATGCACAGCAGCTTTCTGATGCGTTTATGCATATTATGAAAGCTCCATATATACGCTTACGCCTTGATGTTATCTCGCATAATGCCTGTAGCCGTTTTCACATAGATGCAATAACCGCGCGGCTTATATGTACCTATCGCGGCACCGGCACCCAATATGGGCTGGCAAATGCTGCTGGGGGTCCCGAAGCGATTCACACGGTTCCAACGGGAGCAGCAATCGTTCTGCGCGGGAAACGCTGGCCTTCTAAAGCAAAGCTGGATCTGGTGCACCGGTCTCCCCCCATTCAAGGCACAGGCCAAACCCGATTGGTTCTGGTTCTTGATCCAATCTCGGATCTAGATGAGGGGTCTAATGGCGCATAATCGTGGTCAAACTAGCCTGAAATCTTCGCTACGAAATGAAGACCCTATGCAAGATTTCGATCGGCTTTCGCAAGAGTTACGGGCTTGGATTGCGGCGGCGGATTTGCCGTGGAGACCCAGATCGGTGCGCAAAACGTTTGAGCGTGCCTTGGCGAAAATGGGCAGCCGCGAGAAAGCTTTCGAAGAGCTAAGCCGCATTCAAAGGCGACTTCTGTCAAAAGATGCAGAGCGTGTTTGGGGCAAAAATCATCCAGATGCTGGAGATTAAATCGAAACTTGACTAACGCGCCTTTATGGCATT
This sequence comes from Rhodobacteraceae bacterium SB2, assembly GCA_001642945.1. Taxonomy (GTDB): domain Bacteria; phylum Pseudomonadota; class Alphaproteobacteria; order Rhodobacterales; family Rhodobacteraceae; genus Thalassovivens; species Thalassovivens spotae. The sequence goes on along the minus strand of LGRT01000013.1, from coordinate 18,744 downwards.
GTGATATCTTATTGAACGTACACGGCGCTGTGGATGATGCGTTAGATAATATTTAAAAGCTTTATCAAATAGGTCTTAATTATGAAAACGTTAACCTCTATTATTTTTTTTATTATCGCGTCACCGGTTTTTTCGGAAGACGCGCGCCAGCTGAACGCGCATGAACATGGTATTGGTGCTCTCAATATCGCGATTGAAGCTCCGCTGGTAGTGATGGAGTTTCACGCCCCCGGTGCTGATATCGTGGGCTTCGAATATGCAGCGAAAAGCGATGCGGATCTTGCCGCGATTTCTGCGGCGCTAAAAACATTAGAAGCGCCGCTTGATTTATTTGTTTTGCCCAAAGCGGCGCGCTGCGCAGTGCAAGCGGTGCAGGTAGAATTGGAAAGCGATGCGGATCATGGCGCGAATGAAGAGCATCACCAAGGCCATGATGCGCATACCGAAGTTGGGCATCAAGACCATGACGATCATGACGACCATGATGATGAGCACGAGCATAAACATGAAGATCACAACGATCACGATGAAGAGCAGCATGCCGCATCCTCTGGTCACACCGAGTTTCATGCAGAATACAGCCTCATCTGCAGCAATATAGAGGCGCTTACCCAGATTGAATTCGCCTATTTTGAGGTGTTTCCGAATTCAAAACAGGTTGCGCTGCAACTCATATCGCAATCGGGCGCCCGCGCGTTTGATATAAAGAGCGGCGCGGCGCGGCTTGATTTGGGGCTTTGAAAAAAGATGGCGAAGCCAGTTCTTAAGCTTCGTAAGGTTTTCTTTCGTTGGCCGGGCCGATCATCTTTTTCTTTGAGTCTAGCCGATTTGACGGTTTCATACGGGGAAAAACTATTGCTTTTGGGGGCAAGCGGCACAGGTAAATCTACGCTGCTATCCGTGATTAGCGGCACACTTTTGCCAGATCAGGGTTCCGTTGAAATTGCAAAAACTGAGATAACAAACCTATCAGCTAGTGCGCGCGATAGGTTCCGCGCCGAGCAGCTGGGGGTGATATTTCAGCAATTCAACCTGCTGCCATTTGGGTCAGTGGCCGATAATATTTTACTGCCTTTGCGTTTTGCTCCGATACGGCGCAACCGGGTTAAAGATGCTAAATCAGAAGTAGCACGCCTTTGCGCCGCGCTTGGTCTGCCGGTTGATATTGGGCGTGAAAAGGCCAGTTCTTTAAGCGTGGGGCAACAGCAACGCGTTGCAGTGGCGCGCGCTCTGATCGGTCATCCGCCTTTAATCATTGCGGATGAGCCGACTTCGGCCTTAGATATAAACAGCCAAGATGCGTTTCTCGATCTGCTCTTCACGCAAGCTCAAACACAGGGCACATCTGTTGTGATGGTCAGCCATGATGAAAGGCTTGGCCCGCGGTTTGATCGGATCCTCCGTATGGAAGAGATCGCAGAGTTAAAAAGAGGCGCAGCATGATCTTGCGTCTGGCAATAGCCTCCCTTTTTGCCCGCGCGCTGACCGTGGGCATGACGGTTCTTGCAATCGCTCTGTCAGTATCGCTGTTTTTGGGCGTTGAAAAAATACGGACGGGTGCCAAGTCTAGCTTCGCCGATACTATTTCTGGTACGGATCTGATTGTAGGTGCGCGGTCGGGGTCGGTGCAGCTTTTATTATATTCCGTTTTCCGCATTGGGAATGCCACCAATAATGTAACCTGGAAAAGCTATCAAGATATTGCAGCGCGCCCCGAGATTGAGTGGATCGTTCCGATTTCTTTGGGTGATAGCCACCGTCAGTTCCGCGTTATGGGCACTAACCGGGCCTTTTTTGAGCATTACAAATATCGACAAGGGCGGGCCCTGGCGCTGGCAGAGGGCGCGTTTATGGCAGATTTATTTGATACTGTTATTGGCGCGGATGTCGCGGTGACATTGGGCTATAAGGTTGATGCGCCGATCATTGTGGCCCATGGCCTGGCCTCTTTTAGCACCCATAAAGACCAGCCGTTCCGCGTTTCGGGGGTTTTGGAAAAAACTGGAACGCCGGTGGATCGTACCGTGATCGTCAGCATGGAAGCGATTGAAGCTATCCATGTTGATTGGCAGGGCGGAGCGCAGGTGGTGGGCCAGTCAACGCCCCTAGAGCAGCTTCGTGAAATGCAGCTCACCCCCAGCGCGGTTACAGCAGCTTTGATCGGCGTCAAAAGCCCATTGCAAAGTTTTGCCTTGCAGCGGGCCATAAATGAGTATCCCGAAGAGCCTTTATTGGCGATCTTTCCCGGCGTGGCCTTGCAAGAGCTTTGGGGGATTGTTGGTCTTGCTGAAACGGCGCTTTTGGCTGTGTCGGTGTTGGTCGTTCTTACCGCTTTGATCGGCATGATGGCGACTATTTTCTCAAGCTTGAATGAGCGGCGCCGAGAGATCGCAATTTTTCGTGCGATAGGCGCGCGGCCGCTGTTTATATGCGGCATGCTGGTGTTTGAAGCCGTGGTGATGGCCAGCCTAGGCGCGGTACTGGGCGTGATAATGCTTTATGCAGCGCTGAGTGGCGCGCAATCCAGCATTGATAGTAATTTCGGGATTTGGCTGCCAATCGAAGCACCAAATCTGCGCGAGCTGGCATTGCTTTTTCTTGTTGTTTGCGCGGGCGCGATTGTGAGCCTGATACCTGCTTTACGGGCCTATAAACTTTCTGTTGCCGATGGTATGATCGTGCACACGTAATAGCGAAGGTATGGCCGCTTACATGATCAACCGTAGAACTTTTTTATTGCTTTTTGCCAGTATGATTGCCAGCGCGAAAATGGCCCATGCCAAAACCCCAAAGTTGATTATGTGGAATGATTTAATCCCCCCCGGTGTGCCTTATGCAGAAATTATTGCCGAAGGCGAGATTGACGAGGTGAATGATTTTTGGAACCCCGTTTATGATGAAAATGCGATCAAATTGAACGACGCGCTGGACGGGGCCTATATTCGGATGCCCGGCTTTATCATTCCATTTGATATTGGCGCTGAGGGTGTACGGGATTTCATGTTGGTGCCTTATGTTGGGGCGTGTATTCACACGCCGCCGCCTCCGGCCAATCAGCTTGTTTTGGTGCAGGCGAAGGCGCCTTGGCCAGGCGATCAATTATGGGATCCGGTTTGGGTTACTGGGGGTATGCGCACGCAGCTTCAATCAACCGATATCGGGCAGACCGGGTATTTTATTGAGGCCGACCATATGGAGGTTTATGAATGGTAGGATCGGCTTTTTTTATCCTGTGTTTAAACCGGTGCGTCGCAGCCGCGCCCGCTGATCAAAAACATGCGATTAATGCGCTCTTGAAATCGTTGTGACCAAGCAGGCTTTCAGCATTGATTTGACCTGTTAAACAGTAGCGCAGGCCGGCTTGAACCTTTGATATGCCGCCTAATCATTAAAATAAATCAATGATTGATACGCGTATTTTATCAATATATTTAAAAAGCCCTTACGGCCTAAGAAGAGATACCATCAAAAAAAGTGAGCGCTTCCTCAGTCGCCGGTCTTGCCAAAATAGCCTCATGCCAACGCGATAGATTTTCCGCATTTTCAAGTGATAGACCAAGATGTTTATGTATGCGCAGCCATGGAAACAGCGCGATGTCGGCAATCGTATATACATCTCCACAGAGATATTTCTTGGTGTTCAGCTGATCATTGAGATATTCAACAGACCGGCTGGCGATTGCACCGTAATGGGCGGATGCAGCTGGATTGGGCGTTTTTGCCAATCTTGCCCAATATTCGATTTGCCCAAAATAGGGCCCTTGGGCCGAGGCCTGATAAAACAGCCAAGTTGTTATGTCAGCTTGCAAGGAAGGGTCTGCCACAAGACCCCAGCTGGCTTTCTTGGCCAAGCTGAGAAGGATCGCATTTGATTCTGTTTGGTGACGACCGTCATCCCATATTACGGGCACCTTTCCGGCAGGGTTTACCGCACGAAAATCAGGGCTGTGTTGCTCGCCTGTGCGAATATTGATCGGTATAAATTCAAAATCTGATCCCGTTTCAAACAAGAGCATCAGTATCTTTAAGGTATTGATCGTGTCATATCCGTATAATTTGAGCATAGGCCTATGTTCTCCAAGACGGTGGCATCACCGGCGTTTGCGCAAGCAGTGATTTGGTATATTCTGCTTGAGGAGCCTCATAAACTGCGTCTGTGGTATTGACCTCTTCAACGCTGCCATTTCGCAAAACAGCGGTATCATCGGCCATTTGCCGCACCACGGCAAGATTATGGCTGATAAACAGGATCGTCAGTCCAAATGTCGCTTGAAGCTCTTTCAGCAAATTTAAAATCTCGGCTTGGATCGAAACATCCAGCGCAGAAGTGGGTTCATCGCAAATCAGAAATCGCGGGCGCGCAAGAAGCGCGCGGGCGACTGCAATACGTTGACGTTGACCGCCCGAAAATTGATGCGGGTATTTTTTGATCGCATCTGGCGGCATCCCCACCAAAGACAGCATCGAAGCCGCCATATTTTTGCGCTCGACCGGGTTTTTGATAAAGCCATAGAACCACAGTGGTTCGGTTAAAATATCCCCCACAGAATGGCGAGAATTCAGACTGGAATATGGATCTTGAAAGACCATTTGCACCAGCTGTCGTGACAGATGGTGGCGATTTCGGGATTTTCCAATTGGCAGCACCGCATCGCCCAATTGCATCTCCCCGCTTTGGGGCGTCACAAGGCCGGTGATTACTTTTGCCAATGTTGATTTTCCAGATCCACTTTCCCCTACCAACCCCATGATCGATCCGGGCTTAATGTTTAATGTGACATTATTCAGCGCCACGTAGATTGGGGGCTTACGAAAAAAGGATGTGCGTGGCCCCTCGAACGTTACGGTAAGGTTGTGCACGCTCAGGCCCGTAAGGTCGTGCTGTTGCCCTTCAAGTAGCCAGCGCTCTGCCATTTTGCCCCGCGACGAGGCGATGCGGTCATCTTTGGGAACGCGAAAGCGATCAATTTTGCGATCGAGTGGCGGCACTGCGTCCATCAAAGCGCGGGTGTAAAGGTTTTTTGGGGCCCCTAAAACCTGAGCTGTTTCACCGGCCTCCATGACGCGGCCGTTTCGCATGACCGTCACGCGATCAGCCACTTGCGCTATGACGCCGATATCATGTGTAATCAACATGAAGGCAATCTGGCGCTGTTTGGCCAATCGTTGGATCAGGTTAAGAACCTGCGATTGCACTGCAACATCCAAGGCTGTTGTCGGTTCATCTGCGATGATCAAGTCGGGATCGGTACAGATCGCCAATGCAATCACAACCCGTTGCCTCATGCCGCCAGAAAATTGATGAGGATAGGCTTTTATGCGTTCAGACGCATTTTCAATTCCGATTTCTTCCAGCAGATCAACCGCCTGTTTTCGTGCTGCGGTATCGCTGATATCTGAATGAGCTTGAATCGTTTCGATCAATTGATCCTCAATCGTCATCAACGGGTTTAAACTGGTTTGAGGATCCTGAAAGATCATCGAAATTCTAGCGCCGCGGATCTCATGGGCTTGTGTAAATGTCAGGGCCTGTAGGTCGGTTTCGCCCAATAATAAGGTTCCACTTGCAACGTAACCAGGCGATTGAAGCAGCCCGATTACGGCAGCCCCGACAGTTGATTTTCCCGCGCCACTTTCACCGACCAATCCGTGAATTTCACCCGCTTTGATGCTCATATCCACATTTTCAATAGCGGTAAAATCGCCAAACCGAGACGGAAACTTTACGGTTAAACCTGTGATTGTTAGCATCTAGCGTAACCTTGGATTAAAAATGTCACGTAGAAAATCACCAAGGATATTGATGGACACCACCAAGGCAACAAGGACCAAGGTGGGGATCCATAAAATCCACCATTCACCCGATAAAAGAAATTGCATGCCAATGCGGATCAACGTGCCTAGGCTGGGGCTATCGGCAGGCAACCCAATCCCCAAAAAAGACAGGGTGGCTTCGAGCAAAATCGCAGAGGCCAAGTCAACCGTCATGATTACCAAAAGCGGGCCAAGAATATTGGGCAGGATATGGACAAACATCACCCGCAACGGGCGTTGGCCCATCATAATGGCGGCCTGTACGTATTCTTTGTTCATCTCCACAAAAGTTGATGCGCGCGCTGTGCGGGCGAAGTTAACCCAAAGCGACAGCGCAATGGCGAGGGTTAAAACCATAACGCGTAATTCTTGCTGAATGGCTTGTGGCAAAATTCCCCGCGCTATGCCATCAATCAAGAGGGCGGTCAGGATAGCCGGCAATGCCAATTGCACATCCGCGATCCGCATCACGACGACATCAAACCGACCGCCATAATACCCGGCCGCCAAACCAAGCCCCACGCCGAGAACCGCTGCAATCGCCAAAGCCGATAAGCCAATGATCAGCGATAGCCGCGCGCCATATAGGATCGATGAGATCATATCACGGCCTTGATCATCCGTGCCCAACAGGTATTTTGAGTTTGCGCCGTCTTGCCAAACTGGCGGCAACAAGCCGTCAAACAAGCTGAAAGATGCAAGATCGTAAGGGTTCACCAATGCCATCCAAGAGGCAAACACCGCTCCGAAAACAATCAAGGCTGCAACTGCCGCCGCAATGATTGCCGCGGGCGAATGCAGAAACAGCCACAGGCCTTCATATTTTTTCAAAAAGGCGCTCATGACGCTTCTTTAATTCGAAGGCGTGGATCGATGGCCACGTAAAGCAAGTCGACCACAAGGTTTACCAGCACAAAGAAAAAAGCGATCACCACAAGATAGACGCCCATCACCGGAATATCAACGAAACGGATCGATTCCAGAAACAACAATCCCATGCCAGGCCATTGAAAAACGCTTTCCGTCACGATCGAAAACGCGATAACACCGCCAAATTGTAGCCCGACAATGGTGATCACGGGCACCATTGTGTTCCGCAGAGCATGTTTATAATGCAGGCGCCTCATGGGAACACCGCGCGCCATGGCAAAGCGGATATAATCGGATCGCATCACCTCCATCATCTCAGCGCGTACCAAACGCATCGTAAGCGTCAATTGGTAAACGCCAAGGGTGATCGCAGGTAAAAGCAATGCGCGCCAACCATTAAGGGTAAAGAACGAGCTGTCCCAATTGCCAATTGCCACCGTGCCGCCGCGCCCAAACGTTGGCAGCCAGCCCAATTGGACCCCAAAGATGAAGATCAACATGATGCCGATCACAAAGGTTGGGATCGACACACCAACCAGCGTGGTCATCAAAATGGTTTGACTCAAAACGCCGCGGGGTTTTAACGCTGTATACACGCCTGCCGGTACGCCCACCAAAAGAGAGATAATCAAGGCCACGACGCCCAGTTCAAGCGTTGCAGGAATGCGATCGGCGATCATATTCGCGACCGGTTGACGGGTTCGGTATGAAAAGCCAAAATCGCCCTGCAGCATCTCGCGCGTAAACCGCAGAAATTGCGATATAAATGGATCGTTTAATCCCAGCTCCTCGCGCAAACGTTCCTGATCTTCTATCGAGGTTTCAACCCCCGTCATCTGCGTGATCGGATCTCCGACGAAGCGAAATAAGGAAAAAGCCAAAAAGGCGACAGCCACCATCACGAACACGGATTGTACGATCCGCTTCAGGATAAAGTATGCCATCGCCCGTTTGCCTTAAATTTGGATCAGTTTACGCTGACCCAGCGCAACATGAAGAAATTGTCCGCACGTTGTGTCAAGTTTATATTGTCTTTCGATGCCCAAATGAGTGGCTGCGTATAAAGCGGGATATATGCGACCTCTGCCTGCGTGATTTCCACGACTTCATCGACCATAGCCTGACGCGCAGCCGGGTTAATTTCCTGTTGAATACCGGGCAGTAGCGCATCAACGCGTTGGTTCGAATAGCCTCCAAAATTCCATGATCCCAGTTTCTTTTCAGAATTTGGTGTCGACATCAAAAACCGGATTGGATGCTCCATATCGAAGGTTCCAGGGGACCAGCCGAGCAAATACATATCAAATGCATCTTCGCGCAGCTGCGGCCAGTAATCGCGCACGGGGCCAGTGCTTAGCTCAGCATTCAAGCCAATGGCTGCAAACATGGACGCGGCGGCCCGGCACAAGGCTTCATCATTGATGTAGCGATCATTCGGGCATTTCAAACCAAAGCTAAACCCATTGGGATAACCGGCTTCGGCCAGCAAGGCTTTGGCGCGCTCGGGGTCATAGGCCGGGCGGGTTGAATTGGCCTCTGAATAGCCGGAAATGCCTGCTGGAACCAATTGTGAGGCGCCCTCAATCTTACCCCTAAACAACACTCTATCGATCGACGCGATATCGATTGCATGCGCTGCGGCCTGACGGACGCGAACATCTTGAAACGGGTTTGATCCGCTGACATCCGACGAATAAAGCAGCTCATCATGTTCATGGCCAAAGCCAAACATGATCACGCGTGTTTCTTCGCCTTCAAGAACGCGAAACCCGTCGCGGCTTTCAACCTGCGCAATATCTTGTAAGGGAATTGGCTGGATAAAATCAATCTCGCCCGATAACAAAGCAGCAAGACCGGTTGCTGCATTTCCAATCGGCGTGAACACGGCTTCGGTGATATTGTGCTCTACGTCGCCCCACCAGCTACCATTGGGGACCAGCACTGTTTTGATCCCGGGATCTCGACTGTCTAATTTAAACGGGCCGGTGCCGTTTACGTTCATCGTCGCAAAGTTTTCTGCGTCGCGCGCTGGTAGTTCTGCGCCGTTTGCTTCGGCCCAGCCTTTATCAAGGATCATGAAATTTGCGATAGAATCTGGAAATAAGGGGTTTGGCGCTTTCGTGACAAAATCTACAGTATACGCATCAACAACGCGCACCTCTTTGACTGGTGCGAACCAAGACCGTACATCCGCAACTTCATTTGACGCACGTTCATAGGAAAACATGACATCCTCGGCATTGAAGGCCGATCCGTCTTGGAATTTTACGCCTTGGCGCAGGTTAAACCGCCAGCCATTTTCACCATTGAGCGGTTCCCAGGATTGCGCGAGCGAGCCTTCGATTGACATCCCCTGATTCCGGCGCACAAGACCTTCATATATATTGTTCAGGAAAGACAACACGGGCGCAGAGTTTACGGCATGGGGATCCATGGATTGTGGATCGGTATTTGAGGCCCATCGAAACGTTTCAGCCGAAGCGCTCAATGCAGCTAGGCTTAAAGCCCCGCCCAAAAAAGCCAGTTTAAGTTTTTTCATGTTTTCCTCCGTTGGTGTTAAATAGTCGTCGTAATGCCATCAATCTGCAACTCATTGGCGTCTTGAGTCGGTGATTTTTGAGCTTTATGGGTGGAATGAGACGTGCCAAACGCCTGTAATGTTAACGGGCGTCTATCCCGGATCTCGATCGCTTTGCCTGCGGGCACTTCAAGCCAATCTGCGCAGCCATTTTCGAGGGGCTCGGATGAGATAATATGGCCATCCGTACATTTTTTAACGTAAAGGCTTGGCGCCAATCGGTCAGAAGCCAGCCGTGCCGCAAACAAACGCTCTCCGTCAGACCAGCAGGCAGCAAAGCGCATATAGGGACGCTCGCCTTTTTTTTCAGCCAGAGCCTGCACCAACTCGACCGCGCTTTCCATCGCTTTAATTGGGTTTTGTTCCAGGCCAAGACCCATAGCGATCAGAAAAATGGCTTCGCTTTCGGTTGCCCCATATCGGTATTCGTATAACTCAGCTGGGATTAAGGCATCCAGATCTTGGCGGAATTTTTCATGCCCACCTGCCTGCCCATTATGCATAAAACACCATTTGCCTACAGCAAAAGGATGGCAATTATTCCGCGAGGTTGCCATGCCGGTTGACGATCGCACATGGGCAAGAAACAGGCCCGATTGTGTATGATGGGCGATTTCTCTGAGGTTTATATTCGACCAAGCGGGATGCGTGTCTTTGTAGACGCATGGCGTTTCGCGCCCTTGGTACCATGCTAATCCGAACCCGTCTGCGTTTATCGAGGTTTTGCCGATAAGAGCGTTTTTGCTCTGTTCAACAAGCGATTGTTCTTGCTCAAAAATAAGCTCATCTAAATACCTTTGGCGGCCTTTCCAGGCTAAAAACCTACACATATGAAAACTCCGACGAAAAGCGTGCAGTGCTTTCATCTGCTTGATATTGCGCATGCTGAAGACATGTCGCCCGGGCGACTGCATCGACAGCTCGAATGATATGATCGACCTTGTCATCTGTCATCAAAACGGAAAACCCAAGCCTTGTCCACCCTGGCTTTTCAATCTCTTGTCCAGAGAGAACGGCCGCATGAATAGTTTCAGATTGCGCATAATCTATATCAAGCAAACGATGCGCATAAGGTCCTGCACAGGCACAACCGCCTCTGGCTTGCACCCCATAAAAATCAGACAACATGCGTGTGATCAATTGTTGGTGGATGATCTCACCGCGCACATCTGTAACTTTGAATGAAAAAATAGGCATACGCGTGGCCCGGGAATTTCCAAGCAAGTGAAGGTTCGGGGTTTTGCGCCAGACCGCTTCAGCGCGTTTATACAGTTTTCCAAACGCGATGTCGCGTAGGTTACTCCGATCGCATCTTTTATCATAATACACAGCGCTGCACGCAAATCACCAAGGACATTAGGCGTACCTGCCTCTTCGCGCGCAACGATGTTTGAGGAATAGGTATGCGCCCAGGGTGAGACAAAGCTTACCGTCCCGCCACCTGGCAAACTGGGCTTTTGAGCCATCATGTCTAGGTCTGCTTTCACAGCTACGCTCAAATCGTCTCTAAGCCCCTACGAAAGACTGCGTTCCGCACGTTCTGCTTTCATAACTACTTCAAAACGCGACCAGCGGCCGTTCCCATTTATGGCGTCAAAGTCCACTTCGTCCGAATAGCAGACCTTGGGGTCCATGAGCGCGAAGGTACGCTCTGCCTACCAAGAGCTAAAGAGTAAAGTGCTTTTTGTTCTGTGGTTTGTTTAACTAGAGCTACAAGACACACCCAAAATTATGACTTTCGACAGAGCCCTGCTGTCATAAAACATTCTTTCCACTGAATTTTCCTTGCTCCGCAAGCCTGTGTGTAGCTATGCCCGAACAAAAAATAGTAATTCTCACTTAGTACAACCGACTAAAAATGACTGGGCGAATATAGGGGGCTAGACAATTGACAAAAATTTAAGGTGGTTTAGCCTCAAATAGCACATCCGTGCGCCGTCTAAATTCATATTTGCGAATACTTGAACTCAAATTTTCAATTGAGAGTGTGCCATGTCAGACCCGCTTTTATTGCCGTTTCAATTGGGGGCGATGACTCTTAAAAATCGTATTGTCAGCACGTGCCACGCGCCTGCATTAGCAGAGGATGGTATGCCAAAAGAGCGATATCAACGTTACCATTTGGAAAAAGCGAAAGGCGGGATTGGGATGACGATGATAGGTGGTTCATCTTGTGTGAGCCCAGACTCACCTTCTGTCTTCGGTCAGTTAGATGTGTCGTCTGATCGGGTGATCCCTTATTTTAGAGAATTTGCTGAACGCATCCACAAAGAAGATTGCCGTATTGTATGCCAAATTTCGCATTTGGGACGCCGAACAACGTGGAATGACGGCGATTGGTTGCCGGTGATTGCACCTTCACGCGTGCGTGAACCTGCCCATCGAGGGTTTCCGAAAGTGATGGACCATGCTGACATCAAACGCGTTATTGGTGATTATGTTGCCGCCGCGCGCCGTATGCGTGACGCAGGGCTTGATGGTGTTGAGATTTTGCAAAACGCGCATTTACCCGGGCAGTTTCTGTCGCCTGATACAAACCTGCGTGATGATGAATATGGCGGGGATTTAATAGGACGGATGCGTTTTCTTCGTGAGCTTTATGAGAAGGTTAAAGAAGAATTAGGCACTGATTTTGTGATTGGCGCGCGGGTTGAAATGGAAAGTAAGCTGGCAGAAGGTTTGCAAAAAGAAGAAGCGTTAGAAGCCCTGAAGATTATTGAAGCAGACGGTACGATTGATTATTTCAATCTAAATGTAGGGAGGTCAGATACGGAATATATGCTGGCAAATTATCCTGTACCTGCAATGTTTAAAGTGTTGGCTCCATTTTTACAATTGGCGGGGACGTTTAAGGCTGAGCTGAAAACCCCAACCATCCATGCGGCACGCATCTCTGACCTTGCAACCGCGCGATATGCCATCCAAGAAAAGCTGGTTGATTTGGTGGGCATGACGCGGGCGCATATTGCTGACCCGCATTTGGTCAATAAACTGAAAGAGGGTCGCGCCGAAGAAATCCGACCTTGTGTGGGGGCAGGATATTGTATTGACCGTATCTATAATGAAGGTGAGATGCTGTGCATCCACAATGTTGCGACAACTCGAGAACGAAGTATTCCACATATCACTCCACGATCTAGCGGCACAGCAAAAAAGGTTGTGGTTGTCGGTGGCGGGCCTGCAGGGTTAGAAGCGGCTCGTGTCTCCGCCTTGCGAGGGCATAACGTGACGTTGATCGAGGCGTCTTCTGAATTAGGAGGACAAGTTCGCCTTGCTGCAAAAAGCCAGGTGCGTAAAGACCTGATCGGCATTGTTGATTGGCTGAGCAGTGAGGTAATGAGGCTGGGGGTTGATATCCATTGGCAACAATTTGCAGATCATGAGATGATCGAAGCCCTCAACCCTGATATTGTGGTGGTAGCAACGGGTGGTGTGCCTGATATTGAGCATATTAAGGGTGGTGAACTGGCGCACTCAACATGGGATGTGCTGTCAGGGGAGGCGCTCAAGATAGCTTCGGGTGAAGAGATGGTTTTGGTTTATGATGACCACGGACAGCATCAAGCTGCATCAACAGTAGTTGAGCTGGCAAAGCGCGGGTTTAAAGTGCGGCTGGTAACGCCCGACCGCCATGCGGTTCATGAAATGGGGGCATCAAACTTCCCAATGTATATTAAAGCGTTTCATGACCATCAGGTTGAGGTGACGCCTGATTTCAGGTTGAACAGTATCAGCCGTGAAGGTAACGGAGTACTAGCTGAATTTAACTCTGATTACGGCGACCATCCCTATAAATTAAAGGCAGATTATATTGTGATCGAACACGGCACATTGCCGAATGACGAGCTTTACTATGAGATGGTGGCCAACGCGGCAAACCATGGAGTAGTTGATATTCCGGCCTTGATCGCAGGTGAGGCGCAACCGAGCATGTCTAATGGCGGAGGTCATAACCTGTTTAGGGTTGGGGATGCGGTGGCGAGCCGAAATATCCATGCTAGTATTTTGGATTCTAGACGTCTTTGCCAAACCTTTTAAGCTTCATGGCCTAGCGGCTTAGATTTTTCTCTTGGGCTTAAGCGGTTATTCTTTCAAATTGCAGCGAATTTCAGCTTAGTGCCCTTACCGATCTTCTTTACTGCAGCTAAAGTCCGCTTTTGGGATGCGGACAAAGACGGTCAAGTACCGCGTTTCCCAAAGTCTTAAAGGCTTTAACTCACTTCACAACATTAGTTGCCAGCGCGCTGTGCCATCGCTTCATGGACGGCTTGCATGCCATGATCAACCATGTCTGAGACTTCTGCGGCATGGATATGCAGGGCTGCGACGACTTCAGGATCAGTCGATGTTCGCACAACAACAATACTTTCGTCAGCCACGTCAATTTGCGAGTGCATATCGGCTCCATTTGCAAACAGAATATCCAGCGTAGGGCTTTGGATGAAAATCTTGGGATCATCGCCGCGTTCGACGCGGTCAACCATTGCAACAATGTGACTGACCAGCGCCGCCATAACATCTTCATCGGACGACCGCGTGACCGTACGTATTCCGTTCGGCAAATTTGTGACCTCACGGGTTATAGTGTCGACGTTTTCAAACATGACCGCAAGCTCGTCAGATTCAGCTTGCGACGCATTCGCACCGCGAAGACCAGGCATATTGTTAATGTTATGAGCGTGCCATTGGCGCTATGGCTCTTGTGCATGCTGGAGTGCATATAAGCATACATGTGGGTCTGGATCGTGTCTTTGAAGGCGATGCCAAGGCCAAGTACGGCGACTGCAACTCCGATGATGATCTTTGATATTCTTATCACAAACTCCATTTTAGACCTCAGCTGAGTAAGGTAATTTCAAATTTACTATTTTGGGCAGTAGAGGCGATGCAAAACTGTGATGACTTCCGCGACTTCAACACCCTTCACCGAGTAATAGATGGTCTGACCGTCGCGTTTGGTTTCCACCAGGTCAGCATCCCTAAGCTTTTTAAGATGATGGGACATTGCCGGCTGCGAAAGACCTGCACTGTCGGCAAGGCTCAGCACGCTTTGTTCGCCATCTAACAAAATACACATCAGGCGCAGGCGCACTGGTTGCGACAGCATTTCCATCAGTTTGGCAGCTTCTGCTATTTTTGGTTCGAGCGCGCTGATGTCCAACATTGGTCAAATTACCTCTTGTATATTTATTATCACTTATATAAACGGTTGCAAATATAAAGGCAACCGTATCACATGATACGTCCGCCAAAACTTATGACAACACATTAAGGAGTTAATAGATGGAAACTGAATTTACCCCCTTTGCTTCATTGCTCGGTGGCGGGATCATTGGTCTATCGGCCGTTGTGCTATTGGCCACTCAAGGACGGATAGCAGGTATTAGTGGCATCGTGTCACGCATATTGCCGCCATCAGTCGATAAAGCCGGACTGCCACAAGGGATCATATTTCTGATTGGTCTGCTGCTCGCGGCACCGCTTTGGTTTGTCTTAACTGGAGCTGCGCCTGTTCAAATGGTTTCAAGCAATGGGTTGCTATTAGTCATCGCTGGTTTGCTGGTCGGGTTTGGTGCGGTCATGGGGAATGGTTGCACAAGCGGCCATGGCGTATGCGGTATCTCGCGCGGATCAGCGCGGTCGATTGCTGCAACCATGACATTTATGGCCACTGCCTCTGTGACTGTTTTTGTTTTGCGACATGTCCTGGGGGGCTAAGAACATGCGTATATTCAGCACACTCTTTGCAGGTCTTTTGTTTGGGATGGGACTTATTTTGTCTGGAATGGCGAACCCCGCAAAAGTTCAGAACTTCCTGGATCTGTTTGGCGCATGGGATCCCAGTCTTGCTTTCGTGATGGGGGGGGCAATCATGGTGACGATGCCTGGGTTCTGGCTGGTTCAGAAACGTAAAACGCCACTGTTCCATGACGTGTTTCATCTGCCAACGCGCACTGATTTCGATGCAAGGCTTGTAGTTGGCGCCGCCACCTTTGGCATCGGATGGGGCTTGGGTGGCTTTTGCCCAGGTCCGGCATTGACGTCATTGCTATTGGCCGCCAGCGGCACGCTCTTCTTCGTTCCAGCCATGCTGGTAGGAATAGTGATTGCAAAATATACCGCAGCGCCGCTTCCGAAAACCCTTGCTGTTTGAAAGGAAAAATTATGCAAAACTATCCCATTGATATGTCGATGAAGCCAGACGTCGAAGCCTTCTTTGACGCAGTCACTAACACGATTAGTTATGTCATCTCTGATCCGAAAACCAAGGCCTGCGCGGTCGTGGATTCCGTGATGGATATTGATTACGCATCCGGTCGCATCACCCATGATCATGCGGATCGTATTGTGGATCATATCACATCAAACCAACTGACTTTGGAATGGATCATCGAAACCCATGTCCATGCCGACCATCTGTCGGGCGCTCCGTATCTGCAAGAAAAGCTGGGCGGTAAAATAGGCATCAGCGCGCGGATCATGGAAGTCCAAGAGACGTTTGGAAAAATCTTCAACGAAGGTACAGATTTCCAACGGGACGGGTCTCAATTTGATGCGCTTTTCCAAGACGGCGATCGCTACAAAGTCGGCGAGGTTGACGCCTTTGTAATGGCCACGCCAGGACATACGCCAGCGTGCATGGTGCATGTAATGGGAAATGCGGCTTTTGCGGGTGACACCATTTTCATGCCTGACGGGGGGTCTGCGCGCGCTGATTTTCCAGGTGGGGACGCAGGTGAACTTTACGATTCAATTCAGAAAGTCTTAACCCTGCCAGACGACATGCGGTTGTACATGTGTCATGACTACGGACCAAACGGCCGTGACATTGCGTGGGAAACAACCGTCGCCGACGAGAAGGCCCATAACGTCCATGTCGGTGGAGACGTGGGTCGTGAGGCGTTCGTCAAACTGCGCTCCGAGCGTGATGCAACGCTGGCAATGCCCAAGCTGATCATCCCATCATTGCAGGTCAATATGCGTGCTGGCGAAGTGCCTGAAGACGTAGATGGCAGACCTGTGTTGAAGGTGCCTGTTAACCAACTTTGAAACCGTTCCCTTAGGAAACCCAAGATGCAAATCACACAACTTGATGCCCAGACATATGTTGGGCCACAAATTTCTATTGCCAACTTGAACGACCTGAAGGGGTTGAACGTCAAGACTGTCGTCGTGGCGCGCCCCGAGGGAGAGACCGCTGATCAGACTGCTATATCCGAAGTGCGCGACGCCGCGGATGCTTTGGGCATCACCGTTCACCAGATCCCTGTCGTTCCAGGGAATATTGCGGATGCAGATGTACGGGCATTTCGTGCTATCGCATCAGAGGCGACTCATCCAGTTTTTGCCTGCTGCCGTAGTGGTATGCGCGCGACCTCACTTTGGGCGTTAAGCGCCGCTGAGCAAGGGCAATCGCCTGACGAAATCTTACGCATGGCGAAAGCTGCGGGCTTTGATCTTACTCCTTTGCTGGCTCGGCTCTCAGTAAACGCGGCATAACTCAACGACAACAAGGTTAGGGCTAATGAACACGACGCAACTGGCTAAATATCTGCCGATCCTTGACTGGGGTCGCACGTATGACCGCAGCACGCTGACCAATGATCTGGTGGCTGCACTGATCGTAACAATCATGTTGATCCCACAGTCGCTGGCATACGCTTTGCTTGCTGGGTTGCCGCCAGAAATGGGGCTTTATGCGTCGATGTTGCCGATCATTCTTTATGCGATTTTTGGAACCAGCCGTGCCTTGGCAGTGGGACCCGTTGCTGTCGTGTCGCTTCTAACGGTGGCGGCGGTCAGTAAAATCGCTGTGCCTGGGACATCTGAATATATTGCGGCGGCCATCACTTTAGCATTCCTTTCAGGTCTGATTTTACTTGCCCTCGGAGTGTTTCGCTTAGGCTTTTTGGCAAACTTTTTATCCCATCCCGTAATCGCGGGTTTTATAACGGCAACGGGTATCATCATCGCCGCGAGCCAGCTGAAGAACATCCTTGGGATTGATGCCAATGGACATACGTTACCTGATCTTATCAGATCGCTTGCGCATAACCTTTCACAGGTGAATTGGGTCACCGCAGTGATTGGTGTGCTGGCTACGGGTTTCCTCTTTTGGGTGCGCAAGGGATTGCTCCCCTTGCTTGTCGGTCTTGGGCTTGCCCCGCGCATTGCAAGTATCGTTGCAAAAGCCGGGCCTGTCGCCGCGATTGTGGTCACAACTTTGATCGTTTGGTTTTTCGGCCTTGCAGAGAGGGGTGTGCAGGTTGTGGGCGATGTACCCAAGGGCATGCCGCCTCTTACCATGCCATCCTTTTCGATAGACATATGGTCCAATCTGATAGGCGCGGCGGTCTTGATCTCGGTTATCGGATTTGTTGAATCCGTTTCCGTTGCGCAAACGCTTGCAGCAAAAAAACGCCAACTTATCGATCCAGATCAAGAATTGATTGGATTGGGTGCCGCTAATTTGGGCGCGTCATTTACAGGCGGATTTCCTGTGACGGGGGGATTTTCGCGGTCTGTCGTGAACTATGATGCGGGCGCTGACACTCCTGCGGCGGGCGCATATACTGCGATCGGTCTTGCAGGCGCGTCGCTGTTTCTGACGCCCCTCATATTTCACCTCCCCAAAGCAACGCTTGCAGCAACGATCATTGTGGCTGTCCTGTCACTGGTTGATTTCTCGATCCTAAAAAAGACCTGGCGCCATTCAAAAGCAGATTTTGCAGCCGTCGCAGCAACGATGAGCATTACACTTTTGATGGGTGTTGAATTGGGCGTCACAGCAGGGGTCGCGGTTTCAATCCTTATTCATCTTTATAAAACATCACGTCCCCACATGGCCATTGTAGGTCAAGTGCCGAATACCGAGCACTACCGCAACGTTCTGCGTCATCATGTTATTACGGACCCAAAAATTCTAACCATACGCATCGATGAAAGCCTTTATTTTGCAAACACACGCTTCTTGGAAGATCGCATCTATTACGAAGTTGCCAAACAGCCGGAAGTACAACATGTCGTGCTGATGTGCTATGCAGTGAACACGATTGACGTATCAGCACTGGAATCGCTTGAAGCAATCAATGAGCGCTTGAAGGCTGGCGGCGTCACGTTCCACTTTTCCGAAGTGAAGGGGCCAGTTATGGATCAGCTGAGCGCGACCGGATTTCTGGACGTATTGAGTGGCGAAGTCTTCCTAAGCCAACACTACGCTCAAACTACTTTACGGGTTGGATCAGGTCTTTGATCGCCGCGCGTTCCTTTGCATTTCTTACAAATAAACTATGCAAAGTAGCTCTTGGAGCGCGCATAGGGAACGGCAGCTTTGTCCGCAAAGCAGACGTTGGGGTCCACTGCAGCGAAGGTCCGTTTTGCTCTCTGAGTTTTGATTTTGAACGTTATAGCCCTCAAGCCTACCACTTGGATGGTAAGGCTTTTTAGGTTTAGAACGTAAAGTCATCATCTTGATGACTGAT
>LGRT01000012.1 GCA_001642945.1 Rhodobacteraceae bacterium SB2 | reverse complement strand
CTTGGATACGACGCCAGATGCCGTGGTCAGTATTATTGATCTGAGGGAGACTATTAGTCGCCAGGAATATCTTCCCAATGATGCTGAATTCCAACCAGCTTCCATATAAAGGGCGACCTTTAAGAACATCTCCTCCTGTCATCTGTTTTATCTTGGCTTCAGCCAGAGCTTCACCTGCCTCAGTCTCACTTACCGAGATCAATCTAGCTGATACCAGATCAACCAAATCATCACCGATAGAAGAGCTTCCTTTCGCAACAAGAGTTTGAGATGAGGCTGCCTTTGAATAATCACCCAATAGCTTGTTGATCACATTTATAAAGGTAGATTTGCCGTTGGCTCCATCGCCTATCAGAATGAAGAGACATTGCTCAGAAGTTGAGCCAGTAAGACTATAGCCAATGGCTCTTTGCACGTAGCCTATCAGATCTAGGTCATCCTCAAAAATATCTCCAAGAAAAGCTTCAAAGTTTGGGCATTCACTTTTGGCGTAATAATCCGTGGCTATTACCTTGCTGACCAAAATTGATGGATCAGGATCAAATGCTTCCCCAGATTTGAGGTCTATCCACTGGTTTGGTGCAGCCAAGAGCATTGGGTCCGTATCAAAGCTAAATAGTGAAACAGCTCTATCTGTCGCGGCTAATTTGCAAAGGTTTTCGAGTTTACTGAGGCTTTCAAAGGACGATAAGTTTCCTGCAGCACTGTGATTGCCTGTATCAAAAAGGGCCTGTTTCGCTTCTCTTATGAAATTGAAAGCAAACTTTATCATCACCCCACGTTCGTCAGCGCACCAATAGGCCCCATTCCAAATCATCCATTGCCTAGTCTGGAAAACATAGACTGCTTTTCCATCAAGCCATTGACCAAAGGCCTCGCTCAATCTTGCCTCTGTCACATTGGACCCATCTGCAAAATGCCCAAAATTAATAATCTCAGACTTGGCTTCTTGGATAACCGCTAACGATCCTTCTTCTCGACCGCAGTATTGTCCAACAAGCTTTGCTATACGATCCGCTGCAGCCTTTCCAATGCAGTCCACTAAGCCATTAAACCCTCGAAGTTCGTCATGAGGTTTGCCAACAGAAGTTCTCACGCAGTTCATGCGATCCTGCTCATCTCTGTCGCCCATTGTCTGACAAATACGCTGGATAATATTTATGAGCAGTTGAGGGTTGACGTTTTGCTTCAGACAAAGGCCCGAAAAGGACAGTGCTAGCTCATGCCTTCGACCTGATACCCATAGTTGGGCGACCTCAGCGCAAGCAGCTAGAAGCGACACCGATTTCAATAAATCAGCATATTCAACTTCAGGTGCATCTTGGTTGATATCAGTGAAGTTCAAACGACTTCCATCAGGGTGGATAGATGGCGGGATCATTGTTTGAGAACCATCTCCGCGTAGTTCGACCAACGTCGATTTAGGGCCATTGCCAGAAAACCTCTTCGTCGGACCACAAGTAATAGCCTTATAAAGATAGTGTCCGCTGTCAGACGTTCCTCTATCGAACTGGGCAAAAGGTTTTGGCAGTATCAGTTCAGCAAGACCCTTTGCTTCTCGGCAATCTAAATCGACATCCATGACATCAGATTTAGGCCCAAGCAGAAGACCAAGATTGCCATTCGTGGCTAGGGCTTGTTCTCGTGACTTACCTTCATCAGGCCAGTTAACACCCACAGGCTTTTTGGACTGCGGATACAATGCAAGATAGGCGTCTTGCGCGCATATGTTTATGTTTGACATTAAAAAGATTCCTAAACACACGGCACGCGCCGCGTGTCATAAGTTTGGGAAGAAAGCCTATCCAAGTAATCCACTGCCATTTATTTATCGGGGGGATTATCTTTTGCGGGTATCCCTGAAGCGGGGTCCGCAGGTAGGCACTTGTGCGGTTCAGTTAAAACACGGGTATCGCGCGCACACGCGGTCCGATGATTCGAATATTATTTTATTGCTGAGAACAAATCAAGTACAAGTGTATATAAATAATTGATTTTATTTAATTATAAATTTTTCAGCTTAAGCGCCTATAAGTTCTTCATGCTGTTTCTGGCTGAAAAGCCAAGCGCCCTCAAAAGTTGAAAAACTTCTCGATTTTAAAGCCCAAGCCGCAACATTTATTTGCTTTCGCTCAAGCCGTATTGATCCATGAAAATAGATTTGTAGCGAAATCAAGGCTAGGTTTAATTTTTACCGAGGCTTAAGGCTCAATTTAAAATAAACCCCTATATATTTTCACCAATGCGGAAAATGCTTTTCGAAAAACCGCGGTAATTTGGTAGTGATTACAGCTTTAAACGCAGATTTAGCAGCGATTAAAAAAGGCACTTCTGCCGGACTGCCATCTTGCGGAGTATAACCGATAACGCGTTTG
Source organism: Rhodobacteraceae bacterium SB2 (assembly GCA_001642945.1). Taxonomy (GTDB): domain Bacteria; phylum Pseudomonadota; class Alphaproteobacteria; order Rhodobacterales; family Rhodobacteraceae; genus Thalassovivens; species Thalassovivens spotae. Next base: position 21,869 of record LGRT01000012.1, on the reverse strand, counting down.
GTTTCTTCAAGGTCCCAGCGCATGCCAGGATTGTTCGACATCAAATTCAACGCTGCAAACTGCACCTTTGGCGCGGCGATGGCAGCGTTCAAACCATTGAGGAAATCACGATCGCTCAACCACATTTCCTGTCCCCAACGGCCCATCGCCATATGGGCCCCGGGCTTATTGTCATGCGACCATTGCGTCCATCCAATGCGAAGGCAAATGATTGAAATATCGTAGTATTTGGCAAAATAAGCGCCGCTCCTTTCGCCAAAAAGCTTTGACATCCCATAGGCATTAATGGGCCCTGGGGAGGCGGAGCCGTTCAATATATCATCCGTAAACCGCTTATCGCCATGGATCCAATTAGAACTGGCAAGTATAACCCGCTTTACGCCATAGGCCGCAGCGTGGTGGTATAAACTGAGCGTGGCGTCCATATTATGTTTGATCGCAGAAGCCCATGTTGCAGTGGGTTCTCGGTCACCCGCCAAATGCACGATGACATCTACGCCCGTAAGATACTCAATCCAACTGTGATCTTCTGAAAGATCAGCGGTGTATATTCTTGGATGATCGACTGGACGCATATCAATGCCCGAAACACGATAACCAGTCCCTTGCTCAAGTGCATCAAACAATTTGCGCCCCAGATGGCCTCCAGCGCCGGTTATAAAGACATGCATCTGATCATTTCCTCACGTTCTGTACAAAAAAATGTTGTGTCATCAGCCCATAATTGAAACTCTTGCTGGTAGGTTATTATGTCGTTTGGCTGCAACAGCGCGATCGGCGAATGCCACTCTGCCTCGCAATAAGGGTAATCTTTCGAATTAAAAACTTCGAATGGATATTGATGCGCATAGGTCTCACCGGGTTGTGGAGGCGTTACGCAACATTCTAACCATGGTCCATTTGGTCCAAATTTAATGAGCGATTTTCCGTCAGGATTTGGCAGACCAATTTTAAACTCTTGCGGTGCTAAGCAGCGCGCAATACGGTTGCTTTCAAGCTCAACAACCGAGTTTCCTACCGCTCCAAAAACAAGCTGAAAATCCGAATTCTGCATTTTCACGCCAATCGTTGCGGGCCTATCAATCATCATGACTGACCATATCCCGGTAGGCCGCGCAGCTGAGCCATGGTTTTCTACGTGATGCCGGATCGTCCATCGCTGGGCTGAAACCACATCGATACGGCGCTTCACCGAAAGATGCGATATTGGGCAAACCGGGCTTTCAAGCTCGATATGGGTTGCACTGAGAGAGGTGATTTGAAATGGCGCGCTATCAAGGGCTGTATAAGGCGCGCCCTTTGCCCACAGATAGTCAGGTGCGATCCATGTTTTTTCACCGCCCCATAAAGGAAACTTGAATTGAGGGGAGCGCGTGGGCAGAGCTGTTAGATTGGTCTCATCAACCGAAAGCCCAATCAGATCGGGGTTTTGAAACAGCAAAGACCGGCTATGAAATTTGACATCCCAGAGACGGCCTCCGATGCCAGGAAGTATCTGAAGGTGAAGATTTTCCACCTGCAGCGTTATTACGTCCCAACGATCTGCCATACTACGATCCTTAAACGTAGTTTTCCCCGACACAAACTTCTGCGTCGGGGAAAGGTTTTAAACGTGTTTAAACTGCCCGACATTCTCTGCCGTAATCGGCATAACTCCGGTATCAACAGTTTCTGGTAGAGGGTTAATTCCGGCGGCTCTCCAATCGGGAACGACTTTGATACCATCGGTATTTTGCCAATGCAGCATATGTACTGCGAGGAATGCCTCAATATAAGATTTTTGCGCCACCGCGCCGTGAATCGTACCATCTTCGATATAAGGCAGCATGTCATCATTGCGATCCATAGCCACAATTTTAATATCCTTACGGCCCGCTTCATTAACCGCGATCGCGGCTCCTTTGCCGCTATCGCCATCGGTGCCGCCAATACCCACGATATCTGGATTGGCTTGGATTGCTTGCAAATAGGCAGTTGGCGCATATGAAGGATCGGCTTTGTCATTGACCACGTCGACGACTTCAATCTCTGGGTATTTTTCAGCAAATATTGCTTTATAGCCTTCAACCCGCTCAAGTACGGAAGGAGCTGGAAATGTACCCAATATGACTTTACCCTTGCCGCCAATGGCCTTGGCCAGCATTTCGCCGCCCATGCGACCCGCGTTGAAACCATTGATTCCAAAGAATGTTGAACGGCGGCTGTTTGGAACATCACCAGTCAGGCAAGCAACGGGAATGCCGGCTTCAACAGCTCGGTCGATCCCTGGTGCCATTGCAGCAGCGTCACCCGGAAAAATCATAATGCCCGCCGGGCGGCGTGCAATCAATTCATCGAGTTGGCGCGCTTGACCTGCAGTGTCAAAGTCGAGCGGCCCGGTAAAACGGGTTTTCACCCCTAAGGCGGCTGCGGCATCATCTAATGCTGCTCTATGATCTACCCAAAATGGCACTTGCGTAACCACTGATAGAAAGACATATTCCATGCCCTCCCCAGCTGCCAGCGCCTGTTTTGACAGCATTGGCAATCCAAATGCGCCTGCAAGCCCCGTAACTGCGCCTGCAGTTAAAAGCTTGCGTCGGTTTACCTTTAATCCAGTCATTTTTGATCTCCCTGTTTTGGATCTTTGGTTGTTGAATTGGTGGATTGAGCACGTCAGCCTCGTTTGCTTCGGATCAGCATGTCGAGCGCAACTGCCGTGATAAGCACGCCGCCTATGACGATCATTTGCCAATAGATGGATACAGCGAGCATGGTCATTGTGTTGTTGATTAGCGCCACGAAGACGACGCCGAGGAATGCGCCAAGAATAGTGCCTTCGCCGCCGCGCAGGGATGCGCCTCCGATGACAGCTGCGGCCAAAACCTGCAGTTCGATACCGTTGCCAGCTGTTGGCGTGCCGCTCATCAAGCGCGACGCCAATAAAACGCCTGCCAAAGCGGCTAAAACACCTGTTAATGCGTAAAGCGTGATGCGGACTCGGTCGACATGGATGCCTGAAAGTATCGCAGCCTTTTCATTAGCACCAATGAAATACACTTGCCGAAAAAAGCGCGTATGCCGAACGGCCAAGTCGAAGAAAATAACAAGTAGCAAGGTTAAAAGGACGATTACTGGAAAGCCGCCTAAGCTTGCCTTACCAATCCATGCAAAAGAAGGCGGAAGGCTGGAGACAGAGAACCCTTCTGTGAGCACGAGCGCGATTCCGCGTGCGATCGACATGGTGCCAAGAGTGGCTATTAAAGGATTGATACCAAGGCTGGTAACCAAAACACCATTGGCGATGCCAACAATACCCCCCAAAATCAAACCGCAAAAAATTGCGATAGGTATCGGCATACCAGTCAATAAGAGCATAGCGACGACTGTAGAAGATAAAGCCATCACTGAGCCGACCGAGAGATCAAAGCCGCCTGATGCTAATAATATTGCCATACCAATGACGATAATTGCCGTGGGGGTCATGCCGACGGCAACGGCGCGAAAATTAGAAAAGCTAAAAAAATATGGGTTGATATTGGCCATCACGACAATAATCGCAACGATAAGAGCAATCAAAGTCAGCTCGCGGATATCGATAAAGGATTGTAATATCCGCCGCAAAAAACGCGGTTTTACAGATGTTTGAGCGGGCGTGGTCATTGGCGCTACTGAGCTCCTGAGGTTTCGAGAGAGGCCGAAGGTGTTGGTGTTTTTTTGCCAGCTGCCATTTGCAGCAACGCGGTTTCGCTGGCCTCATGGGCTGCGATGTCCCCCATCAGCCGTCCCTCATGAACAACCAAAATTCGGGTCGATAACGATACAAGTTCAGGAAAATCTGAAGAGACCACCAAAATTGCCATGCCCTCTGAGGCACAGCGCAAAAGCTCTGCATGAATCTGAAATTTTGCCCCCACATCAACGCCTTTGGTGGGTTCTTCGATGATCAGTAATTTTGGCGCACGTTTTAGCCATTTGGCCAACATGATTTTTTGTTGGTTGCCGCCAGAGAGTGCTCCAACATGCTGGCCAATCGCTTGAGCTTTCACGCTAAAAGCAGCAATGGCCTTTTCGCTTGCTTGCTTGATTGAGCGCTTGTGCATGAAGCCCAATTTGGAATGCTCTAAGAGACTGGCAGCAATCAGGTTATCGCTGAGGGATTGCTCCAAAAATAAGCCTTCAGTCTTGCGGTCCTCTGGCACGAAGCCAACACCGGCCCGCATTGCTTGGCGCAGCGACGTGAAGTTCACAGGGGTTCCATTCAACTCGACATCGCCCTTCGCGCTTAGCATCAGGCCAACAATTGAGCGCATAATTTCGCTGCGGCGCGAGCCCATGAGGCCCGCCATACCAACAATCTCACCAGCGTTGATGGAAAAAGAAATATCGTCAAAAACACCAGGCTGACCGAGCCCTTTTATGCTCAGAACCTTGGCGCCATGTTTGCGATTGTACGTTGTAACTTCGCCGGTAGAGGAAGAGCCAATCATCTCTGAAACGAGCTGCTCTTGCGATGTTTCCGAAATTTTTAACGTACTGACATGGCGGCCGTCTCTCAGAACAGTCACACGATCGGAAATTCGAAAAACCTCGGCAAGATGATGGCTAACATAGACAATGCCGATACCTCTTGCGACCAATCCGCGTAAGACCTCAAACAAAGCCTCTACTTCATCCGGCGCAAGCGCAGATGTTGGCTCATCCAGCAATAAAACGCGCGCGTTTAACGATAGCGCTTTTGCGATCTCAACGATCTGCCGAGAACTGACCGGTAAGTTTTCAACCGGCATTGAGACATCAACGTTCAATCCAAATTCAGCCAATAAGGCTTCGGCCCGCCGGCGTAGTTCTGCCCAATCCACAATTCCAAATTTCGTGGGAACCCTGCCTGCGTAAATATTTTCGGCAACCGAGAGAGCGCCAGCAAGGCTTAGTTCTTGAAAAACGCAGCTGATCCCGAGTGTTTGCGCATGCGACGGGTTTTCGATCCGTTGTTCAACCCCATTACGCAGAAGTTTGCCGCGGGAGGGCTGATGTAAGCCGTAAAGAAGGCCTAAACACGTGGATTTTCCAGCGCCATTCTCACCGCATAAAGCATGCACTTCGCCTGGGTTAAGGTCAAAATTAATGCCTTCAAGAACGGTATTCGCGCCAAACTCCATTGCCACTTCATCCAACTGGATAAGAGGGGCCACGTTCCGCGCATCGCGTTCCAAAGCTACAACCATTGATTATACTCCCGCAAGAACAAGTGACATCTGATATCTCAGATGTCAATAAAAAATCATCCACCTCCTATGAACGTAAAAAGGCGGCTCCGAGGGAAACCGCCTTTGTTTCAAATGCTGAGATGCTTGGATCAGGAGGCGAAAGCAGCCTCTTGAACAATTGATGCGCTTTTATAGGCTTGTCGTGTACGATCGATATGTTCAATCAAAAGCGATTTGATTTCAGCCATATCGCCTTGACCCACTGCGGCGGAAATGCGCTGATGCTCCATGAAAGAAAGATCTGTGTGTTGCGGAAACTTTGCCAAATGGGTGCGTAAAGCGGCAATCTTTCCCGTATACCGATCGTAACTTGCGGTCAGATAAATATTTCCCGCTTTTTCAAAAATCAAATGATGAAAGGTCGTATCTAGCGATAAATAGCCCCTTTCATCGGACTTGTCGCGCTTACGCGCCATTTCTTCAACGACGCGACTCATCTCAACCGACAAGCCAACAGGGTCACGCACCAGCGCCAGTTCGAATGCCGCAATCTCGATCGCTTGTCTAAAATCACAAATTTGGGACACCTCTTCTTCAGAAAGCGAGAACACCCGCGCGCCTTTTTGCGGTTCGATGCTGACAAGCCCTTCGTCGCGAAGTTGAGCTAGGGCTTCGCGCACTGGCGATTTAGAAACGCCAAGCTCTTCAGAAATTTTGCGCTCTGATAATATCTGGCCCATCTCGAGTGACCCATCGATGATGCTGTTTCGGAGATGCTCCAAGGCAAGCTCGCGAAGCGACTTAGGTCTCTGCAGCATTTTAGCACCTACCTCCAATTAAACTGTTGCACCATTTACAATATCTGATACATCAGGTTAAACAAGCTGGAATATCAGATATCAGGTATTAGATAGAGGATTTATTTTTAATGCGCGCCGAGCTTATTGTGGACTGCAAGAACGAGCATGGAGAGGGGGTTTTTTGGAATCCCTCTGATGGTCGTATCTGGTGGACGGATATCCAAGGTCGTGCGCTTTGGTCTTTTGACCCCGTCACAACTCAAAGCACCTCGATACCCATGGAAGATCGGGTTTGCTGCTTCGCGCCTCGCGCGGCGGGCGGTTTGATTGTGGCCTATTCAGACCGAGTTGTCTTATTCGACCCAGAAACAAAACAAGAAACTTTGGTGACCTTGTTCGAGCCTGAAAACCCCGAGACTCGGTTGAATGATGGCCGCACGGATCGTCAGGGCCGTTTGGTTGTCGGTGGTATGAATGAAGTATCCGGAAAACCTGATTCCTCGGTTATCTCCATCGATGGCAACTTGAAAGTGCAGACGCTGATTGATCAGATCTCCTGCGCCAATTCGATATGTTTTTCACCCGCTGGAAACACGATGTTTTTCGCCGACACCCCAGATCGCGAAATCTTGGCCTTTGATTACGAGAAAGGCAGGGGCACGCTAACCAACAAGCGCCTACACGCCTCGTTCAAGCAAGAGCCCGGTTTGCCTGATGGCTCCTGCGTAGACGCAGAAGGGGGTGTTTGGAACGCAGAATGGGAAGGTCACAGAGTGGTTCGGGTGGCTCCGAATGGCACAATCGATCGTGTGATCGATGTGCCCGTTTGGAAGCCCACATGCTGTGCCTTTGGCGGCCCGAATCTAGACACATTATTCATCACATCTTCGCGCCTTATGAGCGATGAAGCGACCTTAAAAAAAGAACCGAGTGCAGGCGGCCTATTTGCCGTGAAGCCCGGCATACGCGGCGTGGTCGATACGCCATTCAAAGGATAACAAACAATAACTCTGGAGGAGAACGAAATGTTTACTACCTTGAAGACTACAAGTTTTGCAGCTGGATTTGCCATTATGGCAAGCCTAGCGCATGCTGAAAATTATCCGGCGCCAACGCCGTTAAATGATGGCGCTCAAGCGCCTATTTCTGCGATTTCACCTAAGAATGACACATTTCGCATCGCATATATGCCCCCGGCGACAGAGTTTAACTATTATATCGCGATTGGCGAAGGCATCAAAGCCGTTGCCGCAGAGGCCGGGGTCGAAGTGTTCATGCTGGCCCCACAATCTGGTGCTGATATCAATGGTCAGATGGGCATGATTCAGGATGTTCTTACGCAAGATGTTGATGCGATTATCTTTGGCACCCATGATGAATTCGCCGCAGCGCCTCTGCTAAAGCAAGCTGTCGACAAAGGCATGGCGGTGCTTATGATCAACTCAGACATTCCTAACTTTCCCACTCCGATCCACGGAGTTGTTGGATATTCTCAACGTAATGGTACCCATAACATCGCGGATTGGGCGATTGAAAACTACGGCGACAAACCTTTGAAGGTGGGTATTATCGAAGGTCAGCCGGGTTATCACTCAACTGAGCGCGTTGGCGGTTTTTTGGATGGGATCGAAGGCAACGACAATTTCGAAGTTGTGGTTTCAATCGATGGCAAGTGGAATGTCGAAGGCGGCAACACAGCCGGGATGGATATTTTGCAATCGCATCCAGATCTCGACATGGTATTCGCGGCAAATGATTACATGATCATAGGCGCCTCATTTGCAGCCAAAGCACTGGGACGCTCTGATATCGTTCTTCTTGGCAATGATGGCGATACATCAGGTCTCGAAGAAATCGCTGCCGGTAATATCACGGCGACCGTAAACACCTCACCATTTTTGATGGGTAAAGCGGCGATGCATGCGACCGTAGATGCGCTAAAGGGCACCTATCCAGGTGGTTGGATCGAAACACCAACATCGATCGAAGATAAAGCTGGTGCGATCAGCGTTTTGCAAGAGCCAGAAAAGCTGTTTCCACAGCCATCTAAGACCTACTGAGCCTTCTCCCCGTTCCTTGGCAGCATAGAGGTGTGTTGCCAAGGAATTCGATCAATTTTTTGACCTATATGTCGAGGCCACCACCATGACCATCCAAACGCCGTTATGGGAATTTGTCGATATAAGCAAAGCCTACCCTGGGGTTTTGGCGAATGATAAAGTCAATATTAAATTGCTTCCTGGCTCGATTCACGGGCTTCTGGGCGAGAATGGTTGCGGCAAATCAACGATGATCAAAACGCTTTCTGGCGTTCAACAGCCCGATAGCGGAACAATCCTTCATAATGGCCATCCCACGCTGATCAATGATCCGCAAATGGCGCGGGATTTTGGCATCGCAACGGTTTTTCAGGAATTTTCAATTGTACCAACGCTTTCAGTAGGCGAAAATATATTTTTGGGGAATATGCCCCGATCCCAGTATGGAATAATCGATTGGGCCCGCGTGCATAACGAAGCGGCCCGCGTATTAGCAGAAATGAATGTCGATATTTCCCCCGATATTATCACGGCACGCCTCTCGGTTGGCGAGCAACAATTGGTAGAGATTGCCAAAGCCATTGCCATGAACGCACGCATGATCATCCTAGATGAGCCAACAGCTGCTTTGGGCGAGGATGAAATTGAGCGCCTGCACGAGCTTTTGCGCAATATGAGCCGCAAAGGCACCTCTATTCTATACGTCTCACACCGGCTAGACGAGGTGGAACGGATCGTTGATGAAGTTACGATCCTGCGCAATGGACGGGTGGTACGCGCCAGCGGTGAAACCAAAATAAATGTCTCTGAGATCGTAAATGCCATGGTTGGCGAAGATATCACCGAACATTATCCAAAAGAACAAAATGCAACTGATACAATTGTGCTAGAGGCTGCTGGCCTGGCCACCAATGCCGGCGTAACTGGTGCGTCTTTACAGCTGCGAAAGGGCGAAGTCCTAGGTTTAGGTGGAGTGCTTGGCAGCGGCCGCACGGAAATCGCACGGGCATTATTTGGAACCGACGAGCTGACCGCTGGCCGAATTACTTTAAAGGGAAAAGCTGTTAACATTCGCCGCGAGATTGATGCAATCCGCGCCGGAATAGCCTTGGTGCCTGAAAACCGGAAATATGACGGTTTATTTTTTAATTTCAGAGCCGCTGGCAATATCACGGCTGCATCGCTGGCGGGTCTTTCACGTTTTGGCATTTTGAACTTGAAAGCAGAACAAGACGCAACACAGGATCTCATCCGCGATCTTGAAATTTCATCTCAGGCAGAAGAGAAGACGGTAAATTTTTTATCCGGTGGCAATCAGCAAAAGATCGTTATTGCCCGCTGGCTATTTTCGGATTCAGAAATTTTGATATTAGATGAACCGACGCAAGGCATCGATATAGGCGCGAAAATTGCCGTTTATAAATTGATGAATAAGCTGACCCGCGCCGGCAAATCAATTATTCTTATCAGCTCTGATCACGATGAGCTTCTCGCGATGAGCGACCGTATTGCGATAGTTCAACATGGTACGATTACTCGGATTACGAATGCCTCGGAACTGACACATGCCGATCTGGTACGTGCATCCGATGATGTCTCTCACGCAAAACCTCAGGAGTTTTCAGCATGAAGCGGATCTTTGATACCCAATTGATCGGGCCATTTGCCGCTATGGTAATTGTCGCAGTTATCGTGTCGCTTACCACTGAACGGTTTCTCAACCCGGGCAATCTGTCAAACCTATCTTTACAGGTAAGTATTGTGGCATTGATCGCAATCGGATCGACCATTGTAATATTCGCAGCTGGTATTGATCTGAGCTCCGGCTCAATGGTCGCATTGCTCACAATGATCCTTGCGCAGTTTCTGAAATTTATGGGTATTCCGCTGAGCCTCGCCGCACCGATGATCCTTATTGTCGGGGGCGTGCTTGGGCTTTTTATTGGGATCATCACCGCTTATGGGCGCATCCCTTCTTTCATCACCACATTGGCAGGGTTAATCGCGTTTCGAGGGATGGCGCTTACATTCAACAATGGCTCCCCTATCTTCTCGCTTGACCCCGCGCTTGAACCGATTTTTTACGGCAAACTTGCAGGAGTCCCTTTGCCATTTTTCTATTTGGTATTCTTTTATGCATTGGCTGCCTTTGCCATGAATTATACCAAATTGGGCCGCGAGATCTATGCAGTCGGCGGCAATCCGGCTGCAGCCCTTTTAACCGGTATCAATGTGCGCAAAGTGCAGGCAACAACCTTTGTGATAGCAGGTTTCATGACCGCAGTGGGTGCGATTTTGATGTCAGCGCGGCTCAACTCTGGCTCGCCCAACTATGGGCAAACCCTCGAACTACAGGCCATTGCTGCAGCGGTTGTCGGGGGCGCAAGCTTGGCGGGTGGACGCGGCAATATTTTAGCCACGCTCATGGGGGCGATGACGATCGTGATCGTACAAAACGGCTTAAATCTCAACGCCGCGCCCTCTTCAGTTCAAAACATCGTACTCGGCCTAATCATTCTATCGGCAGTTGGCATAGATATGTGGCGCGCAGAGCTGTCCAGCCTGATGGGCCGTTTTTTGGGCAAAGGCGCATCCAAACGCTCCAATACCCATAAGAAAGGGGGCTAGTATGGATCTCGGATTAGACAATAAATTGGTACTTATATCAGGCTCTAGTTCGGGCATCGGCAAAGCAACCGCAAAAACCTATCTTGAAGAAGGGGCGCGCGTGATTGTGCACGGGCTAACCATAGCCGAAGTTGACACCTGTGTTAACGACCTTTCGGCTTTCGGTGAGGTGCATGGAATGGCGGCGGATCTTACCCATGCAGAGCAGGCCACTGCCCTTGCTGATTTTTCAAAAACGCATGGCCCAGTCGATATTCTGGTGAATAATGTGGGGATCTTCTCAGTCAAAGAATTTGCAGAACTTACCGATGAAGACTGGCTTTTCTACTTCAACATCAATGTTTTATCAGCGGTAAGAATGAGCCGAATTTTCTTACCCGCCATGCTCAAACGAGGATCCGGTGCAATCATCAACATGGCCAGCGAAGCGGCTGTAAAACCCTTGCCACAGATGGTGCATTATTCCGTGACCAAAACAGCAATGCTGGGGCTTACCCGCGGTATGGCCGAGCTAACCAAAGGCACCAATATACGGGTCAATTCAATTCTGCCAGGCCCAACATGGACCGAAGGCGTAGAAGCCTATTTTGAAGGGCTTGCTGCACAAAAAGGCGCCCCCATCGATACAATTATTGATAATTATTTTGAAATCGATGAGCCCACTTCCTTGATTCAACGCTTTGTCCAGCCAGATGAGGTGGCCCGTATGATCGTAACAATTTCTGCCAGTACCGCTTCGAATGGCGCCGCACATCGGATCGAAGGCGGTATTGTCCGCAATATTCTTTAACACACAAGCAAAGGAGCCTCCCATGGCCGCACTTACTTTTTCTCATATCGGAATAACAGTCCCAGATCTTGAAAAGGCTGTTGATTTTTATTCCAAAGCCTTTGGCCTTTACGTGTTGATGGAACCAACAGAAATTTTGCATGATGAAAGCGCCATTGGCCAAATGTGTGACGATGTATTTGGCGAGGGGTGGGGCAGCTTTCGGATCGCGCATTTGTCGATGGGTGACGGGGTTGGAATTGAGCTGTTTGAATTCCCGAAAACGATCGAAGAAGAACGCCCGTTTGAATATTGGCGCCGCGGTTTGTTTCACTTTTGCGTGCAAGATGAAGACCTAGAGGGGCGCATTAAAATTATAGAAAGCTTGGGCGGGAAACAGCGGATGCAGCAAGTGCGCAAATACTACCCCGATGCCAAGCCCTATCGTATGGTCTATATGGAAGATCCATTTGGCAATATTTTCGAATTATATAGCCATTCTTATGAGCTCACATATTCGGCGGGCGCTTATGTCTGAGCGCCCAGTGTTTCGGCCGCGATCGGATAAACCAAAAGTTGTTATCACAGATTATGACTTTGAAAATGTTGCGGTGGAAACAGAGATTCTGGAAGCCGCTGGCGCTGAAGTTATCGCGCTTCAGTCCAAATGCGAAGAAGATCTGTTTCATGTGGCCCCTGATTGTGCGGCGATGATCAACCAATATGCGCGGATCGGGTCAAAAACCATTTCACGGATGCAAAAATGTGAAGTGATTGCCCGCTATGGAGTGGGGGTCGATATTGTTGATGTTGAGACGGCAACCAAAAATGGCATTCTGGTCACAAATGTGCAGGATTACTGTACCGAGGAAGTGGCAGATCATGCTGTTGCCTTGTGGCTGACGCTTGCGCGTAAATTGCCCGAATACGACCGTGCAACCCATGCCGGCATTTGGAAATGGCAAAGTGGGCAACCAGTTTATCGCCTGCGCGGACGCACGATGGGGATCGTTTCTTTAGGAAAAATCGGTCAGGCGATTGTATCGCGTGCGCATGCGTTTGGCGTTAAAGTGATCGCCTATGATCCTTATCTCGCCGTGGAAAAAGCGGTGAAACTTGATGTTGAACTGGTCTCTAAAGACGACCTTTTGGCGCGTTCGGATTATATTTTGATGCAAGCTCCAATGACGCCGGAAACGCATCACTTTTTGTCAGATGCAGAATTTTCAGCCATGAAGCCCGGCGCAATACTGGTAAATACAGGTCGAGGGCCGACCATTGATAATAAGGCGCTTTACCAGGCATTAACCAAGGGCCATTTGGCGGCGGCAGGGCTAGATGATCCTGAAGAAGAACCTGCAAAACGCAGCAATTGGAGCCCCAAAGACAATCCAATCTTCACTTTGCCCAATGTATTGGTAACGCCCCATGCAGCCTATTATTCTGAAGAGTCGATTCATGCAGCGCGTGTCACCGCCGCCACTCAGGTGGCAAAAGTCCTGACAGGGCAAGAACCAGATTACACAGTTAACGCCAAAGCTTTGGCAAAAACATAAATTAAACAGGAGAGAAAAAATGCCAGAAGTTAGCAGTGATCTAAGGGTCTTTAACGACTTTGAACGCAATCCAGACTTGCTAAAAAAATTTGATAAGGTCCTTCAAGCCTATTCAGCCGCTGCGATATTTGCCGATGTGCAATACCGCACAGGCGTGATGGACAGCGCAATCAAACCCGCCTTTCGCGCCAAGGTCACAGGTCAAGCGGTAACAGTACAATTGTCAAAGGGTGATCTGGTTGACCCTTTAAAGGCTTTAGAAATGGGCCAGCCGGGCGATGTAATCGTCGTAGATGCGGGCGGCGACCTGAACACTTCAGTATGCGGTGGGTTGATGGGTGGATTGGCTCAAAACAGAGGCATTCGCGCTATGATTGTGGATGGCGCAGGCCGTGATACCGATGAGCTGGAAGATATCAATTGGCCGATCTGGACGCGCGCAATCACCCCAAGGGGAACGCACACAATGTTTTCGGGGCGTAAAGAAGAGCTTTCGATCAACGTTCCAATCGCTTGTGGGGGCGTGGTTGTAAATCCTGGTGATTTCATCGTGGCGGATTTGATGGGTGTGGTGGTAATACCTCAAGAGCTCGCCGAAGAAACGGTGCGCCTTGCCCAAGAACAAGCCGATCGCGAAGAAGAAACCCGCAAATGGGTGGCGAAGGGAAAAACCGTCGAGGATCTTTTGAATGAATTTGGCCGCATCTAAGCCAGCACTCATCGGGGTTGATTGGGGAACTTCATCGCTGCGCGCCTTCCTGATCGGAACCCAAGGCGAAGTGATCGAAGGCGTATCATCCTCTGAAGGTATTATGCAGATATCAAAAAACTCTTTTGAGGCGGTGCTTAACCGCCTCATTGGCCCTTGGGTCGCCAAAAACGCATTGCCAATTTTAGCCTCCGGTATGATTACCAGCCGAAACGGTTGGGTTGAAACTCCCTATGCGGATATGCCGTTGGATGCCAAGGGTCTGGCGCGCGCCTTGGTGCCGCATCAAGCTGAAAGCGGTGCCCATATTCATTTTGTGACCGGCGCCTCTACTGAAGATTTCGGGGGCCCTGATGTCATGCGAGGCGAAGAAACGCAAATTATTGGCGCCTCAGCATTTGGTTTCAAAGACGGTGTTTTCGTAATGCCTGGCACGCATAGCAAATGGGTCAAAGTTGCACAGGAAAAAATCTTGGATTTTTCAACCTATATGACTGGTGAAATTTTTGCAGCCTTGAAAGAACACACGATCCTTGGAACTTTGATGGAAGCTGATAATTTCAGCAAAGAAGCCTTCGAAATGGGGGTGCAAGCGGGCCTCAAAGGTCAGTCAAACCTGCTGCATAATTTATTTCATGTGCGCACCCTTCCGCTGATGGGGAAAATACCAAAAGGGGCGACGGCAGACTATATGTCTGGGCTTCTGATTGGTACTGAAGTAGCTGCGGTCATCGCGGATGTGAAAGATCTCGGTCCAATCACCATAATTGGACGCGATGATTTATCAGATCGATATGAAACCGCGCTTCATGCGGCCGGATTTAAGAGTTGCCGCGCACCGGATGACGTCGTTGCCAAAGGGCATTTCTTAATCGCCCGCGCAGCAGGGTTGATCGGATGATGGATTTTGTTGCCGGGTTTTCTGAAAACCCTTTGATCGCGATCTTACGCGGGCTCGAGGTGAAAAATGCGTTGGCCGTAGCCGATGTGCTTGTAGAGGCTGGGTTTAAGATAATCGAGGTTCCGTTGAACTCTCCTGAGCCGTTGATATCAATCGCAAGGATTGCCGAGCGATACAGTAGCAACGCTTTGATTGGCGCCGGGACTGTGACAACCCCTGCACAAGTAAGCGCTGTTGCCGAAGCAGGGGGTCGGATTATTGTGTCTCCCAATATGAACCCAGATGTGGGACGCGCAGCCAAAGCCAAGGGGCTGTTTTGGTGCCCGGGCGTTATGACGCCCTCAGAGGCCTTCAAGGCGTTGGAGCTTGGAGCCTCGGCCCTTAAGTTTTTTCCAGCCGAAATGGTGCCACCAAAGGCTATTGCGGCGCTGCGTGCGGTGTTACCACAAAAGGCCCTGATAGCCGTCGTTGGGGGGATTACTCCTGATAACATGGCCGCCTATCATAGCGCAGGCGCAAACGGATTCGGCTTGGGCTCCGCGCTTTTTAAGCCAGAATATGCGCTGGATGATATCCGCCTGCGGGCGCGGGAATTTGCAACAGCATGGAAGGAACTTGCATGAAACAGGCTCTCGTGACGGGTGGCACGCGCGGCATTGGCGCCGGGGTGGCGCGCAGCCTGGCCGCTGCAGGTTGGTCGGTGATTGCAGCCTCCGCCTCGGCAGCCGAGCTCGACGCCTTCCCGTCGCAAGATGGGATCACTGTTGCTCTGCTGGATGTCACTGATCAGGCTTCAATCGATGCATTATTTGGTACCGTATCGCAACTTGATGGCTTGGTGAATTGTGCGGGTATTCTGTCGCGCGGGCAAGAATATGATATCGATATATTCGCCAAAGTGCTTGATGTAAATTTGACCGGAACAATGCGGTGTTGCCTTGCCGCGCAGCCACTTTTGGCCAAAACCAGTGGGGCAATCGTGAATACGGCCTCGATGTTAAGCAGTTTTGGTGGGCCACTGGTACCAGCCTATTCAGCCTCTAAAGGGGGGGTATCGCAACTTACCAAAGCCTTGGCCGGGCGATGGGCAGAAGATAATATCCGGGTAAACGCGATTGCTCCTGGTTGGATCGAAACCGAAATGACGCAAGGCCTCCGAGAGGATAGGCAGCGAACCGATGCTATTATGGCGCGCACGCCAATGAAAAGATGGGGAAAGCCCGATGAAGTCGGAGCACTGGTGCAGTGGCTTTTAAGCGACAATGCCAGCTTCGTAACAGGATCAATTTACCCCGTCGATGGCGGCTATCTCGCAATGTGAAAGGAACATGATGAAAGATCAAGACACAGCCCTTATGCCCTACCAACTGCCCTTTCCAAAGGATGCGCAGGAGGAAATCGTAATCCCTAACGCCGTAAGCGAAGATGAAAGGTTTTGGGTGCCGCAGGCAGAAAATGTATGGTTTCGGCCCTTATGCCTCAATCGGTCACAAGGATATTGGATGAACCTGTTAAAAGTTAAAAAGGCAGGTGTTCTGTCGCGCCACCGCCATCCGCAGCCGGTTCATGGATTTGTGTTAAAAGGGCGCTGGCATTATTTAGAACATGATTGGACAGCCGAAGAAGGTGGTTATGTCTACGAGCCGCCGGGCGAAACTCATACTTTGGTGGTTCCCGACGATGTGGATGAGATGATCACATATTTTCAGGTAAACGGCGTAATGTGCTATGTTGACCCATGGGGTAAAGTCACAGGGTATGAGGACGTTTTCACCAAAATCGACCTTTGCCGAAAGCACTTTTCTGACATGGGTCTTGGTGAAGATTTCGTCGAGCAATTTATTCGATGATATATTGCCCAGCCGTTTTAGCGCCTGGGGTTATAAACTTTTTAATTGAGAAGAGATCTCGTGGTCATGCGCGAAGATTTTTGGCAAGGGCTACCGCGGCAAGAACCATGCTTTCTTGTCGGATCGGATGTGAATAAAATGGGAGAAGGTTGAACAAATCGGCCGGTTACGGAAATCAACGGCTGGGTCGCGCGATCTTTATAGAACTTTGAATCAACAGCGCTTGCCAATCACTCCATCTTTTTGGGAGCGCAACCCTTCAAAAGTTATCGGTATCGATCGAGCCAGATTAGCCGCACAGGCCTGAGACAGAGGGCAAACTCCTTAAAAAGCCGAGTGAATTATCCACGCTATCGGAAACGCGATGTCTCCCCTGCTTGGCAAGGCCTAGCTTCAAACTTATGGCAAAAAATAATCTGCCAGTTGGCTGGTTTTTTCCGCACCAAGTTGGCTCATATTTGCCTCAATATCAGATTTAAGTATATGGATCACATGATCAACACCGCGCGCGCCAAAAGCCGCAACCGCATATTGAAAGGCTCGCCCTAGCATCACGAAATCGGCGCCTTTGGCCAAAGCACGCATGACATCTAATCCCCATGCCACACCTGAATCGTAGATCAGTGATACATCCGGCCCGACAGCTTCACGAATTTTTGGTAATTGGTCGATCACAGCTGGGCCTGCTTCGAATTGCCGGCCGGAGTGGTTAGAGACCCAAATACAATCGATGCCCGCCTCTGCCATGCGCTTGGCGTCTTGCGGGCGCAAAACGCCTTTGACAATGAGATGCCCCTCCCATTCCTCTCGTAATTCGTGGAGATATTGCCAATCCGGAATGCCGCGGATCAAAGCGCCGGCATGGGTAAAGCTTTCTCGGCCTCGTTGCGGAATGTAATCATCAAAAAACCGCATCCGCGGCACGATGCCTTCACGTAGATGCGCAAGGCACCAAGCGGGCCGCGCGAGCATATTCACAATTGTACGCAAATCTGCTGTAGGAGGAACCGTGAGGTTGGCGCGACGCTGGCGCTCACGCCGGCTTTCTTCCGGAATATCAACCGTAAAGATTAAGGTTCGAAAGCCAGCAGCCTTGATCCGTTTGAGCATGGCGCGCCGCAACGCGCCAGAATTCACCGGATAATGCTGAAACCACCCATTTTGACCTATATAGGGCGCTACGTCTTCAGGAGATGCAACAGCCACGCTTGACAGTGAAAAGGGGATATTATGCGCAACAGAGGCCTGCGCCAGCAAGCGTTCAGCCCCTGCCCACATCAGTCCCGCCATACCTATGGGAGCGATCCCAAAGGGTAGATTATAAGTTTGCCCCAGTAATGTGGTTTGCAAATCCGCTTTGGTCCGCCCGCATAAAACGCTGGGCATAAAGCCAATCGCATCCAAGGCATCGCGGTTGATCTGCAAGCCCAGTTCTCTTCCCGTTGCACTGTCCAAATATTCAAAGGCGAATCTCGGAATGCGCTTGCGCGCCGCATTCCGTAAATCTTCTATCGAGGGATGAGATAAATCCAGATCCATCATCAGGGTCCTTTAATATTTTAACGTTTTGATAGAGGCGTTAGGTCGCCTTACCATAGCGACGGAACCGCTAATGAAATGGCGGGAATATAGGTAATGAGCATCAACAGAATGATCATTCCAACGAAAAACGGCAAAATCGCGCGACTTAGACTTTCGATCGATACCTTGGAGATACTGCTGGCTACGAATAAGTTAACGCCTAAAGGCGGTGTGCAAAAACCAATCGCCAGATTAACCGTCAGAATGACGCCAAACAATATAGGATCAACCCCAAGCGCAGTGGCCACCGGCAATAGAATTGGAGTCATGATAATGATCGAAGAAATTGTTTCCATGAACATTCCGATCACCAGAAGAAGCAAATTAATCAGCAACAAAATGACAATTGGATTATCTGACAGACTAGTAATGCTCATTGCCAAATCGCTTGGAATACGCGCCAGTGTGATCAACCTTCCAAAGGCGGTTGCCATAACCACAAGCACCAAAATTGTGCCGCTGGTCTTTGCGCTGCTAGCCAAAATTTCTGGCAGGTCTTTAAAAGTAATATCACCATACACAAAAATGCCTATAAGGGTTGCGTAAACCACGGCGACCGCTCCAGCCTCTGTTGGCGTGAAGATGCCGCTGTAAATGCCCCCAAGGATGATCACGGGCACCAAGAGCGCCCAAATCGAGCTTCGAAAGCTTTGCCAAACGCTTGGGCCCGAGAAAGCGGCAGCAGATTTCTGGATAACATCATCATTTCGCAGTAAAAACCGCGCGACCAGCATAAACATTAATGCAAACAAAACCCCAGGGATGATGCCTGCCAAAAACAGTTTGCCAATCGAAACCTCGGCTGTGACACCATATATGATAAAAGGAATGCTTGGAGGGATCATCACGCCAATCATACCGGAAGAGGCCGTGAGAGCGCCGGTGAATTTACGCGTGTAGCCAACTTTTTCCATCTCTGGGATCATGTTTGAGCCAATAGCAGCCACGGTGGCGGGTGATGATCCCGAGATTGCGGCAAAAAAGACACAGGCCAAAACGTTCACATATGCCAGACCGCCGCGAATATGACCGATAAGCGCATTGGCAAAGCCTACCAAGCGGCGCGACATGCCTCCATGCTGCATCAGATCGCCTGCCAGAATGAATAAGGGCACTGCGATCAAAGGGAACGAATCTGCCCCCGTCACCACGGAGCGCGCCAACAGCACAAGCGGCGGCGTGCCATCTACAAGCACCATCACGATCATTGTCGCAAGGCCGAGGCAAATACCAATTGGAACGCTGAATAAAAGCAGCGCTAAGAGTGTGAGAAAAAGAGTTATTGCAAGCATTTTATTCCCTAACCTTTTGTGTTTGCGATGAGACGCAACGTTCGTATCAAATGTTGGACGACACGGATCGTCGATAGGGCCGCACCTACGGGCGCTGAGGCGTAAAGAATAGGAATTGGCAAACCCAGAACCACCGAACTCTGGCTGATGACAAATGGCATCATGATCAGTTTGATACATTCAAGGGTTAGAACAAGAAGGAAGACAAGAACGCAGAGGGCAATCATCACATCTGCATAAAGCCGGGTGCGCGCATTTAATAGATCGCGCAGCGCCGTGATCCGTACGTGATCGCCGGTGTGAAACGCATAGCTGACGCCCAACCAAACAAACCAAACAAACAGCCAAAGGGTAAGCTCTTCCCCCCAAGAAAGTGAAGCATTCATGATGTAGCGCATGAACACATTTACAAAAATCAGCAAAACAATCATCGCCAACAAAGCGCTCGCCAGAGCTTTCTCTGCATTTGCATCAATCCATTTAATTACCGACATTGCTTGCCTCCCACGAATAATGGCATCCGAACTTCATGAGCTCGGATGCCTTGATATTAAAAATTGTTGATCAAGATTACCTGCCGCTTACAGCAGCTACTGCTGAGACCCAGTTATCGTAGGCCTCTGCACCAACCTTCTCACGATATTGGAGGCGAACGCTTTCAGTCTTGTCGGCGAACACTTGACGCTGTTCAGCTGTCAGCTCTAAAACTTCCACACCGGCTGCGCGAATTTGTTCTAATTGCGCAGCATCTTCACTAGCAACCAACTGCGCCTGATGATCACGCGCCGCGGCCATCGAGTCTTTCACAAGATTTTGGTGCTCTGCTGAAAGGCTGTCAAAGAAGGGTTTTGAAATAACCGGCATATAAACTGCGAAAACATGTCCGGTTGTCGATAGATATTTTTGTACTTCATAAAAACGCTGAGAGGTGATGATTGCAAGGGGGTTTTCTTGTCCGTCAATGACACCTTGCTGAAGCGCAGAATAGACCTCGCCAAAATTCATTGGCGTGGGGTTGGCGCCGAGCGTTTCGAAAGTTGCAACATGGGCTGGAACTTTCATTGTACGCAGCTTCACACCTTCTAGATCTTCTGGTGTGGCAACCGGCCTCACATTATTTGTAACGTTGCGTACACCGAGCTCAAGCCATCCAAGTCCAACCAAACCTTGGTTTTCAACCCGCGATAACATCCCATCACCAGCGCTGCCATCCAGCACATCAAAAGCGATGTCTTTAGAAGCATACATATAAGGCAGCTCGATAACGGCAAAGGCTGGATCCCAACCCGCAAAGAAAGAAGATGGCGGAATGGCCATTTCTAGAACGCCAGTTTGAACACCTTCGATCATTTCACGGTCTGGTCCCATTTGCGAGGATGGGAAAATTTGAACATCGATTTCACCGCCCGAACCAGCTTCGACCAATTCCTCAAATTTCAAAAGTGCACGATGCATATGGAACGCTTCTGCCGCGCCATGCCCGACTTTTATAGTTGTTCCCGCCGATGCTGTAAAAGCGAGTCCAGCTGACAATACGGCACCCAGTGCCAATGTAGATTTCTTAAACAAAATATCCTCCCTGGATTTGGTTAAAGTAAATTTAAGATCTTATATCTGACATATCAGATATATTTTGGAAATCAAGAAATCATGTGCTATCTTCCAAGAAGAGCTGAAGGATAGACAGAGCATGACGGGGCCGATGCAAATTAAACGACCGAATTCATTGAGTAAAATAGCAGAAGATCATATCAGAGAAAGTATTGTTAGAGGCAGGTTTCGAATGGGCGAGTCGCTTCTCGAAGTAAAATTATCTGATGCTATGGGGATTAGTAAAACACCGATTCGCGAGGCCCTGGCAGCTCTTAATCTTCAGGGCTTAGTTCAAATCATACCTCAAAGAGGTGCTTTCGTTTTCAGCCTCTCAAAGCAGGAAATTGTTCAGCTTTGCCAGTTTCGACTGCTCTTAGAAACCGCGGCACTCGATCAGTCATTTGCGAAATCTTCCGTGGCATTGGTGACAGAACTGGAAAATATTGTGATAAAGATGGCTGCAGCCCGAGACACTGGCGCATTTGAACACTATCTCGATCTTGACTCAGATTTTCATGATGCATTTTTCAACCATTGCGGGAACCATTATCTATGCGAGGGCTATAATAAAGTGTCAGACATCGTCAAAACGATGCGTACCTACCTTTCTAAAACCAAAGATCGCATAACCAAATCCTTTGAGGAGCATCAGGCGATCACCGAGCTTCTCAAAGACGGGAAGCTGAAAGCCGCTAAAACGGTTCTTAAGACGCAAATTACACGCGGTGATCGCGCCAGCGCCGACTTGTTAAAAGGCATTAAGCTTTGAAGAAAGTTTAATTCTGTTCGATCGGCTTACTATCACATTTCAAACATGCGTCGGGATTTTTATAGCGATTTATCGATGGGCCGCATTGACGATTCAAAATTGGTTTGAATTACAAAAAGCTTAAATTCAAACATCAACAATAGTCTCCCTCAGATCAATAATACTGACCACGGCATCTGGCGTCGTATCCAAG
>LGRT01000011.1 GCA_001642945.1 Rhodobacteraceae bacterium SB2 | reverse complement strand
AAATCCTCCTCAATCAAATCGTCAAATCTGTCCCAAAGGCGCTGACGTTAGACAGCCCAAGGTCCGGTTAAGATGATTTTCTATTGTCTCCACAAAGTTTTTTGTCTGCAGCCGTCCTTTCTCTGGGTTAGATTGGGGGTCATAGAAAGCCCAAGCTGGGCCCTTGCCGCCCCAAGCAAACTTCTTCTTTTTCCAACCTAAGCGATCAAAGCTATATTTTGATGCATTCGGATTTCTATGCGCAAAAAACTCTACAACCTTATTGGCATACCTCACCGGTACAAAAAGAATGCCATGCTCTCGAAGAAATTCCTCAAGCATCTCTTCGACAATATCAGGTGAAAGCGCATTTATCTCCTTCATGATATCCGTTGCCACTTTATTCACATTTAAAGAATAAGGATCGAAGATGGCCGACTGTTTACGTTCTTTTAAAGCACCATAGAGCGATGCAAGATCAATCGGTCTGTCATATGTCTGCTTTACTCTTTGCACTAGAGCTACGAATTCTTCGTACTTGGCTCCCCCAGCCGCAAAGCCTTCATGATCGACATGGATAATATAAAACCGTCTATCACCGGGCTCTAACCATATTGGTTTGTGGTTGGTCGTAAGAATAAAGCAGCACCTATGATCTACAGGCTCAATGTCTTTTCCTTTACTTTCCGCCATAGTTTGACGTTCAGAAATTAAGGTCTTGAGTTTATTTCCGTCATCAGAATTTTGGGCAACTTTTACTTCTTCGGCATAGATGAGCTTTTTATGCAAAATGGGCTTATTGAAGCGGCTTATAATCGGCTTGATGCCTTGCTGTTCAGAAGCATTCTCTTCGCCAAAAAGCTTTTTAACGACCGAAGCAAGTGTAGATTTTCCGGTGCCATGTTTCTCAGAAAATAGAAATATTGCCCAAGAGGGCTTGTCAGTTTCATTTTGCAAGCACCACGACAGCCAGTCCAGAAAGACTTCTTTTTCTGCAGGATTTTTTAAAAATGAATGTTAGAAATTCTTCAAAAACTCCTAGCGAATTATCTCTAGGGGTTAGTTTCCGATAGCTCGGCTCTTGCCAAAGATTGATTGTAAATTGTCCATTATCAAAGATTAAGCTCTCTGTATTTCCAGGCTCTGTCATTGTTTTCCCATTCCAAACAGGAATGCTTAAACCTGGCTCAGCCGTGGGATTACTTGTTAGCGCATCCATAAGCGATTTTAGTTTTTCTTTGGGTAATTCATATTTTGGGAAAGTCGAACGGATTAACGTAAAAACTATGGGCTGCAGATCGAATTTTGTTATTGGCTTTTCAAGTTTCGTAATCTCGAAAAAATTCATTTCGCGCTTTACAAATTTTGCAGCGACAAACCTTAAGATCTCTATATCAGTTGGGATAATTTCATCACCATTCTCATCAAGCGGCGAAAATACCTCACTGCCATCAAAGGGGTAGTTCCACAGACCTTGCTTTTGACGTTGTTCTAAAATTGCAAATTCAGGACTATTTTCAGCCGCTTCTAATCCAAGCAGTTCGAGTTCTTCTTCGGTATGCTTTCGGCCAATTGTTTCCTGTACCGCCGCCTTAATGAGATCATCTTCTATGCCAGTCAGGCTGAAGTTAGTTTTCTCTTTTTCATCCATTCACAGCCCTTTAGTCCTATAAGCTCTAAAGTATCACTTTGAATGATGCATCAGGACATCGCGTTCATCAAGTCCGGGTTTTTCAACTGACGCAAAGCTTAAAAAAACCTCCACCGAAGAAAGGGGGAGGCTGTTTGGGGCGATACATCAACATTTACAAGGCACTTGGCAAGCTATACGCAAAGCGGACATCTAATCGTATTGCGGCGAATGACTGCTAGGAGCCCAAAGTAGCCGTTGCTGCAAAGCGTCGACTGAAGGAATAAGCGGGAGGCTAAATCCTTTCCTCAAAAGTGCAGAACATAGTGATTGGCCTGAGCCGTCAAAAGCTAAATGAGAAGCGTCTTCAGTTTAGCAGAAGACAAGGCAGCACCTCTTCAAGTGCCACCAGTCTGTTTCGGCCAATAACACTACTTCAAAATGATTTCCGGCCCCATGATGAGGTTGGGTAGAAAGGTCGAAATCCAAGGCACGTAGGTTACCAAGATCAAGAAAACAAAAAGAACGCCTAGGAATGGAAGCGCAGCCTTGACGACCGACATCATTGGCATGCCAGCAACGCCTGAAGTGACAAATAAATTTAACCCAACCGGTGGCGTGATCATACCAATTTCCATGTTAACAACCATAATGATGCCGAGGTGAATCGGATCAATGCCCAGTTCTATCGCAATTGGAAAGACCAGTGGAGCGACAATCACAAGTAATCCTGAAGGCTCCATGAACTGCCCACCAATCAGCAGGATGATGTTCACTACGATAAGGAACATAACCGGTCCGAAGCCCGCCGATAACATTGCATTAGCCACATGTTGTGGAACTTGTTCATCCGTCAGAACATGCTTAAGAATGAGCGCGTTTGCGATTACAAATAAGAGCGTAACGGTGAGTTTGCCTGCTTCCAGCAGCGTGTGCTTTGTATCGGGATGGAAGAAAGCTGTCACCAGCGCCCAAGGCTGACGCCATAAAGAAGTGGTCCCTCTTGGACCCTCTACATAGGCAGCGGAAAGATCGCGCGGGCCTTTTTCGGCGAGTGGACCCATATCTTTGTAGATAAAGTTGGCAATGAAGAATGCATAGACCGCAGCAACCGCGGCCGCTTCGGTTGGGGTGAATACCCCGCCATAGATACCGCCAAGGATAATCACGATTAAGAAAAGGCCCCAACCGGCTTCGCGTCCCGAGGCAAAAACCTCTCTCCATCCTTGCCATTCGCCTTTGGGCAAGTTTTTCACCTTTGCCATGACATAAATCGCGGTCATAAGCATAAAGCCAGCCAAAAGCCCCGGGATGACGCCAGCGAGAAACATCCGCCCAACCGAAACTTCCACCGAAGCCGCATAGACAACCATCACGATAGAGGGTGGAATAAGAATTCCCAGCGTACCTGCATTGCAGATCACACCTGCAGCAAAATCCTTTGAATAGCCAACTTGGATCATTCCTCCAATAACGATCGTTCCAATTGCCACGACAGTTGCTGGTGAAGAACCTGACAGGGCTGCAAACAGCATGCAGGCAAAAACGCCGGCAATGGCCAGCCCACCGGGCAAGTGTCCGACACAGGCAATTGAAAACCGGATGATCCGCTGGGCAACGCCTCCAGTTGTCATGAACGAAGAGGCTAGAATAAAAAACGGGATCGCAAGCAGCGTATAGTGGCCCTCGAAGGCGCTGAACAGGGTTTGGGCCACTGATGCAAGTGAACTGTCAGAAAAGGCTAGCAGAAACAGCAGGGAGGACATGCCAAGTGCGACCGCGATCGGTACACCGATAACCAGCATGCCGATGACTAAGGTAAAAAGTAGAACAACTTCCATCAGGATTTCTTTCTCAACTGCTCACGAGCATCTTGGATTTCATCTTCAACCTCATGACTGGCCACCAAACGGTCAGCCGCGCCGACCCAGAGAGCCCATGCAGCTTGTAGAAACCGGAAAAGCATCAAAGCCATTGACAATGGCAGAACGAGATATGGCAAAAGGCGTGGGATTTTCTCGTATTCTTCGCCTTCATTGAAGACAGTTTCCATCCATCCTAATATGGCGGGATGCGGGATGTCATTGACCTCGTACCATCCTTTGTCGCGGTACTTTTCTTCAAAACCGAGCGGAAACCAACGCCCCTCCGTGCCCGGCAGATTGGCGAAATTCGCCCAGTAGTCCCAAGCTCCTTTCAGCATTAGAAAGCTGAAGGCAACGCATACAGCCACAGCAACCAAACCCAAGACGCGGCGTGATTTCGAAGTTAGAATATTGACGACGATATCAACACCAAGATGTGAACCCTTTTTGACGGCATAAGAGGCACCTAGGAGTACCAACCAACCGAAGAGAAAGACAGTTAGCTCAAGAGCCCAAAGAATGTTTTTGTTGAACCCGTACCGCGCCACGACGTTGGCGAATGTAATCAATGTCATTACGCCAAGAATGGCTGAGATCAACGTCTCCTCAATACGATCGGTAAACGATTTTGAGTGATTCATAATTTAACTTTCCAAGCATGTTAGAAGGCGTCCAAAACGCCTCCGAACAGGTTGAATAAAGAGACTTTAATTAAGGGATTGTGCTGCGTTGATCATGTCCTGACCAACATCATCCGCGAATTGATCCCAGACTGGTTTCATAACATCAACCCATGCCTGACGCTCTTCAGGCGTTAGAGTCCGAACTGTGCTGCCCGCCTCAATTATAGCTTGCCGGTTGGCTTGGTTTACAGCAAAGGATTGAGCATTGCGAAGCTCAGTTACCTCGTTCAAGATCGTTAAAAACTGGTCGCGGACATCGGCTTCCAGGCTATCAAGCCAATCAACACTGGTCACAACCAGATAGTCAATAATACCGTGGTTGGTTTCCGTGATACCGTCCTGTACTTCGAAAAACTTTTTACCATAAATGTTTGACCACGTATTTTCTTGCCCATCAACGACACCTTGCTGTAACCCACCATAGACTTCAGAGAAGGCCATTTTTTGTGGAGCTCCTCCGAGTGCTTCCATTTGGGCAACCAAAACGTCTGACGACATCACACGGAATTTAAGACCATTAGCGTCTGCTGGTGACATCAACGGTACATTAGCAGACATTTGTTTCATACCGTTATGCCAGAATGTCAAACCTTGAAGACCACGCTTTTGCATACTGTCTAGCAAAGCCTGCCCAGCATCAGAGCCTTGGAATGCATCGACGGCTTCGATGTTCTCGAACATGAAAGGCAAGTCAAAGATACGGAACTGTTTGGTGAACTTCTCAAACTTTGACAGCGAAGGCGCTGCTAGCTGCACATCATTCTGAAGCAATGCTTCAAGAACTTTATTATCGTCATAAAGGGTTGAATTTGGAAAAACCTCCATACAGGCCTTGCCGTTCATCTCATCATTGACGCGCTGCTCTAGCAACGTGGCTGCTATTCCCTTTGGATGTTTGTCAGTGTTGGTAACATGGCTAAATTTAATAACGGTTTCGCCTGTATCGCAGGCGGCAAACGCGGATGTAGCACCTAATGCACACGTAAGAGATAATGCGGTGTTCAACAGAAATTTCATGATATCCTCCTTTGGTTCTTTTTACCGCGTTCCCTGATTTCTTCTGGCGCGGCTTCTGTTGAAAAAGACTACATGGGATTGACGCAAGAATTAGTCGGCAAAACTGTTCAGTTTTTACGATTAAATATTCAGGTTTAATCTGAAATAATGGATAAAAGTTAAACATACCCAAGGAGTTCAAAATGTTTGAGGGTTTCGTGCGCGAGCGTATCGAAGGAGACGGTGCGACTTTGTTTGTTCGCCGCGCTGGACCTCAAGATGCACCTCCGCTTGTTCTTCTTCACGGTTATCCGCAGACATCTGCTATGTGGCACGGTGTGGCACCAATTCTGGCACGCTCTTATCAAATCGTCTGTCCCGATTTACGCGGATATGGTCAATCAGATAAACCAGCGTCAAATGCATCTCATCAGCCCTATTCAAAACGTGCTATGGCCAATGATGTTGTCGCTGTGATGCGGTATTTGGGTCATGAACGGTTTCTGGTTGGCGCCCATGATCGGGGGGCGCGGGTGGCGCATCGGATGGGTTTGGATCATCCTGATCGTGTTGCAGCTATGACTTTGCTTGATATTGCACCTACCCGCGAAATGTATGCCAATACTAGCGTCGAATTTGCGCGGGCTTACTGGCACTGGTTTTTTCTGACACAGCCAGACCCGCTGCCCGAAAAAATGATCGGAGCAGATCCCGAAACGTTCTGGAAGATGAAATGCTTTAAACAGGCAAAGGGCAAAAACCCGTTTTCCTGCGAAGCTCTGACTGAATACCTGAGCGCCTTCGCGAACCCCGAGGTCATTCATGCAAGCTGCGAAGACTACCGTGCCGCCGCGAGCATCGATATTGAACATGATAACGCAGATCAGGAACGAAAACTCGACATGCCACTCTTGACGCTCTGGGCAAAACGCGGAGTAATCGAAACATGCTTTGACGCACTTAGCCTCTGGCGGCAGCGGGCAGAAAAGGTTGAGGGCGAGGCGCTCGATACCTCTCACTATATGGCTGAAGAGAGCCCTGAAGACATAGCAGAGCGCATGTCTGACTTCTTTTTCCGCAATCCGATCCATATGAAGGAAACTGCTCAATGACCCGCACGCTCTACGATAAACTGGTGGATAACCATAAGGTTTGTGATCTGCCCGATGGCGATATGCTGATTTATGTCGATTTTCACATCATGAATGAATATACCAGTCCGCAGGCGTTTTCTGGTATGGAAAGTAAGGGGTTAAAGGTCTGGCGTCCGGAGGCACATCTGGCCGTGGTCGATCATGTTAACGCCACCCGCAGTGTCGAAGCACCGGATGCACAATCAAAGCTGCTGATCGATAATTTGGAAAAAAACTGTACCAAGCATCAAATCGCATTTTACGGTTTGGGTGATCCCCGCCAAGGCATTGAGCATGTTATAGTTCCAGAGCAGGGCTTGGTCGCGCCAGGCATGCTGATAGCATGCGGCGATAGCCACACAACAACCTATGGAGCCTTCGGGGCTTTGGGGTTTGGCATTGGTACTTCTGAAGTTGAACATGTTTTGGCAACGCAAACGCTACGATATAAGCGTATGAAGACAATGCGCGTTACAGTTGAGGGCACTACAGCACCAGGCGTCATGGCAAAAGACATCATAATGAAGGTGGTCCAAGTCGTGGGTGCAGGTGGAGCCAACGGCTTTGCTGTTGAGTTTGCAGGCTCAGCTATTGTCGGTCTTGATATGGCCGGCCGTATGACCGTGTGCAATATGGCAGTCGAGCTGGGCGCCCGCGCGGCTTTAATCGCAGCAGATGAAACCACCGAAGCGGCGCTGACAGGATACCCGCACAGCGGTCAATTTGCATTTAGCGGTGAAGACTGGGTCAGCGATTCCGGAGCCATATTTGACCAGGAAGTTACCGTTTCAGGGGCCGATATCGAGCCTTTGATCACTTGGGGCACCAGTCCAGACCAATCAGTACCGATAACAGCGAACGTACCTTCTGCTCTCGATTACGTCTCTCCCAAAGCTAAAGCGGCGCTGGAGCGCGCATTGCAGTATATGGGGCTGACAGAAGGGCAAGCTGCCCAATCGATCAAAATCGACACGGCCTTTATCGGCTCGTGTACCAATAGTCGTATCGAAGATCTACGAGAGGCAGCCAAAATATTGGAAGGCCGGAAAGTGGCTGAGGGGGTTGAAGCTATCGTAGTTCCTGGGTCCGCCATGACACGCCTAAAGGCGGAATCCGAAGGCCTTCGCACCATTTTCGAGACCGCAGGGTTTGAATGGCGCCCTGAGGCGGGCTGTTCGATGTGTCTAGCGATGAATGACGATATTGCTATGGAGGGGGAACGGGTAGCTTCATCGACTAACCGGAATTTTGAAGGGCGGCAGGGCCGAGGCGCACGCACCCATCTAATGTCACCCGCAATGGTCGCTGCAGCAGCCGTTTGTGGGCATCTGGCTGACATACGAGATTTTGAGTGAAAGACAAACCAATGATAAAAACTATTAAAGGAATCGCCGCCCCCTTGCCACTGGCGAATGTTGATACGGATGTGATCATGCCGAAACGGTTTTTGATTACAATCAGCCGCGAAGGCTTGGCAGATGGTACCTTTGCCGATCTGCGCTTTGACGCAGCTGGCCAAAAGCGGCAAGAATTTATTCTAAACAAAACGCCTTGGACGCAAGCAACAATCTTAGTTGTCGGAGATAATTTTGGATGCGGTTCAAGCCGAGAACATGCCGTCTGGGGAATGCGCCAATTGAAGATTGATGCCTGTATAGGAACAGGGTTCGCTGGGATATTTTATGATAATGCGCGTAAAAATGGTCTTGCTTTGCCGGTCGTATCTCCTGAAGTGCGAGACTTACTTTTACAATTTTCGGATAATCAAAGCGGCGCAGAGATTTCCATAAACCTTGAGCGCCGTATGATTGCCGCAGGTGAAAGTTCGGTGCCGTTCGAGATGGATGATGCCACGCGAATAGCGCTGATCCGAGGCCGCGACGATACGCTTGACACGTTGAGCTACGCTTCTGCAATCCGCGAATTTGAGACTGGATTGGATGAAAAAATGCGGATAAGCGTTATAAAATGAACCTGCAGAGGATATTGGATTGGACATAAGACAACTGGAGTGTTTCATCGCTGTCGCCGAAGAACTTCATTTCAGGAAAGCAAGCGAACGCCTAGGGCTAAGCCAATCCGCTCTCTCTGAACGGGTTTCTTCGTTGGAACACGAACTGGGCGCCCGACTGTTT
Organism: Rhodobacteraceae bacterium SB2; assembly: GCA_001642945.1. Taxonomy (GTDB): domain Bacteria; phylum Pseudomonadota; class Alphaproteobacteria; order Rhodobacterales; family Rhodobacteraceae; genus Thalassovivens; species Thalassovivens spotae. The sequence goes on along the minus strand of LGRT01000011.1, from coordinate 93,560 downwards.
TTTAGAACTACTCGACAAGTCAGTCTGACCCAAGCCGGATCTGAATTTGCACAAGATGCAAAAAGGATCCTGACCGATATTGATAAATCGGTTTCCAATGTTCGCCACACCGCCGAGTCGGACCTTCACCACATTCGCGTAAGCGGTGTTGACGAGGCAATTTCGATGTTACTACCGCAGGTTCTACTGACATTTCGGCAGACCGATTTTAAGGTGCATGTACAGGTTCTGGAAATATCGTCATCCGAACAACATTCCCACGAGTTGATTGCCCATAGAACTGATGTGGCCTTCGTACGGACGCGCCTAGAAGATGACTTTATTTCCAGCGAACTTTTGCATCGTCAACCCATCGTAGTGGTCCTTGCCGAGACGAATCCTCTTTCAAGATCGGTATCCCTGTCCATAGCAGACATCGCGGATCAACCAATCGTGGGTTACCCTAAGCACGCGCGACCAATCCTGCACGAGGCTTTGTGGAGTGGTTTTCGAAAAATTGGTGCCCAGCCAAATATAGTTTGTGAGATTATTGACAAATCCACCCTGCTGCAGTTTGTCGCCCATGGGCTAGGAATCGCCTTGGCACCAGCCTGGGTCAAGAATATTGCACCGCCTGGGATCTCTTTCGTCCCCTTTGAACCCTCCGAAAACCTGATCGATTTATATGTGGCATTTCGAAAGTCGGGTAACTCCGAGACTGTTAAAAGGTTCGTTGAAACCGTCAGAAAAAGCATTATCCAGGCGACTTAATTGCAAATATTTTTTGCCAATGGCTGCGTATTGCTTCGGCGCCTTTTTTGAAATTAAAACGTTATTAGGACTGGAAGTCAGCAACTTAGTAGTAGGCGCAAAATTACGCTTTGTCCGCAAAGCAGACATTGGGGTCCACTGCAGCGAAGGTCTGCTTTGCTCTCTGAGTTTTGAATTTGAACGTTATAGCCCTCAAGCCCACCACTTGGATGGTAAGGCTTTTTAGGTTTAGAACGTAAAGTCATCATCTTGATGACTGACCTGGTGAACAGATCTACTAACTGTATCTGCACGACACCCGTCTCTGTAGTCCTGCTCAGTGAAGGTCATATCCACCCAGTCATGCTGATAGCTGGCCATGTACTCATTGAAGATAGCACTGCGTCCCTTCTTAGGACCACTTGCTGTTAGTAAGGCGTTTATGACTTGAGTTGGTAGTTGCCATTGGTGGGTTAGCGTATCTAGCACCACATGCAGATACTTCTTTTCTGTTAAGACAAACACATGGGCATTATCAGCAGTGGCATTGATATCCCCTTTAAGGTGCATTCTGTAGATGAGGCAGTTGGGGTGTTCAGCCAGTAGCTCTTCTATTAACTGGTAATGCTCGGGCTTAGCTGTAGCACTACGATTATACTGCCTTTTATAGGCTTCTCTGGAGCGCTTAGGCTTTACTGCATAATACTCTACTCTGTCTTTATGGCTTTTATGAAAGCTGAGCTTAATGCGCCCAGAGGTAAACACCTGAAGGCTATAGCCTTGGTAGGTTTCTAGGATCTCTTGGGAGAGCTTTGGATCAATATACTTGGTCATTCTAAATTATCTTTCTGTTCTTAATACATAAATAAAAAACACCTTAGGAAAGGCTCCTAAGGCAGGGTTAAAGGATAAGCTGTAAGTGAAAAAAACCAGGGTCGAAAATAAAGCCCTGTCTGCAAATCGTAATGCTATCTAAATTTATCAGTTATATGGATAAAAACAATCTATCATCCATTGCTATTGTGTGATTTGAGGTTGACATGAAAAGATCAACGTTAGTTTTGAAGCTGGAAGGGCATCTCGTATGTATAGGGCTAATCACTGCCGCTTATATTGTTGCCATGTTGTTCGTTAATTCTGTTGTTGTGCCACTCCAAAACTCTCTCGTTCCCGGGGTCACATCCTTTGCCGCCCTACTATTTCCAGCTCACGGAATAAGGGTATTAAGTGCTTGGTTGTTTGGCTGGAAGTCTATTCCTTACTTGATATGTGCAACATTAGCAGCAGACATACTTCTTAATAGCCAATTCGCGGCAGCAAACCTCCAACTAGCATCTACAACTTTGCTTACCAGTAGCGTTGCTTGGATATCTTTCCAGATTTTACTGATAGGTGGTATTAAAATTGAGGTTGGTGAACGACATGTTTCTTTATCCACCTGGCGGCTTCTCTTGCTGGTGGGGTTTATTTCATCCTTACTAAATTCAATTGGTCACAATTATATTTTATCAGGCGAATTACTGCCAGAACATACCTTTCTTACCCTTGCCGCCTTTGTAATAGGAGATACGACAGGGACTGTTTTTTGTTTCGCCACTCTGATGATCTTATTCAGATATTTCCGAAAGAGCGATGGTGAGGCTTAAGCTGTAAGGGGTAATTCGTAAGACGTAATATGTAAGTCGTAATACTTAATTCGTAATATATAATATATAATACATAAGGGTTTGGGTGTTCCCAACACCCTGTCAGCTTAGAACAAACTACAATACAATTTATTCTTTATCGTCTGCTATTAGAGCTGTTTTTATTTCCATAGCTTTGGGATATTTTTTCTATGTCTTTAGGGTTGCTCTCTGATGCCCTCTTTTAAGCACTTCTTTTTTTGATACCGCTCTTGAGCTTAGCCCTTAAGCTGCTTCCTCGTGCCACTCTGGGACACTCTGGTAGTAATCTTGTTTGGATTAGCCAAATAATACGGAATTCATTATGCGCCCTGGAAGCAGCGTGAAGAGACCCGTCACAATAAGTGCTAACAAGTATAGAAGTTTCATCGTTCTTTCATGACGTCTGATATCACCATTTTTGACTGATTTGATAGCATCAAAAACTGACCAAATTGTAAAAATAGAGAGGAAGTGGATCGGACTAAAAGGGCCTATTACTTTGAGTGTTTGGATCCAAAAGCTGCTAATGCTCACCCAAAGCATTAGGATAACCCAAGTGTATCCAAGGTATTTATGTGCGGTTGTGCCCTTTGGTCTTGTTAGTTGTACGCCGCCTAAAAGCACTGCCAGAAACGCTGCATATGCATGCGATGGAATCGGCGCCACCGCTATATTTAGAATGTTTAACTCCACACCTTTTCCATGTGCTCCCGCATGACCCCCAAGGCATAGCCTGAGCCGTAGTTGGCTGCCACCGTGTTGGCCCCAAGCCCTAGGATAGCCATGGAGATGGCCTCAGGGCAGCCTGTGTTCCTTAGCCTGTCCTTCATGCGATGTCTTAGGGAGTGCATCGTAAGCTTCTTGTCTGTTATGACTGTCCTAAGGCGCTTCATGAGCATCTGCGAGCAGTTATCCATCCCCCTATCCTTGGCATAGCGCTCAAACACCGGCTCCTCCGCTGCTTTGCCTTTGGTGAGGTCTTTAAGCAGTGTTGCTGCTTCTTGTGAGAGTGGTACAGAGCGCTCCGATGTTTTATTCTTTAACCGTCGCCATGGGCTGGGAGTTATTTGTAGAACTCCTTTACCAGTGTCACAGTCTTGTACTCTTAGACCTGCTATTTCAGCGACCCGTGCTCCAGTATCTCTAAGCAGGACGTAAAGCGCCCAAGCAATCTCACTATCTTTCATCGCTGGTTCTAACAGTTTGATATGCGCATCCTGAAGCGGAAGCCTATCGACCTTAGAGCTCCCTGCCCCTTTGATCAGTAATCCGGCAAAGGGGCTCGTGATCTCTAGACCGTTTTCCTTGATGTACCAGTTGAAGGCAGCATTCAGCGTGTTCTTATATCTCGCAACCGAGTTAGCAGACATACGCCCTGCAAGCGCATCTCGATAGGCATTGGCATCTTTTCTAGTGATGGCTTGAATAGGTTGCCTGCTTACCTTGTATGCGCCCAGCGCCTCAATAAGGTCTGCCTTACATTTAGCGATGCGCACCTTAAGGCGATGGTCTGTTGCGCCATATCCTGTTTGTTTAAACTCAGCATAGTAATCCAGCACATCTGCAAAGCTATCAGACCTTTCCGGCAGAACAGCCCCATGCATTAACGAGAGCGTTTTCTTTGGGTATTGGCCCTCTAGTCTGTCAGCCAGATCCATCAGAGCGAATTCGAGGTTATCATCCACAGCACCTACTTCCAGGCGCTGCGCGGCTTCCCTGCCGTATTCCTCTTCGACCAAGTGCAGGATAGTAGCTCTATGGTCTTTCTTGCGAATAAGCTCTTGGGCTTTGCTTTCACCTTCTATGGCAGAGGTAAGAATCTCTTCGATCTCTGCATGGGCACTCGGCCATTTCCCAACAACTTCTTGCTTGGTTTTACCCAAGTTACGATAGAGGTAGCCTTTGCCAATCCGGGAAACCAAGGGCTTGGGGACACGTCTTCTATAGCGATAGATACCATCGGCCTTACGCTCTGTATAAAGGGGCAAGTTTAAGATCTCAGTGTCCTCATTGGTTACACCGGTATCATTGTCCTCTTTTTGCATTACGAGCCGCCTGTTTTTGACCTCATTGAGTTCCTTTTTGACCCAAATTGAGTTCCCTTTTAAGTGGCCTAGGCTAAGTATGCTTTATTATAAAGGAAAAAATAGCCTAAATCTGGTACCCACGGCCGGACTCGAACCGGCACGGCCTATTAAGCCCAGAGATTTTAAGTCTCTTGTGTCTACCATTCCACCACGTGGGCAGGAACCAGATTTTTACACTTGCCGTTACTTTAAGTTCCAACCACCAAACAGTGTCACTTTTACGTCCACCGGTCGTTTTATTATCAAGAGCGCAGCACGTGCACACGCCTCATATCTCAAAGAACCACAGTTTATTCTCGAGCCAAACTCTGCCACCTGTTACGGTTGAAGACGATCAGCTCAAGGGCGTTGCTATCAAGGTAACTGTGAGGGGTAAAGTACCTTTTATGCTGGAAATGAGAATAAATGCCGCAAAGCAGTTAAAATAATTCAACCACATTAGGTTGATCGCAGCTTGATAAATTCACAGGCTCGCTTCTATTGCCCAGCCTACAATCTGTCCCAGCACGAAGCGGCCCATTAAGTCGGCCAAAGGCACTGGCCAATCAATAGAAATTTTTAATGCAACCGCGAGCCAAGCGGCACCGCGCGATCTGGGCCCACCAACACAATACCGCCATCATCGCCAGAGACCCCCAGCACCAAAACTTCGGACATAAAGCGCCCAATCTGACGTGGTGGAAAATTGACCACCGCCAATATCTGCTTCCCAAACAACTGATCAGGCGCATAATACTGGGTGATTTGCGCTGAACTTTTTTTCACACCCAGTTCAGCGCCAAAATCGATCCACAGTTTAATCGCGGGTTTACGCGCTTCGGGATAGGGCGCCGCATCAACGATACGCCCCAGCCGGATATCAACCTTGGTAAAATCGTCAAAGGATATTTCAGCCATTGGCCAAATCTCGCGAACGGTTTACCGCTGCGGCCACAGTTTCGCGCATCAAGGCATCAAGCCCCCCTTTGGCTTGCATCAAAACCTCGAGACCGGCTTGCGTGGTGCCATTTGGGCTGGTGACATTGATCCGTAATTGCTTGGGCGTTTCCTGCGATGTGGCGGCCAAAGCCCCGGCGCCGGCCACTGTCGCCTTGGCCAATTGCATCGCCACATCTTCGCCAAGCCCTTGTGCACGGGCCGCCGCAGCCAAACAATCGATCATATAAAACACATAGGCCGGGCCCGAGCCTGACACCCCCGTGACCGCGTCCATCTGCGCCTCATGCTCCAAGCGAAGGGTCTGCCCAATGGCGCCCAAAAGGCCCTCGGCCAATACCAAGTGACGTTCTTCGATCCGGTGATTTCCCGATAACGCCGTAATACCTTGTCCAATCGCGGCTGGTGTGTTTGGCATTGCCCGAATAATTGGAGTGTGCGGGCCCAATATCGCTTCAAAACCGGCAATTGTAATGCCCGCAGCGATCGATAAAAATAAAGTGGTTCCATTACCGAATTTGGACATTTGAGGCAAAGCCGCTTGCATCAATTGGGGCTTTACCGCCACCAAAACCAACGCCGGATCAGATGGAAGAGCTGCATTCAAATGTATATCTTGCTGTTGAAGCCACGTTGACGGATGCGGGTCTAATGCCCAAACGGACTGAGCTGGAAGCCCTGAACTCAGCCATCCCTCCAGCATCGCTGACCCCATTTTTCCGCAGCCAAGCAGCACCAAACCACGCTGCGCAATATCTGAAAAATCCATAGCCCTCCCCTATGGGCACTCTGCCCAAATATAGGGAAAGTTTAGGCCCGCCCGTACGCCTCTGCAATAGCCACTTGCATCGCATCTTTCGCCGAATGATCGCCATAAACCACCAGTTGAAAGGCTGGGTAATACCGCTCGGACGTGGCAACTGCTGACGAAATTAATGTGCTTATTTGATCTGCGCTGGCGACTTGCCCGCCAGACAATAACAACCCATAGCGATAAACCATCAAAGATTGCTCGGTCCAATAGGTGAAAGCACCGGCCCAGCATTCATCATTGATTTCGTTCAAGGCCTCGAACAAGACGCCATGTTTATGCGCGGGCGGTTCCATCTCAAAAGTGCACACCATGCGCAAGGTTTCATCATAAGCCGACCAGGCCAAAGTAATAGAATACGTCCGCCAGCGCCCTTCAACAGCCATTGCGATTTGATCCTCTGCAATGCGATCGAAATCCCAAGCCTTATGCTCTGCGATATTTTCAACGATGTCGATTGGATGGATATCTTCTTCAAGAAAGCTTTCGGTCAATGCCATAGCGCCACCTCTTACGTTTTTAGTGGGGGGATATGGCAGTATCCCTACCACTTGGTGCCTGCTCTACAGAGTGCTGCCGATTGCTGCACCCCTACCACATATGGTTATATGGATTGACCTTCCTGTAAAGCTAAATCTTAGCAGGACCTACAATAAGTTGTGGATATCTCGGTTATGCCTACGACATAGGCGGATATCAGCCGTTATTTTAGCGCAAAAAATTAGGCTGATTCCAAAAGGAACCAGCCACATATTTCTGCTTAATCGGGTTCAGAAAAACCGCTCAGCGTCTTAAGAATTTTATTTTCCCTGCTCAAACGCCTCGAGCCGCGCGGCCAGTTCGGCATTTTCCTCACGCGCTTTGCGCGCCATAGCCTGCACCGCATCAAATTCCTCACGGGTGACAAAATCACGATCAGCCAACCAACGGTCAATCATTGACTTCATCGCCGTTTCAGCTTCTTCGCGCGCACCTTGTGCCACGCCCATTGCGTTGGTCATCAGTTGAGAAATATCGTCAAACATTTTATTTCTGGTTTGCATTGGACGCTCCATCGTTACATGTACCTCTTATATGGGGCTTTCCACGCATAGTCTCAAGCACCAGTTTACATTCTGCGGTGTTCATGAGATCGCTAGAGAGGCAAAATGATTATATTTCCTGATATCTCTCCTGAGATTTTCTCAATCTCTGTTTTCGGATTGTCCTTCTCCGTTCGTTGGTATGCTCTGTCCTATATTGTCGGTATTTTATTGGCATGGCGCATGGCGCTTGTCGCGTTGCGCCGATCAGAGCTTTGGCCCAAAAACCTTGCGCCAATGGCCGCTCGGGACTTTGAAGACCTGCTAACCTGGATGATCCTTGGCATATTACTTGGGGGGCGCTTGGGTTATGTGCTATTTTATCAGCCTGCCTATTACGTGGCACACCCTTTTGAAATTGTAATGATCTGGACGGGCGGTATGGCCTTTCACGGTGGTTTGCTGGGGGTCGTAATCGCGGCGTTTTTTTACTTTCGCCGCAATCTTGTTCCTTATGCAAGCGGCGCGGATGTAATCGCCCTATCCACGCCCATGGGGCTTTTGCTTGGGCGCTTGGCAAATTTTATCAATGCCGAGCTCTGGGGGCGGCCCACAGATCTGCCATGGGGGGTGGCGTTTCCCGGCCAGGCCGCACAAGCCTGTGGCCAAGCCGCGGGCCTCTGTGCGCGCCATCCCTCGCAGCTTTATGAAGCGGCACTTGAGGGTTTGTTGCTGGGCCTGGTGTTGGCCGCGATGGCGTTTCGCTACGATGCGCTAAAGCGCCCCGGCTTGATCACTGGCGCTTTCTTTACAATATACGGGCTGTCGCGCTGCCTTGTTGAATTGGTACGCCAGCCCGATGCGCAGTTTCAAAGCCCCGAAAATCCTTTGGGATATGCGCTGAACTTTGACGGCTTTGGGCTTACGATGGGGCAGCTTTTATCACTGCCGATGGCTCTTTTGGGCATGGCTTTGATACTGCGGGCTTTTCGCAAATCATGACTGCGCTTGCACCACTTCTTAAACAGCGCATCGCGCAAACCGGCCCCATTGCGATAAGCGAATATATGCAGACCTGTTTGCTGCATCCCAAGCATGGCTATTACACAACCCAAGCAGTTTTCGGCCAGCAAGGCGATTTCGTGACGGCACCTGAAATTAGCCAAATGTTCGGCGAATTATTGGGCCTCTGTTTGGCGCAAACCTGGCAGGATCAAGGGCGCCCCGATCGCTTTATCCTTTTAGAACTGGGCCCTGGGCGCGGCACTTTAATGGCAGATATTTTGCATGCCACGCGCACTCTTGATGGGTTTCATGCCGGTGCCCAAATTCATCTACTGGAAGCCTCGCCTCAACTGCGCGCTTTGCAAAAAGAAAAACTGCAGCCGTTTCAACCCGTCTGGGCTGAGCAGGTTGCAGATCTTCCAAATCTTCCCATTTTCTGCATCGCCAATGAATTTTTTGACGCGCTTCCCATCCGGCAATTCCAATTCGAAGCCACTGGCTGGCACGAACGCCTGATCGGTTTGAAGGATGGGGCTTTTCACATTGGCTTAACCAGCGCGCCCACCCACCTTCCCGCATTAGATCATAGGGTTGGCGAAGTTCAAATTGGCGATATTGTTGAACTGAATACCGGCGGTCAAGCGATTGCCAAACAACTTGGCCATCATATAGAAGCGCAGGGCGGGGCCGCGTTGCTGATCGATTATGGCGATTGGGAAACTTTGGGGGATACGCTGCAAGCGGTATACCAACATGACATAACCGAGTTTTTAAGCGCACCCGGATTGGCGGATCTTTCTGCGCATGTCGATTTTGCGGCTTTGGTATCAAACCTTGCTTGCAAACACAGCCGACTCACCCCGCAAGGCGTTCTGCTCGAACGTCTGGGAATAACCGCCCGCGCGCAAGCTTTGGCCAAACGCTTAAGCGGCATGGCGCTAGACCAACATATCGCAGCGCATAAACGCTTGACCCATCCTGCGGAAATGGGAAATCTGTTCAAAGCCATCGCGCTATACCCATCCACAACCCACGCGCCTGCAGGATTCACTGAATGAGTTTGAAACGCCTAACATCCCCGCTTTTATCACCGATAAACCACGGGTTTTATACGCGGCTTGGCGGCGCCTCTTCAGGTATTTTTGAAGGGCTGAACTGCGGCACCGGATCTTCGGATCAAGCTGAAATCGTGCAGATCAACCGAAGCCGCGTGGCAGAAGATATGGGCGGTGATTTAAGCGATCTTGTCACGGTTTACCAAACCCATTCCGCAACCGCGCTGACAATCGCCTCGACCGGAAATCCAGAAACCGCAGCAGATGCCATGGTTTGCGCATCGCCCAATATCACCTTGGCTGTGCTGACGGCCGATTGCCAGCCCGTGCTATTCGCCGACCCCAATGCCAAAATCATTGGGGCTGCCCATGCCGGTTGGCGCGGCGCTTTGAACGGAGTGCTGGACGCCACAATCGACGCTATGGAAGGGTTGGGCGCACAGCGCGAAAACATTGTAGGCGTGATCGGACCCTGCATCAGCCAGCCCGCTTATGAAGTTGGTCAAGACTTCATCGAACGCTTCTTAGAAGCAAGCCCCGATAACCACTGTTTTTTTAACAACGCCAAAGCCCCCGAGAAATATCTGTTCAACCTGCCAGGCTATGGACTTTTCAGATTGCGAAAAGCGGGAATAAAAGCAGCCGAATGGACGCAATATTGTACCTATTCAGACTCCAAACGCTTTTTTTCATATCGGCGCGCCACGCATCAGAAACAAGCGGATTACGGGCGTTTGATTTCCACCATACGGCTTTCTTGAGCCTGCACCGCGTCTTGTAAAGTGGCGTTATGCTTTTTTGGCCAATCGCTCTTCTAAAACGTCAAAGGGCACGCCAGGCTCTTCCTTCGCGCCTCGGATAACCAAGGATGTTTTCACGCTTCCCACATTCTCTGCGGTGAGTAAATCCGAGGTAAGAAACGTTTGAAAACTGCTCAGATCAGGCGCAACGCATTTAAGCATGAAATCAACTTCGCCGTTCAACATATGACATTCGCGCACCAGCGGCCAGTCAACGCAGCGATCTTCAAAGGCCCGTAAATCTGACTCCGCCTGGCTTTGCAGCCCTACCATGGCAAAAACTTGAACTTCAAAGCCCAATTGCCGGCTGTCAACTTTGGCATGATAGCCTTGAACAAAGCCCTGATCTTCCAATGCGCGCACGCGGCGCAGACATGGCGGCGCTGAAATTCCAACACGGCGTGCCAATTCCACATTCGTCATTCGGCCATCGGCCTGCAACTCAGCTAAAATGAGCCTATCAATAGGGTCTAAACGGGTTAACGGCATTTAAATTCTCCACAAGCTACGTTTTTCTTACAGCAAGCAAGCCCTGCGCGCAATAATATTTCACAAAGCCGCAAGATTATTCCAACTCGTTAATTTATAGGTAGCAGCAAGAGTTTTAAATATCTTGGGGGTTTTCCAGCCTAAAAGACACCGTTATACCGTGCCGAGCAGAATTTAAATGATATCGGAATCATCATGTCAGAGACCCGCCATACCAAAGTTTTGATCATCGGATCAGGCCCCGCAGGCTATACGGCCGGTGTTTATGCCAGCCGCGCTATGCTTGAGCCCATTCTGGTGCAAGGGATTGAGCCGGGCGGTCAATTGACCACAACAACCGAGGTGGAAAACTGGCCCGGCGATACGGAAGTACAAGGCCCCGATTTGATGATCCGTATGGAGGCGCATGCAAAAGCAATGGGATGCGAAATTATCGGAGATATAATCAGTGACTTGGATCTCAGCCAACGCCCCTTCACCGCCAAAGGCGATAGCGGCGCGGTCTACACTGCAGATGCAGTGATATTAGCCACTGGCGCACGCGCGAAATGGCTTGGCCTATCGTCGGAAGAAAAGTTCAAAGGATTTGGTGTATCGGCTTGCGCCACCTGCGATGGATTCTTCTACCGTGGCCAAGAAATTGTGGTGATTGGCGGCGGCAATACCGCGGTGGAAGAAGCGTTGTTTCTCACCAATTTTGCAAGCAAAGTCACCTTAATCCACCGCCGCGATGAATTACGCGCAGAGAAAATTCTTCAAGACCGTTTGCTCAAGCATCCGAAAATCGAACCTTTATGGTTTCACCAATTGGATGAGGTGATCGGAACCGACAGCCCGCTCGGCGTTGAAGGCGTACGGGTGAAGAACGTCAAAACCGGAGAGATCACTGAAATTGCCTGCAAAGGCGTGTTCGTGGCCATCGGGCATTCCCCCGCGACAGAGCTGGTTAAGGATGTATTGGAGACCCATAGCGGCGGCTATGTGGTGGTCGAACCGGGCAGCACCCGCACCTCAATCCCCGGCGTGTATGCGGCGGGTGATCTCACCGATGATACCTACCGGCAAGCGATCACCAGCGCAGGCATGGGATGTATGGCCGCCTTGGATGCAGAGAAATTTCTAGCTGAAAACGACTAGAATATACCAGTCAGACTGTCACAGGACGCAATGCGGGCCTTTATATCTGGAAGTGAATATATTTCAGGGGCCTTGCCACGGCAAAATCGCCTGTCAAAGCTCCAGCATGATCGTTCGCCTGATCCTAAAAATATCTGCGTAAAAAACCGAGACAAGTGGTTTGGAGTTGTCTTAGAGCCGCAAATCAACCCTCAACAGCTCGCCTATTTTCTTGCTTTTTGAATTTTAATCGTTTGCACCACAGTCTCGGGTTGAGTTTGCGTTAAATCAATATGCAGTAAACCATTTTCCATGAGCGCTTCGCCCACATCCACACCGTCGGCCAAAACAAAACTGCGCTGAAACTGACGCGCCCCAATCCCGCGATGCAAAAACACACGCGTGTCACTTGTCTCTTGCTGCCGCCCTCGAATAAGCAATTGGCGATCCTCAAGCGTGATCGATAAATCTTCCTCGCGAAACCCCGCAACGGCAAGCGTAATCCGATAAGAGCTGGCCGAGGTTTGCTCAATGTTAAAAGGCGGGTATCCTTCATTCCCAGATTTCGCCGCGCGCTCAAGCAGCCGTTCCAGTTGCTCAAACCCCAGCATATGCGGGTAAGACCCCAAATTTAATTTTGCCATCGACACGTCCTTTTTAGAAGCGACAGTCCGTAAAAAGCCCCAATCTGGCGGCTCTTGCAGTAGATATGGGAAACCAAAATGATAAAGACAAGGGCTTTGCAGCCCAACGCCTTTCCGGTAAACTAGAAACGTAACAAGCCAGTAGATGTGAATGATCAATACCAGCGACCCCGCCTTAGAAAATGATGAAGTTTTAAAGATCCAATTGGCAGTGTTTAAAAGCGAACACCGCGATCTGGATGATGCGATAGGTGCTCTGGTTGAGAAGGGCACCGCAGATCAACTGACCCTGCAGCGGCTTAAGAAAAGAAAATTGGCGCTTAAAGATAAAATATCGCGTTTAGAGGACCGTTTGACCCCTGACATTATTGCCTAAGCTAGGGCAATCCTTATAATGCGCGTTTGAAGCCAAGGACCAAAGAATGACACAGCCGGACATCGGAATAATTATGGGCAGCCAATCAGATTGGCCAACCCTGCGCAACGCTGCCGAAATTTTGGATGATTTACATCTTCCCTATGAAACCAAAATCGTATCGGCCCATCGCACCCCAGACCGTTTGTGGACCTATGGTAAAACCGCGATCGATCGGGGTTTAAAGGTGATTATTGCCGGCGCTGGTGGGGCAGCGCATTTGCCTGGCATGATGGCGTCAAAAACCCCGTTGCCGGTGATTGGCGTGCCCATACAAACGAAAGCCTTATCAGGTGTGGATAGCCTCTATTCGATCGTACAAATGCCGAAAGGCTTTCCCGTAGCAACGATGGCGATTGGGGCTGCAGGGGCTCAAAACGCGGGGCTGATGGCCGCTGCAATTTTGGCCTTGAGCGATCCAGAGCTTGCGGCGCGTTTGGCGCAGTGGCGCGCCAATCTCACCGCTTCAATCGCGGATGAACCCCTTGATGAATGAGCCTTTAAAAACTGGCGCCGTGATTGGTATTTTGGGCGGTGGACAATTGGGCCGGATGCTTTGCAGTGCCGCCAGCAGGTTGGGGCTGCGCGCACATATTTTCGATCCCGCCTCAGCGCCCCCTGCCGCCGATGTGGCTTACGCCACTACCTGCGCCGCCTATGAGGATGAGGCTGCGTTGCGCCGCTTTGCAGCCGATGTTGATGTGATCACCTATGAGTTTGAAAATATCCCCACATCGGCTTTGGATATTTTAGAAAAGCTTTGCCCAATTCGACCCGGGCGTGAAGCCTTGCGTATTTCCCAAGACCGTTTGACGGAAAAAGATTTTCTAACAGGCTTGGAGTTGAAAACAGCCCCCTATCGCGCGGTTGATACGCGCCAAGACCTGAGCGAAGCCGTGGACGCGCTAGGGCTGCCCGCCATATTGAAAACCCGGCGCTTTGGCTATGATGGCAAAGGGCAAGCGCGCTTATCCACCCAAGAAGATCAGGCTCCGGCCATCGCTGATATGGCCGGGCAAGCGGCAATTTTAGAGGGCTTCATTTCCTTTTCAAAAGAAATTTCAATCATTGGCGCGCGCAACAGCGCCGGCGATGTGGCTTGCTTTGACCCGGGCGAAAACATCCACCAAGCGGGGATTTTGCGTACGACCAGCGTACCTGCGCAAATCAACGCCACGCAGCGGATGGATGCGGTGCTTTTGGCCGCCAAAATTATGAATGCGCTGGATTATGTAGGCGTTATGGGCGTTGAGCTTTTCGTCACTGGGCAGGGTCTAATCGTCAATGAAATCGCCCCACGGGTTCACAATTCGGGGCATTGGACGCAAAATGGCTGCGCGGTTGATCAGTTTGAACAGCATATACGCGCCATCGCCAATTGGCCGTTGGCCGATGGCAGCCGGCATAGCGATGTCACAATGACAAATTTGATCGGGAATGATCTTGACGCGCTTGAAGCCCTGTCTTCGCAAGCCGGCACCGCGCTGCATTTATATGGCAAAGCCGAGATAAAACCGGGCCGTAAAATGGGCCATTATAACAGCGTCCGGCCCAAAAGCTAACGCGCCGTGGAGCGAAAGGCCGTTAGGCAAGCGCATTATCTCAAACAAGGCCTGTCATCCTTGCCGCCAAACTTCCTGTAAGATGCACAGCTCGACCCTGTGCAAACGTGCCTTCGACTGCGCGACTGCGCCCCTCCAACACCACCATATCAGCCCGTTGCCCAATGGCCAGATGGCCCCGATCATTGAGGCCCAAAATCTGGGCAGGGCGGGACGAGACCAACGCCCACGCCTTGGCAATGCCAATATCAGCCTCTAAGCTTAGCGCGGCCTGGCAAAGCGATGGGTAATGATAATCCGAGGCCAAAGCATCGCAAAGCCCCTCTGCCAACAAGGTCGAAACGCCAATATTGCCTTTATGCGATCCACCCCGCAACAAATTTGGCGCACCCATTATTACCGGCGAACCAAGGGTATGGGCCTGTTTTGCAACCTCATAGGTTTCCGGAAATTCACAAATCGAAACGCCCATCTGCGCCCAAATCTGACGCTGTTGAGCGCTGCGGTCATCATGGCTGCCCAATATCGTCTGCGCTCTGAGCAGTGCTCTTAATCGCAATAGTGCGGCAGGAACTTGATCATGCGCGTCATGCATCTGCTTTAACAACGCCAGATGTGCTTCAGGATTGCGGCCGCTTTTTAATGCCTGACCCGTCAATCGGGGGGGGCGTTTTTCTGCGGCCAGTGCCCCGTGGGGAATATGATCATTGAACACGATATAGGGCACTTGGAACCTGGTGCACAAATCTGCAAAGCGCTCATAATGATCCAGCATATGCGTTTCAAAGCGCAGCTGCGCGCGCAGGGTTAACGGGCTGCTTTGTTGAAAACATTGCAAGGCCTGCAAAAACTTTTCAGCAAATTCGGGGCCGCGCATGCCCCCTTCCCAGCTGTAAAATTGCGCCAGACACGCCGTGGTAATCCCATGCGCCGCCAATTCAGATTGTACGGCAGAAAATCCTGTTTGCAAATTTTTCACCGCGCCCCGCCTTGGCGCAAGATGGCGCTCAAACCCATCGCCATGCAGGTCAATAATCCCTGGCAGCACAAAAAATCCGTCTAGATCAAATGCAACGCTTTGCGGGGCGCTCGCTACCACGCCCTTTTCAATATGCAAGGGTGCACGCGCCACGCCCGCTGGCGTTAAAACATCGGCATTGTAAAAAGAGAAAGAACTACCGGTCATTAATCAGCACGTTTTGCAACGCCTCACGATCACTCATCTCAGGATCAAACTGGCCCGTTTCAAGATAATCAAGCGTTTGCGCCAAAACATTTGGCGCATTCATGATGAACGTATGCGTGACTGGCAGAATGATATGATCGCGCATTCCCTCAAACTTGGTGGCTGCAACCGATACTTTCCCGTCATCCGCCCCATCAATCAATGCAGAATAAGCAGGGTTTAGCGTGTGAGATCCGGCTATAATTCCCAAATCAAAGGTGACCGCGGGCAAACTCAATACCAAACCATCCGTCCCCAATTGCGCTCCCGCCGGGCCATTGATCCACTTAAAGGGCGGTAAGGGCCCCAAAATATCAACCAGCTCACTGCCTTGATTGGGCGGTGCCAGCATAACCACGCGGCCAAGATTGTCGGGGGTTTGATGTGCCAGCCAATAGCGGGCCAAGATACCCCCCATGGAATGCGTTACCAAATGGGTTTTCGCGCTTCCACAGGCGGCAAACCCCTGCGGCAATGCGAAATCAGACAAAGACTGAATAGTTTGTTTGGTTGAAGGATAATTTACTTTTACCGTTTGATACCCTTGCCGCTGCAACACCTCTTCCAGCAAAACCAGCGAAAACGCGGACCGCCCCAACCCATGCAACAACACCACACAATCTGCAGAAACAGGCTGTATGAACCCCGCGATAAAAAGAAAAAGATAACGGATCATTTTGCCCTCTTGGCGGTAGATTCGCGATCGCCGCCTTTGTCCGGTGCATCAAAAGACCAGGTTGCAAAGCCAATACCACCCAAGACCACCGCGCTGGCAAAGATAAACTGCCAAGTCATGGCTTCAGATAAAAACACCATACCGCCGAAAGCTGCCAAGACCGGCACGCTTAACTGCGCTATTCCCGCCACAGCAGTAGATAAACGCGGCAATACTGAATACCAAAGCGCGTAGCCCATTCCGGAAGTCACCGCGCCGGACACCACCGCCAGAACACCCCCGTATAGGCTTAGCTGCGAAGGAAGCAGATATAAGACGGCCGCCGCAAAAAACCCTGTATAAAAGAAATTAGCGCCGGTATCGGCCAAAGCATCAAGGCTTGCGCGCCCCAACAGCGAATACACCCCCCAGCCGATACCAGCTGCCAGCATCAGCGCGGCGCCCCATGGATCAATGGCAGCGTGCTGCGTCGGCCAAAGCAGCCAGACCAACCCCGCAAAAGCGATCAAAGCTCCGATCCATTTCCGCGCTGTCAGATGCTCTTTTTTAATCAATGCGCCTGCAAACATCACAAGCTGGATCACGCCAAAAAGGATCAAAGCGCCAATCCCCGTTGGCAGCGAAATATACGCCAGCGAAAACGCAACCGCGTATAAGCTTAGGCTGATCACACCCCAAAATTTGAACGCTGGAACCTGAAGCCGCTTATCGCGCCACCCAATCAACAACATCAAACAAAGCGCCCCCGACAGCAAACGTATCGCGGCAAAGGCCCATGGCTCAAGCCTGTCAGCTCCAAGATCAGGCGCAAGCGCCGCACGATTCAGAACTGAATTGGCCGCAAATGCCAGCATCGTCAATGTGGTGAGTAAAATTAAGCGCATCCAAGTTTTCCTCAACCGCTCGGCTTTACTGGCCCTAGCGCAAGTTGAGGTAAAAAAAAAGGCCCAGCTATACAGCTGGGCCCCAATCTTTTTTGCGGTTAAGCAGCTTACATCATGCCGCCCATGCCGCCCATGCCGCCCATATCGGGCATGCCGCCTGGAGCACCACCGGCGCCTTCTTTGGCCGGCTTATCTGCAACCATCGCTTCTGTTGTGATCAACAAACCGGCGATTGAAGCGGCATCTTCCAACGCCGTCCGCACAACTTTGGCAGGGTCGATAACGCCATAAGCGAACATATCACCATATTCTTCGGTTTGAGCGTTGAAGCCAAAGGCCGCATCGTCGCTTTCGCGGATTTTGCCAGCAACAACAGCACCGTCAACGCCTGCGTTTTCAGCGATCTGGCGCAAAGGCGCTTCGATTGCTTTGCGCACGATTGTGATACCCGCGTCTTGGTCAGAGTTTTCACCAGTCACACCAGCCAACGCATTAGCCGCTTGGACCAGCGCAACGCCGCCACCCACAACAACGCCTTCTTGAACCGCAGCGCGGGTCGCATTCAGCGCATCATCAACGCGATCTTTGCGCTCTTTCACTTCCACTTCGGTCATTCCACCAACGCGGATCACGGCAACACCGCCAGCCAATTTGGCAACGCGCTCTTGCAGCTTTTCACGATCGTAATCAGATGACGTTTCTTCGATCTGATTGCGGATCTGCGTCACGCGTGCTTCGATTTCAGCTTTCGCACCGGCACCGTCAACGACGGTTGTTTCGTCTTTGGTGATTTGAACCTTCTTGGCTGTGCCAAGCATGTCCATCGTTACTGATTCAAGCTTCATGCCCAGATCTTCGCTGATCACCTGACCGCCGGTCAAAATTGCAATATCCTGCAGCATCGCTTTGCGGCGATCACCAAATCCAGGAGCTTTAACAGCCGCAATTTTCAAGCCGCCGCGCAATTTATTCACAACCAAAGTTGCCAAGGCTTCGCCTTCAACATCTTCTGCAATGATCAATAGTGGTTTTTGAGATTGAATCACAGATTCAAGCAATGGCACCATTGGCTGCAAAGAAGACAGTTTCTTTTCGTGCAGCAAGATCATGCAATCTTCCAACTCAGATGTCATTTTATCTGCATTGGTCACAAAATAAGGTGACAGATATCCACGGTCGAATTGCATGCCTTCGACAACGTCGGTTTCTGTTTCCAAGCCTTTATTCTCTTCAACAGTGATCACACCTTCATTGCCAACTTTTTGCATCGCATCCGCGATTTGACGGCCGATTTCAGCTTCGCCATTGGCAGAGATTGTGCCAACCTGCGCCACTTCATCACTATCTTTAACTTCGCGAGACGCCGCTTGGATTGATTCAACTACTTTCGCTGTTGCGACATCAATGCCCCGCTTCAGATCCATGGGGTTCATGCCCGCAGCAACTGATTTCAGGCCTTCGCGAACGATCGCTTGCGCCAAAACTGTTGCGGTTGTTGTGCCGTCGCCGGCTTCATCATTGGTGCGGCTGGCCACTTCTTTGACCATTTGCGCGCCCATGTTTTCGAACTTATCTTCAAGTTCGATTTCTTTGGCAACTGACACACCGTCTTTGGTGATCCGTGGTGCACCAAAAGATTTGTCCAGAACAACGTTCCGACCTTTTGGACCCAAAGTTACTTTTACAGCGTCAGCTAAAATATTTACGCCATTGAGCATGCGATTGCGTGCATCTGTGGCGAATTTGACGTCCTTAGCAGCCATGTGCTTTTCCTCGTCTTAATAAATTGAAATTAGGGGAGTGCGACTTAGGACAGAACGCCCAGAATATCGCTTTCTTTCATGATCAACAGCTCTTCGCCATCTACGGTGACTTCTGTACCTGACCATTTGCCAAACAAAATTTTGTCGCCATTGCTGACCGCCATTGCGATCAATTCGCCGCTGTCTTTGCGAGCACCCTCGCCGCAAGCGATTACAACGCCTTCAGCAGGCTTTTCTTTTGCACTGTCTGGAATGATCAATCCGCCAGAAGTTTTTTCATCGCCTTCAAGGCGACGGACCAGAACGCGGTCGTGAAGCGGTTTTAATGCCATCTCTTAGGCTCCTTACGCTCAAATTAAATTTGACCCTCATGGGCCATTAGCACTCACGTTGTGTGAGTGCCAACGGAGCTGATGTAAGGAGCGACCTCTTTAGAGTCAACCACGCCCATTAGAAATTTGCATCCAAATTCAGGTTTTTTTTAAATGCAGCGTCGAGCGCATTCGTTTTTTGACAAAACGCGTTCAAATAGAGGCTTGTGATACCAATCCGCGCCCCTTCAAAAGCGCTTCGACACCCGGCAAACGCCCCCGATAGGCCAGATAAAGAAGTTCGGGATCTTTCGAGCCACCCGCGGCTAGGATATTTTTTTCAAGCGATTGCGCCAAATTCCGGTCAAACGGATCACCTTTTTCTTCGAACGCGGCAAATGCATCGGTATCCATCACTTCAGACCACATATAGCTGTAATAGGCGCTGGCATAATGCCCCCCTGAAAATACATGTGCGAATTGCGGTGTTGCATGGCGCATCCCAATCGCTTTGGGCATATCAATTTGGTCAAGAATATCTGCCTGCCGCCGCATGATGTCAGTTGGTATATCGCCGGTATGATAAAATAAATCGACCATTGCAGACGCCACATATTCAACGGTTTGGAACCCCATATCATAGGTGGCCGCGGCCAAAACTTTTTCAAGCAAGGCTGGCGGCATTGACGCGCCTGTTTCCGCATGTGTTGCAAATCGTGCCAAGACTTCGGGCACATCAAGCCAATGCTCATAAAGCTGGCTGGGCAATTCCACAAAATCACGGGGCACTGACGTGCCGGAAATCATCTCATAAGTTACGTCGGACAGCATCTGATGCAAAGCATGGCCAAATTCATGAAATAAAGTGCGCGCATCATCATAAGACAGCAATGCAGGATCGCTTTTGGCAAAATTGCACACGTTGATCACGATCGGCGCTTGTACTTTTGGAAATTTTGCCTGAGCGCGCATCGCGCTGCACCAGGCCCCCGAGCGTTTTGAGCCACGCGCAAAATAATCGCCAATGAATAGCGCCACATGCGTGCCATTGCGGCGCACGTCCCACGCGCGGCAATCCGAATGATAAAGCGGCGGGTTCACTTCTTCGAAGCTCAACCCGAACAAACGGTTCGCGCAGTCAAACGCGGCGGCGATCATCTGATCCAGTTGGAAATAGGGTTTTAATTGTGCCTCGTCCAAATCGAACTCTACAGCGCGGCGTTTTTCTGCATAATAGCGCCAATCCCATTTTTCCAAATCGTCATTTAAACCTTCTGCGCGCATCATCTCCTGCAAAACGCCTGCATCCTGTTCAGCACGTGCCTTTGCCGGTTGCCAGACGTCTTTAAGCAATTTTGACACATTTTTCGGCGTCTTCGCCATTTCAGTCTCAAGTTTGAAAGACGCAAAATCAGGATAGCCCAAAAGCTCTGCCATCTCTTGGCGCAGCACAAGCATTTCTAAAGCCAAGGATCTGTTATCATGCGCGCCGGTATGCGCGCCGCGCGCGGCCCAGGCCTGATAAGCCTTTTTTCGCAAGTCGCGCTGCGCAGAGAATTGTAAAAACGGCACAATAATCGATCGCGACAAAGTCACAATTGGCGCCTCAACACCCCGCTCAACGCCCGCGGCCTTGGCCGCATCAATCAAAAATTCCGGCAGACCGTTTAAATCTTCCGGCCCCAATTCCAAATGCCAGCTTCGCTCATCGTGCAAAAGGTTTTGCGAAAACTCGGTGCCTATCACAGCCAAACGCGATTTGATTTCTTTCATACGCAACTCAGCCGTATCGCTCAACGCAGCGCCGGCGCGAATGAAATTGCGATGCGTCAGCATCAATACGCGCTGCTGTTCCTCTGAAAGATTCAATTCGGCGCGGCCGTTCCAAAGCCGATCAATCCGGCCGAACAGCGCCTTATTTGCATAAATTTCGGAACTATGCGCGGAGAGTTTGGGGGAAAACTCTCGCATCAATGCCTCGCGCGCGGCGTTGCTGTCTGCCCCAGAGAGGGTATAGAACACCGATAACACCTGATGTAACGCTTTGCCTGTGGCGGCCAATGCCTCAATGGTATTGGCAAAGCTGGGAATTTGCGGGTCATTCGCAATCTCTAAGGTTTCTGCGAGATCTTCTGCCAAAGCCGTTTCGAAGGCTGGCGCAAAATCAGCATCAGAAATTTCAGCGAAAGGCGCCAATCCAAAGGCGCCTGTCCAGTCACTTAAAAGAGGGTTGCTCATACTCATCTTTCCTTCAAAAAATCACCGCGGCATTGACCCCGCGCCGGACCAAATCCCCAAGGATGCACGCTCTATCGAGCAAGCATTTAACCACCGCATATCGGGCAGTCCGTGCGGGGCGTCATTTTTAGCTTTCTGGTCTCACCATAAAGCGCGTCATAAATCAGCATATGCCCCCGCAGTGCCGTGCCCGCATCACTTAGAAGCTTCAGCGCCTCTGCGGCCATTATCGCCCCAACCACGCCAGGAAGCGGCGCGAAAACGCCAGCTTCTGCACAGCTGGGTGCCAGACCCGCGGCAGGGGCGGAGGGAAAAACACAGGCATAGCAGGGGCCAAAGGTTTTGGGGTCAAACACCGCAACTTGCCCCTCCCATTGGCTTAACGCCCCAGAAATCAGCGGCATTCCCAAAACCACGGCCGTTTCATTGGCCAAATAGCGGGTGTCAAAATTATCGCTGCCATCCAATAGCAGATCAAATTCGGCGCATAACTCGGCAGCAATATCCTTGGTGAAGCGGCGATGATAGGGGCGTATCTCGATATAGGGGTTTTGCGCCAGCATCATCGTTTGCGCCGAAAACACCTTTGGCGTGCCAATCGCGGCATCTTGGTGAATAACCTGTCGTTGCAAATTTGAATTTTCCACCAGATCATCATCAATCACGCCAATCGTTCCAACCCCAGACGCGGCCAAATATTGTAAAGCCGGTGCCCCCAGCCAGCCCGCTCCGATAACAAGAATTTTTGCTTGCTTAAAATTCTTTTGTCCAACACCGCCGATTTCGCGCAGCATGATGTGACGCGCATAGCGTTCTAACTCGGTGTTGTTAAACGTGTCCGTTTGGCCAGGCGTGTCCCCTCCCGCGGTCTGCGTGCGTTCCGCCCGCCCCCGCAGGGCCCGCAATCCCAGCCGATAGATTAAAATAAGACCGATAAACCCACCCAGCAACGCCAAGGGAGCGACAGAACCACCCGTCGCCAGAATTAAAGGGTGCTGAGCTGGCAAAACCAAATGGGCAAGTATTAAGGCCGCATAAAGCGTTGCAATCACGGAAAAGCGTACTCCAGGTGGTACTTTCAGGCGTGCGCCAAAAGCCCAAAACCCCAGCGCTAAAATGATCAACCAAAGCATCAGCTGCGTCCTGTAGATCCAAAGCCGCCCGCATTGCGGTCGCTGCCGGCCATCTCATCTACATGCACAAACTGCGCTTGAATGACGGGCGCCACAATCAGTTGTGCGATCCGGTCTCCGTGTGCAATCAGAAACGCTTGCGGTCCGCTATTGTACAAAATCACACCGATTTCTCCACGGTAATCGCTATCAATCGTTCCCGGTGCGTTCAAAAGCGTAATCCCATGCTTTAACGCCAGACCAGATCTTGGCCGCAGCTGAATCTCAAAGCCTGACGGTATTGCAACGCGCAACCCAGTGGGCACCAGCAGGCGGTCGGCGGCCTTCAAAATCATCCCCGATGCGCGCAAATCAGGTGTTAAATTAGCACGTATATCTGCGCCGGCTGCGCCGTCAGTTTCATAACACGGCGCGCCAAGCGTTTGATCTGCGCCCTCAGACCATGTAAACTGGACCTCAATCATGCGCCGTTGACGCCTTCTCAACATGGTCAATGATCTTTTGCACCAAACGCTCCGCCACTTGTGCCTTGGACGCTCTGGGCCATTGATCCACCCCAGCCTGTTCAATGCACAAAATCGCGTTTTCGTCGCCGCCCATAATGCCGGTTTTGGCCGAAACGTCATTTGCTAAAAGCCAATCACAGCCCTTTCGCATGCGTTTTGCCTGCGCATTTTCCTCAAGTGCTTCGGTTTCAGCCGCAAAGCCGATTACCAAATCTGGGCGATTGTCGCGGCGTTGCGCCACCGAAGCCAAAATATCGGGGTTTTCCACAAAACTTAAGGTTGAAAGCCCACCCGCCTGTTTCTTGATCTTTTCGTCGCCGGGCAGTTCCACACGATAATCCGCCACGGCCGCCACAAAGATCGCAATCTTGCACGGCAGGGCTTGCTCAACGGCTTGCGCCATCTCTAAAGCCGTTTCAACGCGTGTTATCTGCGCGCCGAGGGGCGGGTCTGCTGCCGCGGGCCCCGAAATGAACACCACGTCAGCACCTTGATTGACCAACGCTTGTGCAATCGCGCTGCCCTGCCGACCAGAAGAGCGGTTCGCAATATAGCGCACGGGATCAATCGGCTCATGGGTTGGGCCTGACGTAACCAGAACCCGCTGGCCTGCCAGCGGACCGCGGGTAAAATGCATTTGCACAGCAGTCAAAATATCAACGGGCTCAGACATACGACCGGGGCCAAATTCACCACAGGCCATATCTCCAGCCTCGGGCCCGATAATTTTTACGCCATCGGCTTGAAGCTGGCGCAAATTGCGCTGTGTGGCAGAATGTTCCCACATCCGCACATTCATAGAGGGTGCAATCAATACAGGCGTATCCGTCGCCAAAAGCAGCGTAGAGGCAAGATCATCGGCCCGCCCCTGCGCCATTTTCGCCATCATATCGGCCGTGGCAGGTGCGACCAAAATAAGATCAGCGCTGCGCGATAATTCGATATGGCCCATTTCTGCTTCCGACGTCAAATCGAACAATTCAGAATGTACTGCTTCACCGGCCAGGGCGGCCACCGAAAGCGGCGTCACGAATTCTTGCGCCGAGCCTGTCAAAACAGGGGTCACGGCTGCGCCCGCCGCACGCAATTTGCGGATTAAATCCAGCGATTTATACGCGGCTATGCCGCCCGTGATGATTAACAAAATGCGCTTTGAGCTTAACATTCACGCTCCAGACCTGAGAGACCTATTTGTAAAAGGTCTCTTGCCAGTTCGCAAGGGACGCTCCTGAGATAAAAATCTACGCAGGTTTTAAACACACAGCCTGAGATCCCGCCACCGTTCCACAGATCAAAATCTGGGCAAAGAAACCACTAGCCGGCGCTCGATAGTGACTTGCCGATCAAAAAAAGCTCACCACTTCTTGCGAGTTTTTTTCAAGGTATTTGCGCATTTTGGAAAAGGCCGCCGCCTCTAACTGCCGCACTCTTTCTTTTGACAGCCCCAGCTCTTTGCCCAAACTTTCTAGCGTGCGCGGTTCTTCTTGTAGCTTGCGTTCGCGCACGATGAACCGTTCGCGATCATTCAGGGCGTGCAGGGCTTGTAAAAGCCACCGCCGCAATTGATCAGTGTCGTGCTGGTCTTCAATCAAATCCTGCGTTTGCGCGCCTTCATCTTCGATCGTGTCAATCCATTCGCGGCCCTCATCCTCGCTGGATTGCGTGGCATTCAGCGAATAATCCGAGCCTGACAGGCGGCCATCCATCATCTCAACATCGTTGAGCGGCACGCCAACCTCGGTCGCAATAAGTTGGTGCAACTGATGGCGATCAAGCCGATCCCCGCGCTGCGACGCTTCGCGCTCTAGCTGCGCTTGAACGCGGCGCAAGTTGAAAAACAATGATTTTTGGCTGCTGGTCGAGCCGGTGCGCACCATCGACCAGTTGCGCATCACATAATCCTGCACGCTGGCTTTGATCCACCAAACGGCATAGGTCGAAAATCGCACGCCCCGATCCGGGTCAAATTTATCTGCAGCCTTCATAAGGCCTAAACCCGCTTCTTGAATAAGATCGTTCATCGGCGCACCGTACCGCTTAAACTTTGCCGCCATGGAAATCGCCAATCGCATATAAGCTGTGATCAAACGATGAAGCGCTTGCTCGTCTCGGTGATCTCTCCACGCGTAAGCTAATTTCAACTCAGTTTCTGCGTCAAGCAATTCAGCCTTCATCGCACGACGTGAAAAAGACATATCGGGGCCAGCATCTAAAGCCATAAAACTTACCTTTCCGAGCGGAGGCGATCTAAGGAGATCTCATATTGCGTTTACTGATAGTGTTACGCACGATAAGAACGTTTGGATCACTTTGGAAAATGAATGCAGCATCACATTACATTGGTTATCGGCGGGGCAGCGTCTGGCAAGTCGCTTTGGGCTGAAAATTATGCGCTTAGCGCGACCAAGCGGCCCCTTTATATCGCCACGGCTCAGGCATTTGATGCAGAGATGAACGAAAAAATTGCCATGCATCGCGCGCGCAGAACGGCGCGGTGGGATCTCAAAGAAGCGCCGCTAGATTTGGTGGGAGCGCTGTCAGGCCTAACGTCTGAAAGCTGCGCTTTGATCGACTGTCTGACCATGTGGCTCAGCAATCACCTTTTGGCAGATACGCCTTTAGAACCTTTGGAAGCAGACTTATTAAAGGCCCTTAGCATATGCCCAGCCCAGCTTGTGTTGGTAACCAATGAGGTAGGATATAGTGTAGTTCCAGAAAACGCTTTGGCGCGTAAATTCCGCACCGCGCAAGGGCAGTTGAACCAAAAGCTTGCCGCAGCGGCAAATAAGGTGGTCTTGGTCACCGCTGGCTTACCATTGGTTCTAAAAAACTCGGATCCGTGATGAGCCGATTGTTTCTGGTGCGCCACGGACCGACCCATGTCAAAGCGATGGTTGGGTGGACGGATGTCAAGGCAGACCTCACGGATGCGGCAGCGCTGGCGCTTTTGCGGGCGAGCCTGCCACAAAAGGCCTTGATGGTTTCGTCGGACCTGCGCCGCGCGATCGATACAGCCGATGCGCTACAAGTGCGGCAAACGCGCCTGCCGCATGCAATGGGTCTGCGCGAGATGCATTTTGGGGATTGGGAAATGAAAACCTTCAATGATGTGAATGCCACCGACCCGGATGGCATTTTTGCATTTTACGACACACCCGGCGATGCCGCCCCGCCCAAGGGCGAAAGTTGGAATATGTTCTCGGCGCGCGTCGATTCTGCCATCGATACGCTGCAGGCCAAATATCTCGGCAGCGATTTGATCATCGTTGCGCATTTTGGCGTGATATTGCGGCAATTTCAAAGGGCCAAAGCCATTTCTGCCTATCAGGCTTTTGCTCAAAAGATAGACAACCTATCGCTCACAGAAATTGAGATCACGGATCAGCGCTGGCGCGTTATCCGGGTGAATGCGCTTATTTAACCCTCTTTGCAATTTTAAACCCAGTTGCCATTGTTTTTTGCAAAGCGCCCAACCGATAATTGTGTGACCAGGCATCTGCGATCGCCCAGCGCGTTACGCTGACAGTCGCGTTTCACCACTCCACAAATGCTTCGGCGCAACGCGTTTGGCAAGCTGAGCACCAGATAATGATTCTGCATAGCCAGAACAAATCAAAATTCACACCCTACCGGTGCAACGTTGGATAAAATATTTGGCCCGTGTTCAAAGGTTTGATCCAACCCAGCTTGCGGCCGTTTCTTCAGCGCGTTGCCACAGGGCCGCCCTAGGAAAGGGCAAGGCTGAGCTCACAAGCATAATTGTAAATCGTAAAGAGCCTTGCGGAGAAATGGTCCAAGCCCATTTTAAGGGTTTGATAAGGTTTATCAAACACCATGGCCGCTTATGAGGGATCTGTAAGCGATGATTGCGCGGGTTGTTACGGTTGCGTTTTGTGGGCTGGATGTCCGCTCGGTTGAGGTGGAATGTGCTGTGGCCGCAGGGCTTCCGGGCTTAACCATCATTGGACTGGCCGATAAGGCCGTCAGCGAAGCGCGCGAGCGCGTAAGATCTGCGCTGCACAGTTTATCTTTGGCCTTGCCGCCTAAGCGGATTACCATCAGTCTTACGCCAGCCGACTTGCCCAAAGAGGGTGCACATTTCGATCTTGCAATCGCGCTGGCCATGCTAAGCGCGATCGAGGCAATTCCCGGTGATTGCTTGCAAGAAACTTTAGCCATTGGCGCTTTATCTTTGGATGGCAGATTGAACGCCGTGACCGGCGCGCTGCCCGCCGCGCTTCACGCAGCCGAACTTGGGTTATCGCTTTTATGCCCGCAAGCCTGCGGAGCTGAAGCGGCATGGGTGGAAACAACGCGCGTCATATCAGCGGATACATTGGGCCGTTTGATACAACATTTAAACGGTCAAGCCGTTATATCCCCTGCGGCCCCTGGTTTGGTTTTTCTACAAAACCCCAACAAGGATCTTGCGGATATCAAAGGCCAAGAGCGCGCAAAACGCGCCTTGGAAATCGCTACAGCGGGGCGTCATCATACGTTTCTTATTAGAACACCCGGTTCGGGAAAATCAATGCTTGCAGCCCGGCTGAAAGCCCTTTTGCCCGAGCTAAACGCCAAGGAAGCGCTGGAAACTGCGATGATACACTCGGTCAGCGGCTTGCTGGAAGAAGGGGGTATTTCACGCTCTCCACCGTTTTACGCACCCCATCATACGGCGTCTAAAGTGGCGCTGGTTGGGGGCGGGCGCAAAGCCCAACCTGGCGAGATTTCGCTCGCCCATAACGGTGTATTATTTTTGGATGAACTGCCCGAATTCTCACGCGAAGCGCTTGAAACCTTGCGCCAGCCGCTTGAAACGGGGGAAATTTGGATTGCCCGCGCCAGCGCACATATTCGCTATCCGTGCCGGTTTTTATTGATCGCCGCAGCCAATCCCTGCAAATGCGGGTATCTGTATCAAGCAGAGCGTGCCTGTAACAAGGCCCCCCATTGCGGCGCACATTATTTTCAACGCTTATCCGGGCCGCTTTTGGATCGCTTCGATCTTTGCGTACATGTAGAAGCCACCTCTTTCACCTCTTTGCAAAATCATGAGCTTGGTGAAACGACCGGTGATATTGCGGCGCGCGTACGGGCCGCACGGCGCTGCCAGAGCCTTCGGTTTTCCGCCCATGACGGGATCCACAGCAACGCAGATGCACATGGCAAACTGCTCACCCAAACATGCGCTCTTGCATCTGAAACAATCAGCTGGCTGCACAAAGCCTTGGATCATTTTCAACTTTCGCCGCGCGGCTATCATCGTATGCTGCGGGTTGCGCGCACCATCGCCGACCTAGAGGGCAGCGACACAATCGAAAAACCACATCTGAGCGAAGCGCTGAGTTTTCGCCCCTTCCCAGCCTCTGGAGAGACGGCCAAGCAAGCAGGCTGACCCAGCTTGGCGGCTAGGAGCTCATCAACTGCGTCGCCCAAAACCCCCAAACGGCACCTCATAAGCCACTTCAAACACGCTCTTCTTTGGCAACTCGGCTAGGGCGTCACACTAGTTTTTGTTCAATCGCCTGCCAAATATTTGCGGCAATATTAACGCCATCAAAGCGCTCAAGCTCTTGAATCCCTGTAGGTGACGTCACATTAATTTCGGTTAAATACTGCCCGATCACATCGATGCCCACAAAGACCTGGCCTTTTTCGCGCAAAAGCGGACCAATACGCGCGCAGATTTCTAAATCGCGCGGCGTAAGCTTAATCTTCTCAGGCCGCCCGCCTACATGCATATTAGAACGCGTTTCGCCCTTAGCAGGCACCCTGTTAATCGCGCCCACTGGCTCTCCATCCACCAAAATCACCCGTTTATCCCCTTTACTCACATCTGGCAGAAACTTCTGCACGATCAGCGGTTCGCGCGAGAAGCCGCTGAACAATTCATGCAAAGATGTCATATTGCGATCATCTTCTTTGAGCAAAAAAACGCCTGCGCCGCCATTGCCGTAAAGCGGCTTTAAAATAACATCGCCATGGGCTTGGCGAAACGCTTTCAAGATTTTCAAATCGCGGGCAATCGCTGTTGGCGGCGTTAAATCCGGAAAATCAAGCACCAACAGTTTTTCGGGATAATTGCGCACCCAAAACGGATCATTCACAACCAGCGTTTGATCTTTTAACCGATCCAATAAATGCGTTGTCGTAATATAATGCATATCAAATGGCGGATCCTGGCGCAGCCAAACCACATCAAATTTGGCCAGCTCGACCTCCTCTTCTGGCCCAAAATCCACATGCCCACCCGCAACCCGCTGTACCGTCATGGGATATCCGCGCGCAGTTATTTTCCCGTTTTGATAGGCCAGCGTGTCAGGCGGGTAATAAAATAAGCTATGCCCTCGTGCTTGAGCCTCTTCGGCCAGACGAAACGTGCTGTCTGCTTCAATATTAACCGCCTCAATAGGATCCATCTGAAATGCGATTTTCACGGCGCGCTCCTGCGATATGTTTTCAGCTTTGATTACAACTTGAGCCAGCTAAATAAAACCCATCTCTGATGGTTCTTGAAAATCCTCTGAAAAAAATACGTTTTCTACAATTAAAATGGCGCCGAAACGATCGATCAAAGCCAGATCAAAGCGCATCGCCATGCAGGGCGCAGATCGCACCTGCCCCATAAACACCTGCGCAGCAGCAATAATGCGGCGTCTTTGAAACGCTGGTAACAGCTGCGCAGCTCTTTCATGATTTTGCGATTTCTTGACCTCAACAAAAACCCAACAGACCGAGGTTTTGAAAATCAGATCTATTTCGCCGGCCAAAGATCTCCACCGCTGCGCCTCCAAGTGATATCCGCCAGCTCTATATGCTTTTGCTATTTTGTTTTCAGCGGCTAAGCCTGAATAATAAGCCTTGTTTCCTTTAAGGTTTCTGCTCAATGTCCAAAGCCATCTGATAAATTTTGCGTTTCGCCACGCCATGCGCCTGTGCCACAAACTCAGCCGCGTCTCGCACCGACATTGATTGCAATGCTATTTTCAACTGCGCTTCTATATCACTTTCATTAACAGGAGATGACTGCGCCCGGTCAATGATCACGACAATCTCGCCTTTGACAGGCCCAGTTTGCGCCTTGGCCAACAACTCTGCCAATGTTCCGCGTTGGATATCTTCAAACTTTTTGGTTAATTCGCGGCAATACGCAGCCTGCCTATTTTCGCCATAAACCGCGCAGGCATCCTGCAAAAATGGCACAAGACGTTTAGGAGATTCGTAAAACACCAAAGTTGCTGGCACGTTTAACAAATTCCTCAAAGCCGCAAGCCGCGCAGATCTTGCGTTGGGAACAAAGCCTTCAAACAAAAAGCGATCGGTGGGCAAACCGGCCAGCGTCAGCGCGGTTATCACCGCGGATGGCCCGGGCGCTGTGGTGACCAAAACACCAGCCTCAGCGGCCGTTTTACTTAGGTCAAAGCCCGGATCAGCAATAAGCGGCGTTCCCGCCTCCGACGCATAGGCAACAGACCGGCCTTCTTGTAAATATTGCATTAATTTAGGCCGCATGCGCGCGCCATTGTGATCATGATAGGCCAATAGCGGGCGCTCATTCAAAGCCACGCCGTGAATATCCATTAATTTTCGCAGGCTTCGGGTATCTTCAGCCGCTAAAATATCAACATTTGTTAGAATATCGAGCGCACGCAAAGTGATGTCGCGCGCGGTCCCGATCGGGGTGGCCACAAAATAAAGCCCTGGTGCCAAATGGATGTTGCGCTTACTCACGGCTTTGCCCTTATCATTCTTAGCTTTCTTGTCGCACCGGCGAAAGAGCTGTGCTAAACCCCTGTTAAAGGAGCATATGTATGAGAGTATCTATTTCATTTCGTCATAAAGGTCTACGCGCGCTGGCCGGGATCTTGCTGGCAGCTTTTATAAGCGCCTGCGCGCCTGACACATCAACGATTGGCACCGCTCCCAGGCTGGCTCCCCAAGAGCCCATTCCAATCGCATTGTTGGTTCCGACATCTTCGCAAAACGCCGCCGAGATCGCCGGAAGTTTAGAGCAAGCCGCGCGAATGGCGGTTTCTGATTTGGAACCGGTCAAAATTGACCTGCGCGTTTATGACACTGCAGGGCGCAGTGGTATCGCCGCGCAACAGGCCCAAACCGCGGTTGATCAGGGTGCAAAAATTATCATTGGGCCGCTTTTTGCTGAAGCCGCAAACGCCGCGGGCCTGGCTGTCGCGGATGAAGGTGTGAATGTTTTAAGCTTTTCAAACAGCAGCGCCATCGCCGGTGGCAACGTCTTCGTGCTTGGAAAGACCTTTGACAATACGGCTGAAAGGGTGGTCGGTTATCTTGCACGATCAGGAAAACAACGCGCTGTGATTGTTTACCCGGATAATCTGGAAGGGGAAGCAGGGCGCAGCGCTTTGGAAAAGGCCGCCCAATATTCCAGCTTAAAAATCGCGCATAGTCAGGCGTTTGAGTTCTCGCAAGAGGGGGTTGTTGCCGCGATTCCGCTCATTCGCGCCGCTGTCGAGATTGAAGAGGCCGATACTATTTTATTAACCTCAACCACGGCCGGCGCTTTGGGGCTGTTGGTGCAATTGCTGCCCGAAGCTGGGATTGATCCCGCTAAAGTGCAATATGCAGGCCTTGCACGCTGGGATGTGCCGGCGCAAACTCTGGCGCTCTCAGGCGTGCAGGGGGGGCTGTTCGCTTTGCCCGATTACGCGCGCGCTCAAAGTTTTTCAACGCGCTATGAAGCGACATTTTCCAGTAAACCACACCAGCTTGCGGGCCTGGCATATGATGGCGTCGCCGCAATTGGCGCATTGGTCGCCCGTGGCACCAACAACGCGTTAGGCGCAGCAGCCTTAACCCAAACAGCCGGCTTTGAAGGCGTCGATGGTATTTTCAGACTTAGGAAAGACGGCACCAACGAGCGTGGTCTGGCTATCGCAACGATCCAAGACAAACAGGTGGTAATTCTTGACCCAGCGCCCGCAGCATTCGAGTTCTTCAGCTTCTAATCTGTCGATGCTTCACTTCGACAGGCCCGATCTACCAATGATTTCGCCAGCTGAAATGATTTTCGACTCTGAAACTATGGTTGCCTTTATCAAAGCCAAGCTAGTCACGTTGTCAGACAGTAAAGACATAAGGGCGGGCTTGGCGACAGAGCTGAAAGCGCGTCAAATTGCGGGTATGGAACATATTGCCCATGCTTTTTCTAAAAGCCCGTTCAGCGCGCATGAGGTGACCAGATCTTACACTTACCTGACCGATTGTATTGTTAAAACAACCTGGTTTGTCGCCTCAACCTTCCTGCATCCCCTCGCCAATCCCACCGAAAGCGAGCGGCTTTCTGTTGTTGCGGTCGGGGGGTATGGCCGCGGCGAAATGGCTCCGTTTTCCGATGTTGATTTGCTTTTTTTAACCCCGTATAAAATCACGCCTTGGGCCGAAAGTCTGATTGAAACGATGCTCTATATCCTTTGGGATCTTAAGCTGAAAGTGGGGCATTCATCACGCACTGTAAAAGATTGTCTGCGCTTGGGCGCGAATGATTATACGATTCGCACCGCCATGCTGGAACAGCGCAACCTCTGCGGTGATCAAAGCCTTGCCGACGCACTATCCGCCAAGCTTTGGAGTGATTTATTCTCGGGCAGCGAAAAAGAGTTCATTGAGGCGAAATTGCAAGAACGCGAAGCCCGGCATGAAAAGCAAGGCGGCCAGCGCTATATGGTCGAGCCGAATGTCAAAGAGGGAAAAGGCGGCCTGCGCGACCTGCAATCGCTGTTTTGGATTACCAAATATGTATATCGATCCGCCTCAACGGCCGATCTGGTCTCGTTAAACGTTATCACGCCGGAAGAACATCAAATTTTCGTCAAGGCAGAGGCTTTTTTATGGGCAGTGCGCAGCCATTTGCATCTTATAAGCGGGCGCGCGGTTGAAACTTTATCCTTCGATATGCAAATCGAACTGGCTGATCGCATGGGTTATCATGACCGCGCGGGCCGGCCAGCAGTTGAAATTTTCATGCAAGATTATTTCCGTCAAGCAACCAGCGTTGGGGATTTAACGCGTATTTTCTTAACGGCGCTCGAGGCAAGCCATGTCAAAAGCGAGCCACTTTTAGAACGGATTTTTCGCAAACGCCCCACTGTGAAATCCGATTATATGGTGCTGCATAACAGGCTGAGTATCTCCGCGCCTGAAAATTTTCTGAGCGATCCGCTTAATCTGTTGCGGTTATTCGAAGAAGCGCTGCGGACTGGCCTGCTGATACATCCAGATGCGATGCGGTTAATCTCAGCCAATCTGCATTTATTTGACGAAACCCTGCGTCAAACCCCCGAAGCACAACGGATTTTTCTGGATCTGCTCTTAAAACATGGCAATCCAGAACGTGCCCTGAGACGGATGAATGAATTGGGGGCCTTGTCAGCCTTCATCCCCGAATTTGAGCCCATCGTCGCGATGATGCAATTCAATATGTACCACAGCTACACGGTGGATGAGCATACGATCCAATGTATCCGGAACCTTGCCCAGATCGAGCGCGGCGAATTGATCGAAGAATTGCCCATTGCCAGTTCTATTTTGAAAGAGGGTCTGAACCGGAAGGTGATTTACGTTGCCCTTCTGCTGCATGATATCGGCAAAGGCCGCAATGAAGATCATTCGGTGATTGGAGCGCAAATTGCGCGCAAAGTGGCTCCGCGGCTTGGCTTGAACAAAGCCGATGTGGAAACCGTAGAATGGCTTGTGAGATACCATTTATTGATGTCTGATTTGGCGCAAAAACGCGATATTGCTGATCCTCGAACGGTGCGCGACTTTGTCAAAGCCGTGCAAACCCTAAAGCGCTTGGATCTGCTAACCGTGTTGACCGTCTGCGATATTCGCGCTGTTGGTCCCAACACTTGGAACAATTGGAAAGCGGTTTTGATCCGGGCACTCTATCGGCAGACCCGCCGCGCGTTAGAGAATGGCCAAGACGCTTTGAACCGCGAATCGCGTGGCAGCGAGGGTAAGAAAAACCTACGTCTGCATTTAAAAGATTGGGATGCCAAAGACCTTAAAACCGAAGTTGCGCGCCATTATCCTCCCTATTGGCAGGGATTACATGTCACCGCGCATGTGGTGTTTGCCGGTTTGCTCCGCGATTTAAAAGAGGATGAAATTGCCATCGACTTCTATGCAGATGGAGACCGCGCAGCAACCCGCGTGTGTTTTGCCTGCGTCGACCATCCCGGCATTTTTTCCAGCTTGGCGGGCGCTCTGGCACTGGTGGGGGCCAATGTCGTTGATGCGCGCAGCTATACCACCAAAGATGGGTTTGCGACGGCAGCGTTTTGGATTCAAGACGCGGCGGGAAACCCTTATGAGCCCGAAAAGTTCAACCGTTTGAAACAAATGATCAATAAGACATTGATGGGCAAAGTGGTGGCGCGAGTTGCGATTCAGGATAAAGACAAATTCAAAAAACGCGAAAAAGCCTTTAAAGTTCCGACCTCCATCAGCTTTGATAATGACGGCTCCGAAATTTACACGATCATCGAAGTCGACACGCGGGATCGTCCGGGCCTGTTGTTTGATCTGACACGCACTTTGGCCAATACCAACGTCTATATCGCATCAGCAGTCATCGCCACTTATGGCGAACAAGTTGTTGATAGTTTTTATGTAAAAGACATGTTTGGTCTGAAATTTTACAACCAATCCAAGCAAAAAATGCTGGAACGCAAGCTACGCGAAGCAATCGAGCTGGGCGTTGAGCGCGCTTCAACATGAGTGGGCCGCGACTGCTCAAAGGCATTATGACAGTCGGCTTTTGGACTTTGCTCAGCCGCGTGCTGGGCATGGCCCGCGAGGTCTTGCTCTATATGTTGATTGGCGCAGGGCCGGTGTTAGACGCGTTTGTGGTTGCATTTCGTTTGCCCAATATGTTTCGGCGGTTCTTTGCAGAAGGCGCTTTTAACGCCGCTTTTGTGCCTCTGTTTTCAAAGCGCCTTGAGGCCCAAGACAACCCGATCGGATTTGCCAGCCAGGCGATGGGCGGGCTTGCCTTTGCGCTGGCGCTTTTGACAGCGCTGGCGCTGGTGTTCATGCCAGCGCTTGTCTGGCTTACCGCGCAGGGGTTCGTGGGCGATGCCCGCTTTGATATGGCAGTTGAATATGGCCGCGTGATGTTTCCTTATATCTTTCTTATCTCGCTCAGCGCTCTGCTGTCTGGTGCGCTGAATGCCCAAGGGCGCTTCGCTATGGCCGCCGCCGCGCCTGTCTTCTTAAATATCATCATTATTTGCGCGCTTTGTCTGGGATGGGTGATGAACCATGCGGTCATCTATTATCTGATTTGGGCGGTTCCAATTGCGGGGATTGTGCAATTGACCGCGCTATGGCGGGTGGCGCAGGCCGCCGGGCTTCCGATTCGGTTGGGACGGCCCAGCTTTAGCCCCGAAATGCGACAGCTGGTGCGGATTGCGGTACCCGCAGCCTTGGCCAATGGCGTGCTGCAAATCAATTTATTGGTCGGACAATTGGTCGCCAGTCAACATCCCGGCGCCGTCAGTTGGCTTTATGGGGCTGATCGCCTGTATCAGTTGCCCCTGGGCGTGGTTGGAATTGCTGTGGGCATTGTGCTCTTACCCGAATTGTCACGACGCTTGCAGGCAAATGATCAAGCAGGGGCAAAACAAGCCTTTTCAAGCGCAACCGAAATCACATTAGCGCTGAGTTTACCGGCCGCAATGGCGCTCTGCGTGGTGCCCTATCCTTTCGTCTCTGCGCTTTTTGAACATGGCGCAACCTCCCGCCTTGACGCGCAAGCGATGGCACTTGCGACCGCTATCTACGGATTGGGCTTGCCCGCTTTTGTGCTGCAAAAGCTCCTGCAACCATTGTATTTTGCGCGCGAAGATACGCGCAGGCCTTTTCGATTTGCGCTTGTAGGCATGGCGATCAATGCCGCCTTAGCCATCGGTCTTATGCCATTTATTGGCTGGGTGGCCGCGGCCATTGCCACCAGTCTTTCGGCTTGGGCAATGGTCGGGCTGCTGTTTTGGGGCGCGCGCGGCTTTGACAATATTTTAAAACCGGAGGCCGGTTTGAAAAACCGCTTGCTGCGCATGTGCATTGCCAGCCTTTTCTTAGGGGCTGCTCTTTACGGCATACAATTTTTTATCAGCCCCGCTGTCACCAGCGTTTCTGGGCGAATTTTCTATGCGCTCTTCTTGGTAATCGCGGGCGCGGGATTATATCTTTGGCTGGGTGAAAGATTAAAGGCCTTCTCGCTGCAAGAGATAAAGGCCAGTTTTAAAAAGCCTTAATCACGGCGCAGCGCTTGCGTTAGACGCGCAAGCCCACCCGGAAGCAATAAAACAGATAGGGTGAAGCCGCCTAAAAATCCGGCCAAATCGGCGATCCACAATAATCTGCCGCTCAAGAATATTCCAAAGACAAGCTGGATCCCGATCAGCATCGCAATCATGTTAAACGCTTTGCCTGCCGGCGCCTGCTGCGCCTTTAATGACACCCAAAGCAGAAAAGTATAGGCCCCGATTAACCCATAAATCCCTGGAAAAGCCCCAAATAACCAGCCTGCCTCTGGCGCAATCAGGCAGTAAACCAACGCGCCCAGCGCCGCTGACACAAAAAAGAACATTAATACGGCAGGGGCGGAAAACACGCTGCCAACCATTTTGCCCATCGCCAAAAACAGCGCACAAGCGATCGCTGCCTGCATAAAAGACGCATGCAAGAAGGAAAACGTAACAAAGCGCACCAAATGTTCCGCGCCGTAATCCTGAGTTTCGCGCATCCATGACACAAGATTTGTGTTCATTCCATAGCGCTCAATCGCAAAAAACCGCCAAGAGGCGTCAAACCCTTCACCCAAAACCCCAATCGATGCCAAGGCAAATAGGGCCTCTACCCCCGCAATCATCAAAAAAAGCGCCATGACGACGGGCGGCATCGGGTTCAACGCCGCAGCTTTGGGTGTTTCCGGATTGAAAGACATCGCACTCCCTTTGCTTGACGGGCCTTGAAGCTGCAGTTAATCGACACGCAGTAGATTGCCCTTTGGAGAACACTTATGTCGGATGCCGCTCAAACACCATCCCCAAGCCCATTTGAAAAGCGCGTTTTTTCAGGTGTTCAGCCATCGGGCGGGTTAACGCTTGGCAATTATTTGGGCGCCGTAAAGCGGTTTGTGCATATGCAAAGCCCTAACCATGAATCCTTATATTGCATGGTGGATCTACACGCGGTGACCGTCTGGCAAGATCCGGCCAACTTGCGCAAAAACACCCGTGAATTGGCGGCGTTTTTTATTGCTGCCGGATTAAAACCGGAGCAGTCAATTTTATTCAATCAATCCGCAGTTCCCGAACATGCTCAATTGGGGTGGATTTTCAATTGTATCGCCCGCATGGGGTGGATGAAGCGGATGACCCAATTCAAAGACAAAGCTGGAAAAAATGCAGAAAATGCATCGCTTGGCTTATTTGGATATCCCGCATTGATGGCCGCAGATATTTTACTCTATCACGCAACCCATGTGCCCGTGGGCGATGATCAAAAGCAACATCTTGAATTAACAAGAGATATTGCAACCAAGTTCAACCATGATTTCGGGGTGGATTTTTTTCCAATTACCGAGCCGGTGATCGGGGGGCCTGCGGCCCGCGTGATGAGCTTACGCGACGGATCAAAAAAAATGTCAAAATCAGACCCTTCTGACCTGAGCCGCATAAATATGAGCGATGATGCAGACAGCATTGCCCAGAAATTCCGCAAAGCCAAAACCGACCCCGATGCCCTACCTTCCGAAGAAGCCGGATTGGAAAATCGCCCCGAAGCGCGCAATTTGGTGGCGATCTATGCCGCTTTGGAAGATCAATCCGTTGACGCGGTTCTAAATGACATTGGCGGCAGACAATTTTCCGAGTTCAAACCAATGCTGATTGACCGCGCGGTCGCCACGCTTTCACCAATTTCGGCTGAAATGAACGGGTTGATGCAGGACCCGGACGAGATCGACCGTGTATTGGCCAATGGGGCCGAGCGGGCTCGAAAAATTGCTCAGCCCATATTGAACCAAACTTATGATATTATGGGGTTGCTGCGCAGTTAAGCCCTGCTGCCTGCGCTCACAAAGCAAGCAATCCCATAAACTTCCCAGTCTTACTAACGCCGCGCGAATAGGGTTCGGCAGGCTCTTGCATGCGAACCCGTCTTTTGTCAGGGTGCCATAAAGAATGCCTCGTCGTGAGCTGGGGTATCCAAAAGGAGGGGTCAATGGCAACGGGCAGCAACATAAAAACCTTTTTCAACGGCCAATGGCATGATGGCGATATTGCTGTGATGAAAGCTGCCGACCATGGGGCTTGGTTGGGCTCAGGCGTCTTCGATGGGGCACGCTATTTTAACGGGGTTGTCCCCGATTTGGAGGCGCATTGTGCGCGGGTAAACGCGTCAGCAAAGGCCCTAATGCTCACACCAACATATAGTGTTTCTGAGATGAAAGCCCTGATCTGGGAAGGGCTTGCGAGCTACGCGACATCCGCCGCGGTTTATATTCGCCCCATGTATTGGGGGATAGATGGGGATCTGACGGCCATCGTTCCAAGCGCTGACACCACAGGCTTTGCCATTTCGCTTGAAGAAATCCCCTTTGCAGCCCCCAAAACCAGCGCAACCTTGGGGCGCACGCAATTTCGCAGGCCTATTTTAGAAAGCGCCGTGGTAAATGCAAAAGCTGGCTGTCTCTATCCCAATAATGCGCGCATGCTGGTAGAAGCACGCCGCAACGGGTTCAGCAATGCGTTGGTTGCAGATGCTATGGGCAATGTGGCAGAAACTGCCACGGCAAATATTTTCATGGCGCGCGATGGCGAGGTGTTTACTCCGGCGCCAAATGGCACGTTCTTAGCCGGTATCACGCGCGCGCGTCATATCACGCATTTAAAAGATATGGGCATTCCTATTCATGAAACCGTTTTGAGTTTTGATGATTTTTACGCCGCAGATGAAGTTTTTATGACCGGAAATATGCAAAAAATCACACCCGTCACCGCGATTGAAGAAACGCATTTTCAAATCGGCCCGATTGCCGGGCAGCTTAAAGAGGCTTATTGGGACTGGGCCTCATCAACCTCGGCCTAAGCGCCTTTGCGCAACAATGCGCAGGCTGCTGAAATCAACCTTGCGTTGGATGGCGCCTTCGCGCATCATATGCAGCTTAGGAGGTCACATAGATGCGTAAGTTTTTGCTAATACTCGACGACAGTCAGGAATGTCTGAACGCAATGCGTTTCGCGG
Source organism: Rhodobacteraceae bacterium SB2 (assembly GCA_001642945.1). GTDB lineage: Bacteria > Pseudomonadota > Alphaproteobacteria > Rhodobacterales > Rhodobacteraceae > Thalassovivens > Thalassovivens spotae. The sequence goes on along the minus strand of LGRT01000011.1, from coordinate 54,196 downwards.
CCATGCGCGCTGCGCGAACCGGTGGCGGCGTTGAAGTGCTGGCCGTGATCCCACCTGAAGAATTCAACCATTGGATCGGCGTCAGCGATATCATGCGCAGCGAAGCGCGTGAACGCATTGAAGTGCATTTTGAAGTCTTCGCCAAATGGATGCGCGATCGGCAGGGCATAGATCCTGAATTGGTGATCCGTGAAGGTGAACCGATTCAAGAGATTTTGGCGCAAGTTAAGGATGATCCTGAAATCGGCGTGTTGGTTCTGGGCGCAGGCACGGATAAAAAAGGCCCCGGCCCGCTTGTAACGCAGCTGACCAAAAACGCAGGCTCTTTGCCCATCCCAATGACCATTGTTCCGGGGGATTTATCCAAAGAGCGACTCGAAGCAATTACCTAAAGCCAGAACGCGCCTCACCATCGCGCTCATTGGAATATTGAGTCCTGGTTGTCATTCAGACATCGTTTATTTTGCAAAAAACCTGCTATTTAAGCTGATGCAAGACGTGCGTGTAGCCCCTCTAAGGAGTGCACGTTGCTTAAGCCGCCCCGCGCTTGTGGTTGCAATCTGCTGTTTGCGGCAGCCTCTTCGCGCAGCAAAAAGAACAAATCGGCCGGCGAGGCGGCAAGCGCGTGATGTTTGTCGTACAAGCAAATAATTTTGCACGGCCTTAGTCCCTCATGCGCAACGACACGGTTGATTTATAAAAACGGCTTAGCTCCAACGCTTACGAAAAAGTTGTGAAGTTTAAAAATATTTGGCATTCTTTGGAAATTTATAGAGCCGGAATGGAATTAAATTAGAACGATTCTAAACATTGACAAAACGCCGCGGCTCTCCATATAAAGAGGCAGAAGAGAGGCGCTCAAAATGTTTATCCAAACCGAATCCACCCCCAATCCCGCAACATTAAAATTCTTGCCGGGGCAAACCGTCTTAGAAGCGGGGACGGCTGATTTTCCCAGCAATGAGGGCGCCGAAAAATCGCCTTTAGTGCAACGTATTTTTGCGGTTGACGGCGTAACAGGCGTTTTTCTGGGGCGCGATTTCATCACCATCACCAAAGAGGATGCGGTCAATTGGGACCACGTAAAGCCGGCTTTGCTGGGCGCAATCATGGAGCATTTTCAGTCGGGTGATGCTGTGATGACGGATGAGGGGCTAGGCTCGGGCCATGCTGAACATAGCGGAGAAGATGAAGTTATTGTGGGGCAGATCAAAGAACTGCTGGACAGTCGCGTTCGCCCTGCTGTGGCGCAAGATGGCGGTGACATCACATTTTACGGATTTGAACGTGGGATTGTGTATTTGCAAATGCAAGGTGCTTGCGCGGGCTGCCCATCGTCAACCATGACGTTGAAAATGGGAATCGAAAATCTGCTCCGCCATTATATTCCCGAGGTCACTGAAGTGCGCCCTGTCGGTGGTTGATCAAACGGTTCTCGCTTTTGATACATCGGCCGCGCATTGCGCGGCCGCTTTGCTTTGCAATGGCGTGATCCTCGGCACCAGATTTGAAGCAATGCAAAAAGGTCAAGCCGAAGCCTTGGTTCCACTTATACAAACCCTATTGGCCGAAACGCAAACTAGCTTACACAAAATTGGCCGTATTGGCGTCGGCCTTGGGCCTGGTAACTTTACCGGCATCCGTATTTCCATCAGCTTGGCCCGAGGGCTGGGCGTGTCTTTGGGTTGCCCTGTGATCGGCGTCAACAGCTTTGAGGCCAGCATAGAGGATAAAGCCAAAGAAACCCTAATCGCAATACAAGCCATCCGAGACCAGTTTTACACGCTCAGCAGCGCAAATTTGCAGGCTGTCCCTCAAATGAGTGATGCGCCGACCCTGGCCACTAGCCCGATCCCAGTGCTCTATCGGCCAAAGCCAGATCTACTGGTCGCAAACATAGCGCGCATTGCCGCCCAAAGGGATGTGAAAACCGTAACGCCCCCTGCCCCTTTATACGTAAAACCTGCAGATGCCGCGCCAAGCCGCAATCCCGGACCGAAGATCCTGCAGCCGAACGCGTCCTGAGTTTGACGGGCTAAATGCAACAGAATACCATCTTGCAGCCGTCAGATATGGCCAAACTTCACGCGCAATCAGGGCTTGAACAACGCCATTGGACAGCGCAGGAATTCGCCCAGCTATGCGCCGCAGAAAATTCTCTGCTGATCAAGCAAGACTATGGCTTCGCGCTGGGAAGGGTCATACATACCGAGGCCGAATTGCTGCTGCTCATCGTATCACAGGCGCAGCGAAAGCAAGGATTGGGGAAAACCTATTTGCAGCTTTTTGAAGAAGCTGCACGCCAGCGCGGTGCCAAAAACTGTTTTTTGGAAGTTGGCGCCGAAAATACCGCCGCGCGCGCACTATATCAACAATGCGGTTACGCAGAGCAAGGCTTGCGCAAAGCCTATTACCGCAAAATGAATGAAACCCGCGAAGATGCTTTGGTTCTAGCGAAAACTTTGGCTTAGCACATTTTATCATTGGTTTTATATTGGTTTGCAGAAAAATCGGTTGACCCTAGCAAAGAGTTTCGTCCTTAATGATGGATGATCTTAGAGTAAGGCAACGCGTTCTGCTTTTCCTTTGGACACAAACACAAGATGGGGAGACATCCATGACGATTATACAAAGATTTTTAGGCGCGACCGCCGCGCTTGCATTAACAGCTGGCGCAGCAATGGCGGATCCTGCGCTGATTTATGATTTGGGCGGTAAATTCGACAAGTCTTTCAATGAAGCTGCGCATAATGGCGCTGAAAAATGGAAAGCCGAAACCGGCGGCAATTACCTTGATATCGAATTGCAATCAGAAGCCCAGCGCGAGCAAGCGCTACGCCGCTTTGCCGAATCTGGCGCCAACCCAATCGTTGTTACAGGGTTTGCCTTTTCATCGGTGCTTTCCGAAGTCGCCCCCGATTATCCAGATACAAAATTCGGTATCATTGATGGCTGGGCTCCCGCGGATAATGTTTTAAACATCGGCTTTTCCGAACATGAAGGCTCATTCCTTGTTGGTATGATCGCCGGCATGAAATCCGGCTCAGGCGTAGTTGGATTTATTGGCGGAATGGATATTCCTTTGATCCGCCGCTTTGGCTGTGGATATGCGCAAGGTGTGGCGCATGCAAATGCCAATGCAAAGGTGGTTGCCAATATGACTGGAACAACCCCATCCGCGTGGAACGATCCGGTCAAGGGCTCTGAGCTGACCAAAGCGCAAATCTCGCAGGGCGCAGATATTGTTTACGCCGCGGCAGGCGGAACCGGTGTTGGGGTTCTGCAAACCGCCGCCGATGAAGGCATTTTATCCATCGGTGTTGATAGTAACCAAAACTATCTGCATCCGGGCAAAGTGCTCACCTCGATGATGAAGCGCGTTGACGTGGCCGTTTATAATGCATTTACAGACGGCGCTGATATGCAAAGCGGCGCGATCGGACTGAACTTGGCCAATGAAGGCGTCGGCTATGCAATGGATGAGCATAACGCCGATCTGGTAAGCGCGGATATGGTTGCAGCGGTTGAAGCCGCCAAAGCCAGCATTATCTCAGGCGATCTGGCCGTGCATGATTACATGTCTGATAACTCATGCCCGGTTTTAAACTTCTAAAATGACCAAAAATGGCATAACGGGGCGGCAGGTTTCTGCCGCCCCAGCTATTGAGCTGGCCGGAATTTCCAAATCATTCGGGCCGGTTCAAGCAAATAAAGATATTTCAATCCGGGTGATGCCCGGAACGATCCATGGGATTATTGGTGAAAATGGCGCGGGAAAATCCACGCTTATGTCAATTCTTTATGGATTTTATAAGGCTGATAAAGGCGAGGTGTTCATCGCTGGAAACCAGACGCAAATCCCCGACAGCCAAGCCGCAATAGCCGCGGGTATCGGAATGGTGTTTCAGCACTTCAAACTGGTGCCAAATTTTTCGGTTTTGGAAAATATTATACTTGGCGCGGAAGATGGCGCAATGTTGCGCCCCTCGCTGGCCAAAGCCCGCGAAAGCCTGCTCTCTTTGGCGCGCGATTACGAGATGAACGTTGATCCGGATGCCATCGTAGAAGAGCTTTCAGTAGGGCATCAACAGCGCGTTGAAATCCTGAAAGCCCTCTACCGTCAGGCCAATATTTTGATCTTGGACGAGCCGACCGGCGTGTTAACCCCGTCGGAAGCCGATCAGCTTTTCCGCATTTTAAAACGCCTGCGCGACGAAGGCAAAACGATCATCCTGATCACCCATAAATTGCGCGAGATTATGGATATTACAGATACGGTTTCGGTGATGCGCCGCGGCGAAATGACCGCAACGGTTAAAACAGCCGATACCAATCCCGAGCAACTGGCCGAGCTAATGGTCGGGCGCAAGGTTTTGCTTCGTATTGATAAATCCGCAGCGCAGCCCGGCAAAGAGCTGTTGCATGTGAAAAACCTGCAGGTCACAGACGAGGCCGGTGTGCTGCGCCTGAAAGGCGTCAGCTTTAATATCAGAGCCGGAGAAATTCTTGGCATTGCCGGGGTGGCGGGCAACGGCCAATCAGAGCTTTTAGAGGTTTTGGGCGGCTATCGCACTGCGCAAGGGCAGATATTAGTCAATGGCGCGCCCATTGATATCACTGGGCAGAATGCTGATGGTCAAAGCCGTCGCAAACATGGCATTGCCCATGTGCCAGAAGATCGGCAGCGCGAAGGGTTGATTATGGATTTCGCCGCTTGGGAAAATATTGCCTTCGGCTATCATTCCGACGAAAAATACCAATCAGGTATTTTTATGAACAATGCGGCGATCAAACAAGATGCCAGCGAAAAGATGCAGCGCTTTGACGTACGGCCGCCAAATCACAATTTAACGGCAAAAAGTTTCAGCGGCGGCAATCAGCAAAAATTGGTTTTGGCGCGCGAAATTGAGCGGGACCCAGATATTTTATTGGTTGGTCAGCCCACACGGGGTGTGGATATCGGCGCGATCGAGTTCATTCACCAACAAATCATGACGCTGCGCGAGCGCGGCAAAGCGATTTTACTGGTTTCCGTCGAGCTGGAAGAGATCATGTCATTGTCAGATCGGATTGCGGTGATGTTTGATGGGCAGATTATGGGCGAGCGTCTTCCAAACGAGACCAATGAAAAAGAATTGGGGCTTTTGATGGCCGGCATAACAGAAGAGGTGGCATGATGGAAAAAATGCCAGCTTGGGCCGATGTGGTGTTGGTGCCGTTGATTTCGTTGCTGTTGGCAGCGGCGATTTCTGCCTTGGTGATCATGGGGATTGGAGAAGACCCGATGGCCGCTGTAAAAATGATGGTGTCGGGCGCGCTTGGCTCAACCTATGGCTGGGGCTACACGTTATATTACGCCACAAATTTCATGTTTACCGGCCTAGCTGTCTCCGTGGCGTTTCACGCCAAAATGTTTAATATTGGAGGCGAAGGCCAAGCTATGATCGGCGGCTTGGGTGTGGCATTGATGGCTTTATTTATTCCCTGGCAACATTGGTCATTGGCGCTGATATTCTGCAGCATAGGTGGGGCTGTGTTTGGCGCGTTATGGGCCTTTATACCCGCAATTTTGCAAGCCAAACGCGGCAGTCATATAGTAATCACGACGATCATGTTTAATTTCATGGCAGCGGCTCTACTCAACTATCTTCTGGTCAGCATTTTGCGCCCTGTTAAGTCGATGGATCCGGCAACAGCCTCGTTTCCAGAGCCCACGCATTTGCCAACCTTGCACGATATACTGATGCCGCTGGGCATAGAATTTTCTAAATCAGCGCCAGCCAATGTCAGCTTGCTGCTGGCCCTTGCCGCGGCGGTTTTTGTTTGGGTGCTGATTTGGCGCACTCGGTTGGGCTACGCGCTCAGAGCGTTCGGTCATTCGGATACGGCCGCGCAATATGCGGGCATCAACCCAGTTAAAATTACCATTCTGGCGATGCTTATCTCAGGGGGGTTGGCCGGTATGATGGCGGTAAACACCACATTAGGTGAAGCCGAGAGATTAGTTTTAAACGCCACCGAGGGCGCGGGCTTTATCGGCATCGCCGTCGCTTTGATGGGGCGCAGCCATCCTTTTGGCGTGGTGCTCGCCTCAATCTTATTTGGATTCTTATATCAAGGCGGCGCCGAATTGGCGCTTTGGACATCGATCCCACGCGAGTTAATCGTGGTGATCCAAGCCTTGGTTATCTTATTCACTGGCGCGCTGGATAACATGGTACGGATGCCGATTGAACGGCTGTTTATCGCCTTGCGCGGGTCAGGAGACCGGGATGGTTGATGTCTTAAATGATCTATTAACGGTGCTGGACTCCACCTTGCGGCTAGCAACCCCATTGCTTTTGGCCTGTTTGGCGGGGTTATTTTCAGAGCGCGCCGGCATTTTTGACATCGGATTAGAAGGTAAAATGCTCGCAGCTGCGTTTTTCTCGGCCGCGGCTGCGGCTTTAACCGGCTCGGTTTGGATCGGCTTGGCCAGCGGCATTGCGGCCTCATTAGCGTTATCCGCAGTTCATGGTCTAGCCTCGATTACGTTTCGGGGCAATCAGCTCATCTCGGGGGTGGCGATTAATTTTCTCGCCGCTGGGATGACCGTGCTGATCGCGCAAAGCTTGTTTCAGCAAGGCGGGCGGACACCTTCGCTTTCTGGTCAGGCGCGGTTTAACCCGGTGGATCTGCCCTTTGCCGAGCAAATAGAAACGGTGCCGTTGCTCGGACCTATCTATGCCGAGCTTTTTTCTGGCCACACAATTTTGGTCTATGCAGCTTTGGCCATGGTGCCCCTGACCTGGTGGCTTTTATACCGCACCCGATTTGGGTTACGCTTGCGCGCCGTTGGAGAGGCGCCCGAAGCCGTTGACACGGCGGGCGTTTCGGTCATTCGCCTGCGCTTTACGGCGGTTGCAATTTGCGGTGTTCTATGCGGCATTGCGGGGGCGTATCTGTCCACCGGACTGCAAGCGGGTTTCGTAAAAGATATGACCGCAGGGCGCGGCTATATTGCTTTGGCCGCATTGATTTTTGCCAAATGGCGGCCATGGTATGCGCTTATATCTTGCCTGCTCTTCGGGTTTTTACAGGCCCTCGCCTTACGTCCCGACCTGATCGAGAAATATCTGTTCTTCAAGGTGCAAATTCAGTTGCTCGATGCGCTTCCCTATATTCTTACAGTGATCATTCTGGCCGGGTTTGTTGGCAAAGCAATTCCACCGCGCGCAGGCGGCGAGCCTTATGTAAAGGAAAGATAGATCCAGTTTTGAGCTTTTCTTAAGACCTAGGCTGCTAAAGTCGCAACGAATGTTGCAATTGCAGCAGAGAGTGGTTTAGGAGGGCACATGTTGATTTACCTTCCTATCGCTGAAGTTTCTGTAAACGCCTTTTTGCTGCTCGGGCTCGGGGGGCTGGTGGGCGTGCTGTCTGGCATGTTTGGCGTCGGGGGGGGCTTTTTGATGACGCCTCTGCTGTTTTTTATTGGTATCCCGCCGGCGGTTGCCGTGGCGACGGAAGCCAACCAAATTGTGGCGTCATCATTTTCTGGTGTTTTGGCGCATTTAAGGCGTAAAACTGTCGATTTTAAAATGGGTACGGTCTTGATGCTGGGTGGGCTTTTAGGAGCCGCAATCGGGGTTGTGTTGTTTAACCATTTGAAAAGCCTTGGCCAAGTGGATTTATTGGTAAAGCTTTGCTACGTCGTGTTTCTTGGCATTATTGGCGGGCTGATGTTTTTCGAAAGTCTGCGCGCAATCCGCAGAACTTCGCGCAATGCGGCACCCCCTAAAAAATCACGCCAGCGCGGCTGGGTACAAAAACTGCCACTCAAGATGCGTTTTCGCACATCTGGCCTTTATATTTCGATTATCCCACCCCTGATCGTGGGTGTGTTTGTCGGCATACTGGCCGCAATAATGGGCGTTGGTGGTGGGTTTATCATGGTGCCTGCGATGATTTACATTTTGGGAATGCCCACAAAAGTGGTGGTCGGGACCTCGCTCTATCAAATCATTTTTGTCACCGCTTTCACCACCTTGTTACACGCAACCACAAACTATACCGTCGATGTCGCACTGGCCGTTTTGCTTTTGGTTGGCGGCGTGATTGGCGCTCAGATTGGCACGCAAATCGGTACCCGCTTGAAAGCCGAGCAGTTGCGCATTTTATTGGCCATTATGGTGCTCATGGTCTGCGGCAAGCTGGCCTTAGATCTGCTGATTCAGCCCAGTGAGCTGTATTCCATTGGATCGGCAGGGGGTCACTGATGCGCCTGTTCGTTTGTTCCGCCCTGATCATGCTTCTAACCAGCCCCTTTGTACTAGCAGAGAAGGTTGTTTTGGGTATGAGCCAAGATGAGGTGGCCATCACGGCCACGTTCGATGGCTCAAATATTTTGGTTTTTGGCGCAATTCAGCGCGATGCGCCAATCCCTGAAACCCCCATTGACGTGATCGTGACCGTCTCGGGACCCAGCGAACCTTTGGATGTGCGGCGCAAAGCCAAGCGTTTTGGGATTTGGGTCAATACCGATACAGTGCAAGTGGATGCGGCGCCCAGCTTTTATGCAATCGCGACAAGCGCTCCTTTGGGCGATATTTTAACCGAGACAGAGGACCTGCGGCATAAAGTGTCCATCAACCGCGCCATCCGCTCCGTAGGCGCACCAATGAATATTCTGGATGCACAAAGCTTTACAGATGCCGTGATCCGTATTCGAGAGGCCAACGGCCTGTACACATTGCAGGAAGGCTCTGTGTCAATAGATCAACAAACCTTGTTTCGGACCTCAATCAATATGCCCGCCAACCTCACCGAGGGCGATTATAGCACGCGCATTTTTATCACGCGCGATGGCGCTGTTGTCGATCAATTATCCACCACGATTGACGTGCGCAAAGTAGGTTTAGAACGGTTTTTATTCTCGCTGTCGCGCGAGCAACCCCTGCTATACGGGCTGATGTCCTTGGCGATTGCAATTTTCGCAGGATGGGCGGCCTCGGCGGTGTTTCAAGTGATTAGAAACCGCTAGACGGTTTAGCGAGGCGCCATTCTGATTGCGCCATCAAGGCGGATCACCTCACCATTCAACATGTCATTCTCAACAATGTGGCCGACAAGGCTGGCATATTCTTCCGGTGCGCCCAAACGCGAGGGAAACGGCACTTGTTGACCTAAAGACTGTTGAACCTCTTCTGGTAAGCCCTGTAACAAAGGGGTCAGAAAGAGGCCTGGCGCAATGGTGCAAACGCGGATTCCGCTGGCCGCAAGGTCCCGGGCCATGGGCAAGGTCATCCCCACAATACCGCCTTTAGACGCCGCATAGGCAACTTGCCCGATTTGTCCGTCATACGCGGCCACCGAAGCGGTGTTGATGATAACGCCGCGACCTCCATCAGCAGTGACAGGCGCCGTTTTTGCCATCAGAGCAGCGGCCTGCGATGCGCAATTGAACGAGCCGGTCAAATTTACCCCAATCACCTTTGCAAACAGCGCTGGATCATGCGCCACGCCGCGCGAAACAGTTTTCGCCGCGGGGCCAATTCCAGCGCAATTTACCAGAATATGCAAGCCGCCCGCGCGCGCCTCCAGCGCGGTCATAGCCCCTGCCACCTGCGCCGCATCGGATACATCCACCCGCTGGAACTGGCCAGAAACCTCTGCGGCGGCGGCCTCGCCCTGCGCCGCATCCATGTCAAAAATTGTAACCTGCGCACCGGCCTTCGCCAAAGCCCGCGCCGACGCCGCGCCCAGGCCAGACGCGCCCCCTGTCACCACAGCGATTGTCTTGTTGTTTATCTGCATAGAAATCTCTTCAAGCTTTTTGACTCGAGCAGAGTAATGCGCTTCGCGCGATAAGGTCAATATTGCAAAGTTAACGCCGCGTTTGCTGCCCTTTTCTTCTGGCTCAATCTGCGCCAGACTGCGCCTTAGTCAGCACAACCGACGAGATAAAAATGCCGCGTACACCCCCTGCAGCTCGAAGCGCCTATCTAGCTTTTTACCAACTTCCCACGCGCTGGATGGATAATGATCAATATGGCCATATGAATAATGTGATCCATTATTCCTTAATCGACACGGCCGTAACACATTGGCAACTTGAGCAAGCGGTGTTTGATATGTCAGGGACAAAAACGCGCTTCTTGGTCGTGGAAAGCGGGTGCATCTATCACGATGAGGCTGGATTTCCCGATCTTATCCATGCGGGCATTCGTGTGGGTCATATCGGCACCTCTTCGTGGCGTTATGAGGTTGGTTTGTTTCGGAATCAGCGGCAAACCGCCTTTGCAGAAGGTTTTTTTGCGCAGGTACAAGTTGAGTCTGAAAACGGCGCTCCACTGCCTCTTGATCCTGAATTTCGCCGATGTTTGGAAACGCTCTGCCCTCCAGAGACACCGCTTTAACTTGATCTGTTAGATTTTACAGCTTGCAAAAACCGTTCGGGCATCCAGATAAAACCCTTTGTTAAAATCAATGCTAAACCCTAGAGCAAGTTCATTCTACATTGGTAAGCCTTTACATCGCCTATCCACGCTCTGCGTCGCGCATGATAAAGGAAGCAAATGACAAAACCCTATATAAAAAATCAAACAAAACGCGCCTTAAAGCCGCGCGGTCTGGTTCCAAAAATACGACAGCGCAGCAACCAGCCTTAGAAAAATCCAAATCTAGCCTAGACGCCTATGCCTAAGAATTGCCGTTCTTTACCCGAGGGTGAGCCGCCCTTAAACCCAGAGGTTCTGGCCGCTACATGGGCGTAATATGGTCGCGCCAAAGCGGATGCATTAAGCCGTTTAAAACCCAGCGCGTTACTGCCCTGATTGCCTTCCGGCCTCTAAAAATACATCAAACAAAGGAGCAGAAGAACAGGCGTGTTTTAAAGTAAGCCTACCTGCATTGCGACGCCATGGATTGCGCGCTGATTTATAATTTTCTCCCTGAATAAAATAAGACAAACATTTATCGAACCGCCGCTCAGGAAGGTCAAAATCTTTCGCCCATCCATCATAGTCAAAACGATACCCCCGCATATTGCCCACCGAATTTATAGAAGACGAACCGCCGACAACGCGCCCACGCGGCGTGTATATAGAGCGCTCATGCAAGGGTATTTTATTTGCGCTAAGTCAATTCCAATTCAGCCAGCGCTCTCGCAACACGCGATAAACGCCTGCGGGCATATGAATGAAAAGTTTCTTATCAAGCAGGCCGGCCTCAAACAACAAAACCAGACAGGTGGAATCAGCGCTCAATTCATTGGCAAGAACGCAGCCTACAGATCCGGCCCTAAGAATAATAAAATCAAAATCTAGCTTTTTCTTAATGGTTTATTTCATTACATTCTAAAATGGCGGGCCAAACCTAAGCCTACTCAGAAAAGTAATTTCAAACACTCTTTATCTGCCCAGCAGAGCCCCAACGTTAACAGGAGATAATGATGACACCATCAAGACGGCTTGCGGCAGAGGCGTTGGGCACATTTTCACTTCTGGCAACTGTCATCGGCTCGGGCATTATGGCAGAGCGTCTGGCAGATGGAAACTTAGCGCTGGCCTTACTGGGAAACACCATTCCCACAGGGGCGATCCTCGTGGTTTTGATCACTGTTTTTGGGCCTATTTCAGGGGCCCAATTCAACCCTGCGGTTACGCTTTGCTTTTGGTTGCGCGGTGAGATGAAAAGGCAAGAGGCATTGTTTTACATATGCGCCCAGATCTTTGGCGGAATTTTGGGTGTTTTTGCCGCGCATATGATGTTTGATCATCCCTTGATTGACCCCTCTACAACCATGCGCAGCGGGCTTGGCCAATGGATCGGTGAATTCATTGCCACCTTCGGCTTGATTGGCACAATCCTCATTTGCGTAACGCTCCGCCCCGCTGCACTTGCCATGTCGGTCGGGCTTTATATCACCGCAGCCTATTGGTTTACCTCCTCGACATCCTTTGCAAACCCTGCGGTGACCATAGCAAGAGGATTTTCGGATAGTTTTGCCGGAATTACACCCTCTGACATACCAGCTTTCATTGCAGCCCAACTGATCGCAGCCGTATTGGCGACGATGTTTTTTGCTTGGCTGTTGCGCGAGGCAGAAACGCCAACCAGCCAGTAACGAAACAGACATCAGCACGCCTTTATGCAACCCATATTCCCATTAGGGCTTTGACTGGTTTCAACGTTTTTTAATGATTGGAAAAGCTTATAAGCAAGATAAAATCAGCAATCGTAAACCTCGCACCACTCTGCAATAACGATAAAACGCGGCTATACGAAAACTTTTCTAAGCAAAGCTCTGTGCCAATTAGCACGCGGATTCAATCGTCGCGTCCGGTCTAAGCGGATATCACGCACGTATATTTTTACAGAACACAGGTTGGGGCGCCTTTTGGTTTATCAAGGCCTAAACGGATCCTGTAGGGGCTGTGAAAACAGATAAGTGCTAAGGAAAACATCTGTTTTGCGCAGGAAACTCCTGCGCAAAACACGGCTGTAAACATCAAAAAAGTGGTTTTTGATGCTGGGAGGTTCAGCCAAACATATCGGATGTGATCCCCGTATACCAATCTTCGGATTCCAGATAGGTTTGCTTGCGAATGTCCGCCGTTTCGCCCGTTTTTGAGATAAAGCCATCCACTTTTGCGATTTTTTCATCCGTCGCCTTATAGGTCGCTCCCACCTTCACCCCATCATCTGCATTGATCAGAGACCAGCAGGTATTGGCAAATTTCGCCGGGAATATTTTTGAGCCGGTCAACGCGCCGCGCACCGCATTGGCGCAGACTTTCGCTTGGCTATTGGCCGAGAAACCGGATTTGGGCATATCTCCTTGTTGGGATGCATCCCCCAAAACATACACATCCGCATCAGCTTTGGTTGACATATCAGCTGCGTTTACCGGCGCCCAATTGCCATCCGTAACGCCGGCCAAGGCAGCAATCCGGCCAGCTTTCATCGCTGGAATAACATTGCAGGCATCCACATTGATGCTTTCACCATCAATCGATATCGTCATAGCACTTGGATCCACCGCAACATTTTCGCCCCCAAATTCAGATCCGATCCAATCAATCATTCCGGCATAATGCGCATTCCAACCTTCTTGAAATAACGCCATTTTTGAAAATTTCGGCTTTGGATCTGCAACGATAATCTTTGCTGTGGGGTTATGCTGTGAAAGATAATGTGCCACCATAGAGACTCGCTCATAGGGTCCAGGGGGGCATCTATAGGGGTTGGGAGGGGCCACCATCGCATAGGTGCCGCCCTGCGGCATCGCCATAATTTGCGCCTTTAGAAGCTCGCTTTGGGATCCGGCCTTATATGCATGCGGCATCGCGTTCTGCGAAGATAGATCCCAGCCCTCAACCGCGCCCTCTACAAAATCGATTCCCGGCGACAAGATAAGTTTGTCATAGGGCAGCGCGGATCCCCCCGCCAAGCTTACCATTTTTTTATCACGATCAACGCCAATGGCCCAATCATGCACGACGTTGATGCCACTGGCAGCAAGCTTACCATATGTATGGCCGATATCGTCAAACTCCTTTACCCCGCCTAAATAAAGGTTCGAGAAAAAGCAGGTGTAATAGGTGCGAGTTGGCTCAACCAAGGTCACATCAACTGCACCTTTGCTATCTTTTGCAATATAACGCGCTGCGGTGGCTCCCCCAGCTCCGCCGCCCACCACGACCACACGTGGCTTTGCATGGCTGCCCGCGTGCAAACTGGGTGCAGAAAGAAGGGCAGCTGCCGCCGCTGAATTACCAATGAAACCTCTTCTGGTTAATGACATTTTATTCTCCCTTTGGTTTATAGTTTTCAGTTCTTTAAAGTCTCGAAGTAATGCGCCAATGCCGCGATCTCTTCATCTGTGAGCCGTTTTGCGATCAATTGCATGGCCTGGTTCTCACGATACCCTTCGCGATACGCAAAAAGGGCCGTCACAAGCTCATGAGCGGGCTTGTTCATTATGGTTGGAATGGTCATGTCCTGCCCTGACCTTTGGTGGCAGGTCATGCATTCGCTAGAAAGATATTCACCATACTCCAAATCGCCCTCAAGCGCTAATAATTCTTCAGGAACATCAAAACTCGCTTTTGCCAATCCGTTGGTCCCGGCCTTATCTGTTTGCGCAAGGAAGGCGATCAAATTCTGGCGATCGGCGGCAACTTTCAAGCCAATGAAATTCATCTTTGTGTGTTTCAAAAAGGCTTTTGGATGCGTCAGAAACTGATCCAGCTGCGCCGGCGACCAGATTAAACCGGCCGTTGCCGCCTGTTGCAGAGCTTTTGAATATTTAAACCCCTCTACCTGCCCCGCCCTTGCATCCACAATTGCAGCCAAATGCGGGCCAGAAAGCGCGCGTGCCTCCTCTGATAATGCATGACAGGAGGCGCATTTCTTTTTAAACAGCGCAGCGCCTTGCGCAAGATCGCCGTTGGCAAAAGCTAGGGACGTGCCAAAGATGCCTAGAGAAATGCTAAAAACCACCCCCAAAATTTGCTGCACAGCTATGCTCCCTCGGCGTTCAAATAGGCAATGATCGCATCAATATCCTTTTCCTTTTTAAGGCCAGAAAATGACATTTTAGTGCCCTTTATTGATTTTTTCGGGTTGGCCAAAAAGCTTACCAATTGCGCCATGTCCCAAACCTGACCGGCTTCTGCGGCTTTTTTAAATGCCTTGGAATATCGAAACCCGTCAATTGTACCAATTCCGCGGCCCAGAATATTATTCAAATGCGGGCCTGAGCGGCTTTTTGCTTTGGGTCCAACTTGATGGCAGGCTTTGCATTTACGAAAGACTTTCTTACCCGCGGCAACCAGCTCTGGCGAAGCGGCGGCTTCATCCACCACAGCCGGCGAAACAACGGCTTCCTTTTCTGCTGCTGGTGCGGCAGCTGCCACTTCAGCGGCCTCGGACTTTTCAGTGCTTTCTGCTGCGGTTTCATCCGGCGTTACATCAAGAATCGATGCCCGCATCGTAATCTCAACCCTGTCTTTACAATTTTGCATACAGGGCTCGGATCGCCACAGCGCGTATTCCGTTTCAGGGCGATCATCAACCACAAATCCACGCGCATTATGCATTTCAAACTCGGCAAAATTAGTATCGCTCAATACAAAATCTTCATCCACCAAATCATTGGAGTAAAGCATATAGGCAACAATCGCATAAACCTCATCTGCTGACAGGCTTTGCGCTTCGCCAAACGGCATTGAACGGTTTACATAATCCCAAACGGTTGACAGATAAGGCCAATAAGATCCAACCGTTTTCACCGGATCTTTATCGCCAAGCGTTCCAAATCCACCTGCCAAAACCGGCCAATTATCCACGCCCTCCGCAAAATCGCCATGACACGAAGCGCATTTATCGGCAAATACCTCCTCGCCATAAAGCGCATCCCCGCTGCCGGCGGGAAGCCCCGCGCCATTGGGGCGAATATCAACATCCCAAGCCGCGATCTCTTCTGGCAGCGCTGCGCGCCCCAAGCCCAGCTTGTCGCCAGCAAAAACAGTTACGGGAAGAACAAGAACAGCTGCGGCCCAAAAAAGTTTAAGACACTTCAACATTTTCGACCTCTCCGGTTGGTTTGACATGCCAGGTTTGAATGCAATTATTATGGTACACGGAATTTTCACCGCGCAATTCGCGCAACTGTTGTTTGCTGGGTTGCACATAGCCCGTTTCATCCATTGCGCGGGCCTGCAGCAACATTTCTTCACCTTGCCAATCCATCTCAAGGTAAAACCGCGCTAACGCTTTGTTGCTTTCGCGATTGGACAGTCGCGCTGTTTCCCAGTTGCGCCCGCCATCTTTAGAAATATCAACTCTTTTGATGGACCCGTGACCTGACCAGGCCAAACCTGTGATTACCAAAGCTCCTGGACCATGCTGTATTGGCGCTTGCGGGCTGGGGGAAGTAATCACCGATTTTGCATCCATAACCCAGGTCCATTTTCGCGCCGTGCCATCTTCTAAAACATCGGTATATTTCGAAGTTTCTTCACGGCTTTCCACGGGCCCATCCATCACCTCGATGCGGCGCAACCATTTCACCCACATATTGCCTTCCCATCCGGGAACCACCAAGCGTATAGGATAGCCATGCTCTTTGCGCAGAGCTTCACCATTGGCCTTAAACGCCACCAGCACATCATCAAGCGCTTTTTCCATAGGAATCGAGCGGCCGTTGGAAGAGGCATCAGCGCCTTCAACATACACCCATTTGTCTTGCAGATCGCCCGCCGCGGCTAATCCGGCTTCTTGTAACACGCTGCGCAAAGACACGCCGGTATATTCCATATTATGGATCATACCGTGAGTGAACTGAACACCGTTTAATTGCGCGCCCGCCCATTCCATTCCAGTATTGGCCGCACATTCGCAAAAATACACATGGTTTTCGCGCGGCAAGCGTTCCAGATCGGCATAAGAAAACACCAAAGGCTGATCGACCAAGCCGTTTACCATCAAACGGTAATCACTTTTGCTGAGCTCTATGGCGCCGGAATGATGGCGCTCAAAAGCGCAGCCCTGGGGCGTAATCGTGCCATCAAGGGCATGAATCGGCGTGAAATTTATCGAAGAAATCGGACTTGCGGTCAGCCAAGGCACGCTGCGCCGCACCACATCGCTTTCAAATTTAATCGGCAGCCCATAGGGCGTGGCATCCACCCCATCACCGGTGACTGATGCCCAGTCTTGAACCTCGGTGATAAGAGGATCAGCCTGGGTTCCGCTGGCCGCTTGGGCCGTTACGATGCCGGCCATTGTTGCGGCGCTTCCACGCAAAAATGCCCGCCGGGATTGGGGGTTGGGTGTAAACTTCAAAATAGGCACCTCCACATCATCTTAACCTGTCAAATATACACGCGATTCGGCGCCGAACGCTTGTATTTTGAACCAATTTCCTCAGATCTTGACGGAAGCTTGTTCAAAACGCAACAATAAATTCAAATGTTTGAATTTATTGTTGCTTGCCAGTTGTCATGCTATAAAAACGAGATGGAATTATAGGGTCAGTACCGACCACCGCCCAAAACCAGACAAACGTTAAAACCGTTTGGCGCCATCAAATTGAGTCACCCCATACCGGTCAAAAAATACCGGCTGAACGGAACACCGAAAAGAAAACAGAATGCTCAGAAACGCTCAGTATTTAAAGTTACCCATCTATGCATTGGGGGTTTTTATAAGCTGTCTCAGCGCCACGCTTGGAACAGCCAGTGAAGATATTGCAGATCAATATCCGCAATCGCCTTTATACCAAAAACCAATTGAGTTTTTTCCACAGGTGTTTTCTGCCATCGGGGCAACCGCTCCGCCCACATATGAAAATTCCGGCCATAACAATAACCTGTCTTTTATCATTACGGGCGACGGCGTGGTGGTCATCAATGCCGGAGCCTCTTATCTTTTGGCGCAGGCGCTGCATGAGGAAATCAAACAGCGCACCCGCCAACCGGTGATTTTGGTTATAAATGAAAACGGCCAAGGCCATGCGATGTTGGGGAATTCCTATTGGGTCGATCAAGGTATTAAGGTTTTGGCGCATGAGGATGCAGATGCCGAATTTGCCGATCTTGGCTTTTCAATTTTGGAAACCATGCGCGGATATAATCGCGAAAACGCCGAAGGCACGCGGCTGCAAAGGCCCACCCAAACCTTTAGCGATACCTACACGCTCACGCTGGGTGCGTTTGAGATTGAAGTCTTATATTTGGGCCCGGCGCATAGTCCGGGGGATATCGTAGTATGGTTACCCAAGCAAAATCTGGTGATTGCAGGCGATATGGCCTTTCACGAACGCATGTTGCCGATTTTTCCCCATACAAACGCGGCCGATTGGATCGAAACTTGGGATACCGCATTTGAACCTTTGGGCGCAACGCATATCATTCCCGGCCATGGGCACCCAACCGTGATGCCCCAAGTCCGGCGATACACGCGTGATTATCTGGCATTTTTACGACGTAAAATCGGTGATCTGATCGAGGAGGGCGGCGAGTTAGAGCAAGCGTATTATATTGACCAAAGCCCCTATGCGCATCTTGATACATTCGAAGAACTGGCCCGGCGCAACGCCGGATTTGTGTATGAGCAAATGGAATTTGAATAAAAGACGTATAATCCAGCATTTCGCTTAGAGGCTGGAAAAATCCAAAATGATTTTTACATTTCAGAATATAATTTTGAAATATATTAATTTTTTAAAATATTTTTTCAAAAAGCTCGTTTGATTTTCTATTTAAAAGAACTTTATAGCAGGGCTAACGCTATTTTTGAGATCGATTATGTTATTTGACCTGTACGATATTCCGTTTGAAGCTCAGGCCGTATACCTGCTATTTGGAGGTGTATTGGGCGTTTTATTTGGTGCTTTGGCATTGTTAACTCGGTTTTGCTTACGTCAGGCGGTGACGGGGGAGAGCGCGCAGGGCATGGCTGCTAAGTCAGTTTGGGCAACCGCGTTTATAGCCGCGGTTTTGGGCAATTTAGCCTTGGAATATGCCGGGTTTATTGAGCTGTCAGAGCATCGTTTATTTGCCCCTAACCTGCCTATTTTAGCGCTCTTCCTGGGCGGGGGACTGTTTGGGATCGGCATGGTTTTGACCCGTGGATGCGTGTCGCGTGCGACCATCCTGCTGGGCACCGGCAATTTACGCAGCCTCTTCGTTCTCCTTATTTTTGCTATTACGGCGCATGCTACATTGAAGGGTGTTCTTGCCCCACTGCGGGTATTGATTGGCGCAATACAGATTGATCTATCGGTCACCTCGCTGGGGGATCTACCCGGCGGGCCAATTTTCTGGGCTTTAATGCTGTGTGGCGCGGCTACGTTCTGGCTGATCTCAAATTTTCCATCCAAATCTGTCTTCGTTGCCGCGATTGGATTAGGGCTGTTGGTGCCGATCGGGTGGGCGGGCACTTCGGTACTTTTGAATGATCCATTTGATCCGCTTCCGGCGCAATCTTTTGCTTTTACGTTACCATGGTCAGAGCTGCTTTTTTGGACGATTGCATCCAGCGCAATCACAGCAGGGTTCGGACCGGGCATGGTCGCGGGGGTTTTATTGGGTAGCTTCTTTGCAGCAGGGGTGACGGGGCAAATTAAATTACGCGGGTTTGACAAAACAAGCGACATGCCTCGGTATCTTTTAGGGTCGGTTTTGATGGGGTTTGGTGGCGTGCTTGCCGGCGGGTGCAGCGTCGGAGCTGGCTTGTCGGGGGCTTCTAACTTATCCATTGCAGCCTTGCTTGCGCTTGCAGCAATGATCTTTGGTGCGCGCGTAACTGCAAAGTTGTTGGAAAGAACACCGGGGCTGCCCGCTATCGCTTAAGATAACAGCCTAACCTATCGGGTCAAACAGCGCCAAACCCTATTCAGCGGCTTTTGGGCAGCGGGCCAATTGGCATTGCGACCACAAGGCGCTGAGCGCAGAAATAAGATGCTCAAGGTCTTGGTCGCTATGCACAGGTGAGGGCGTAATCCGCAAGCGCTCACCACCCTTGGGCACGGTTGGGTAATTGATCGGTTGAATATAAATTCCATATTCATTTAGCAGCAAATCTGAAATGAACTTACATTTGATGGGATCCCCAACCATCACCGGAATAATATGGCTGTCATTGGCCAAATGCGGAATCGCAAGTTGATCAAGACGGCCGCGTATTTCTTTCACTTTTCGTTTCTGCTCGGCGCGCTCTTGGATGCTGTGCTTCAAATGCCGCACCGACGCCAAAGCGCCGGCAGCAATCGCGGGCGGCAGCGCCGTGGTAAATATATATCCGCTTGCGAATGAACGAATGAAATCGCAAAGCGCACGCGAGCCCGTGATATAGCCACCCACCACACCGAAAGCTTTTGCCAACGTGCCTTCAATCAAAGTGATCCGATCCATCACGCCGTCGCGTTCTGCGATCCCCGCCCCATGCGCCCCATAAAGCCCCACCGCATGCACCTCATCTAGATACGTCATCGCGCCATAATGATCTGCCAAATCACAAATTTCCTTGATCGGGGCTATATCGCCATCCATCGAGTAAACGCTTTCAAATGCGATAATTTTGGGTTGCTCACGCGGCAATGCGCAAAGATGGGCTTCCAGATCGGCAAGATCATTATGCTTCCAAATGCGCTTTTCCGCCCGGCTATGGCGAATGCCTTCGATCATAGAGGCATGATTGGCCGCATCTGACAAAACCACGCAGCCCGGCAACCGGCTGGCCAAAGTACTCAGGCTCGCCCAATTTGACATATAGCCACTGTTAAAGAGCAAGGCCGCCTCTTTCCCATGCAGCGCTGCAAGCTCTTGCTCGAGATCAACATGCGCATGGCTAGAGCCAGATATATTGCGCGTACCGCCCGCGCCAGCGCCACTTTCCTCTAATGCCGCATGCATCGCTGCGATAACATCAGGATGTTGGCCCATGCCCAAATAATCATTCGAACACCAGATGGTAACGGGTTTTTCCTGGCCTTTATCGCGCCAATCGGCTTTTGGGAAAGCACCTTTTTGGCGCTTTAAATCCACAAAAACCCTGTAATTCCCCTCTTGGCGCAACTGCCCCAACTCGGATTGGAAATAAGCCTGATAGTCTATCATCGTGTAGCCACAGCCCTTTCTTTACCGGCCAATAATGTCGACGCTTGTGTTGGGCGCCACAGAGACAACCCCCATTTTTCGAATATGAGCCTCAACCACATCCCAAATCATCGGGCCTTCAGTGCCTTCATTCACGCTTGCCCAGCCTGCCACTTGATAGTTCCGCGTAGGGTCAATCGGCTCACCCGTTTTCAACAAGGTCATTTCGGTTATCCGGTTGCCCTGGGGCTTAGAAATATCAATTCTGTAACCAAGCCCGCCCACGCGCACCATATCCCCCCCCTGCTGGTAATAAGGGTCAGGGTTGAACAGGTTATCCGCAACATCTTCTAAAATGATATGCAAAAACTCACCGCTCATTTCGGTGCGATAGGCATTGGGATAACTCATTGACGTAACGTTCCATAAATCATCACGGGTGATCTCTTGATCCGGCAAGATCGACGGCCCCCAACGTACACCCGGTGATAAGGCAATATCGGCATCGCGCTCAGAAATCAGGGCATCGCAAATAAGATCATCCCAAGTCCCGTTAAAATTGCCGCGCCGATACAGCACTTGATCCTCGCCCGTTTTCCCAATCACTTCTGACAATTGATCGATAAACGGAGCGCGCTGCGCGTCAATCAGCTTTGTCATTTGTGGGTCGGGCGCAATCACATCGGCAAAAATAGGGATCAGCTTATGGCGAAAGCCCATCATTCGCCCTTGGCGAATATCAAGATCCACGCGCGAAACAAATTTGCCGTTTGAGCCAGAGGCCACGATGATCGTATCCCCCACCAAAACCGGTTCCGGCAAAGCATCATGCGTGTGGCCAGATAAAACCACATCGAGCCCTTTCACTTTGCCAGCCATTTTCTTATCAACATCAAAACCGTTATGGCTGAGGCAGACAACCAGCTCGGCCCCTTTTGCGCGCACCTCATCCACCATCTCCTGCATCCGCTCATCGCGAATTCCGAATGAGTATTCGGGGAACATCCAGCCGGGATTGGCAATCGGCATATAGGGAAACGCTTGCCCGATCACCGCGATTTTTACCCCGCCCCGCTCAAAAAATTTATAGGGTGGAAAAAGATCCGTGGGCTCATCCCATTCAGAATCGAAGATGTTTTGCCCCAAAGCAGCAAAGGGGAGGTTTTCAACGATTTCATTTACCCGCTCAGAGCCAAGCGTAAATTCCCAATGAAAGGTCATCGCATCCGGCTTGAGCGCATTCATCACATTCACCATATCTTGGCCTTGCGTGTGATAGCAGGAATAGCTGCCATGCCATGTATCCCCGCCATCCAGCAACAACGCCTCCGGGCGTTCGCTGCGGATTGCATTGATCACTGTGGCAACCCGATCCAGCCCGCCCACGCGACCATAGGTTTGCGCGAGCGCCGAAAAATCAGACGAGCTAAGCGCATAGGCAGAGGCGCTGCCATCCTTGATACCGTATAATTTACGAAAATCGCTGCCCGTAATATGGGGAACCCGCCCTTTATTCGACCCGACGCCAATATTGGTATCCGGCTCTCTGAAATATATGGGTTTTAATTGCGCATGAATATCCGTGATATGGATAAGGGAGACGTTCCCAAAGCTATCAAACTCCAATAGCTTATCTTGAGTCATTTGTTGCTGCGCGGACAAACGGCTCCATGCTCCAAAAGAAGACGCCCCATAAACCGCAGTTGTAGCCATAGCCATTTGCAGAAAATCTCGCCTTGCTATCATTATAAACCCCTATCACATGCATTTTATTGAATATATTTAGATGAAGAAAACCCCGAGCGTTTGAGCGCCCGGGGCCTTTGGATCAGTTACGTACTGATGGTGTTTCGACAGTTAACCCGTTCCCGCGCGACGCGAGATACAATTCCAACGCTTGGAACTCTTCGCCGCCTTCTTTATAGGGCGTTGCGCGAATATTTTTCATGCAACCTTTGAAGCGGCCATGAATAGAATTAAGCTTTGCATTTTTCAAACGATAGGTGGGAAAACCATTCGTCTGCCCTTGCGACAGATGATCGGCGCGGATCATATTGCCATAATTGTCTTCATGACAATTTGAGCAGGACATATCCAATTGCCCAACGCGCGTGTAGTAAAGCTCTTTGCCTTTTTGCCACTGCGCCGCAGCATCCCCATCAAACTTAACATTAACGGGCATACCGCGCGATTGCAGGCCAATCAGAGCTGTAATCGCGGTCATGTCGGCGGATGACCATTTCCAGGCATCTGCCCCCATACGCTCAGTCCGGCAATCATTGACCATATTCTCCATCGAGACAACATCGCCATCCACAACCCGCGGCATTGAGGCACGCAGCCCTGCAAAGTCTTCCACATTTTCATGGCAGCTTGCGCAGGATTTACCCTCAGAGCCATCTACTTTTGCGTAAAGGTCGATGCCTTTATCTACAAAAACGAACCCTGGATTTTCGAAATCATCCATCTGCAGGGCTTGCGTTTCGTCCGTTCGAAACACCCAGCCAGAGAACACTTCATCCAAATTTGGCGTATGCGCTTGCGCGGCCACGCGCGTTGTCATGGCTTGCCCCTCAACGGAGAGAGTGTCTGATTCACCCGCTTGCGCAAGACCCCCGATCAAGACCAGAGCTGACGCGCTTATAAGCTTTGTCACTGTCATTTTTATCCTCCCTTTATTATCTGCGACGCTTACCCAACCGCTATATTTTTTGCCGTTTCATAAACTGAGCCGTCATCATCGTACCAAGTGAATTTAAATTCACCCGTTTCAGGAACGACTGCATCAAATTTAAAGTATGGATTTGTTGAAATTGCTGGTTCAATTGTAACGTCAATGACGCTTTGACCATTAAACTCACAGGTAAACCTATTGATGATCGAGCGTGGAATTTTATTGCCATCTTTATCTTTACGCTCACCAGATTCCATTTTATGGCTGATCAAAGTTTTGATTGTGATCATATCCCCTGCAGCGGCCGTTTTGGGCACTTTAACGCGGGGTTTTACACCTTTTGCCATTGTTATTCTCCTCTTTAGCCGCCGCAACCGCCAATGGTCACTTTGACCGTGGCTTGCGTAGTTTGAAATGAACCATCTTCCATTTTTGCGACCGCAATCACATCCTGGGTTTTGGCAAGGCGAATACGTGTTGAGCCGCTGCGCGCTGCGCTCATCGGCCCAAAATTAAACGTCGCGACGGCCGGCACTGGATTTCCAGCGGCTAGAATCATGATGCTGCTGGCGCCAGGCGCTGAGACCGTGATCGGAACCGTATTTCCATTCTCTGCAATTTCAGGTGCATCCAATTCGATCGCACCGGCAACCGCATCAGCACCACCAGTGAAATCCGCAATATGCTCATCAACAGCCGAGGCCAAAACGGGTATTCCGCAAAATGTGGCCACAGCGAACGCAGAGGTTCCTGCCAGCATCATATTTCTTCTCGTCAGTCCCATACTGCCCTCCTATTCTTCTTTAAGTGTTAAAAGATACGCCACAACATCTTCAACTTGCTGGGCATTCAAAATCGATTTGCCTTGAAACTTTTTCAAGTTTCGTTCAAATCCGCCATCTTTGTAAAATGCGGGCATAATCGTGCCCTCAAACATCATCTTAGAATTCACGACGATACCGCGTAATTCCGCCGCTTCCCACCGGTCAGCCACGCCATCAAGCGCCGGGCCTACTTCTCCGTGAAACGACTGATCGCTCATATCTTCATTGGCATGACAGGCCAAACAATTGCCCTGCTTGCGGTTCATAAAAACCTTGCGGCCCGCTGCTGGATCGCCGGCTTGCGCCGTTAAAGTTACGCCGATTGCGCCATCATTAAACACAACATTTGCTGGCATAACATCCCCAGCGAATGCTGAGGAGCCAGCAAATAAGCACACCAAGGTCAACGAAAAACGTCCCATGTTCCCCCCTTTTTTATTAATTATTATGGCCTCACGTTAGACATCACGGCGCAATTACGCAAGCATAAATTCATATTCTTGAATTTAATTGGCATCTTTTGCCGCGCGCCTTAATTTAAACTGTTTTGCGTGATAGCGCTGAAAATCGCCATCTTCCTCGGTGTCATAGAGCTTGGTGTTCACCCAAGTCAGTAAATCAAAGGTCATGCCACCACTGAAGGCTCCCGGCATCACCGCGACCGACGCCTGCGCGGCATCGAGTTGGTCGTCAATATCTTCGGGTAAAAACATAAATGAGGGGGTGAATAAAATGCGCCATTTGCGCGCGATGTCTTTTTCACTGAGCACTTCACCATCAAAATCGGTGACTTCCAAATCACCGTGTAGGTTCAATTGTACGACGAAAAAGTTTTCCTCGATGTAAGAAGACACGCGAGGCTGCACAAAAACTTCCTCATGCATTTTTTTGCAATAAATGCAGCCGCGCTGCTCGAAGATAACAGCCAATCGTTTCCCCTCAGCATTGGCCTCTGCCAAATCTTCACGCAAATCTTTGAACGTATCGCGCATCCAAGATTCTTTATACATGCCATCATCGCCAATTTGGCCCGCCTGCCCAACGCTGCCAAAGCTGACCAAAAGTAAAACTGCAATCAAACGTCTCATGTCGATCTCCTATCCAAAGGTCCATAGGTCCGGTTTAGCCTGTAACATCCAATTGGCGATCACGCTCACGCTATCAGACGCAATCAGCAGACCAAATAAGACCAATAAGGCACCGGTTATCTTTTCAATCCGCCCCAAATGGCGCCGAAAGCTTTGAGCCCAGCGCAAGAACGGCGCTACAAACAGACTTGCTATAATAAAAGGGCTGGTCATCCCCAACCCATAGGCAAATAACAACTGCATAGCGGCTCCAACCGTATCGCTGGACGCAGCCGTAAATAAAATTGCAGCCAAAATGGGCCCCACACAGGGCGTCCAACCAAAGGCAAAGGCCAACCCTAAAACAAACGCCATGGCAAAAGAGATTTTTTGCGTATCCCCCGCTTCAATCTTAAACTGTTTGTACAAAATCCCTATTTTCAAAACGCCTAAGAAATGTAGCCCCATCACAATAATGATGAGGGCGGCCACCCATCGCAATTGGGCGAACCACTCTCGCACCAACCCGCCAAAGCCACTGGCCGCCGCACCCATTCCAACAAAAATTGTGATCATGCCAGCTGAAAAAAACAGCGCAGAAATAATCGCACGGCGCTGAACAGACCGGTCTAAAGCATCCATAGCTTTGAGCTCATTCAAGCCAACGCCCGCAAGGTAACTGAGATAAAAGGGAACGATCGGCAACACGCAAGGAGAGGCAAAAGATAACAAACCCGCGCCGAAGACTGCCATTAAAGAGACGTCGAACATATCTCACACCTTGCCAAATAAACACATTCATATTATTAAATATGATATTGAAACGTCAATGGTTAAAAATGAACATTCAAACTTTCATCGCTGGCGTTAGTATTGCGCTGACTTCAATGCAGGTTTCAGCCTCTGAATTGCTTATGGTGGAAGAAAAAGGCTGTTATTGGTGCGAGCGCTGGGATCAAGAAATATCTGCGATTTACCCCAAAACCAGCGCCGGACAATACGCCCCGTTGCGCCGGGTGGATATCGATGCGCTGCCCAATGAGATCCGTTTTAACCGCGGCGTAATGTTTACCCCAACATTTATTCTAATCCACAACGATGTAGAATTAGCACGTATAGAAGGCTATCCAGGCGAAGATTTCTTCTGGCCCTTATTAGAGGATGTTCTGGCAGCCCACACCCCATTCAAGGAGAATCGCCCATGAAAAAACTAGCGTTTATTTGTATGTGCTGGGCGGGATTCGCCTCTGCCGAAGACAGCGCATTCGTCGAATTTAGGGCGTTAAAACCAGAAATTGCGCTGCGCATGGCGCAAGCTGCGATGGAGTCTTGTCGTGCGGGCGGCTATCAAATTGGTGTGATCGTGACCGATCGCTTTGGTATTCCACAAGTCTATTTACGAGACCGCTTCGCCGGGCTGCATGTATTAGAGACCGCAACCCGCAAAGCTTGGACCGCGGTAACATTCCGAACCAACACGGCCGACATAGCAGCCCTTACCGAAGCCGGCGAAGAGCTTTCTGGTCTGCGGCAATTGGAGAAAATCATGCCTGTGGGTGGTGGGCTTCCCGTGTTAGACGGGGATGGCAGCCTTGTTGCGGGAATTGGTGTATCCGGGGCGCCAGGTGGCACCTTGGATGAAGATTGCGCCGCCGCCGGCATCAGCGCAGTTGAAGATGAAATCGCTTTTTAAGGAAATTCGATGGCCCTCCCCATAATCTCTGAAAACGTATCGCAAACCGAACTTGACGATATGATGGACAACGCGCTCACCGCCTCAAATTTTTTGAAAGCGATCAGCCATGAGGGGCGATTGATGATTTTATGCCATCTGGCATCGGGGGAAAATCTGTTACCGAACTTGAATCGCTTTTGGCCTCGCGCCAAGCGGCGGTTTCACAGCAGCTTTCGCGTCTGCGGCTTGAAGGGTTGGTGCATCCGCGGCGCGACGGCAAAGTAATCTATTACCGGCTGGCTGATAAGCGCGCAACGCGGATTTTAGACGTTGTCTATGATATTTTCTGCAAATAACAAAACTTGACTGCGCCGCAATAAAACAGTCTGCTCAGCGTGCATCAAAGCCAACAGCCAAGGAAAGTTTAGCATGGTTCTGTACAGCATTCCTGAAGCACTTATGGGAACCTTGATTGGCTTCGCAGGCGGTATTCTATTGGGCTTGGCCGCACGGATCGGGCGGTTTTGCACCTTAGGCGCAATTGAAGATGCCCTTTATGGTCAGAACAATAATCGGCTTCGCATGTGGGGAACCGCGATTGGAATGGCGGTGCTGCTGGTGCATTTGGCGCTTGCACAAGGCCTGATCTCTACCTCTAACAGTTATCCGCTTACGGTGCCTTTCACGCCGCTTCTTACGGTCTTCGGCGGGCTGTTATTTGGGCTAGGCATGGCATTTTCTGGCAATTGTGGCTTTGGAGCCTTGGCGCGCTTAGGGGGCGGAGATCTGCGCTCGTTCGTGATTGTATTAGTGATGGGGGTAAGCGCTTATGTAACGCTAGGGGGGCCGCTTTCCCCTCTTCGGATCTGGCTGGTCGAGCTGCTAAGCGTGCAACCTACTACCGCTAGCTTTTCAGCGCTTCTTTCAAGCTCAACCGGTGTGCCTGCAAGCTATATTGGCCTGCTATTGGGCGCGGGTGTTTTCGGATTTTCGGTTTGGAACAGAGCCTTTTGGGAAGAGAAAGGCAATGTCATCTGGGGCGCCTTTGTCGGCCTTTCTGTTGCAAGCGGGTGGATTGGCACGCATCTTATCGCGCAGGTCGGCTTTTCAGGTTTGCGCCCTGTTTCGCATGGGTTCACCGCCCCCGTGGGCTCGACAATTTTATATTTCATGACCTCGTCCGGGCAGACCTTAAATTTTGGTATCGGATCGGTCTGCGGGGTCTGGGCTGGCGCATTGACGGGCAGCTTGATGAAAGGGCATTTTCGATTAGAAGCCTGTGAGGATCCGCGCGAGCTCCAGCGCCAAATCACCGGTGCTGTAATGATGGGTATTGGCGGGGTATTGGCGATCGGATGCTCGGTTGGACAGGGTATTTCTGCGATGGCCTTGCTGTCGATAAACGCACCGCTGGCGTTATCCTCTATATTCATCGGCGCGTATTTCGGCCTGAACCATCTGATTTCAGGGCGGTTGATTTAAACAAAGAGCGGCGCCTGCGTGTAAAATGACAAACCTTCCACTTAAGCTTCACCCAAGCGGGTCTCATGAGCCTATCGGGCTATGTCAGCAGGCAGATGGAACCAGCCTTTTGGAAAGACGCCTACGATGATCATCTTACAGATCATGCCCCTAGCACAGGCTTTACGACTTGCTACAAAAAAGGAAAAGCAACGCGAGTTTGCCTACTCTGCGCGGCTTTACCAAGATATTTTGAACAGATTTCCCAAAAACACAGCTGCGCGCAAAGGCCTTAAATCCGTTCAAAACCAGCCCGCCTTTGAAGGCCCCTTTCTCCAAGAGCCTCCAGAAGACCAAATTCAACACATAACAAAGCTTTACAATAACGGAGCCTTGATCGCTGCATCTGAAGCTGGCGCAAGCCTTCTGCGCGAATTTCCAGAAGCAGCGATCCTTCACAACCTGATGGGTGCTATCGCAATGGGCCTTGGCGCTTTTGCCCAGGCTGAAACCAGCTTTGAAAGAATGAAGCTTATTGATCCTTATTCTGCGGAAAACCATTACAATTTAGGCCACGCAAGATCAAAACAAGACAAAACTAACCTTGCAATTAACAGCTTTCAGCTTGCTATTTTACTCAACCCGGAATTTTCCAACGCTCATAACAGCTTGGGAATTGCGCTGAAAAGCGCCGGCCAAATAGAACCGGCCCTTCACAGCTACAGCAAAGCTATCGAAATAGACCCAAATTTCGCAGAGGCGTTTTACAATATGGGTAATCTGTTCAAAGACGAGGGCAATCTAGAAGATGCTAAACGTTGCTTTAAATCCAGCCTCGCAATCGAGGCGGGCCTTTGCGAAGCGCATTTTAACCTTGGCGTAATCTACAAAACCCAAGGGAAACTTGACCAGGCAATCAACAGCTATTCACAAGCTGTTGAGGTTAACCCGATGCTTCATGAGGGCTATAATAATCTGGGTCTATGCCTGCAAGATCAGGGGGATTTAAGCGCGGCGCTGAAAACTTTTCAGGCGGCGGTTAAGCTGCAACCAGATTACACGGATGCTATCTATAATATGGGCAATGTTCTCAAAGATATGGATGATTTTGCCGGTGCCGTTTCCTGCTTTCAAGATTTAATCAAAATTGATCCAAGCTATGATAGAGCGCAACATCTTCTAAATGCCCTAACGGGACAAACCACGCAGACCCCGCCCCAAGATTATGTTGAAAGCTTGTTTGAAGAATATGCACCCCATTTCGAGCAGGACTTAATCCATAACTTGCATTACACAGCCCCTAAGCATCTTGTTGATGCCCTTTTGCGCCTATCCGCTCAGAAAAATTTGGGGTCGGTTTTAGATTTGGGATGCGGAACCGGGTTGATAGGCGGTGAAATCAAACGCTTTGCCTCTTATATCGAAGGCGTTGACCTGTCAAAATCGATGATTGAGCAAGCTGAACGAAAATGCATCTACGATAGGCTGATTGTTTCCGACATTAACGCGTATTTAGCAAAAACCAGCTTGGATTTTGACTGTGTCATGGCAGCCGATGTGTTCATTTATCTTGGTGATTTAAGCGAAACCTTCCAGCTGATAAATGCCGGCAAAAAACGGCCGGGCAAGCTCGCTTTTTCAACAGAGCATCTAGAAAAAGGGTTGTTTCAGCTTGAACGATCGGGGCGTTATGCGCATTCAAAACATTATATAGACTCGCTTTGCAGTCAATTTGGCTACGCGCTGTCGCATTTTTCCACCATACAGCTTAGAAAGGACAAAGATGCGTTCCTAACTGGCGGGCTATATATACTTGATTTCTAACGTTGCGCTGCTTGAGGGAACCCCCTTTGGCCAGCAAAGACAATTTCAACGGAAAAATTTACAGTTGAGAACCCGTTGATATTTTTTGTAACTCCCCCTAGCAAACCTCATTAAGATGCATAAACTCTGCGTTCATAAGAGTAATGAATGGGTCAACTCGGATGTCTAAATCAGCCCCTTTATCCACGCGTATTGGCAAAGCGCGGGTCACATCTGCACCAGAGGTTGCGGCGCGCGCCAAACGCGGCATTGAGGCCTATACGCAAGCGATGGCCCAAAATGGCACCCCGATGGCACATATCATAGAGAAAATGGCAGATGGAACGGTCGCGCAGGGCATTGGCCAAATTGGCCTATCTGCTCTGAACCCAGGCAGTTTGGCTTGCGCGAAAGGCTGCGCATTTTGCTGCATTTTGAAGGGCGAAGATGGGGGCACGATCACAGAAATTGAAGCGGTCGAGATGTATAACGCGCTTTCTGTTTTGCAAGATGATCCAGATGGGCGCAATTGGACACCAAAAGCTTGCCCATCGCTGGATCCAGAAACCCTTGCATGCCGGACATATGAAGCGCGCCCTGTCATTTGTAGATCTTATATTTCAACAAGCGTCACAGCCTGTGAAAAAGCTAACAAAGGTGAGGCGGCAACCGGACAGGGCACCCTGCCTCCCTATCACACATATCTTGCGGCGCACGGGATAAGCCGGGCTGCGCTGAAAGGAACAAAACGCGTTTCGACTTATTCCTTGTTTGAGCTCGCATCTCAAGCGATCGACGGCGCATCGCTCGAAACCGCTTTGGCTAGATCCAAACATTCTGCTTCAGAGCTAGAGGCCGAGCTCAAACGCAGTAAACAAGATCTGTCCCGCGCAAGATAATTTAACCCCATGTACAAAAAAGCTAAATAGAGCGCTGCCATTGTGAAAGAGCAGCGCTGTATACCGCCTCCATTCAAAGCCTGAAAGAACGCGCTTATACCTTAGTAACACTCCGCCAAAAGCTTTGTTAAGGTGCTAGTTAAATATGGTTCTCGGGCTCACCTCTAAAAACTAAAGTAAAGTAAAGTACACTCCAGCCCAGACTTCCAATAAAAAATTTATCACCGATGGTACGATAACCCCAAATAGCCTTTTTAAATCAATTATTTGAAATAGTTATGGTATTTACCAGCCAAAACAAACAGACCCCATGAACCAAGGTACCGTTTCCCCGAAATTAAGCATAAGAGCGCCACTTCAAAAAACTTAAAGAATCTTTTAGGGCATTTCGATTTGTATTTTGATGTCTGCAGGGGGGGCAGAGGCCGCGATTTCAAAGGCGCTAATGCTTTCAGAAAAGTCGAACTTTCTTGTGATCAAAGGGGTTAAATCAATCGCCCCCGTTGCCAGCATTTCGACGCAGCGTGGAAATGCATGCGCATATCGAAAGATATTCTCTATGCGTGCTTCACGCACCATTGCCGCTCCGGTATCATATAAAATCGGATCGGGTTGCCCGCCAATCATCACCACACAACCGCCCGGGCAAAGTGGCTCAAAAACGGTTGCCGCTGCCGCCGCATTTCCCGTTGCCTCAAAAACAACATTCGCACCCCATCCGTCGGTATCCCGCATCACAATCTTCGCGATATTCTCAGATTGTGTGTGAACTGGCACCAATGCGGGGCTTAAACTTGCGGCAATTTCCAACTTTTTTTCCGCTAAATCGCTTATGTAGACGCGGGCGCAGCCTGCCGCGAGGGCAGATAAGGCCGTAACCAATCCAATCGGACCTGCTCCTAAGACAACGGCAATGTCCCCAGGTGCAATCTGTGCTTTGCGCGCCGCGTGCACACCCACCGCCAAAGGTTCAACCATAGCGGCCTGTGCAAAATCTACGCTATCGGGCAACTTAAACGTAAACGCTTCGGGGTGCACACAGGTTGGGCGTAGAATACCATGAATGGGCGGGGTGGCCCAAAAGCGCACGGCAGGATCCACATTGTACATTCCAAGACGGGCTGCTTTGCTGGCGGGGTCTGGGATACCTGGCTCCATACAAACGCGGTCACCGATCTGCAACTGCGTAACGAGCGAGCCGGTTTCGATCACCGTACCCGAAGCTTCATGCCCCAAAATCATCGGCTTATTCACGACAAATGGACCAATCCGGCCATATTGATAATAGTGAACATCTGATCCGCAAATACCAACCGTATGCAATTTAATGCGAACATCCCGCGGCCCCAGAACAGCCTCTTGGTGGTCAATTTCAGGAAAATCACGCAAAGATAATTCACCCTTTTTTTCGAGTATAAGCGCGTCCAAAGTACAGATCCTTTCTACTTTTTTAGCAATAAGCCTAGGATAAAGATCTTATGGGCAATATAAAATGAACGCTCCGAAAATTTAAAAAAACACACCGATTTGTATGGTGGCGTTTAAAAGCAGCTATGCTCTGGAGCATCCGATCACAATTTACGTTAATCTCTACGCCCATTCACCGTTTCTAAAGACAGGGGTGGGATCATTCGCACCATCAAGACCATCAATATTCATGGATTGAGATCCGATCATCCAATCAACATGGATCATGCTGCTGTTACCCCCCCGTTCAATAACCTCATCATTGGATAATTTATCGCCCTGCTGGAAACATTTTGAATAACATTGCCCAAGAGCAATATGGCAAGCGGCATTTTCATCAAACAGCGTGTTATAAAAAAGCAGGTTGCTTTGTGATATCGGGGACCCATGGGGAACCAAAGCCACCTCGCCAAGGCGGCGCGCCCCTTCGTCGGTATCAAGAAGCTTTAGAAACACGTCTTCGCCTTTCGAGGCGCTTGCTTTCGTTATAACACCGTCTTTAAAAGTAACCGCGATATCTTCGATCAGCGTGCCTTGATGCGAGAGCGGTTTGGTAGAGGTCACATACCCGTTTACCTTCAACGCATGTGGGGTGGTAAACACCTCTTCTGACGGAATATTCGGATTACAGGTCACCCCGTTTCGGGCGGTGGATGCACCTCCCATCCATTCGTGACCATCTGCCAAACCCACGGTAAGATCCGTTCCCTCCCCATAAAAATGAAGCGCCGCAAAGTTTTTTTTGTTAAGCCACTCGGTGCGTGCGCGCAAATTTTTGTTATGCACCGCCCACGCTTCATTCGGATCTGATGTATTCACCCGTGACGCATTGAAGATAGCCTCTGCCAGCGCAATTTGTGCATCCGCATCACTCATCTGCGGGAAAACAAGCTTCGCCCACTGCAGGCCGGGCCAAGCTATAATATTCCAGTTGATATCAAAGCGCGTAATTCTTTCCCGAAGCGGCGATGAGGCTTTCGACATTGCTTGGTTGGCCCGGCCCACATATTCTGGATTTTGCCCAGAAAGCAGCATTGGATCTTCACCAACCACAGCAAGCCGTGCGGTATTTTTATCAAAGGCAGCAGCCATCCCCTCAAAGAGCCAATCTGTCGTTTTGTCAAAAGACTCGGGGGCTGCGTGTTGATATCGGGCAAGGGTAATTTCCGGATCAGTATAAAAGGGGGTAACAAGCCCAGCCCCTGCTTTATAGGCATGATGCGCAAGACGTCTAACCAATGGCGCCGCTTCCATTGGAGCGGTTATCAACAGGTCTTGGCCCGGCTGCAGAGCAACCCCTGTTTTAATCGACAGCTGTGCAAGCTTATCCAGCGCGTGGCTTTCATCCCAATTCATTTTTGTCATAGCTGTCGCCCTTCCACCATTTAACGCAGGGCTGATAATGCAAGTTTCTCAAGGATGATCAACCACCCCAAATGCTTTCACGCCTTCTGTGACCATGTCTTTTCCGATCTTCGCTCAAATAAGCATGATCTGCGAATGTTTGATAAAGCGATTTAAGCTTTGCGCGTTGAGAGGTTATACGTTTGGGGCCGCGCTGCGCCCTACATTTACAAGGTTTGCATTGTTCTTCCTTCACCCCCTGTCAGATCGGCGCCAGCGGGCCTTGAGGCAGGGCTAAGCGCAGATTTTATAGCACGAAAGCCTTCGGAAAACCGGCCGCCGCGGGCCGTTGTGATCCTCAATTCCTAAAGGCCAACCGCCCTATACGTCTCTCGATCCGAACGCTCTCATAACCGCTCTCGCCGCGCAGCCTCAAGGCTGGCACTGCATGCCAGGTCTTGCGCGTCTATGCCGATTTTGCGCCTTAGCCTGCGGCTATCTGTTCGGCTTTTTCAACCAAGACTTCCGCCTGACGGATCGAAGCATAATCGATCAGGCGACCATCAAGGGAAACCGCGCCTTTTCCACTGGCCTCAGCTTCGGCCATAGCATCCAATATTCGATTGGCGCGGGTGATCTCTGCTTGAGAGGGACTCATAACTTCATTGGCCAGTGCGATCTGACTTGGATGAATCGCCCATTTGCCTTCGCACCCCAAAACAGCGGCCCGTTTTGCAGCCGCCCGATAGCCGTCCGGATCTTGAAAATCGCCAAACGGACCATCAATCGGGCGCAAGCCATTTGCGCGGGCAGCAACCACCATGCGCGCCAAAGCATAATGCCACATATCACCCCAATGCACATAGCGTGATCCGTCCTCTGCCGGGTCAGTAAGAACCGAGTAATCCGGATTAACACCCCCAATTATGGTGGTGCGCGCGCGCGTCGAGGCGGCGTAATCCGCCACGCCAAAATGCAGGCTTTCATTGCGTTTTGAGGCGGCTGCGATTTCGGATACGTTTTGCATGCCCAAAGCCGTTTCGATTATATGCTCAAATCCAATGCGTTTTTTATAGCCTTTCGCATCTTCAATCTGCGTGACCATCATATCAACCGCATAGACATCTGCAGCCGTTCCAACTTTTGGAATCATAATCAAATCCAACCGTTCGCCAGCTTGCTCAACAATGTCTACCACATCGCGATACATGTAATGCGTGTCTAATCCGTTGATCCGGATTGACATCGTTTTATGCCCCCAATCAATCTCATTTAAGGCCACAATAATATTTTTACGCGCCTGCTCTTTTTCATCCGGAGCCACCGCATCTTCGAGGTCGAGAAAGATAACATCTACATCATATTTTGCCGCTTTTTCAAACATTTGAGCTTGCGACCCGGGCACAGCCAGTTCAGATCGATTCAGCCGCGCCGGAGCTTGTTCAACAGGAAAGAAAGACATGGTTTGAAACCTTTTGTTGTGAAATATTATTGCAATTAATGCCCAGTAAATGTAAAAAAATTACCCTGTCAATTAAAAATTTATCAATCCACTTTGGCTAGGTTTTGAAAACTATTCGTCTATTTTAGATCGAGACACATAGTAATGTGCGATCGCCTGCGCGCGATTGTTCACACCCAATTTGTCAAAAATATTCGACATGTGAAATTTAACGGTGTTGATCGAAAGTTCCAATCGGCTGGCAAGTTGCTTATTTGTCAAACCCTCTGCAAGCGAGTCAAGAATAAGCCTTTCCTTGCGGGATAAAGTGGTGATCGGATCGTTGCGCAGTTCTCGAATATCCAGGAACGGAAACACCATTTTGCCCGCCGCAACTTCAATGCATGTTTGCACCAGCGCGTCTATCGGTGCCGATCTTGAAACGAACGCGGCGGCCCCTGCCGCCATTGCTTGCCGCGGAATATCACTGTCTTTATCATCGCCATAGATCAAAATCCGCGGAGGCACGTTTTGGCTGCGCAAAACATCAATGAGTTTTGCGGCTCCTAAATCCCGAATGGTCCAGTCAATCACGCAAATCTGCACATCTATCCGCAAAATCACCGCCAGAAAGCTTTCTGATGTACCGCTGGTTGCCACCAAAGAAAAGCGGTCATCATCTTCGAAAACTTCCGACATGGCGGAAAGAACCAACGGGTTTCCATCCGCAATCATTATATCGATTGGCAGCTCTTTTTCAGTCAACATAGGCTTCTCTCACCTGAATTTACCACCCGTTTGGCGCTCAAAACAAAGTTTTGACCCTATTACCACCATTATGGGTGGGTAATTTCCAATACTATTAGATGTCCAAAGGCAGGAAGTACTGATGTTTGTTTCCATTGTCAAACAAAATAAATTGTCGTCGACGCAATGAGAATCGGTTCTTTAGGAGGCATCATGTTAGAGACCCAAATCTTCACGAAGTTAGAAATTCCAAATACAATCGCAGCGGGGCCCGGGCCAGGAAATACCGACGAGCGCGTACTTGCCGCCTATGCGGGCGCCGGTCTTGCTGACCATATGCACGCGGATGTGTTGCGCGGAATGGTCGAATGTAAACGAATGTTGCGTCAGGTCTGGGGAACGCAAAACGTGCATACCTTCGGCGTTGCCGGAACCGGATGGAGCGGCCTTGACATGATGTTCAGCGGCGTACAGCCGGGCGACAAAGTGGTGATGTTCGTAAATGGCACCTTTTCAGGGATTGACGGATTGACGGCGCGAATGCGCGCCGCAACCGCCGAAGAGCTTGCGCAAAACCCGCTAGACCCCCAAGCGGCATCCGTGATTGTGGTAACAATCGAGCATGGAGCCTCAGTGAGCGGCGATGTGATTGAAGCGGCATTGCAAGAACATAAACCCAAATGGGCGGCGATGGCGCATTGGGAAACCGGATCTGGGCGGATCAATGATCTTGAAGGGTTCAGCGCAGCCTGCGAAAAATATAACGTTTTGGGCCTTGTAGATGCGGTGTCATCTTTGGGGGTTGGCGCGTTCCGGATTGATGATTATCCGGGCATCCATGGATGGGCGTCTTGTCCGCAAAAAGGTCTGTCATGTTTGCCCTTAACCTATGCACCTGTCTCGTTCTCGGACCGGTTCATCGAAACGCTCAATACCAGCGGCACGCGCACCTTTGTACATCATCCAGTTATGGAAGCCCGTCACTGGGCGATTATAGAGGGAAAAGATGTTGAAAAAGGTACCTATCATCGCACCCATTCCGCTTATGCCGTGGCCGCGTTTCATGAAGCGCTTCGGATTACGCTGAACCAAGGTTTAACGGCCCGTGCGCAGGAATATGCCTATCATGAAGCTGCGTTGCGTATCGCGGTTGAAGCGATGGGCTGCGAGGTGACCTCGAATATGACATCCTTGGTTGTGTTAAACCTGCCAAAGGCTTTGGCAGGGCGCGAAATGGAGCTTGTGCAACATTGCCGGGCGCAAAATTTTGGAATTTGGCCCACGCTTTCTGAGCCAGTGCAAGTGCGTATTGGCATTTTAAACCTACTCTCCCAATCCGCAGTAACCGATATCGTGTTGCGTTTTGCGCAGGCAATCCGGGATTTGGGTGGAGAGGTAAACGATGTGCGCGTGATGGCGGCGCTGGATGCATCCTATAAGCCAGCGGTTGCCGCCGAATAACCCCCCCACTCTGCTGCTCCAGTCTTAAGGAAAAGATCATGGATATCCACGAATACCAGGCGAAAGAAATCTTGGCGAATTTCGGCGTGGAGATACCGCCGGGCGCTTTGGCATATAGCCCAGAGCAAGCCGCCTATCGCGCCCGCGAATTGGGGGGCGAGTGTTGGGTTGTGAAAGCTCAGATACATGCGGGCGGTCGCGGAAAAGCCGGTGGCGTAAAGCTTTGCCGCAGCGATAATGAGATCTTCACAATCTGTGAATCTTTGTTCGGACATAAGCTTGTTACGCACCAAACGGGCGCCGAGGGCAAAGGCATTTACCGCGTCTATGTCGAAGCGGCAGTGCCCATCGAACGAGAGATTTATCTGGGCTTCGTTTTGGATCGCACCTCCCAGCGGGTCATGATCGTTGCATCTGCAGAGGGCGGTATGGAAATCGAAGATATTTCCGCGGAACGGCCAGACAGTATCGTGCGGGCGACTGTAGAGCCTGCCGTTGGTTTGCAGGATTTTCAATGCCGACAAATCGCTTTTAAATTGGGGATCGATCCGGCACTGACGCAGAGCATGGTGCGCACCCTAAAAGGCGCTTATCGGGCCTTTCGGGAATATGACGCGACAATGGTCGAAATAAACCCTTTGGTGATTACGGGGGATAATCGCATTTTAGCCTTGGATGCGAAGATGACCTTTGATGACAATGCCCTCTTTCGTCATCCAAATATCAGCGAATTACGGGACAAAAGCCAAGAGGACCCCCGCGAAAGCCGAGCAGCAGATCGCGGCTTAAGCTATGTGGGACTTGAAGGGAATATCGGCTGCATCGTCAATGGCGCAGGTTTGGCCATGGCCACGATGGATACCATTAAATTGGCGGGGGGTGAGCCGGCGAATTTCCTAGATATTGGTGGAGGCGCTACGCCCGAACGGGTGACCAAAGCCTTTCGACTGGTCTTATCAGATAGCAATGTTCAGGCAGTGCTGGTGAATATATTCGCTGGTATCAACCGCTGCGACTGGGTCGCAGAAGGCGTTGTGCAAGCCTTACGGCAAGTCAGTGTAAACGTGCCTGTGATTGTAAGATTGGCAGGAACAAACGTTGAAGCAGGGCAAAAAATACTTGCAAAATCGGGGCTCCCGATCATTCGCGCAACAACTTTGAATGAGGCTGCCGAACGTTCTGTTGCCGCTTGGAAAAGCGGCAATTCGGATATAAAAAAATTGAGGGCCGTCACATGAGTATTCTTATTGACCAAGATACCCGCGTCATCGTTCAGGGCATTACCGGAAAAATGGCACGATTTCATACGGCCGATATGCTGGCCTATGGCACCAATGTGGTGGCGGGTGTCGTGCCCGGAAAAGGTGGCCAAACCGTTGAGGGACTGCCGGTTTTTGACACCGTAGAAGAGGCCGTTGCGCAGACAGATGCAGAAGCCAGTCTGGTCTTTGTGCCCCCCCCCTTTGCCGCTGACAGTATTATGGAAGCCGCAGATGCTGGCATTAAATACTGCGTTTGCATCACCGATGGCATCCCTGCTCAGGATATGATTCAGGTCAAACGGTATATGTATCGATATCCCAAAGATCGGCGGATGGTCCTGACGGGGCCAAATTGCGCGGGCACAATCAGCCCTGGCAAGGCTTTATTGGGGATCATGCCCGGCCATATCTACCTGCCGGGTCATGTTGGCATCATCGGTCGCTCTGGCACCCTTGGATATGAGGCTGCGGCACAGCTGAAAGCCCATGGTGTAGGAGTATCAACATCGGTTGGGATCGGCGGGGATCCGATTAACGGATCTTCATTTAAAGATCTATTACAGCGCTTTGAGGAAGATGATGACACGCATATCATTTGCATGATCGGCGAAATAGGTGGGCCACAAGAAGCCGAAGCAGCGGCCTATATCCGCGACCATGTGAAAAAACCAGTCGTGGCATATGTGGCGGGTTTAACCGCGCCGAAAGGGCGCACGATGGGCCATGCTGGCGCGATAATCTCGGCCTTTGGCGAAAGCGCAAGTGAAAAAGTTGAAATCCTATCTGCGGCGGGCGTTACCGTTGCTCCTAATCCCGCGGTCATCGGTGATACAATCGCAGACGTTTTGAAAGAGGTCGCGTGATGAGTGGAGCCTTAATCATGAATAAAAAACCACGCGTTTTGGTAACGCGGCGTTGGCCATCGGCAATCGAAAGCAAATTATCGGAGGAATTTGACGCTGTATTCAACCGCTCAGACACCCCCCTTAACGCAACCGATTTTCGTCAGGCGTTTTCGGATTTTGATGCAATTTTGCCAACGGTCACCGATAAATTGGGCCCCGAAGTGCTGGATATGGCACAGGCGCGCACAAAAATATTAGCAAATTACGGTGTTGGCTATAGCCATATTGATACCCATGCGACGCAGAAATTGGGAATAACCGTCACGAATACCCCCGATGTTTTGTCGGATTGCACCGCAGACTTGGCGATGACGCTTTTGTTGATGGTTGCGCGGCGGGCCGGCGAGGGCGAGCGTGAAATCCGCTCTGGTAATTGGTCAGGTTGGCGCCCCACGCATATGATGGGGGCTAAAGTGACAGGAAAAACATTGGGAATTGTCGGGTTTGGCCGCATCGGACAGGCGATGGCGCAGCGCGCCCATCATGGCTTTGGGATGAAGATCGTGGTGCATAATCGCTCTGCGGTAAAACAGGCAATTCTCAAACGGTATAATGCCACGCAAGTTGCGACGCTTGATGATTTATTGCCGCAAAGCGATTTTGTGTCCCTGCATTGTCCGGGCGGCGCTGAAAATCGCCATTTGATGAATAACCGCAGGCTCGAATTGATGAAACCAGACGCTTTTTTAATAAATACGGCCAGAGGAGAGGTGATCGATGAATATGCGCTCGCGCAATCGCTTATGTTTGGGTGTATCGGCGGCGCCGGCTTGGACGTGTATCAGGGCGAACCAAAGATTTCATCCCATTTATTACAATGCGATAATTTAGTCGTACTTCCCCATTTGGGCAGTGCCTCAATCGAGACCCGAAACGAGATGGGAAATAGAGTGGTTCAAAATCTGATAGAATTCTTCAACGGCCGTGAACCTCTGGACAAGGTCGCTTAAAAGCGTTCAGGCGTGATCATTCCATTTGAGCTATCAAGATAGAGTGCACCTGCTTATGTGAATTGGCCACAGCTGCGTTTTGCCCCCAAATACCCAAGAATGGCAATGAAGCGATCGGAATCAAAACGCAGGGCAAGCCGGTTCCCGAAAAGCGCGAGCCGAATGGCCTTGACCTCTTTGCGGAAGATTGCTTGCAAGAGTGGGGTGCCCAAAGATTGTCTTTCCATAAGGGTTTCGATTTCGAACGGATAGACGCCGCCAAGGGTCGAAAAAGTCGTTTCCCAATCGGTATAGAGCCATCCAATTTCATATCCAAATTTTGCAATGCAAGAGCTTTACTACTGCGCTCTCAACGGTATTCCAAAGATCCGAAATCAGTCTGGCGAAACGAGCAAGAGGGGTGACGATAAACGGGGCTCCCCTGCGCGTAAGCCTCTGCCTTTTCAAATTAAAAATGGTAGGAAGAAAGGCTCAATATTCCTTCAGAAAAAAATTCAGATACCTTAAAGGTGAGCTTCGTTATTTGTGCCTCTGGGTATATTTCTGATTGCCAGAGGCAATAAGAGCAGAACCAATCAGCGCAAGGAATTGCCTTTATCAATAGTCTGACGGGTTAATGATAAATGTTGAGTGATCAGTGATGGTAACTTTAGCGATAGAGCATTCAAACATTAGACATGTTGCGCCGCATTTTCTTTACCTAAATTCAGGATTTGGGTACACCTTATATGTTAGATTTGCCTCAAAGAAATCTGCAATGATCTCAAAGGGTATGTTGCAGACGAATAAAAGATCCAAAAACATCGCATAAAAAACGACTTTGACGCAGCTTGCAACAAATTCATTCACAAGAATAGGTCAGAGACGGTTTTGTTAGATGGCGCGGATCTGGAATTGGTTTATCACGCAGGCAATGTGGATTTTGAACGCGTAGATTGTGCGTAAATTCACGCGCAGAAACTATTTAAATTTCATCAGAAATAATTTCTTCTCCAGTAAATATTATCACTTGGGTGGCGGCGTTTT
This sequence comes from Rhodobacteraceae bacterium SB2, assembly GCA_001642945.1. Lineage (GTDB taxonomy): Bacteria > Pseudomonadota > Alphaproteobacteria > Rhodobacterales > Rhodobacteraceae > Thalassovivens > Thalassovivens spotae. The sequence continues at coordinate 12,608 of LGRT01000011.1, read as the reverse complement.
TTCAAAACTTGGAACATCTTTGGGTATGATGTGATACGGCTGTTGATCAATGCAAAAAATTGCTGCCTTAGGACTAAACCAAGAGTGATCGTCCAATGTGCCAATTTTCAAAACCAACATGCCCGGTCGAGGAGGGCTTTTGACACAGATATGCGTACCACAATTTCCGCAAAAATATCTGATCCGCGGGGAGTCTAAATCACGCCTTGAGAATGTTTTCAGTTCACCCTTTGTGACACGAAACGTCTCTTCCAAAATTACGATAGAGGCATTTGCTTCACCGCCCGAAAGATAGCGGCATTCTCTGCAATGGCAGAGCAATTGAGATTGTATCGGATCCTCAAACTCAAACCGAATATCTCCACAATAACATTTTCCAGTATGGGTCATCTAACCACCTTTTCTGCGTTTGGGTTCATCAATTTTTGGAGCGTAATATGCAATTGTTTCATGGGTCTCTTTTGCATTTATGTCTCCCACGAAAGTTGCTTTGGAACGCATAAATGCTTCTCTGTCTAACTCAAACCAAAATGTGGGTGGATCAAGCGTGCCTGCAGTTACCCCGATTAATCCCTGTCTTACTTCTAATTTGATAAAGACAGTTGTCGCGCAGGTATCGCAAAAGAATGTTTCCCACTGCGTACCACTTTCGCTCGTAAAAGTGTATTCCTTAGCTTTACCTGCGGTGATTTTGAAGTTTTCATCTTTAAAATACGCAAGCGTACCAAATGCTGATCCCGTTCGAAGTTGACAATATCGACAATGGCACACGGCACCGATCTCAGGGGTTCCCATCACTTTATATCTGAGATCACCACACAGACATCCGCCGTTGTGTTCTGACATCGAAAACCCCCTCTCGGTCTAAAATTGCTTGGCCGAATACTGCGTTACTCTAGAGATCATCCTAACCGCTTTAATTGCAAGTTGAACACCCAGTTCTGCTGTGGGGCGGTTAAAACTATTCCGCATATGCATCGTGAATTTTTGTTATTGCCATTTTAGCAGCATATTCATGCAAAGAGGCCTCCCTTCGGTCGCCTCGTATGTTTCCCTTTTGCCTCGCAGAAATTTCAGAAACCAATTCTCTAAATTCAAGATCACCTTCTAAATCATGAAGGTCCATACATGATAGCAGATTAGAAACGGCTTCTTCCTAACCTGTGATGTCTTTCAACTTACCTTCTATGCTCTGAAGGTTCTGCAGAAGTTTCCCAATCTTTTCATCCATGATTGGTTGAGATAGGGCGACTGTTTATCTTTTTTTATGTGAGATAGGGAGCTGCCTGATTTAAAAGAGGCTCTGCTCCATCTATGGTATTGCTTGTGCTCAAACAGTAGCCGATCCAGAGCCTCCTTTACGAAAGCCCCTCAGAATTCCGAAACCCTTGACGACCGACAGGTGGAGAATGCGTGTGTATCCCGCTTATATCAGCGTGATTGGTATATAGTATGCCTTCTCCCTTGTTAAAGAAGAGAGATACGAGTGTAGGCAATATGGATGAATCTAAAAAATGTCCGGAGGGTTTTCTTAGAAAACGTTAACGAATTATCAAGCAAACTGCATTGTTTCAGCTGCGTCAAGCTTCTTGGCCGGGTTTCCGGCCTGTTTGTGTTCCGTGCATTTCCAAGCGTCTATCTTAACGCTAACCAGCGCCGCCTAATTCCAAGCACCCGGCGTGCTTGCTTGAGAATTTATTTGATCTAACCGCTCTAAATTAACGATTGTGGATAGCATAAGCCGATCTTGGCTCCAATCACCTGAACGCTGGATCGCCACTGCGCATAACAGCACAGATGCCACAAGCGGCACAATGAAACAGAGGGTCAAAATACGCGGGCGCCGCATATGATTGGCATGAAGAAGCGATACGACCCGCTGTTCTAAAAAGCTTTTTCTACCTTCTCGCCAAGACAAGCGATCTGCTGTCACCAAGGTGACCTTTGGAAACGCGATCAAAAAGCTTCGATCTTTGCGTAGGGTTCTTTGGCAAACGGATAGCAAAGTTTCGCAATAAGAAACGATATCAACCCGACCTTTTTTTAGCACTTCGCTGTCACAGCTTAATTCGCGCAAATGTTCCACTTGCCGCTTCCAGGCGTGATAAGCCGGGTTCCAAAAAAAGATTGGCTTTAAAACTTCGAGTAAAATCTCCCATTCGATATCGCCTTGCCGCAAATGCTGCAGCTCATGCGCCAAAGATACTTTCATCTCATCCTTTTGGCCAAGCATATGGGACGGGATCACAATATAGTAATTTCGCAAACCACGCGTTGAGAAAGGCACCAATATCCGGTCAGATAAACCGATTTTTACCCGCCCCAACTTACGCCAAGCGTGGCTTTGACGCACTATTCTGTAGAGACAAAATGCTGAAAAAATTAGCCTCCCAACAGATATCACACCCCCCAATAGAAAGACGGCAATTATGCTTGACGCGCCCCATCCAGCAGCATTTGCTACATTTTCGGTTACAGCGCCCCGGACTGCCAAAAGACGCTCTAAATCGGACGCTTTCATATCAAATCCACCGCTTAAATAATGCGAGACAACTTGATCCGACAGATTGAACTTTAAATGCGCGGTAAACCCGTGTGTTTGCAAAGCATTCAACATTAAAATCAAAGCAGGGGAAATAAGAATGGCCAAGAATAAAGCGTTCAAAAGTTTCAAATGGCTTCGATAAGCATGCTGTAAGCCAAAGGATCGTAATAGATAGCGACAGATCCACCACCCGGAAAATGCTACTAAAATCAAAATATTTAATGTGATAAAAACATCTAAAATTGCACTAATCGATATCATTTTTTAACCTCTTATCCACAAGTTCACGGATTTGAGACAAGGCTTCTTCTGTCAGAGAATCGTCATTCACCAAACGTGCAACCAAAGAGGCAGGCGCATCGTCAAACAATTTGGTGGACAGATCTTTTAGCGAGCGCGCTTGATAAGCATGTTTTGCCAACGCCGGTTGATAAACATGGCTTTTGCCTTCTTTGCGGCTGGTAACAAATTCTTTTTGCTCTAAAATCCGAAGTATTGTTGCTGCGGATGTATAGGCCAAACCACGCTCATTCGGCAGTTTGTCCAGCACATCGCGCACAGTGGCTTCCCCTAAGGTCCAAAGCTTACTCATAAATTCCAACTCAACTTCAGTCAGAAATTCATGTTTTTTCTTCTCTCTCATTAAATTTGGTCCTCGGGCTATGTTTGCCGTGCTTACCATATCAGTAAACACGAAGCATCATTAATTCCAAAGTGAAATTTCACACTTTCCAAAAGCAGAAAACCATCCACCCAATACTGATCGCCACTGGCCACCATAATGGTTGCCCCATCACGCCAAGCCACGCCAAAAAGATATAAGCTGCCCCCAATAACGAAATAAACAATCTATCACCGCGCGTGGTCGTTAAACCCAACACACCGCGCCGCTCATCGCCGCCCGGTCGACGTATTTCCAAAACGGTGATTACTGCCATCGCTGAGAAGATTCCGCAAAACAGCAGAAATGTAGCCGGTGTCCAGGCCATCCAAAAATCTGGCCATAACGGGGCCGTCCAAGAAAATCCAACCTCTTCTTTTTTTGCCGCCACTTTTCCCCAACCAGTGGCGAGCGCTTGATTCAATGGCAAAACCAAGAATAGGAATGAAATAAAGCGAAACATCACACCCTTCCCAGGGCAAAACCCTTAGCTATGTAATTGCGTACAAAATAGATAACGATTGCCCCCGGAATAATGGTCAGCGTTCCGGCGGCAGCCAGCAAACCCAATTCATATCCGGCAGAAGAAGCCGTTTTGGTCATCGTTGCCGCAATAGGCTTTGCCGCAACTGCAGTCAGCGTTTTAGCCAATAAAAGCTCGACCCATGAAAACATAAAGCAAAAGAAGGCTGCAACGCCGACTCCAGCTTTGATCGTTGGCAAAAAGATAGAGATGAAAAACCTTGGAAAAGAATACCCATCAACATAGGCGGTTTCATCTAGCTCTTTGGGAACCCCCCCCATAAAGCCTTCTAAAATCCAAACCGCTAAGGGGATGTTGAACAAGCAATGCGCCAGCGCAACGGCCAAATGGGTGTCAAATAAACCAACCGAGGAATAAAGCTGAAAAAATGGTAGGGCGAATACAGCCGCCGGAGCCATACGATTTGTCAGCAACCAGAAAAACAATTGTTTGTCGCCTAAGAACCGATAGCGCGAAAAAGCATAGGCCGCAGGCAGCGCCACGCTGACGGAAATAACTGTATTGAGCGATACATACAGGATCGAATTATAATAGCCCCAATACCAAGTTGGATCGGTGAAAATGACGCGGTAATTGTCAAAGGTAAATGTTTGCGGGAACAGGCTAAACCCAGATAGAATCTCGCCCGTGGTTTTAAAGCTCATCGCCACCAACCAATAAATAGGCAACATCAGAAACAGAATATAGATAATCGGAATTAATGACCGTTTTCTCATTTTCGATCATCCTTTGTCATCAAAGTGTAGAACAGCCAGCTCACCAACAAGGTGATGGCGAAATATATTAAAGACATTGCCGCCGCAGGGCCCAGATCAAACTGACCAAGCGCTATTTTCACCAAATCAATCGACAGCAAGGTGGTTGAATTGCCAGGACCACCACCGGTTAAGACGAAAGGTTCCGTATAAATATTGAAGCTGTCCATGAAGCGCAGAAGAATGGCAATGGTCAGCACCGTCTTCATTTTCGGCAATTGAATATAGCGAAACACTTTCCAGGGTGATGCGGCATCAATTTTAGCCGCTTGATAATAGGCGTCGGGAATAGAGACCAACCCAGCATAAGATAAAAGCACCACAAGCGAGGTCCAATGCCAAACATCCATCACAATAATGGTCACCCAAGCCGCAAAGGGATTTTGTGTCATATCGTAAGTGATGCCCAAAACATTGTTCATCAAATATCCCAAAAGACCGATTTCAGGCAGGGTAAAAATATTCCACATGGCCCCAACCACATTCCATGGGATCAACATCGGCAACGCCATCATGACCAAGCAAACCGAAACCCAGATCCCCTGGCGCGGCATAGAAAGTGCAATGATAATGCCCAAAGGCACTTCAATAATTAAAATTGAGGCTGTGAATAAGAATTGCCGACCCAACGCGGCTTGGAAACGCTCAGAGCGCAGGATTTGTTCAAACCAATCCACCCCCTGCCAAAAAAACACGTTGTTTCCAAAGGTTTCTTGCACCGAATAATTCACAACCGTCATGATTGGAACCAACGCGTTAAAGGCAACCAACAACAAAACAGGCAAAACGAAAAACCATGCTTTCTGATTTTCAGTTTTCATGTTTGTGCCTCCGTTGCGATCCATCCATCCCGATAAAGCCGCGTGTGATCTTGACGAAATGCCAAATTCACCCAATCGCCTTTCGCGGGCATCTGACCTGCACCGACGGCTTTGATGTGACTGGAACCTACAACAACTTCCACGATAGAATGCCGCCCAACATCAGAAACTTTATAAACTTGGCCCGGAATGCCGTTCTCGGCAAAGGAAATAAATTCCGGACGTATTCCCAATTGAAGCTGGCCGCCTGATCCAATTACAGGTCCTTCCAACGCCATCACATGATTTTCAAAAAGTACCTCGCCATCTTTCAGCGTAACCGGCAGGATATTCATGCCCGGAGATCCGATGAAATGCCCTACAAAAACATGCTGTGGACGTTCGAATAATTCCACTGGGGTGCCGATTTGTACAACCTCGCCCTCTTGCATCACCACCACTTGATCGGCAAAGGTCAAAGCTTCTGTCTGATCATGCGTGACATAAATCATCGTAGCCCCAACCCGCTGATGCAGTTCTTTAAGTTTGGACCGTAATTTCCACTTCAAATGAGGGTCAATGACGGTCAGAGGCTCATCAAACATCACCACATTCACATCTTCGCGCACCAACCCGCGCCCCATAGATACTTTTTGCTTATTATCGGGAGATAGATTTGATGCCCGGATATCGAGCATGTCTTCAACCTCTAACAAGGCGGCAATTTGCACCACCCGGCTGGCGATTTTGTCTTCATCGACGCCGCGATTGCGCAGCGGAAAAGCAAAGTTTTCGTGCACCGTCATCGTGTCATAAATGACTGGGAATTGGAAAACCTGAGCGATATTGCGTTGATCAGGTGGAAGATCGGTGACATCGCGATCATCGAATAAAATGCGCCCCGATGAAGGTTTTAACAACCCCGAAATAATATTCAGCAAGGTGGATTTTCCGCATCCCGACGGCCCCAACAGCGCATAGGCGCCACCATCTTGCCAATCAAGGTCGATTTCTTTGAGCGCATAATCCTGAATATTTGCAGGGTGAGGCAAATAAGAATGGCGCAATTTAGACAGCGTTATTTTGGCCATCAGGCAACAAACCTCCCATCCGGGTCGAAGTAAAATGCTTGGCTGACATCCATGAAAAATTCATGCTCCTGCCCCACATTATAACGGTAGACGCCATGGGCAAGAGACACCCAGCTATCTGCGCCCATTTGGAAATGCGCACTGGAATCCGAGCCGGATAATTCTGTTACCAAAACGCGCCCTGGAACGGCGATGCTTTGCGCATTTTGGGCCGTAGGGGTAACGTGGTGGGGGCGAATTGCCATTGTGTAAGTACCATCTGGCAAAACGGCCGCGTCTCCGCTTAGCGGCCAACTGGCCCCATTATCGATTTGCGCCAAAGCGCCTTTTTTAACAATAATGGCTGTGTTGATTGGAGGGTCGGAAAAGACCCGAGCTGCGGCAAGGCTTTGCGGGGACCGGTAAATGTCAGCCGTCGGACCGAATTGGGTTGTAACCCCGTCATCCATAAGCACCGTCTTTCCGCCCAACAGCAACGCCTCTTCCGGCTCAGAAGTCGCATATACCACCACGGCTCCGCGCCCCGCGAATAATTCAGGCAATTGTTCGCGCAGTTCTTCGCGCAACTTATAATCCAGATTTGCAAGCGGTTCGTCTAAAAACACCGTGCGGCTTTCCTTGGCAATGGCGCGCGCCAAAGCGCAGCGCTGTTGTTGGCCTCCGCTTAATTCATGGGGGCGTCGTGCCAACATTGGGCGCAGCTGTAAAATATCCGCAGCCTCTTCCACACGCCCGGCGATTTCTGACTTGGCCATACCCGCTACGCGCAGCGGAGATGCGATATTGTCGAAAACGGTCATATGGGGGTAATTCACAAAAAACTCATGCACCAAACTGATATTTCGCTTTTGCGTTGACAGCTTTGAAACATCTTCTCCATTCATCAATATTTGACCCGTTGCCAAAGGGTCCAAACCCGCCATCAATTTGATCATCGAGGTCTTTCCAGAGCCTGTTTGACCCAGAAGTACGTTAAAGTGACCCGGTTCAAAAAGCAGCGATGTTGGTTTGATATGCGTGATCCCGCGGATCACTTTACTCGCCCCTCTCAGCTCTAAGGTCATTGGTTATCTTTCTACATTCAATGTCGGTGTATCATTATGAAACGGCCAGAGCTTGGCAACAGCTCTGGCCTGAATTGGCCCCACTTGGATAGGGCCAAACTTTGTTACTTATTCCAACGGGCTACGAGTTCATCATAGTTTACCGTCTGACCTTGTGGTTTTTCGTTGTCCAGCTTCGCTTTCGCGCCGCCTTTACCCAACCATACAGATGGATCTTGCTCCTCATTCAAACGAGGACCACATCCGCCATAGACATTGGCAGCTTCATCCGCAGCTTGCATCCGTGCCATGGTGATATCCATTTCTTCGGCCAAGCGATCCATCGCTTGCTGTGGCGTAAACGCACCTGAATTCACATCTCCGATTTGCTGCCACCAAATTTGGGCCAGCTTTGGATAATCAGGAACGTTGATCCCTGTGGGTGACCAAGCGACGCGATCAGGTGAGCGATAGAATTCGACTAAGCCCCCCAGTTTTGGAGCACGCTCGGTGAACGAGGCATGGTTGACCGAACTGTCGCGCGTAAATGTCAGACCGACATGTGATTTTTTCACATCGATAGTTTTTGACGTCACGAATTGCGCGTAAAGCCAGGCCGCTTGCGCACGCTCAGATGGGGTGGATTTTAAGAATGTCCAAGATCCCACATCTTGATAGCCAACCTTTTGGCCTTTTTCCCAATATGGACCATGCGGTGAAGGTGCCATCCGCCATAAGGGGTTGCCGTCACTGTCAACCGTGTTGTTGCCCTCTGACTGCGGCTTCACCATATCTGCCGTAAACGCTGTATACCAGAAAATCTGCTGGGCCACATTGCCTTGGGCCAAGGCTGGCAAAGATTGGTAAAAATCGTAGGATGCGGCACCGGGAGGGGCATAATTGCGCAGCCACTCATCCCATTTGCGGATTGCATATACCGCCGCTGGGCCGTTTGCCGCCCCGCCACGTGAGACAGAGGCGCCGGCAGGGTTACACGATCCCGCTTCCATGCGAATGCCCCATTCATCAATTGGCACACCGTTCGGCTCACCTTTGGAACCGGTACCAGCCATTGACAGCCACGCATCCGTCATCCGCCAACCAAGATCTGGCGCACGTTTACCGTAATCCATATGGCCATAAATAGCGACGCCATCCACTTCTTTCACATCATTTGAAAAGAAATCGGCAATGTCTTCATAAGCAGACCAGTTTACTGGAACACCCAGCTCATACCCATATTTTGCTTTAAACGCCGCCTTGTTGTCGGCATCGTCAAACCAATCCTTGCGGAACCAGTACAAGTTGGCAAATTGCTGGTCAGGCAATTGATACAGGTTGCCATCGGGACCTGTTGTGAATTGAATGCCCATAAAATCGTCTAGATCAAGCGTGGGCGATGTTGTTGCAGCCCAGTCGCCGGCCATTTGTTCCGTTAGGTTATACGCCAATTGCAAACGTGAATGGGTTCCAATCAAATCAGAATCGTTCACATACCCATCATAAAGGTTGCGCTGCGTTTGCATCTGCGTTTGCACCGCTTGCACCACTTCACCTTCGCCCAGAATCTGGTGATTCACCTTAATTCCAGTAATCTCTTCGAACGCCTTGGTCAGCACTTCGCTTTCATATCCATGGGTTGGAATGCCCTCGGATAAAACATTTACTTCCATGCCACTATAAGGCTTTGACGCTTCAATAAACCAATTCATTTCGGCCATTTGCTCATCCTTTGACAAGGTCGATGGCTGGAATTCTTGGTTAATCCATTTCTGGGCTGCTGCCTGATCGGCAATAGCAGTCCCATGCCCTGCAATGACAGCCAAAGCCGCCGTTGCAGAGAGTAAATACTTACGCATAGTATATCCTCCCGAAAAATTTTTAACCGGTCTTTGCCGGATAATGATATCGTAATATTATGGAAATATAACTGTCAAACTAAAAATTTAGTAGATTGAAAATAAAAGTGAAATATTTAAAAAACAATAACTTGTATAGCATCATTTCTCAGTACTACTAATTTTTATATTCTCCAATAAGGTTTCTGGTACTGGTGGTTTCATGTTCAATGCGTGATATGGCCTGATACGGTTTTATTGCCTAAGCCAAACATTGATGGCGATCTGGGCTTGTCTTGTGGTGTGGACCCATTCAGCGTTAAGCGCTTCTTTTCGCAATGTCCCGTTAAACCGCTCATTATACTATGTGTCGGGCAAACAGTATCCCACACTGTTTTCTAATCCCTCCACATTCCCAAGGCGAGCCCGGATAGGTTTGGATAAATGAGAGACATGAGAGACCAAGCCATATGTTGTCTCTAGATCATACGTAAGTTTGAGCAATTCATTTTATCGTTAATAACAATCAAAAGCGTGCCGTACTGGTCAGGCTTTAAAAAGACCACGTTTTTATACTAGTCGTTTTTTCACAATTCGGATGTCGTTTAAATTGGCGCGCGCAAGGATTGGATGCTTACGCTGAGTATTGCCGATCGCGGAGAATATGATGACAGAACCTTCCAAAACCCCATCAAATTCAAACTGGAATTATCATCCAGAGTTACCGCTGGCTGATAATTCTATATTCAAATGGCCACCAGATCCAAACTTCGCAGCAAACTGGCTCCGGACCAACTGGTTAAACCTATCCGAACGTGTTCTGATGTTGCTGCTCGCCATTTTACTGTGGATTTGGGTCTATCCAGATTTGGAAGCCGCTAAAGAATTTTCTTCTGGCTGGATAGCCCAGGTTTGGATAATCAACCTTGCCCTATTAAGCAGTATTGCCGGAGGGCTGCATCTTTGGTTCATCAAGTACAATAAACAAAACAAGAACCTTAAATTTGACCGTCGCGACCAAGGCAAAAACAACAAACTTTGGAATTTCTCTGATCAGGTTAAAGACAATATGTTTTGGTCGCTTGGCTCAGGCGTTATTCAACTAACCGCCTTTCAAGTGGTTACAATGTGGATGATGGCCAATGGATATGCGCCTACCGTAACGCTCAGCTCAAATCCTATTTGGTTTCTTCTGGCATTTTTGCTGCTCCCAATATGGTCGGCCTTTCATTTTTATTGGGTGCACAGGTTGTTACATGTCCCGCTCCTTTACAGAAAAGTGCACTCTCTACATCATCGCAACGTCAACATTGGCCCATGGTCTGGATTATCCATGCATCCAGTTGAGCATTTTCTTTATCTGTCATCCCTATGCATTCACTGGTTTGTTGCCAGCCACCCAATACACTTGATTTTCCATATTATTTACCAAGGGCCTGGTGCCGCTATAACCCATACTGGTTATGAAGATCTGCTGATTAAAGACAAACGCCGATTAGCGTTAGGGACGTTCTATCACCAACTGCATCACCGATATTACGAATGCAACTATGGCAATCAAGAAATGCCTTGGGATAGATGGTTTGGAACGTTCAATGACGGAACGGATGAAGCAACGCGTGTCACCCGTGAACGCAAGAAAACGATGCATAAATAAAATACATCAAAATCTTAAACGCATAGATTTTATAGCTGTCTCCAATCACAGGACATGCAAAGTTGGCCAACAAAAATCTCTTTCTAAAATTAGCTGAAGTATTCAACGGAAATCAAGAGATTGAAAGATTCGCCTCGCAAGAACTGATTGCAAATGCGCATACACCACTCGTTTTAGGGTCAGGAAAACCTTTGGCATCAGACTTCATCAATACGATGCAGTATGAGTACGCTCATCCCATTTGTTCCTTGATCCTAGAGATCCCCTTTGACTGGGCTCCACCAGAAACCTCAAATAGTAGATTATATAAGCAACATAGTATTTTCAAAGCGCATGTAGAGCTTCTTGGGCCTGATGGCTTAGTGCATTCAAATAAAGTACGGATAGGCCTGTATGGAATGCTCCCACATTCAGAATATGGCATCCGAACACATCCTGCTGAAGAAATATATATAATGCTCGCGGGTAATTGCCTTTGGAAGCGTGGCGCTCAGGCCTACCAGTTAGCAAGCGTTGGAGGGCGATCATATCACCCATCTATGTTACCCCATGCAACTAAAACTGAACAGTCCGCCTTTATGTCGGTCTATCTGTGGGCTGGTGATTTATCGAAAAAACAATATTCATACGATGGTCTACCTGATGAATAATGAGAGCTATTTGCATCTCGGAGGTCTGAGACACTAAAAAGACTTTGTTCTCCCAACAGGGTTAAAACACAGTGGTTGCATTTAATGGCGGAAACACACTTTTACAATCAGCAGCTAACTCAAGCGACTTCGAACACCGATGCGCCTCTCATGCCTACAATAACACACTGAGGGCGTTTACCTAATCTTTGACCTCAATATCTACTTTGCTCAATTAAAGGGCATCTTTATCAATTGGGCTATGGCGAGATCAAATTCCCGCAACGTAAATATTGACGACTTCTTGGATAAGGGGTGGGCTTGGTTTGTTCAAATAGGGAGTTGGAACATGAAAAATTTAGCTACTGCGGCACTATTAACATGCTTTCCTGCGTTGGTATTTGCAGGTGGGCATGGAAGCTTAGGCGGACATGGAACTGGAGTTACAATTGATACTCATGTCATGGAGGGAAAGACTGGCGGTCTAGTTATGCAGACTACACAGGATGTATGGATCTGGGACAATCCACCAGAAGGGTTTCCAGCAGCATCGACCGCTACATGCAACCAATACATCGCATTTGGAGCCACACCGCAGCCTATTGGCGGAACGTTTGTATGCAGATCAGTAGATCCAGACGGTGATGTAACGCTCAATACTGGGGCGTTTCAACCAGACGGTTCGGCTATGATAACAAGTATAGCAGCAACTGGAAAATGGGCCGCATATGTTGGAGCGAGCTGGATTGGAAAAACAACTATCCAAGCCGGTGAAAACGGCACAGTATACACGTTCACACCCACAAATTAGAAGAAAAAGAGCGAGCAGGACGCAACTTGCTCGTTTCAATTTCATTATTAAAGATCAAAACATCTACAAGTATACCAAACTGCGTTTTTGATTAGGCAAAATGTTAGGACCAACGACTCTGTTCATTCATTAGGGTTAAGACACGGTGGTTGAAGTTGGAATTACGTCGTAAGACTACAGTCAGATTGAGCACAACAAAGCGCATTTAACTACAAGTATCTTGCAAGCCGATTC
>LGRT01000002.1 GCA_001642945.1 Rhodobacteraceae bacterium SB2 | reverse complement strand
AAAAGATTGAGCACAACAAAGCGCATTTAACTACAAGTATCTTGCAAGCCGATTCATAACTGCTGAGTTTGATCGATGCTTCGAGTTTTTGTAACCATTGAATACCCAATCAAGCGGCGTCCAAAAAACTATCATATAGTAGATTATCACAGGACCAAGAATACCTGACGTGACTCCAAGTAGAACGACAAGCAAATCATTGACGCCCAAAAACATCAAAGTCCCACTCACACTAATAACAAACATCAAGTGGAATACGTAAATTGGATATGAAAACTTAACCAGCCAGCGAAGTGTTGAACCACTTGATGTGATTTGGTTCATACCGAAACCCATAATCGACAAGACAAGCAACAAAGCAGCACTGCCAGAAAGGCTATTAGCAATCCACATCTCAAGTGCGCTTGAAAAGACGAAGGGTTCATCCTTCAGGCCGCCCCAGCCCATTAAGCCAATCGGTATAAGACTAAAGATAATCAAGCTGGGTAACCAAAAGCGTTTCTGTTGTAACTGCTCGAGGAAACGCGCGCTCTTTTGAATCTGTAGTCCCATCAAAAAGAACGAAGCCATAAATAACATTGAACCAAGTTCTACTTCACCGAAGGTAGTTGGAATTTCTCCAAAGATACCACCCGTCGGCTTATTTAATGGAGAAAGTAAAATGAGTATTGGCAGCCACAAAATGAGGACGCGTGCGAAGCTGAGTTTAAAATCAGATATATATGTGAAGATTCGTGGCGTAATGCTTTTGAGCAGCAAAAGAACACCGTAAAATATCAATAAGTAATACAGGAACCATAAATGGTCTAAACGCAATGTGAATGGAACGTCATATAAGACCCACGATATAAGCTCAGGAAGTTTAAAGATATCGCTGGTCCCTTCATCTATTGCAGGAATGACAGCCCATAAAAGTAAGATAGGGACACCCAATCTGATCAACCTGTTTAATGCATAGTTGCCAACGTCTCTCTTAGATAAGCTAAGGGCTGTAAAAAACCCTGCTAAAAGCATGAATAGCGGCATACGCCACGTATGAATCCAAATAAAGATGATAGAAGCGCCAAGCCTTGGTTCAGAGCCATCAAATGGTTCTAAAAAGAGCATCAGGACATGCAATAGTACGCCCATCAAAAGTGCAAAGGCACGTAAAAAATCGAGACTATGTATGCGATCAGTCATAACAAATGTCTACATTAATGTCAGAAACTTTCCGATGATACGCTAAACTATCTATGCCTAGTGAACTAGTACCTGTAATGTAAGTTTTTGGTGTATCTGTAGATTTTGCTCTTATGGCTAGAACTCTATTTAAAGTTCCACAACTATGTTCTCCCAATAGGGTTAAGACACAGTGTTTAAGCCCGAAATCTAGCCCCACAAACACGCAAAAAAGTGTGTGTTTGGTGTGTTTTTGAAAAACACACGCATAACGTTTATTGCAAAAAAGTAAGTCATTGATATCATTGTGAAAGATGTTGCCCGGAGGCGGATTTGAACCACCGACACACGGACTAATAGGTCTCAGGGACATTAGTCTTAGAGTCAAATACTGATTTGCAATCACTATCTTAAAATACTTGGCAACCAAGTTGAGGCCGCGGGTAGGAATATCATCAAAACACCGTAGATAATTCCAACTCCAACAAAGAGTGGTACTTCTTTAAACGCTTTGGCAGGATCTTCTCGTATCACACCAGCTGCTGTGTATATACCAACACAAACGGGCGGTGTAATCATTCCAATACCGGCAAAAGCTACAAATACAACATAAAGATGCAAAAGGTTTTGATTTAAAGACAAAACAAGGGCGGCAAATACCGGAACTGTTAAGTAAAATACCGGAACGATTTCTATGAAAGTTCCTAAAATCAAACAGATTAAAGCTAAGGCAAACCAAAATACATATATACCAGCTCCCATATCAGTAAAAAAACTAATTATTTTTTGGGGCAATTGGGTATAGGTCAGCACCACGCTGAGAAAGGTTGCTGTAGCAATGATTGAAAAAATCACTGCCGTTATTGCCGCTGTCTCTTTTAAGCATTTCAAAAGGCCTTCAATTGTTAACTCACGATATATTACAAAACCCATAATGACTGCCCAAAGTCCTGCAATTGCCGCTGACTCAGAAGGCGTGAGTAAACCGGCATAAATCCCACCTAAAATGATAATTGGGGTGATTAACGCTGGTAACGCTTTTTTTGCTGCTTCGACTCTTTCCATCCCAGTTGCTTTATCTGTACCTGCTATATCTCTGCATTTGATCAGAACAACCGCGATCATAAAAAGTAATAAAATCAACCCTGGAATAACACCTGCAGCAAAGGTTTGTGAAACGGGAACATTCGTCAGCGCACTAAATAAAATTGCGGCGTTCGAAGGTGGAATAAGTGCCTCTAATAATGCCGCGGATGCAGCCAAAACGACGACGAAAGGCTTCGGGTAACCATGTTCTATCATTTTTGGCATCATAATTGTTCCAACCGCCGTTATAGCCGCCAAAATCGATCCGCAGAACGCAGCAAAGAAGCCCATAGAAATAACCATCGCTATTGCCAGCCCACCGGGCCAATGGCCTACTAGAGAAGTCGCAAAACTGACCAATCTCGTAGCGGCACCACCCCTGAGCATCGCTGTGCCCGCAAACACAAAAAGAGGCACTGCTATTAGTATATGTTTGGTGAGTGCACCGAATGAAACTTGAATTAACACTGACCAAGGCAGGCTTAACCCTAAAATTGCTGCTATAGAGCTTCCAATCCCAAAAACTAGGAAAACTGGGACAGAAAAAGATAGCAAAACCAACGCTATTATAAATGCCAAAAGATACATTAATTAGCCTCTGACGCTCGTAGTTTCAGATCGGAAATTGCTTTAAATGTAAGCTCAAGTGCAAAAGAGCCTAAAATTAGGAATCCTATCGGAAAAGACAAATACATCCACCAAATCGGAATATCTAATTCTAATTCCATCATTTGGCCCAGATTATAATATAGAAGGGTGGCATCCAAACCCGCCTTAAAAAATATAATAGAAGCAAACAAAGCAGTTAAATTTATTAGGACTTTCAGTATTTTTGCTTGCTTCAACGATGCAACTGACGAAATGAAATCAACCTGTATATGATTTCCCTCTCTTAAAAGTGGTCCTAAAAGAGGGAAAACCAACCAGCAAACCAATACTGGTGGTAATTCAATTAACCAGTCATAGCCGGTACCTGATAAATAGCGAGTAATGGCACTAGTGCTAAGTGCCACTACCATTATTGCAATAATCGTCATACCCAAGAAGTAAGCAATTTTTGTTAGAATATTGTTGATCTTCGTTAAAATCGACATTGCTATTTCCGTAACCGCCGCGTTAAAGAAACGGCTTATTGACTTGCAAACTTTTCTGCCTCTAGCAAAACTTCGCTATCGAACATATCTGCCATCGCAGGCATCACTTTATCGGCCATCATCGCGTTAAATTTTGCCTTTTCGGACCCACTCAGAGTAGTTACGATGCCACCGCGATCAACAAATTTGCTCAGTGTATTTTCACCGGCGTCCAAAATTGTATTCGTGGCAAGCTCTCCAACTTCAGCTCCAACTTCCATTACCAAGCCCTGAAGATCTGCTGGCAATGAATCGAACCAGTCTCGGTTGGCCATGATATATGCATCTGCAAAATATTGGTACGGCTTTTGAGCATATTCCAAATATTCCCACCAACTGTATGCTTCAATGCTTCCAGGAGGACTATTAATGGTATCAATCATACCCGTTTGCAAAGCCGTATAAACTTCACCAGTGGGTAATGAAACGGTGTTTGCTTCATAGGCATCCCACATGGGGCGTTCACTTTTCAAGAGAGCTCGGGCCTTAAGCCCCTTCATAACGTCAATTCCTGTTAGCTCACGCGCACTAGAAAAAGTCATTACAGGACCAACCGGATTATACATAACTAGCTTAGAATTACTCTTTTTTGTTAAATCTTCCCAAACCGCTTTGCCTGCTTCAGATTCTTTAAAGAAGGCTCGCTGCTGGTCATATGAAGAAAATAACCCTGGATAAGAAGCAACATTGAAGTTTTTATTAATGGGTGGAAAACTCACCACACCAACAACTCCACCCAACTCTACCGCGCCAGAGGTTATAGCTCCCATAACCTCTCGAATACCGAAAAGTTGTTTTGATGGATAAAATTGAATCGTCAATCGTCCATCCGAGCGTTTTGTCACTTCATCTGCGAAAATCTGTGAGTGAATTGCGCTCTGGTGCTTAGGACTCCAATGTCCGGACATCCTCGCTACAAAATTTTCTGCAAAGGCAGACGAAGTCAACGTTGTCAGAGCTATCGAAGCTAAAACGCCAAATGGCATGAAAGCATATCGAGGACTTTTTCTTTTTGATAAAGCTTTAATCATCTTATGTTCTCCCTTTTTAAAACTATTCTCTCTCTGGAGAAGTTGACAATCATGAGACTATTAGAAATTAGGTTTTAAGGAAGAAAAATATTTCTTATTTCCGTAACGTAAACTGCAAACTCAATGAGTTCGAAATAAACCGAAGTTATGTTCAACAAGTGGTTTAGGCATACTTTGGACAGAAAAAGCGCGCTACTTAGTACAAATTCCAGCTAATTTTCTATGCATCTTAGCAGTGCCGAATACTGCCTGATCTTTATTCAATAATAGAAAAATGTTTTCTTAGTATTGTTCTGTCACTCAGCCGTTTCTTCAGTCATCTTCATACCAGTAGACGCAGGCATCGGTACACTAGAAGCCACCTCGATCTGAAGTTTGCGCTCTCGATACACAGTATAGACTCCACCAAATAGAATAAGAAGCATTCCAATCCAGGAAAGCGTATCTGGCCATTCATTCCATATGAAAATACCCCACAGAACGCTAACTGGTATTGCCACATATTCAAACGGCGCAATAAGAGATGCTTCAGCGTTTCTATATGCATAGGATGATGCAAAAGAGAGAAATAGCACTGAGAAGGCACACACAATAAAGAAAGCGCATTCTAAAAACGTCGGAAAAACTGTTTGCCTAAGCAAAAAATCTACTGATTGATTACCAGACTCCTCCCAATTTCCAGTTAAATTGTAAGCAAGAAGCGGTAACGCAGAAACCAGATAACATAAGTGCTGTATAGTTATAAGACCTGGTAGATCTCCCACCCCTTTCAATCGACGCGTAACAACTTGGAATATCGCGTAACTTACTGCAGAACCAAGCGCCAAAAGCATTTCCAATTTAAAAAAGCTTGTCCCTGGTCTCATAATTAGTGCAACGCCCAATAAAGCCAACACGACAGCAGTGATACGATGGGAACCAATCTTCTCTTTTAAAAAAACAGCGGATAACGCAGTAATTAGTAACGGTGATAGAAAGAAAATCGATACTACTGTTGAAATAGGCAAACTTGATAGTGCCAAAAAGTAAAGATACATGGCTGCAACCAAACACATTCCGCGCAAAACAAATAACAAGATTGTCCTTGAGTCCAATGCTAAGATGGAGCGTAATCCATTTGTGAAGACCACCAAGATGGCGAGAGATATAACAGCTCGCATTGCCACAATTTCGGCTAAAGGCAGACGCTGACTCATTACTTTAATAAGCGCGTCGTTTAATGGAATAAATGACATGCCTAAAACTAGAAGCAGTATTGCTTTCAACGCATGTTCCTGGTGATTAGCTGCTTGTTGCAATTTGAATTATCCTAGAAAATAAGTTCAGATATTAATTTGAACTCTTAACTATAGAACACTTTGCCATATGCGACTGCTAGATGCGTCGCAATTCAATCAGGCAAGAAACTATGTTCTCCCAATAGGGTTAAGACACAGTGTTTAAGCCCGAAATCTAGCCCCACAAACACGCAAAAAAGTGTGTGTTTGGTGTGTTTTTGAAAAACACACGCATAACGTTTATTGCAAAAAAGTAAGTCATTGATTTATATTTAAAAGATGGTGCCCGGGGGCGGATTTGAACCACCGACACGAGGATTTTCAGTAGCGATGACACTAGATTAATATTCAATTACAATAAGTTATAAAATAATAAATAAGGTGTGCGCAAAAGTGTGTTTTTATCAATTCGTGTGATGTGGAGGAACCATTGTGTCTTGAACAAATGCCAGAAACACACTTCTAATTATTCCACATTTCTACTTCCTATATAACGGGAAAGCTACATACCTTTTTAATATGTTAGAAACTCCCCCAATAATTCAATCAATTATCGCTTGCGAACTGAGAGCCAACCCTGTTCCACCAGTAGCGGACAGCTTCATAGCTTACATCCACACCACTTTCATGAAGCAGATCTTCTAAATTCCTCAGTGAGAGATGGAATCTCACATACAGCATCACCGCAAGTTGGATGATCTCTGGACTCGTTTTGAAGTAGCGAAAGGATACTACAGGAGTGGGCATAGCTGGGTGGCTAAATGCAGCGTCGATTTTGGGCAAGGCTGTTTATTCTGGCAACGCCATCAAATGCAGTCTGCCAAACAAGTGCCATCACAAACTTCAGCCCACTCAGTTTACGCTTAAATCACCCTGTAAGGAGTAAATAAAACAGGAGTAAAATCATTCGCATCAAAGCAATTACTTTTCTTTAGTTATGAAGCTTTTTGTTTTTGGCCCAAAACATCAACAGCCATGATGCTGTCACGATAAACGAAAAGCGGATTCAATTCAATTTCGGCAATATGTAGGGCTGATTTTTGTATTTTCTGGCACAGAGTTAAAATCTGGTTTGAGAGAGATCTAAAATTGGCGGGCTCTGCCCCCCGAAAACCACTCAGCAGCTTGCCAATTTTCAGATCGTGCAGGGCGGCCTCAATACTTTCGGCATTAGTCGGCAACAGCAAATGCTTCACATCTCCGATCAGTTCAACAAATACACCACCGCTACCGATTGCAAGCACCCAGCCAAATTGTTGATCTTGGCGTATGGCAACGATAAGTTCTGCCAATGGCGTATCCGCCATAGCCTCGACAAGAAATTGATCAGACAGACAATCCAGATCAAACTCCTGCACGGACCGGATCATCATTTTTGCCGCATCTTTCAATTCAGCAGCAGATTTAAGACTGACGGCCACCGCTCCGGCCTCTGTTTTATGCTCTAATCCGGCGCCGATCATTTTGAGCACCACAGGATACCCTATATCCTCAGCCACCAAAGTCAGCCCGTCGATATGCGTGACGGCACCTTTGGGAATGTCCACTCCAAAGCTTTGAACGAGGGCTTTGCCCTCGGCTTCGTTCATTTGCGTCGTGCCCTCCATTGGCATGGCTGAGGCCATCAGTTCAAAGGGATTATTGCGCAGTTGATCGCACCGCGCGCGCCACCAAGCCGCCGAAGAAACCGCATTCAGCGTTTCTTCAATGCCCTGCATTGGCGCAACACCTTGCGCAATCAAAAACTCACGCGAGGCTTTATCGAAATTCTCTGGAATTGTGGCGCATATGGCGGCTGGGATACCGAGCGATTTGGCCGCTGTGGCAAAAGCAAGCGCATCATTTTGATAAAAAACCTTGCTCTCATCGAGCCCCTCTGCCGGATAATCCTGCACCAATACAGCGGCCTGCACATCATTATGCTCTAGCGCCACCCGGAAAACGGGCTCTGTAAATTCTGGTTGCCCCCATATCGGGGTTGTATAATCTAACGGGTTTGACACTGTTGCAATGGACGGTAAATGCTGTTCAAGGATCTTAGTTGCGGAGCTGTCAAAACTTGGAAACTCAAGGCCGATCTCTTCGCCGTAATCGGCAAGCATCGTTGCACCGCCACCCGAACAAGTAAAACCAGCAATTTTTTTGCCCGTTGGACGATCCACAACGCACAGGTATTTGAGCGTTTCTATAAGCTGTGACGGATTGGTGACGCTGATAATCCCCAAGCGTTCAAAAAGGGCTTTGTAAAGCTCTTTTGAGCCAGACAAAGACCCGGTATGGCTATAGGTCAGCGCACTGCCGATTTCAGATTTTCCAGTTTTCAAAGCCACAATCGGTGTCTCATGGGCCAGTGCTTTTAGCGCTGCTTTTTCGAACTTAGGGATATCGGACAAGCCCTCGATATGAAGACCAATGGCTTTTGTAGCAGGATTTTCACACAGAATATCAATGAAATCTGCAATGCCCAGAACGGCTTGATTTCCCGCAGACACCATATGGGTAAAGGGCAGCGAGCGTTGGCTCATCGATATATCCGACGATAACATACCGCTTTGTGTGATGATCACTGCCCCGTAACCAGGGCAGCTGCCCCCATGGGCAAAGGGCCAAAGCGCGCTATCGTCGAGATAGTTGATAATGCCGTAGCAATTGGGCCCAATCAAAGCCATATCACCGACGGCTTCTAGCAAGTCTTGCTCAAGCTTTTGGCCATCAGGCCCAGCTTCTTTGAAGCCAGCTGTGTAACAGGCAATACCTCCCGCGCCCATGTCTCGCAGAGCACGAGTTGCCGCTACAGCTGCAGGTGCAGGTATGGCTAGAAACACCGCATCCGGCGCTTCGGGCAGCGCGTCAATATCCGTAAAACAGGGAATGCCGCCCAATTTTTCGCGGCGCGGATTAACAGGCCAGTATTCACCTTTGAAGCCACGCCTTTTTGCTTCACCGATCGCGATCAGCGCATCGCGTCCGCCAATAAAGGCAATATGGCGTGGTGACAAAAGCCGATCAAAGTTTTGCCGTTGCTTCGGGGTCATGCCCCCAATGGCCTTAGGATCGACCGTGTTACAATGTGTCTTTGAATTTCAGAGGTGCCGTCCCAAATCCGTTCCAGGCGGCTGTCGCGCCAAAGCCGCTGAATGGGCATTTCTTCCATAAGGCCCATACCGCCGAATATCTGCACAGTATCATCCGCAACCTTGTTCAGCAGTTCTGAACAATAGACTTTGACCATAGCCGCATCGCGATCTTCCATCCGGTCCTCATCGGCGCGGCGCACCGCATCGGCCACAAGCAGGTCTGCTGTGCGCAAGCCGATGGCCATATCGGCCAGGCGAAATCCTGTTGCCTGAAACTGGCCAATGGGTTTACCAAACTGTTTACGGGTGGCAGCCCACTCTGTGGCCATATCCATCATGCGCTCAACCTTGCCACAACACGATGCGCCGACCCAAATGCGGCCCATCCCAAGCCATTTGCCCGAAAGCTCAAGACCGCGTCCTTCTTCGCCCAAAATCTGATCTGGTCCAAGGCGCACATTGTCAAAGCTGAGCTGAAAAGTTTTATATCCGCGGTAGCTGACGCATTTATGGCCTTCTTTGCATTCGAATCCCGGCAAGCCAACATCCACAAGGAAAGCCGTCACGCGTTTTCGCGGACCACGAGGTGTCTCATCTACCCCCGTAGCCGCAAAGACAATGGCAAAATCTGGTATCACGGGTCCAGAAATGAAATGCTTTGAACCGTTTAATATCCAATCATCCCCATCCTTTTTTGCATTGGTTTTCATACCCATGACGTCCGAGCCGGCTTCCGGCTCTGTGAGGGCAAAGAGCTCTCTTTTTTCGCCTATCACGCAGGGATCAAGGTAGCGTATGATTTGATCGCCTTTGCAGGCCAATAAGATTTCAGTCGGCCGCGCAATCCATGAGTGCAAAGCATGCGTGGTTTTTCCATATTCGCGTTCCACCAGCGACATGGCTTTATAATCCAACCCACCGCCACCAACCGCTTCGGGCAGGTTTGAGGCGAAAAGACCCACCTCTTTCGAGCGCTGCTCTATTTGGCGGCCAAGCTCAATCGGCACCTCACCGGTGCGGTCCACCTCTTCTTCATGCGGGTAAATTTCCGCCTCTAAAAAAGATTGGACAGTTTTAAGTAACAACTCGTTTTCATGCGACTGTTCTGTGGTCATTTTTCATCCTGCGCTGAGCGATCGACGTACCAAAAGCCCCTATTCAGAGGCACCTCTTAACTTCAGTTTATTGCGGGCCTCTTGGGGTGTCAGCGCGCGCGCGCCCATCCTTTCAAGAATTTCCACGGCCCGGGTCACCAATTGACCATTCGTGGCCAAAACCCCCCGATCAAGATAGATATTATCCTCAAGCCCAACCCGCACATTTCCGCCCATGGCCACGGCCGTGGCGGCCATTGGCATTTGCATGCGCGAAATGCCAAACCCTGCCCAGCTTGCCCCCGATGGCAAGTGATCTTTCATTACTTTCATCGTATCGACACTTTGGTCTGCGCCCCAAGGAATACCGAGGCATATCTGAAACATAGGCGGCTCTGCGATTAAACCTTCTGCAATCATTTGGGTCGCAAAGCGGATATGGCCCAACTCAAATACCTCTAGCTCAGGCTTCACGCCCCATTCTTTGGTCAGCGCAGCCATTTGCCGTAACATCGGCGGTGTTGAGATGTAAATTTCGTTTCCATTGCCAAAATTCAACGTTCCACAATCGAGAGAGCATATTTCAGGCTGGCACTCATACACATGGGTGAGTCGCTCTTCTGCCGAAATCATATCGGTTCCGGGCCCAGGCATAGAGGGATCATCTTCTGACGGCACCCAGTCGCCGCCCATGCCAGCCGTTAGATTGATGACCACGTCCGTGCCGCTATCGCGCACACGGTCTACCACTTCCTTGAACAGCTTTGGATCCCGCGATCCTTGACCCGTTTGCGGATCGCGCACGTGGATATGAGCAATCGCTGCACCCGCTTTTGCAGCTTCAATCGCTGCTTCGGCAACCTCTTTTGGCGTTACCGGAACATGGGGGCTTTTGCCTGTGGTATCTCCTGCACCTGTGACAGCACAGGTCACAACGACATCGTAATTCATGGTCACAAACCTCCCTTGTTTTGATCACTATCTTGAAGCCAAGGCGAACCTTAGTTATCGATTTTTCGCCATTTTTTGATCTTTACTTGTCGAAAATTGGTGCCCATGGCATGTTTCGGTAAGCTTACTTGTGGATAAATTAGCGTAGAGGGGTCATGACACAAAACATATTTTGTCTACTGCTGCCGCGGTTTAACATGTATTCGCTGATGAATATTATAGAAGCGCCGCGCATAGCCAATTACCTGTCACCTGCGCCGCTTTATATTGTGCATCATATTTCCTTTGATGGCGCCTCTATCGCCGCCAGCAATAATATGTCCGTTGAATGTGCGTCACCTCCAGAGCGGCTGGACCGCAACGACATGCTTTTTGTAGTCGGCAGCTGGGGGGCAGAGCGCTATGCCAATAAAAAGCTGTTTTCATGGATACGGGTTCAGGCCCGGTTGGGCGTGAAAATTTACTCGGTTGAACAAGGGGCTTATTTGCTGGCGCGGGCTGGGCTTTTGAATAACCGCAAAGCCACAACCCATTGGTCCTATATCGCGGGCTTTCAAGAACAATTTCCCGACATAGATATCGAAGAGCATCTTTTTACCGAAGCCGGGCAAATCACCTGTTGCTCTGGTTCAACAGCAGGGATTGACCTTATGCTCAAGGTCATCAGGGGTCATCACGGCGAAGCCTTGGCCGGAGAAATTTCAAACCAAGTCATGCATCATCCGGTTCGATCGGGCAAAGACCCGCAAAGAAAAAGCCTTGGACGCGGTCTTGAGCGGCTAGGTCCAGACGTCCGAGCCGCAATTGAAATTATTGAAGCCAATATACCGGACCCGCTGAGCGTGCCAGAGATTGCACGGCAGGTGGGGCTGTCGCAGCGGCAATTGGAACGGCAATTCAACAAATCGGTGGGCTGCAGCATCGTGCAGTTTGGATTGTTGCTTCGGTTGCAACACGCCCGGGTACTACTCATTTCAACCGATTTGGGCGTGCGGGAAATTGCAACAGCCTCGGGCTTTAATTCACTTTCGCACTTTGCCCAAGCCTTCAAAAAATACTTTAACCGCAGACCAAGCGCCAATCGGCAAGCCTGGCCCGAACAGGACGCCGAACCACACTGGCCCGGCACATTGAGAGGCTTCCTTGAAACGTTGAATGCGCAGCATAAGGCTAAACTGGAAAACCAAAAAACGCTTTAGTCACTATCTCGAATGGCGCGTAGGACGGCAACGATCTGTGCGTCCCGCTTTGCCGCCATTTCTTCAAACCGCTGGTCCCCTGCGATCTCATTACATCCGTCAACCATCCTGTCGCGCAACACTTGTGTGAGTTCGGGTGCCTCCAGCCGTGTCCATGGTAATTTCAGCGCCGGGCCAAACTGATCAAGATTGGTGGCCATACCGCCCTCGCCGCAGGCCACATGAAATGCCATACATTGCCCCTGAACTGCCATGCGCGGCGCGGGACCATTTATTAGGGCATTGTCAATATCGGCTGGGGATGCTTCCCCGTTTGCCACCATATGCAAAGCCTCGCGCCAAAGCGCTTCTTGCAGCCGTGTGGCCACAAATCCTGGGATTTCCTTTTTCATCACCAAGGGCGATTTTCCGGCGATCTGATAAAATGCGCTGGCCCATTGAACCGCCTCTGGATCAGTTTGATCACCGCCGACAATTTCCACAAGAGGCAGCAAATACGGCGGGTTAAACGGATGCCCGATAATACATCTTTGCGAGGTTGGGCATTTGGCTTGTATCTCGGTCATGGTCAGACCCGAGGTTGATGAACCGATCACGATGTCTTCGGAAACCAGCGTGCCGAGCTCTTGGTAGAGCTTTTGTTTCAGCGCAAGGTTTTCCGGCGCGCTTTCTTGAATAAACTCAGCGCCGTCCAACGCATCTTTTAGATTTGTGACGATCCGCAACCGATCAAGAGAGGCTGCAGGATGCAAGCCGAGCGCAGAAAGGCTTTTCCACGCGGTTTTCAATATGCTCTGAAGCGCGGGCTCTTCTGAGGTATCGTGCAAATAAAGGCTCACATCATACCCGCGTGCCAAAAAATGGGCCGCCCAACCCCCACCGATTGGTCCGCCACCGATCGAGGCAACGCGGGACACTTTTCCAGGCGCTATGTACCCCATCATTCCCCCTTAAACTGTGGTTCCCGTTTTTCAACAAAAGCCGCCACGCCTTCGGCGGCATCATCGGATTTGAGCATTTTGCGATAGGTCGGCATTGGGTCAGTGCGCATTTTATGAAAGGCTTGCTCAAGCGGCACGCATTCAATTGTGCGCAACACTTCTTTAACGCTTTGCATGGCAAGCGGCGCGGACCACGCAATCGAAGCGGCCCATTCATAGGCGGCCTCCATCAGCTTTTCTTTGGGAACGACCTTGTTGATCAAACCGTAATGCGCCGCCTCATCTGCGCTCATGCGCCGGCCCAAAAGCAGCATTTCCATTGCGATGTTATACGGAATACGGCGCGGCAAGCGCTGCAATGCACCCGCATCGGGCACAATGCCCAAAGGCATTTCAGGCAAGCCAAACTCAACATGATCCGCGGCCATTAGCAAATCACACCCCATAGCCATTTCAAAACCGCCACCAATGGCCAACCCGTTGATTGCGGCGATCACCGGTTTGTTCAGGCTCCAGTTTTCAGTAAGACCGGTGAATCCACCTTCTCCGTAGTTATCAGTTTCCCACCAGTTATCGAGCTGCATCTCGCCATCATTAAGCGCTTTAAGATCCCAACCTGCAGAGAAAATTTTATCCCCGCCGCCGGTAAGGATCGCAACGCGAAGGTCTTTATCATCACTAAACTCGGCAAAGGCAGCCGCGAGGGCCTGCGATGTGGGCACATCGATTGCATTAACCTTGCCGCGTGCCAGCTTGACTTCTAGGATATGGCCATCGCGTTTTACTTCAACACCATTTGTCATGGTTTTCATCCTTCTTGAAATGCGGGAATAACTTCATCGCAAAAAAGCTGCAAAGACCGCTTTTGGGCCTCTATTCCCAAACCCATACTGGCGTAAAAGATGAATTCATCAACTCCCAGCGCTTGATAGCGTTTCAGCTTTTCAATCACCACATCAGGAGAGCCGAAAAGAAGATTTTCCTCAAGCATATGCGGATTGTATTGTTCGCGCCCTTCCAGATCTTCCAAAGATACTTTTTTTGGAAATCCGTTGAGCACATCATCCATATTGCGAAATAAGTTTTCGAACTGTCCAAGCACCCCTTGAATAGCTGATATCGCTTCATCTCGATCATTATCATTCGTATAGACGGCAGCATGGCGCATCATGGCAAAGGTTGGTCTAAACCCATTATCGGCTTTCTGAACCGCCTCATCGAGCTGCTTTTTATAAAGCTCGGCCTCTGAAAACGGCCGGGTGAGGGGCCAGCTCATGACATTGCATTTTTCACGAAGCGCATAATCAAACGTGATCGGTGAGCGCGCCGCAACCCAGACCGGCACGTCACTTTGCAGCGGCTTGGGACAGGATGTGGATCTTGGAAACTGCCAAAATTGTCCGTCATGTTCCACGTCGCCTTGCCAAAGTGCCCGCACCACTGGCAGCATCTCTTGCATATATTGCCAGGCGTCCGATTGTTTTAGCCCCGGGCGCATGCGGTCAAATTCGCGTTGATAGGCCCCAGATCCAATCCCGAATTCCAACCGGCCACCCGAAATCAAATCTAAAAAAGCAGCCTCGCCAGCCAAATTAATGGGATGCCAATAGGCAGCCGTCGCTACGGCTGTGCCGAGACGGATATGACTTGTTTCTGCCGCCCACCAGGTCAAAATTTGAAATGGATTTGGTGCAATGGTCATTTCCAATGCGTGATGCTCTGCGGCCCACACGGTGCTAAATCCGCCCCGCTCTGCGCGTTGAACCATATCAATGGTGTGGCGCGCCACCTGTTGCATATCTGCGCTGTCGTCCATGCGCTCTAAATTGATGGCCAGTTGAAATTTCATTGGTAGATCCTCCTCACCGCATTACAAATGGATTTACCATGGGCTCTGATGATGTGTTGAGCCAAATGGTTTTGGGACGGGTATAGTCATACATGGCTTGGAACCCGCTCTCACGGCCATAGCCCGATCCTTTATTGCCACCAAACTCGGCAATCGGTGATACAACCCTATAGGTGTTTACCCAAACAATGCCCGCCTCAATGGCGCGTGCAACGCGCATGGATCGCGCGCTGTCTTGGGTAAATATACCGGCCGCCAATCCATGCACGGTATCATTGGCCAGCTCGATCACTTCTTGCTCTGTTTTGAACCGAAGGACAGACAGAACAGGGCCAAACATTTCGGTATCCACAATATGCATCTTCTGGCTTGGGCATTCGATAATCGTCGGCTCATAATAGTTACCGCCGAGACCCTTTGGGCGCTGACCACCGCATAGCAAGGTCCCGCCCTCGTCCAATGCTCTGGCCACTTCACGCTCGACGCAGTTCATTTGACCTTGGGTGCAAAGCGGCCCCATTTGGGTGGCGTCTGCCAGCGGATCGCCGATCACAATATCTTTGGCCAACCCGACCATCCGGTCCAAAAATTCATCGGCAATATCTTCTTGCAGATAAAGCCGTGAACCGGCAACACAGCTTTGTCCGGTTGCGCCAAAAATACCAGCGATTGAGCCATTCACCGCGCTTTCAATATTTGCATCTTCAAAAACAATAAAAGGCGATTTTCCACCAAGCTCTAGCGAAACTTCGGCAAAGTTTTCTGCCGAATTATGAAGAATTTGTTTGGCGGCTCCGGGCCCGCCGGTAAAGGACACGCGGGCAACTTTTTTGTGGCTGGTCAACGCTTTTCCGCAAGGATCACCATGCCCCGTTACGATATTGACAACACCGGGGGGAAAGCCTGCCTTTTCAATTAATTCGCCAAACTCCAGCATCGCGGCCGAAGCGTGCTCTGATGCTTTTAAGACAACAGTATTGCCGGCAGCCAAAGCAGGACCGATTTTCACCGCAACCAAAAAAAGCTGTGAATTCCACGGCACCACAGCAGCGACAACCCCCAAGGGTTCCCGGTTAGTAAAAACAAACATGTCGGGCTTATCAATGGGCAAAACATCACCCGCAATTTTATCTGCGCAGCCAGCATAAAACTGAAAAAACTCTGCTATATACTTGGCTTGCCACCGTGTTTCCTTAAGCATTTTACCCGTATCAATACTTTCAATACGGCCTAGTTTTTCTGAATTTTCTGCCAGTAATTCCGCAAGTTTCCGCAGACATTGGCCGCGCTGGTTCGGCAACATCGAAGCCCAGGGACCCTTTTGAAATGCGCTATGCGCCGCTTGAACCGCGCGATCAACATCCTTTTCGGTGGCCTCTGGAACATGGCACCAAACTTCCCCGTTTGAAGGGTTCTCGCACGCAAAGCTTTGTCCATTCGATGCATTCACCCACTCACCGTCTATGAGCATATTGTAGGTTTTAATATCTGCCATCTTGGCACTCCCCTGTTTGCTTTTTGATTCCTATTTTTGACAAAATTTGAATCTAAAAATGTGATTTTTCGCCATTTGATGGCGAAAATTTAATGTTTGATGCCGATGACCAAGCTAAGCTTGAAGCGACTGCACACCAGCGCAGGCAATCGAGGCAAAAATGACATCTATCTCTTTTGATGGAACCGCCCTTACCGAATATGGCGATCCCTCAGCACCTGCTTTGGTGTTGATCCATGGCTTGGGGCTAAATCAGTCTGCCTGGCAATGGCAGATCGCGCGTTTTGCAAAAAGCCATCATGTCATCACCTATGATCTTTTTGGGCACGGCCAGAGCAGCAATCCCCCCAAAACCCCTTCTTTGAAAATGTTTTGCGAGCAATTGCTTGGCGTTTTGGACCATTACAAATGCCCTAGCGCCTGTCTTGTTGGGTTTTCCTTGGGCGGCATGATTGTGCGTAAATTTGCACAAGACTATCCAAATCGGGTGGATAAACTGGTGATCCTGCATTCACCGCATCGCAGAACCGATGCCGCCCAGAAAGCGATTTTGGACCGCGTCGAACAAGCCCGCACTGACGGGCCCTCTGCAACGGTTGAAGCCGCTCTAGAGCGTTGGTTCACGGCACCTTTTCGTAAAAACAACCCTGAAATGATGGATCTGGTGCGCGGTTGGGTAATGGCCAATAAAACTGATGTTTATCATACAATCTATCAGGTGCTTGCAGGCGGGATTGATGAAATTATTTCGCCAGATCCTGCCATTGAATGCCAAACCTTGGTGGTGACAGGCGACGAAGATTATGGCAACGGGCCGGAAATGACCCGCGCTATTGCTGCAGAAATACCCGGCGCAAAATTCATCATTTTAAAAGGGCTGCGGCATATGGCGCTGGCAGAGGATCCTGATGCCATATCCCGCCCCATGGTTGAATTCCTCAATAGCACAGGAGCCTGAGAAGAGTTGCCACAGGCTAAAGGTATATTAAATGGCATTCGCGTCCTAGATCTTAGCCGGATGCTGTCCGGGCCCTATTGCACTATGATGCTATCTGATCATGGCGCTGAAGTGATTAAAATTGAAAGTGGAACGGGTGACAGCAGCCGGCTTAATGGCCCGTTTCGCAAAGATGATCCGAAACAAGAATGGGCCGGATATTTTGTCAGCCTGAACCGATCCAAAAAAAGCGTGTATATTGATCTAAAATCGCAAGAGGGCAAGGAAGCATTTCTATCTCTTGTTACATCGGCAGATGTTCTTGTGGAAAACTTTCGTCCCGGGGTGATGGAACGACTTGGTTTATCGTTTGAGACATTGTCCGAATTGAACCACCGTTTGGTTTATGCAGCCATTCGGGGCTTTGGCGATCCAAGGTCCGGCAAAAGCCCCTATTCAGATTGGCCCTCTTATGACGTGGTTGCGCAGGCCATGGGGGGGGTTATGTCGCTGACCGGGCCGGATGCAGACAGCTATACCAAAGTCGGACCGGGCATTGGCGATATTTTTTCTGGCATGGTGATGGCATTTGGTATCATGGCAGCGCTTCGGCATGCAGAGGCCACAGGTGAGGGCCAATTTGTAGATGTCGCAATGTATGATGCCGTGCTCAGCCTTTGTGAACGTGCGGTTTACTTACATGATTT
The DNA here is from genome assembly GCA_001642945.1 of Rhodobacteraceae bacterium SB2. Classification (GTDB taxonomy): domain Bacteria; phylum Pseudomonadota; class Alphaproteobacteria; order Rhodobacterales; family Rhodobacteraceae; genus Thalassovivens; species Thalassovivens spotae. Next base: position 6,298 of record LGRT01000002.1, on the reverse strand, counting down.
TAACGGCACAACACCCGGGCCCGAAGGAAACAATCATCCGTTTCTTGCGCCGTTCGGACTGTTTAAGGCAAAAGACGGCGCCGTTGCAATCGGCGTTGTAGAAGATAAGTTCTGGCAAATATTGGCCGATGCCATGGGCGGAGATGCGCTTTGCAGCAATGCAAACTTTGCAACCCGCGCAGCGCGCGCAAAGCAAAAGGATGCGCTCAACTCCTTAGTCGAAACATGGACCAAAGCCCACACAAAAGCCGAACTGTCAGCCATGCTTGGCGGCAAAATCCCTTTCGGACCGTTAAATTCAATCACAGACATTGTGACTGACCCGCATATTGCCAAAAGAAGTATGCTTGCGCAGGTGTCGAACCCTGACAGCCCAAAGGCTCCGTGGACCGTGGCCTCAAACCCTTTGCGGTTTTCAGCTTCTAAATCACCGCCGCTTGAATCAGCGCCACGGCTTGGCGAGCACACCCAGCAATACCTCTACCCCGATCTGGAAAAAGCGTCACATCAATTTGATCTGCGCAGCTTACGAAACGCCTTTGGGAAATTTGCCACCGGAGTTACTATAATTACCACCTCCGAGTCCGATGGAACACCCCGCGGCATTACCGCAAATTCTTTTACTTCTGTTTCGCTCGATCCTCCGATGTTGCTCATATGCATTGCAAAGTCGGCCTTAAGCAGGGGCGTTTTTTCCGAATGTGAACATTTCGGGGTAAATATTCTGCGCAACACCCAACAAGATGTATCAGCGCTCTTTGCCTCAAAATCTGCCGAAAAGTTTGATAAAGTCGACTATGAAAAATCTTTGCATGGAACGCCAGTTATCAAAGAACCTCTCGCCAACTTCGTTTGCCGAAGACAAAAAAGCGTCGATGCCGGTGACCATCTGGTTATTTTTGGAGAGGTGATTGATTTCCGGTCAAACGACGGATCACCTTTGCTCTATTATAATGGGGATTATTGCTCGATTGACCAAGATCGTTCGGAATAGAGCGTTTATACAACAAAACCAAAAAGGGAGAAAAATGATGATACTACCGGAACTTCGAAAGGTTGTGACATTCGATGAAGATATTCATCGAGAAGGCGAAAAGACTGCTGATCCCGTCTTAAGGATCATCGGCGTTGCTGCAGTGGTTAAAAACCCTTGGGCCGGAAAGGGATATGTAGAAGACTTACAACCGGAAATTCAGCGCATGGCACCCCCACTTGGGAAAATGCTCACCGAGCGTTTGATTGCACTGGCTGGATCAGGGTCTGCAATAGAAGCCTATGGCAAGGCTTGTGTTGCCGGAACCGACTGCGAACTTGAACACGCATCTGCTTTGATCCACACTTTGCAATATGGCAACTTTTATCGAAAAGCCGTGGCCGCAAAAAGCTATCTGGGGTTTACAAATACCCGAGGACCGGCAAATACCCAGATCGCAATTCCACTGATGGATAAGCACGATACAGGGCGAAGATCGCATTACTTAACCGTACAATTTTCTATTAATGACGCCCCCGCTGCCGATGAACTTATTGTTGCACTTGGAGCTGCCACAGGAGGCAGACCTCATCATCGAATTGGCGATCGGTATTCGGATTTGGCACGGTTGGGGCGCGATGTTGATAATCCGGCCAATGTGACATAGCCAGAATTTTTCAATTTCTGTCAATGGCCTCGAGAACCTTCGTGCTTTGAGTTATTTTTGCGATCCAAAAAACCCTGCAAACCATTTAAAACAGGCCTAACCGGTCCAATCCAAATGCACCCAATGCGAATTAATCAGCGGAACCGTTTGACTTGAGAGGTCCAGAACCAAAATAACCGTTGTCAACTTAATTTGCTGCGCATAGCATGCCGTGTTAGGAAAATAGAAACTGAATTCAATAATACCAAGTTAAAAACAAGGGAGAAAATTGATGAAAACAATCACAAAAAAGGCAAGGCACTTAGGCCTTGCTGCAAGTACAGGGCTTGCGCTTAGCTTTGCAGCTGGATCAGCTCAGGCTTCTGATTGCGGTGAAGTTTCTATTACGGAAATGGATTGGGGATCAGCAATTATTGTGACCCAAGTTGCCAAATTCTTGCTTGAGCAAGGCTATGGCTGTACCGTGCAGGTCGTTCCGTCGGCATCAACACCAGCCTTGGCGTCAGTGTCCGAAACTGGCGAGCCAGATATCATTACAGAAGTTTGGACCAATTCAGCGCCAGCTTATATTCCACTCAAAGAAGACGGAAAAATCAAAGAGCTGACGGAAGTTCTGTCTGATGGTGGCGTGGAGGGTTTGTTCATCCCTGAATATCTCGCCGAAGCCCATCCAGAACTGACCACTATTGCAGGCGTTTTGGCCAATCCCGATCTAGTTGGAAACAGAATGCACAACTGCCCTGTGGGCTGGACCTGTCAGGTTGTGGCGTCCCAATTGGCTGTAGCCGGTGGATTTGAAGCAGCCGGAGTAGAAGACTTTGTGCACGGCTCTGGTGAAACACTCGCAGCCTCAATTGGGTCTGCATATTCTTCCCAAGAGCCATGGTTTGGATACTATTGGTCACCAAGCACCGTTTTGGGTAAATACCCAATGGTTCAAGTTGAGTTGGGTGCACATGATCCTTCCGTACATTCGTGTAACGCAGACAAAGAATGTCCCAACCCAACACTGCAATCTTGGCCAAGCAGTGTAGTAACCACGGTGGTTACAGATACATTTGAAGCGTCACATCCAGCAGAAACTGACCTGATGCGCAACCTTTCCTTCAGCAATAAAATGATGAACAGCCTTCTAGGCTGGCAGGACGCAAATAAAGCAACTGGCGAAGAAGCGGCCGTCTACTTCCTTTCATCACAAAGCGATGTTTGGGGAACTTGGATAAACGAGTCCGCCCGCAAAAATCTTGCGGCTCTATTGCAATAACTGCAATTTAACTAGTCAAAAAGAAGGCGCGCCTTAGGTGCGCCTTCCTTAATGGGGGAACGGATTTCGATGGCATATTATGATGGCCTATTTAATGTTTTAGGGCTTCGAACGTGGTGTGATGCAAATGCAGGTGACTCAAACCTTTCAATGGCAAGCTTGCTGGCCAAAACCAAGCCCGGAACAGCCGATGATGGGCCCCTGTTTCCATTTCCATCGATGGACGAGCTGCATCAAGCCTGCTCCTCTATGCCTCAATCACGCGACTTCACAGCATCGGTTGAAGCCGGATTTCTAGAAGTAAAAGATGTTTTGAAACTGGTTTTGGATCCATTAACCCAACCACTTTCCTGGCTTTTAGAGATAGCATTAACCGGGTTTGTTTCCGCCCCTTGGTGGATTATTATACCTCTTTTACTGCTGTTGGTCTGGTATGTTACTCGCTCTGCTGCGGTCACTGTTTTTGTCACACTATCCTTTGTATTTCTCGGCTTTATTGACCACCTAGACGCCGCTTTTCAAACGCTTGCCATTATTGGTGTATGTACAGGAATATGTATCTTATTTGGTGTTCCGGTCGGGATTGCGATGGCAAAATCCAATACATTTCAAAGAGCTTTGATCCCGCTGCTTGACCTTCTTCAGACTTTACCAACCTTCGTCTATCTTATTCCTTTGATCTTTTTGTTTAGCGTGACCGAGCCAAAACTCTACGGAATTGCAATTATTGTCTATGCCATCGTTCCAGTTATTCGGCTTACAGATCTTGGGATACGGCTGGTAGATCGCGATGTGATTGAGGCGGCAAATGCCTTTGGTATGTCTCCCAGGCAAAAGCTCTTTGGCGTTGAGCTCCCGCTCGCGCTTCCAAATATTATGGCCGGGGTTAACCAGACGATCATGATGAGCCTTGCCATGGTCGTCATTGCATCACTGGTCTCTGCACCGGGTCTGGGTGTCCTTGTTCTTCGCGGCATTCGGAATCTGGAACTGGGCGTCGGCCTGATTGCCGGGCTTGGGATTGTGCTTCTTGCCATTATCCTTGACCGCGTGTCCAAAGCAGCCATTGCGCGCGTGTCTTCAGATCAGACAGAAGCATAGGTTTGAGCAATGATCAGTGATCCAAAAATTCAAATCCGCAATCTTTATAAAGTTTTCGGCACCGATCCCAAGTCAGCGCTTAGGTTCGTTAAAGATGGGATGGGCAAAGACAAATTGCTTGCGGAGCACGGGCATGTTCTGGGGTTAAACGATATTTCAGTGGATATGCAAGTGGGCGACATTACAGTGGTGATGGGTCTATCCGGGTCTGGTAAGTCCACCCTGATACGCCACATAAACCGTTTGATCGAGCCCACGGATGGTAAAATTTTAATCGATGGTGAAGATGCCCTTCTATTGGGAACTGAGAAACTTCGCGAAAAACGCAGATCAGATATGTCGATGGTTTTTCAAAAATTTGCGCTTTTGCCTCACCGAACCGTAATTGACAATTCCGCCCTTTCTTTAGAGGTGCGCGGCATTGAACGCGAAAAACGTAAACGCGCAGCCGCAGGATGGTTGGAACGAGTTGGCCTTGGCGGATATGAGAACCACTATCCCTATCAACTTTCCGGCGGGATGCAGCAACGGGTTGGTATTGCCCGTGCGTTGACTTCAAACTCAGATATTATGTTAATGGACGAAGCCTTTTCCGCACTTGACCCACTAATTAGAAGCGACATGCAAAAGCTTTTGCTTGATCTTCATGTGGAATTGAAAAAGACGATTATCTTTATCACACACGATCTCGATGAAGCCCTACGTTTGGCCAACCACCTGGTCATTCTAAAAGACGGGGCTGTCATTCAACAGGGCGAACCCCAAGAAATTTTATTGAACCCAGAGGATCCTTATATTGAAGCCTTCGTTAGTGATATAAACCGAGCCCGAGTTTTGCGGGTAAAGTCAATCATGCAGAAAACTGTCTCACAAAGTACTTTTGCCGGTGATATTGATGGCGAAGACAATCTTGAATCCGTGATCGCACGTTCTGGCGGTGAAACAGAGCACGTATACCGCGTTACCAAAAATAACGAGGCCATAGGTCAGCTTGAAATGAAAGACGTGATGCGGGCTTTAGTGCCTCGCGCAGCTTCAGGGCCACGCAGTGTCGCTTAAACTGGTGTGATATGCTTTTCAAAGATCTGTACGTTGAGAACAGTGTTTAATGTTGGAATTACGTTTTAAGACTGCGGTCAGATTGAGCACAACAAAGCGCATTTAACTACAAGTATCTTGCAAGCCGATTCATAACTGCTGAGTTTGATCGATGCTTCGAGTTTTTGTAACCATTGAATACCCAATCAAGCGGCGTCCAAAAAACTATCATATAGTAGATTATCACAGGACCAAGAATACCTGACGTGACTCCAAGTAGAACGACAAGCAAATCATTGACGCCCAAAAACATCAAAGTCCCACTCACACTAATAACAAACATCAAGTGGAATACGTAAATTGGATATGAAAACTTAACCAGCCAGCGAAGTGTTGAACCACTTGATGTGATTTGGTTCATACCGAAACCCATAATCGACAAGACAAGCAACAAAGCAGCACTGCCAGAAAGGCTATTAGCAATCCACATCTCAAGTGCGCTTGAAAAGACGAAGGGTTCATCCTTCAGGCCGCCCCAGCCCATTAAGCCAATCGGTATAAGACTAAAGATAATCAAGCTGGGTAACCAAAAGCGTTTCTGTTGTAACTGCTCGAGGAAACGCGCGCTCTTTTGAATCTGTAGTCCCATCAAAAAGAACGAAGCCATAAATAACATTGAACCAAGTTCTACTTCACCGAAGGTAGTTGGAATTTCTCCAAAGATACCACCCGTCGGCTTATTTAATGGAGAAAGTAAAATGAGTATTGGCAGCCACAAAATGAGGACGCGTGCGAAGCTGAGTTTAAAATCAGATATATATGTGAAGATTCGTGGCGTAATGCTTTTGAGCAGCAAAAGAACACCGTAAAATATCAATAAGTAATACAGGAACCATAAATGGTCTAAACGCAATGTGAATGGAACGTCATATAAGACCCACGATATAAGCTCAGGAAGTTTAAAGATATCGCTGGTCCCTTCATCTATTGCAGGAATGACAGCCCATAAAAGTAAGATAGGGACACCCAATCTGATCAACCTGTTTAATGCATAGTTGCCAACGTCTCTCTTAGATAAGCTAAGGGCTGTAAAAAACCCTGCTAAAAGCATGAATAGCGGCATACGCCACGTATGAATCCAAATAAAGATGATAGAAGCGCCAAGCCTTGGTTCAGAGCCATCAAATGGTTCTAAAAAGAGCATCAGGACATGCAATAGTACGCCCATCAAAAGTGCAAAGGCACGTAAAAAATC
>LGRT01000001.1 GCA_001642945.1 Rhodobacteraceae bacterium SB2 | reverse complement strand
GGTGAATTCCCTAAAGCGTTACGCCGTTAATATTTTTATATTGATTTTATTGATTAATAATCCAAACACGCTGTTTGGAAACGCCATGTTTGAGTTTTTTGTCAAACACGCTGTTTGCAACAGGAGTGTTTGGTCACTTGTAAATAAACGCCGTGTTAACACGGCATGTTCAAACAGCGTGTTTGCTCCAAAATTTACCAGCTCGACAGTGTGACAGTGCTCACTTTGTGGAGGGCAGATTTGCTGTGTTTGTGTTGAGATGGTGTGTGTTTGGCTTCAATATTCCTCCGCTAACATAATAGTGAGTATGCGTGCTGTGACAGCTGGATCACTGGGATCGGGTGAGTGCATCTGTAGATCAATGTCGTAGTAATCGATCTTCCAAAAGATTGTGCTTTCCCCAAATTGAATTAAGCCGAAGTCATGCTCGAAATATGGGTCGTTGATGGGCGTGAAGTCTTCATATTTACGTACCTTGTCGAGAATGGAGGCGACATCACACTTGCCTAGCTCAGCAACGCCTTGAGTGATTACCACACGACACTCACCAAATGTCTGCCGTGCTTGATCATTAAGTTCTGCTATTTTTGCTGTGGCAGCGTCAGGCATGTGCTGCAGCTTTGTCAGCACTTGGTTTGACTGCAGGTTTGCGCTCTGCCATTAGCTTGTCTCGTCGCGCTATGATGGGATCACGCTTCATACTGCGATCGACTGTTTTGAATGTTAATTTTGCCAAATGTGTCATCTGCGCATCTTGCTGTTTGGTTACAGCTAAAGCGTATGTTCAATTTGATAATTGGACTACCGAAAATACAGTCAAGTACCTGATTTTATGTATTACTATTCGATTATGGCTGATTGTGTATATACCTGCAATGTTGCCCCGATATGTACTTGTGGAGTAATGGCTGACTTTAGAGCAGCGTAGATACACCGACCCTACGCTCATAAAAAAGCGTCTAACGGTTTGCTCCGCTGACGCTGTGTTAAGCTGTTATCTCTCTGTCTGTTTTGCCATCTTCGTTTGAGCTTTGTAGATGTTTTGTGTTGTTTGCTAACTGTAGTTTGAACAACTGCTCGTGAACAAGGATGTGCCAAGACCTGCGCCTTTGGCATCTGCCGTGTTCAAACTGCTCAGGTGGTTGCTGCGCGAAGGGGCTTAGCCACGCTCCATCATCTGCAAATCACTGCATGCCTCATATGCTGCCTTTTGATCGTCTAATGCCTGTTGTGCTTGCCTAAGCCAGAGTGGGCTGGCTGCCCTTTGAATGCGTTGTGCCTGTTGTTGAGTATAGTGCTCATCCAATGCATGATCCGTGAGGTGATAGGACTGCTCTACAGTCCAACTGAGCTTGTCCAGAATAGTATCACTGCCCATGCGCCAATACTCGTGTGTGACGTAGCTGGCCACTGCGGCACGGTCCTGCACTGGCATGATCCAGTTCTTAGCCAATGGCGCTGTTTGTGTATGGTGTTGCGCCCACACAGCGTTGAGTAAACAGCACATGCTCTCTGTGTTGTTCGGTGCGCTCTTCATTACAAAGTGAACGTGATAGTTCTCATGATCTGAGCCTTCGTGGGCAAAGCACCAGCGCGGCACGCGCATGTTCTGACGTTCAGCAGCTTTGCCAAAGAACATACGATCAATCCGGTTCCAGTAGCTGCGCAGGAGTTTATCAGCGCTGCTACGTCCAATGGCTCTGCCATTTACAAACTTGAGTGTACCAAATACATTCCAGTCTTGGTTCATCAGGTGATCAATCAAAGCCTGTCGTTCTTGTTTGCGCTGTTCATATGTCATGCTCGTCTCCGCATGTATTTATCAACGACACAAGAAAACCCTGCAAAAACGGCTGTAACTTATGAACAGCGCAGCAAACGGCTCACAAACACCGCATCTTCGCTCAATCGAGATAAATACCAGTGCAAGCAGCGCATTGGAGGCAACATATGAGCATAAGATTACTAGAACACCTAAGAGACGAATTGATCGCCGCTGGCATTGTGCAGAACACCCCAGAGTTTTGTCGCAGCTGGCTTGGGCGCAGTGAAGGATATATCCGTGTGCTGCGTTATAACCGCATTGATCCAAGTGTAGAGACGCTAGCGATTTGCTCTAACAAGCTAGGCCATTATGCAGCGCGTCTGAATGGCTCAGATGCTGACAATCATAAAGCGTGGGCGGTAAAGCTGATTACCCTCAAAGCTCTATGTGACAGTGCCATTTCTAGGCAAGCTGAGGCTGTGTGGCGTGCACCAGAAAGGATGGCGCCATGAGTGCACATCCAAAATGGGTTATACAGCCTCAAAAATCTGCGCTGTGGTTTTTTACAGGCCAGTACTTAACAATCCGAGGTGGTCTTTTGCAGGCCCCAAGCGCGTGGGTTAGGGGGCACCGCTATGAATGATCGTGAAGAGCTGCGCCGCATGATTGATGTTATTGAGAAAGGCTCTGGCAGTGGCAGTCTTGAGCAGGCCATTGATGACATCAAAACCTTTGCCAACACTGCAAGCTTTCTCGCCAACAAGCTGGATACACGGCTCAAAGGTGGTGAGGTCAAAGCAAAGAGTAAACCCAAATCGCGCGTGGGAAAAGCAATAGCGTCAGTGCCTAAGCCCAATATACAAAAGGCACCAAGTTCGAGGTCTGATCCGCTTTCGACAAATACATCTGGAATGCCAAAAGCGACCAGTATCGCAACATCACAGGCTGATTTTGAGAGGCTTAAACCACAAGGATCACAGCCACCTGTTAAGGTAAGTTGATCGCAGTGGTCTCTGTTGCCGTCTATACTGTGGTTTGCCGGCTCGAACTTGATAGTGTCGCTCTGTGTGACAGCCTACGCGGGTTGGTGTATTGCGCAGGATTTAAGCGTGTAATTGCACGGTTTTTGGTCAAAGAAGTGTGTCTGATTTGCTAATTGTGCTTTCTTTAGAGAGGCATAGTTTAGATGGAGTTAGGCAGATGAATAACAAAGAAACAGAAGCACTGATTTGTAATCAGTAGGTCCGCGGTTCGAGTCCGTGTGGGGGCACCATTTAAATCAATAACTTAATAGATAAACATCTGAACCCATTGTTGTTTTGGGTTACAAATGGGTTACAAAAAACATCTGTTTGACAGTAAATTAGGGTCTTCTTGATACGATAAGGCAGGTCAAAACCCATATCTTATCTAAGGCGGAAGCTACGTTTAGATTCGAACTTAAGGGGCAGTGCCCCATGCGTAGGTATTTGACCGCCTAAAAATAGGGGTTACTGCGCCTGATCCATGCAATTGAGCCGCAGGCCCACGGACCGCCCCCCCCAATCCCAGGGCCCCGCGTCTCGGACCACGGGCCTTTAGTGTTAGAGTAGTAAAATCATTTGAGGGTGATTTTGTTTGGTAACGCCATCTCTATTCACGCATCAATTTCAAGCTGAACCGTGCTGCTGTTCTCGCTGAGTGGCGTCAATTGTTGAGCGCATAGATTTAGGCTGTGCTAGCAATCCGATGCGAGTTCTTATTAGTCTGACAGCGCCCTATGGAACCTTATTGCGCCTTTGCCAGCATTATCTGGCCCAACATATCCTCGCTCCGCACCCAAAGCTGCCATGGAGGCATCTATGATGTCCGTGCCACACCTGTAGTTGAAGCGAAGGCGTATCGTCTGAACATCAGCCCGGGCAGACAAGCCTTCGAGCAGTGAGGGTTCCGCTCCTGCAAACCCGTAGTCGTCGAGGATCGTGGACAGATAGAACCACCCCCAGCCGATGACCTTGAGATAAGTGAAGTCGGTCTGCCACAGCTCGTTCGGTCTAGTTGTCTTGTCGCGGAACTCATCGGCCGCGCAGATCACCACGTGGGCCGGTGCCGTGATCAAGTCTTCGGCTTTGAGGAGGCGATACGCTGAAGATTCAGAGATAAAATACCGCTTCTCATCGGTGTATTTGACCGCCAGTTCCCGGGGCGTCAGATCTTCGTGGTCCAGCGCGAACTCGACAAAGGCTTCACGGACATAGGTCTCCGGCAAGCTTCGTGTAATGCTGGCGCCTATAAACGCACATTGCTTGTAGATTTAATCACCAACCCGCAACTGCTTTGGTCTCAAGAAATTCACTTATCCCCGCCGCTCCACCTTCACGGCCGTTGCCAGACTGTTTCACGCCACCGAAAGGCGCGCCAGCGGCCAAGGGCGCGCCGTTAATATGCACCATCCCTACACGAAGGGCACAGGCCACGCGACGGCAGCGTTCCATGTCGCTTGAATTTATGAAGGCCGCCAGCCCGTAGTCGGTGTCATTCGCCATGCGCAGCGCATCCGCTTCGTCTTTAAACGGCGTAACAGAAAGCACCGGACCGAACACCTCTTCGCGCCAGATCGTCATGGTTTCGGTCACATCTGCGAAAACGGTCGGACGCACGAACCAGCCCTTTTCCACACCATCGGGTCGTCCGACGCCCCCCGTCAAAATCCGTGCGCCCTCCGTGATTGCTCCGCTGATGTAGGATTCCACTCGCATCATCTGGGTTTGGGAGATTAGCGGGCCGAGATGGTCGCCATGCCTGTCGGGCAAGTCCACCGTGAATGCGCTGGCAGTTTGTGCAATCCGTGCCAGCACCTCATCATAGACCGAGGCTTCTACAAGCAAGCGTGTCGGGGCGTTGCAGTTCTGCCCAGTGTTATGAAAACACCCGCCTACGGCGCGGTCCACCGCAGATTCCAGTTCAGCATCGGCAAATATGATGTTTGGAGATTTGCCCCCGAGCTCCAGAATAACGCGTTTGATCGTCTGAGCCGCGACCGTAGAGATTGCGCGCCCGGCACGGGTCGAGCCCGTGAAAGATACCATTCCCACCAGCGGGTGGCTGGTCAGAGGGGCGCCTACGGTTGCGCCATCGCCTTGCAAGAGGTTGAACACGCCCGCCGGGGCGCCGATCTCTGCCACCGCCTCGGCCAACTGGATCGCAACGAGCGGCGAAATCTCGGAAGGTTTTAGAACAGCGGTGCAGCCAGCTGCCAAGGCCGCTCCCAATTTCAGCGTGACTTGTGCAAGTGGCCAGTTCCAGGGCGTAATCAACGCGGCAACCCCGACAGGCTCATGCAGGATGTGCTGTGTTAGGTGATCGGTGTGAAACGGATGGCCCAGATCCATATCGAGTAACGCAGAGGAGATCGTTCTGAGTTCGTGGATCGCTCCCCGAGCCTGCTGCGTGATGGCCTGATCGATCGGCGCGCCCAGTTCGGCGCTAATGGTTTGCCCCAGCGCCTCTTCGCGTGCGCTGAGCCCGTCCGCAATGGCGTCGAGCAGGTCGATCCTCTCTTGTTTCCCGGACCGCGCCCAATTGGGGAACGCCTTCGCCGCGCTATCAACAGCATCGTCGACCTGTGCCGGCGTTGCCCAAGTTATGTGGCGAATAATCTCTTCAGTTGCGGGATTGATTATCGCGTGACGCTGGCCGTCAGGGTCGCTGGCCCACTTTCCGTTGATGAAATTCGATCTGGTCATTTTGCGTTGTCTCTCCAAGTGGCCTGCGTTTATCTGAATAGATGACTTGAGGGTCAGGTCCGTGCCTTCTCGAAGGCGCTCCAAGCTTTTTCGAACGCCTCGAAATCAAACCCTTCTGTGCGGGCCGGCTCGAGTACGAGTTTTTCCGTCGACTGCATTTTCCGGATTGCATCGCTTAGGTGGTTCACCACTTCGGGCGGGATCACCACCGCGCCGTGGCGATCAGCGTGAACCAGGTCGCCGGGGCGCACATCCAGCCCCATGATGCGCACGGGCTCGTTGATGCTGCGCACATGAACGTAACCGTGGCTCGGCCCTATGCTGCCCGCGACAACCGGAAAGTCCGGGGCCATGTCGCCAAGATCGCGCATGACGCCATTGGTCAGCGCGCCGGACATGCCAAAGCCCTTGTGGATCGTGGTGTTTACCTCCCCCCAGTAAGCGCCGATTGCATTTGGATAATCTAAATCCTCAACCACAGCGACCGACGGCTTGGGCCCTACGGACATCGCATGGTAGTACGCCATGCGACGAGTGCGGATGGTGGCGGGGTCTTCACTAGGCGGGGCGACAGCGGCGATCTGAGCGGTCACGGCATAGCCCACTATCACGCCGGTGAGGTCGCTGGCGTACATTGTGCCTCGGGTGAAGGCCTTGAAGCCACGCTTGCCCTGCGCCACCTCGATGGCATTGCAAACAGTGGGGGTATCGACGCTGCGCAGCAACTTCAAAAGGTTATTTTCCATCAGTCCTCTAGCCAGCGGATCAGGGCCGCCGTAGTAAGTTCGGGTTGTTCAAGCGTGGGCAGGTGGCCCGCGTCTTCGATTATTTCCAGTCGGCTGTTCGCTAACAGTCCGTGCATTAGTTCATGTCGCTCCAAGGGGCAGAGACTATCGTACCGCCCGCATAGGACCAGCGACGCGCCAGTATAGGCTGCAAGTGTTTCCTGTTGGTCTGGTCGATCGCGCAAGGCATAGGATTGATTAAGAAAAACTTGAGGCCCGAGGCCCATAGCCATGTCCATGCAGAGATCGAGGATCTCTTGCTTGCGGGGGCTGTCGACAAGGTAGTTGGGCTTCATCTCGTCGCGCATGACCGCGCCCAGACCGCCAGCCTTAACCGCCTCCATCTGCGTTCCCCGACGGATCTTGATTGCGTCCAGTTCCGCACGTGGGTTGGTGTCGAGCAGTGCCAGACGGTCCACCCGATCCGGGGCCTGCCTCAACAGCTCCATCGCCAGAATGCCGCCCATGGATAGGCCTGCCAGCGCAAACCGTGGCGGGGCGATTGCTAGCACCTGTCGTGCTAGGTCTTGTATACTATTGCCGCTATCCGTGGGGGCGGTCATGATCGGCCGTCGGCCAGAGATCGCGGCGATCTGGGGAAAGAACAGCCGGGCGTCGCACATCATGCCCGGCAGCAGCAGAAGTGGCGTCATTCGCGTGCCCCCGCCCGTGCTGCGCCCTCAGACAGCGCTGCCAGCTTGGCATAGGCAATCTCGGGGTCGACCGCGCCAAAACCGGCGAAGGTGCCAAAACCGCAATCGCTGCCCGCAATCACGCGGTCAGAGCCAACAACATCTGTAAAGCGTTGAATTCTCTGTGAAACAAGATCTTGATGCTCCACAAAATTGGTTGTGGTATCGACAACGCCGGGAACGAGGATCTTGTTATCGGGGATGTCGGTCTTGCGGTCGCGAAAAACGCTCCATTCATGGCCATGGCGAGGGTTCGAGGTCTCAAACAGCACATAGCGCGATTTGGTGGACATCAGCGTGTCGAACATCTTCGCCATAGGGATGTCGCAGCAATGTGGGCCTTCGTAATTTCCCCAGCAGATGTGAACCCTTACACGATCCTGCGGCACGTTTTGCAGGGCGTGATTCAAGGCCTCTACATGCAGGTTGGCGACCTTAAGGAACTCTTCGTCCGACAGATCGGTGAAGAGCATATGACGGCTCAGTGCGAGATCCGGGCAATCGAGTTGCAGGTCCAGCCCGGCGGCAATGATCGTCTCATATTCCGCCTTCATTGCATTGGCCAGGGCTGCGAGGTAAGCCTCGCGGGTCTTGTAGAATTCATTCTGCAAGAACAGTGAGATGACGCCGGGGCTGGCGGCGTTCATGAATCCGCGCTCAACACCGTGGTGGGCCATTGCGGCCGTGAAGTTCGCGATGTCCTTTTCCAGCTCGCCCTGACCTTTAGAGCGTACCTCGCCGGTGCACTTCGGTCTCACATATCGGGGGGTGCCACCGGAATCCGCGATTCTTTTGAGAAAGCTGGGAAACATTTTGAGATCTGCAGGAGCGTTTCTTGGGCCATTGCCGGAAAAGCCGGTGTAGCGATCCTTGACATAAGTTGCGTAGCTGATTTTCGACGTCTCACCGTCTGATACGATATCGATCCCAGCATCCTTCTGTTTTTTCACGCTGTTTGAAACGGCCGCCGCCATGCAGGCATTAAACGCGGCCGCATCAAAGGGTTCTTCACGCTCGCGGGCGAAGATGAAATCAACCACATCTTGGGTGCGCGGCAAGCTGCCCACATGGGTCGTCAAGATCCGGGTCATGTCTGGTCTCCTCGAACGTGAAAATCGGGTGCGCCAAGTTTGCACCAATTGCAAAGCCTCTAGGGATGTGGAGAAATGTGGCTGCGCTCGGAAGTGCAGCCACCAGTTTGGTTATCCCCGCCAGCTCAACCCGGCCGGATCGTCGGTGGCGGTAATGTGATAAAGTGCTGCCTCGCCCGTCATCGAGGGCACCGCGCTATGAGCGAGGTTTTCGGGCACCGACATGGTGTCGCCAGGGGCAAGGGTGGCGCTGCCACCATCCCAATTGACCTGCCAATGGCCCTTGACCGGCATCAAGACCGAGGGGCGATTGTGGCTGTGCTTCTTTCCTGTCGTCGATGCACGTGTGATGAAATCAACCTCAAATCCGGGTTTATCCCGCATGAGCCCCATTTCGCCGATCACTTTGCAGGGGCGTTTGTCAGCCAGAGCGACCATGTCCCAGTAGCGGGCGACGTGGTTGGGCAGGACCTCTGCGGTAGTCGGTTCGGGCCGCTTGGCCAATTCCGCGTCGCTCATCAATGGCATCGGATTGATGCCTGTGGGTAGATGTTCGCCTCTCTTGCTGTCATAGAGCTTGCCATTCTCGCCGAGAACCAGGCCATGTTCAGCCGCGTCTTCGATCACTTGTGGCGCCCACATGACGCCACCGCCTGCATCGTCACCGCCAAGAATTGCCATGATCATACCGTAGTCGTTGCCGATATTCTCAAACCCACGGAAAACACCTGTCGGAATGTTGAAAATGTCGCCTTCTTCGAGCGTGACTTCCCCGGCGTCTCCCCAGCGGCCCCAGAAAAACCGCCAGCGCCCAGACAGGACAAAGAACGCCTCAGCCGTACGGTGATCATGCAGACTGTTTCGGCATTTCGGCGGCTGGCCCGCGGCGCCGATGTTGAAGCCGTGGGGAATAGTGATGTGCACGTGCTGGTCGGGCGCTTCCGACACGCCGCCGCCAATGATCGTGAAGTTTTCTTTTTTGTCGCTGCCCGGCGTGTGGGCGTCGATAAAGGCGGTCTTACAGGGTTGCAGATCGCCATACCGAACGATGCGAGTTTCCATATCTTTTGGTGTCATGTCTTTGTTCCTTGCGGTTTAGTTTTCTGAATAGTTTATGCTTCAGAATACATGGCCTGGCGGGTGCGGATTCAGGCGTTCAGCGCGGCGTGCCTGAAACAACATGTGAAGCCGCTGGGTGCCCTCGAACTGGTTCATCTATGATCGCCCGTTTGCAGCAGAATCTGCTTCCAGATCGCGGTTTCGTCGAATAGCGTAAATTCGCGACGTAATCCCCAAGGGCCGAATTCGGCGTGGGACATACCAAGTACATAGACTTCGGCCCCGGAGGGCGCTCCAAAGACGCCCCAACCGTCGTGCTTGCCATGCAGGCTCCAACGAATGGCCGCTCGGGGCGGCATCATCCGGTCGTTGCGGCCGATTTGATGGTCAATGGTGAATTGCGCATCGGGGAAAGAGGCGCGCAGACCCATCCAGAATCGATCCACTGCCTCGCGCCCATGGCCGGTAGTGCCGCCCGGGATCTCGGATTGGATTGCGCGATCGTATTCACGCGAAATGGCGGTCATGTCAGCGCCCATGATGCGGTTCAGCAGGTCAGCGTAGCGCTGGCCCCACTCATTGTCATTGCCGCGCCCCTTGTACGGACCCTCAAGGTCGTTGTTGGGGGTCAGTGGTCTGGCGCAACGTTCTGTCCCGCCTTCGCGCGCAATGAGGTCACGGGCATAGTCCACAGGATTCCAGCCCATCTGACGTACTATAGCGCCCTGATCGCGAACCAACCATTCGTCGTTGATCTGATTGTCGATGGCATGGCAGTCGGCGATGATCCGGTAGGTCAGTTTCGTCCCAGTCGCCTTGCCATAGACGCCATCACCAAGATGGGTTGCGGTCGACAGAATGCGATGAGACGACAGCATGCCGTCCTTGGGGGTGCCTGACCAGATCACGTCCTGACCCAAAAGTTGCCGATCGGGAAATTCGGCCAGCGTGGCCATCGTTGCGCCGATAACGCCCTTGTTCCCGGTCGACACCGCTCCGGGCGTGCGCACGACGATGTCGTTTGCGTAGTAGTCATGTAGAGTCGCGATGTGGCGATTTTCCCATATTTCCTTAGTGATGCCGAGGATATAATCGGGAAAATCTTTAAATTTGGGATCAAAACCCTTCATGTCTTCTATCCTTCAGGAATGTGAGAGGAACTGCGCAGTATGAGGGACCCCTCTATCTCGATGCGCTCGGGAGTTTCTTCGCCGGAATCGATCATACGCAGCATAAGGTTGACGGTGCTTTCCACCATGCGGTTTAAAGGTTGCCGGATCGTAGTCAGCTGATAGGCTCCCCATTCAGCTAGGGGCACATCGTCATAGCCAACGATCGAGATGTCGCGCCCTGGCACCAGCCCATGTGCACGGACCACATCCATCACACCAAAGGCCATGTGATCGTTGCCTACGAAGATGGCGTCTGGGATGACGGTACCGGATAGCATCCTCTCGGTGCAGTCCATTGCCACGTCTCGATCAAACATGCCATCCATGACTGAGAAGGGATTGCGGCCAGCGCTATTCATTTCCACAAGGAAGCCCGATTGCCGATCGCGCCCGGTAGAACTGCCCTGCCACCCCGCAATATGGGCGATACGTTCGTGCTCTCCGTCCAGTAAGAACCGTGCCACTTTGCGCCCGCCCAAGATGTTCGCGGACGTCACGCTGGACAGGCCCACGCCGTCCTGCGCGCGGTTGAATAGCACCGTAGGTATTCCCGCTTTCCGTACCTCGTCCGCCAGTTTGGAGGTGATGGAGACCGAGGCGGCAATGATGCCATCGACCTGGTAGGCCATGAGATCCTGTATGACGGCTTCGACGCCCTCGACCGTATTTGGAGCGGTGAAAATCAGGATATGGTACCCCTGCGCCTGAAGCGCGTTCGACAGCCGTTCAAGTGCGAGCGGGTAGAACTGGTTTTCTAGGTAAGCCACTACAAGACCAATTATGCGCGAACGACCGGTGATCATGGCGCGCGCTAACACGTTCGGGCGGTAGCCAAGCTCGGTTGCGGCTTTTAGGACTTTGTCCTTTGTTCTCTTGGAGGCAGACGCGCCTGGAGTGAATACCCGGCTGACGGCCGACTGGCTGACCCCAGCCAATCGCGCCACGTCGAGGGATGTAGCTTTGTGATGTTCGTCTGTCATTCTGCCGTCCAGCCCCCGTCCACCATCAAGGCTGCGCCAGTAATCAGCGCCGAAGCATCGGATGCGAGGAACACAACCGCACCCATGATGTCCTCGACTTCGCCGGGTCGGCCCAGTTTTATTTTTTCTCTGATCCATGCCGCCCGTTCGGGGTTGTCGAAGGTCGCTTTGGTCAGCGGGGTCAGGATGAAGGTCGGGCAGATCGTGTTCACGCGGATGCCTTTGGGCCCCCACTCGATGGCCATGGATTTAGTGAAACCTTCGACCGCATGTTTGGTAGCCGCATACACCGCTCGGTCGACTCCACCGACTTGGGCCATTTGGCTAGAGATATTGATCAGCGTCCCGGGCTTGCCCGCCGCGTTCAGCACTTTGGCCACTGCTCGGGTCAGAAAATAGGCGCCCTTGATATTAAGGTCGCTCACTGCGTCGAAATCAGCCTCGGTCGTCTCGAAGGCCGGGCTGTGGCGGGCCATTCCGGCGGAATTTACCAGGATATCGAAGGGACCATGTGCCTCGACGGCAGCTTCGGTCGCGGCCACGTCGGACACGTCCAGAGCCAGTGCCTCTGCGTTGTGACCCACGGACTGCAGGCTATGCACCAAACTGGCCAGTTTGTCCGTTCTGCGCGCGGCAACGACCAGACGCGCGCCCGCTTCTCCAAGGGCGGCCGCGCAGGCCAGCCCGATCCCGGAAGTGGCTCCAGTCACCAGTGCGCGCTTGCCATCAAGCCGAAATGACGGAGTGCGTGGCAGGGTCATGAAAACTGGCCTTCTGATAAGGTGATAGGGCCAAGGTTGCGGGCCTTGTTAAACTCGCTCATCCGGCCCAGAACATCCACGCCCAGCTGCCTGTAAATGTCGAGAAGGTCAATCAAAACCCAGTTTTCGCGGATCAACCCGTCTTCGACGCGCCAAAAGTCAAGCGACCGCATGAGGATCTCGCGTCCTGACGGCGCGAGCCCCATCCATTCGCCTTGACTAACGGTCAGGCGCATGTTGGGCCAGCCGGTTTCGCAGACATAATTGCCGGTCCCGAACCAGTGGGACGCAAGATCGCCCATCGCGTCAAGTTTGCGGTCCGGCATCGCCTTCAGGAACGGAATCTGATGCCAGTTCCGAAAGCCGGCAATACCGCGCCCCGTGCCGATACCCGCAGGCCCATACCAATTGCTCCGCGGGTGCCAGTATTTCTCGAGGTTCATCACCGCAGGGTCGGGATCGGCCGGGTGTTTGCACAGGTCCTTCAGCATTGCAATGACAAGGTCCATCGTTGCCTTTCCGTCACCAGAAGCGGTCAACCCGTCCTGGGTCATGGGAGCAGGCGTGGCAAGAAACTTACCAAGCTGCGGGGCTAGCGGCCAGGCACCCGCCTGCATCATCAGTTCGGGAATGTCCCAAATGATCTGTGCCTCGGTGACTTCTTCATCCTGAATACGGAAGAATTCGTGGTAGCGCATGTGCACCAAGTGGCCTGTGGGAGGGATACCCAGCCAAGGACGCAGCATCGTACCCATATAATTACCCATACAGCCGATCCAGTCCTGGCCTTCCGGGGTGGTGCCGGACAGCACAATCATATCGCGGCGTTCAAGGTCGGGGATCGCATCATAAAGCGGCGCATAGGCCGTGTCCCAAATCTGCGCACCTGTGACGGTATCGAGCGGGTGGCACAGATGGATTTGCGCATCCGGAGCGATAGTGCCTTCGAGAAAGGCTTGTGTATCTACAGATGCCGTGGAAAGCGCTTTCTGTAGCGGCGCGAGTACGGTTTTGATCTGGGTATTCACTCGGCGGCCTCGCGATGGGGCGCGCCTTCGCCGTAGGGGACGTTGATCCCACCGTAGCGGCGTACGCGGATGTTACATTGCTCAGCATGGCCGACAAAGCCCTCGAGCATGCAGAGCCGCGAACCGTATTCACCAATCATGGTTGCTGCCTCGTCCGAGAGCACCTTTTGATAACTATGGGTCTTGAGGAATTTGCCCACCCAAAGCCCGCCGGTATAGCGCCCAGCCTTCTTCGTAGGCAGCGTGTGGTTTGTCCCGATTACCTTGTCGCCGTTGGAGACATTGGTGCGCGGCCCGAGGAAGAGCGCACCATAGCATGTCATGTTTTCGAGGAACCAGTCGTCGCGGTCGGTCATCACCTGCACATGCTCCGACGCGATGTCATCGGCCACTTCAAGCATTTCTTCATAAGTGCTACAGAGGATCACCTCGCCATAGTCACGCCAGCTGACACCGGCGGTGTCGGCCGTAGGCAGAATGGTCAGCAGGCGATCGATTTCCGAGAGTGTCTTCTCTGCTAGTTTGCGCGAGTTAGTGACCATAACGGCGGGAGAGTCGTAACCGTGTTCCGCCTGACCGAGGAGGTCCGTGGCACAAAACTCGCCATCCACGGTGTCATCCGCGATCACCATGGTCTCGGTCGGGCCTGCGAAAAGGTCGATCCCGACTCGGCCGAAAAGCTGGCGCTTGGCCTCGGCGACAAAGGCATTGCCGGGACCGACTAGCATGTGCACGGGCTCGATCGTTTCGGTGCCGATGGCCATAGCACCCACGGCCTGGATACCGCCAAGTACATAGATCTCATCGGCGCCACCCAAATGCATGGCGGCGATCACGGCAGGGTTGGGCTTACCCTGCCAGGGCGGCGTACATGCCACGATGCGAGGCACGCCGGCGACCTTCGCGGTGGCCACCGACATATGGGCTGAGGCGACCATCGGGAACTTCCCACCTGGCACATAGCAGCCCACAGATTGCACGGGGATGTTCTTATGCCCAAGGATGACGCCGGGAAGTGTTTCCACCTCGATATCAAGCATCGACGCGCGCTGCTCCTTGGCGAAGTTAACCACTTGTTCCTGCGCGAACCTGATGTCGGCCAGTTCCTGGTCGGTCAGTTCGCTGATCAAAGCGTTGACCTCGTCGGTGCTGAGACGGTAGCTCGTTGGAGAATACTTGTCGAATTTCTCAGACAATTCGCGCACCGCTACGTCGCCGCGCGCCTCGATGTCTGCCAGCGTCGCCTCGACAACGGCGCGGGTCTTTGCATCATCCTCGGCCCGTTCGACTTCCGGTTTGCCGCGTTTAAGGTATTCGATGGTCATCTGTCTTGTCCTTTTGTTATCAAGCATCTGTTGCGATCATCTGACCGGCGCGGTGGCCTATCATCATCGATGGTGCATTTGTGTTGGCTGAGGTCACGGCAGGCATGATGCTGGCGTCGGCGACCCATAGCCCTTCTACCCCGCGAAACTTCAGACGGGGTGTGACAGGTGCCTCGGGATCCGCTCCCATCCGTAGAGTGCCGACGGGATGATAAGCAGTCTCGCAATGGTCCTGAATATAGCGGCGGGCTTCGTCTTCCGACTGCACTGCGCGAGTGGGGTAAACCTCTTGAGCCTTCATCGAACCAAAGTCAGTTTCTTCCATCAGCTGCCGAAGGCGCAGCCAGCCCTTAGTCAGCGTGTCAAGGTCGGAAGGGTCATTGAGCAAGCCGAAGTCTATCTCAATTCCCGCCTTGGTTAACCGAAGGCGTCCGCGCGATTTCGGCCTGCAAAGGGTCACATCGGCAAAGTAGCCCCGTCCCGTGACATATCGTTTGCCCTGCCAATCAAGAAAGAAAGGAATGAAATGGCTTTGAATGTCAGGCGGACCCTCGCCGCCATCAGCTGTGAAAAATGCTCCGCCTTCGACGGTTGGTGAGGCGAAAATCCCTTTGCCCCGCAACGCCCACTGAAAAGGCGCCGCCGCCCATTGGAGCGCAAGCGATGGGTCGAGCCCGTAGCCAGAGCCGCGCCCTTTGTAATAAATGCCGACCCCGCCCGGGTGATCGTGCAAATTTGCGCCAACACCAGGTTGATCAAGCACAACGTCCTGGCCTGCGGCACGCAGATCTTCGGCCGGGCCGATGCCGGATTTTAGAAGTATCTCAGATGAGCCAATGGACCCAGACGATAGCACGATGCCGCGCACGGCATTCACAGTGCGCCCGTCGGTGAAATGCAACGTTCGAGCTCGATCGCCGGACAGCGCGATCCGTGCCACCTGGCAACCTGTCGCGACCTCGACACCCTTATCCATCGCCGGCCGCAGAAAGGCATCTGCCGCCGACCAGCGACGACCATTACGCATATTGAAGCGGTATACGCCAGCGCTTTCGAATTCTGGGCTCGGACTGGCCGTGGGATCGTTCGCACGGAACATGGTGCCAAGCGCTTTGGTCACCGGGTGAGGCGTCGCGAGGCGTCCGGGCGTCAACCGAGCCTCTACCTCTTCAAAAGCGGGGCCGACTTCGGCCCAATCCCAACCTGGCACCGCCCAGCGATCAAAATCATCCCTTCGGCCGCGAAACCAGACCATAGAGTTGATCGACCCGGACCCACCCAGCATCCGCCCACGCGGAATATCCAATTGTCGTCCGCCAAGCTGAGTTTGCGGGGCTGATTTGTAGCGCCAGTCACGGTTGCGCGATCCCATCAACCATACTAGGCCAAAGGGCATTTTCACCAGAGGAGACCGATCCGTGGGACCTGCCTCGACAACTAAAACAGAACCTGCCTCGCGCTCTGCAAGGCCCGCCGCAACGGCACACCCGGCCGAGCCGGCGCCAATCACTATGAAATCATACTGCGCTTTTAGTATCATTAGATCAGATCCGATTACCCGTTTCCGGGTCGAACAGGTGGCAAATGCCAGATGGAACAGAGGCGGAGAACGCGTCGCCAATATTGGCGCGAAAATCCTTGGCCGTCTTAATGGCGACCAGCGCGCCACCAGCCTTGACAGTGACCATGGTGGCATCGCCCAGAAGTTCTAAGGAGTAGATAGGTGCGGACAGTTCGTGGTGCGTTTCATCCCCAAGGGTGGCGTCCTCGGCACGGAAACCAAGAGTGACCGGACCGTCAGCAGCGGCAAGCCCGGAGATCGTCACGTTGGCACCGGTGAATATCCCGTTGCTAACCTCGCCCTCCATCAGGTTCATCGCGGGTGAGCCGATGAAACTTGCAACAAAGGTGTTTGCGGGAGTGTCGTAGATATCGGTCGGGGTGCCGACCTGCTGCACGACCCCTTTGCTCATCACTACAACGCGATCGGCCAACGTCATGGCCTCTATCTGATCGTGGGTGACGTAAACAGTTGTCACCTTGAGTTCGTGACTCAGATTCTTGATTTGCGCCCGTGTCGACACACGCAACTTGGCGTCGAGGTTCGACAGTGGTTCGTCCATCAGGAAGACATTGGGCTCCCGCACGATGGCGCGAGCTAGAGCTACGCGCTGACGCTGTCCGCCCGACAAATCCGCCGGGCGGCGGTGCAGGAAATCCCCCAACTCGACCATGTCCGATGCGCGGCGTACACGTTCGTCGTGCTCAGCTTTGGGGATACCCCTAATGCGCAGAGGAAAACGGATATTTTCGTAAACGGTAAGGTTTGGGTAGAGCGCGTAGCTTTGGAAAACCATTGCCACATCGCGGTCCTTGGGATCGAGGCCGTTGACCCGCTTGCCGTCGATCAGGATGTCGCCGTCGGTCGCTTCTTCCAGCCCCGCTATCATGCGCATGGTTGTGGTCTTACCGCAACCTGACGGTCCGAGCAGGACCAGGAATTCTCGATCCGCTATGGTCAGATCGAATCCATCAACGCCGACAAAGTCTCCCCAGCGCTTGCAAACCTTTTGAAGCTTAATCTCGGCCATTTACCAACCTTTTCTGCATACGAATTCATCAAGTGATACGGCAATAAGCAACACGATTACAAGGCTGTTTTTAAGTTATTTTTCTAAAAGTTTCATTTTTCGCTTGATGGGGGCGAGGCAATATGTATGCATGATGCATACCTATGCAAGCATAGGTGAAGTCACTTGACAAGAAGCTAAGCGTAAAGAAAGCCCTAGGTTAGGGCGCTTAAAAATAGGGAGAAAACCATATGAAACTTATGAAACTGACACTTTTAAGCTCTGCGTTGTGCGCAGTCAGCGCGACCAGTGCGTTTGCGGACTGCGGAATCGAATCGGGCTCCGTTCGGATCCTATCCAACGACTTTCCGGCGCTTCATGCCGTGAATGAAGGCGCGGCGGCCTGTGCGGGCGACTCCGTCGAAGTGACGGTCAACCAAACGGCCGATCACAATGACATTCAGGTTGCTGCGCTGACCGCAGACCCGGCACAATATACTGTGGCGGTCGTGGCCAACTCCTCCATCGTGTCCTTAATGAACGAGGACTTGATCCGTCCACTTGACGACCTTGTTGAGCGCTTTGGAGGCGATTTGTCGCCCTCACAGATGATCCGAATCGACGGGCAAATCATGGCGATTGCGTTTATGGCCAATGCCCAACACCTATTTTATAGGTCCGACATACTTGAAAAGGTGGGTGTCCAGCCGCCGCAAACCTATGAGGACGTCCTAGCCGCAGCGGAAGCGATCCGTGCAGCAGGTATCATGGAAAACCCGTTTTCGTTCAACAGCAAGGCCGGCTGGAACCTCGCGGAAGAATTCGTCAATATGTATATGGGTCATGGTGGCCAATTCTTTGAACCAGGCTCGGCGCAGCCAAGCATCAACAACGAAACTGGTGTGGCGACTTTGAACATGCTGCGTTCGCTCACAGAATACGCGACTCCGGATTTCCTGACCTTGGATTCCACAGCGACCACCGCGCAATGGGAAAGCGGAGAAGCCGCGCTTGCAACGCTTTGGGGGTCACAGGGGGCTGCAATCCTCGATGATGAGGGGGCGACGCCCGAGATTGTGGCAAGCACTCTCCTGATAGGCGCGCCGACTGTGGGGGGTGGTGACATCCCGGCATCAACACTGTGGTGGGACGGCTTTACAATTGCCAGCAATATCTCTGACGAAGATGCAGAGGCGAGCTTCTTAGCGATGTTAAATGGCCTGTCGCCCGAGAACATCGTCGCCAACAACGACAAAGCAGTTTGGCTCTCGGACGCCTTCACGCCGGGACCGGCTGCTGTCGGCGTTGCGGAAACCGGCCAAGGTGGTGCGCGACCCTATCCGATGATCCCATACATGGGAATTCTGCACGGAGCGATTGGCGAAAATCTTTCAGAGTTCCTTCAGGGCTCAGAGAGTGCCGAGCAGGCTTTGTCAGATATTGAAGCTGCCTACATTGCAGCAGCGCGTGAACAAGGTTTTCTTTGAGCCAAGCGTTCGGTGAGCGGGGGCTTTTTGCCCCCGCAGCCTTTTTTACAGGAGCGCTACTATGCGACATCGCACATTCTTATGGTTCATTCTGCCTTCGCTGGCAGCCATGATTCTTTTCATCGCGTTGCCGATCGTGTCGGTAGCGGTCCAGTCGCTCTTTATCAAACATGAGCAGGTGATCGTGATTTCCGAAAACTGCGGGCCTTTCGGATGTACAGAGGAAGTCCGTATCGACACCGAGGCAACCGCTGTTTTGCGCGAAGAACAACCTCTTGGGCAGTTCAACGGACTTGGTACATATGTGAACCGCAATCATCTCGCGACCGAGAGTGTGGCTGCAGCCTGGCAAGATTCCTCGAGCCTATTAGATTTCGGGGCTCGCCTGATGAATCTGCCTCTCTATAAAGCGCTCGCCTTCACCCTGACCTATACCTTCGTTGTGGCGCCGCTTGTGTTGATGCTCGGACTTATCGTGGCACTCGGCGTCAATGGGCTGCCGCGTATGCTTCGTGGGCCGACGATCTTCGCCTCGCTTTTACCCATGATCGTGACACCGCTGATCGGGTCGCTGATCCTGTTTTGGATGATCGATGCGAACGGGATCATTGGGCAAAGCTTGCAGTCTCTCTTAGAAGATCCGGACCTGTCATTGAAGGCCTCGGTTCCTTTGACCTGGATAACATTGATCGTCTACGGCATTTGGCACAACACTCCCTTCGCCTTCATTGTATTCTACGCGGGACTGCAAACAGTCCCAAAAGACACGCTGGAGGCCGCGTTAATTGATGGTGCGAACCGCTGGGAGAGGGTACGCTTCGTTGTTGTTCCGCACCTCATGCCACTTGTGGTCTTCATCACCCTTATGCAGCTGATGGATGGATTTCGTGTTTTCGAGCCAATCGTCGGCTTCTCTGCTGGGGCCAACGCAAGCTCGCTCAGCACTCTAATCTACAATGATCTGCGTGGTGACTATCAACAGTTTGGATCTGCAGCGGTAACCTCGATCCTTACCATACTAGGTGTTGCCATTCTTCTAACCCCGGTCCTGATCAAGACTTGGCGCGATTTCAATAGAACGAGGGTCTAATGGCTACCGCACTCAACCGTCGTTCGAAAACCGCTATGGCCATTTCTATCAGTCTGGTCGCGTTATGGTTTATCATTGCGTCGTTCCCGTTTCTCTGGACATTTTGGGGCTCGTTCAAGGTTCAAGGCGATTTCTTCTCGCGTTCGGATTGGCGCAACGCAATCACCGGGATCAGCACCGTGCGCGAAACTGGAGGCTATTTCACACTAAACGGCTATTTTGGTGCTTGGATTGAAGAGGAATTCTGGCGCGCTGTCCTCAATACCGGGATCGTGGTAGTTTGCACCGTTACAATCTCGCTGACGGTTGGTACTCTTGGCGGCTATGCCTTGGCGCGCTCAGGCCATCGCTATGCCTTCTGGCTACTAATGCTAGCGCTGATCTTCCGGGCGATGCCACATATCACTCTGGTCTCGGGTTATCTCATGCCGTTCTTTGAGTGGAACCTTTGGGGACATCTTCCCACGACGATTATCGTGCTGGTGGCGATCAACCAGCCCTTCACCCTTTGGATGCTGCATAGCTTCTTTCTCAACATCCCCAAGGATCTTGATGAAAGCGCGATGGTTGATGGATGTACGCGCTTCCAAGCATTCCGCCATGTTATTGTACCTGTGATGTGGCCTGGAGTGATTACAACAGGGCTTTTCAGCTTCCTTCTAGCCTATAATGATTTTGCGGTGACAGCGATGCTGTTGAGCGAGGAAAACCAGACCATGGTCCCCCGCATTGCCAGCTTCCTTGGCACAACCCAAACGCAAGGGGACGTGATGCTGGCGGTCGCCGCCGTCGTGTCGGCCACAGTACCTTTGTTTGTGTTGATCATGTTCTTCCAGCGCCAGATTGTCTCGGGGCTCACGGCTGGTGCCGTGAAAGGTTGAAGGGTCGAGCAATGACTACTGTGCAGTTGCAAGAGGCGAAATTGGTCGTGCGCGCATTTCACGGCGCGCTCGACCAAGCTGGGATGGATCAAATCGCTGCGGTGATAGGGGATGCGGTGGCGCCCGATTACCTGTGGTGTGGATTTCATCCGTTCGGCGAGCTCCGACGCCCGGAAGAGGTTGCTGATCGGTTTTGGGTTCCTTTGCGCAAATCGCTCACTAGGCTGCAGCGCCGCGAGGATATCTTCTTTTCCGGATATAACGAGATCGATGGTTTTAAGTCGATATGGGCCGTCTCAATGGGGCATCTCGTGGGCCTGTTCGACGAAACATGGCTGGGGATCCGGCCAACGCGGAAAATGGCTTTCCTGCGTTATTGCGAGTTCCACCGGATCGAAGACGGGCGGATTGCAGAGACAGCGATGTATTTTGATATTCCACATTTCATGATGCAGGCGGGCCAGAATCCCTTCGGTCCCCAAACAGCTGCGTTCATGGTTCAGCCGGGACCGATGACGCATGACGGACTACTTTTCGACCCCCAGCCGCATCAAATGGGCAAGGCAACGCTGGACCTGATCAACGTTATGATCTCTGACTTAGGCCAGTGGCAATCAGGCCTTATGCTGGAAGATGAACTGGCGCGTTCCTGGGCCGACGATATGACTTGGTGGGGTCCGCACGGCATTGGTTCAACCTACACCATCGAACGCTATGCAAAGCAGCATTCTGGCCCTTTCCGTGCAGGCTTCGCAGACCGAAGCAAATCGCGCCATCGCGCACGGCTGGCAGAGGGGCACTATGGTGGGTTCTTTGGGTGGCCCAGTTTCACAGCTAGGTCAACCGGTGGCTTTATGGGAATGCCCGCAACAGATCGGCTTGCAGAGTTTCGCGTGATCGATATCTATCGACGAGAGGGCAGTAAGCTTGCTGAGAACTGGGTTTTCATTGATCTATTGCATGCTTGGAAGACCCAAGGCGTCGATATCCTGAAACGGTTCTCTGAGATTTAAGAAGGTAGTTCCGCGCATTCGAGTACTTCTCAACACGACGATTAGGACGGCATCGCCAAGTTAGTTGCTGTTCCGGACGTCGGCACACGTTGTGACGTGGAGATACCGCCGTCAATGCCCGACAACAATTCTGAGCAATACGGATTTTAGCATGAGACAGATTTTGCGATTTTTCTGTCCCAAATCGGCTCAATCTAAATCGAATTGTGACATATGCCCAATATTGCTCGAAAGCACTCAGAACTGGATCCGCGCAAACGCCGCTTTCTGCCACCCTAGGGTCAGGACTCATAACCAGAATATGACGGTTGCGGCGAGAGCGATTGCTTCTGTATTCTCAGCCAAGGCTTGCTCTATGGCTGTGACGCCTCGGGTCTTCAGTTCATTTGCTGGTATACTTGGCATAGTGCGACCTCAACAATACTCTAGATAGTACTGTTTAGCATACCAATTGCTGCTGAGCAACGCTGTCGTGCGATCTCACAAATGAATTGAGGGCTTTTTTCTAAATTAGCCGTCCAAACAGCGATCACACGTAATACTCTGTAATAAATCTATTTTCGAAAACTTATCCACAAGCGCGCTAGTCAAACACTGTGTTTGCAACAGTACTGTTTGCCCATTTTGCTCAAACAGTACTGTTGGGTCATTTGTAAATAAATGCCATGTTAACATGCAGTGTTTGAGTGCACCCCAATAAAGAGAGTCGCATTTCTTTGGGTTGAATCGGGACGTGCAATGGCGGGGAAATATTTGACGGAAAACAGCATATTTATTTGCGTTCCGAGTTTATCAGGGGCATGATTACCGTGTTGAACAAGGTGATCATTTAGTCTGCGTATCGTAGTTTAGCGCACTTTTTAGCACACCACAGATAAATGCTTATAAGTCATTGTTAAAGATTAAATAATTATGATGTTCTTTCATCATAATCCGCGTGTCGGGGGTTCAAGTCCCTCCTCCGCTACCAAATACCCCTTATAATCAATGACTTAAGTTTTCGGTTGACGCGTTTTGCGCGTAGCACACCTCTAGCACAGTTTTTTCTCGCTTTCTGAGAATTATGAGTGCAGAATCACAGTGTTAAACACGGTGATGACTTTGCCCAAATTGAACCCAAATACGCCCACGCTTATGGATGGTGAGGTTCGTCTTTTTAAACGTAAACACAGCTCAGTCTGGCAAGTTGTATTTATGATGGACGGACGACAAGTCCGTGTGAGCACTAAGAAGCGTATTTTGAAAGATGCTAAAGACGCGGCGCGCGAGATTTACCTAGACTATCGCTTTCGCCAAAAGAACGGGTTGCCTGTTATCTCCAAACGCTTTGCAGATGTGGCTGCACTGTGTAGAGCAACCATGAAAGAGCAGCTTGAGAATGGTGCAGGCAAGAAAAGCTTTCGTGATTACATCATCGTTATTGATAAGTATCTGGTTCCCTTCTTTGGTGATGTCTTCGTAACAAGTATTGATTACGAGATGCTGCAAAAGTTTGCACGCTGGCGTGAAGAGAAGATGGGCCGAGAGCCAAGAGCCTCTACATTAAACACCCATAACTCTGCACTTAATCGGATCTTCGATGAAGCTGTCGCACGTGGATACATGAATAAGTCTCAGATCCCTGTGCTGGTGAACAAAGGGCGGGATAGCGTTCGTCGGCCTGATTTCACCAGAGAAGAATATGCGACACTCATTCGCAAACTGCCCAGTTGGATTGATGCAGGACGAGAGGGCAAGTCCCGCGATATGCGCCACCTGCTGCGTGACTACATTCTTATTCTGGCAAACACTGGTATGCGGCATGGCACGGAAGCAGAGAACCTGCGCTGGAAACATATCAGCTTATTTGAAGACAAGGGCCTCAAATACCTGGAAATGAGTGTTAGTGGTAAAACAGGCCGCCGTGACATTATCTGTCGGGCAGGAACCATAAACTATCTCAAGCGCATTCAAAGCAGATGCCCAGATATTGCACATTTGAGTTTTGAGCAGCTTATTAAGTCAAAACGGGATGAACCTGTCTTCCGACTGCCTGATGGGACTGCCAGTGCGAACCTGCGTCAGACGTTTAGGATCCTTATGAAGGATACTGGATTACTCACCTGTCCGCGTACCGGCCAAGATCGCACGCTTTATAGCTTACGCCATACTTATGCCACATTCTCACTGCTAAATGACGGGATGGATGTTCACACGCTTGCTGTACAAATGGGGACCTCTATTTTGATGATAGAACGCCACTACAGTCATCTCACACCGCGCCTTAAGAAAGAAATGCTTACAGGCAAGAGGTATGATACCCCCTATAAGGACTATACCGCTGACCTCCCCAATGGTTTTGCTGTCACAGATGAAGATTTGCAGCGCGCAATTGTTGATGCGGAGATTGAAGAGAGTCTTCCTCAAGAACCAAAAGTTACAGCTGTGGCCAAGTCTGGCTTGAAGCCCAGTGTGAATACAAGCGGCGATACAAACGACAAGAACACGCAAGCCAGTCTGAAAGCACTAGAAATGCTCAGCAGTGGAGCTTTATCAGAAAAGTCTGCCCTTGCAGCAATCGGAACACATCAAAACGCCTACAGTGTTGCGCCAGACATACGCATCAAGGCGCTTGAGCTGGTTGAAGAGGGCAAGCTGTCAGAAAGAGGACTTATTGAAGTTTTAGGCGTTTAGGCAGTTATATGCAGGGGCCAATGCTTAAAGCGCTGCGCCGCTTCACTCAACTTCTTAGAGTTCACATCTATGTACCTGGATGTTGTAAGTATATCAGAATGGCGAATGGATTGCAGCCGTTGGCTGAACTGTGCATGGATGGCTGCTGTGCGGACAAACCGGACTTGTGTAGACGCGGCTATTGCTGACGCAGCATTCTTTCGCGAATTCGGCACAAGAAATTCAATAATGCGGTGATTTTCCCCGAACCGGCTATTCAATCGCATCAGAACTGGAAGGCTCCAAACTACCATTCACGCATTTTATCTGAAGGTATTGTTTGCGATAAAACGTTGGCCACCAAAACTATCCAGGTTGATTGTTCCAATTTTCGAATGTGCACCAACAGGGTAAGTGACCCACCGTTGATTTTCCGTTGAGCGGCGGTATATTCCACAGATGGTGCAAAACAATTTAGAAAAGCCCAAACGGGCAACCTCGACTGTCGGGCACACTGATCACAATAATGACTGGCGTTCCTACATGCGTGCGCCAAATATGCCCGGCTTGGATGCGATTGCCACGGACCGGCCTGGAGACGGTGTCTCGCCGCAGGCAATGCTCGCTTCAGCATTTGTTCTTGCCAAGATTGGCGATCCGACTGGAGCGCGCGAACAACTGAGACACATGACGTCCGCGACTAACGAAACTGATCCTGCTGTTGGGACGCACGCTGCGGACCTGTTGCTTGTTGATGCCCATGTCAGGGTATACGAGGACCGCGCTCTGACCGAGGAGCACTCGGCGCGTTTGAAAAGATTGTTGTCGACGCTACCGGCGAGTGACCAGGTCGGTCAAGCGCTAACGTTCAATCACCTGTCCACTGCAGCGCTTCATCGCGGAGAATTCGACCGCGCGCAGGATCACGCTGAAAACGCAATTCGACTTTATCTGTTAGGCGGGGCGCAGTTCGGCTCGTTACACATGCATACCCATCTGGGACAAATTCGTATGATGCGCGGGGATCTGACCGGCGCCATAGCCCAATATGACCAGATGGAAAGAAGCCTAGACCAGTTAGATGGTGACCCGCAGGGGCTTCGTGCGATCTGTAAGGCGCTGAAATCCGAAGTTTACTACGAGATGAATAAAATGGGAGACGCTCAATCGCTGTTGGCCGATGCGTTGACAAGTATCGAGCAAACGGATGCGTGGCTTGATGTTTTAGCGGCAACCTACCGCGTTCGTGCCCGACTTGCCTTTGTGCAGGCCGGACTGCCGGGTGCTTTAAGCGAACTTGCTCATGCAGATGCTGCGGCCCGCGACCGTCAGATGCCGCGTTTAGCGCGATTGATGGCCGTCGAGCGCATACGTGCTCTGACGCTCAGCGATGAGATCAAGACAGCCAACATCGAGATGCAACGTATTGGTTTGGACCCAGGAAAGCTGGATGCAAATCAGCCGCAAATGGATTGGGGTCTTCGCCACGGCACCACCAATGTTGCTATCGCCCGTTGGCTGGTTCGTGCCCGCCGCGCCAAACGTGCACTTGATTTTGTGGATCTGGCTGAAGAAAACGCGATCAGAGGCGGACAACTGTTGTCTCTGGCCAAACTCCGTGTGATCCGCGCTCAGGCCCATTTGCAGTTGAACGGGCGCAGCGACGCAACCAGCGCGCTTTTGTCTTCGATTCGCCTTCTTGGGAAACAGCCTTTTCGGCGATTTATTCTTGATGAGGGGCTGTCGCTTCAACCCGTAGTTCAGGCCGCTTTGGACGGCGAACGGGTGAAAGTACCCATCGACACGGTGCAACGCCATCAGCTGTCAGAAATCATGCATCATTGGTCATCGGGCGGAATTTCATCGACCGAGGGGCAATCACGCGACCGACAAGGTGATTCCAAGAGGCGGTATTTAGAGCTATTGGCGCAGGGTTTTTCCAACAAGGAAATTGGTCGCGTCATGGGGGTTTCCTCTAACACGGTCAAATATCATCTCAAACAAATTTACGGCGAATTGCACGTTCATAATCGGGCGCGTGCGGTCAGTCAGGCCAGAATGCTGGGTATAATTGATGACTAACTACCCGATTGGGTAGTCGTTTCCACATCACTTCTTAAGCAGGATGATCCGCAAGAGAAACAGTTGGATCAGGGGGATTCGTTTTGAGCTGGGTCCACGTCATCACGCCAATCGTCACGACAGGCTTTCGCGTCGCTGCCTTGCCCGCACCAAACGGATGCAGAGTGACGAATTCTCAGGTCAAACAGGGCCCGGCCTCGATAGAATCTGCGGTTGATGAAGTTCTGGCGGCACCCGGAGTGGTCGATTCCGCGATCAAGGCCGAAGAAGACGGCGTGCAGGCCGTCGTAATTGATTGCATGCTTGATCCCGGCCTTGACGCGGCACGCGAGGCGGTCTCGATCCCTGTTATTGGCTGTGGTGAGGCTGCGATGCGTGCAGCAGGTACAAATTTCGCCATCGTGACAGTATTGCAGCGTCAAGAACGCGCCTTTGCCGATCTGGCGCGGAGATATGGGATTGCTGACCGGATGACTGAAATCATCGGTATCGGTGTCCCTGTTCTTGCCTTGGAATCGGACCGAAAGACCGCGCTAGCGGCGACTATTGAGGGCTCAAGTCGGGCTATGGAACGCGGGGCAAAATCCGTTGTCTTTGGCTGTACCGGAATGCTTGGGTTTGCTGATGAAGTCAGTAGTGCCCTCCACGGGCTCAAAGTCATCGACCCTTTACCAAATGCTATAACAGCCGCCCATGAGGCGATCCAAAACAGTCAAACCACTGACAAAGCAGTCTACCCTTACCCGGACGCAAAACCCATCGTCGGTTTTCGTGAATGGGCAGCTTTGGATGCCTTGATGCGGAGCCAAGCGGATGACTAAAGCTACGGCAGTCAGGGCAAGCGGCCTTTCCCAACATCAATTTAAATGGCTTTTGGTCGTCCCGCTAGTCGCGTTTTTCGTGTTGTTCTTTGTGATTCCGGTCGGACTGCTGTTCGCAACGTCTT
Source organism: Rhodobacteraceae bacterium SB2 (assembly GCA_001642945.1). Lineage (GTDB taxonomy): Bacteria > Pseudomonadota > Alphaproteobacteria > Rhodobacterales > Rhodobacteraceae > Thalassovivens > Thalassovivens spotae. Next base: position 28,060 of record LGRT01000001.1, on the reverse strand, counting down.
TCAATCCGGCGAAGGTCGGGCAGGTTGCATTGGTTTCCGACCTGACGTTTGACAATTACATCCGCTTCTTCTCGCGTTCGAATTACCTAATAGCGGCGGGGCGATCGATCCTGCTGGCCAGCATCGTTTCTGTGATCACCTTAATCGTCGCCTATCCAATGGCTTTTGTGATTGCTAAAACAGAAAACCCGGCGCGAAACACCTTTCTGCTGATCCTCGTGCTGGCGTCGATGCAGTTGGACATGGTGATCCGACTGTATGGAATGATGGTGATTCTTGGCGACAATGGGCTGATCAACCAAATTCTTCAAAGCATGGGGCTGACGGATGGCCCGGTCGCGCTGATGTATAACTTTCGTGGCGTGGTCTTCGGACTGGTTCAGTTCGCGTTGCCTTTCATGATCCTGACCCTTGTTGGCGTGATTATGGGCATCCCGCCCAGTCTTGAAGAGGCCGCGCGCTCTCTAGGGGCCTCACGCCGAAGGGCGTTCATGCGGGTGACTTTACCCGCCTCAATGCCTGGCATTCTGTCGGGTTCCCTGCTGGTCTTTGCCTTGTCGATCTCGTCTTATATCGTACCGGCGCTGATGGGCGGATTTCGCGTCGGCGTCTTGCCGATCCACATCTATCAGCAGGTCGCTGAAAGCGCGCGGTTTCAGTTTGGAGCCACAATTGCCGTGATCCTGTTTTTGATCAGCGCCACGGCCGTCGCGGTTTATCTGAAACTGGGCAAAAGCAGTTCCGGTGGGCTTGCCTGATGGAACGCAAAATCCCGCTGCCTATGTTAATCCTTGCAATCTTGGGCTTTTGCTATCTGCTGTTTCCGATCCTTGTTGTGGTGCTTGCGGGCCTGACAACCGGAGAGTTCTTGACCTTTCCCCCCAAAGGATTGTCCCTGCGCTGGGTGATCTCTTTCCTGAACTCAGAAAAGTACCTCTCTGCCTTCTTCTTTTCGTTCAAGCTGGCCCTGATGACAATGATCGTCTCGACCATCTTAGGCACGGCGGCGGCCTTGTTTATTGCACGATCTCGCTTTGTCGGCCGCACCGCCCTCAGGGCCTTCTTCCTATCGCCCGTGGTCCTACCGGGCGTGGTCGTCGGGTTTGCCCTTTACGCCTTCTTTATCACCAGCGGATTGGGCATATCGCGCACGATCTGGGGCTTGTGGATTGGGCACATCCTGTACTCAACACCTTACGTTATCGGCACGGTCGGCGCATCGTTGGCAACATTCGATGTCTCGCTAGAAGAGGCCGCACGCAGCCTTGGTGCATCGCCCATGCGCGCCTTTCGCAAGATCACTTTCCCCAACATCGCCCAAGGCATTCAGGCAGGGTCAATCTTCGCCTTCATCGTCAGCTTTGGTCAGTTCGAGGTCTCGCTGTTCTTATCCGCGCCCAATTCCGAACCCCTACCCATCGCAATGTATAATTCACTGCGCTACAAATTTGAACCTGATGCCGCCGCCGCCGGCATCTTTGCCATCACCCTCGTTATCGCCTCGGTTCTTCTGACGAACCGGCTGGTGAACATCCGCCGATTGCTGGAACGGCAGGACGGCTAATATCAAAACCAACCAAAGGAGTAAGACAGATGACCATTGAAAAGAAACATAGCAGACGATTCATTTTGAAAGGCGGTGCGGCTCTCGGAGCGGCGGCAACCATCCCCAACATGTTCTTCATCAACCACGCTTGGGCACAGGATGTCGTTTACGACGGCGAAGTGTTTGATGCGGGCGGTGCCACCCTGAATGTCGCGGAGTGGGGCGGCGGATGGGAAGAGTTTGTACGCAAGGGATTGACCGACCAGTTTGAAAAAGACTTCAATTGCAAACTGAACTGGGACAGCTCGTTCCCGTGGTTTCCAAAATTTGTTACCCAGGGTGCCAACGATCCGGTTTACGACGTGGCCAACTGGAACCTGCCAAACTTGATGCAAACCAATGCAGCGGGAGATTTTTTCTTAACAACAGAAGAAATCAAAGCTAACGTTCCTAACGCAGCCGATTGCTGGGACTTTGCCTTTGCCAGCGGGGCGGGTGTGACTTGGGCATATCAACCTTATGTATATGCCTACCGCACAGATCGTGGCGCGCCAGTCAGTAATTTCCGCGACTTCTTTGCGGAACGTTTCGTCAACAAACGCGGCACTTACGCCACCGAAAACGGGTTAATGCACGCATTTTTTATGGCGACGGCAAAGGAGTTCGGCAAGGACCAGTATGACATGGAAGCCGCTTTCACAGCTCTTGAGGGCGCCATGCCGATGAAGATCAGCGAATTCACATTCAACATGCTGTCGCTGTTGGAACGAGGCGAAGTTGATATCGCGGTACATATCGAAGGCGAGGCTTTGACGCTTAAAAAGCAAGGGGCGCCTGTTGATGTCTGGGAATGGGATAGCAAGCCAATTCTGACTCAGACCAAAACCATCAGCCGGTATTCAGATCCGATGCAGAAACGGCTTGCGCTTGCCCTGTTGAACCGCACGCTTTCGCCAGATTTCCTTGAGCCATTTGGCGAGGAATTCTTGTGGCGTCCGACCAATGGCAAAGCCGCCATGCCCTCCGCGCTTGCTGCCGAAGGGGCGACTAATACGGCTGATGCTGTATCCGCCTATTGGGTTCCAGACTGGGATTTCTTCGTGGAAAACAAGGCCGACATTACCGACAGGTTGAACCAGATCTTCGGTCTTTAAAAAATCATGACCGGGGGCATTGGTTCCCGGTCACGCCCTAAGGAAATCTGATGGTTTATGTAGAATTCAGCACGATCTCGAAACACTTCGGCACTTCGGTTGCAGTCGCGGATTTGGATCTGCAAATCGAGCAAGGTGAATTCTTTTCGCTGCTTGGGCCCTCTGGCTGCGGTAAGTCCACTACACTACGCATGTTGGCTGGGTTCGTGAAGCCGACCACAGGCCAAATCCGTGTCAATGGACGCAATGTGACGGCCTTGCCGCCAGAGGCCCGCGACATCGGAATCGTGTTCCAGAATTACGCAATTTTCCCGCATATGACCGTCTTTGACAACATTGCTTTCGGCCTTGTTGAACGCAAGTTGCCACGCGTTGAAATTAAGCAAAAAGTTGATGCTGCGTTGGCCGAAGTCGGTATGACCGGCTTCGAAGACAGGTACGAGCGAGAACTTTCGGGTGGCCAGAAACAACGTGTGGCGCTGGCCCGCGTACTTGTGATCGAGCCTGAGATTTTGTTGCTGGATGAACCATTGTCTGCGCTAGACAAGAAGATGCGCGAAGAGATGAAGTACTGGATTAAAAACATCCAAAAATCTGTTGGCATCACGACAATTTATGTGACCCATGACCAGTCCGAGGCGCTAACGATGTCAGATCGGATTGCCGTCATGGATCAGGGTCGCGTGCTCCAAATTGGCACCCCGGTCGAGATTTATGAACAGCCCGCCTCACGGTTCATCGCGGAATTTATTGGTGAATCCAATTTGTTGGACGGCACCGCCTTAGACGTTCACGGCGCGATCTGTTCGATTGATATCGACGGCACCACCGTGACCGGACGGCTGACCCAGAACAATGCGGCCATAAAAGGTCAGGCGGTCACATTGCTTGTGCGCCCAGAAATGATCCGGCTGCATTCGCTGGATGCTAGTGAAAAGCCCAAACTGAACGGGACAGTCCGCGAAATCATCTATCAGGGGTCGGTTGTTCGCTACCGTATTCAGATTGGACATCAGCACGTGATGGTGGAGGTCGCCAACCGTCCCGATCTGGCTCGGCTCGATCTGGATGACGACGTTGATGTCTACTGGGACGCGGATAGCGGTGTGGCGATGCCATGAAAATTGGTGTGGATGTCGGGGGCACAAACACCGACGCTGTTGTGCTGGGTCCAAATGGCGTACTTGGATGGCGCAAGACGCCGACCACGGCAGATGTTTATAGCGGCATTGTCGCGGCCATCACGCAGGCCATAGCTGACGCTTCGGTCGATAGCGCCGATGTGGATTGTGTGATGATTGGTACCACCCAGTTCACCAATGCCGTTATCCAACGCCGATCTTTACTGCCGGTTGGCATTATCCGTCTCGCGCTGCCTGCGACGTCGGCCATCCCACCGCTGACGGACTGGCCCGATGACCTGATCACCGAGATTGGCCGAAACGCGCATCTTGTTGGCGGTGGTTACGAATTTGACGGTAGAGAGATCGCGCCACTGGATGAAGTAGCAGTTGCCGAAGCTGCGCGGTCTTTCCGCTGCGATGGTATTCGAACGGCAGCGATTACCTCAGTGTTTTCGCCGATGAACGGTGACATGGAGCGCCGCGCAGCTGAAATTGTGCAAAACGAGGTGCCGGATATAGCGATTTCGCTGTCTTGCGAATTGGGCCAGTTTGGCCTGTTACCGCGAGAGAATTCCACGATCATTAATGCCGCACTTTCCGAACTATCCCGCCATGTGGTGCAGGCCTTCCGTCGCGCCTTGCAGGAACTAGCCATCAATGTGCCCCTATTCATCAGCCAGAATGATGGCACCCTGATGCGCGCGGATGATGTGCAGCGGTATCCGGTGCTGACATTTGCATCTGGTCCCACCAACTCTATGCGAGGGGCGGTCTATCTGGCCGGGATTCAGGATGCGATGGTGGTGGATATTGGCGGCACGACCTCGGACATCGGCATGCTGCGCAACGGTTTCCCGCGCCAATCGACCAATTTTGTTGATGTGGGTGGGGTCAAAACGAACTTTCGCATGCCCGACGTCCTGGCAGTTGGTCTGGGTGGTGGAAGTTTTGTCCGCGATCAAGGGAGACTGGTTGGACCGGACTCAGTTGGATACGAGCTGACCAGTCGCGCGCAATGTTTTGGCGGCGACACGCTGACGGCCACTGATATTGCCGCCGCTGGAGGGTGGGCCGATGTCGGAGACCGGTCGCTGGTTCGCGCAGACAAGGAAACCATTGACGCCGCCCGCGCATCGATGCGCCTATTGCTGGATATGAATGTCGAGCGCATGAAAACCGAAGCTGCCGACCTGCCCTTGCTGGTCGTCGGCGGCGGCGCAATCCTCGTGGATTGGCCGGTACAGTCGGTCTCGAATGTGCTGCGCCCCGAGTTCTCATCTGTTGCCAATGCCGTCGGCGCGGCCATTGCGCAAGTGTCAGGCGAAGTTGAACGTGTGGTGACCTTGAACGAAACTAATCGGAGGACGGTGCTGGATGACGCCCGCCAGGAGGCCAAAGACAAGACAATCAGCGCAGGCGCCACTGCCGCGAGTGTTGAGATTATCGAAGTGGAGCAGGTGCCAATCAGCTACTTGCCCGGAAACCCCACACGATTGCGCGTCAAAGCTGTCGGCGATCTACCAATATAGGAAGCCAAATGGAACTGAAATGCAAAGATGTTGACGATCTGTGTATCGGCGCAGCTTTTTTGGGCGCGGGTGGCGGCGGTGATCCCTATATCGGTGGACTAATGGTCAAACAGGAACTGGCCGCTGGACGGAGGATCGAGATTATTGACCCAGACGGGTTGGACGACTCCAAGCTGATTATCCCAACGGCAATGATGGGTGCACCCACCGTGTTGCTTGAGAAGATACCATCAGGCGAAGAGCCAATTCGCGCCCTGCGGGTTGTTGAAAACGAGCTTGGGCGACAGGCTGACGCGACTATGCCAACCGAAGTTGGCGGCATTAACTCGACCATACCGCTATTTGTGGGCGCAAGGCTGGGAATCCCCGTGGTCGATGCGGATGGTCAAGGGCGGGCTTTTCCCGAACTACAGATGGAGACCTTCGCCATCGAAGGTGTCAAAGGCTGCCCATTAGGGATTTCTGACGAAAAGGGTGACACGTCACTGGTTATGACGGATAACAATCATCGCATGGAATGGATCGCCCGCGGCATCACCATCCGCTTCGGCGGTACCGCATATTTCGCCAACTACCCGATGAGTGGCGCCGATGTGAAACGCAGCGCTGTCAAACACACTTTGACACTTGCACGGCATATTGGAGAGATTATCCGCAATTCCCGGTCCCGCAAGCAGGAACCCTTTGACGAATTGTGCCGTTTTCTGGCGACGACAAGTTATGCACTTGCCCGCGTTATCTTTGACGGCAAAATAACCGATGTGGACCGGCGCACAAGTGAAGGCTTTACCTTAGGCAGTGTTTCGATCGACAACCCGAACGGTCGCTGCGTCATCGAATTCCAAAACGAAAACCTCATCGCCCGCGCTGATGGCGATCTGCTGGCAATTGTGCCCGATATCATCTCAATTCTCGACGCAGAGACCGCAATGCCCATCACCAATGAAACTCTGCGCTATGGCCAACGGGTCAAAGTGATGGCTGTCCGGGTTCCGCCCATTATGCGATCTGAAGCTGCTCTCAGGCAGTTTGGCCCAGAAGCTTTTGGAATGTCAGAACCCTATTGCGCATTAGAGTGAAATTAAAAACTTTAAGACGGAAGTCAGTTTGCTGCGCATTATGCAGTTGGTAAGAAGGTCTAATTCACGCCGAATCGAGCTTTTCGGGCTAGTTTAAGAGATGTCCAACTGCGAACGATACTCTGTTGCTGATTCTCTCGTCGATGATGTGTCTTGGACGAAAGGCTGGTTTTCTGCTGCACGACAGAACCGCGACTTATGCGCTTAAGGCCATTTTCTTGCTGTGAGCGCGTCTAACAAGATTTTGACATTTCCGCTTTGGGCTCTCAGCTGCCATTCGCTGCGTGTTCATCTAGCGGCTACTACGCGGACAAACCAGCCTGATGCACTTGCAGCGTGTACTGACGCAGAAAATGTTCGCATGTGCGGCGCGCCTATTACCTTGAAGCTGCTAGCGTTACCGAAGCGGTCATCCGAAAGGCACGTGCCGTTGCACGCTAAAGCGGTCCAATGAGCTTACTGCGTATAAAAATCACAGGGAGAGAAGAAAACGAACGACAGTGCATTTCTGCATGCCGGTTTTCTACCTAACTTTGTTCGATCTGGCCGTCAGATTCGTTTCAATTACAGTTTTACTTTCAGTGCCCAGATGCCTTGAAATACCGACGGATACAGCGTTGTACCTGTTGTTGGATCAAGTCGTTCGGATCGTTCGGCATGTCGCCAAATTCGAGGCCTGTAAACTCTTGTGAAACGATGGTCTCGGGGATTGGTTTGGATTTCAGATTGTCGATGAGAATGCTCAGGGCCGCAGAAACCGTGTCATTCGCCCAGTAATAGCGGATACGGTCACTATAGCTGTAAATCCTTTGGATGCGAAGTTCGTCCTCGGTTCCGCTGTAATAGTTCTGCCAATTGCCCGGATGGGTCGCCATTTGATCGTGCATGACAGAGCGGATATTAGACGGGTTCTGGACCTCAAGCTCTTCCTCAATCTGCGCCAAGGCCCAAACAGCTTCGCGGAAACGGAAGGTCAGTTCAGGACCTACTTTGAGGAAAAAGAAGTGGCTGTGGACCAGATCAGCTAGGCTTTTTGTCGTTTGATAATCCGTGGAATGGGCCTCATAGGTCAGGCCGGCTTCAAATAGGATCGCGTTGGCCAAAGGCTGGGCTTTCTCTGGCTCGAAAGGGTAGATCGAGGTGTGGCCAAAATCTACGCCAGGTTGCGTGACAACTGACACGATGCGGCCCCAGGCGGCGTCAAGACCGCGGGCCGTCCATGCCTCTCGGTGCGTGCGGATAGTGTCGACAAACCGGTCAACCGAGGTAACATCCAGCGCGTCGGGTTCTTCAATTTCGCCGCCCGGTATCGGAACTTCGGTGCCGATGATGTAGATCAGCTTAGTAGGATCAGGCGCATGCGCCTCGGCCACAGCGCACAGATCAGCGGCGCGATCGGCGATTTGTGCGAAACTAGGGTTCGGCTCGCCACCGCAGGCCATACTTGCGTCGAGGTGGATCTTGGTGAACCCTGCCTCAACATATAACTTCACCATTTCGCGGGCTTTTTCCATCGCTTGTTCAAGCGGCTCAGAATTCCAAGGGTTCGGGCCAAGGTGATCGCCACCAAGGATCAATTGATCCATTGGCACACCTGCCTCTGCAGCCATGCCTTCGAGCCAAGTCATAAAGTCTTTTGGCGTCATGCCGGTGTAGCCGCCGTTTTGGTTAACCTGATTGCTCGTGGCCTCGATCACCGTTGGCAGCCCTGTCTCGGCGGCATAAGCGAGAACGGAACGCAGGACATGTTCGTTTGCAGTGCAAAAACAAGGCAAGCCTACGGGCTCGCCAGCGCGGTTGCGGGCGATAAGGTCGTGAATAAGGCTCATGCAGAGAGCTCCTTGGACGTCATGTTGGAAAGGAATGTCGTAATCTCAGAAAGCGTGGAATTGCCCTCCATTGGGCCTCGGCGCGTGACGGCGATAGCGCCCGCCACATTGGCGCGCTGACCAGCCTCAAACAACGAAGCACCTTGCGCCAAAAGCGAGACAAAGGTGCCACAGAAACAATCGCCAGCACCTGTTGGGTCAATCTCTTCAACCGTATGGCCTGGGAAATCATGTCGCTCGCCATAGCCAACAACTGTTGCACCAGCCGCACCGCGTTTGATCGTAACGATCTCGGCCTTGGCGTTTAGGAGCTTATCGATGGCAGCATCCTCAGAAAGGTCGGGGTACAGAAATTCAAGATCGCTAGTGGAGGGTAGTAGGCAATAGCTTCGCTCCATGACGTCGTGCATCGCCTCTCGCGTAGCAGGATCTATCATAAGTTCGGTGCGGGCGTTCGGATCGCAAGAAATCAGACCCCCTCCATCTGAAACACTGCGCACCACTTCCATGATTTTGTCCCGCATCGATGCAGCACCAAGCGATGAGGCCGAGACATGCAGAAAGGTGTTTTTTGGATCTAGAAGGGATAGCGGCACGTCGAATGCGTCCGCCGCCGTTCCGGCAAGGTGGAAGATGAAGTCGCGCTCGCCACTGTCATAGTAGGACACGAATGCGACGCCAGTGCTGAGATTTGGAGAGACTGTTACGCCGTCCGTGCCGACGCCATCCTCTTTGAGTCGGTTTAACACTGAGAGTCCAAACCCATCATCGCCAACGCCACCGATCATTTCGGTTGGTGCTCCCATTCGAGCGACTTGATCTAGAAAGATGGCCGGGGCACCGCTGGGATATGGGCCGGAATAGTCCGAAATTTTCTCGAGAGCGCAATTGCGGTCGTGAGATACAAATTCGACAAGCATTTCCCCAACGGTCGCAATTGTTTTTTTCCTAGACATGAATCTCTCCCTTTGAAATTCTGTCTAGACAAAATTTTAACATGTGTCAAAGTTCGACATACTCACTGCGCCCGATATTGAGATCAGGTGGGAGTTCGGGAGAGGAGGCCCGTCTGATGACTAAAGTTAAGCAGAAAATTTCGACTATGAAAGAGCTGTCTGAGATCATCGGTATTTCACGCCCAACCTTGTCGCGCTATTTTCAAGACCCTGACAGTGTGCGCGCTTCTACTTCCGACAAAATCAAAGCGCGTCTTGAAGAGGTGGACTACGTCTATAACTTTATCGCCACGCGGCAAAACAGAAAGTCGTCTGGTCTAATCGGCGTCATTGTTCCGCATTACAACGACCTGTTTTTTACCAGTCTTTTGGAAGCTATTGAGAGTGCCGCGCGTGCCGAGGGCTACACTGTTATCACCCAAGGCTCAGACGGGAATGCGGAGGGTGAAATTCAGGCTGTGGCGCGCTTGCGATCCATGAGTGCGGATGGCGCCATTATCGCGCCATTAGGGTTAGAGAGTTCGAATGAAACTTTCCGGTCTGCACGCGCTGATTTCCCGATTGTATTTGTAGATTCTCGACCTGAAGAGGATGTTCCTGGAACAGATTTCGTCGGCACTGATAACAAACAAAGTATTGCTGTCATTGTAGAGTATCTTGATCGAACAGGAACTTCTCCGATTTTTCTAGGCATGCCGAAATTGAACAACAACGCGCTTGAACGTGAAGCGGCCTATATCGAATCGGCCCATAGATTGGGATTTGAACCTAAGTTTGTCGAGACACGTGGCGCGGCAGAATCTTGGCAATTTGAGGCGTTTGGGCTTGATGTTATGGATGCCCATTTCAGCCACGGGCGACATATGTCTGACACTATTCTTTGCGCCAATGATCGTATTGCTATTGGGGCTATAAGAGCGGCCAACAAGCATGGTCTTTTCGCGCGCTCAACTGATGGTCATAGCGGACTGAGAATTGCCGGACATGATGACCATCCTTTGAGTCAATATATGTTCCCAGCGGTAACAACTGTGGGTCAAGATATCGACGGGATTGGCAACACAAGCGTAAAGGTTTTGGTGGAGCGCATTCTAGGCGAGCATGACGCAGAAAAATCGACAAGCTTTGAGGAGTCGTCCCTGAAAGTTCGCGAATCGGCATAGTTAGATCGCCATAAAGGTTTGAGGATTCATATTTTTAATCTTTTACATGTGTAAAAATTTCTTGACTCGTTACCGATCCTGCGCGATTGTCTGCGGGTGTTATTTAAGGGAGGACACTGATGTCTATCAAACGCACATTGCTGAACACAGCAGTCGGCTTTAGCCTCGCGGCGACGATCGCATCCACGGCTACAGCAGAAGAAATCACAATCGCGACCGTTAACAACGCGGACATGATCACCATGCAAGAGCTTGCTCCGAAGTGGGAAGAAGCAACTGGCAACACAATCAACTGGGTTGTTTTGGAAGAAAACGTTCTGCGCCAGCGTACAACGCAAGACATTGCGACGAACGGCGGTTCTTTCGACATCATGTTCATTGGTGCTTATGAAACACCGATCTGGGGCGCTAACGGTTGGTTGACACCATTGAACGATTTTGCGGACGACGCGGATTATGATCTAGAAGACGTGTTTCAACTGGTTCGCAACGGTTTGTCTGCAGACGGCAATCTCTACGCCCTGCCGCTGTATTCCGAAACATCGTTCACTTTCTACCGCACAGACGTCTTCGAGGCGGCTGGCGTAGAGATGCCACAAGAGCAAATCACATATACTGAGTTCGCGGAATTGGCTGCTGCCGTTCACGATCCAGACAACGGAATGTATGGTACCTGTCAGCGCGGTAAAGCCGGCTGGGGTGAGAACATGGCGTTCGTTGGTACCCTTGCAAACGCTTACGGCGCACGCTGGTTCGACGAAAACTGGGTACCACAGCTGGACAGCCCAGAGTGGAACGCTGCCGTCACTTACTACGTTGATCTGATGCTTAACTCGGGCCCTCCCGGTGCATCTGCAAACGGTCACAACGAAAACCGTGCTTTGTTCAAAGACGGCAAATGCGCAACTTGGGTTGACGCGACATCCGCTGCTGGCGACGTTCGTAACCCAGCGACATCTTCCGTTGCTGACAAAACAGAATTCGTAAAAGCGCCAATGCAGGCAACTGCAAAAGGTACTGGCTGGTTCTGGTCTTGGGCTCTTGCGATCCCAGCAAGCTCAACAAAAGTCGACGCTGCGAAAAGCTTCCTGAAGTGGGGCACATCGAAAGAGTATTTCGAAATGGTTGGCGAATCCAAAGGTTGGGTTGCTGTTCCTTCGGGTACACGTCAGTCGGTTGAAGAAGATGCGCGTCGCATCCAAGCCGCACCTTTCGCGCCAGCTGTAGTGGACGCTATCTTGTCTGTTGACCCAGCAGACGCAACACTTCTGCCAACGCCTTACACCGGCGTTCAGTTCGTAGCGATCCCTGAGTTCCAGGGCATTGGTAACTACGTTGGTCAGCAAGTCGCAGCGGCTCTAGCTGGTCAGTCTTCTGTTGAAGAAGCATTGGCCAACAGCCAAGCATTCGCACTGCGCGAAATGACAAAGGCAGGTTACATCAAGTAATCGCAATTTCTGATTGGGCCGAGGTCACTGACTTTGGCCCAATTCAAACTCTCTAGCTAATCCATTACCATTTTTGCAAAGGCCTTTCGTGGGCCGTTCCTCAAGTGTTGATACGCATTTCGTTTTGGGAGGGCGAAATACATGGCCACAAAAGCATCTCGTTCAGCTGCTCGTCTAATGATCTCGCCTGCGGTGCTGCTTCTCCTTGGCTGGATGTTGGTGCCTCTATGCATGACGATCTATTTCTCGTTTCTCTACTACAATCTGCTTCAACCTGGTTCTGGCGCTTGGGCTGGTTGGGATAACTATTATTGGTTCATCACCGACCCCAGCTTTACCGATGCCATCAAGAACACTCTTGTGTTGGTTAGTGGTGTCCTTCTGATTACAACCATCGGCGGCCTGTGTGCCGCGTTGCTGCTGGACAGGCCTATGTTTGGCACCGGCCTGATTCGTATCATGGTCATTGCGCCTTTCTTTGTGATGCCAACTGTGTCTGCGCTGGTGTGGAAAAACATGTTCATGAATCCGGTCAACGGAATCTTTGGGCGTATCGTGACGGGCCTTGGTTTCCCCCCAATCGATTTCTTTGGACAATACCCGCTCACCTCAATCACGTTTATCGTTTCGTGGATGTGGCTGCCCTTTGCGACGCTTATCCTTTTGACTGCTCTGCAATCGCTGGACCAAGAGCAGCTGGAAGCTTCCGAGATGGACGGGGCGAACTGGTGGAACCGCTTTTTCTTTATCATGCTGCCGCATCTGGCGCGCGCGATTACGGTTGTGATCTTGATCCAAACCATCTTCTTGCTGTCGATTTTTGCAGAAATTCTGGTGACCACAAACGGTGGCCCTGGGACAGCCACGACTAATTTGACTTACCTGATCTACGTCTCTTCGTTGTTGCAGTTTGATGTCGGCATGGGCAGCGCGGGAGGTGTAATCGCCATTATCCTAGCCAACATCGTTGCGATCTTCCTGATGCGGATGATCGGCAAGAACCTGGATGCTTGAGGGAGTACGGACTATGGCACGCGCAGTCTCAAACAAGACCAAGACAATCAACACAGCCATCGCAGGCACAATTGGATTCTTAATGTTCTTCCCAATCCTTTGGATTGTCGTCCTCGCGCTCAAAACAGAAGAAAACGCAATTCGTGCACCCTTGGAGGTTTTGTTCAGCTCTGACTGGACGATGGAAAGCTTTAGCACGGTTCAGGCGCGGTCTGATTACTTCAAGCACTTCTCAAATTCGGTCATCATCTCACTAGGTTCAACGTTTCTCGGGCTCTTGATCGCGATTCCGGCTGCATGGTCTATGGCCTTTGTGCCGTCCAAGCACACCAAGAACGTGCTGATGTGGATGCTGTCTACAAAGATGCTGCCGCCGGTGGGCGTGTTGGTTCCGATCTATTTGCTGTTTCGCGACTTTAACCTGCTCGATACGCGCGTTGGTTTGACCATTGTTTTGATGCTAATCAACCTGCCGATTATCATCTGGATGCTCTACACATATTTTAAAGAAATTCCCGGTGAAATTTTGGAAGCTGCCCGTATGGATGGTGCGACTTTGCGCGAAGAGGTTCTTTACGTTCTGACGCCAATGGCTATTCCAGGCATGGCTTCGACCATATTGTTGAACATTATTCTGGCTTGGAACGAAGCGTTTTGGACGCTCAACTTGACAGCTGCAAAGGCTGCTCCACTAACGGCATTTATTACCAGCTATTCAAGCCCCGAAGGCCTATTCTACGCCAAGCTGAGCGCCGCGTCGGTTATGGCCATCGCGCCGATCCTCATCATGGGTTGGTTCAGCCAGAAACAACTTGTCCGGGGCCTGACCTTCGGTGCTGTTAAGTAAGGAATTAGAAAATGGGACGAATACAGCTCAAGCAAGTTCAGAAGAAATTCGGTGACATAGAAGTCATTCCACCACTGGATCTAGTTGTCGAGGATGGAGAATTCGTGGTCTTTGTTGGCCCTTCAGGTTGCGGTAAATCGACTTTGCTACGTTTGATCGCAGGACTTGAAGATACGACATCAGGCAATATCGAAATTGATGGACAAGACGCCACCGACACCCCACCTGCCAAGCGCGGTCTGGCGATGGTGTTTCAATCCTACGCGCTCTATCCGCACATGTCTGTTCGCAAGAATATCGCCTTCCCGATGCGCATGGCGAAGCTGAGCCAGGATGAGCAAACCAAGCGGATCAATGCGGCTGCGGCGGCTTTGAACCTGACCGATTATCTGGACCGCAAGCCCGGCCAATTGTCTGGCGGTCAGCGTCAACGTGTGGCGATTGGCCGTGCAATTGTCCGCGAACCTGCGGCGTTCTTGTTTGACGAGCCGCTCTCGAACCTTGACGCTGCGCTGCGCGTCGGTATGCGCATGGAAATCTCTGAGCTGCACAAAAAACTCGACACGACAATGATCTACGTGACCCACGACCAGGTCGAAGCGATGACCATGGCCGAAAAGATCGTTGTGTTGCAGGCCGGTGTGATCGAACAGGTTGGCAGCCCGCTAGAATTGTACCGTACCCCACGCAACAAGTTTGTCGCGGGCTTTATCGGGTCACCGAAAATGAACCTGATCGCAGGATCCGAAGTGCAGCGATTTGATGCGCACACAATCGGTATCCGTCCAGAACATTTGCTGGTGTCCAAGGAAAGCGGCGAATGGAAAGGTACTGTCGGCGTGTCCGAGCACCTTGGGTCAGATACATTCCTACATGTGACTGTCGACGGGTTCGCAGAACCCATCACAGTGCGTGCAAGTGGTGAAGTGGACGCACATTTCGGCGATACCATCTACCTGACACCAAACCCTGATTTGATCCACAAGTTCGGCGCAGATGGGCTACGCATTTCATGAGTATTCTGGATGGGAAGATCGCGCTCGTCACTGGGGGTGCGCGTGGGATAGGTCGTGCCATATGTGAAGCTATGACGGAGGCTGGAAGCTCAGTTGCCGTGGCTGATTTACGCGAAGATGATGCGGCAGACACTGCTAAGGCCGTTGGCGGCATGGCCGTTAAGATGGACGTCACCAACCTTGCCTCTATCGCTGAGGGCCTTGCGAAAGTTGAACAAGCCTGGGGCGGGGTCGACATACTGGTCAATAACGCTGGCATCTTCAACATGGCATCGCTCGATAAAATCACGCCAGAAGATTACCGCCGCCAATATGACGTCAATGTTGGTGGTACGATCTTCGCATGCCAAGCGGTTGTGCCTTTGATGAAAAAACGCGGTGGTGGTTCTATCATCAACTTTTCAAGTCAGGCCGGGCGCCGGGGCGAGCCAAACATCACCCTTTATTGCTCGACCAAGGCGGCCGTGATTTCTGTCACCCAATCGTTGGCGTTAGAGCTCGCCACTGACAACATTCGCGTCAACGCCATAGCCCCCGGCGTGATTGATACGCCAATGTGGGAGGTTGTGGACGCTCAATTTGCTGCCTACGAGAACAAACCAAAAGGTCAAAAGAAGCGC
Organism: Rhodobacteraceae bacterium SB2; assembly: GCA_001642945.1. GTDB lineage: Bacteria > Pseudomonadota > Alphaproteobacteria > Rhodobacterales > Rhodobacteraceae > Thalassovivens > Thalassovivens spotae. Next base: position 12,735 of record LGRT01000001.1, on the reverse strand, counting down.
GAAGTTGGTGAGGCCGTTCCCTTGGGTCACATGGGCGATCCCCGCGACGTGGCAGATCCTTGCGTTTTTCTGGCTTCAGATGCGGCACGCTACATTACTGCCCAGACATTGAACGTCGACGGCGGGAATTGGATGAGCTGATGTCGGCACTTTGCAACGCATCTTTGGGCAACTTTCCGGCGGAGGTCGCGGCCCCGACCTACGACCGCTCGGTGATAGAGCCTGGAATCGTCCACATTGGCCTTGGTAACTTTCATCGCGCTCACCAGTCGTGGTATTTACATCGCCTGATGCAAGGTGGTCAGGCCATGGATTGGGGCATCATCGGCGCAGGCGTGCGCGCATGCGACGAGGCGCAACGGTTGCGCCTGAAAGATCAAGACTACCTGACCACTCTGATCGAACTTGACCCCAAGGGACGCTCCGCCGAGGTCGTCGGCTCAATGATCGGGTTCGTTCCGGTTGAGGAAAACAATGCAGCCCTCATTGCTCAGATGGCCGACCCCGCAATTCGGATCGTCGCGCTAACCGTGACCGAAGGTGGTTATTACATCGATCCGGTTACCAAAGCGTTCGACGCCAACCACGCCGATATCAAACACGACGCCGCGCATCCTAATCGTCCGCGAACTGCGTTTGGCGCAATGATTGCCGCTTTGAAAATCCGCCGTGACGCAGGCACTAGCCCATTTACCGCTCAAAGCTGTGACAACCTACAAGGCAATGGCGACATATTACGACAAACACTGGTGTCTCTTGCACGGCTGTCTGAGCCGAATTTGGCGGAATGGATTGATGCGCATTGCACGTTTCCGAACTCGATGGTCGATTGCATTGTTCCGGCGACAGGCCCTAAGGAACTAGAGCTGGTCAAAACATTTGGTATTGAAGATGCGGCCCCGGTGACGCACGAGAACTTTCGCCAATGGGTCATAGAGGATGAATTTTGCGCCGGTCGTCCTGATTGGGAAAAGGTGGGTGCGACGTTCACGGACGATGTTCACAGCTTTGAGGCGATGAAAATTCGTATCCTGAACGGTGGTCATCAGTTGATCGCCGACGCAGGCGAGATTTTAGGGATCGAGTTCATCGCAGATTGCATGACGCATCCCTTGATCGGGGATTTCTTCCGCAAGACCGCCGGGACCGAGATTGCGCTTCAGGTTGATCCTGTGCCTGGAATGTCGCCCGCGGCTTATGTTGATTTGATCGATAGCCGTTTTTCCAACCCAGAGATTATCGATACAGTGCGCCGTGTCGCCTTTGATGGATCGTCACGCCAGACCGGTTTCATCCTGCCCACCTTGCACGATGCGCTGGTAAGGGGCGATCCCTTTGACGGCCTTGCCTTATCGCAAGCTATCTGGGCGCGCATGTGCGAAGGCACCCGCGAGAATGGCTCGGTTATCGAGCCAAACGATCCGATCTGGGACAGCCTCAACGCAGCCGCCAAAGCCGCGAAGGCTGATCCGCTTGCATGGTTGAACCAGCGTGATCTCTATGGTGACCTCGCAGACAATGCAGCTTTCCAAGCCAGCTTTTCGCACTGGTTGTCGCTGATCTGGGCAGACGGCCTAGACGCTGCACTTCGCACAAACGTTCAAGGATAAGCCCTATGAAATCCGTTCTGTTTACCGCCAAGAATGAGGTTCAATTCACCTCTCTACCTGACCCAAAACCGGGTCCAGATGATGTGGTGGTCGAGGTCAAAGCCAGTGGCATTTGTCACACCGACTACGAAGTTCTCAAAGACAACTACGGCACAGGCGCATTCCCAGTTGTGCCGGGTCATGAATATGCGGGTGTGGTGGTCGAGACTGGCTCGGATGTCACGACCGTAAAAACAGGCGATCGTGTCGCGGTTGATCCCAATTTCGAATGCGGCACATGTCGCGCATGCCAACGTGGCTGGTCGCATCTTTGCGATAACCTCAGCGCGTACGGCGTGACGACACATGGTGGCTTTGCGGGCCTCAGCCTTGTCAGTGTCGACAACGTTCACCCCATTGGCGACATCAGCTTTTCATGCGGTGCCTTGGCAGAGCCGATGGGCTGCGTCCTAAACGGTATCAATGCCGTTCACGCCCCTTGGATGAAAGAGGCACTTATCTTCGGCGCAGGACCGATGGGGCTGTTGATGGGCATGGCCCTGCGCGCGCAAGGGGTGTCTAAGGTTGCGTTTGCCGACATCTCCGAAAGCCGACTTGCGTTGGCCGAAGGTTTTGATTTTGAGGCCGTCGCGTCCGGTTCAGCCAACCTAGACAAATGGCAAAGCCGTGCTGACCTAGTGGTTGAGGCTACCGGCGTACCAGCGGTTGCCGCTAAGCTGACAAGCTACATGGCCAACGGTGGCAAGGGTTTGTACTTCGGTGTTTGCCCGTCTAATGCACGGATCGAAATCTCTCCTTTCGAGGTTTTCCGACGCCAACTGACCCTTGCCGGATCGCATTCCCTAAACCACAACATCCCCCGCGCGTTGGAGGTTATCGCAGGCTTGGGTTCGCATGCAGATCAGGTGGTTTCGCACAGATCATCTTTGGAAGAAGTGTCAGAATTCCTCGCGACTAAACCTCCAGCCGGAAGCTTAAAAATCCAATGGAGCGAAGAGTAGGAACGCGTTCTGAACGATATGCTAAAATGCACCCAAGTATCAGACGGTGCTATCAACCTTGGTATGACTCAAAAGAAGTTGGACGGCTCTCAGATTTTAGGTCTTTCGATAAATCTCCGCCGCTTTGGTTCTTTGATGTGAGTGTGTGCCGTAGGCACCCGGCTCGAGACCAATTGCAGTTAGCCAATCGCGCACCAGCCGTTCATATTGTCTCGTCGAAATATGTGGTTTGTCGTAAGCGACTAGGAAACATGAAATGGCACATGATCATTTTTGATGACGTAATCCATGCGCCAACCGTATCTCTTGCGTTTTGGGTAAGCTCGAATTGAATAGGACATTTTGTCTCGCGTTGAATGACTGACGCGTTCGCGGACGCGATCTTCTTGTACTAATTTTACTCTCAAGGGCACTTTCAGAAAAACGAGCTTGAGGCGGGGCGTGCGGTTTCGTAGCCTCGCCGTATGACAAAACACTCCCCATTCAGGTACTTTAAAACCAGCCCGGAGATCATCCGCCTGGCTGTGATGCTTTATGTTCGGTTTCCGCTCCCACTCCGTAATGTGGAAGATCTTTTGCACGAACGAGGTATTGAGATCAGCCACGAAACGGTTCGGTTTTGGTGGAACAGATTTGGTCCGATGTTTGCTGCTGAGATACGAAGAAACCGGGTTAGTCGGATGCGATCATATTCGAACTGGCAGTGGCACCTGGATGAGGTTTTCGTAAAGATCAACGGATAGACGCATTACCTTTGGCGAGCCGTTGATCACGAAGGTGAGGTGCTTGAAAGTTATGTAACCAAGCGCCGAGACCGCAAGGGAGCATTGAAATTCCTCAGAAAAGCAATGAAGCGCTACGGCGGGCCAGAAGTAGTTGTGACTGACAAACTACGTTCCTATGGCGCTGCAATGAAAGTCATCGGCAACGCGGATCGGCAGGAAACAGGCCGCTGGGTAAATAATCGGGCCGAGAATTCCCCCTTGCCGTTTCGACGACGAGAATGCGCCATGCTCCGCTTCCGACAGATGCGATGTTTGCAGAAGTTCGCGGCAGTCCACTCTTCGGTCCACAACCATTTCAATCAGGAGCGCCACTTTTACTCACGAGACAGTTTCAAGTTCAATCGAACCGCCGCTCTTACTGAGTGGCGCCAACTATTGAGCGCATAGATTCAGGCTGCGCCAGCAATCTGATGCGAGTTTTGATTAGTTTGACAGCACCCAACTAAAGTTTCCCAAGACTTTTGATGCTTGAGCCGATTTGTCTGACGGCACCGCTCGGCAAGCCGATACTCTCTCCGTTCTTATTGCGTTCAATAAGCTCGTTGACATTCATGCGCTCAACCCCCAGCGATGTTTCGTTGGTGTTCGTGTTCTTTGACGAAACGAACAAGCGTTTCGAGGCTCGATGCGCCTTCCATAGGACCACGATGCTGAACGGCACACGCACCGGCAGCTGAGGCAAGGGAAACGGCTTTGTCGATGTCCAACCCTTGAAGCCAAAGCGCAATGAACGCGCCGCCAAAACAATCACCTGCGCCGGTTGGGTCGATTTCAGTAACCGAATAGGCGGGGACGAAACGGTCGCCGCTCGCGTCGTAAATGCGGACACCGCCCGACCCCATTTTGTGAACAACATTTTGAATCCCAAGCGCCAGAAGCTCTTTCGCCGCAATAGCTGGATCGGTCGCGTCGGTGAGGAGCGTTAGTTCTTCTCCGCTTGGAAGGAACACATCCGTGAGGGACAGGACATAAGCCATGGCGTCTCGTGATCCGGGCGCGCTCAGAATTTCTTTTCTCAAGTTTGGATCGAAGGAAATTGTCCCGCCATTCATTTTGACTTTGCGGGCGGCCTCAAGGTTCAGTGCCACAAATTCGGGGTTGGATAGCGAAGACCCCATGACGTGGAGGTGATCTGTGGCATCGAGAACCTGCGCCACTTCGGGCGTTCTTGGAATCGTCCCGCAAGCACTGTGTTTTATGTTGTAAACAAAATCGCGGGACCCATCCGAATGATATCGCACGAATGCGCTGCCTGTGGGGCGGTCCGGATCGATTGAGACCCCTGATATGTCCACACCATCCATAGAAAGCCGGTTAAGATTGATTTTACCAAAATCGTCATCTCCAACTGCCGAGATAATGCCACAGGGCTGACCGAGCTTAGCGACCTGATCGATAAAAATTGCTGGTGCTCCGGACGGAAAAGGACCGGTAAGAGCAATCGCTTCAAGAAAACCGTCGCCGATGCTGTCTGCCATGATTTCAACCAGAACTTCCCCAATAACCGCTACTTTTTTCATGCGGTTTGCCTCTGGCAGTTACCCTTTGACGGTGCACTTCGCAGGCGTAGACAAATCAGCTCATCCATTGGCCACCGTCTACATTGTAGCACTGCGAAACGATGTAATTTGCATCATCTGAAGCGAGGAACACGGCCATCCCGGTCAGGTCATCTGGTGTCGCGAAGCGGCCATACGGCACGCTTGCTGCGACCTCAGCTTTCTTCTGTCCCGGCTTCTTGTTTTCCAGCTTGGCGAACATTGCATCGACATGTTTCCAGTGTTCACCGTCAACGACGCCCGGGGCAATTGCGTTCACATTTATACCATGCTCAATCAGGTTCAGACCCGCGGATTGGGTCAATGATATTACGGCAGCTTTGGTCGAGCAGTAAACCGCGACAAGTGACTCGCCGCGCCGACCTGCCTGCGAAGCCATATTGATAATTTTCCCTCCTTTGCCGCGTGAGATCATGTGGCGGGCGACGGCCTGCATCGTGAACATCGTCCCCGCAACATTTACGGCGTACAGCCGATCGAAGCTGTCCCGCGTGATATCGGCGATTGGCGCCGCATCAAAAAGTGCTGCGTTGTTGATTAGAATGTCGATACCGCCGATGGCGTCCACAGCACCGGCGACGCAAGCTTCGATGCTATCCTGATCGCTCACATCAATGTGCAGTGCGATTGCCGCGTCTCCGATCTCAGACGCTGTTTTCTGTGCAGCATCAAGATCAATATCGGTAATGGCGACGCGGGCGCCTTCCCGAACAAAGCGCTCAGAAAAGCCACGGCCAATGCCGCGCGCCGAGCCAGTAATGAGTGCGGTCTTTCCCGCAAGTCGTTGTGTGTTGATCATTGGTATTCAAACTCGTCCCTTGAGTGTGTCATCGCGTGGTGTATCCACCGTCGATCACAAGAATGTCGCCAGTTACGTAGCTTGACGCAGGAGAGGCGAGGAAAAGTGCGGCCATCGCCACTTCTTCTGGCTGGCCGACACGCTTCATTGGCGTCATGTCTCTCCAGATCGGGAACCACTCGGGGTTGTCGATGCCGCCTTGAGACATATCAGTCTGAATGTAGCCGGGCGCGAGAGCATTAACGCGGATATTGTCCAGAGCAAGTTCGCTGGCAAGACTTTTAGTCATCATGTGAACCGCCGCCTTGGAGCTGTTGTAGGCCACTTGATTTTGCGGAATGTTGGAGGCAATGCCGGACATGGACCCGACATTGACAATTGCCCCACCGCCCTGCGCCCGCATAGCCGGAATAGCTGCGCGACAGCAACGAAAGACCGCATCAACATTCAGCGACATCACGCGCTGCCAATCCTCGTCAGAGAATTCTGCTGAATCACCGTGCAAGGCGATACCGGCATTGTTGATGAGAACGTCTAGCCGTCCCGTCTGTTCAAGGACATCAGAAATGATGGCAGCCGGTGCTTGAGGGTCGGTTAGGTCAGCGGCAATAAATGTGGCGTCATAACCCAACGCGCCAAGCGCCTTTTCTACCTCTTCGCCATCGTTGCGCGAGCTAACAAAAAGCCGTGCTCCAGCATCTCCGAGTGCTCTGGCAGTGGCCAGGCCGATACCACGAGTACCTCCAGTGATAAGAGCAACTTTGCCATCAAGCTTGAAGCGGTTCAGTAAATTCTCGTTTTTCGGCATTTATATTCCAACTCTGTTTTAAAGTGTTCTTTGGCGTATAACATTTCTGGTGGTTCAGATGTCGCATCCATGCGGCAAGATCGTCAGGTCGCGCACCACAACCCCTGGCGGGCGGGTCACCATAAACATCACTGCATCGGCGACCTCTTTGGACTCCATCAGCGCCTTTGCGGCCAGCGCTTCATCCATTTTCGCTTTCGGCCAGTCATCAAGCAGCGGCGTTATCACCGGGCCGGGCAAGACCGCCCCCATGCGAATATTGTGTTTGATCAACTGGCGTCTGGTCGCGTGCAAGAACGCTTGCACTGCATATTTCGAGGCAGTGTAGATTGGCTCCCACACAACCGGTGTCACGGCTGCAACTGAGCTTGTGAATATAATATCGCCGCGTTTCTGGGCAATCATATAAGGCAACACCGCGTGAACAGATCGGAACACAGCATTGGTGTTTAGATTAAGCACCTTGTCCCAGTCGTCGGGATCTCCGTCGGCAACGGCACCCCCGATGTACGCACCTGCATTGGCATGAAAAATGTCTACCCCCCCGACAAGGTCAAGAATTTTGGGCAGCATTGCGGTGACCTCGGGGCCGTCAAGAAGATCGACAACCAGAGGATGCGCTTTGTCGCTTAGGTCTGCACAGACACGAGCCAGCCCCTCTTCTGATCGGTCGATCAGCACTACGTCAGCACCTGCCGCGATCATTGTGCGTGCGCACTCCAATCCAATCCCAGAGGCGGCACCTGTAATCACGGCAGTTTTTCCAGAAAGCTGTTGGGTCATGGTGCTTATCCTTTGGTATTACGCGCGGCCATGGCTGGCACGTGAGCGTCGGGCGATTGAGTCCACAATGACTGCAAAGGCAAGAACACCGCCTGTAATCATGAAGCGAAGCGAGGAACTCAGGTTCAGAAGCGTCAAACCGTTCGAGATGGCCATGATGACCAGAACACCGAGAAGCGCTGACCATGCTGAGCCACGACCTCCAAAGAGAGAGGTGCCGCCAATGACCGCTGCCGCGATTGCATTAAGATTGACGTCGCCGGTCCCCGCCTGAATGCTTGCTGAGGCCAGTCTCGCCGACGAGAAAACACCACCAAGCGCTGCAAAGGTTGAACACAGCACAAAGGCCGACATTCGGATCGAATCCACATTAATCCCGGATCGTCTGGCCGCCTCAGCGTTACCACCGATAGCGAACATTGAGCGGCCCCACTTTGTGCGTGTCAGCGCGTACTCAGCACACACAACAACGAGCGTAAATATGGCAAACATCCACGGCACGCCTCGGCCCTTTTCGAGGTAGTAAACGGCAAAGACCAAAACGGCAGTGATGATCAAAGCCTTAAAAACAGTGACGCTTAGATTAGTGGAGGAAAGGTTCGCTTCATTACGGCGTTTCGCAGCAACAATTCCGCCATAGATGAGCAGGAGTCCCGGCAGGATTGCCAGAGTATAAGACAGCCATGCAGGCAAGATCATAAGCTGACCAAACCGCACGAGCGGAGATGTGAACGGCAGGTTAATTGAACCCGTTGGTCCGAGGATGTAGAGTTGCAAGCCCAATAGAGTGAGGAGCCCGGCTAGGGTTGCCACGAAGCTTGGCATTTCAAAACGATTGCGCAGAAGGCCGAAAAGTAAGCCTGCGAACGCGCCAGCGGCCATTGCCCCCAGTATCGCCAGGGGAAGCGGTAGACCTGTTTTCACCCAAAGTACGCCAATCATCGCGGAAGCGAGTCCACTCATTGATCCAACTGAGAGATCGATTTCTCCGAGCAGCAACACAAATATGATGCCAAGCGCGATGAACCCGACTGCGGACGCATCGAAAAGAAGATTGGCGAGGTTTATCGGTGCGAGAAAGACCGGGTTAAGCGAAGTAAAAACAACCGAGATAAGAACGAGGCCAGCAAGAACTGGAAGCATGCCTAAATCCCCAGACCTTGTCCGGTCTATAAACTCTCGGATTGCGCCGGAAATTCCCTCGTCGTGACGTACACGCGTATCTGCGCGATCAAGTTGTTGGCTATTGTTGTCGTCGGTCATTTTCGGTCCTTCGCTCGATCTGTCGTCACTTCGAGTTTGCGTGCCTCGCGCCGAGAAACAGAGTTGTCAGAGGCGCCGGTGATCGCAGCGACAAGTTCCTCATGCGAATTTTCGGTCGTAAAGACGCCATTGTTTCGGCCAAGACGCAGCACAACAATTCGGTCAGCGACTGCGCGTACGTCTTCCATGTTATGGGAAATTAGGATCACCCCGTGTCCGCGGCCACTTACCCGCTCAATGAGGTTCAGAACCTCCGCGGTTTGGGCGACACCAAGAGCTGCCGTCGGCTCATCGAGCATGACTATTTCAGGTTCCATGACAAGCGAACGCGCGATCGCAACAGTTTGACGCTGCCCGCCGGAAAGTGATGCGATGGGCTCGCGGACCGACGGGATACGGGCCGCCAGTTCTTGGAGCAACTTCCACGCGCGGACTTCCATTTCTACTTCGTTCATCCGCCATGGTGAAATCTCTTGACCAAGGAACAGATTTGCGACGACATCCAGATTTTCACAAAGTGCAAGATCTTGAAAAACAGTCGCAATTCCCATTTCAAGTGCTTTGCGAGGGTTGTCGATCGTAACTTCCTCACCGAGATATTCGATCATGCCGGACGTCGGTTGATGCACCCCGGCAAGCACTTTAACTAGTGTCGTCTTCCCCGCGCCATTGTCTCCTACCAGAGCGACGACTTCGCCAGCGTGGACTTCCAACTCAATATCGCCCAAGGCTGTGACAGCGCCGAATTGTTTGGAAACTCCACTCATTTTCAAGAGTAAGTCCCCGTGTGTCCGCGTTGTTTGTGTCTGTGTCATACGGTGGTCCCCTCTAGTTTGGTTTGGTGCTGGCGGCACACTCGACCGCCAGCACCCCTTTCTTGCGGCTTCGGTGGGAGGTCCGACGCCGCGTTCTCGATCACTTGATTCCGAGTTCAGCACAATATGCTGCAAAATCATCGGTACAAAGTTGCTCGGCAGACACGATACCTGTGTCGATCACGATTTCCTTGAGGTTGCCACGTGTCACGACGGCCGGCACGAAGAGTTGCGACGGTGCATCGTAAAGCGTTGTTGTGGCTTCAGGAGTGCCACCGCTCAAAAATGTGAAAGCGATATTGGCTGCAGCCGCGCCCACAATTTCGCTAGGTTTGGAGATCGTATTGAATTGATCGCCTGCGATAATAAGCTGAAGTGCAGCTATCTCGGCGTCGTTGCCAGTGACTGGTGGGATTGGATCAACGCCAGCCGCTTTCAAAGCCGCAACTGAACCGCCACCGGTGCCATCGTTTGCCGCAACCACACCAACGATTTGGTTTCCAAATCGCGTAATCTGGCCCGCAACCCATTCTTGTGCTTTTGGCGGCGCCCAGCCCGGCGTGTCAAACTCAGCAAGATGCTGATATTCAGACTCTTCAACTGCTCTGCGCGAGCCATCAGCGATCAAGCCAGCGGCTGCATCGGTTGGAGATCCATTAACTTGAAGAATGCCGACACCTTCGGGTGAAACACCCGTAATACGCAGATGCTCAATGAGGCTTTGCGCGATGGCATAACCAATCCCTTCATTGTCAAAAGAGACATAGAAGTCTGGAGCGCGATCGGGGATTGGCCGGTCATAGGCCACAATTTTGATACCTTGTGCTTGTCCCAACTCGACCATGGCAGCTGCTGCGCCCGAATCCACAGGATCAAGCACGACAACGGCTGCACCTTGCGCAATCACCGAGTTGAACTGCTGCTGCTGTAGCGCGACGTCGTTATTGCCATTTTGATAAATGGCTTTGCAATCCGGACAGATCTTTTTCAATTCCGCCTGGAAGCCGGGCCAATCATGCTCGTCGTAGCGGGTTGAGCCTTGATCAGGCATCAAGAACGCGACGGTTCCTGCTGTTTGAGCATAGCTTGCGGTGCTGCTTAGAAAGAGAGCCGTAAGCGTCGCGGCAACTGTTGTTAACTTAAGTTTCATTGGAGTCTCCTCTGTTGGTTTCTCTCTTGGTTGACCGGCTTTGTTCTGTAAGCCGGCGGTAGGGTACCGCCCCGCTGGAAGAGCCCAGCAGGTTGCAGATACATTCTTTGTCAGTAGTAGCGGACGTTCCTGTCGGGACTGTCCTAATCTCACGCGGCGCCTTACGCCGCTTGGATACTTCGATCTGGGTCGAAGTTCGTGGTCGCATGGTTAAGCATTCGCGATCGGAACCGCGAAGGTGACATCCCTTTCTGCGCTGCAAATTGACGATTGAAGTTCGACAAGTTGTTAAATCCACATCCAAAGCAGATGTCGGTGATCTTCTCGCCATGATCAGAGACGAGCATTTGACAGGCCAGACCGATGCGCAGTCGATTTACATAGCGCATAAGGGACATGCCTGTGTGCTTCCGGAAGCTGCGTGAAAAGGTTGATCGACTTATGCCAGCGATCTCGGCCAGGTCACCTTCGTTAAATGGTTCAGTCAGGTTCGCGTCAATGAAAGCTAGGGCCCTGTTCAGCCCAGTGGACATGTAGCCTGAAGGGTCAGGCAGGTACTCGGCACCGGTCAGTTGATGCGTTTGACTGTCCTGACTAAGGGCACCAATTATCCCAATGAAAAGTTCTATCCGGCGGATACCACGCGCATGCATCAGTTCGGCCAATTTGGGCGCTACGACTTCAGATGTGGCATTCGAAAACAACAGGCCTCTGCGGCTTTTGTCCAGCATTTCTGAAAGGCATTGAAGCTCGGGAAGGATGCCCATCGCGCCACAGATGGCCTCATCCGTGAATTGTATTCCCCGATTGCGCAACGGGACTATTTCGTCGGCCTCAACATCACTTACCCAATTGTGCGGCAAATTCGGGCCGGTCAGCACAAGATTTCCAGGTTCAAACGTGCCAATAAAGTCGCCAACGAAGTAACGCCCCGTCGTCGCAACGACGTGATGCAACTCATACTCCGGGTGAAAATGCCAGCGGACCGTTGAAAACGGATAGCCGTGTTCATAAGCTCTAAATGTCTCACCGCGCCCTATTTGGACAACTTCTAGATCCGGTTGCATCATTCTCTCCCCCTTTCTATCAAACCGCTCCTCTCAGCTCGATTGAGTAGCACATCGGCTGCTTCTCCAGGTTGACGATAGCGACCTGTATTTTGGAAAACTACAGCAGAACAGACGTAAAACTGGTACTTTTTTGTAGCCATTACTATTATTTTGTTTGTTTTATACTACCTTGCTGTATCGGAAATCTTTTTTAACGGGCACGAAAGTGACCTGAACGCGCGACTTTAGCCTACATTTCGAATCGATCCGAAGGTGCCAAACGATCCAAACGAAAGACTCGAACGAGAAACGAGTCATGAATTCAGCTGTCAGCATTTCGTTCTTAAAATTTGGTTCAACGACTTGTCAAAGCGTCAAAGCGGAGAGATTGCTACCTGAGTAACGTTGGTGCAGCAATTCGCTGAGCAACGTTTCCAGGCTTCTCGCTTCTGGAATGTTGAAGTTAGGGACCACCAGACTAAGACTGGACAGCACAATGTACCGTGAACCGCTTTAGGGATGCGACTGCGCAGCATTCGGTAAACTATTGCAAGGCAAGTTAGGGCAGTCCATGTGACTTCACAAAGATCACTAACTGTGCAAAGCCGCCTTCGGTTCATCACGCAGTATCGGTCAAAGTGGGCTCCCAGCAGTCATTCGCCGCAATTCGATTAAAGGCCCGCTTTGCGTATAGCGTGCCAAGTGCCTTGTAAATGTTGATGTATCGCCCCAAACAGCCTCCCCCTTTCTTCGGTGGAGGTTTTTTAAGCTTTGCGTCAGTTGAAAAACCCGGACTTGATGAACGCGATGTCCTGATGCATCAACCCAATGCACCTAGAACATGGCACGCAAGGGCAAAACATACACGACACGCGCGAACGCGTCTAAAAAAGCCAAACCTTCAGTAAGTGAAAGTAGGTTGGAAAGTTGGATAGTTTGTATCTAAGGTGTTGTTTTTAATTGTGGAAGTGCTTTCCAAAAAGGAAATATCTTTGGAAATGTATTGGAAAGCTGTTGGAAAGCTTGTTCCTTTTGCACCCCTAAAACTGCGCATTTTTGAGCATCTATGATGGTAACAAGAAAAGGAGATTACCATCATGCTTACCTTATTCA
>LGRT01000031.1 GCA_001642945.1 Rhodobacteraceae bacterium SB2 | reverse complement strand
ATCAGTGATCACATCAGCAGCAGCTCCTCCTGCTGGACCACCGCCCACCACTCCACCGCCTGCGGCAGCTCCACGGACAACCCTGCGACCCAATGATGTGTCCATAATACGCATCGCAAGGTTCTGTGCAGTTAAGCCTTCCAAGATCATGGCTTGGTTAGCCTTGCCAGTCTGAGAGACACGGCCACGGGCTTCAGTGATACGCTGAGATACGTTTAACAGATCAGTGAGAAACTGATCACTGTCAGGACCAAGTATGCTGACGATCTTATTATATATCGGTTTATTCTGCTTCAGACCCTTCATAGTCTTTGCATACTGGGCAAAGCCAAACGGCAAGTCGCTTGCGCCACCGGGAAGAGACAAAGAGTTAATTGCAGTCGCAATAGCCTCTCGTTGAAGATCTTTTGGTATCGCCTTTAGGATCTTATTCAGACCACCGACATCTCCACGGGTTCCTGCTGTTACAGCAGTTCTGAGCCTTGAAGCGATGCTGCCATCAAGATCTTTGCCAAAGGCATTTACAATGCGCTTCTCTAGAGCTTTTTGCTTTGCTGTAGTCTGATTAGCCAGACGCAACTTTGCTCGAAGCTCTGGGCCTCCTATCTGATCAACGGTTAGAAGCTGGTCCTCAGATAAAGCTGCGTACATGCGTTTAAGCGCAGATTGATTGACATCACCATATGGACCCTGACCTCGCTCTATTCCACGGCCAATATCCTGCTTTAAGCGAACCAAGGCGGCGTATGTTAGTGGCGTATCTGGATTTGTCAATTTATCAAAAAGCAACCGCTCTGTTGAGCTGAGATTGTCTAATCCACCCAATTCATCAGTTAGATTGTTCAGCAAGATGACAGTGTTGTTGCCAGACGCTAAAGTTGACTTTGGAACTTGAGCGTCAACATCGTTGTACAAATCTCCAGCGGCCTTTTTAAGAGCCGCTTGGGATGCTGTCACGCTGTTCAAAACTTTGTCTGAGACAGAGGCAAGGTCAGGGCTTGCATTGATTGCAGCCATTGCCTCATCTGCCGCATTAGAGGCATTTATCACAATGGTCTCGAACTGGCCTGCCGCCTCAGATGCCTTGAGATCGCGGGTCATAGCCGCAGCATTCTTGAGCAATGGATTGTCGCTGAGAACATCAGGGGGTAGATCGATACCTAACCGTGCAGCAGCAGCGGCTGCTTCTGGGTTTGTCTTTGCTTCTTTTGCCAAAGCCTCAATCGCAGCCTGTGAGCCACGTCCACCTTTCGATGCCTGTTGCAGCAATGTGCCAAGCTCTTGAGGTGTCAATTGAACTGTTTGAACAGGAAGAGACGTGTCAGGTAAAGCCCCTTCAAGAGCTTTCTTTTCAGCATCTGTAAAGCTGTCAACAGCCTTATCTATACTTCCTCTGGAACCTCTTGGCTTTGTAATAGAACCAAGAGATCCAGCAAAAGCATCTGGCATTGCCAATATGTCTCTGGCTAGACGTTTCGCATTGTTTTCACTCATGCCAGCTTTGACTGCAATATCGGCTATACCGCCAACAACATAACCCAAAGAACCCGAAGCCAAGCCTCCAGTAAACGCGCCAAAGTTACCAGCAAATTCTAATGCTTCTTGAACAATTTCTGGAATAGGAACTTGAAGACCGTCTTCAGAATATAAAGCCATTTGATCTGGCACATCTACAACGCCTTCAGTTTGCGCGTCATAGGCCAAATCAAAACCCGGTGCTGAAAATTTACCGCGTAGGTTTGTTGGACCTTGCTCTGTCTCTGGAGCTACATATCCAACAGGGTCAGCGCGAGGAACCATTGGGTCAACAGGCTGAGTCCGTAGACTTTTTTTGGCAAGCATTGCCTGCGCTAAAAGAGCTTCGCGGAGAAGTTCATCTGATTCTGACATTTTAATTAGCCCCTAATTCGTTCGCTCTTTTTATATATGCCTGCAATTCAGCATTTGATAACCCTGCCGTTGCAAGATCAATTGCGTCAATTTCTTCTATAGACATAGTAGAAATTTCTGTAGCTAAAGGAGTTATTTCGTCTTGGCTTGTGGTCGCCCTCTTATCAAGCTCAACCAGCCAATCGCCAATACTATTACCCCTAGCCAAGAAATTTGCAGCTTCCGAAAGATTATCAAGAAGTTTTTTCTTCGCATCAATTCTTTCTTGAACCCAACCCTTTAGATAATCTTCATCCATGCTTTCTGGAAGCCCAGTATCAAGAGCCATATTTAGTTCAGATTCGCTCAATGCGCCAAAAGTAACAGATGAAACAACATCCAGACCTAGCCTGTTTCTGACGTTTTGAAGCTCAACAGCAGATGCACTTACATCAGGGATGAACTGAGCAAAGTAACCAGTTTGCGCTCCACTTTCCAATGCGCGTTTCGCATCTTCCAGAGTGCTAATATTTTTTTGAACTGTCATCATTTCTTTGTAAGATTGACCCACAATCTCAGATGATAGGCTACCAAGCGCCCTTTGCTGAGATCTGTCGCCTTGGACTTCAGCTCCTTTGGCGTAGGCTTCATCAATCGCAGCTTGTGCTTCGTCGCCTGTTAATGTTGCTCCATCAGATGATCTTACAACTTTTACAGACCCATCTTTTCCAGCAAATACAACTACGCCACCAGTAATGATTTCACTTGCTTGAGTTTCAAAGCCATTTGCATCAACGCTTTCGCTCCAGCCCTCTGGAGGAACAGCCGACCATCCACCACTTTCAAATAAAGCGGCATCTGTTTCGTTTTTAACAACAGCAGCAGGAAACCCTGTTTTGTAAAACTTACGCTCTTTAAAACTTGTGGTTGTTTTGTCAGACGACTTTTCATAAGGTGAAACAGTCTTACCAGCTTTTTTCGCTGCTTGAATTTCTGCTGATGTAAGAACTTGAGCTTCGCCGTCAACCATGACGTTTGTGTAGCCACCTTTACCAACCGCCTTCGGCTTCAAACTTGGAGCCAGTTGAACAGCAGTCTGCAACCGCGCACGGTCTGTCTCGCGCTTTTCTTTCTTCTTGGCGGCAAGGTAATCCATAGGAACTTGCATTGATCCAA